>CAVSKC010000011.1:0-153014 GCA_963728425.1 uncultured Actinomycetota bacterium
AATGACTCCGGCCCTCCGTCCGTGCGGACGGAGGGCCAGGACATGGGTGTGCGCCGCGAGGGACTTGAACCCCCAACCCGCTGATTAAGAGTCAGCTGCTCTGCCAGTTGAGCTAGCGGCGCTCGAGCAGAGAGAAGGTTACCAGCGAGCCTGAGGTGGGGCGAAACCGGTGATGCTCCGTCCGGCAGCAGGGCCGGCCCGCCCTCACCAGTGGAAGTGCGGCGGCACGGGACGGCAGGCCTCGAAGGCCTTCGTCCGCATCGCCTTCCGGACCGGCCGCCACGACTTCCGGTGCGCCAGGTTGGTGCTCTCGGCCGGGTCGAGCCGGTAGTCGAAGAGCTCCTTCTCGCCGGTGTCCCACTGCACGAACATCCGGTTCTTGGTGCGCCACCCGCAGTAGGCGGGCCGGTAGTTGTAGCCGTCCATCGCCTCGAGCACGAACCCCTTGCGTGCCTTGTCGCCCAGGATGTCCAGCCCGTCGGTCTGCATCGACGCCCCCGTCGCCGCAGCGATCGTGCGGGCGATGTCCACGTTGAGCACGATCCGGCCGCTGGTGCTGGCCGGCGGGGTGTGCCCGTCCCAGCGGATCACCATCGGGATCCGGGTGGACGCGTCGTAGGGCGAGTCCTTCCCGATGATCGTGTGCTCGCCCCAGAAGTAGCCGTTGTCGGACATGAACACGAACAGCGTGTCCCGGTCCCGGTTGCCCTGCTGGAGCGACTGCACGATCGACCCGACTGCGTCGTCGATGGACATCAGTGCCTCGAGCTGGGGCTGCCGGGTCTTGTCGACCTCGTCCTGGGTGAAGTGCCGTCGGTTCTGCATCCAGACGCGGCATGGTGCCCAGGGGCTGGTGCAGCGTCGGCGGCCGTGTACGGCGTGAGCTTGCCGTCCAGCGTCCCGAGGTCGCGCGGGGCGCGGGCGTGTAGGGGGCGTGCGGCCCGAACGGCGCGAAGTAGAGGAACAGCGGCTGGTCGACCGGCGTGCCGGAGATGAAGTCGGTGGCGCGCGAGGCCAACACGTCGGTCGAGTAGTCCTGCGGCTCCAGGCCGTGCGACGTGCCGTCGCTGAGGTGGTACGCGTAGTAGGAGCCGTGGCTCGACATGAATCGCCGCGAACGTGTCCCAGCCCGGCGGGCGGTAGCCGGGAGGCGAGTACTTGCCGAAGAAGTTGAGGTACTTGCCGATCAGCGCGGTGCGGTAGCCGGCGGCCTGCAGGGCCGGGCCGAGGGTGCGCTTCTCCAGGCCCAGTCGGTGGAACCTGCGCCAACCGCCGTACCGGGGGCCGCCGACGTCCCCGTTGCCGAAGAGCCGGCTGGTGTGGGCGTAGAGGCCGGTGAGGATGGTGGCGCGGGACGGGCAGCACAGCGAGGTCGGCACCATCGCGCGGGTGTACGTCGTGCCCTGGGCGGCAAGCAGCCGCTGCACGTTGGGCATGCCGGACAGCGTGTCGAAGCGCTGGTCGTCGGTCAGGATCAGCACCACGTTCGGCTTGGTGCCCGGAGTGGTGACCGGTGGCGGCGTCGCGGTTGACAGGGCAGGTGCCGCAACCACCTCGACGGGGGTGCCGAGCGCCAGCGCAGCGAGGGCCAGGGCAGCCGGGACGACGAGTCCGAGCCGTCGCGCGGACGGGCGGGCGGCGCGGAGGTGCATCGTGCGTGGGGTCCCCTCGTGAGCGGCCGGTGCGAAGGCCGACGGCGAGCGTACGACGGGTCGGCGGCCGCCCCGCCCCTGACTCGCGGCGTTTTGCCCGACTGTGACCCGGCTACCAGTCGAAGCCGGGTGGCTGCGGGCTGCAGTGCTTCGTGGCCTGTTCCCGCATCTGCGTCTGCAGGTCGGCGACCGCGGGGTCGCCGGCCAGGTTGTGCTGCTCGTACGGGTCGGTCCGGTAGTCGTACAGCTCGGTCCGCCCGGTCGCATACCGCACGTACATGTGGTCGGCCGTCCGCCAGCCGCAGTACGCCGGTCGGTGCCGGTAGCCGGCCATGGCCTCCAGCGGGAACCCGTGACGAGTCGAGGCACCCAGCAGGTCCAGCCCGTCGGTGCGCATCGAGGCCCCCGTCGCAGCCGCGATGGTGCCGGCGATGTCCACGTTCAGCGCCAGCCGGTCGTCCACCACACCGGCCGGGGAGTGCCCGTCCCAGCGCACGACGAGGGGCACCCGCGTCGCGCCGTCGTAGGGGTTGTCCTTGCCGACCAGGCCGTGCTCGCCCCACAGGTAGCCGTTGTCGGACATGAACACGAACAGGGTGTCCCGCTCGCGACCTTGGCGGCGCAGGGTGCGGACCAGCGAGGCCACCGCGTCGTCGACAGCGAGCAAGGTGGCCGTCTGCCCGCGCCAGGTCGCCTCCGCGTCGCCCGCCACGGCCTGGCGACCGCGCTGCCAGCGTGGGAGCGTGTCGAGCGGGCCGGCGGCATGGCCGGTCGTGACCATGGCCGGTGCCAGCGCCGAGGGCATGGCTGACAGCGCGGTCGAGGTCGCGGGGCGCGGGGATGTAGGGGCTGTGCGGGCCGTACGGCGCGAACATCAGGAACAGCGGCTGGTCGTCCGGGGTGTTCCGGACGAACCGGGTGCTCCGCCTGGCGAGCACGTCGGTGGAGTAGTCGTGCGGGCTGATGCCGTGGTACGTGCCGTCGGTGAGCCGGTATCCGAAGTAGGCGCCCCGGGAGTACTTGAAGGCGGTGAAGACGTCCCAGCCCGGCGGGCTGTAGCCGTCCGGCGACAGCCGGGAGAAGTCGTTGAGGTACTTGCCGAAGAATCCGGTGCGGTAGCCGCGGTCGGCCAGTGCGGTCGCGATGGTCCGGTACTCCATCCCGCGGCGGTGGAACTGCGCCCAGCCGCCGAACCGTGCGCCGCCCACGTCGCCGTTGCCGAAGACCCGGGTGTGGTGGGCATACAGGCCGGTCAGGATGGTCGACCTGGACGGGCAGCACAGCGACGTCGGCACCATCCCGTTCGCGAACCGAACCCCCTTGTCGGCGAGCAGCGTGTTCACCTTCGTCATCCCGGCCAGCGTGTCGGCCCGCTGGTCGTCGGTCACGATCAGTACGACGTTGGGCCGGGCGTGCGAGGTCGCGACCGTGCCGGCCGGCAGGCTGAGGTCGCCCGGCGCGAGCGCCGCCAGCACCAGGGCCCCCACGATGACGGCAGCGGCGAGCAGCCGACCCGGGCGACGCAGTGACAGCGGGTTGGCGACAGGGGTGGCCGGCAGGGAGCTCAGAGGTACAGCCCCGTCTGCCCGTCCTGCAGCCGCTGCGCCGCGACGGCGTGCAGGTCGCGCTCGCGCAGGAGGACGTAGTCGTGGCCGCGCACCTCGACCTCGGCCCGGTCCTCGGGGTCGAACAGCACCCGGTCGCCGACCTCGACGGTGCGCACGTTGGCGCCGACCGCGACCACGCCCGCCCAAGCGAGCCGCTTGCCCATCTGGGCGGTGGCGGGGATCACGATGCCCCCGGACGAGCGCCGCTCCCCGGGCTCGCCGTCGAGGTCCACCAGGATCCGGTCGTGCAGCATCCGGATCGGCAGCGCCGAGCCCATCTGGGCGCGCTCGGCCGCGCTGGTGGCCGCGCTGGTCCTGGTGCTCACACGGTCGAGTATCGCTCACCAACCGCAGGTGCCGGCCCGCCTTTGCCGGGTCCGGGCGCTACCCGGCGTACGGGCTGGGCGCTAGCGGGACCGGCGCCAGCGGATCAGGCCGGCAAGCCCGGCCACCACGACCGCCAGCACGGCGACGCGTGTGACCCGCAGATGCCCGTCGTCGTCGACGAACGTGCGCCGGGCCACGTTGGCCGGCTTCACCCGCTCGGCGATGGCGTCGACGGTGTCCGCGAGCCGCGCGCGGGTGCGCTCGATGTCGGCCTCGATCTCGGCAGGGGTCCGCGCCGGCGGGGTCGCCGGCTCGCGGGCCGCCAGCCCGCCGGGCACAGTGGTGGCGTTCGTCATCGGTGGGACCTCCTGGCTGTCACGTCAGGTGCTTGCCCATGATCCTGCCTCCAAAGCCTGTCGGGCGTCTCCCCGTCCGCCGGGACGCGCCGGCCCCCTGGCTAGCGTGGGGCCATGACCAAGCTCACGGCCGGCGACCCGGCGCCTGACTTCACCCTGCCCGACCCCGACGGCACCGAGGTGACCCTGTCCTCGCTGCGCGGCCGCAAGGTGGTCCTGTACTTCTACCCGGCGGCGTCGACCCCCGGCTGCACCACCCAGGCGTGCGACTTCCGGGACAACATCGCGTCGCTGAAGGGCGCCGGCTACGAGGTGCTCGGCATCTCGCCGGACTCGGCCGACAAGCAGCGGAAGTTCCGCGACGAGGAGCACGTGCCCTACCCGCTGCTGTGCGACCCGTCCCGCGAGGTGCTCGAGGCCTACGGCACCTGGGGCGAGAAGAAGCTCTACGGAAAGACGGTCATCGGCGTCATCCGGTCCACCTTCGTCATCGACGAGCACGGCAAGGTCGAGCGAGCGATGTACGGCGTGAAGGCGACCGGCCACGTCGCCAAGCTCCGCCGCGACCTCGGCATCGACTGACCTAGCCGGTGCCATCCCGAACGAAATAGCGGTGCGGACTGACGTTGCCCATGCTTGGCCGCAGCCTCAGCCGCCCACATTTCCTCGCTGAGGGCACCGACCGGTCCCTACGATGGGCACCGCCAGCGGGAGTGGTGGAATGGCAGACACACGGCGTTTAGGTCGCCGCGCCTTCGGGCGTGGGGGTTCGAATCCCCCCTCCCGCACAAAGGTCAGGTCACCAGCGGTGCGATGGTGCGCCCCAGGGCCCGCCCCGTCGGCCGCGGTGGCTGCGGGCGAGCACGATCCACACCAGCGGGATGAGGAAGAACGGCGGGATCCGCACGATCGCCACCCACAGCACCGCGAACGCGAGCACGGCGACTAGCAGCGCGGACCGGCCGGTCGACGGGCGAGGGGCCGCTGCCCGGTCGGGCTCGGACGCTGCCAGCGGCAAGCCCGGCCGGGGCAGGTCCTGGAACAGCGGCGCCAGGTCGGCAGCCGTCTTCGCGGCATAGGCGCGGTCGAGGCGCTCCTCGAGCTCGTCCTGGTCCAGCCGACCGGCCGCGAAGTGCTCGGACAGGGCGCTGGCCGCGGCCTCGCGCTCGGCGGTTCCGATCCGGACGGAGGGCGCGTCGCTGGGTGACCCGTTCATGTAACGGACATTACAACGCGACCGGCGCCCCGCCCAGGCTCGGTGCATAGGCATCAGAGGAGCAGCAGCTCGCGCAGGACCGGCGCCAGGGCGCGGAACGCCTCGCCGCGGTGCGAGATCGCGTGCTTCGCCTCGGCGGTCATCTCGGCGGTCGTGAGGTCGTAGCCGTCGGGTAGGAAGATCGGGTCGTAGCCGAAGCCGCCGGTCCCCCGCGGCGCCCGGACCAGGCGGCCGAGCACCCGTCCTTCGACGACCCGCTCCTCCCCCGACGGCAGCGCCACCGCCGCGGCGCAGACGAACTGCGCACCGAGGTGCTCGTCCGGCACGTCGGCCACCTGGTCCAGCACCAGTGCCAGGTTGGCCGCGTCGTCCCGCCCGGTGCCGGCCCAGCGGGCCGAGAAGATGCCCGGCATCCCGTTCAGCACGTCGACGCACAGGCCCGAGTCGTCGGCGACGGCCGGCAGCCCGGTGTGCGCCGCCGCCGACCGGGCCTTCTTCAGCGCGTTGTCGGCGAAGGTCAGCCCGTCCTCCACCACGTCTGGTGCGTCGATCTGGCAGCGGCAGCAGCTCGACGTCGACGCCGGCCGCAGCGAGGATCTCGGCGAGCTCGTCGAGCTTGTGCACGTTGCGGGTCGCCAGCACGAGCTGCGCGGTCATGCCTGCGAGCGCCGCCTGCTGGGCCGCCGTCAGCGTCGCGCAGCCGGCCGTCGCGAGGTCGAGCAGCTGGTCGAGCAGCGCCCGGTCGAACGGCGGCCCCTTCCGCCGTGCCCTGCACCTCGACGAACGTGCCGTCACCGGTCATCACGACGTTCATGTCGGTCTCGGCCGTGACGTCCTCCTCGTAGCAGAGGTCGAGCATCGGGACGCCGCCGACGATCCCCACCGACACCGCGGCCACCGACGTCGTGAGCGGCTCGGACACCAGCGCACCCTTCGCCGCGCAGCCACGACACGGCGTCGGCCAGCGCGACGTACGCACCGGTGATCGCGGCCGTGCGGGTGCCGCCGTCGGCCTGCAGCACGTCGCAGTCGAGCACGATGGTGTTCTCGCCCAGCGCCTTGTAGTCGATCGCCGCGCGCAGCGACCGGCCGACCAGGCGGGAGATCTCGTGGGTGCGGCCGCCGATCCGGCCCTTGACCGACTCGCGGTCGGACTGCGGGTGTTGGTCGAGCGCGGCAGCATCGCGTACTCCGCGGTCACCCAGCCCAGGCCGCTGCCCTTGCGCCAGCGCGGCACGCCCTGGGTCACCGACGCCGCGCACAGCACCCGGGTGCTGCCCGAACTCGACGAGCACCGAGCCCTCGGCGTGGTCGAGCCAGCCGCGGGTGATGCGCACGTCGCGCAGCTGGTCGGGGGTGCGTCCGTCGATGCGATGCCATGCCCTCGACCCTAGATGCGCGGGTCTCACAGCTCGTACGTCGACCCGCCGGCCGCCAGCTCGACCGGGCCGCGGTAGGCGGCTCCCGCGTCCCGCCGCGGCGACCTCGCCGGGTCGTTCCACGGCGGCAGGTGGGTGAGGACCAGCGGCTTCGCACCGGCGGCGGTCGCGGCCCGGCCGGCCTCGCCCGCCGGTGAGGTGCAGGTCCTCGGGGCGTGGTCGTCGCGGCCGTCCTCGAAGGACGCCTCGAACAGCGCCAGGTCGGCGTCCCGGGCCAGCTCGACCAGGCTGTCGCAGGGACCGGTGTCACCGGAGTAGGCCAGCACCGGCCGTCGTGCTCGACCCGCATGCCCCAGGTCTCGACGGGGTGCGCCATCCGGTCGACCGTCACCCGCAACGGCCCGACCTGTGGCCGCCCGCGCGTCCACTCGACGAAGTCGAACGACGCGGTCAGCCCGCCGGCCTCGCCCATGCCGTAGGCCCGGGCCAGGTGGGTCCGCGCGCCGCTGGGCACGTAGACCGGGATCCGGGCGGAAGCGGCCCGTGCGGGTCGTAGGTGCGGGCGACGTAGAGCGCCAGCAGGTCGATGCAGTGGTCGGGGTGCAGGTGGCTGATCAGCACCGCGTCGAGGTCGGCGAGGTCGAGGTGCTGCTGCAGCGGCGCCGAGCGCGCCGTTGCCCAGGTCGAGCAGCGACCCGGTAGCCGTCGGCCTCGACCAGGTAGCAGGAGGCGGGGCCGTTCGGGCCGGGGAACGAGCCGGAGCAGCCGACGACGGTGAGCTTCACGGCGTCAGGCCACCTTCTCCACGACCGCCGGCCTCGGGGCCGAGGAACCGCCGGCTGAGGTCCAGGAACCGGCTGGGGTCGCCGGTGGTGAGGAACCGGTGCTCCGGCTCGGGCAGCCCGGTCGGGCGTTCGAGGCCCTGCGGCGACCAGGGTCCGGTAGACGTCCTTGGCGGTCTCGTCGGCGCTGGACACCAGGGTGACGCCGTCGCCCATGACGTAGGAGATCGACGCCGGTCAGCAGCGGGTAGTGCGTGCAGCCGAGGATCAGGGTGTCGACGCCCGCGCGCGCCACCGGGTCGAGGTACTCGTGGGCCACGGCAGCAGCTCGGCACCGCCGGTGACGCCCTCCTCGACGAACTCCACGAAGCGCGGGCAGGCCTGCGTGGTGACCTCGACGTGCGGCGCGGCGGCGAAGGCGTCCTCGTAGGCGCGGCTGGTCTTCGTGGCGACGGTCGAGATCACGCCGACGTGGTCGTTGCGCGTGGCGGCCACTGCCCGGCGTACGGCCGGCCGGATCACCTCGACGACCGGCACCTCGTAGCGCTCGCGGGCGTCGTGCAGGACCGCGGCGCTGGCGCTGTTGCAGGCGATGACCAGCATCTTGACGCCCTGGTCGACGAGGTGGTCGAGGCACTCCAGCGCGTAGGCGCGGACCTCGGCGATCGGCCGCGGGCCGTAGGGCTGGCGCGCGGTGTCGCCGTAGTAGAGCACCGGCTCGTGCGGCAGCTGGTCGAGCACCGCCCGGGCGACGGTGAGGCCCGCCGAAGCCGGAGTCGAAGATGCCGATCGGAGCGTCCGCCACGGGAGCGAGGGTACGGCGTCCGCCCCGGCGATCTTGAGACGACGTCCCGGTGCGGAGCGGCGGATCGCCTCATGATCCGTCCGACGGCTCGTCCACAGCCCGCGAGATCGCGCTGGGACATCCACAGATGGTTGCTCGGGCCGTTGGTCGGGTGCGCCAGGTCGGCACCGTGCCTGCATGACCTTCGGCGCCACATCGAGCGAGATCGATGACCTCAGACAACGTCAGGTGGACGTCCTGACCCGCGACCAGGTCCAGCAGTTCTTCGAGCCGCAGACGGTACGGCGCCGGGTCGGCCGGCTGTGGCAGTCACCGCATCGCGAGGTGGTCGTCCTGCACAACGGCCCACTGACTCAGGCCCAGCGCATCTGGGTCGCAGCCCTTGCGGCGCCGAGCGGGTCGGCCCTGTGGGGAGGCACCGCCGCGTCCCTGGACGGCTTTCGCGACCAGGTCGAGGACGCGCGAGTCCACGTTGTGCTTCCGGTCGGGAGCCGACGGTTGCCGATCCCGTGGGTCCAGAGTCACTGGTCGGCCGAGCTCGGGCCGTCGGACGTGCATCCACTGGCCGAGCCGCGGCGCACCCGCCTGCCCCGCAGCCTGCTGGACCTCGCCTCCGATGCCAGCGACGGTCGTCGTGCCGCCGCGGTCCTGTTTGCGGGCGCACAGCAGCGGCTGGTGACCGCCGACATGCTCGAGCAGGCGCTGAATCGCCGCGGGCCATGCCGCCACCGCGCGCTGATCCTGGAGACTCTCGCGGACATCGCCGGTGGCATCCACTCTGTTCCCGAGAAAGACTTCGACCGGATCGTGCGTCGTCGTGGACTACCACTGCCGACCAGGCAGGTCATCCGACGTCGACCGAACGGTCGCTACTACCTCGACGTGCTCTGGGAGGAGTTCGGGCTGGCCGTCGAGATCGACGGCGCCCACCACCGCACCGCTGCGCAGTGGGACGACGATCTCGACCGGACCGCAGTGGTCGTGGCCGGAGGGCTGCGTCAGATCCGCTTCTCGTCCTTCGCCGTACGTCGGCGGGCCGACCGGGTCGGCGACCTGTTGGTGCTGGCTCTGCAGAGCGGCGGCTGGGCCGCCTAGAGCCCGGCCGACCTCGCGGACGTGGCTGACCTCGCTGACCTCGCTGACCTCGCTGACCTCGCTGACCTCGCTGACCTCGCTGACCTCGCTGACCTCGCTGACCTCGCTGACCTCGCTGACCTCGCTGACCTCGCTGACCTCGCTGACCTCGCTGACCGTGATCATGAGGCGACACGTGGCGTGTACTCGGCGTGCCGTCTCATGATCGGTGAAGCGCCGACGCGTCTAGGGGGATCTTGAGACGACACGCATGGCCGAACCTGGTGCGGCGTCTCAAGATCGCGTCCACGCACAGCGGCTGGAACCGGACGGGCGGGCCTCAGGCCCAGAGGGTGCCGTCGAGGTTGGCCTCGGCCTCGTCCAGGGTGCCAGCGTAGGCGCCGGTGGACAGGTACTTCCAGCCGGCGTCGCAGACGACGAAGCAGATGTCGGCGCGGCCGCCGGCCTGATGCACCCGCGCCGCGATGCCCAGCGCCGCGTGCAGCGATCGCGCCGGTCGAGAAGCCGGCGAACATCCCCTCGTTGTCGAGCAGCTCGCGGACCCGGCGGACGGCGTCGCGCGGGCCGACGGAGTACCGCGAGGTCAGCACCGACTCGTCGTAGAGCTCCGGGACGAAGCCCTCGTCGAGGTTGCGCAGCCCGTAGACCAGCTCGCCGTACCGCGGCTCGGCCGCGACGATCTCGACGCCGGGCACCCGCTCGCGCAGGAACCGCCCGACGCCCATCAGGGTCCCGGTCGTCCCCAGCCCGGCCACGAAGTGCGTGATCGACGGCAGGTCCGCCAGGATCTCGGGCCCGGTCGTCGCGTAGTGCGACTCGGCGTTCGCCGGGGTTGCCGTACTGGTAGAGCATCACCCAGTCGGGGTGCTCCTCGGCGATCGCCTTGGCGACCCGGACGGCCTCGTTCGAGCCCGCCCGCGGCCGGCGACGACACGATCTCGGCGCCCCACATCTCCAGCAGCTGGCGCCGCTCGACCGAGGTGTTCGCCGGCATCACGCAGACCAGCCGGTAGCCCTTCAGCCGCGCGACCATCGCCAGCGAGATCCCGGTGTTGCCCGACGTCGGCTCGAGGATCGTGCAGCCCGGCCGCAGGAGGCCCGCCTTCTCGGCCTGCTCGACCATGAACAGCGCCGGCCGGTCCTTGACCGAGCCGGTCGGGTTGCGGTCCTCGAGCTTGGCCCACAGCCGTACGTCGGGCGACGGCGAGAGCCGCGGCAGCCCCACCAGCGGGGTGTTGCCGACCGAGTCCAGCAGCGAGTCGTACCGCATCAGATGACGACCGTACGCCGGTCAGCCGCCCGCGACCGCCGGCAGCACGGTCACGTTGTCGCCGTCCTTGACCGCGGTCTCCAGGCCGCCGAGGAAGCGCACGTCCTCGTCGTTGAGGTAGACGTTGACGAACCGGCGCAGCCCCTTGTCGTCGACCAGGCGGTCGCGCAGCCCGGCGTGGCGCGACTCGAGGTCGTCGATCAGCTCGGCCAGGGTGCCGCCGGACCCGTCCACGGCCTTCTCGCCGCCGGTGTACTGCGCAGGATCGTCGGGATCCGGACCTCGATGCTCACTGCTGGGTGCTCCTCGTCAAGTGCTCGTCAAGTAAAGGGACAGCTTCAGGACGTCAACGCCGCGACGACCCGGACCTCTTCCTCGGTGACCTCGCCGTCCACGATCCGGTACGAGCGGAACTCGTCCGAGTCCGGTTCGCGGGTCGAGACCAGCACGTAGTGGGCGCCCGGCTCCGGGCCAGCGCGATGTCGGTGCGCGAGGGGTACGCCTCGGTCGCGGTGTGCGAGTGGTAGATCACGACCGGCTCCTCGTCGCGGTCGTCCATCTCGCGGTAGAGCGCAGCAGGTCGGCCGAGTCGAACTCGTAGAACGTCGGCGACCGGGCCGCGTTGACCATCGGCACGAACCGCTCCGGCCGGCCCCGAGCCGACCGGCCCGGCGACCACGCCGCACGCCTCGTCCGGGTGGTCCCGGCGGGCGTGCGCGACGATCTCGTCGTACGTCGACTGCGCGATCTCCAGCACGCGCAGCCAGCCGTACCGGTCCGCGCGCCCCAGAGCGCCTGGACGAGGGTCTCCTGCAGGTAGGTCAGCCGGTCGTAGACCCACAGCAGCGCCAGCCGCGGGTCGTCCTCCCCGAGGGCCGCGATCAGCTCCTCCAGGTCCTCGGTGACCCCCAGCCGCTCGCCCAGCACCAGCCGGATGTCGTTGAGCGCGCCGAGCCAGGCCTGCGCCTCCTCGGCGTCGAGCAGCATCCGGTGCGGCTCCTCGCCCAGCGAGTCGCCAGCGCGGTGGCCAGCCGCTGCTGCTTGGCCGATCCGCAGGCCCGGCTCGGTGTAGCGGCGGAAGTCGGCCGAGGCCTCGGGGTCGTCGGTGTAGCCGTCGGGGAACAGCCGGGCCAGCGCCGGGTCCTCCGGCGCCTCGGTGGCGGTGCCGATGCCGACCGCCCGCGCCAGCGGGTCGTCCTCCGCGTCGTCCGCCGACTCGACGCGAGACGAGCTCGGAGCATCTCGCCCAGCACGCGATTGAGCACCTCGGTGCTCCACCGGTCGCCGAGGGTCGACCGTGACCCCGCCCTTGCGCGCTCTGCCGGAAGCTGGCGGCCACCGCTGCCTCTAGCTCGTCGTGCTGCATGGTCGCCCACAGGCCGTAGCCGTGCATCGCCTCGACGTCGCGCTCCATCTCCTCGCGGGTGCCGTTGGAGACCACGGCCTTGCCCTTCTGGTGCACGTCCAGCATCAGCTTGGTGGCCTTCTCCTTGGGGTAGCCGAAGTGCTTCTGGAACACGTACGCCACGTAGGACATCAGGTTCACCGGGTCGTTCCAGACGATGGTGACCCACGGCTTGTCGGGGACGACGACCGAGTCGGTCTCGACGTCCTCCTCGGGCCGGTCGGTCTCCGCCGGGCGCCACGGACATGCCTCCAATCTAGGCTGGGCGTCGCCGTGACAGGCGACACCGGTCTGCTGACCGACCACTACGAGCTGACCATGCTCCAGGCGGCGCTGCGCGACGGCACCGCGGGGCGACACTGCGTGTTCGAGGTGTTCGCCCGGCGGCTGCCCGAGGGGCGCGGTACGGCGTGGTCGCCGGCACCGGCCGGCTGCTCGAGCGCGATCCCGCACTTCCGGTACGGCGACGAGCGAGCTGGGCTGGCTGCGCCGATGCCGGGGTGGTCGACGACGCAACCTGCGGTGGCTGGCCGACTACCGGTTCGCCGGCGACATCTCCGGCTACGCCGAGGGCGAGGTCTTCTTCCCGGGCTCGCCGCGTGCTGACGGTCGAGGGCACCTTCGCCGAGGCGGTGCTGCTCGAGACGCTGGCGCTGTCGATCCTCAACCACGACAGCGCGGTCGCCTCGGCGGCGTCCCGGATGGCGCACGCGGCGGGCGACCGGCCGTGCATCGAGATGGGCTCGCGGCGCACCCACGAGGAGGCGGCCGTCGCCGCCGCCCGGGCGGCCTACCTCGCCGGCTTCGCCGCCACGTCCAACCTCGCGGCCGGCCGGCGCTACGGCGTCCCGACCGCCGGCACCGCCGCGCACTCCTGGACCCTGCTGCACGAGCAGCGAGGGCGACGCCTTCCGGCGCGCAGGTCGAGGCGCTCGGCGTCGGCACCACGCTGCTGGTCGACACCTACGACATCGCGGCCGGGATCGCGCACGGCGTCGAGGTGGCCGGCCCGGGGCTCGGGGCGGTCCGCATCGACTCCGGCGACCTCGCCGTGCTGGCCCACCAGGCCCGCGAGCAGCTCGACGCGCTCGGCGCCAGCGGCACCCGCATCGTGCTCTCCGGCGACCTGGACGAGTACGCCCTCGCCGCGCTCGCCACCGCACCGGTCGACGCCTACGGCGTCGGCACCGCCGTGGTCACCGGCTCGGGCGCCCCGGCCGCCGGCTTCGTCTACAAGCTGGTCGAGGTCGACGGCCGCGCGGTGGCCAAGCGGTCGGAGGACAAGTCCAGCCGGGGCGGCCGCAAGACCGCGGTGCGCCGGCACCGGTCGACCGGCACCGCGACCGAGGAGGTCGTGCGGCTGCAGGGCGAGCCGTCGCACGCGAGGGCGACCGCGCGCTGCAGGACCCGATGGTCCGCGGCGGCAACCTGCTCGACGTACCGACCCTGGACGCCTCCCGGGAGCACCTCCGGCAGGTGCTCACCACCTTGCCCTGGCAGGGCCTGGCCCTGTCCCGGGGCGAGCCCGCGATCCCCACCACCTACGAGGAGCCCCCCACGTGAGCGACCAGCCCGTTCGACCCCACCACCGCGCTGCTCGTCGTCGACGTGCAGAACGACTTCGCCGACCCGGGCGGCGGGCTCTACGTCCGGGACGGCGAGCAGGTCGTCCCCCTGGTCAGCGAGCAGGTCGGCGCCGCGCAGAACGCCGGCGCCGCCGTCGTCTACACCCAGGACTGGCACCCGGCGTCGACGCCGCACTTCGCGAAGGACGGCGGCATCTGGCCGGTGCACTGCGTCGCCGACACCTGGGGCGCCGAGCTGCACCCGCAGCTGCTCGTCCAGGGTCCGGTGGTGCGCAAGGGCACGTCCGGGGAGGACGGCTACTCCGGCTTCTCGGTGCGCGACCCGATCACCGGCGGCGCCGCGCCGACCCAGCTGCAGTCGCTGCTCGACCCGAGCGTCCGGCGGCTGGTCGTCGTCGGTCTCGCCGGCGACTACTGCGTCAAGGAGACCGCGCTCGACGGCGTCCGACTCGGCTACGACGTCGAGGTGCCGCTGCGGCTGACCCGCTTCGTCGAGCTCGAGGACGGCGACGCCGAGCGCTCGGTCGAGCAGATGCGCTCCGCCGGCGTCACCGTCACCTGAAGATCGTTTGCAGGCGGACGGTCCGGAGGGCAGGCTGGTAGGCATGACCTTTCCGCAGGACGCAGCAGACCTCGCCAGGGCGGCCGGATGCCGCTGCTCGGCTTCGGCACCTGGCAGATCAAGGGCGCGAAGGCCACTAGCGCAGTCGGCTGGGCGCTGGACGCCGGCTACCGCCACCTCGACACCGCGACCGTCTACGGCAACGAGAAGGAGGTCGGCGCCGGGCTGGCCGCGAGCGGGGTGGCGCGCGACGACGTGTTCGTCACCACCAAGTGCCCGCCGGGCAACGGGCCGGCCGCGAGCTCGAGACGCTGCGCACCAGCCTCGACCTGCTGGGCACCGACCACGTCGACCTGTGGCTGATCCACTGGCCCGGCGGCAACGCGGCAGACGTGGACATCTGGCGGGCCTTCGTCGAGGCCCGGGAGCGAGGGGCTGGCCCGCGCCATCGGCGTGAGCAACTACTCGCTCGACCAGGTCGACGAGCTCACCCGGGAGACCGGCGTGACCCCGGCCGTGAACCAGGTCGAGTGGAGCCCGCTGCTGTTCGACCGCGCGGTCCTCGAGGGCCACCGCGAGCGCGGCGTCGTCCTGGAGGGCTACAGCGCCCTGCGCGGCGGCACCCTCGATCACCCCGTGATCACCAGCATCGCCGACCGGCTCGGTCGCACCGCCGCCCAGGTCATCGTCCGCTGGCACCTCCAGCACCGCATCGTGGTGATCCCGAAGTCGGTCAAGGAGGAGCGGATCCGCGGCCAACGCCGACGTCGCCGGCTTCGAGCTGACCGCCGGCGACATGGCAGCCCTGGACGCGCTCGGTCCGGGCTGACGCAAGCCCTTCCACCCAGAAGTGGACCGGCTGGCTGGCGCAACATGTCCCCTCCAGCCGGTCCACTTCGGCGAAAGTGCCGACGTCAGCTGATCCGGCGGGCGAGCCGCTCGTCGAGGGCTACGCCCGCACCCGGGTGCAGGATCGCGGCCAGTGCCTCCACGCCGTCGACCAGCCGCGGACCGGGCCGGGCGAAGGACGCGTTGGCGTCGACAGCCCACAGCGGTACGCCGGGGAGGAGCCCGGCGGCCAGCGCCTCCCCCGCGAGGCGGGCCGAGTCGTCGAGCCCGAACCCGCACGGGGCGGCGACGACGACCGACGGTGCCGCGGCGGCGACCGCCTCCCAGCTCGTGCGCACCGACCGCCCGCCGGCCACCCCGAGCACCGCGACACCACCCGCGGCGGCCACCATGTCCGGCACCCAGTGCCCCGGCGTGAACGGCGGGTCGGTCCACTCCAGAACCATCACCGGCACCGGCTCGCGGCCGGCCACGGCAGCCGCGCACCGCGTCGAGCCGCGCGCGCAGCCCGGACACCAGCGCGCGAGCGGCGGCACCCCGCGCCGGTCGCTGGCCCCGAGCGTCAGGATCGAGCTCGAGCACCTCGTCGAGGGTCTGCGGGTCCAGCGTCAGCACCTCGGCCCGGCAGCCGAGGTAGGCCAGCGCGTCGTCGACCACCGACACGTCCACCGCGCAGACCGCGCACAGGTCCTGGGTGACCACCAGGTCGGCGTCGAGGTCGGCCAGCGCGCCGCCGTCCAGGTGGTAGAGGTCCTCGCCGGCCGCCAGCCGGGCCGAGACGGCGGCGTCGATCTCGGCCGGCGGCAGCCCCTCCGGCAGCGCGCTGGTCGACACGATCCGCCGGGACCGCGCCTCGGCCGGGTGGTCGCACTCGAAGGTCACGCCCGACCACGTCGTCCCCGGCGCCGAGGTCGAAGAGGATCTCGGTGGCCGACGGGAGCAGGGACACGATGCGCACGACAGGCCACGCTAGCCGCCGGACCGCTGATGTCCGATGCCCGCTAGTAACTGTCGGTGCCACCCGCCAGACTGGACCCATGCTCGACCACGAGACCTGCTACCGCGCCGTCAGCGGCCGCGACCCCCGGTTCGACGGGTGGTTCGTCACCGCCGTCACGACGACCGGCATCTACTGCCGCCCCAGCTGCCCCGCGACCACCCCGAAGCGGCGCAACGTCACCTTCTTCCCGACCGCCGCGGCGGCCCAGCTGGCCGGCTTCCGGGCCTGCCGCCGGTGCCGCCCGGACGCCTCCCCCGGCTCGCCGGAGTGGAACGTCCGGTCCGACACCGTCGCCCGGGCGATGCGGCTGATCGGCGACGGCGCGGTCGACCGCGAAGGCGTCGCCGGGCTCGCGGCCCGGCTCGGCTACAGCGAGCGGCAGCTGCACCGGCTGCTGGTCGCCGAGGTCGGTGCCGGCGCCCAGGCGCTGGCCCGCGCCCAGCGCGCGCACACCGCCCGCATCCTGGTCGAGACCACCGACCTGCGGCTCGTCCGAGGTGGCGTTCGCGGCCGGGTTCGCCAGCATCCGCCAGTTCAACGACACGGTCCGCGCGGTCTTCGCCACCACGCCCCGCGACCTGCGGGAGAAGGCCACCGCCCGCGGCAGCGCCGCAGTCCCCGGGACGATGGTGCTGCGGCTGGCCACTCCGGCCGCCGTTCGACGGGCGGTGGCTGCTCGACCTGCTCGCGTCCAAGTCCGTCCCCGGCGTCGAGGCGGACGACGGGACGACGTTCCGCCGCGCGCTCCTGCTCCCGCACGGCGAGGCCACCGTCGACCTGAACCCGGCGACGACCACGTGCTGGCCACCCTGCGGCTGGAGGACCCGCGCGATGTGGTCCCCGCCGTGGCCCGGTGCCGACGGCTGCTCGACCTGGACGCCGACTCGGCCGCCGTCGACGAGCTGCTCGGCGCCGACCCGCTGCTGGCGCCGCTGGTCCGGGACCTGCCCGGCCTCCGGGTGCCCGGCTCGGTCGACGGCGCCGAGATGGCGGTGAGGGCCGTCATCGGCCAGCAGGTCTCGGTGGCCGGCGCGCGGACCGTGGCCGGCCGGCTGGTCACGGCGTACGGGAAGCCGTTGACCCGCACGGGCGGCGCGGACGGCGGGCTGACCCACCACTTCCCCACCGCCGACGTGCTCGCGGCGGTCGACCCCGAGACCCTGCCGATGCCCCGCGCGCGGGCCCGGACGCTGGTGCACCTGGCGGCCGCCGCCGCGAACGGCGAGATCGACCTCGACCCGGGCGCCGACCGCGACGAGGACCAGGCCGCGCTGCTGGCCCTGCCCGGCATCGGCACCGTGGACCGCCGACTACCTGCGGATGCGGGTGCTCGGCGACCCCGACAGCTTCCTCGCGAGCGACCTCGGCGTCCGCCGCGGTCTCGAGCGGCTCGGTGCCGCGGGCGACCCCCGCTCCGCGGCCGACCGGGCCGAGGCGTGGCGACCCTGGCGGTCGTACGCGCTCATGCACCTCTGGGAGGTCGCGATGCGGCCGACCACCGACCGGAAGGACCCCGCGTGACCACGTTCACCACCACCATCGACAGCCCGGTGGGCCCGCTGCTGCTCACCAGCGACGGCACCGCCCTGACGGGCTGTCCTCTTCGACGCGGAGGCCGACCCGGCCTGGTCGACCGAGCCGTGCGCCGTCCTCGACCGCGCGGTGGTCAGCTCGGCGAGTACTTCGCCGGCGAGCGCACCGAGTTCGACCTGCCGCTCGAGCCGGCCGGCACGCCGTTCCAGCGCAGCACCTGGCTGGCGCTGCGCGAGATCCCCTACGCCGAGACCATCAACTACGGCCAGCTGGCGCTGCGGGTCGGGAACCCGAAGGCATCCCGCGCGGTCGGCCTGGCGAACGGGCGCAACCCGATCTCGATCGTGGTGCCCTGCCACCGGGTGATCGGTGCCGACGGGTCGCTCACCGGGTACGGCGGCGGGCTGGACCGCAAGCGGCTGCTGCTCGACCTGGAGCGACGGGTGGCCGGCGCCGAGGACCCGCAGCTCTCGCTGCTCTGAGACGGACCTTGCCGGGGGCCCTGGAAGTGGGCTTGAGTGCGAGGGACGCGGTGGAGCAAACCGCCGCCACCTCCAGGGAGCTCCCCGATGACCGATGCAGTCCGCACGCCTGTCGTCTTCATCCACGGTCTCTGGCTGCACTCCAGCTCCTGGCAGCCGTGGGTCGACCTGTTCAACAGGTCCGGCTACGACGCCATGGCGCTGGACTGGCCTGGCGACGGCGCGACCGTCGAGGAGGCCCGGGCCAACCCGGACGCCGTCGCGGACGTCGGCGTGGACGAGATCACCGACAACTACGCCAAGGCGATCGCCAGCCTGCCGGCCAGGCCGATCGCCATCGGTCACTCGTTCGGCGGCCTGATCGTCGAGAAGCTGCTCGGTGAGGGATTCGCCGCGGCCGGCGTGGCGATCGACGCGGCACCGATCAAGGGTGTACTGCCGGTCCCCCTCTCCGCGCTCCGGGTGGCGTTCCCGGCCCTGAAGAACCCCGGGAACATCGACGCCGCGGTGGCGCTGACCCAGGAGCAGTTCCACTACGGCTTCGGGAACGCGCTGACGCCGGAGGAGTCGGCCGAGCTGTTCGAGAAGTGGACGATCCCGTCCCCGGCGCGGCCGCTGTTCCAGGCTGCCACCGCGAACTTCAACCCCCATGCCGAGACCAAGGTCGAGGTGGACAACGAGGACCGCGGTCCGCTGCTGCTCACCATGGGCGGCAAGGACCACACCGTCCCCGAGGCCATCACCAAGTCGACCTACAAGCAGTACCGGAAGTCCAAGGCCGTCACCGAGATCGTCGAGTTCGCGGACCGTGGCCACTCACTGACCATCGACCACGGCTGGCGCGACGTGGCCGACTCGGTGCTCGACTGGCTCAAGGAGAAGGGCCTCTAGCTGTTGGTCGGTCGTCCGGGGAGTCGAGTGCGCCCCGGACGGCCTACCGTGGGGCCATGGCCCAGTCCCCGTCCGTCCCCCCGCTCGAGGCCGTCGAGACGCCGCTGATCCGGCGGATCCGCGACTCGGTGATCGGCGAGGACCAGGTCATGCACGGTCCCTACGGCCCGCGCCGGGTGACCTACGCCGACTACACCGCCAGCGGCCGCGCCCTGACCTTCGTCGAGGACTTCATCCGGCACGAGGTGCTGCCGCGGTACGCCAACACCCACACCGAGTCCAGCGGCACCGGCCTCCAGACCACCCGGCTGCGCGAGGACGCCCGGCGGATCATCAGGGACGCAGTCGGCGGCGACGACGAGACCGTAGTCATCTTCTGCGGCTCCGGCTCGACCGCCGCGATCGACAAGCTGATCGGCATCCTCAACCTGCGCATCCCGGCCGACCTCGACGACCGCTACGGCCTGTCCGCGATGATCCCCGCCGCGGAGCGCCCGGTCGTGTTCATCGGACCGTTCGAGCACCACTCCAACGAGCTCCCGTGGCGCGAGTCCATCTGCGACGTCGTGACGATCCCCGAGGACCGGGACGGCCACATCGACGTCACGGTGCTCGAACAGCGGCTGGTCGAGCACGCCGACCGGCCGCTGCTGATCGGCGCGTTCTCGGCGGCGTCCAACGTGACCGGCATCGTCAGCGACACCCACCGCATCGCGGACCTGCTGCACGCCCACGGCGCCCTGTCGTTCTGGGACTTCGCGGCCGCGGCGCCCTACGTCGACGTCGAGATGAACCGCGAGTGCGCCGAGCACCCACGCTGCCACAAGGACGCCGTCTTCATCTCGCCGCACAAGTTCATCGGCGGCCCGGGGACGCCCGGTGTCCTCGTCGTACGTCGGGAGCTGCTGACCAACCGGGTCCCGGTCGTGCCCGGTGGTGGGACCGTCGCCTACGTCAACCCGCTGGAGCACCTCTACGTAGACGACCCGGCGCACCGGGAGGAGGGCGGCACTCCGGCGATCGTCGAGTCGATCCGGGCCGGGCTGGTCTTCCAGCTCAAGTCGGCCGTCGGCGTCGAGACCATCCGGGCCCGCGAGGAGGCCCTGCTCGCGCCGGGCAGTCGCAGCGTGGCGGGACAACCCGGCGCTGGAGATCCTCGGCAACCTCGACGCCGAGCGGCTCTCGATCGTGTCCTTCGTCGTACGCCGGCGCCGGCGGCCCGACGAGGGCCGGCGACCGACGTACCTGCACCACAACTACGTGGTGGCCGCTGCTCAACGACCTGTTCGGCATCCAGTCGCGCGGCGGGTGCTCCTGCGCGGGGCCCTACGGGCACCGGCTGCTCGGGATCGACCTGGAGCGCTCGCACGAGTTCGAGCGCGAGATCGCGCACGGCTGCGAGGGCATCAAGCCGGGCTGGGTCCGCATCAACTTCAACTACTTCATCTCCGAGGCTGTCCTCGACTACGTCGTCGAGGCGGTCGGGCTGGTGGCCGAGTACGGCTGGCGGCTGCTCCCCGACTACCGGTTCGAGCCGGCCACCGGGATGTGGCGCCACCGCGGCGGGCCGGTCGAGCCGCCGCTCCGGCTGGGTCAGGTCACCTACGCGGCCGACGGGACGATGAGCTACCCGCACCACGACGAGCCGGTCCCCGAGTCGGCGTTGCGCGGCTACCTCGACGAGGCGCGGGAGATCTTCGCGGCGGCCCGGTCAGCAGAGCCGGACGGCCCGGTCGGTCGGGTGTCCGACGACTTCGAGCACCTGCGCTGGTTCGAGCTGCCGGCGGTCTGCCTGCAGCCCTGAACCCACCGCCCTGAACCGGAAGCCCTCGGCCGGCGTCTTCACCTGGAGACCACGAGGGGCCCGCGGGGAGGGCTGCCGGGGGTGCCGGGTTCGCCGGCCGTCTCCCTGAGCTTCGCGGGGGCCGCGATGGACCTGGCCGGGCGCGTGTCACGACTGATTCTGCTCACGAGCGCAGCGGTGCTCGCTGTCGTCCTGGAACTCTCGGACCGGGCGGCGGCGTGGGGTTCGGCACCCCGCTGGTCTCGACCCAGCCCAGGGCGGTCGCCGATGCCGGCGTCGACCAGCCCGACCTGTCCGACCTGTCCGACCTGCCCGACATCGTGGTCATCCTGACCGATGACCAGCGGGTCGAGACCCTCGCGGGCATGCCGCGGGTGCAGTCGCTGCTCGTGGACCAGGGGACCACCTTCACGCGGGCGATGGTCCCGACCTCGCTCTGCTGCCCGAGCCGCGCGTCGATGCTGACGGGCAGCTACGCCCACGACACCGGCGTATGGACCAACGTGCGGCCCGACGGCGGCTGGTGGGCCTTCCAGGCCGGCGGCAACGAGGAGCGCACGGTGGCCGTCGCGCTGCAGCAGCAGGGCTACCGGACCGCCCTGGTCGGGAAGTACTTCAACACCTTCGGGCAGTACGCACCGCCGGGCTACCGACCGGCCGGCTGGGACCAGTTCCTGGCGTTCACGACCATGGACCGGTCTGGCGACTACTACGACTACACGCTCAGCGACGGCAGCGTGCACGGGTCCAAGCCAAGTGACTACTCCACCGACGTGCTGGCCGCGGCCGCGACCGAGGTCATCCGCACGACCCCCGCCACCCAGCCGCTGTTCCTCTGGTACGCGCCCTACGCCCCGCACGGCCCGTTCCGGCCCGCGCCCCGGCACCGGCATGCGGCGGTCGAGCTCGAGGCCAAGCCCGGGGACGAGGACGTCTCGACCAAGCCGCACTGGGTGCGGGCCCTCGACCCGCCCAAGGACGAGACTGTCGCCCGCGCGGCGCGGCGCCAACAGCAAGCACTGATGGCGGTCGACGAAGCGGTCGCCGGCATTGTCGGCGCGCTGGCCGACACCGGCCGGCTGTCGGACACCCTGATCGTGTTCGCGTCGGACAACGGCCTGCTCTGGGGCGAGCACGGCATGCTCGACAAGAACGTCCCCTACTCCCCGGCCACCGCGGTGCCGCTGGTGCTGCGCTGGGACGGACACGTCGGTGCCGGGCAGGTCGACGACCGGATGGCCCTGAACATCGACGTGACCGCGACGCTCGCGGCGGCCGGGATGACCGGCATGCACACCGACGGCTCGGACCTGCTGACCCCGGCCCGACGCGACGGGTTCGTGCTCGAGGCTGCCGCCGACCTGCAGCTAGGGCGACCGCCGTACTGCGGCTGGCGGGAGGCCGACTGGACCTTCGTGCACTACTCGACCGGCGAAGAGGAGCTCTACTCGCTCGCCGACGACCCCGGCGAGGTGCACAACCTCGCCACGGTGCCGAAGGCGCGAGACCAGCTGGACGCGATGCGAGAACAGGCCCGCGCGGCCTGCCTGCCGGAGCCGCCGGGCTTCGACTGGTGAGGCGTCATTCGCGCAGCACCTGCGCGGTCATCGCGGCCCCTCGGCCTCGACCACGGACAGCACGTTGCCCGCCGGGTCGGTGAACCACGCGATGAGCGGTCCGCCGCCGCGGAAGATCCCCTTCTCGTCGGTGCGGCCGGGGTGCCCTCGTAGCGCTCGAACGACCACCCCGCGCGCGGCCAGCTGGTCGACCGCCGCCTCGATGTCGTCGACCGGGAAGTTGAGGATCGTGAAGGTCGCCGGCGTGTGGTCCGGCTTCGGGTAGACGAGGAGTCGGCCGGTCACCGGCGATGTGCAGGGTCAGCATGCCGTTCTCCTCGGTCACCTCCAGCCCGAGCGTCTCGGCGTAGAACTGCCTTCGCCGTCTGCGATGTCGTCGACGGCGAAGCCGCTGAATGCCTTGGTGTTGCCGAACATGGTCGTCCTTCCGTCGGTTCCTGCGGGTGCGTACCCCGCCGTCGTGGTGACCAGCGTCGCGAGCCGAACTCATCGGGCGGGTGTGAACCCCGCCGGGAGGGGACCCTCCGGGTCAGTCAGCCGGTCAACACCAGTCGACCGGCGCCCCCTGGGAGGTCCCGTGCTCACTCTGCTGATCCTCATCGCGCTCGTGGTGCTCGTCGTGCTGTTCGTCGGTGCCGGCCTTGCGGCGTCGCAGCGGACGCCGCCTCTGATCAGCCCCTCAGCCGGTCGTCGAGTCGGCCACTGGGTCGTTGGCATCGATGGTGCGGCCGGCCCAGGTCCAGGCGTACGACGTGTCCTCGCAGGCCAGCGCCGGGTCGCAGCAGGTCCAGCGGGCGGAACGTGTCGACCATGACGGCCAGCTCGTCGGTGCGCCTCCTTGCCGATCGACGCCTCGACCGAGCCCGGGCTGCGGGCCGTGCGTGAAGCCGGACGGGTGCAGCGAGATCGAGCCCTGCTCGATGCCCGCGCCCTTGCGGGACATGAAGTCGCCGCCGGTGTAGAAGATCACCTCGTCGGAGTCGACGTTGGCGTGGTTGTACGGCGCCGGGATGCCGTCGGGGTGGTAGTCGAACAGCCGCGGCACGAACGAGCAGACCACGAAGTTCGGCCCCTCGAAGGTCTGGTGCACCGGCGGCGGCTGGTGCAGCCGGCCGGTGATCGGCTCGAAGTCGTGGATGGAGAACGCGTACGGGTAGAGGCAGCCGTCCCAGCCGACGACGTCGAACGGGTGGTGCGCGTAGACGTACCGCGTCCAGAGCGTCGCGCTGCCCGACCCCGGTGCTGCACCAGCACCTCGACGTCCTCGCCGTCGGTCGACGAACGGCTCGGCCGGGCCGCGCAGGTCGCGCTCGCAGTACGGCGCGTGCTCGAGGAACTGGCCCTTGCTCGACAGGTAGCGCCGCGGCGGCCTGATGTGGCCGGACGCCTCGGTCACGAGCGTGCGCAGCTCGCCCTGCGGGCACCCAGCGGTGGGTGGTCGACGTCGGGATGACGACGTAGTCGCCGGCCGCGACCGTCGAGCGCGCCGAAGACGGTCTCGACCACGGCGGCGCCGCTCTCGACGTACACGCACTCGTCGCCGATCGCGTTGCGGTAGAGCGGCGACGGCTGGTCGGCGACGGCGTACGAGATGCGGACGTCGTCGTTGGCCAGCAGGTGCTGGCGGCCGAGCACCGGGTCGCCGGCCGACGACGCGCCGTCGAGCTTGTGCGTCTTGAGGTGCCGCGGCTTCAGCGGGTGGTTGGGCCGACGCGTCGAAGGTCGGGCCGTCGAACGACCTCGCTGGACACGATCGCCGTCGGGAGGTGCGCGGTGGTAGAGCAGCGACGCGTCGGAGGAGAAGCCCTCGACGCCCATCAGCTCCTCGGCGTACAGGCTGCCGTCGGGCTGGCGGAACTGGGTGTGCCGCTTGCGCGGGACCTCGCCGACCTGGCGGTAGTAGGGCATCGCACGCTCCCGTAGAGCGACCTCGTCGTCCGGCTGTCACCGCCCACCCTGCCACGCCGGCGGCGCTCGCTAGGGTCGGGGGATGCGCCCCTCCGACCCGTTGCTCGCGGGGCTCGTCGACGACGCGGCGCTGTTCCCGCCCGGCAACGCCCCGATGCCGGTGGCGCTGGCCGAGCACGCGCGCTACCGCGAGGCGCCGTGGTCGGCGGCGATCGGCCCGTTCCTGTGCCCGGCCTCGCGCATCGACGAGCTGGTGGCGCTGCTGCCCGCCGACCAGGACATCCGGGTCGCGCTGGTCATCGACGTCACCGATGCCGCAGCACTGCACGCCCGCGGCGCCGCCGCTGACGCGATGATCGGCGCTGGCGCTGGCTCGAGACCCGCGCACGACCGACTCGGCGAGGACCCGGACGCCGTGGCCGGCTGGGCTTCGACCGGACGGCCGCGGCACCGTTCGCCTACCTCGAGGTGCCGCGGACCGGCTTCGACGCCGCCCTCGACCTGGTCGGCGACACACGGCTTCCAGGCCGCCAAGTACCGCACCGGCGGCGTCACGCCGGACGGCGTTCCCGACCGAGGCCGAGCTGGCCGCCTTCCTGGTGGCGTGCGCGGCGCGCGGTGTCCCGTTCAAGCTCACGGCCGGGCTGCACCACGCCGTCCGGTCCACGACCGGCCGAGGGCTTCGAGCAGCACGGCGTGCTCAACGTGCTGGTGGCCACCCGGGTCGCCCTGACCGGCGGCTCGGTCGACGACGTGGCCGTCCCGCTGGCGCTGCGCGAGCGCCGATCCGCTGGTGGGCTTCGTCGCGGCACTGGGACGAGGCCACCTGCACCGGCGTACGGGCCGCGTTCCGGTCGTTCGGCTGCTGCGGCGTCGACCGACCCGCTCGGCGAGCTGCGCCGCCCTCGGCCTGCTCGAGGACGAGAGGTGCTCTGGTGACGCACCTGGATCGAGGTCGCCCGAGGGCTCGCCGTTCCCGGCGACCAACCTGCCCTACGGCGTGTTCTCGCACGACGGTGAGGCGCCCCGGGTCGGGCGTCGCGCTCGGGGACCACGTGCTCGACCTGGCTCCGCTCGCCGCCGCCGAGGGCCTCGACGGCGGGCACGTCTTCGAGTCGCCGTCGCTCAACCCGTTCCTGGCGATGGGCCGGCCGGCCTGGGCGGCGGTGCGGTCCTGGCTGGTCGAGCTGCTCGAGCACGAGGGCTACCGCGAGCTGGTCGAGAGCCACCTGGTGCCGCAGGCCGAGGTGCAGCTGCACCTGCCGTTCGAGGTGGCCGACTACGTCGACTTCTACTCCTCCAGCACCACGCCGAGAACGTCGGGCGGATCTTCCGGCCCGGACGGCGAGGCCCTCACGCCCAACTGGAAGCACCTGCCGATCGGCTACCACGGCCGGGCCGGCACCGTCGTCGTGTCGGGCACCGACGTCGTGCGGCCGAGCGGGCAGCGCAAGGCGCCGGACGCCGACGCGCCCGACGTACGGGCCGTCGGTGCGCCTCGACATCGAGGCCGAGGTCGGCTTCGTCGTCGGCGTGCCGTCGCCGCAGGGCGCGCCGGTGCCGTCGGCGACTTCCGCCAGCACGTCTTCGGCGCCTGCCTGGTCAACGACTGGAGCGCCCGCGACCTGCAGGCCTGGGAGTACGTCCCGCTCGGGCCGTTCCTCGGCAAGTCGTTCGCCACCTCGGTGTCGCCGTGGGTGGTGCCGCTGGACGCGCTGCTCGACGCCCGGGTCGCCGGGCCCGGCGCAGGAGCCGGCGGTGCTGCCCTACCTGCAGCGGCAGCGCCGACTGGGGGCTCGACCTGCCGCTGGAGGTGTCCTGGAACGGCACCGTCGTCTCGCGGCCGCCGTTCGCCGGCATGTACTGGACGCCGGACCAGCAGCTGGCCCACCTCACGGTCAACGGCGCGTCGCTGCGCACCGGCGACCTGTACGCCTCGGGCACCGTGTCCGGGCCGGACGAGGACCAGCGCGGCTCGTTCCTCGAGCTGTCCTGGAACGGCACCGAGCCGGTGACCCTCGCCGACGGCTCGACCCGCGCGTTCCTCGAGGACGGCGACGAGGTGTCGATCACCGCCTGGGCGCCGGGTGCCGACGGGCACCCGGATCGGCTTCGGCGCGGTCACCGGCCGGGTGCTCCCGGCCCGCGGCTGACCGGCGTACGCGCGCGTCACCGACTACGATACGGTGGCGAGCTCGGCGCTCGTGCGGAGCACGTCGGTGTCGCGGGTCGCCGCGCCTGAGCACGTAGATCGACGCATCGTGCTCCTCGTGGCTGCAAGCCGAGCCGCTCGGCCTAGCCGGCGCGGACCGGACGTTGAGCGTGCTCGCGTGCCACTCGACGCTGCACGGCCGTCAGTCGACGACGGGCCAGCACCTAGCTGCACCGCACGGCGACCGGCGCTACGCCGCCACCCTCGGCGGCCGTCGGTCAGCCAGCAGGTGACCGAGCTCTAACGACGATTACGGCGGTCGGTCTGGATTCGTGCGTGGTGCAGCAGGGCGCCGCCGACCAGGCTGTCGCGGGACCAGACACCGCCGACGTCGACCCGCCCGTCCTCGTGGCGCTCGTAGCGGCCGAGCCACTCGGCGGCGCCGTCTGGCGTGCGGGTGACCTCCGGCCAGGGCAGGTGCTCGCTCAGCCGCGCCAGGTCACCCTCGACGTGGTCCGCGAACGCGACCGCCTCGGCCGTCGTGATCCGCTGCAGGGTCACCCGGTCGGGCAGCCGGTCTCCAGGACGACGGGCGCCTCCAGCACGCCGGCATCCTGGCACGTCGAGTCGAAGAGCTCCTCGAAGAACGCCGCTTTCTTCTTCTTGTGCGGCTTCTGCCCGTACTGCCCACGTCTGCTGCTGGCGCCGCCGTACGACGGCTGCTGGTAGCCCTGCTGGTGTTGCTGGGTGGGCTGCGGCGCGGCAGCGCGGGCCGTCGCCGTGGTAGCGGGTGTCGGCGTCCACGAGTCGCTCGAGCTCCCCGCGGTCGAGGAAGATCCCCCGGCATTCGGTGCACTGGTCAACGGTCACGCCGGATCGCTCGTAGTTGCGCATCGGCGCCTGGCACTTCGGGCAGGTGAGGTCCATACCGGTCCCGACGCGCTCAGCGCCGCGAGAGTTCCGCGTCGGCGCAATCCGACGCTGTCCGCCGGCACGATGCGAGGCGTGTCGACTTCCCGAGGCGCAGTAGCACCTCGCAAGGTGCCGACCGCCTGACATGCGCATCGACGGGGGCGAGCGGGGCAGCCGTCTAGAGGTTGCCGCGGCGCTCCTGCTCGCGCTCGATCGCCTCGAACAGGGCCTTGAAGTTGCCCTTGCCGAAGCCGAGCGAGCCGTGCCGCTCGATCAGCTCGAAGAACACCGTGGGCCGGTCGCCGATCGGCCGGGTGAAGATCTGCAGCAGGTAGCCGTCCTCGTCGCGGTCGACCAGGATGCCGCGGCGTCTGCAGCTCCTCGATCGGCACCCGGACGTTGCCGATCCGGGCCCGCAGCTCGGGGTCCTCGTAGTACGAGTCCGGCGTCACCAGGAACTCGACGCCCTCGGCCCGCATCGCGTCGACGGTGCGCAGGATGTCGTTGGTCGCCAGCGCCAGGTGCTGCGCGCCGGGGCCGTGGTAGAACTCGAGGAACTCGTCGATCTGCGACTTCTTCTTCGCGATCGCCGGCTCGTTGAGCGGGAACTTCACCCGGTGGTTGCCGTTGGCGACCACCTTGGACATCAGCGCCGAGTAGTCGGTCGCGATGTCGTCGCCGATGAACTCCGCCATGTTCACGAAGCCCATCACCTTGTTGTAGAAGCCGACCCACTCGTCCATGTGGCCGAGCTCGACGTTGCCGACCACGTGGTCGAGCGCCTGGAACAGCCGCTTCGGGGCACCGTCGCGCTTCACGAAGCCCGACGTGCGCGGCGACGTAGCCGGGCAGGTAGACGCCGTCGTAGCGCGAGCGGTCGACCAGCGAGTGGACGGTGTCGCCGTAGGCCGCGATGGACGCGATCCGCACCGTGCCGTGCTCGTCGGTGACGTCGTGCGGCTCCTGCACGACCCGGGCGCCGGACGCTGCGGGCGTGCGCGACGCAGCGGTCGACGTCGGGCACCTCGAGGGCGATGTCGGAGACGCCGTCGCCGTGGGCGCGGTGGTGGTCGAGCAGCGGGCTGTCCGGGGCGACGCCGCCCTTGATCACGAAGCGGCACGAGCCGCTCTTGAGCACGAACGCCTTGTGGTCGCGGTTGCCGGTCTCCGGACCGGAGTAGGCGACCAGCTCCATGCCGTAGGCCGACTGGTAGTAGTGCGCGGCCTGGGTGGCGTTGCCGACCACGAAGACCACCGCGTCCCAGCCGGTGACCGGGAACGGGTCGGAGCTGGCGTCGTACTCGACCAGGCCGACGAGCTGCTGCAGCTGCTCGGGCGAGAGCTCGGCGGCCCGCTCGGCGTCGGTCAGGGCGGGGATGGCAGAGCGTGGCGGCATCGGTCGTCATGTCCAGGGACTCTGGTGCAGCGGGCGACAATGTGCGCAACGTCTGCCATCGATGGCTGTGCAGGTTGTCCAGTTCTGACCGACGTACGCCGGGAGCGAGGTGCGCACAGCCATGACCGCACGATCGACGCCTGGACGCCCGCATCGTCGAGGTGTTCGCCGCCGAGCCGCGGGTCGGCGTGCTCGAGTGCTCGCGCCGGCTCGGGGTGGCCCGCGGCACCGTGCAGGCCCGGCTGGACCGGATGACCCGCGACGGCGTGGTCCGGGGCTGGGGGCCCGAGCTCGACCCGGCCGCGATGGGCTACGTCGGTCACCGCGTTCGTGACCCTGGAGATCCGCCAGCACCAGCAGGACCAGGTTGCCGGCCGGGCCGCCCACGACGCGGTGGCCGAGCAGCTCGGCGACGTCCCCGAGGTGCTCGAGGCGCACACGACCACCGGCGCCGGCGACATGCTGGTGCGGATCGTGGCGCGCTCCAACGCCGACCTGCAGCGGGTCATCGACCGCCTGCTCGCGGCCGACGGCGTGGTCCGCGCGTCGACCGTGATCGCGCTCGACACCCAGATCAGCCCCCGCGTCCTCCCTCTCGTCCGGGCCGCCGCTCGACTGACCCGTGCCCGCGTGCCGAGGGCGACAGATGGGTGCTACGTCGGGCAAAGTCTGCGTCAACGCACCTCACGTCGGGGGCGCTGGACACCGAGGATCACCCCATGCGTCTCCGCCGTCACACCGCCGCGCGCGGCCTGTCCGCCGTCGCCGTCGCCTGCGTGGCGGCCGTGCTCGCTGCCGGCGACCGGCGCCGCGCGCTGCCGAGGTCCCGCTGTCGGTCACCGACCAGGCGGTCGCGGACCGGCTCGCGACCCGGTCGCTGGCGCCGGCCCTCGGCAAGGACCTGGCCGGCGTGGTGACCGACGCCGCGACCGGGCAGGTCATCTGGGCGCACACCCCCGCCGAGGCGCAGATCCCGGCGTCCAACGCCAAGATCCTCACGGCGGTCAACGCCCTGGAGGCGTTCGGCCCGACCCACACCTTCACCACCAGCGTGATGACCGGCAGCACCGCCCGCCGGATCGTGCTCGTCGGCGGCGGCGACCCGTCCCTCTCCGCCCGCCAGCTCGGCGCGATGGCCCGCACGACCGCCGCGGCCTGGCTGGCCAAGGGCGTCACCCGGGTCCGCGTCGAGGTCGACGACTCGCTGTTCCCGGCGCCCACCTCGGCGCGTCGGCTGGAAGTCGGTCCTACACGATCCGAGGACGTCTCCCCGGTGCGCGCCCTCGTCGTCGACCAGCACCGCCGGTGGGACACCTCGCTGGACGCCGGCGCCGTCTTCGCCCGCAAGCTGGAGAAGTGGGGCCTGGACGTACGCGGCGTGGCCCGCGCCGTCCGGCCGGCGACCTCGACCGTGGTCGACCGAGTCGCACGGCCTCGACCTGGCCACCCAGGTGGCGGCGATGCTGCAGGACCAGCGACAACGACGTCGCCGAGGGCCTGCACCGGCTGGTCGCCCTGCAGACCGGCTTCCCGGCCACCTGGGCCGGCGCCCAGGCCGCGCAGGCGGCCGCGCTGGCCCGGCTCGGGGTCCCGCTGGCCACCGGCCTGTACGACGGCAGCGGGCTGTCCCGCGCGGGACCGGCTGTCCCCCGTCGACCCTGGTCGCCGTGCTCGGCAAGGTGTTCGACCCGGCGCACCCCGACCTCGCTCGGGCTGCAGCAGCGGGTCGTTCGCCGTCGCCGGCGTCAGCGGCACGCTGGCGCCGAACTACCTGCGCTACGTCACCAACCCGACCCGGTGCGCGGCCGGGCTGATCCAGGCCAAGACCGGATCGCTGAGCGGCGTGATCTCGCTCAGCGGCTTCGCCCGCGGCGCCGACGGCCAGGTCAAGCTGTTCTCGTTCCTGCTCAACCAGGTGCCCTCCACGCTGACGACGCGGCGGGCCGTGGACCGGCTGGCCGCCACGGTCACCGGCTGCTGGTAGAGCGGCATACCGGCACGCGGTACGAAGGCATCGCGGTGCGAAAAGCCTAGGATGTGCCCCGCCACGGCGGGACGGTCCAGACGGCCGGCCGACCCGCCTCCCTGCCTGGCCCCGAAGGATGTCGTATCATGGATCTGGACCTGTCGACGCGTCATGACCAGGACGCGCGGCCGTCGTCACGGTCGGCGGCGAGGTCGACCTCGAGACCGCCTCGCAGCTCGGCGACCACGCGCTGGCGGCCCTGCAGCGACGTCTCGCCGCACGTGGTGCTGGACCTCACCGGCGTCACCTTCATGGACTCCACCGGGCTCAAGGTGCTGCTCGTCGATCCAGCGCCGGGCCGACCTGGCCGGCGGCTCGTTCGCCCTCGCCGGCGCGGCCCGGACGGTGCGCCAAGGTGCTCGCGCTGACCGGGCTGGACCAGACCTTCGCGCTCTACGACACGCTGGCCGACGTGCCGCCGCCGCGAGGCCGGCGCCGGATCCGCGCCCCGCCCGTCAGCGGCGGCGCAGCGCCCACGCCCTGATCAGGTCGATCCGGGCCTGCAGCTGCTCGGCGCTCGCCTGCGCGGCCGGCGGCCCGCCGCAGGCCTGCCGCAGCTCGGTGTGCACCGCGCCGTGCGGGATGCCCGGTGCGGTGGTGCCAGGCGCCGACCAGCCCGTTGAGCTCCTTGCGCAGCGCGGGCACCGCCCGGTGCGGCCGCCGCCGTCCGCGGCCGGACGCCGCTGCGACGCGCGCCGGCCCCGGGCCGCCCGGTGCGCGCTCTGCCGCGCGCGCAGCAGCGTGGCCACCTGGTCGGGCTCGAGCAGCCCGGGCAGGCCGAGGAAGTCGGCCTCCTCCTCGGACCCGACGGCCGCCTGCGTGCCGAACTCGCCGCCGTCGAAGAGCACCCGGTCGAAGGTCGCCTCGGCCTCGAGCGCCTCGAACGTCCAGCTCGTCGCCGGCCCCGGCCTCGTCCTGCGGCCCGGTTGGCCGCCGCCAGCAGCGCGTCCTCGGCGGCGAAGAGGTCGCCCTCGTCGTCGCCGGCGCCGGCCGGTCCAGCGCGTGGTCGCGCTCGACCTCCATCTCGGCCGCGTGCTGCAGCAGCAGCGGCACCGACGGCAGGAAGACCGAGGCCGTCTCGCCGCGGCGCCGGGCCCGCACGAACCGGCCGACGGCCTGGGCGAAGAACAGCGGCGTCGCGGTCGAGGTCGCGTAGACGCCGACCGCCAGCCGCGGCACGTCGACGCCCTCGGAGACCATCCGGACCGCGACCATCCAGCGGTCGTCGCCGACGCGGCGAAGGCCTCGATCCGGGCGCTCGACGCCGGCCTCGTCGGAGAGCACGACGGTCGGCGCCTCGCCGGTGATCCGGCGCAGCTGGGCGGCGTAGGCGCGGGCCGAGACCTGGTCGGTGGCGATGACCAGGCCGCCGGCGTCGGGGACGCCGCGGCGCACCTCGGTGAGCCGCCGGTCGGCGGCGGCGAGCACCTGCGGGATCCAGTTGCCCTGCGGGTCCAGCGCCGTCCGCCAGGCCTGCGCGGTGAGGTCCTTGGTCAGCGGCTCGCCGAGGGCGGCGCGAGACCTCGTCGCCGGCCCGGGTCCGCCAGCGCATCTGCCCGGAGTAGGACAGGAAGATGACCGGCCGGACGACGCCGTCGGCCAGCGCCCGGCCGTAGCCGTAGGAGTAGTCGGCCGCCGACCGGCGTACGCCGTCGCGCCCCGCCGCGTAGGTGACGAACGGGATCGCGCTGGTGTCGGAGCGGAACGGCGTGCCGGTGAGCGCGAGGCGGCGGGTCGCCGGGTCGAACGCCTCGCGCACGGCATCACCCCAGGACAGGGCATCACCGCCGTGGTGCACCTCGTCGAGGATCACCAGCGTGCGCCGGGCCTCGGTGCGCCGCCGGTGCAGCAGCGGGTGGGCGGCGACCTGGGCGTAGGTCACCGCGACCCCGGTGTAGTCGCCGCCGACCGCGCCCTGGGCGTTGCTGAACGCGCGGGTCCAGGCGTGATGCCGACCCGGCTCGCGGCGTCGGCCCACTGGTGCTTGAGGTGCTCGGTGGGCGCGACCACGGTGACGGCGTCGACCACGCGGCGCTCGAGCAGCTCGCTGGCCACCCGCAGCGCGAAGGTCGTCTTGCCGGCGCCCGGGCGTCGCGACCGCGAGGAAGTCGCGGGCAGCGGCTCCGTCGCGGCGAGGTAGGCGTCGAGGGCCTCCTGCTGCCAGGCGCGCAGGGCGTCGGCGGTGCCCCACGGGGCACGGAGGGGGAAGGCGGGCGAGAGGTGGGAGGCGGCGGTGGTACTCATCGGTCCGGCGAGGCTAACGAGGTCCGCGGGCGACATGCCGGAGGTCCCGGGGTACGCCGGCGAAGACGACCCCTGTGCTAGCGCGTGTCGGCGCCGCGCACCCGGTGCGCGGCCAGCGCGCCGGCGACGCACATCGACGGCCATGACCGCGTCGATGACGAGGTAGGGCGTGGCGCCGTGCGATGTCCCGGTGGCCAGCGCCGGCGAAGACGGCGCCGGCGGTGCCGATCATGACGATCGACCCCAGCGCGTCGCTGACCTGCAGCGCGGACGCGTTGGCGCCCTGCTCGCGCGACCGGCGACAGCTCGAGCACCAGCACGCTCAGCGAGGTGAGCCCCAGCCCCATGCCCAGCCCGGCGACCGTCCAGCCGAGCGGCCGCGGTGACGGCCGGCACCGCGTCGCTGGTGGCCACCGCGACCAGGCCGATGCCGGCGAGCACGAGCAGGAAGCCGAATGTCACCAGCACCCAGCGCGGCGTCCGCAGCCCGGGCCGGCCCTGCAGCCAGGCGCCGAGCGACCAGGTCAGGGCGGCACCGGTCAGCGAGGCACCGGCCAGCGTCGTCGCGAGCGACCGCTGCTCGACGAGCATCAGCGGGATGAACGTCTCGGCGCCGAAGAAGGCCCCGGCCAGGACGCCGCGCAGGACCACGACCGTCGGCAGGCCGCGGCCCGAGCCGGAAGGCGCCCGCCGGGAGCAGCCGCGGCACGCCGACACCCAGCAGCGCCAGCCCGGCCAGGACCAGCACCGCCGCCGGAGCCGGGTGCCCGCTGCAGCAGCTGGCCGGCGAGCTGCAGCAGCCCGGCGCCGACGCGCGGCCAGCACGGCCGCGCCGGCAGCCGGCTGCGCCGGCGGCGGATCGCGGGCTCCGCGGCCGGGCCGTCGAGCCCGCGCAGGTGCGGCCGCACCAGCAGCGCGGCGCCCAGCAGCAAGGGCAGCACGCCGAGGAAGACCCAGCGCCAGGACACGTGGTCGGCGAGCAGGCCGGCGACCGGCGGCCCGACCAGCGACGGCAGGATCCAGCCGCTGGAGATGGCCGAGAACACCCGCGGCCGCAGCCCGGCGGGGAAGGCGCGCGCCACGACGACGTACAGGGAGACGATGTTCAGCCCGGCGCCGAAGCCCTGCACGGCCCGCGCCAGGACCAGCAGCCACATCGCTGGTGGCGAGGCCGGCGACGCAGCAGGCCGAGGGCGAACGCCACCGCCGCGACCACGAACGGACGCACCGGGCCGCGACGGTCGGACATCTCGCCGGCGACGACCATGCCGAGCAGGCTGGTCGTCAGGAACACCGAGAAGGCGAGGCCGTAGCCGCGCAGCCCGTCGCAGCTCGCGGGCGGCGACCGGCATCGCGGTCGCTACCGCGATCGCCTCGAAGGCGACCGCGACCACGATGCCGACGACACCCACGACGAGCGCGCGGTACTGCGGCGAGAACAGCCGGAGCTCGGCGTCGTCCGGGGTCACGGTGGTCAGTGTCACGGACGGGATCATGCAAGGTGAACTCGACTTGAGGTCAAGCCGGCGCGACCTGTACGGACGAGCCTCTCCGCCAGCAGAGTGGACGCTCCTGCGCCAAACACCCCGCAGAGCGTGGTGCGTCGGCGTCCAAAGGATCTGGTTGGTGTGGCGCTAACCTCGTCGTCGCCGCCGGGCGGCATCCAGGCGAAGATCTCCTTGCAGGTCGGGCAGACCGGGAACCGGCTCGGGTCGCGGCCGGGGATCCACTTCTTGCCGCACAGGGCGGTGACCTTGTCGCCGGACAGGGCCGACTCGAGGATCTTCTCCTTCTTCACGTAGTGCGCGAAGCGCTCGTGGTCGCCGTCGCCGTGCGACGTGCGCGGGACGGCCTCGACCTCTCGCTCGAGCACGGTGCCGGTGCCGCCACCGGGCTCGTCGAGGCCGGGCTGCATGGGGCTGTCGGAGCTCATGACGACGATTCTAGGCAACCGCGGCCGGAGGACGGTTCTAGCCAACCGCGACCGGAGGCGAGCTGGTCGCCTCGGTCGACCACCAACGATCACGGATCCGTGATCATTTGGAGGCTGACGGCGGCGGCGTGGGGCTCAGTTCAGGGACGGGTCGTCCAGGTAGGTCGACACCATCGCCAGGTCGCCGCCCTGACGGCGCAGGACCTGCCGCCAAGGTCCTCGGGCGCATCGCTGAAGGGGTCGCCGGCGTCGTCGCCGCCGGCGCCGAAGCGCGCCTCGACCACGTACCAGGCGCCCTCGGCCAGCTCGTCCTCCAGCTGGCCCGCGCCCCACCCGGCGTAGCCGGCGAAGATGCGCAGCCGGGTGACCTCGGCGGCGAGCACCTCCGGGGGCACGTCGAGGTCGACCAGGCCGAGCCGCCCCACGACCCGGCGCCAGCCGAGCGGCTCGTCCTCTCCTTCGCCCGGCACCAGGGCCAGCCCGAGCGCCGAGTCCAGGGCGACCGGGCCGCCCTGGAAGAGCACGCCCGGCTCGGTGGCGAGCGGCTGCCAGACCGGCAGCACCTCGGCCACGTCGACGGGGGTCGGCCGGTTGATCACGATCCCGAGGGCGCCGTCCTCGTCGTGGTCGAGCACCAGCACCACGGAGCGCTCGAAGTTCGAGTCACCCAGCGCCGGTGTCGCCACGAGCAGGCGCCCGGTCAGGGTCGCCGCCAGATCCGGATCGGTCACTCCCCCATGATGCATGCGCCCACCACCATCCGGCGAGCACGCCGACGATGTCCGCGACGGCGTCGAACGGGTCGCCGCTGCGGTGCGGGAGCAGCGCGTGCTGCAGAACCTCGCTCAGGACGGCATGCCCGGCCAGCAGCGGCAGCCACCAGCGGGCCGGGAGGCCGGCCCGCAGCCCGGCCCACGCGACCGAGCCGAAGGTGGCCAGGTGCACGACCTTGTCCAGCCCGGCGGCGCCGGGGCCGGGCGCCCGCGGCCAGTACAGCAACGCGAGGTTGACGGCCACCGTGGCCGCGAGGACGAGCCAGCGCCACGACCAGTGGCCAGGTCTCGCCCCCGTCACGCCGACGCGGCCGCCAGGTCCGGCGCGGCCGAGCTGCCGGTGTCGCGGACCGCCTTGCTCACGGCTGCTGCGACCGCGTGGGAGACGTCGGGGTGGAAGACGCTGGGCACGATGTACGCCGCGTTGAGCTCGTCCGGGGTGACGACGTCGGCGAGTGCGCGGGCGGCGGCGATCAGCATGCCGATGGTGATCGAGTGGCTGGCCGCGTCGAGCAGACCGCGGAAGACGCCCGGGAAGGCCAGCACGTTGTTGATCTGGTTGGGCAGGTCGCTGCGTCCGCTGGCGACGACGGCGGCATGCTCGGACGCCGCCACCGGGTCGACCTCAGGCACCGGGTTGGCCAGGGCGAAGACGATGCTGCCGTCGGCCATCGTGGCGATGTCCTCGCCGGTCAGGATGTTCGGAGCCGACACGCCGATGAAGACGTCGGCCCCGGCAAGCACGTCGCGCAGAGCGCCGGTTCGGCCCTCGGCGTTGGTGCGCTCGGCGACCGAGACCAGCTCGGCGGCCAGGCCCTGTCGACCGGCGTGAATCACCCCGTCCTTGTCGCCGACGACCACGTGCTGCGCCCCCGCCTCGAGCAGGACCGCCAGGATCGCCATTCCCGCCGCACCGGCGCCGGAGAGCACGATCCGCACGTCCGGGAGCCCCTTGCCGACGACCTTCAGCGCGTTGATGAGGGCCGCGAGCACCACGATGGCGGTGCCGTGCTGGTCGTCGTGGAAGACCGGGATGTCCAGGCTGTCCCGCAACCGCCGCTCGATCTCGAAGCACCGCGGCGCCGAGATGTCCTCCAGGTTGATCCCGGCGAAGACGGGAGCGATCAGCTCGACCGTCCGCACGATCTCGTCCACGTCCTGGGTGTCCAGGCAGATGGGGAACGCGTCGATCCCGGCGAACCGCTTGAACAGGGCCGCCTTGCCCTCCATCACCGGCAGCGCGGGGATCGCACCGAGGTTCCCGAGCCCCAGCACGGCCGAGCCGTCGGTCACGACCGCGACCGTGTTCCGCTTGATCGTCAGCCGTCGGGCGTCGCTGGGGTTCTCGGCCAGCGCCAGGCAGACCCGGGCGACCCCGGGCGTGTAGATCATCGACAGGTCGTCCCGGTTGCGGATCGGCACCTTCGGCTGGATCTCGATCTTGCCACCGAGGTGCATGAGGAAGGTCCGGTCCGAGACCTTGCCGATGGTCACGCCCTCGACCCGGGCCAGCGCCTCGGTCAGTCGCTGCGCGTGCTCGGTGTCGCTGGCGGCGCAGGTCACGTCGATGCTCAGCCGTTCGTGCCCGGACGCCGTGACGTCGAGCGCCGTCACGATCCCGCCGGCCTCCTCGACCGCGTGGGTCAGCTGGCTGACCGCGTTGCCCCGGGCCGGGACGTCCAGCCGGACGGTGATCGAGTACGAAATGCTGGGGACGCTCGCCATGCGACCGATCGTCGCAGATCTCCCGTGAGGCCTGTCACCTCGCCCGCCTGAGCCGGTCAAGCCGCCCGTTCCCGGAGCCGATACTCAAGTGCACGAAGCAGGTTTCGTCGATGCTCGACGGGACACAACAGCGGCGGGAAGGTGACCAGACGATGATGTTCCTCGCGCTGCTCGTACCGTTCGGCCTGCTGGCCGTCCTCCTCGGGATGGACCGCCTCGAGCGCTGGACCGTGAACGACCGCGACGACGGCTGAGTCCCGCCCTCAGCGCCGCGGCAGCCGCACGACCGTCACGAAGAAGTCGTCGATCTGTCGGACCACCTCGATGAACCGCTGGAAGTCGACCGGCTTCGTCACGTAGGCGTTGGCATGCAGCGAGTAGCTGTGCAGGACGTCGTCCTCGTTCTCCGACGTGGTCAGCACCACGACCGGGATGCTCGCGAGCTCCGGGTCGGACTTGATGGCCTCCAGGACCTGGCGGCCGTCCATCCGCGGCAGGTTGAGGTCCAGCAGCACGAGGTCGGGTCGCGGCCGACCGGCGTACTCGCCCTCTTGGCGCAGGAACGCCATCGCCTCGGCACCGTCGCTGACCACGTGCAGCTCGTTGTTCAGCTTGTAGTCCTGGAACGCCTCCCGCGTCATCATGACGTCGCCCGGGTCGTCCTCCACCAGCAGGACCTCGATCTGGCGCTCACCCTCGAACTGCGTCACTGCTCGTCCTCGTCTCTGTCTCTGCTGGGCCAGCTCCGGCCAGGTGGTCGCGGTCAGTGCCGTCAGTGCTGGTGTCCTGGCGCTCCAGCAGCGTCCAGCGGAAGACGGTCCCCGGCGCCTCGCGCGGCTCGGTGTCCAACCACAGCCGGCCGCCGTGGTGCTCCACGATCTTCTTGCACATCGCCAGGCCGATGCCGGTGCCACCGTAGGCATCGCGGCCGTGCAGCCGCTGGAAGATCACGAAGATCTTGTCCTGGTACTGCTCGTCGATGCCGATGCCGTTGTCGCTGCAGGAGAACTCCCAGACGTTCGGGTCCCCGGCCGATCGAGTGGCGCCGATGTGCACCCGCGGCGGCTCCTCCCCCCGGAACTTCACGCCGTTGCCGATCAGGTTCTGCAGCAGCTGGACCAGCAGGCTGTGGTCGCCCTCGATCGTGGGCAGCGGGTCGTGCGTCACCACCGCGTCGGCCTCGGCGATCATCAGCTCGAGCTGCCGCTCGGCCTGCACCAGCACGCCCTCCAGGTCCACCGGCGCGAAGCCGGTTCCCGACCGCCCCACCCGGGAGAACGCGAGCAGGTCGTTGATGAGCTGCTGCATCCGCTTGGCGCCGTCGACGGCGAACTCGATGTACTGCTCACCCCGCTCGTCCAGCTGCCCCTTGTACCGGTGCTCGATCAGCTGGCAGAAGCTGGCCACCTTGCGCAGCGGCTCCTGCAGGTCGTGCGAGGCCACGTAGGCGAACTGCTCGAGCTCGGTGTTGGACCGGCGGAGGTCCTCGGCCTGCTCCTCCACGAGCTGGCGGGCGACTCGAGCGCCTCCCGGCGCGAGGCCTCCGCGAGGGCGTACTCGTGCAGGATCCGCGAGCCGCATCCCGTCGATCTGGGCCGCGAGCACGGCGATCTCGGCCGGGGCGCCGCCGGTGACCGACACCTTGCGGCTCAGGTCGCCGCCCTCGACCCGGTCGACCTCCGCGCCGAGCTGCTCGAGCGGCCGGGTGACCCAGCGCCGGAGCGCGACCCAGGTGAGCCAGGCCGACCCGAGGAGCAGCAGCAGGCCGGCCGCCAGCGTCCCGAACAGCAGCGTGACGTCCCGGTTGAGGTCGTCGACCCGGACCCGCCGCTGGGTCACGATCTCGGCGCGGTAGGCCGAGACCGCCGCGCGCACCGCGTCGAAGGACGCCTTGCCCCGGGCGAGCTCCGCGTCGTCCAGCCGGCCGCCGGCCGTCACCTTCGCGATGCCCGGGTCGGCCACCTCCCGGTGCCAGGACCGGATCGCCTGCTCCATGGCGATGCGGCGCCTGGTGAGGACCGGGTAGTCGGTCTCGGCCTCCCGCAGCCTCGGCCGCGCGCTCGCTGGCGGCCTTGCGCCCCTGCTCGTAGGGCGCGAGGTAGTCCTCGTTGCCGGTGAGGGCGTAGCCGCGGAACCCGGTCTCCTGGTCGAGCAGGGCCGCGTTGACGTCCGAGGCCGCCTCGTAGGTCGTGAACAGCCGGTCGACCACCGCCGACTGGGCGTCGTACAGCCGCACCGACAGGATCACCGCGCCGACCACCAGGACCGCGATCAGGGCCGCCAGCGCCACGAAGGTCAGCACCAGCCGGCGCCGTAGGGTGCTACCGCTCACTCCCGGTCCGCCCAGGTGAGCGAGCACAGCCGCGACGTCGTCGGTGAGCTCGCCGCCGTTCCGCCGGCGGACCTCGGTCAGCAGCTCGTCCAGCAACAGGTCGTGGTCCAGCCCGCGCTCCAGCAGCTCGGCCAGCATCTGGTACAGCGCGAGCTCCCCGAGACGTCGACCTCCGGGGTGGCCGTCGAAGCCCTCGATCAGGCCGTCGGTGAACAGCAGCAGCGAGGTGTCCACCGCGACCGGGCGGTCGACCGGTGTCCAGGTGTGACCGTCCAGGACGCCGAGCGCCACACCGGGTTCCCCGACCGGAGCGGGCACCACCGTCGTCCCCTCGAGAAACACCGGCAGCGGGTGCCCGGCACGCCACATGCGCAGCATCCGGTCGGCCCGGTCCAGCCGCACCATGGCGACGGTCGCGAAGACCTCGTCGGTGGAGCGCTCGCTGACCAGCACGGCGTCCATGGCTCCGAGGATCGCGTCCGGGTCGGCTCCGGACAGGACGAGGGTGCGCCAGGCGATCCGCAGGCAGACCCCGAGCGCCGCCTCGTCCGGCCCGTGCCCGGCGACGTCGCCGATCAGCGCGAAGACGGCTCCGTCGTCGCACTCGACGACGTCGTAGAAGTCCCCGCCCAGCAGGGACTGGTGCCGGCCCGGCCGGTACCGCGGGACGACCCGGAACCAGTTGTTGCGCAGCAACGGCTGCGGGAGCAGGCCGCGCTCCAGCCGGGCGTTCTCGGCGGCCCGCGCCTCGCTGGCGTACAGGCGGCGGACCGACTCGTCGGCGCGCTTGCGCTCGACGGCGTAGCGGATCGCCCGGGTCAGCAGCTGCCCGTCGATGCTGCCCTTGACCAGGTAGTCCTGCGCGCCGACGGCCACCGCCTCGGTGCCGCGGTGCTCGTCGGCGAGACCGGTGAGCACCAGCACGGCGATGTTCGGCGACAGCTCGAGCACGCTCCGCAGGCCGTCCAGCCCGGTCGCGTCCGGCAGCCCGAGGTCGAGCAGCACGCAGTCGACGTCCGCGCCGATAGCATCCGGTCGCCTCCGCGAGACTGCGGACCCGCACCAGGTCGATGTCCGACCCCGCGTCCAGCAGCAGCTCGCGGACCAGGAACGCGTCGCCCTCGTCGTCCTCGACCAGCAGCACCCGCATGGGCAACGTGCCGGGCCTCGCCGTCGCCGCGTCCTCAGCCGCGACCACGCCGGCGGGCTCAGAGATCACCCAGGGCTCCCTCGGCCAGCAGCGTGTCGGCGAACGACTCCCACGCCGCGGCCGACGGCTCGCCCACCTCGAACCACACGACCTTGCCCTTGCCGGAGGCCGCCGGGTCGACGCCCCAGCGCCGCGCCAGCTGGTCGAGCAGCCGCAGGCCGCGGCCGGTCGCCGACTCGACCGCGAAGTTGTGCAGGCGGGGCGGGACCGGCGAGGTGTCGCGACACCGAGACGTAGGCGCTGGCGCCGCGGTCCTCGACGACGAGGACCACGTCGCTGCGCCCGTGCAGCACGGCGTTGGTCACGACCTCGGAGACGAGCAGCGCGGCGGTGTCGGCGTCGCAGCTGCTGTCGTGGAGCTGGTCCCGGGCGAACCGCCGCGCCACCGGCACGCTCTCCGTGGTCGGCGGCAGCCTCAACTCACCCATGGGACGCCCGGCGCGGACGGCATGACACCATGCGCGACCGGTCCGGGATCTCACGCGTCACAGGCTATCCCGTCAGGCCCCTGCACACGGTTAGCGCGACCGTCCCTCGTCCCGGGCCTTCTTCGCGGCCGCGATCCGGGCCCGCCGCTCGTCTCGGTCGAGCTGCGCGGCCTCGTCCGGCGTCGGCGCGGTGCCGCCGAGCCGAGCCGGCTGCCACCAGGTGTCGTCGGGGCCGCCGGGCTGTCGGGATAGGTCTCCTGCGCCTCGTGCAGCAGCGGCCTCCATCCGGCCGCGCAGCTCGTCGGTGACGGCGTTGACGTCGCTGCGGCGGGCGCCGGCACTGGCTCGCCGACGCCCACCGTGATCGGCACCTTGGTCCGGCCCAAGCCGCTTCGGGTGGCCCTTGGTCCAGACCCGTTGCGATCCCCAGATGACGGTCGGGAGCAGCGGGACGCCGGCCTCCGCCGCCATCCGGACCGCGCCGGCCTTGAACTCCTTGAGCTCGAAGGACCGGCTGATCGTCGCCTCCGGGAAGACCCCGACGATCTCGCCGGCGCGCAGGGCGTCGACCGCGGTGCGGTAGGACCCCGCACCGGCGTCGCGGTCGACGGGGATGTGGTGCATGCCGCGCATCAGCGGGCCGCTGACCCGGTGGGTGAAGACCTCGTGCTTGGCCATGAACCGCACCAGCCGTCTGGCCGGGCGGGCCGCGAACCCGGCGTAGGTGAAGTCCATGTAGCCGACGTGGTTGATGACCATGACCGCGCCACCCTGGCGCGGCACGTGCTCGGTGCCCTCGCAGCGTCGAAGCGCAGCCCTTGCGGCCGGAAGACCACCGCGGGCAAGGCCGATCACGGCGGGTACACGAGCTCGGCCACGGCGGAACCTATCCCTCGCCGAGCCGGGATCGGCGAGTTCGCAGGCCGTACGGCCGGTCAGTGCGCGACCTCGAGCGCGTCCAGGAGCTGGGCGACCGCGTCGTCGACCTCGCCGGCCCCGTTCACGATGACGTCGGGGTGCTCGGGCGGCTCGTAGCCCTGGCCGACACCGGTCATGTTGGGCAGCGTGCCGGCCTTGGCCTTGGCGTAGAGACCCTTGGGGTCGCGCTCGACGACGACGTCGGCCGGGGTGTCGACCCAGACCTCGAGGAAGTCGCCCTCGGCGAACAGGCCCTTGGCCGCGCGCCGGTCGCCACGGAACGGCGACACCAGCGACACGATGACGATGAGCCCGGCGTCGACCATCAGCTTGGCCGTCTCGGCCACCCGGCGGACGTTCTCGGCGCGGTCCTCCGGCGTGAAGCCGAGGTCCTTGTTGAGGCCGGTGCGCACGCCGTCGCCGTCGAGCACGTAGGTGTGCAGGCCCATGCCGTGCAGCTTGCGCTCCAGGGCGTCGGCGATCGTCGACTTGCCGGCCCCGGGCAGGCCGGTGAGCCAGAGCACGCGCGGCCGCTGGCCCTTGAGCGACGGCGCGCGCCTCGCGGTCGACGGTGAAGGCGTGCGGCACGACGTTGTGCGCGCGGCGCAGCGCGTGCCGCACCAGCCCGGCGGCCACCGTGTCGCGGCTGACCCGCTCGACGAGCAGGAAGCCGCCGGTGTCGCGGCAGAGCTGGTAGGGGTCGAGCGGCACCGGGGTGTCGGTCGCGATCTCGACAGTGCCCGATGTCGTTCATCTTCAGGGTGCGGGCGGCCATCTCCTCGCCGGAGACGACGTCGCGCCGGCCACGGATCGCCGTGACGACGGCGGGCACGGCCAGCGAGCCGGCCAGCAGCAGGTAGGACCGGCCGTGGCGCAGCTCCTCCTCGCCGGTCCACACCAGGTCGGCGGCGAACGCGGTGGCCGGGCGCGGGAACTGGTCGTCGGCGAGACCCTCGGCCGGCGCGACGAGCAGGTCGCCGCGGGTGACGTCGGTCTCGGTCTCCAGCGTGACGGTACGACCGCCTCGTCGGCGCCGGCCTCGTCGACGTCCTTGCCGCCGATCGAGCACCCGCTCGACCGTCGTCGTCGCGCCCTTGGCGTTGACGACGACCTTGTCGCCCGGGCGCACCGCGCCGGCGACGACGGTGCCCGCGTAGCCGCGGAAGTCGTCGGCCCGCACGACGTACTGCACGGGCAGCCGGAACGGCGCGGCGTGCGTGGTCCTCGGTCGGGCGCAGGGCGCCACGACGTCAGCGCCTCGAGGACGGTCGGCCCGTGGTACCACGGCATCTCGGTCCGACTTCTCGATGACGTTGTCGCCGGTCAGGGCGCTCACCGGGATGACCTCGACGTCCTCGAGGTCGAAGCGGGCAGCGGCCGACCGCACGCCGCCGGCGAACTCCTCGAACGCGACGTGCTGGAAGCCGACCGCGTCCATCTTGTTGATGGCCACGATCACGGTGCGCACGCCCATGAGCGCGCAGACCGTGAGGTGCCGGTGGGTCTGCGGCCGGATGCCGCGCGTGGCGTCGACCAGCAGGATCGCGACGTCGGCGGTCGAGGCGGCGACGGCCATGTTGCGGGTGTACTGCTCGTGGCCCGGCGCGTCGGCGATGATCGCGCGCCGGCCGGACGGCAGGTAGAGGTGCCGGTAGGCGACGTCGATGGTGATGCCCTGCTCGTGCTCGGCCTCGAGGCCGTCGGTGAGCATCGAGTAGTCGACCTCGCCCTTGGGGATGGTCGAGCCGCTCCGGCGGGTGTTGCGCGCGTAGTCGAGGATGTCGTCGGGCACGCTCTCGGTCTCGGCGAGCAGCCGGCCGATCAGCGTCGACTTGCCGTCGTCGACCGAGCCGCACGCGACGACCCGGACGATCGGGTGCTCGGCGAGCGCGCGTCGTCGAGGCGGCATCCGTGCTCGTCGTCGCCATCAGAAGTACCCCTCGGTCTTCTTGCTCTCCATCGAGCCGCCGCCCTCGCCGTCGATGAGCCGGCCGGACCGCTCGGAGCGCCGGTCGACGAGCATCTCCTCGAGCAGGTCGTCGAGGTTGTCGGCCGTGGACTCCACGGCCGCGGTGAGCGGGTAGCAGCCGAGGGTGCGGAAGCGAACGCTGCGCATCTCGGGCTGCTCGCCGTCCTTCAGCGGGTAGCGGTCGTCGTCGACCATGATGAGCTGGCCGTCGCGGTCGACGACCGGCCGCTCCTTGGCGAAGTACAGCGGCACGACCTCGATGTTCTCGCGCTGGACGTAGCGCCACACGTCGAGCTCGGTCCAGTTCGACATCGGGAAGACCCGCATGGTCTGGCCCTCGGACAGCTGGGTGTTGGCGGTGCGCCAGAACTCCGGCCGCTGCTTGCGCGGCTCCCAGCGGTGGCCGGGCTCGCGCAGCGAGAACACCCGCTCCTTGGCCCGGGACCGCTCCTCGTCGCGGCGGGCGCCGCCGAAGGCCGCGTCGTAGCCGCCCTCGTCGAGCGCCTGCGCGCAGCGCGACGGTCTTCATGATCCGGGTGTACTCGTGGGTGCCGTGGGTGAACGGCGTGACGCCCTCCTTCACGCCCTCCTGGTTGGTGTGCACGAGCAGGTCGACGCCCGAGCTCCTGCGGCCACCCGGTCGCGGAACTCGATCATCTCGCGGAACTTCCACGTGGTGTCGATGTGCAGGACCGGGAACGGCACCTTGCCCGGCGCGAACGCCTTGACGGCGAGGTGCAGCAGCACCGAGGAGTCCTTGCCGATGCTGTAGAGCATCACCGGGCGGCGGAACGCGCCGGCGGCCTCACGGAAGATGTGGATGGCCTCGGCCTCGAGCGCGTCCAGGACCGCGTCGGGCGCGAACGGCCGGCCTCGGCGGCAGACGACATGCGTGGGTGACCTCTCAGACCTCGGAACGCCCACCGGGTGGCAGGGGGCGGGACAGCCATTCTGCCCGGCTGCGCCCGACGTACCCAATCCGGGCCGCCGCCACGCTCCCCGGCCGCCGCCGCCCACACCGCCGGCCGCCGCCCTTTGCCCGATCTGTCCCCGCTCCGCCGCGACGGAGTCGACCACGTAAAGCACGCGGGCGGACCCTTCGCCACGCGTGCACCCGTGCTGAGGTGTCCGCCGGCGTGATGTCGAGCCGCAGGCCTGGGCGACGACGACGTCGGACCGGGCCGTTTCGCTGTCGGCCGAGAAAGGTTCACCGAAATTGGCTGGAGCGGGAATGACGGCCGCGGCTAGCGTCTTGTCAGTCCTCAGTACGAAACCGTTTCGTTTCCTGCGTGTGAACTCCGGGAGCAACCCGCATGGTCCTGTCCGGTCGTGACGTCGCCATCTGCGACGCGACGCTCGCCCTCCTGCTGGAGGTCGGCTACGACCGGATGAGCATGGACGCGGTCGCGGCCCGGGCGCACGCGAGCAAGGCGACGATCTACCGCCGCTGGCCGGGCAAGCAGGAGCTGGTGCTCGACGCCGTCCAGGCCCGCGGTGTGGGGCTCACGGTCGCCGAGGACACCGGCTCGCTGCGGGGCGACCTGGTGGAGACCTACCGCTCGGCCGTGCACGGCTCGGCCGCGGACGACGCCGACCTGATCGCCGGCGTCCTGCGGGCCATGCGCACCGCTCCCGAGCTCGCCGACTGCGTGCGCAGCCAGGTCATCGAGAGCAAGTGCGACGTGAGCCGCATCATCGTGTCCCGCGCCGTCGCCCGCGGCGAGCTTCCCGCCCAGACCGACCCCCTGATCCTGCACGAGGTGGCCAGCGCTCTCTGGTTCCACCGCGTGCTCGTTGTCGGTGGCCCCGTGGACGATGCCTTCATCGCCCACGTCGTCGATGACGTCCTCATGCCGTTGCTGGACCGAAGCAGTCGGTCCGCAGAGCTCCAGGAGACACAGTGACCGAACCCCTCACTCCCACCGGCGAGGCGCTCGCCGAGGAGGAGACCACCCACACCACCGAGGCGCCGGACCCCAGGCGCTGGCTGGCGCTCGCCGTGCTGGCGGCTGCTCAGCTGATGATCGTCCTCGACGCGTCGATCGTGAACATCGCGCTGCCGTCGGCTCAGGACGACCTCGGCATCAGCAACGCCAACCGGCAGTGGATGGTCACGGCCTACACGCTGGCCTTCGGTGCGCTGCTGCTGCTCGGCGGCCGGATCGCCGACTACACCGGGCGCAAGCGCACCTTCATCATCGGCCTGCTCGGCTTCGCCGGCGCGTCGGCCCTGGGCGGGCTCGCCCCCAACCAGGAGCTGCTGTTCGCGGCCCGCGCCCTCCAGGGCGCCTTCGCCGCCCTGATGGCTCCGGCCGCGCTGTCCATCGTCACCGTGACGTTCACCGATCCGAAGGAGCGGGCCAAGGCGTTCGGCGTCTTCGGCGCGCTGGCCGGCGGCGGCGCCGCGATCGGCCTGATCGTCGGCGGCGTGCTCACCGAGTACGCCTCGTGGCGCTGGTGCCTGGGCGTCAACGTCCCGGTGGCGCTGATCGTCGCCGGCCTGGCAATCCCGCTGGTGCACGAGAGCAAGGCGCACGGCGACACGCGCTACGACGTGCCCGGCGTGCTGCTCGCCACGCTCGGCCTGTTCTCGCTCGTCTACGGCTTCACCGAGGCAGCGCGCGCCAAGCACCCGGAGATCCAGGGCGACACCTCGGTCCAGGGCTGGACGGCTCCCACGACGGTCTCCTTCCTCGTGACCGCCGTCGTGCTGCTCGTCGCCTTCGTCTGGTGGGAGACCCGGGCCAAGAACCCGATGCTGCCGCTGCGGGTGGTGCTCGACCGCAACCGCGGCGGGTCCTACCTGATGTTCCTGCTGGTGGGGGCCGGCCTGTTCGCGATGTTCCTGTTCCTCACCTACTACTTCCAGGTCAACCTGGGTTGGAAGCCCGCTCAAGGCCGGCTTCGCCTTCCTGCCGTTCAGCCTCGGCATCATCCTGACCGCGGGTGTCGTGGCCCAGCTGCTGCCGCGGCTCGGACCGAAGCCGATCATGATCCCCGGCCTGGTCATGGCGGTGGTCGGCATGCTGCTGCTCACCCAGATCGGCCAGGACACGTCCTACTGGACGCACGTCTTCCCGGCCATGGTGCTGATGAGCGTCGGGCTCGCCGGCGTCTTCATCCCGGCATCGAGCACGGCGTTGATCGGGGTGGGGCACCACGACGCAGGGGTCGCGAGCGCGGTGCTCAACACCTCGCAGCAGATCGGCGGGTCGCTCGGCACGGCGCTGCTCAACACGCTGTTCGCCGGCGCGGTGACGTCCTACTTCGTCGACCACCCGGTGACCGACCCCAGCACTGCCCCGGAGGCGTCGAAGCTGGCGTTCCTGCACGGCTACCACGTCTCGTTCTTCTGGGGCGCGGTGCTGCTGGCGGCCGCACTCGTCGTCGGCGTTCGTCGTCATCAACGCCAAGAAGCAGGACGTGCCCAGCGACGAGGTGGCGCGTTGGTGGCCTGACCGTCGGTCAGGAGAGGTTCGGGGGACGTACGGCGGGTGGTCGGCGCAGCGCGCCGGCCACCCGCTGTCCTGCGCGGTAGACGGCCACCACGTCGACCAGGGCGTCGACGTCGACCGTCGGGTCGCCGTTGACGGCCAGTACGTCGGCTGCCGCACCCGGTCGCAGCACACCCACCTCGCCGCCCAGCCCGACGGCCTCGCCGGCCCGAGCGGTCGCCGCTGTCAGTGCATCGGTAGGCGACCGCCCGGTCCACGTCGTCATCGCCACGGCGTAGGGCATCACGTCGTGCGGCTTGTTCGGTGCGACACCGCCGTCCGACCCCAGCGCGACCCAGACGCCGACCTCGATCAGCCTGCGCTGCAGGGCCAGGATCAGTGGCAGCTGCGCGCGGATGTTCCCCAGCGGCGGCGGCTGCCCGGGGGCCGATCCCGGCGTGAGCACCACGCGCATCCCGGCTGCTGCCACCGCGGCCACGAGCGCGTCGTCACCGACAACGCTGTCCGCGGTCATGAACGAGAAGTGCTCGATCGTGTCCGCGCCCGCCGCAAGCGCCGCCGCGATGCCGTCCCGCCCGTGGGCGTGCACCGCAACCGGCAGCCCGTGCCGGTGCACCTCCGCGACCAGCGCCGACAGCTCGCCCGGCGCGAACTGCGCGGCGCCCGGGTCGCTCCCAGGCGTCAGGTTGCCGCCCGTGGCAAACACCTTGACCACGTCAACGCCCCGGTCCGCGCGCTCCGCCACCGCGGCGCGCACCTGCTCAGCCCCGTCGACCTCGCCGCCGAGGAACCAGCAGTGGCCGCCGACCGTCGTCAGCGGCGGGCCGGAGACGACCAGCCGCGGCCCAGCAGCAGGATCGGCCGCCAGCTCGTCGCGCAGCGCGAGCGTGACGTAACCGCGGTCGCCGAGGTCGCGCACCGTGGTGACACCGGCGGCCAGCGCCGTCGCCGCCGCGAGCCTGGCCTGGGCAGCCAGCTCGTCGTCGTCGGCTTGCTCCAGGAACTCGACGACGTCCAACGACGCGTCCATCACCAGGTGCTGGTGGGCGTCCACCAGACCCGGCAGCAGGGTGACGTCCGCTCCGAGGTCGACGAGCTCGGCGTCCGAGGGCGGCGGGGCCGAGTCCTCGACGGCTACCACCCGACCGTCCTCGACCAGCACGTCGGCCCCTGACCGGCGTACCACTCCGTCGAACACCACACCCGCACGCAACACCAGCACCGGCACCACCCCGGGCCGGATCTTGCCACCAGCCAATCCCTCTGCCCAGACCCGATGCCCATCCCCCATGGGACCGGGCAGGATGGCCCGGTGGCGGTTGTGGCGGTGGCGGCGCCCAACGCGATGGCGGCCCGGGCGGGGCTGCGGGTGGCCGAGGCCGGCGGCGGCGCCGTCGACGCAGCGGTCGCGGCCTCGCTGGTGACGATGGTCACCGAGCCCGGCATCGTGTCGTTGGCCGGCGGCGCCTTCGTGACCGTGTGGCCGCACGGGACGCCGGAGGCGGTGACCGTCGACGGCTACGTGGACATGCCCGGTCGGGACCGACCGGACGGCCCGGTGTCGGTGCAGGAGGTGCACACCGGCTACGGCGGCGGCGTGACCATGACGGTCGGCCCGGGCACCACGGCGGTGCCCGGCGCGCTGGCTGCCCTCGACCTGACCCAGGCGAGGTTCGGGGCACTTCCGTGGGCCGAGGTGGTCGCACCCGCCGCCGAGGTCGCCCGGACCGGCTTCCCGCTGGGGTCGGCATCGGGTTACTACCTTCCGTACGTCCGCGAGGGCACGTTCGGCTGGGACCCCGAGACCGCCCGGGCACTGCGCCGCCCCGATGGCGGCTGGGTCGAGACCGGCGACCCGATGGTGATCGACGGGCTGGCCGCGACGCTGTCGCTCATCGCCGAGGAGGGCGCCCGCACGCTGTACGACGGTGAGCTGGCCCGGCTGCTCGCGGCCGACATGGCGGCTCGCGGCGGTCTGGTGACGGCGGCCGACCTCGCTGCCTACCGCCCGGTCCTGCGCGCCGCGCTCCCGGTCCGCGCCGGTGCCTGGGACCTGCGCACCAACCCGCCCCCGTCACTCGGCGGTCCCGTGCTGGCGGCCATGCTGACGCTGCTCGGCGACCGACCTGCCGGTGCTTGGACGGAAGGGGACGTGGCGCACCTGGTCGCCGTGCAGCGGCGGGTGCTGGACGCCCGCCACGACCGCCTGGACGTGGCCGACGACCGCACCGCTGCGGCGCTGGACCTGCTGCGCGAGGTCGGCTGGACGGCTGCTGGGTCACCGAGCACGGCGCACGTGTCGGTGGTCGACAGCACGGGCAGCGCGTGCGCGATCACCTCGTCCTACGGCTACGGGTCCGGCGCGACGCTGCCCGGCACCGGGCTGTGGCTGAACAACTGCCTCGGCGAGCACGAGCTCAACCGCGGCACTCCCCCGGCACCCGGCGAGCGGCTGCCCAGCAACATGGCGCCCACGGTGGGCCGCCGCGACGACGGGGCGGTCCTGGCCATCGGCAGCCCCGGTGCCGACCGGATCACCACGGCGATGCTGCAGGCGCTGGCGTCGTTCGCGCACGGCGGCGCCAGCCCTGCAGGGCGCGATCGACCGCCCCCGGCTGCACGTCAACCACCTCGACGGCGACGACGCCCTCGCGGCCGGCAGCACGGTGCGGGTGGAGGCCGAGGAGGACCTGCCGCTGCCCGAGGTCGACCTGCCGGTGCGCCGCCACCACCCGCAGTCGATGTACTTCGGCGGGGTCGGGGCGGCCCTGCGGTTCCCCGACGGTGACGTCGAGGCCGCCGCCGACCCGCGCCGCGCGGGCTCGGCACTCACCTCGGCCTGACCGGTCGCCTTGACGAAGCTGGTGGGACGGGGAAGCCTCGAGAGCGCTGCTGGACTGGCGGTCGGAGGCGTTCGATGGGCAGCCTGAAGCGCCGGCAGACCCGGATGGGGAACCGGATCGGCGTCTGGATGTACCGGACCCTGGACGGGCGGTTCGCCAGCGGCAGCAAGAAGGTGCATGTGCTCATGATCACGACACCGGGTCGACGGACGGGCCTCCCCCGCTCGACCTGCGTCCGCTACCTCGAGACTCCCGAGGGGTTCGTCGTCTGGGGCACCGGCTCCGGCTCGCCACGCGACCCGGACTGGTTCCAGAACCTGCGCACGGCCGGCGTGGCCGACGTGCAGGTCGGGGCCAGGCGGCTGACAGCTCGGCCGCGCGAGCTGCTGGGTGAGGAGCGTGACCGGACCTGGAACGAGGTCGTGCTGGCCGAGGCACCCGAGGTGGCGAAGTACGCCCGCCGAGCCGGCCGCACCATCCCCGTGGCCATCCTGGAGGAGTCGGCCTGACCGTCTGGGCGTTGACCCGCGCCGTCTGCGGCCTCAGCATGATCCCATGGTGGCGGTCCTCGAAGCCGACTATCTGGTCGTCGGCGCAGGGGCGGCCGGGATGGCGTTCACGGATGCGCTGATCAGCCACGCCGACGTCGATGTGGTCATGGTCGATCGTCGGCACGGTGTCGGCGGTCACTGGTTGGAGGCGTATCCCTTCGTCCGCCTCCACCAGGCCTCGGCGTTCTACGGGGTGGCCTCGACGCTGCTCGGCGGTGGGCGAGTACAGCAGGACGGCCCCGAGGCGGGCCTGCACGAACGCGCGACGGCGCCGGAGATCTGCGCCTACTACGCCCGCGTGCTCCGCGAGCGCATGCTCGGATCCGGACACGTGTCGTTCTACCCGAACTGTGACTACGTCGGCGACGGTCAGTTCGTGTCGCGTCTGTCCGGGCAGCGCTACGAGGTGCGGCCCAGGCGGCGCGTCGTCGACGCCCGCTACCTTGCTCCTGAGATTCCGGCAGAGACCCCGGCGCCGTTCGGCATTGCCGACGGCGTGCACGTCGTGGCCGTCAACGACCTCGTGAGGCTAGGTGCAGCGTCCTCGCAGTACGTGATCGCCGGTTCCGGGAAGACCGCCACCGATGCTTGCATCTGGCTGCTGGACAACGGAGTTGACCCGAATGCCATCTGCTGGGTGCGGCCGCGCGAACCCTGGATGCTCAACCGCGCGGTCGTCCAGCCGGATCCTGCTGTCTTCATCGGGATGGCGGCGGACACCCTGCAGGCAGCGGCCGAGGCGGCATCGCCGGACGACATGTTCTGCCGCTTGGAGGACGCCGGCGTGATGCTGCGCATCGACCGGTCCATGACCCCCACCATGGCGAAGACTCCGACGTTGGCCCAGTGGGAGCTCGACCGGTTGCGCACCATCGAACACGTCGTCCGGCTCGGCCACCTCCAACGGGTGGAGCCGACCAGACTGGTGCTCGACCACGGCGAGGTGACTATCGCCAAGGACGCGGTGATCGTGCACTGCGCCGCATCAGGGTTGCGGTACCGACCGTTGGTACCGATCTGGGGTGAGGAGACGATCACGCTGCAGCCGATCCGTTCCGGCTTCCCCTGCTTCGGTGCCGCACTGGCCGGATATGTGGAGGCCACCATCGACGGCGACGAGGAGAAGAACAGGTTGTGCCCGCCCTCGCCGTTCCCCAACACGCCCGCCGACTGGGCCAGGATGCAGGTGCTGGGCGGTCAGGCGGCCATGTCCTTCGCGTCTCACGCTGAGATCAAGACGTGGACCGACCGCGTCGCGCTCAATCCGGCTCGCATCCCAGCTGAGATGGCCGGTTCCGACGAACTGACGGCCGCGGTGGAACGCTTTCGCACGCACGTCGGGGCGGGGATGGCCCGGATGGCCGAGTTCGCCGGGATATCGCCGCAGCCGACCTGACTGCGAAACCGCACCCTCGAACGGTTTGGGCACACTGTGCTCGTGCTCGTCTTGAGTCGGACCGACACGGAGTCCTTGGTGGACCTCGATGCCTTGCGCGACGCCCTGAGGCCCGCGATGCAGGACGTGAGCTCGGGGCGGGTGTCGATGCCGCCCAGGATCGCGGCCACCGTGCCGTCCCGCGGGAATGTTGGCCGCGATGCCGGCCTACTGCCCGACGGGCGGAGGGCTGATGACCAAGTTGGTGAGCCTCTTCCCGGGAAACGCGGGAACCTCCCTGCCCACACATCAGGCAGTAGTGATCGTCTTCGATGCCGAGTCGGGCGAGCCGCTCGCGCTGCTGGACGGCACGTCGATCACCACGCTGCGGACCGCCGCCGGATCGGCGTTGTCGGCAGAGCTGCTGTCACGCACCCGACGCCCGGACCTTGGCGGTCTTGGGAACGGGGGTCCAGGCTCGCGCTCATGCCGAGGCGATGATGCGGGTGCGGCCGATCCAGCAGATCCGCGTGGCTGGCCGGGATCGGGACCGGGCTGCGTCACTGGCTTCGGCGTTGCAGGAGACTCTGGGCGTCGAAGCACGGGCTAGTGATACCTACCGTGAGGCGTGCGCCGATGCGGACATGGTCTGCGCCACGACGCACTCACCAGTCCCCGTGGTGGACCGGAAGTTCTTGGCGCCGGGCGTCCACGTGACGTCGGTCGGATACAACACGGACGGTCGCGAGGTGGACTCCGCGACCGTGGCGGACGCCCTGGTCGTGGTGGAGTCCGTCGCGGCCGTCCTGGCACCACCGCCGGCCGGGTGCAACGACCTGAGACTGCCCATCGAGGAAGGACTGATCGAGCCCGGGCACATCCACACCGAGATCGGTGAGCTTCTCCTGGGCACCAAGGCCGGGCGCACCTCACCTGATCAGATCACGCTGTACAAGTCCGTCGGGGTCGCCGCCCAGGACGCGGCCGCCGCGGATCTGGTCCTGACCGCGGCGCGAAGCCAGGGCCTCGGGTTCGAGGTCGATCTCTCGGGCTAGGTGCCGCCCTCAGGCGCGCCCGTGCTGCGGCAGGAACCGGCTGAGCACCGACCCGGTGACGCCGACCGCGCCCTGGATGCCGAGTACCACCAGGAAGGCGGTCCGCCCGGCATCGGTGGAGCCGGCCGCGAGCGAGACGAACAGGCTCCCGATAGCAGTCGCGCCCACCGCGAGCGCCACCTGCTGCGCCGTCGACATCACCCCGCTGCCGATGCCGGCCAGCTCGAGCGGCACCTGGGAGAGCACCAGCCCGAAGATCGGGCTCATGACCAACCCCTGGCCGAAGCCCGCCACCACGAAGCCCGCAACGAGGTCGACCGGGCGCAGGTGGTCCGGCCAGCGCGCAGCCACGGTGGCCACCAGCACGACGTACCCGATGGCCTGCACAGCGAGACCGGTGGTCAGCACCGCCCGGCCCCACCTGGCGAGCAGCCGAGACGTCAGCAGCGAGGCCACGAAGAACGACCCGGCCATCGGGACCAGCGCGGCGCCCGCCTTGAGCGGTGACCAGCCCAGACCGCCCTGCACCGCGACGGCGTAGGTGAACATGAAGCCGCCGAAGCTGATGAAGAACGGCACCGCCAGGGCCAGGCCGCGCGTCATGCTCGGCAGCCGGACCAGCGACGGCGGCACCAGCGCCACCCGGCCGTTCCGCTCGTGCCGGAGCTCGACGGCCACCAGCGCGGCAGCGAAACGGGCGCGAGGCCACAGCAGCACCCAGGACCACAGCGGCCAGCCCAGGGCTCGGCCCTCGCTGAGCGGCAGCAGCAGCGACAGCACGGCGGCGCCGAGCAGGACGGTGCCCGCCTTGTCGACCGGAGCCGGCGCCGCGGCCCGGGTGTCCGGCACCAGCCGGGGGGCCACCGCCAGGGTGACCAGGCCGATGGGCACGTTCACCAGGAAGATCGGCCGCCAGCCGCTGCCGGCGATGTCGGCGGACACCAGCAGGCCGCCCACCAGCTGCCCGACCACCGCGGCGACGCCGCCGGTCGCGCCGAACAGCGCCATCGCCCGCAACCGGTGCGGCCCGCTCGTGGTGGCCTGCACCGTCGCCAGCACCTGGGGCACCATCAGCGCGGCCGACGCCCCTTGCAGGATCCGCGCGCCGACCAGGGTCCCGGCGGTCGGCGCCAGTCCGCAGGCGAGCGAGGTCAGGGTGAACGCCGCCATCCCCGCGAGGAACAGCCGCTTGCGGCCGAGCGCGTCGCCGAGGCGGCCACCGACCACCAGGAACAGCGCGTAGGTCACGCCGTAGCCGGCGACCACCAGCTCGAGGGTGGCCGTCGAGGCGTCCAGCCGGGTCCCGATGTCGCTCAGCGCGACGTTGACGATGAAGAAGTCGGCCATCGCCAGGAATGCGCCCACCAGCACGGCCAGCAGGGCCGGCGTCGAGATGCCGGCGATGTTCCTCGTGCCCCACGGGCCTTACAGGTCCTACGGGCAGCGGGGCGAGGTCGAGGGCGGGGCGGACGTCGGTCGCGGTCATGCCATCACCATCGCCGGGTCCGTAGCCGGGTACCAGAGCGTGGTTATCCTGGTACCCGACGTACCTGGTAACTCCCTCGTACGCCGGGCAGACTGGGCCTATGGCCGTCCTCCACGAAGAGCAGACCAGCCGGCAGGTACGGTCCAGTCAGTCCGGCCGACACAGCAGCCCGATCCGCGCGACCTCGCAGCGGCCCGCCGGACCGAGCTGGCCAGCTTCCTGCGCAGCCGCCGCGAACGGATCACCCCCGAGGACATCGGCCTCACCACCTTCGGCCGGCGGCGCACCCCCGGCCTGCGCCGGGAGGAGGTCGCCCAGGTCGCCGGGGTGGGGGTCACCTGGTACACCTGGCTCGAGCAGGGCCGCGACATCGCCCCGTCGGCCCAGGTGCTGGACGCGATCGCCCGCACGCTGCGGCTGGACGGGCATGAGCGGACCCACCTGTTCCGGCTGGCCGACGTGCCCGACCCGTCGTCGCCGGACTCGTGCGGCGTCCTCGCCGACTCCACCCAGCTGCTGCTCGACCGCCTGGACCCCTACCCCGCCCTGGTGGTGAACGGCCGCTACGACCTGCTCGCCTACAACAGCACCTACCAGGCGGTGACCGGTGTCCGGCTCGACGAGCTCGAGCCGAACGACCGCAACATCCTGTGGCGGGCGTTCACCGACCCGGCGGCCCGGGCCACGATGCTCGACTGGGACGTGACGGTGCCGCGGATGGTCGCGTCGTTCCGCGCGGCGATGGCCAAGCACATGGGTGAGCCCGCGTGGAAGTGCTTCCTGTCCCGGATGCTGGCCGCGTCCCCGGAGTTCGGCGAGATCTGGGAGCGGCACGAGGTCGCGCCGCTGCAGCGGATCACCAAGCGGATGCTGGCGCCGAGCGGTCGGGGTGCTCCACCTCGAGTCGAACAGCCTGTGGCTGGCGGAGTCGGTCGGCCTCCGGATGGTCACCTACACCCCGCTGGACGACGACACCCGGCGCCGGCTCGAGCTGCTGCACGCGACCGCGGAGCCGGTCCGACGTTGACCTACCGGCCTTACAGACCGCTACCGCGGCGAGGCCGGCGAGGCCAGCGCCAGGGGTCGACGGCAGGCCGGGCGACTTCCTGTACGTCCCGCAGGGCGGCGTGCACGGGTTCCGCAACGAGTCGGGCGAGCCGGCATCGATGTTGATCCTGTTCACGCCGGTAGCCCCGCGCGAGGACTACTTCGAGCGCGTCGCCACCACCTCGGCCATGACCGAGGAGGAGCAGGCCGAGTTCTTCCTGCGGCACGACACGTTCTGGGTCTGACGGGGTCGAGACGACCGTTGGGGATCGCCTACCCGCTGACCTAGGCTCGGGGCACGCCGCCTCGGCGGCGGCCCAGCACCGCGGAGGACTCGCATGCCCGACACCTGCTCGCACCTCGACGACGTCGACCGTCGCCGCCACCCCCTCGGCCGACGGCTGCGAGGACTGCCTGCGCGCGGGCGGGCGCTGGGTCCACCTGCGGATGTGCCGCGACTGCGGCCACGTCGGCTGCTGCGACTCGTCGCCCAGCAAGCACGCGACGCGCACACTTCGCCTCGGTCGGCCACCCGCTGGTCTCGTCGTTCGAGCCCGGCGAGGACTGGTGGTGGTGCTACGCCGACGAGCTGGGCTTCCTGGTGGCCGACCTACCGACGTACTCCCACCCGTGACCGAGCAACCCGCCCGAGCCGATCGACCCGATCGTCCCGGCGGTCCTGCTGACCGTCGACGACGACCCGGCGGTGTCCCGCGTCTGTCGCCCGCGACCTCCGGCGCCAGTACGGCGAGCACCACCGCGTGGTGCGCGCCTCGTCCGGGGCCGAGGCGATGGAGGCCCTCCGCGAGCTCAAGCTGCGCGGTGAGCAGGTCGCGGTGCTGCTGGCCGACTACCGGATGCCGGAGATGAGCGGCATCGAGTTCCTCGAGTCGGCGATGGACCTCTACCCCCGGGCACGGCGGGCGCTGCTCACCGCGTACGCCGACACCGACGCGGCCATCGCGGCGATCAACGTGGTGGACGTCGACCACTACCTGCTCAAGCCGTGGGAGCCGCCGGAGGAGAAGCTCTACCCGGTCATCGACGCGATGCTCGACGCCTACCAGGCGGCGGGCGACGCCGAGGTGCGCGAGACCAAGGTGGTGGGCCACCGCTGGTCCGCCCCGTCGTTCGAGGTGCGCGACTTCCTGGCCCGCAACGCCGTCCCCTACCGCTGGTTCGTCGTGGACGAGCCGGAGGGCAGCGGCTGCTGGCGGCCGCCGGCGTCGGCTCGGACCGGCTGCCGCTGGTGGTCACGCCGGAGGGAGAGGCGCTGGTGGCGCCCACCACGACCGAGGTGGCGGCCGCCGTCGGCCTGTCGACCACACCGGCCACGGACTTCTACGACCTCGTCGTCGTCGGTGGCGGGCCGGCCGGTCTCGGCGCCGCCGTCTACGGCGCGTCGGAGGGGCTGCGCACCCTGCTGGTCGAGCGGCAGGCGACCGGCGGCCAGGCCGGCCAGTCGTCGCGGATCGAGAACTACCTCGGCTTCCCCGACGGCGTGTCCGGCGCCCAGCTCACCGACCGGGCCCGCCGGCAGGCCGTCAAGTTCGGCGCCGAGATCCTCACCGCGCGCGACGTCACCGGCGCTGCGCGCGAACGGACCCGCGCGGGTGGTGCAGTTCGGCGACGGCATCGAGGTCGCGGCGCACGCGGTCATCGTCGCCACCGGCGTCTCCTACCGGGACCTGGACGCGCCCGGCGTCAGCCGAGCTCACCGGCAGCGGCGTCTTCTACGGCTCCGCCGTCGACCGAGGCGGCCGACTGCGTGGACGCCGACGTCTACATCGTCGGCGGCGCCAACTCGGCCGGCCAGGCGGCCGTCTTCTTCTCCCGGGTGGCGAAGTCCGTCACGCTGGTGGTCCGGGCGGACAGCCTCGAGCGTCAGCATGTCGCAGTACCTGATCGAGCAGCTTCAGGCGATCGACAACGTGATCGGTCCGGCTCTGCACCGTGGTCGAGCCGAGGCGCACGGCGACGACCACCTCGAGGCGCTCACGCTGCAGCACGCGCCGACCGGCGCCAGCGAGCGGGTCGACACCAGTCACGCTGTTCGTGTTCATCGGCGCCCAGCCGCGCACCGAATGGCTCGACGGCGCTGCTCGACCGCGACGAGCGCGGCTTCCTGCGTCACCGGGCCCGACCTCGTCGTCGACGGCCAGCGACCGCGCGGCTGGCCGCTGGACCGCGACCCCTGGCCGCTGGAGGCGAGCGTCCCCGGCGTGTTCGTGGCCGGCGACGTCCGCGCCGACTCGGTCAAGCGGGTCGCCTCTGCCGTCGGCGAGGGCGCGATGGCCGTGACTCTCGCCCACCGTTACCTGGGAGCACCATGACCGTCACCGCGGAGCCGACCGGCGTACGCCTGACGAACGACGAGCTGCGCACGCTGTTCCTGTTCGAGGCGCTCACCGACGACCAGCTGAGCTGGTTCGCCGAGCGCGGCTGGGTGGCCGAGGTACCGGGCGGCAGCACGGTCTTCGCCGAGGGCGACCCGGCCGAGCTGATGATGGTGCTGCTCTCGGGCACCATCGCGATGAGCCGCCGGGTCGGGCAGGACGACGTCGAGACCGATCCGCACCGAGCAGGTCGGGGTGTACGGCGGCGCGATGCAGAGCTACCTCGAGGCGACGACGTGCCACAGACCTACTCCGCGACGGTCACCGTCATCAGCGACGCCCGGCTGTTCGTGCTGATCCGCGCAAGCGACTTCGGCGACGCCGTCCGCAACTGGTTCCCGATGGCCATGCACCTGCTCGAGGGCCTGTTCTTCGGCATGCGCAACTCCCAGCAGATCGTCGGCCAGCGGCAGCAGCTGCTGGCCCTCGGCGCGCTCGAGCGCGGGCCTCACCCACGAGCTGAACAACCCGGCGGCCGCTGCGGTGCGCGCCAACGCGGCGCTGCGCGACCGGTTCGCGGCGATGCGGCGCAAGCTGGCGATGCTGGCGCACGACGAGATCGACCCCCGGCTGCTCGAGCTGCTCGTCGACGTCCAGGAGGAGGCGGTGCTGGTGGCCGCCGACGCCCCCGAGCTGACCCCGATGCAGGAGTCGGAGCGCGAGGACGAGCTGACGGCATGGCTGGAGGACCACGGCGTGGCAGGACGCCTGGGAGCTCGCGCCCGTCTTCGTCGCGGCCGGGACGACGCCCGACGTTCCTCGACCAGATCGCCAAGGGCGCTCCGCCGGACGTCCTCGAGGGCGCGCTCCGGTGGCTGGCCTACACGCTGGAGACCGAGCTGCTGCTCGACGAGATCACCGACTCCGTCACCCGGATCTCCACCCTGGTCGCCGCCGCGAAGCAGTACTCCCACATGGACCGGGCGCCGTTCGAGCGCGCCGACATCCATGACGGCCTGAAGAGCACGCTCGCGATGCTCGCCGGCAAGCTGACGGGCCTCGAGGTGGTCAAGGACTTCGACCGGACGCTGCCACGTGTGCCGATCTACGGCGGCGAGCTCAACCAGGTGTGGACCAACCTGATCGACAACGCCGTGCAGGCCATGAACGGGCAGCGGCACGCTGACCATCCGCACCAGCGCTCGACGGCGACTGCGTCCGGGTCGAGATCGGCGACACCGGACCAGGGCATCCCCGCCGAGCTCCGGCAGCGCATCTTCGAGCCGTTCTTCACCACCAAGCCGGTCGGTCAGGGGACCGGGCTCGGCCTCGACATCTCCTACCGGATCGTGGTGGCCCGGCACGGCGGCGACCTCACCGTCGAGTCGCAGCCGGGCGACACCCGGTTCGTCGTCCGGCTGCCGCTGACCGAGCGCCCGGCCACCTGAGGCAGCGGCGAGGCGGGCGCTAGCGTGAAGATCATGCAGAACGCCATCCCTGGGCGAAGGCGTGCCTGGCGGCGGCCGCCGTCACGCCGTCGTCGGAGTGCACGACCACCTGCGCCGCGTCCACGCTCTGCGCGAGGAACCGATCACTCAGGGCGTCGGCCGCACGTTGCGACTCGGCGCCGGGCAGTCGGAAGGTGTCGTTGGTCGCTGCGCCGAAGGCGGAGTTGAGCGCGAACGCGATGCCGGCGACCAGGACCCAGGCGGCGAGCACGCGCCAGGGGTGACGGCCGGCGAAGTGTCCGAGGCGGTAGAGAAGGCGTGACATCTGAAGTCCTCACTGATCAAGAACGGCGGGGTTCAGGGACGCTGCGTCCCTCACGAACGAGCATCTGCCGCCGCGGCACCGGCGTCGTCGGCCCGGCGGTGGACGCCCACGTCATCCTCGAGAACGACGACGGACGCCCGGCCGCTCTCGTGAGCGGTCGGGCGTCCGGTGGGTGTCTACCGCGTCAGCGCGGGCGCGTGCGGTTGCGGATCGTACGGAACTGGCGGCGTACCTCGTCCTGGCGCTGACGGACCAGCTCCATGGTCACGGACGTGTGGTTCGGGATCACTGTGGGCTCCTCTCGCGGTCTCGTCGGGTCAGAAGGGAAGTGGGCGGCCGGTGGGGGTGCGGAGGTCCAGAGGGCTCGGCACGGTCCTGGTGATCCGCTTGGTGATCTGCTGCTGACGCATGGCCGGACTCCTCTCGACGTGTCCTCGGCAGAGTGCGTTCTGCTTGTCTCTACGAGGATGCGGCTCCGCGGGTTCATCGTCGTCCGCCTGGCGGTGGGAATCGTGTCGTCCCTGAGAATGACGACTGATTCAGCCTCGAGATGGAGGGTTGCGGTGTCCGTGCCCGGACCTACGGTGGAGACATGACCGAGAAGATCAGCCCGGCTACGTTCCACGCGGCCGACGGCGTCGACGACTGGCGAGTGGTCTTCGAGGGGGCCTGTGCCCACTTCCACACCCGGACGTTCGTCGCGGGCCTCGCGCTGGTGGACGAGATCGGCCGGCTGGCCGAGACGGCCCAACACCACCCCGACATCGATCTGCGGTACGACGCCGTGACGGTGCGCCTGTCGACGCACGAGGTCCGGGGCCTGAGCCAACGTGACGTCTCGCTGGCCCAGCAGATCTCGGCAGCCGCGCGCGACCTCGGCGTCACAGCGGACCCATCGGCCGTGCAGACCGTGCAGCTCGCTGTGGACGCCCTGGTCTCCACCGACGTGATGCCGTTCTGGCGGGCCGTCCTCGGCTACAAGCAGGTCGGCGACGAGGACCTGCTGGACCCGCGCCGACGCGGTCCGGCCATCTGGTTCCAGCAGATGGCCGAGCCGCGCACCGGTCGCAACCGCATTCACGTCGACATCTCGGTGCCGCACGACCAGGCGGAGGCTCGGGTCGCGGCCGGCGTGGCCGCCGGCGGTCGGGTCGTGTTCGACCGCTACGCCCCGACCTGGTGGACCCTGGCCGACCCCGAGGGCAACGAGGTCGACATCGCCAGCTGGATGGGCCGGGAGTGAGCCGGTCAGTCGGCCAGGTCGAGGTCCAGGTCGAGCCAGCGGCCCAGGTCGGTGATCTCGCGATCGACCGCTGATGTCATGGCCTTGCTGAACGGCAAGTCCCGGTGGACTGCCAGGACGCGGAGCACTCCGGCCTTGTAGTCCGCCCGCGCGTCGAGCTTCCCGACCAGCCGGTCGCCGTAGAGGATCGGGAGGGCGTAGTAGCCCCACCGGCGCGCGGCGGCCGGCTTGTACATCTCGAGGATGTAGTCGAACTCGAAGATCTCGCCCATCCGCTTGCGGTCGGCCAGCAGCCGGTCGAACGGCGACAGCAACGCCGCCCGGCCCGCGAACGGCTGGCCGAGCTGGGCCGGGTCGACCCGCCAGGTGCCGCGGACCCCGTCGACCACGGCGGGCTCGCCGGCGTCGCCGACGTCAATCGGTTCGGCCGGGAGCTTGGTGGCGCTGGCCCGGGCGATGCCGAGTGCGCTGAGCCGGCGCTCGTCGAGCAGCCGGCGCGCCTCGTCCTCCGGAGGCACCGGGGCGTCGGGATAGATCCGGGACGCGAGGTCCCAAAGCCGGTCCCGGCCCTGCCCGCCCGCGGCGGCGACCTCGCCACGCTCCACGAGCTTCTGCAGCATCATCCGGACGTTCCGGTTGTCGTTCCAGCCGCTGGAGTTCCACGCCACCACGCAGGTGTCCGGCAGCTCGCTGGTCGGCAGCGGCCCGTCCGCGCGGAGGCGCTCGAGGATCTCGCGCCGGCAGTCGTTATTGGCATTCACCCAGTCGCGCACGTCCTCCTGCCACTCGCGCAGCGCACCGGACCCGGGCCAGGCGGCCATCTCGGCCCGGAACAGCGCGATGTCCTCGGGCACCCGCACCGTCTGGTTCAGCTCGATCAGCCGCTGCTCGTCCAGGGCGTCCCACAGCTCCTGCGGATCGAACGCCGACCCCAACCGGCTCCACAGCACCAGCTCGGCGCTTGGCGCGACCGCGCTCGTCGGCTCGAGCTGGACCAGGAAGAGCTGCCGCACGGTCTCGACCAGGTCGGTCGGGCGATGCCTGGTCAGCAGCTGGGCCCGCACCGCGATGCGCCGGGCGTCGGTGCGGCTGAGCTCGTGCACCCTGGCCATCCGGCGAGCGTAGGCGACACGGGTGTCAATGACGGACGGGCCAGCGGCGTCACCGGCGAAGCGCGCCGCGTCATCGGACACGGTGATCCGCTCGTCGGCCAGCTGGGACTGGACCAGGAACCAGGTGCCTGCCCCAGCGACGACCATGACCGCTCGCCAGGAGGGACCTCATCCGGCTCGGGTGAGATCCGGCGGTCGCTGGGGCTGGTCACGCGTAGCGCCGCCTGCCGGAGTATCCGCTGCCGGCCAGATGCCCTAGGTCGCAGAAGAGCGTTGTGTACGGCAGGAGGAGCAGTCCAAGCAGGGGGACCAGGAAGCCACCGAAGGCCCGGTCGACCAGGTCGCTGAAGATCCAGACGAACACGAGGGTGACCCGCGGCGCACTGCCTCTGGCCAAGGGCAGGTCGCCGATGAGTCCGCCGTGCATGATGAGGAGATGGAACCCCGGGGGGCCGAGGCGCCCGCGTCGTTGTTCCTCCCGCTGGCGCTGGTCATCCCGATCGCGGGGCTCGCCTTGCTGCTCACGGTTCCTTCGCTCGGGCTTCACTGGGAGCACCATCCCTCGCACTTCTGGCTCGTGCTCGTCGTCGCGCTCTTGAACGTCGCTCTCGGCCTGATCGTGAGTGTGGGTCGCCGACATCGACGGCGACAACTGCTCCACCCTCGCGGTCGAACCGAGATCGGCCAGCGTCCTCTGCGGCGGCCGGTTCTCCCGCGTCGTCTCGCTGGACCTCGACACCGGGCGTCGGACAGCTTCCGGGCTGGACATGCAGCACGGGGAGATCTCTGCGCTGCTGCTCACTCCGGACGGCACGCTCGTCCAGCTCAGCAGGACGGAGAACCTGATCGCTCGCTGGCGTCTCGACGGGCTCGGCCCGATCACGCGCAGCGTGCCGTCCCGGGCGATCCCGACCGGCTACAACGCCGACGGCACCCTGCTGCTGACGAGCGGCCCGGCGATGCGTACCGCCGACGGCTCACCCCCGTGGCTGGAGGTGAAAGCCATCTCGGCGGTCTCGGGCGAGGTGGTCTGGCGCGGAGGCAACTACGTCACAGCGGCGTGGACCGGTGACCCGCACCAGGTGGTCGCCTGGACCTCGGACGGGCTGGGAGTCGTCCTGGACGTCCGGGACGGCCGTGTGGTGCGCAGCCTCGACGGAGACCTCTACGGGTACCCGCCCGACGGGACGTCGGTGCCGCCAGGCGGGCACCACCTGCTGGGCTGGTCGGAGTCGTACGACCGCGACGAGTCGGCCTGGGCCGTCTGGGACCTGCGGACCGGCGCGCAGATCCTGCTGCGCACCCTCCCCCTCGGTGGCAGCGGCTCGTTGACCCAGGACGGCAGTCTGCTCGTGATGGTCCAGGGCGCGGACCACCTGGCGGCGTACGACGTCGTCACCCCGACCGCGGCTCTCGACCCGCCCGTGGTGCGCCGTCCTGACGTCGTCGCGGCGGCGGTCTCGCCGACCGGCCTCATCGCGGCCTCCCGGGCGGACGGCCGGCTCGGCTTCCACCAGTCCCGGACACTGGAGCCGGTGGGCCCGCCGTTGCCGCAGACGCCAGGACAGGTGGAGCAGCTGACCTTCAGCCGGGACGGCCAGCTTCTCGCTACCCGGAGCACCACCGGGGAGGTGCGGCTGTTCGACACCGGAGCCAGGATGCAGCTCGGCGAGCCGATCGAGCTCGGCCTGGACCGGTCGCGCAGCGTCGCGCTCAGCCCGGACGGTCAGGCGCTCGCGGTCCGGACGGACGACGGGGTCCGGGTGTGGGACCTGCGCCCAGCACGCTGGAGCCGCGCCGTCTGCACGCTGGTAGGACGCAGCCTGACGCGCGAGGAGTGGGCGACGTACCTGCAGCCCATGGGCGACTACCAGCCCAGCTGCGGCTAGCTAGACGATGCCTGCCTCCTCCGGAATCACGACCTCGCCGATCAGCCGCTCGATCTGTTGGGTGGTGAGGCTGACGGACAGGGCCCAGTAGTAGATGAGCAAGCAGAATGCGGCAACCACCACCATGTCCCACCACAACGGGAACCAGGGGTTGTCCAACGGCCCGAAGTCGCTGAGGTAGACGATCAGGCCCATACCCGCCAGGTACACCGGCAGCCACTGCGCAGCGCGCCAGTTGAACACCGGTTGGATGGGGTTCAGATGGAGCACCTGGTTGGTGACCAGGATGGCGTAGCCGATCAGGATCGCGACGCCGAGCTTCCAGTCCGTCTTCCACCCGGACCAGAGGATGAGCAGGTTCGCCACGACGAAGGCGAGGGGGGCCAGGACCGTTGCGCCGGGCAGCACATAGGGCCGGTGCGCATCCGGCAGCCGTCGCCGGAAGACGCCGAGGGACAGCGGGGCCCCGGCGTACATGAGCACGCTCGCGCTGGTGATGAGCCCGACGAGGGACTGCCAGCTGGGGAACGGGAGGAAGCAGATGCAGCCCGCCACGAACGCGGCGATCAGCCCGACCCAGGGCACCCCACGCCGGTCGGTCGCTTCGAACCAGGACGGGAAGTAGCCGTTCCGGCTGAGCCCATAGGAGACCCGCGAGGAACCGGTGACGTAGATAAGGCCTGTCCCGCTCGGCGAGATGACCGCGTCGGCGAAGATGATCGCCGCCAGCCACCCAACGCTGGCCAGGGTTGCCACCTGCGCGAACGGCCCGGTGAAGTCGAGGAACCCACCCTTCGACCAGGTATTCCCGATCGACGAGGGCGTCAGTGCGGCCAGAAACACGATCTGCAATGCGATGTAGATGAAGATGCCGATCACAACCGAGCCGATCACCGCGCGCGGGATGTCACGCCTGGGGTTGCTGCTCTCACCGGCGAGCTGGTCGGCCTGCTCGAAACCGAGCAGCGCGAAGATGATGCCGCTCGTCGACACCGCCGAGAGGATGCCCTTGGCGCCGTATGGGTTGAACCCGTCCGCGGCCGTGAAGTTGCTGGTCTGGAACGAGACCACCGCCAGCACGAAGATGGTCAGTAACGGCACGCCGACCTTCCACCAGGTAATGGCGCTGTTCGCGTTGGCGAGCTTCTTGACGCTGAGGAAGTTGACGGCGGTCATCAGGGCCATCAGGGCGACCGCGACGGCGAGGCCCTCACCGGTGAGGACCGACGTGCCGCCCTTGGTCTTGATCCATCCCTGCGCGAAGTCGTAGTGCTGTCCATAGGTGATCATCGCGAGGACCTCGATCGGCGCCACCGTCGCCGCCTGCAGCCACGAGAACCAGCCGAAGGACGCACCTGCCGCACCGCCGAAGGCGTAGTGCGGGAAACGGGCTGTTCCTCCGGAGACCGGGTACATCCCGCCGAGCTCGGCGTGCACCAGCGCGAGGATCAAGATCGCCACGCCGCCGATCCCCCACGAGATGATGGCGGCGGGCCCGGCGGTGCCGAGCGCGCCTTGGGCGCCGAACAGCCAGCCGGAACCGATGATCGACCCTTCCGAGGCCCAGATCAGGCCGATGAAGCCGACCTCTCGGCGCAAGCCCTTGTGTTCTGCCGATGAGGTGCGTACGCGTTCTGCCACTGCCATGTCGTCACTCCCGCCGAATCACGGCTCGAGACCGACAGATCGGACCTCGGCCAGACCCGAGCCTGCAGTTCCGTGACTAAGAACTCGATGAGTCCTCTTGCCAGCAGGCGCTCGACCTGCTGAACCCCTCGGGCACCTGTGCGGGCAGAATCGAGCCGATGACCACCTCCCTGACGCCACCCTCCACGTGACCACGTCCGCGGGGTGGCCTGCCGTGGGGACGACAGGTGCTCCCCCGACGGTCTCGGTGCTGATGCCTGTGCGCAACGGAGCCAGGTGGCTGGACGAGGCGGTGGCGAGCGTGCTCGCCCAGAACTGGACCGACCTCGAGCTGGTGGTGGTCGACGATGCCTCTGTCGATGCCACGCCGGAGATGCTCCGTGCCTGGTGCGCGCGCGACTCGAGGGTCCGGGTCGTCCGCCGTGCCGTCGCCACCGGAGCCGTGGCGGCCCGGCGCGATGCCGTCGCAGCGGCGCGCGGGCCGCTGCTCGCCATGCTCGATGCCGACGACGTGGCCGCACCCGACCGGCTGCGTCGGCAAGTGGCCGAGATGGCCACCCGCCCTGGACTCGTCCTGCTCGGGACCGGAGCCAGGTACGTGGACGCCGACGGTCACGTCTTCCTGACGGAGCGAGCCGCAGCCGGTCCCGACGTGGCCGCGCGACTGCTGCACGACAACTTGTTCTTCCATCCGAGCGTCATGGTGCGGGCAGCTGCCTTCGCCGCTGTCGGCGGGTACCGCCCGCAGCTCGAGCCGGCCGAGGACTACGACCTGTGGCTGCGCCTCGCCGAGCACGGCGAGGTGGACAACCTCGCAGACGCCTTGATCGACTACCGGCTGCACGACGCCCAGGTGTCGTTCCGGCAGATCGAGCAGCAGGCAACGGCGGCCGCGGCAGCATCCTGGGCCGCCAGACGGCGCGCATCCGGCGCGCCCGACCCGTTGACCGACCTACCGGCCCTGGACGACGAGGCGCTGGCCTCGGTGGGTCTTCCCCTGCACGAGCTCGCCGCCAGTCGCCGGGACTCGTTCATGTGGTCGGCCCGGATGTACACGGTGACAGGCTCGCCCGCCCTGGCCGACGCCTGCTGGGATCTCACGCTCCGGGAGGCTGCCCACATCGGCGCCGCAGAGCTCGCCGCGGTGAAGCGCGAGCGAGCCAAATGAAAGTGGAGGTGGCGGGAATCGAACCCGCGTCCTTCGGTGCGGAACCAGGGCTTCTCCGGGCGCAGCCTACGTGCGCTTTTCTCGGCCCCAGCAGTCATGCAGGCAAGCTGCTGACAGGCCCAGTCGCTGTGAGATTTCCCGCTCGATCCCGCGACCGGACCGAGCGGTTGAGCCTTCTAGCTGATGCCAGACACCGGGCCGAAGGCACTCCCGGGCTGACAGCCTGCTCTCGCTACTTAGGCAGCGAGAGCGTAGGCGCGCTGATTGGAATCGGCGCTTATTGGTGTGCTGGGCCTGGTTTTCGAGATCATCCCAGCCATCCTCGGCCCGCTTCCCCTGGCTCGACAACCGAAGTCGAGACCATTCACCCCCTGTGCAGTTGTGTCCACCAGTCTACGAGGCATCGCGACCCGAGCACCACGCCGTTCGCGCTCAGGCGGTGTCGAGGACCACGCAGCAACGCCCGTCGGCCGGGTCCAGCCGCGGGGTGAGGTGGTCGTCCAGGGCCGCCGCGAGAGCGCCGACCAGGTCCAGGTTCATGCCGCACACGAGGTCCGTGTGCTCCCGGGCCAGCCGGTGGAACGGGCAGTTCTGGAGGGTGATCGACCCGTCGGCAACCCGCGGCTCATACCCGTGCTCAGCGAGCACCTCGCACGCTGCTGACTGCGCCGCCGCCGCCGTGACCGGGTCGCCCGCCCGCGCCCGCGCGTCGGCACCCAGGCCGGAGCCGAACGACTGCGCCCCACTCTGCAGTGCCGCGACAACAGGCGTCCCGTCCCGGGATGAGTCCTCGATCGCGCCCGCCAGCAGCCGGCCCGCGAGGTCGTAGTGGCGGTCCGGCAGCGAGACCGTCACCTCGACGGGGCTGCGCCGGTAGAGCTTCGCCGGCCGGCCGGCACCGGGGCCCTGTCGTCCGGAGAGCCGCCGAAACTCGGTCTCGAGCAGCCCCTCCTCCACCAGCCGGTCCAGGTGGAACTTGGCGGTGTGTCGCGGCACTCCGACCCCGGCCGCCGCCTGGTCCCGGCTGACCGGCTCGGGCTCGGCCACGACGTACAGGTAGAGGTCTCGACGCACCTCCTCGGCCAGGGCCGCGACGCCGGTCACCCGGCGGGCGAAGTCGTCAGTCATCGCGGTCGACCCTTCTAAGGGAGAAACTTGTTGACGCAATAGCCGTCGGAGGTCTAGCGTCCATCGTACTGTCCTTTACAGATGGAGACAACGATGAGCACCACCGTCCGCACCCCGGTCCCGCCAGCAGTCCGCACCGATCCCGCCTACCAAGCCTTCCTGCTGCTGCGGACCGCGTTCACCGTGGCGCCCATCGTGTTCGGCCTGGACAAGTTCGTCGGCGGGCTCACCGACTGGGAGCAGTACCTAGCACCCCAGGTGAACGACCTCATGCCCGGGACCGCGCACCAGGCAATGCTGGCGGTCGGCGTCGTCGAGGTCATCGCCGGTGTCCTGGTCGCGGTCCGGCCGCGGTGGGGCGGCTATGTGGTGGCCGCCTGGCTGGCCGGCATCATCGGCAACCTGCTGCTCCTGCAGGACTACTACGACGTCGCCCTGCGCGACGTCGGGCTGCTGCTGGGCGCGCTCGCCCTGGCCCGGCTCGCGACCGTCGTCCCGCGCCGCCCGGGGCGGTCCGCGTGACAGCGCTGGCCGAATCCTCTTGGGCGCCGAGCCTCACCGCGGAGGAGGCCGCCGAGGCGTTCCTCACCGCGCTGGGCGTGCCGCTGGACACCGAAAGCCGACGCGGCACGCCGTACCGGATGGCCCGCGCGTATGCCGAGATGCTGACGCCGCCGTCGTTCGAGCCCACGACGTTCCCCAATGACGAGGGGTACGACGAGCTGGTACTCGCCCGCTCGATCCCGGTCCGATCGCTGTGCGAGCACCACGCGCTACCGTTCGTCGGTGTCGCGCATGTCGGCTACATCCCTGGCGAACGGATCCTCGGGCTGTCGAAGCTCGCTCGGGTCGTCGAGATGTTCGCTCGACGGCCCCAGGTTCAGGAGCGGCTCACCCAGCAGGTCGCCGACTGGCTGCAGACCCACCTCGCCGCGCGAGGTGTCGGCGTCGTCGTGGAGGCCGAGCACCTGTGCATGACCATGCGCGGCGTCCAGGCGACGGGCACGAGCACCGTCACCTCGGCGGTACACGGACTGCTGCGCGACGATGCGCGCTCCCGGGCGGAGTTCTTCGCGCTCACCGCAGCACCTCGTCCGGAGGGTGGGGACCGACTCGCAGACCCCGGCGTGCCGCTGCCGACCGGGTAGCCGGACCAGGGGAACCGGACGGATCCGGGCGCATCGCCGCCCGGGTGCCTGGGTAGGTTCGCCCGGATGAGCACCTCCGACACGCACCGCACGATCGGCGGCCGGTACCGGCTGGACCGATCCATCGGCCAGGGCGGCATGGGCACCGTCTGGCAGGGGCACGACGAGCTGCTGGGCCGCGAGGTCGCGATCAAGGAGGTCCGCTTCCCGCCCGAGCTCGGCAGGCAGGAGATCGCCGACCTGCGCGAGCGCACGCTGCGTGAGGCGCGGGCCACCGCCCGGCTCAGCCACCCCAACGTGATCACGACGTACGACGTCGTGGAGGAGGACGACCGGCCCTGGATCGTGATGGAGCTGCTCAAGACCCACAGCCTCAGCGAGGTCCTGCGCGACGGGGGGCCGCTGCCGCCGCACCGGGTCGCCGAGATCGGCCTCGGTGTCCTCGCCGCGCTGGAGACCGCCCATGCGCAGGGGGTCGTGCACCGCGACGTGAAGCCCAGCAACGTGCTGGTCACGGCGGACGGTCGTCCCGTGCTCACCGACTTCGGGATCGCCACCATGGCCGGCGATCCGGCGCTGACGTCTACCGGTGTCGTGCTCGGCTCCCCCGCCTACATGTCCCCCGAGCGGGCCCGCGGCAAGGCGTTCGGCCCGGAGAGCGATCTGTGGTCGCTCGGTGTGACCCTCTTTGCCGCAGCAGAGGGCCGGCCGCCGTTCGAGTCCGACAACGCACTCGGCACGCTGACCGCCGTCATCTCCGACCCGGTGCCGCCGATGACGGTCGGCGGCCCGCTCGCGCTCGCGGTCGGCGGTCTGCTGCGCAAGGACCCGCAGGAGCGCGCCAGCATCGCGACCGTCCGGAAGCAGCTGCAGGAGGCGGCAGCGGACCGCACGATCGAGGCCGCTGCACCGGTCATGGAGACCGTCGCGCTGGACCGGGCCGGGCGGACCGAGGCGTTGCCGGCCGCCGGCGTCGGGTCGGCGGCACCCCGCCCGGCAGCACCGACTCCCCCACCGCCAGGCACCACGACGTACGGCGATGACGGTCGGCGCCGCAATGGACTGCTGGTGGCAGCTCTCGTGGTCGGACTTCTGCTGATCGGCGCGATCGTGGTCTTCGCCCTGCTGCCGGGAAACGGCGGCGACAAGAACACGGCGGACCCGAAAAGGACGCCATCCACCTCGGCGCCAGCGACGAAGAGCAGCTCGCCGCCCCCGACGTCGACCTCGGCGCCGCCACCCTCGGACGACGGCGTGCCGACCGGCTACCAGCTGTACGAGGACCCCAGCGGCTTCTCCGTAGCAGTCCCGGACGGGTGGCACGCCGAGCAGTCCAGCGCGACCGCGGTCGACATCAAGGCGCCGGACGGCGTGAGCTTCCTGCGGGTCGACCAGACCGACCAGCCCAAGGACGACGCGAAGAAGGCCTGGGAGGAGCAGGAGAAGTCGGTCAAGAAGGACCTGCCGGACTACCACCGGATCAGCATCGAGACGGTCGAGTACAACGGCTGGGACGCCGCCGACTGGGAGTTCACCTTCGGTAGCAACACCCATGTGCTGAATCGCGGCTTCGTCCCCGACGACTCGCACGGGTACGCGCTCTACCTGTCGACACCCGAGGACCAGTGGGCGAGCAGCCAGGACGTGTTCCAGACCGCGGCCGACACGTTCACGCCCGCCGGGTAGCACGCCCCGTCCGCCGGATCCGGGGAAACTCATTGCCCAACGCGCCGGTCCGAGGCCGATACTCGAACGGTGGCCAGGACGTTGGTCAGTCCGGACCTCGTGGGGCGGGAGACGCAGGTCGGTCAGCTTCTCGGGGCGCTGTCACGCGCGAAGGCCGGCGTCCCGGGCATCGTCCTGGTCCGTGGTGAGGCGGGTTCCGGCAAGTCACGCCTGCTGCGCGAGTTCCTGTCCCTGGCCCGGGACGACCGCGTCACGACGCTCTACGGCGCGTGCATCGACGTCAGTGCCGGGGACATCCCGTTGGTCCCGTTCCGCACCGCTCTGCGGCATCTGGTCCAGAGCCGGCCGACGACCGACATGGAGTCACTGCTCGGAGGCACCTGGCGGGACCTGCACGTGTTGCTGCCCGAGCTGGCGCCGTCCGATGTGCACGGCGCCCCAGCGGCGCCGCACGTGTTCGAGGTGGTGTCTGCCGTCGTCGCGCGGCTGGCCGAAGAGCGGCCGGTGGTGCTCGCCGTGGACGACGCACAGTGGGCCGACCAGTCGACCCTCCAGCTGCTGCGCTACCTGACCCAGAGTGGCCAGCGGGTGCCGCTGTCCGTGCTCGTCGCCTATCGCGGCGAGGAGCTGCCGGACGAGCCCGGCCGCCGCAAGGCCCTCGAGGAGCTCAGCCGGGCCGCAGACGACGACGTCACGGTGACCCCGTTGACCGGTGAGCAGGTCACCGACCTGGTGCGCCGGCTCGGGATCGAGCTGAGTGATGCCTCGATGCGCCGGTTGCTGACCCGTAGTGCCGGCTTGCCGTTCCTCGTCGAGGAGCTGGCGGCGGCCGAACAGGACGGTGTGACCCGAGGCATCCCGAACCGGGTTCGCGACGTGGTGAGGCTGCGGCTCGGCGCGCTGTCGCAGGAAGCGCAGCTCGTCGTCGCGCTGGTCGCGGTGGCGGCCCGGCCCCTGCGGCACCGGATCCTCGCCGAGGCCGCGCACCTGCCGGCCCGCGTCTTCGCCGGAGCGCTGAACGAGGCACTGTCGGCCCATCTGCTTGTCGCCGACACCGACGAGCGCACCTACGGCTTCCGGCACGACGTAGCGCGCGAGATCGTGCACGAGGACCTGCTCACGTCGAGCCGGCTGGAGCTGCACGTACGGCTGGCGGTAGCGATGCAGTCCGACCTGCCTGTCGACGCCTACGCGGGCCGCCTGTGCGAAGTGGCCTTCCACTGGGTGCAGACCGAGGCGAACGAGGAACACGCCTTGCGGGCGTCCCTGCTCGCGGCCCGGGCGTCGACCCGTGCCTTCGCGCATCCCGAGGCGGCCCGGCAGTACGACCAGGTGGTCAGGCTCTGGTCGCGGGTGAACGACCCCGAGGTCATCTGTGGCACCGACCTTGTCACCATCAGCGCCGAAGCCGCCGAGGCCGGTCACTGGGCCGGTGACACCGGGGCCGCCTTGCGCCACATCGACCGGGCGCTCGCCGAGACCGCCGCAAACACAGTGCTGGCGGCGGCGCTGCACGAACGCCGGACGCACTACTCGTGGCTGCACTCGGGCCAGCTGGCGCGGAACCCAGAGCTCCTCGAACGTGTCGGCTCGGCTGCCACGCGGGAGCGGATGCGCGCCAGTGATCTCATGCAGAGCGGTCGCTACGCCGAGTCGGTGAGCGCCGCACGCTCGGCACTCGACCTCGCAGTAGAGGAAGGCTCGGACGGTGATGCGATCCGCGCCACGATCATCCTGGGCGTTGGCCTGGCCTTCACCGGGCACCCGATCGAGGGAGTCAGCGCGATCGAAGCGGCTCTCGTCGAGGCGCTGGACCACGGCACCGTGGAGGAGGTGGTGGCTGCCTACACCAACCTGTCGTTCGTCCTGCTCAACGACGGGCAGATGGAGCGCGCCGCACAGGTCGCGGTGTCAGGCATCGACGAGGCGATCCGGCGTGGCGCAGGCGGATCGGACGGCGCGCTCCTGACGGCGAACGCGGCCGAGGCACTGATCCGGATCGGCCGCCTGACTGATGCCGAGCAGGTGGTGCGCGAGGGATTGGAACGGCGGCCGCCACCGGCCATGAAGACCTACCTGGTGCTCGCCGGCGCAGAGGTGGATCTGGTGCGAGGGCGGTTGGCGGACGCCGGGGCTGCCGTCCGCTCGATCGCGGCGAGCGGCTCGGTGGACGACTTCCAGTTCCAGCAGCAGCTGCGTGCCGTGCAGGCCGAGCTCCAGCTCTGGAACCCGGTCGACGAGCAGTCGCGCTCGGCGTGGACCGCACCTCCGGGGTCGGCGGTGGCCGACGGTGTCGGAGGCGAGGACGTGCCGCTCGCGGCCCGCCTGCTGTGGTTGGGGGTCCGCGCCGACGCGGACGCGCGCTCGATGGCCGAGATCGACGGCCGGCAGGACCGGCTCCGGGCGTTGGTCACCGACGGCCTGAGCCTGGCCGACCGGGCCGAAACCCTGGCGGCCCGAGCCATCAGCGACGGCGAGCGCCGCCAGGTCGCGGTCTTCGTCGCGTTGATCGCCGGCGAGCTGTCCAGACTCCAGGCGTCGCCGGACCCGCCCGGCTGGCAGCTCGCCGAACAGATGGCGACGGGAGACCCGTACCTGCACTCCTACGCCCTGTGGCGGCTCGGCTCGGCCCTTCGCGACGCCCGGCGACGCCGTGAGGCAGCCACCGTGCTGCGCGAGGCCTACCGGGTGGCGGACGCCGCTGGCATCCGGCTCGTCGCCGAGGCGGTTGTCTCGGCTGGGCGTTCCCTCGGGGTCGACGTAGCCGAAAGTCGCCCGGAACCGGCGCCCCGCGCAACGGACCGGCCCTTCCACCTCACGGCCAAGGAGATGGAGGTTCTTCGTCTGCTGGTGGGCGGACTGACGAACCGGCGGATCGCCACAGCGCTGCACATGACGGAGAAGACCGCGAGCGTGCACGTCTCGCACATCCTGGCCAAGCTGGCGGTGGGCAGTCGAGGTGAGGCTGTCGCTCGCGCCTACGAGGTCGGTCTCGCCCGGCCCCCGGTCAGCACGGGTGACTAGCCTTCTTGCTCGGGTCAGCCGGATCCACCAGCTCGGCGTCGCCGTAGACCCGCAGCACGTCGTAGCGCACCTTCAGCCAGTCGCGGGTGTCCAGAACCGGCTTGAGCGCGTCCTCGATGCGGAACCGGTCTGCCGTGAGGCCGAAGACGTTGCGATACCGGGTGGCTATCTGGAGCACGATGTCCGGCTCGTTGTACCGGTTGCCGTACCACGCCGGCGTGGCCACGTCGGCGCCCAGCGTTGCCTCGGTCGGCAGGCCCTCGAAGAGCTCCCGCAGCAGCCGGTCCGCACGACGGATCTCCTCCAGCACCAGTGGACTGCCACCGGGCATCGAAAGGGTCGTGCGCAACTCGTAGCGCATGTCCCCGCCCCCTCAGGTTGACGACGGCGCGCGACAGGTCTTATCTGAAGCAGACGTTCAGCCGTCGTCGCCAGCATCGGCTCGGGGATGGACGAGCGCAAGGGGGAAAGCGACATGAGCGGGTGGAGCGTTGTCGTGTTCGCCGTGGTCACGCCGGACCTGGAGGACGCGCTGCAGGCGGACCTCGACGAGGCGAACCTGGCCTTGGAGGCAATGCGGGCGGAATCTCTCGTGCACGTGCACGTGAACATCGTGCGCCCGGCAGACGGGAGCTGCGAGCTCTGGCCGCCGCCAGGCAACGACAACACCCTCACGGACGCGAACGCGAGCACGTCGCTCGCCGACCTGCTGGCGAGCGCCGAGTGCTGGCAGGACGCCGGCGAGTTCGACAGCACCGGCGAGCTCGACGACGATGGAAAGCCGCTCGGTCGTCGTGGGCGGCTGCTCGTCCTCTGGGGTCACGGCGCACGAGCGTTCGCCGACGGGGCCGTCGCGAGCAGCGTGCCCGACGGCGACGAGGTGGTCGCCGCATTCGCCGGGCATGACGTGCCGCTGCCGGACATCGTCGGTTACGACGCCTGCCAGATGGCCACGGTCGCGACCATCCGAGCACTCGCGGAGGCGTTCCCGGACGCGGTCTTCATCGGCTCGATGGTGCCGGAGCCGGCCAGCGGCTGGCCGTACTTCCAGCTGCTCACGATTCTCTCCGTGCCTCGAACCGCGCAGGCCGTATCCGCTGCCCTCGTCGAGGCGTACGCGGCGTCGGTGTCGGTACCGGACTGGTGCATGGTTGCCGTCGAGCTCGCTCGAGTCGGCGACGCAGGCACCGGGCTGACCGCCGCCCTCGAGCAGCTGATGGCGACCGACCCTCCGGGTCGGATCAAGTTCTTCGCTGCAGCCGACGGGGCCGACATCCGCGAGGACACCAACGTCGCCGACCTCGGGGCCCTGATGCGACGTCTAGTAGCGCAGGGACCCAACCCGGAGGCGGCGGCCGTCGGCGCCGCGATCCACTCCTGCCGAGTGACCCGCCGGGCCGCCGGCACCCTGGCCGGCCGGGACGGGATCGGCGTACGCATCGGGCTGCCCTGGGGGAAGGGTGACCCTGAGGACCCCGACTGGCCGGATCCACCTCAGCAGCCGGCCTGGGTGAACTATCTGCCCGACGTGTGACGGAGCTCTCGGTAAGGCTCCTGACCGCTCCGGCTAAGGGGGATGCCGGACGCCGTGAGGCGCTCGGGCGCCGACGCTGCGGTCATGAGCAGCGACAGCACCCACCAGTCGGCCGATCCGGCCGACACCGCGGCCCGGCGCCACGGGCTCGTCCTCGCGCTGGCCGTGGCCACGGCCGTCGCGGTGGGCCCGCAGGTCCTGACCCTGTCCAGGGCCGTGGCCAACGTTCCGGTCAGCGCGGCAGCCGTCGCCTGGGGACGCGCCCACCACGGTGACTGCGACCTGCACGGGGATCTGACGGTCAGCTGCGCCTCGATGCACGGCGGATACGCCAACGCCGGTACGACGGTCGGCAACGTGTGGCTCTACGGCGACCTGGACGGCTCCCGCCGCCATCGCCACGAGTCGCGGCACTCCGACCAGTGGTCGATGTTCGGGCCCACTTTCCCTGCCTGGTACGGCGCGGAGTGCGCCCGGACGCACGGCGACTTCCATCGCAACGTGTTCGAGCGCTGGGCCGGGCTGCACGACGGCGGCTACACCGAGCACTGAGCCGCAACGCACCGGAGCACACGACGGCGAAGGCCGGGTCCGATCGGAACCGGCCTTCGTCGTTCGTCTTCCCGTGGCGGCTGCCTCAGCCGGCCGCCCCTACCACGATCATCAGCAGGAAGCCGAGTGTGACCGACACGCTCACCCAGCAGAGCCGCCGGGCGGTCGCCGAGGCCCGGCGGGCCCCGGCCAGGTCACCCAGCGCCAGCCGGGTCCGGACGTTCCCCGCGGCGACGACGGCTGCCACACCGGTCGGCGCGAAGCAGACGAGCGTGCAGACGACGGCGGCGACCAGGTGGCTGCGCACGTGCTCGCCTTCCACCAGCGCAGCGGCCGGAGCGGCCGGGGCCAGCGTGTCTTGGGTCTCGAAGTAGGTCATGCCACGACAGTCGCGGCATCGGCGCCACCCGGCGTCCGGCAGTGTCCTTAGCCGGGGCAGCGAAGACCCTTACCAGGAGCCGCCGCCCCCACCGCCGCCGCCGCCACCCGACGACCCGCCGCCGCCGAACCCGGACCCGCCCGACGACGACGGCGTCGAGGCAGCCAGGGTGCTCGCCGCGGTCGAGGTGAAACCGTCCATCGACTCCCCGAAATGCGACATGTCCCACCCGTTCGGCCCGGCGTACCAGCTCGTCGCGCCGCCGACGGACGAGGCCGCGGCCAGCGGGCCGAAGACCCGCACCCAGCGATCGGTCTCGCCGAACACCACGGCGTAGGGCAGGTACCGGCTGAAGATGTCCTGGCCCTCCTCGTACCGCAGCTGTTCGGCCTCGGCGGTGCGGATGTACTCGCGGAAACCCTTGGCCTGGGCGAGCACCGCGGTGCCCGCGGCCGTGCGAGCCGGCATCTGCGGCCCAGCAGGAACAGCACGACGCCCACCACCGTCACCGCCACCCCGACCGGCGCCCAGTGCAAGTGCCGGCTGAGCAGCCAGGTGAGCCAGCCGCCGGCCAGCGCGAGGACGAAGCCGCCGCCCTGCCAGGCGCCACGGACCTTGTCCGGGCGGCCGCGGAACCAGCCGGCCCGGGTCACGTCGAGGTAGAGCGCCGACTGCACCTTGGCCATCCTGGCCGCGAAGGTCTTCTTCAACGACGAGAGCTGCACCTGGTCGCCGGACAGGAACAGTCCGTTGTAGAGCTCCTGCTCGAACGGCAGCAGCTCACCGGTGCCGCCCGTGAGCTTCTCCAGCCGCCAGTCCCTGGAGGAGAACCAGTGCGCCCGCTCCAGCTCCACGATGCGCAGGTGGCCGCGGACGGCCAGGTCGACGATGGTGGCCGTCACGTCCACCACGTTGGCCCGCTCGTCCAGCAGCGTGCCGAGCTGCCCCGGGCGCAGGCCCTCCGGCGGCTGGAACTGCACCGCGACGGGTCCGGCACCGACCAGCGGCACCCGCTCCTCGACCCCGCCGGAGGCGGGCACCAGCCCCGGCGTCTGACCGGCGTACCGACGGTCGCGGCCGCGCACACCGACCAGCCACCCGACCCCGGCCAGACCCGGGAGCAGCAGCAGCGCGGCGAGGCCGCCGGTGAGCGGGGTCGGGGTCAGCGACCGGCGCAGCGTCCAGCGTTCCTCGAGGCGCGGCCCGGTCGCGGTGACCGCACCGGTGGGGAGCCCCACCACGACGGTGAACGCGCTGTACGCGGTCAGCCCGCCCGGCTGGCTCGCGGTCACCTCCGTCCCGGCCGCGGTGATCGACCCGCACGGCAGGCTGCTGCCGGTCGGACCGGCGAAGCAGGTCTGCTGGGTGGGGGCGGCCGGTGTCAGCACCCGCACCGTGGCGGCGTCGATGGGCACGCCCCACCCGTCGCCGATCGCGTTCCAGTAGAGCTCGACGTGGTCGGGGAACGCGTTCAGCGCGCCGTCGACCGTGTACGTGACGACGTAGCGCTCGCGGCCGCTGACCGTCCGGTCCGGGCTGCCGATCCGGTAGGTCGCGGTACCGCCGCTCTCGCTGCTGTCCACGTCGGTGGGTGCGCCGGTCGGGCTCTCGACCCGGAAGTTCTCGACGTCGTAGACCCGGTCGTGCTTGTCGTCGTAGGGCACCCGCACCGGGAAGGTCCGGAAGATGCCGTGCTTGCCCACCGACGCGCCGAAGTCGTAGTCGATGGTCTCGCGGGCATCCAGGGTGCCGTTTTCGTTGACAGTCAGCTCCACGTCGTACGACGTGATGTGCTCCTCGCCGGTGCCGACCAGCGCCGCTGCGGGCGCCGCCGCGACGAGCCCGGTGCAGGCCATGACGGCAAGCATCGCCAGGCCTCGCCGCACCATCGCCTCAGCGATCCTTGCCGCTGCTGCGGCGTGCGAGCGCGCGCTGCATCTCCCGCTTGGACTGCTTCTCGGCCAGCGCCTGCCGCTTGTCGTAGGACTTCTTGCCGCGGCCCAGGGCGATCTCGACCTTGGCCTTGCCGTCCTTGAAGTACAGCGCGACCGGGACGAGGGTGATCCCGCCCTCCTTGGTCTTGCCGATCAGCCGGAGGATCTCGGCCCGGTGCAGCAGCAGCTTGCGTTCGCGCCGCGGCTCGTGGTTGGTCCAGGTGCCCTCGGTGTACTCCGGGATGTGCACGCCGGCCAGCCACGCCTCCCCGTCGCGGATGTGGGCATAGCCGTCCACCAGGTTGGCGTGCCCCGCGCGCAACGACTTGACCTCGGTGCCGGTCAGCACCAGGCCCGCCTCGAAGACGTCGTCGATGTGGTAGTCGTGCCGGGCCTTGCGGTTCTGGGCCACCAGCTTGCGACCCTGCTCCTTCGGCATCAGCCGTGGCCCGTCCCGCCGAGAGCGGCCACCAGCCCGGTCAGCACGTCGATCGCCCGCCGCTCGGCGACCTCGGGTGCCGCGCCGGGCGGCACCACCACGTCGGGCTCGATGCCGACGCCGTCGAGGCTGCGGCCGGACGGCGTGAGGTAGCGACCGACGGTCAGCTCGAGGGCCGAGCCGTCGGAGAGCGTGGACGGTTCCTGCACGGAGCCCTTCCCGTAGGTGCGGGTGCCGACGACCACGGCACGGTTGCGGTCCTGGAGCGCGCCCGCCACCACCTCGGCGGCGCTGGCCGTCGACGGGTTCACGAGCACGACGAGGGGCGTGGTCGTGTCGCCGCCCTCGAACGCGTCGAGGGTACGCGGCTGGGCGCCACGGCGCTCGTACGAGACGACCGGTCCGCCGTCGAGGAAGACCGAAGCGACTGCCACCGCCTCGTCGAGCAGGCCGCCCGGGTTGTCCCGCAGGTCCAGCACCACGCCGGTGGTCTGTCGCTGGCTCTCGGCCGCGATCGCGCGGGCGACGTCGCGCCCGACCCCGCGGGTGAAGGCGGAGATGGCGATCCGGGCGATGCCGCCGTGCAGCCGCTCGACCACCACGTCGTCGGTGCTGAACGTGGCACGGGTGAGCCGGACCGTGCGGGTGGCCGATCCCCGGCGTACGGCGACCTGGACCGTGGTGCCCTCGTCGCCGCGCAGCAGAGTTGCCACGGTCGAGACGTTCGCGGTGGTCACGTCGGTGCCACCGACGCGCAGCATGACATCGCCCGCGAGGACGCCAGCCCCTGCGGCCGGGGACCCCGGCTGCACGCTGCCGACCTCGATGCTGCCGACCCGGACGCCGCCGCCCGCGCCGGCCGGGGTGCCTCGCAGCCACAGCCCCACGCCCGAGTAGTGGCCCTCGAGAGCCGACTGGAACGACGTGAACTCGGACTTGCCGTAGTAGGTGGACCAGCGGTCACCGAGAGTGCGCAGCATCCCCTCGACAGCGGCCCGCTCGAGCGCGTCGCGGTCGACCGGCCGGGCAGCCTTCGCGGCGATCCGGTCGGCGGCCTCGTCGATCACGCCACGCTGCGGCGTCGGCGCCGGGTCGTCCGAGCCCACCACGCCGGTGAGCACTCCTCCGACGTAGGCCACCGCCACCAGGCCCGCGACGGCTGAGGTGCGCAGCACCCGACGGACGGCGATCACCGCACGAGTCTAGGCCGGGCGGCCCTTCCGGCACCGGCGTAAGCGACTAGAGCCAGCCCATCGGGTCAACCGTGCCGCCGTTGACGTAGACCATGAAGTGCAGGTGGCAGCCGGTCGAGTACCCGGCGCCGTACATGCCCTCGCCGCCACCGCTGTAGCCGATCACGTCGCCGCGGCTGACGTGCGCGCCGTATCCGCGGCTGAAGCGCATCAGGTGGTTGTAGCTGGTGGCCACCCCGGCGCCGCGCATGACCCCGTGGTCGATGACCAGCTGGTTGCCGTAGCCGGCGACCAGGGTCGGCCTGGATGACCGTCCCGGACGCCGCCGCGTGCACCGGCGTGCCGCACCCGACGCCGAAGTCGGTGCCGTCGTGCAGCTTGTAGATGCCCGTCACCGGGTGCACCCGCATGCCGTACGGCGACGTGATCCCCGCGTTGACGGGGTACGACAGGACGCCGCCGCCGGCGGAGTAGCTGGACCGGCCGGCAGCCCGGGCCCGAGCTGCGGCGATCCGGGCCGCCCGGGCGCGCGCAGCCAGGATCCGGCCGAGCCGGGCCGACTCGGCCCGCATCGCCGCGGCGCGGGTCTCCTCGGCCTTCTTCTCCCGCTCGATGGCGGCGACCGCGGATGCGCGAGCCGCGATCAGCGACTCGACCTCGTGCTGCGCGTCGATCGCCTCGGCCTGCAGGCCGGCGATCTTCTGGACCACTGCCTCCTGCTGGCGCTTCATCCCGGCCACCTGCTGGCGCTTGGCGACCAGGGTGGCCCGCTGGGCCGCCAGGTTGGCGCGGCTCTCGGCCAGGCCGGTCAGCACGTTTCCCTCGGAGCGCATCGCGTTCTGCACCAGAACCAGCCGGGTCGCGAACTCGTCCGGGCTCTGCGACTGCAGCACCACCGCGAGCTCGCCCATGCCGCCGTCCTGGTAGGAGGAGCGGGCGATCCGGCCGATCAGCTTGTGGCTGGCCATGATGCTGGCCAGGGTGTCGTCGATCTGCCCCTGCGCGCGGGCCACCTCGGCCTTGGCCACCAGGAGCTGCTCGCCAAGCAGCCGGTCGCGAGCCTGGGCGGCGACCAGCTGCCCGTGCACCCGGGCCACCTTGGCCCGGGCGGCCGGCAGCTTGGACTCGGCCGCGTGCAGTGCGTTCGCCGCGTGCCGCAGCGCGGCCGACGTCTCGTCCAGGTCGGCATTGAGCTTCTGCAGCGCCCGGTCCACCTGGTGCTTGCGCGCTCGCGGGTCCGACGCCTCGGCGGGGGCAACGAGCCCCAGGCAGAGGGCGGCGATCACGGCGAGGGTCAGCGCGGGACGGGCACGCATGGGGGAAGGGCTCCGGTCGGGTCGACGACAGTGCTGACAGGCAGGTGTGCTGGCTGTATCGGTCCGTCCGGGCCCCGGGATGAGGCCGAGGAACGGACACTTTGCCCGTTCCGGGTGATACCGGTGTGACTGGTGGGGCCCGGGTGATCAGACCCGAAGGTACTTGACCAAGGCCAACGAGCTGGCGATTGCGGCCAGCGCCACGCCGATGATGAACACCGCCCCCGAGCTGAGCCAGACGTCTCCCCAGGTGATGAACCGGGTGATCGGGAAGTTCGGCGCCAGGATCTTGTCGACCAGCACCGCCTTGATCAGCACGAACGCGCCGGTGGCGAGCGCGGCGCCGAGGAAGCCCGAGATGGCGCCCTCCAGCAGGAACGGCAGCTGGATGGAGAAGTTCGAGGCGCCGACCAGCTTCATGATCCCGGTCTCGCGTCTGCGGCTGAACGCAGCCACCCGGATCGTGTTCACGATCAGGATCACCGAGACCAGGATCATCAGCAGGGCCAGCCCTCCGGCGAACCACTGCACCCAGTTGAGGACCTTGAAGAACTTCTCCAGCAGCGCCTTCTGGTCCTGGACCTGTTCGACCCCGGCCCGCCCCACGAACGCGCTGGCCACGATGTCGAACTGCTCGGGGTTGACCAGCTTGACCCGGAAGGACTCCGGCATCTGGTCGGGGGTCACGTTGTCGACGATGGCCGAGTTCTTGAACTGCTCCTTGAAGCGCGAGTACGCCTTGCGCTTGGACTCGTAGTAGACCTTCTCGACCTCAGGCATGCTGTCCAGGTCGGCCCGGATGGTCTCCCGCTGGTCCTGCGTCACCTCGCCGGCCGCGCAGCTGCCGGCCACGCCCTCGCCGCTGTCGGCGCCGCAGAGGAACACCGACACCTCGACCTTGTCGTACCAGAAGTCCTTCATCACGCTGACCTGCTGGTTGAACAGGACGGCCGTGCCGAGGAAGCCGAGCGAGACCGCCGTGGTGATGATCATGGCGATGGTCATGATCAGGTTCCGGCGGAGCCCGATGCCGATCTCGTTGACGATGAAGCTTGCGCGCATGCCGTTCCCTGGGTCGTGGTCGCTCGGTCCCGCTTGCCCTACCTGTCTACCTGCTCGTCAGTGCGAGTAGCCGTAGACACCCCGGGACTGGTCTCGGACCACCCGGCCGGCTTCGAGCTCGATCACCCGCCGGCGCATCTGGTCGACGATGTCGTCGTCGTGGGTGGCCATCACCACGGTGGTGCCCGTCCGGTTGATCCGGTCGAGCAGCCGCATGATGCCGACGCTGGTCAGCGGGTCGAGGTTGCCGGTGGGCTCGTCGGCGATGAGGATCATCGGCCGGTTCACGAACGCCCGGGCGATGGCCACCCGCTGCTGCTCGCCGCCGGAGAGCTCGTCCGGGCGGCGGCCCTCCTTACCCTTCAGCCCGACCAGGTCGAGCACCTCGGGGACCACCTTGGCGATCTGGTGCCGGGGCCGGCCGATGACCTCCAGGGCGAACGCGACGTTCTCCTGGACGGTCTTGTTGTTGAGCAGCCGGAAGTCCTGGAACACGGTGCCCACCTGGCGGCGCAGCGCGGGGACCTTCCAGCTGGACAGCCGGGCCAGGTCCTTCCCGGCCACGTGCACCTGACCGCTAGTGGCGCGCTCCTCCTTGAGGACGAGGCGCAGGAAGGTCGACTTACCCGAGCCGGACTGCCCGACGAGGAAGACGAACTCACCCTTCCCGATCTCGACGGTGACGTCGTTGAGAGCAGGCCTGGTCTGGCTCGGGTAGAGCTTGGTGACGTGCTCGAGGCGGATCACAGGTGCATCACTACCGGGGCGTCGGAGGGGGACCGGCCGCCATCGCCGGCTTCCCGGCCGAGTCTACGCAGCAACGAACGAGGGGCCCCGGACATCCGGGGCCCCTCGACGTGTTCTTTGCCCAGGGCGCCTCCTGAAGGCGCCCCGCTAGCCGATCAGTGCCGGCGGCGCTTGCCGCGTGCCGGGGCGACGCCCGGCAGCATCATCATTGCGCCGCCGCCGAGCAGCAGCGCGAGCGAGGTGGCGAGCAGGAGGCCGACCTTGACGCCGGAGCCGGTGTGCGGCAGGACCGCCTTCACCGTTCCCGCCTTGGTGCCCTCGACGGAGACGGCCGGAGAGGCCTTCGCCGTGGTCGCCAGCACGCTGGCCGGCGGCGTGGTGACCGTGGCCGGCGTCGTGACCGGAGCCGACGACGTCACCGGGGTGCTGGACGGCGGCGGCGACGAGCTGGTGACAGGTGTCCCGACACAGACGTGCGAGAGCTGGAAGTCCGCGGCCGGACCCTCGGCGGGCGCCGGCGACACCGTCGCCCAGGCGTTGACCAGGGTGGCGCCGGCCGGTGCCGAGATGTACGCGTGCTTGTCGTTCGGGGTCGCGGTCACCGTGCCGGTGCTGAACTCGACGGTGATCGAGGTGAAGATGAGCTGTCCGTCCGCCACGAAGTGGAAGGAGTCCGTTCCCCCGCCGGCAGTCCAGTCGGGACAGTCGGTCTGCTGGTTCGGGAAGTTCGCCGCTGTGACCGGCACCTGGTCCTGCTTGACGATCGAGTTGTACGTGGCGGGTGCGGTGGCCGACGCCGTCGACCCACCCACCCACGGGGCCAGCGCGACGGCAACCATTGCGACGCCCGCGAGGCGCAGTGCAGTGTTCTTGACCTTCATGGTGGAGCACTCCCTGGTCGATGCCTCAGGGGTCGGTCTCACCACTGGCTCCCCACGACCGTCCTGCCCCATCCCCTGGGCAGAAGGTGACCGTTCCCGGTCGTGGATCGAAGCTTCCCCACCTTGCTGCCTGGTAGCAGCCCTCTGATGATGACGGGTGATCAACTGATCGTCAATCGCAATGCGTGACTGCGTGTGGAAATAGTACGAACGGAGGAGTCACGCTGCGTGACCGGCGTTCCGGCCCCAACGGGTGCCGATCCGTGACGGTTCGTACCGGTTTGCGAGCACCCATCTGTCGCGGGCGCCGCACCGCGGACGGATACCTGGCCGAGCCGCTCCTCCCTTCGGCCCAACCGGGCCACGCAGCGTGACCCGGCGAGGGCCCCCGGGACGTGTCCCGGGGGCCTCGTCAGGCGTTGCGTCGCTGGCTACCGGCGCGGCAGCCAGCTGCTGCGCCGGTGCGTGGCCGCTGCCAGCAGCAGCACACCGAGCCCGAGCAGGACGATCGCCCCACCCACGGCCTGGTCGACCCGCAACGCCAGACCGGTGTGCGGCAGCACCACCACCGGCGGCTTGCCGACCTTCTCCGGCAGCACGGCAACAGGGGCGGCGTTCACGTGGACGCTTTCGTTCGCGTCACCGCACTTGCCGGCGACCGCCTTGTTGTTGGCGTCGCCCGAGTAGCTGGCGATGAAGAAGTAGTCGCCGGCCGCCGTGATACCGGTGTACGCGGGCGATACTGCGGTGGCCGTGCCGCCCGTGACGGTCCCGATCGCCACTGGACCAAGCGTGGTGACGAGGGTCGTGCAGCTGTTGTTGCTGTAGATCGCGAACGTCACCGTGCCAGTGGCGTTGGCCGACAGCCCGGTCACCGTGGCGGTGTCCTTGACCGACGTACCCGGAAGGGCGTTGTCCGTCGCGACGGCCACCGTGGAGATGGCCGGGCTCGCCTTCGTGACGGCCGAGGTCTCACCCCCGGCCCCGCACGCTCCGGCCACTCCGTTGTTCTTGGGGTCACCCGAGTAGGTGGCGATCCAGTAGTAGGAGCCAGCGTTGGCGACCGTCGTGGTCACCGGACCGTAGGTGCCTGGACCGTGCACGGCGACCGCAGCCGAGGTGAAGATCGCCGAGCCGGCGCAGTTCGGCGAGTCGGACGGGCCATACAGCCTGAACACGATCGAGCCGCCGGCGTCCGCCGTCACACCCGACAGGTCCGCCCTGTCCGACACCGACCCAGCAGGCAGGCTGCCCCCGGTCGCGTGAGTCACGATCTCCGGGTTGGTCGGGACGACGACCGAGGTCTCACCCTCGTCGCCGCACTCACCGGTGGCGTTTGCGAAGTGCTCCTCGTCGTCAGAGACGTAGGAGGCGATCCACCGGTACGTGCCGACCACGGCGGGCGTGTAGGGCCCGGAGCTGGCGGAGCCGTTGACGACGGTGATCGGGCCCAGGGTCGTCACCGGCTCGCCCGAGCAATCGGCGTCGTCGGGCCCGTAGACCTTGAACGTGACGGTGCCGGTGGCGTTCGAGGGAGTGATGGTCGCGGTGTCGGAGATGCTGTTGCCGATCACGACCTCGTCGGTGGCCTCGGTCACCAAGGAGGTGCAGGTGCTGGGGATGTGCACCGGCATCGCCGCGAGGTAGTCGACCAGGGTGCCGGGGCCGCCGGTGCCGGTGATCGACCGCGCGTTGGCCGCGGTGAAGCCCTGGCTCGGGCAGCCCAGCACCGCGCCGAAGGAGGTCAGGTCGATGCCGAACTCGAGGAAGGTGTCCTTGGGCAGGGCCCCGTTGACCACGTTGCCGCTGGTCCACCACGAGGGCACCGCCACCGGGGTGTCGCCGGTGTTCGAGGCACCCACGAAGGTGCCGGCATTCGCGACCTTCACCCAGACGCCGTCGTCGTCGGTGTCCTCAGCCACCCCGCCGGCGCCCTGGTCCGGGTCGTCCCAGGTGTAGAGGCCGACGTCGGGGTTCTGCGCGTCCGCGGTCAGCGTGATCAGCCCGTTGCCCTGGTCGAACACGATCAGCCGCAGGTCGCCCTGGCTGCGGGTCGGGTTCGCCTCGGTGGTCGGGTTCTGGATGATCTGGTTCAGCTCGAACGCGTACTTCGCGGTGCCGGTGCCGAAGCCGCGGTCGAAGCCGAGGAAGAACCACACGTGGTTGCTGGCGTCGGTGTTGGTGTAGGTCGCCCACCGCCCGAAGTCCGACTTGCCGGTCGCGTTCCCGCTACCGAACTGCCAGCCCGGCCAGCCACCCGACTCGTTCTGCAGGTTGAACTCCTTGCTCGCCCCCTTGAACGTCGTGGTGTCCTGACCGGTGTTGTCCACGTTGTCGACCCCGGTGGCGAACGCCGAGGAGGTGGTGTCCACCGTGGCCCAGTCGATGCCCGGGGTGGCGTCGTCGGTGAGGTTGCCCTCGATCTCGAACCCACCCACCGTCACCGCCGAGGCCGGTAGCGCCCCGAGAGGGACGAAGTAGAGCGCCAAGAGTGCCGCGATCACGATCGCGAACGGCTTCGGCATTGCGCGCTTGGTCATCGACCGGACCATCGGAGGCACCTCTCGTCAGGAACGAAACGGCACCGAGGTCGGTCTCACCAGTGGCTCCCCGCGACCGCCGTACGTCATCCCTGACGCACGGGGTGACCGGCACATCCGGTCGCGGCTCACAGCCCCCCCAGCAACGCGCCTCTCTCCCCAGAGGACGCGCAAATTCAGCGTCTGCTTCGCGCCATCTCGGGTCAAGGCAGTTGACCTAAGTCGTCAACCGTTGGTCCGGCTTATCCGGAATGTCGCTGCCAAATTCACCCCAACGGAGTATCAAGACCCGGTCTGTTCCTGCCGAGAAGGGCCTCGCCCACGGCGAGGGCCCCCGGGACAAGTGTCCCGGGGGCCCTCGTCAGCCACTACGTCGCTTGCTGGCGACGCTGCGGTGCTATCGGCGCGGCCAGCTGTCGCGCCGGCGCCCGGTCGCCACCAGCATGAGCAGACCGAGACCGAGCAGCGCGATCGCCCCACCCACCATCCGGCCGACCGGCAGCGCCGTGCCGGTGTGCGGTAGCACCACGACCGGCGGCTTGGACACCTTCACCGGCAGCACCTTGGACACCGGGGTTTTGACCTGGTTGGACGGCGTGGTCGGCACCAGGTCCGACTTCACTGCGCCGGCGTTGAGGATGTCCACCGCCACCGTCTCCCCGGCCGCACCGGTCACGTCGTCGATCGTCACCTGGAAGGTGACCTGCCGCGACGTCCCACCGGCCATCGTGCCCAGCGACCAGGTCAGCAGGTGGTTGGCGTTGGGCCCGGACACCGTGCAGGTGCCCGCCCCGATGCACTTCGCCGACCCCGCCACATAGGTGGTCTTCCCCGACGTCGGCCGGGCCGGGTCGTACCCGGGATGTAGTCGTTCACGACCACGTTCGGCTGGCTCAACGTCCCGGTCGCACTCACCGTCAGGGTGTAGGTCAGCGTGTCACCGAAGTTGACCACCACCCCGTTGCCCGCGACCGGGCTCACCGCCTTCACGATCACCAACGCACCGAGGTGGACAACCTCGTTCGCGTCCCCACAGTGGCCGGAAACCGCGTTGTTGTTCGCGTCACCGGAGTAGCGGGCGATGAAGAAGTAGTCGCCAGCCGTGGTGATCCCGGTGTAGGCCGGCGACACGGCCGTGGCCGCCCCACCGGTGACCGTCCCGATCGCGACCGGACCCAGCGTGGTCACGACCGCCGTGCAGCTGCTGTTGCTGTAGATCGTGAACGTCACGGAGCCGGTGGCGTTCGCGGTCAGCCCGGTAAGGGTTGCGCTGTCCTGGACCGACGTGGTCGGTACCGTCGGGTCAGTTGCGACCGCCACCGTCGAGATGGCCGGGCTCGCCTTGTCGACCGTCGAGGTCTCGTTGTCGTCGCCACACTCGCCGGCCACCGGGTTGTTGGCGGCATCTCCGCCGTAGGAGGCGACCCAGTAGTACTTTCCAGCCGCGGTCACCGGCACGTCACCGGAGGACACGTCGATCGCGTGGTCGGCACCCACCGAACCAAGACCGACCACCAGGGTGTCGAACGGCTCCCCGGTGCACGTCGGCGAGGAGTTCGCCGCGAACGGGCCGTACACGGTGAACGTCACGTCACCGGTCGCGGTCTCGGTGAGCCCGGTCAGGTGGGCGATGTCGGAGATGGTCACCGCACCCGGCAGCGTCCCGGTTGTCCCGGCGGTGGTGGTGATCTCCGGCGAGGCCTTCGTGACATCCGAGGTCTCGTTGGTGTCGCCGCAGGCGCCGGTCACGGCGTTGTTGTTGTCGTCACCGTTGTAGGAGGCGACCCAGTAGTACTTCCCGGCCTGGGTGACCGGGACCGGGCCGGAGCGCGACGTCGATGGCGTGGTCGGCCCCGACCGAGCCCAGGGTCACCTCGATGGTCTTGAACGGGTTACCCGAGCAGGTCGGGGAGGAGTTCGCCGGGAACGGGCCGTAGACGTTGAACGTGACCTTCCCGCTCGCGTCGGCGGTCAGCCCGGTCAGGTGCGCGGTGTCGGCGATGCGTCACCGCACCGGGGAAGTTCCCCTGCGACGAGGCCGTCGTGGTGATCTTCGGGGACGCCTTGTCGACGTCGGAGGTCTCGTTGGTCTCCCCGCAGACACCGGCCACCGCGTTGTTGTCTGGATCGCCGGAGTAGTAGGCGATCCAGTAGTAGGTCCCGGCCTCGGTCACGGTGTAGCTGGCCGGCCCGTAGGTGCCGGGCCCGTCGACCGTGAACGCCGTGGAGGTGAACACCAGGTTGCCGCCGACGCCCTCGGTGCAGGTCGGGGTAGCCGGTGTCGGGTCCGAACAGCTTGAACACGATGGTGCCGCCGGCGTGCGCGGTCACCCCGCTGAGGGTGGCCGTGTCACTGATCGTCGCGTCGTCGGGCAGCTTCGCCGTGTCGTCGGCGTCGGTGGTGATCGTCGGGGTGGTCTTCTCGACCGTCGAGGTCTCGTTGTCGTCGCCGCACTTGCCGGCCACGGCCTCGTTGTTGGTGTCGCCGTTGTAGGAGGCGATCCAGTAGTACTTGCCGGCATGGGTGACCGAGACCGGCCCGGAGGCCACGTCGATGGCGTGGTCGGCCCCGACCGAGCCCAGCGCCACCTCGACCGACTCGAGGCGGTCCCGGTGCAGGTCGGCGAGGAGTCGAGAGCGAACGGGCCGTAGACGGTGAAGGTCACCTTCCCGCCCGCGGTCTCGGTCAGCCCGGTCAGGTGCGCGACGTCGGAGACGGTCACCGCACCCGGCAGGGTCCCGGAAGATCCGGCCGTCGTCGTGATCGCCGGCTTCGTCTTCACGACCACCGACTGTTCGTTGGGGTCGTTGCACTTGCCGACGCTGTCGGCGAAGTGGGCGTCGTCGTTGGAGTCGTAGGAGGCGATCCACCGGTACGTGCCGACCACGGCGGGCGTGTAGGGCCCGGAGCTGGCGGAGCCGTTCGACGACGTTGATCGGGCCCAGGGTCGCCACCGGCGCGTTCGCGCAGGTCGGCGTCGTCCGGCCCGTAGACCTTGAACGTCACGGTGCCGGTCGCGTTCGACGGGGTGATCGTCGCGGTGTCGGAGATGCTGTTGCCGACCACGACCTGGTTGGTGGCGTTGGTCACCAGCGAGGTGCAGGTGCTCGGGATGTGCACACCGCAGTCGCGGACAGGTAGTCGACCAGCGTGCCGGTGGTGCCGGTGCCGGTGATCGAGCGGGCGTTGGCCGCGGTGAAGCCCTGGCTCGGGCAGCCCAGCACCGCGCCGAAGGAGGTCAGGTCGATCCCGAACTCGACCGAACTGGTCGGCCCCGATCGAGCCCTGCGATCACGTTGCCGCTGGTCCACCAGCAGGGCACCGTGACGGGGGCGCGGTGTTGATGGCGCCCACGAAGGTGCCGCGTTCGCCACGACCTTGACCCAGTGGCCGTCGTCGTCGGTGTCCTCAGCGACCCCGCCGCGGCCTGGTCCGGGTCGATCCACAGGGTAGAGCCCGACATCGGTGTTCTGCGCGTCACCGGTCAGCGTCAGCGCCCGTTGCCCTGGTCCAGATGATGAACTTCAGGTCGCCCTGGCTGCGGGTCGGGTTCGCGTTTCGGGGTCGGGCCTGGATGATCTGGTTCAGCTCGAACGCGTACTTCGCGGTGCCGTGCGCGGCGTCCCGGTCGAAGCCGAGGAACAGCCACACGTGGTTGTTGGCGTCGGAGTTCGTGTAGGTCGCCCACCGCCCGAAGTCCGACTTGCCCGGCGCGTTGCCGCCCCCGAAGTCCAGCACGGCCGGCCACCCGTTACTGCCGCCGTCGTTGAACTCCTTGGACCCGCCACCGAACGTCGTGTCGTCCTGACCACCGGTCGTGTGGTCCACATCGGTCGCGAGAACGAGCATCGCCGGGGTTCAGGTCGAACCGACGATCGGTCGATCCGCCGCCGGCGTCGTCGACCAGGTTGCCCTCGATCTCGAAACCATCCCTGTCGACCGCACCTGCGGGCAGCGCGTTGAGCGGCACGAAATACAGCGCCAACAGCGCCGCAATCAAGATCGCGAACGGCTTCGGCATACCGCGCTTGGACAACGACCGGACCATCGAAGGCACCTCTCGTAAGGAACGAAACGGCACCGAGGTCGGTCTCACCAGTGGCTCCCCGCGACCGTCGGACGTCATCCCTGACACCCGAGGTGACCGGCACATCCCGGTCGCGGCTCACAGCCCCCCCAGCAGATGCGCGCCTCTCTCCCCAGAGGACGCGCACGCACAGAGTGTGCGTTGATCAATGCCGGGTCAAGCCACTTGCACCAACTCGTCAACGGTTGGTCCGCCTTGTCCGCACATGTCCCCTCAAATTCACCCCAACGGAGTATCAAGACCCGGTTCGTTCCTGCCGAGAAGGGCCCGCCCCGTGGCGAGGGCCCCCGGGACGTGTCCCGGGGGCCCTCGTCAGGCGGTCGCGCCGCTGGCTAGCCGCGCGGCAGCCAGCTGCTCCGCCGGCGCCCGGCGGCGACCAGCAGCAGACCCAGCCCGAGCAGGGCGATCGCCCCACCCACGGTCTTACCGACCGGCAGCGTTGCACCGGTGTGCGGCAGCACCACGACCGGCGGCTTGTGCACCTTCACCGGCAGCACCTTGGACACCGGGGTGACCACCTGGTTCGACGGAGTGGTCGGCGTCCGGTCCGACTTCACCGCGCCGGCGTTGAGGATGTCCACCGCCACCGTCTCCCCGGCCGCACCGGTCACGTCGTCGATGGTCACCTTGAAGGTGACCTGGCGCGACGTGCCCGCTGCCATCGTGCCCAGCGACCAGATCAACTGGTGGTTGGCACCCGGACCGGCCACCGTGCAGGTGCCCGCCCCGACACAGGTCGCCGACCCGGCCACGTACGTGGTCTTGCCCGATGTCGGCCGCGCCGGGTCGTACCCCGGGATGTAGTCCTTCACCTCGACGTTCGTCTGGTTCAGCGTGCCGGTCGCAGTCACGGTGAGGGTGTAGGTCAGCGTGTCACCGAACTCCACCACGACACCACCACCAGCAACCGGGCTCACCTGCTTCAGGATGGTCAGAGCACCGGTGGGCACCACGTGGGTCGTGGTGTCCTCCAGCCCCTGGAACCTCGCCGTGTTGACCAGGACCGCGCCCTGCGGCGCGTCGGCATTCACCGTCGCGTCGTAGGTGAGGGTCTTGCTCGCACCGCCGGCCAGGGTGACCGTCCAGTTGATGCGCGTCTTGTCCGCGCTGAGCACACCACCGTCGCTGATGCTCGACACGTTCACCGTGACGTGCGGCGGCAGGATATCGAGCACGTCGGCGTCGGTGATCGCCACGTCACCGGTGTTGGACACCTTCACCGAGTAGTGGATCGTCGTGCCCGGCTGGACCACGCTGCCCGACGCAGGGTCGGAGAACTTGTCCAGGCCCGGGTTGTCGCCGGCCCTGACCACGGACTGCTCGTTCGGGTCGTTGCACTCACCGGCGCTGACAGCGTTGTTGTCGTCGCCCGAGTAGGACGCGACCCACCGGTAGGTTCCGGCCGCGGTCGGCGCGAACGCCGACGAGGTCGCGGAACCCGTGGCGCCGGACTCGTTCACCGTCACCGTCAGGGCCTTCACCGATGTGAAGACCGGCTCACCGGAGCAGGTGGCGTCGTCCGGGCCGTAGAGCGTGAAGGTCACGGTCCCGGTGGCGTCGTCGGTCAGACCAGTGACGCTGGCGGCATCCTCGATGGTCTGGCCGAGCTTGATGATCGCCGAGCCGGTGGCGACCGTCGTCACGTCGGTGGGCGCCGTGTTGACCGTCACCGTCTCGGACGCGAGGCCGCAGGCGTGCGTCGCGGACTCGTTGTTGTCGTCGCCCGAGTAGGTCGCGACCCAGGTGTAGGTCCCGGCCTGGGTGACCACGACCGCCGGCGAGATGTAGCTGCCGTTCCCGTCCGTCACGGCGACGACCTTGGTGGCCACGAGCTTGCCCTCGGTACAGCTGTCGCTGTTGGGCGCCGACGCGAAGGGACCGTAGAGCCGGAACGTGATCGTTCCGGTGGCCTTCGGGTCGCTGGTGCCACCGGACAGGGTGGCCGTGTCGACCAGAGACGCGTTGGGCAGGTCGACGCTGGCATCCGCGACCTGGGTGGAGATGGCCGGGGTCGCCTTGTCGACGACCGTCGTCTCCTCGGTCTGGCCGCACGGGTGCGTGGCTGCCGCATTGTTGGCGTCACCGGAGTAGCCGGCGACCCAGACGTAGTAGCCGGCGAGCTTCACCTGGACGTTGGGCGAGGTGTACTGGCCAGGCCCGTGGACGGCCACCGTGTAGGGGCCACCGCCCACGAGCTTGCCCGCGGTGCAGCTGTCCGCGCCCGGCTGCGAGGAGAACGGCCCGTAGACCTTGAACTCGATCGTGCCCGTGGCCTCGGGGTCCTCGGTGACGCCCGACAGGGTGGCCACGTCGGAGATGGTCGTGGTGCCGGACGAGAGCTTGACCTTGTCGACCGCGTCGGTCGTGATGGCGCTCGGCGCCTTGCCGACCTCGACGGTCTCGTTCGCCAGACCGCAGTCGTGCGTGGCGGGCTTGTTGTTGGCGTCGCCGGAGTAGCTGGCAACCCAGGTGTAGAAGCCCGTCTCGTTCACGGTGATCCCGGTGGCGGGCGAGTAGCTCCCGTTGCCGGTGACCGTTGCGGTCCTGGTGTCGATCGCTTTGCCCTCGGTGCAGCTGTCCTTGCCGGGTGCCGACGCGAACGGGCCGTAGAGGGTGAAGGTGATCGTCCCGGAGGCCGCCGGGTTCAGCGTGCCGCCCGACAGCGTGGCGGTGTCTGTCAGCGTGGCCGTGGGGTCGAGCTGAGCGGTCGTGGACGGCACCTGGGTGGTGATCGTCGTGTCCGCCTTGTCGACCTGCGTGACCTCCTTGGCGTCCCCACAGTCGTGGATGCTGGGGTCGTTGTTCGCGTCGCCGGAGTAGGAGGCCTGCCACACGTAGTAGCCCGCCTCGGACACGACGACCGGGTCGGAGGTGTAGAGGCCCGGTCCGCTGACCGACTTGACCGTGCTGCCGGCCAGGTTGCCCGCGATGCACACCGACGAGTTGCCCGTCGGGTCGTTGGCGAACGGGCCGTAGAGGTTGAAGGTGATGGTCCCGCCCGCGGCCGGCGAGACTGTCGCGCCGGACAGCGTCGCGGTGTCCACCAGGGAGGCGGTCGGCGCGAGCTGCAGGGTCGGGTCGGCGACCTCGGTCGTGATTGAGGTCGGCGCCTTGGTGATCAGGACGGTCTCGCTGGCCTGACCGCACGGGTGGGTGGCGCTGTTGTTCTCCGCATCACCGCTGTAGGTCGCCACCCAGGTGTAGTAGCCAGCCGCGGAGACGAGCTTGCTACCTGACGTGTAGGTGCCGTCCCCGGACACCGGCGCCGTCGCGTTCACGGCGGCTCCCACCTTCTTGGCGTCGACGCAGGAGTTCGCGTCAGGCGCCGAGTCGAACGGGCCGTACAGCTGGAAGCTGATGGTCCCGGTCGCGCCCGCCGTCGAGTTGGACAGCGTGGCCTGGTCGGTCAGCGAAGTGCCGGACGCCCCCAGCGGGAGTGTGTTGGGTCCGGGCACGTCGGTCGTGATGACCGGCTGCCGCGGTGTCACCTTGACCACCTCGGACGCGTCGCCGCACGGGTGCGTCGCCGTCAGGTTGTTGGCGTCACCGCTGTAGGTGGCGACCCAGACGTAGTAGCCCGTCTTGGTCACCGTGATCTTCGGTGAGGTGTACTGCCCGTTCCCCGAGACTCCGGTCTTCTCGACCGTGTCGACCAGGGCGCCGGGAGTGCACGCTCCGGTGTCGCCGGTCGGGTCCGACACGAACGGGCCGTAGAGCTTGAACGTGATCTTGCCGGTCGGGCTGGTCCCGCCGCTGAGGAACGCGGTGTCGGTCAGGTCGGCTCCGTCGACACCGACGACCTGGTCCGCACCGGCCTCAGTGGTGATCGTCGGCTGGATCGGGCTGACCTTGACAGTCTCCGAGTCGAGACCGCAGCCATGAACCGCGGACGCCGTGTTGTTGGCGTCGTCCGGGCCACCGTCGACGTGCGGGGTGTACTGCGCGGTCCAGGTGTACCAGCCGGCGTCGTGCACGAGCACCCCGCCGGACTGGTAGTCACCGTTGCCGTCCACCGCGACGTCGAGCGTGGCGATCGGCGTCTTGTTCGCGCAGGCGGCGGTGTCGCCGACCGGGTTGCTCGCGAAGTAGTAGAGGTTGAAGGTGATGGTTCCCTTGATGTTCGCGGTGCCGCCGGCGAGGGTGGCGGTGTCCTCGAGGGTCACGCCGTTCTCGCCGAGGACCTTGTCAGGGCCGGCCTGGGTGGTGACGGTCGGGTGGGCCTTCTCGACGTCGGTGTTCTCGTTGGTGCCGTTGCAGGCGCCGTCGACGTCCTTGTTGCTGCCGTCGCCGTCGAACTGGGCGACCCAGCCGGTAGGTGCCGGCGGTGTTGGCGCCGGTGTAGTGCGCCGAGGTGGCCTCGGCGTAGAAGCCACCGTTTCCGTCCGACACGACCGTGACGGGCCGGTTGTTCGAGGTGAACACCGGGTTGCCGGTGCAGGTGGTGTCGCCGGGGCCGTAGAGCGCGAAGTCCACGTTGGCGACCGCCGTGTCCAGGTTCCCCGTCACCGGGGAGACCTTGGCCGTGTCGTAGAGCTCGGTTCCGGGCAGCTGAGCGTCCACTGCCACCGCGAGGGTGGTGATGCCGGGCTGCAGGGTCTCCACGAACGAGGTCTCGTTCGCGTCGTCGCAGGCGCCGTCGACCGCGCGGTTGCCGTTGGCGTCGCCGCTGTAGTGGGCGACCCAGGCGTAGTAGCCGGCCTTGGCTGACCGAGATCGGGCCGGTGGAGTAGTTCCCGGGCCCGTTGACCGGGTTCGGGGTGCCCACGATGCCGGCCTGCACCAGGTTGGCCTGGGTGCACGAGGTCGGGGTCGGCTCGGTGGTCAGGCCGGTGTAGTACAGGTCGAACGTCACCTGACCGGCCGCGCTGTTGTTGACCCCGCTCAGCGTGGCGGTGTCAGAGATCGTGGCGTTGGGCAGGTTCCCGTTGGTCGCCTGGGTCACGATCTTGGACTTCGGGTCGGAGAAGACGGTCGGACCGGACGGGTTGGTCGACCCGTCGGCGTTGAGCGTCACCGGACCCTGCACGGTCGCGCTCGGCAGGTTCCACGGTGCCGGGACCGAGACCTCTTCCCAGAAGTAGTTGAAGCCCCACGGCTGGTTGAGCACCGAGCACTTGCCGTTGGCCGCGGTGGTGCAGGTCCCGGCCAGGGTGTCGGTGGCCTTCTGCAGGCCCGCGGTGCCGTTGGTGTCGCGCCACAGGTTGAAGACGGCGCCGGCGATGTCGACGTCGGCCTGGTTGGGCACCACGCCGATCTTCTTGACCTCCAGCGGGTACGTGGCCCGCAGGTCGGTGAGGGTCGGGTTGGCGAGCACCACGTCGCGGTTGCCCTGCCCGTCGGGCACGGTGAACAGGACCTCGGTGCTGTCCCGGAGCCAGCCGGTCGGCGCGCCCGGGTCGTCCTCGACGAGCTTCCAGCTGCCCGGCGTCCAGCGGGTCGACCTTGATGACGCCGATCGCGTTGTCGGTGTCGTTGAGGCCGTTGTCGGTGACGTGCACGGTGCCGTTGTTGTACAGCGCGTCCGCGTCGGCGTTGTCACGGGTGAGGGTGAAGCTGGCCCCGGTCTGCGGGTCCGCACCCTGGTAGTCCTTGTAGAACTTCACCGAGCCACGGTGGTTGACGAAGGTCGCGGTGTTGGTGGCGCTCTGATCGGTGCCGAACGCCACCGGGGTCTTCTTGACGACGGTGCCGTCGAGGATCCAGCCGTCCGGCGCCGCGGTCTCGGTGATCGTGTACTCGACGTTGGGGATCACGACAGGGAGCGAGATCTTGCCAGCCGTCGCGTCCGGGTCGTCGTAGTTCGTCGTCCCTTCCTTGACCGTGTTGGCGTCGCTGTCGTCGAAGATGGTCAGGAAGTTGTCCGCCGGTCGGCCAGGCGTGCCCACGGGCAGCGGGTTGGGCGTGATCGTGAACGTTGCGCCACCGAGGGCGGTCGTGCCGTCACCCTTGAACTTCTTGATGAACAGCGAGGCGCAGCTGGACGGGATGGTGACCGGGATGGCCTCGAGGTAGTCGACCAAGGTCCCCGGGCCGCCGGTGCCGGTGATGGACCGGGAGTTGACCGCGGTGAAGCCCGCTGACGGGCAGCCGAGCACCGCACCGAACGAGGTCAGGTCGATGCCGAACTCGAGGAACTCGTCCTTCTCCAGCTGGCCGCCGGTGACGTTTCCGCTCGTCCACCAGCTGGGGACGCTGATCGGCGCAGCACCGGTGTTCGAGGCGCCCTCGAAGGTGCCGTTGTTGTTGATCTTGACCCAGGCGCCGTCGTTGTCGGTGTCGACCCCGGTGGCCCCTGCGGCCTGGTCGTCAGCGTCGACCCACTTGTAGAGGCCGACGTCGTCGTTCTGCGCGTCGGGGGTGAGTGTCACCAGACCGTTGCCCTGGTCCCACACCACGAGCCGGATGTCGCCCTGGCTGCGGACCGGGTTCGGGTTGGTCTTGGGGTTCTGGGTGATCTGGTTCAGCTCGAAGACGTACTTGCGGTGCCCTGGCGCGGCCCTGCGGTCGAAGCCGAGGAAGAACCAGACGTGGTTCGAGGCGTCCACGAAGTCGTAGGTCGCCCACCGGCCGAAGTCGGACTTGCCGGTCGCGTTCCCGGTGCCGTAGGTCCCAGGCCGGCCAGCCGCCTGCCTTGCCGGCGTCGACGTACTCCTTGCTGGACCCGGAGAACACCGTGTCGTCCTGCACCGGTGGCCGTCGTGTTGTCGACGCCGGTGTTGAAGCCGGGGTCGCCCGGGTTCAGGTCGAACCAGTCGATCGGCGGGTCTGCCGCCGCGTCGTCGACCAGGTTGCCCTCGATCTCGAACCCGCCCACCGTGGCCGCCGAGGCGGGCAGCGCGTTGAGCGGAACGAAGTAGAGCGCCAGCAGCGCCGCGATCAGGATCGCGAACGGCTTCGGCAGACCACGCGTGGACAACGACCGGACCATCAAAGGCACCTCTCGTAAGGAACGAAACGGTGCCGAGGTCGGTCTCACCAGTGGCTCCCCGCGACCGTCGGACGTCATCCCTGACACCCGAGGTGACCGGACATCCCGGTCGCGGCTCGTAGCCCCCCCAGCAGTTTGCGCGCCTCTCTCCCCAGAGGACGCGCTTGCACAGAGTGATGGGGTGATCAATATCGGGTCAAGCCACTTGCGACAACTGGTCTGGAGTTGGTCCCGTAATCGTCCGAAATGCCCGGCCGACTTCACCCCAACGGCGCATCAAGTCGTCACCAAGAGCGACCAAGGCCCCCGAGAACGGCTCGGTCAGCCGGCCTTCTCGACCTGCTTGCGCCAGCGGATGCCGGCCTCGATGAACTCGTCGATGTCGCCGTCGAGGACCCCCGACGGTGTTCCCGGTCTCGTACTCCGTGCGCAGGTCCTTGACCATCTGGTACGGGTGCAGCACGTACGAGCGCATCTGGTTGCCCCACGAGCCGCCGGTGTCGCCCTTGAGCGCGTCCATCTCCGCCTTCTCCTCCTGCTGGCGCAGCAGGAGCAGCCGGGACTGCAGCACCCGCATGGCGGCCGCCCGGTTCTGGATCTGCGACTTCTCGTTCTGGCAGGACACGACGATGCCGGTGGGGAGGTGCGTGATCCGGACCGCCGAGTCGGTGGTGTTCACCGACTGGCCGCCCGGTCCTGACGAGCGGAAGACGTCGATCCGGATGTCGTTCTCGGGGATGTCGATGTGGTCGGTCGTCTCGGTGACGGGCAGCACCTCGACCCCGGCGAAGGACGTCTGCCGCCGTCCCTGGTTGTCGAAGGGCGAGATCCGCACCAGCCGGTGCGTCCCCTGCTCGACCGAGAGCGTGCCGTAGGCGTAGGGGACGTTGACGGCGAAGGTGGCCGACTTGAGGCCCGCCTCCTCCGCGTACGACGTGTCGAGGACCTCGGCCGGGTAGTTGTGCCGCTCGGCCCAGCGCAGGTACATCCGCATGAGCATCTCGGCCCAGTCGGCCGCGTCGACCCCGCCGGCCTCGGCGCGGATCGTCACCAGCGCCTCGCGCTGGTCGTACTCCCCCGACAGCAGGGTCCGGACCTCGAGCTCGCCGAGGGTCTTGCGGATCGCCACCAGCTCGCCCTCCGCCTCGGCCAGGGTGTCGGCGTCGCTCTCGTCGGCCGCAAGCTCGAACAGCACGGAGAGGTCGTCCAGCCGCCGCCGCAGCGACTCGACCCTGCTCAGCTCGCCCTGCAGGTGCGACAGCCGGCTGGTCACCTTCTGGGCCCGCTCCTGGTCGTCCCAGAGGTCGGGGGCCGCCGCCTGCTGGTTCAGGTCGGCCAGGTCGCGGCGCATCGCGTCGAGGTCGAGCACCGTCTCGATGCTGGAGAGGGTCTGGTCGAGCTCCTTGAGCTCGTCGGCCGGGTCGACGGTTGCCACGTGATGGAAGGGTACGCGACCCGACGAGGGCGCCGCCGTCACTGGTGCGGGGGCAGCGCTCCCGGCGTACCGGCGTTGTTGCTTGCGACGTAGACCAGCCGGTCCCCTGGCTGGAGGACCGTGCAGTCCGGGTGGTCGTAGGGCAACGTCAAGCCGGCGCGTACGACGGCGAGGACCGGAGCCCCCGTCGACTGCGGGTCGCGACCCACCTCGCCCGGGGTGACCTCGCGCTCGAGCAGGTCGAGCCCGGTGCCGACAGCGATCAGGTCCTCGACGACGGCGACGGTGCGGGGGCTGTCGGTCGCGAGCCCGAGCAGCCGGCCGGCGGCGTCCGAGGACGTGATCACGGAGTCGGCGCCGCTCTGCGTCAGCAGGTCGGCGTTCTCCGACTCGCGCACGGCAGCCACCACTGTCGCGTCCGGTGCCAGCTGCCGGATGGTGAGGGTGGTGAGCACGGCGGTGTCGTCCCGGCTGACCGCGACGATCACGGCCCGGGCCCTCCCGACCTCCGCCTCCCGCAGCACCGAGTCGGCGGTCGACGACCCCTGCACGGTGACGAGACCGTCCGACGCGGCCTGCCGGACCGCGTCCGGATCGGTCTCGACCACGACGATCTGGTCCGGCGCGATGTCGCGCTGGCGCAACGCGCGCACCGCGCTGCGCCCCTTGGTGCCATAGCCGCAGACGACGACGTGGTCCTGCACGCGAGACCTCCAACGGGCGACCTTGAACTGGTCGCGGGAACGTTCGGTGAGCACCTGGATGGTGGTGCCGACCAGCACCAGAACGAACAGGAAACGCATCGGGGTGACGAGCAACGCGTTGGTGAGGCGCGCGGCCGTGGTGACCGGGGTGATGTCGCCGTAACCGGTCGTCGACAGGGTGACGGTCGTGTAGTAGAGGGCATCGACGGGCGACACGCCGCCGTCGTAGCTGTCCTGGTAGCCGTCCCGCTCGACCATGACGATGGCCCAGTTGATGACCACCAGGCCGACCGCGATTGCCACCCTGCGGGCGATCGCAACGGTGGGCGCGACCGCCGGCCCACGGGGCAGGCGAAGGCTCCAGGACTGCTCATCCACTGTCACATTCAGCCATATCGCCGTCACGTGGTGCGAACGAACCAGGCGGTCATCCCCCGTAGAACCGCGAAAACCCCGTTATCTGCATCACTTTTCGGGCTGGGCAGTCGTTTTGGTCAAGACCATGCCCGCGCGTGCCGCATTGTGGTGTGAAGACAAGTCCCCGCTGCGACTGGTGGGGCCACCGTGCGGACGCCGAGCCCTGCCACCGCACGAGTGACCGACTTCGTCGATGTGGCAGGGGCGGAGAACCCAGCACGGCGGTCGCGACCGGAACACGGGACGCGGCCTTGGGGTGAAGCCACACGCAATGTGGCCGGGCCACTACTTCGGCGCCCGAACCCGACAGGACACTCCCCGTAGGCGGATCCCGAAGGAATGCATGTCCGCGCACTGAATCGCCCCTGCCCGATTGTTCACCGCCATCGCCCTCGTCCTGGGCCTGACGTTCACGATGTTCTCGTTCACCACGGTCGGTCCGACCACCTCCGGGGCCTCCGCCCTGGTGACGGCAGCCAAGGGCAACCTGGCCGCCGACTGGGCCCGCAGTCGCAAGGGCTCGCCCTACCAGTACGGCGCCACCGGCCCGCACCGGTTCGACTGCTCTGGGCTGACCCGCTGGGCCTACGCCCGGATCGGCAAGTCCCTGCCGCACTCGTCGTCGGCTCAGGTCGGCGACGTCGACCGGATCAAGCGCAGCAACGCCCGCCGCGGCGACCTGGTCTTCTTCTACGCGTACGGCGGCGTGTACCACGTCGCGATCTACGCCGGCCACGGCTACATCTGGCACGCCCCGCACTCGGGCACCCGGGTGCGCCGTGACCACATCTGGACCAGCAGCGTGTTCTTCGGCCGGGTGAAGTAGCCCGACCTCAGCGCCACCGACGAGGGGCGCACCGCAACCACGCGGTGCGCCCCTCGTCGTACGTCGGGCGCCGAGCCGGAGACTGTCGTACGCCGGTCCTAGGTTGGCCCCATGGACATCAAGCTGGAGCTCGTCTTCGTGCCCGTGACCGACGTCGACCGCGCCAAGTCGTTCTACGTCGACCAGGTCGGCTTCCACGCCGACTTCGACCAGGTCGTCAATCCTGAGCTGCGGTTCGTGCAGCTCACACCGCCCGGGTCCGCGTGCTCGATCGCGTTCGGCACCGGCCTCGGGCTCGACATGCAGCCCGGGTCGCAGAAGGGCGTGCAGTGCGTGGTCGAGGACGCCGACGCCGTCCGGGCCCAGCTGGTGGCCAAGGGGATCGAGGCCAGCGAGGTCGACGAGCAGGCCTGGGGCCGGTTCGTCTACTTCGCCGACCCCGACGGCAACACCTGGTCGTTCCAGCAGATCGTCCGTCCCGGCTGACTGACCGACGCTGACCCGAACAGACGGGACCTCCGCCCCTGCCGCCCGGCCCGGCCGAGCAGCACGGTAGAGGCAGGAGGTGTGAGATGACACGAGCACTTGTCGTCTTCGAGTCCATGTTCGGCAACACCGAGCGGGTGGCCCGTGCCGTCGCCGCGGGACTGGCGGAGCACGCCGACGTGGACATCGTCCGGGCCGGGCCGGGCGTCACGCCCAGCGACGACGTCGACCTGGTCGTCATCGGCGGCCCGACCCACGCCTTCGGGATGTCCCGGCCGAGCACCCGGGTCTCGGCCGGCCAGCAGGGCGCCGTCGAGGCCGCAGCCGGCGGGACCGGGCTGCGTGAGTGGCTGGACACGCTGCCCGGGCCGATGGGGCACCGACCCGCCACTGCGGCGTTCGACACCCGGATCCGCAAGCCGGGGGTACCGGGGTCGGCCGCGCGGTCCGCGGCGCGCCGGCTCCGGCACGCGGGGCTGCCGGTGGTCGTGCCGCCGATGAGCTTCTGGGTGCAGGGGACCGGCGGGCCGCTGCTGCCGGGCGAGGAGGACCGGGCCAGCAGCTGGGGCCGCGAGCTCGCCCAGACGATGGCGCGGGTGCCGTGACCCTCAGCGCGGGACGGCGACGCCCGATCCGGGCAGTGCCGAGCCCCGGGAAGACCGTGGACCCGGCGACGCCGCACCGCTTCTCCAGGATCTCGGCCAGCACGGTGCGGTAGTCGTTGGACGCCGGGAGGTCGCCGTCGAGCAGCCCGGCCGGGTCCAGCCCCGGCCACGCGCCGTGCACTCGGCCGCCCGACGACACCGCCGCCGAGCAGCAGCATCAGGTTGCCGTGCCCGTGGTCCAGCCCGCCGGAGGCGTTCTCCCGCACCCGGCGGCCGAACTCCGACATCGTGACCAGCGTGACCCGGCCGAGGTCGCTGCCCAGGTCGGTGGCGAACGCCGCGAGCGCCGCGCCGAGCTCGGTCAGCTGGCGGGCCATCCAGCCGTCGTCCGGGCGGCCGAGGCCCTGGTGCATGTCCCAGTCACCGAAGTCGACGGTCGCGACCCGCAGCCCCACGCCGGCCTTCACCAGCCGCGCGACGTCCCGCAGCGCGTCGCCGAGGTCGCCGTCCGGGGTAAGCCGCTCCGTTCGCCACCACGTACGCCGTGTCCTGCAACGCCGCTGCGGTCCCGAGCGCAGCCAGCGTGAGCCGGGCCGGCCGCGCGACCTCCGCCCGGCGCCCGCGGTGCATCGCCGCGAGCGCCGCGGTCCACCGGGCCCGCTCCCCCGCGTCGTCGGCGCCGGAGCAGCGAGAAGCTCGTCCACCGAGCCCATCAGCAGCTCGGGTGCCGGCGCCGACCAGCGCACGCTGGTTGGCCTCGACGCCGACGCCCACGGTGGCGAACGCCGAGCCCGCCCCCTGCGCCGAGCTGACCCGGTCGAGCCAGCCGGTGCGCACGCTGGCGCCCGGGGCGGCGCGCTCCATCGCCTCCATCGCCTGGAAGTGCGAGCGGGTCGGGTCCGGCTGTCCGGCTGCGTGCACCGCGGCGAGTGAGCCCGCGTCCCAGAACGGCTTGAGCGGCGCGAGCGCCGGGTGCAGCCCGAAGGTCGCGTCCAGCGGCAGCAGTGCTCCGGTCGGGATGCCGATGCCCGGGCGGGCGCCGGCGTAGTGCGGGTCGGCGGCCGGCACCACCGCGGACAGTCCGTCGAAGCCGCCGCGCAGGCTCAGCACGACGAGCACGTCGCCGGTGTAGGCGGTGCCCGCGAACGCCAGCCGGGTCGACGCGGTGTCGCCCACCAGGCCGCCGACCACACCGAGCGCGGCTGCCGCGCCCGCGGCGCCGAGCAGGCGCCGCCGGCTCAGCCCGGCAGGTTGCTCGTGCGGGCACCCACAGGCGGCGACCCCGTCCGACGGCGCGGCGCTCATCGGACCGCCGCTCATCGGACCGCCGCCGCAGGGCTGTCGAGCAGCAGCCCGAACACGTAGGGCAGCCGCCACCCCATCGCCTGGTCGTCGGCGGACAGCGCCGACCCCGCCGACTTCGACAGGAAGGTGCAGATCGCGTCCCGGACGGCTGCTGTCGGCCTGGGCAGGCCGAGCCCGGCGGCCGCCGCGTCGACCAGGGCTCCGTGCGTGCGCGGGTGGGCGGGCCGCAGCCGGCCGGCCAGCTCGGGGTGGCGCAGGTCGTTCGGCCACCAGCCGGCGGCCAGACCGAGATGGGCGTTCCAGCGGGCCAGGGTGCCGCCGGCGCTCTGCCACGCGGCCACGGCGTCCGGGTAGCCGTCCGGCGGGTGCCAGCCCAGCGGCGGCTGGCCGAGGTCGCCGGACATCCAGTACAGCTGTCGCACCCCCTCGGTGCCCGACGCCGGCGGCCGGATCCCGAGGGCCCGTACCGTGGCCACCAGGTCCTCGAACGGCCGCTTCACCTTGTCCCCCGCCGACCGGGCGAACTCCCGCGACCGGAACAGTGCCCGCAGCACCGGCCCGATCTCGGTGTCGTGCGCCAGGTAGACCTTGGCCAGCTGGGTCACCAGCGCGGCCGGCGGGTCGTCGCTGACGAACCGCACGGCCAGCTTGCGCGCGAGCTGCCGGGCGGTCGCCGGGTGCGTGGCGAGGTACCGCAGGTACGCGACGGCCACCTTCTCGCCGTACGTCGAGCGGTTGGGGTCGGAGAAGCCCAGCACCTGCACCCGCCCGGTGGCGTGCTTGGACGTGTCGTAGAGGTAGGCGCCGGTCCGGTCATCGACCGAGAGGCCGGTCAGCAGCCGGGCCGCCGACTTCACCATCGCCTCGGTGTAGCCCGCTCCCACGCCGACGGTGTGCAGCTCGAGCAGCTCGCGGGCGTAGTTCTCGTTCGGCGCGTCCTTGTCCGAGCTCGCGTTGTCGAGGTAGGTGAGCATCGCCGGGTGCTTCGCCGACGCCACGAGCATGTCGCTGAACCGGCCGAGCGCGTGCCTCCTGATCACCCGTGCGTCGTAGAGGTGGCGGGTGCTCCACACGTCCGACGACGGGCAGGTGACGTTGAGGTGGTTGGACCAGAAGTCGACCATCACCTCGAACAGCTGCCGGTTGGACCAGGCCGCGCGGGCGATGTGCGCGTCGCAGAGGTCGAACATCCCGTCCCACGTGGAACTTGCCGATCCGTGCGGTGAGCTGGGCCGGCGTCATCCGCAGCGTCGGCCAGCGGCGCAGCAGCGCGGTCATCGCGGCGTCGGGCACCTTCCCCGGATGCAGCTGCCGCTCGAGCCAGGCGTCCGGCCCGATCCTGCGGACCGTGGCCAGCAGCTCGGGCGTCGGCCCGTACGTCGCGCGGCGCACCAGGTGCAGCACCCGGTCCCCACCTGCGGCCTCGGCCGCCGTCGCCGAGGCGACTCCCGCCGCGGACAGGGCGCCGGCGCCGAGCAGGCCGGCGCCCACGCCGAGGAAGCCGCGGCGCGACAGGAGCCCGCTCGGCCTCCGGCGCGTGGGTCTGGTGCACACCTGGTGCATCGGTCACTCCCCGTGACCGCCTTGAGGGCGATGGCGCCCAAGAAAGGGTCGCCTCAGCACGCACGGGGACACGACAGCACGGCTGCACGGGTGCTGCCGCGTCCGCGCGGGTGCTTTACGTGGTCGACGCCCGGGCGGGCGTGCGGCGGTGCGCGGTGGCGGGTGACGGCGGCGAGGACGGCGGGGCCGGCGAGGACGGCGGCCAGGTCGAACCAGCCGTAGCCGCCGGCGGCACCCGAGGGCGGGTTGCCGATCGACGACCAGCCCGGTGGGGTCGTGGGTCGACCAGGCCCAGGTGCCCCACCAGGTCCCGAGCAGCTCGAGGTAGGTCACCACGAAGAAGGCGCCGACGTAGAGGGTGCGGGACCGGCCCCAGGCGCAGGAAGCCGAGCAGGCAGAGGTACCAGAACGCGCCGAGTGCGTCCGGACGGGCCGACCCGAACAGCCCCCACCCGGCGTACAGGCCACCGAGCACGACGGTGGCCGCCACGGCCGGGCCGGTACGACGGTGCAGCCAGGCCGACCGGCCGATCGCCAGGGCGCAGAGGTAGACCAGACCGTGACCCGGTGGGACGAACGCCGGCACGTTGCCCAGCCGGTAGACGTACACCTCGAGCAGCGGCGAGAACGTGTACTCGACCGCGGAGGCGAACACCACCACGACCGCCACCTGGGCCCGGACGAGCGGGCGTCTCGCGGCGCAGCAGGGCCACCAGGAGCAGCCAGGTCCCGACGCCCAACGCCCGCTGCCACCAGATGCCCGCGCCGCGGTCGAGCAGGAGAACCAGGGGCACCCAGAGCAAGGGTCACCACGACGGGCGGGTCGAGCCGGCCGAGCACGCCGAGCCGCTCGGACCGCCCGGGCCGAGTACAGCGGGGACCGGAGCCGGTCGCGCGGCGATGGCCTGGCTGGTCACCGGCCCGAGGATAGGCCAGGCGCGGTCCTGGACGGGCCGCGCGGCGACGGCCAGGATGGAGGGACGGCACTGCCGAGGAGGTCATGACCATGCATGTGCGTGACGGCATGAGCACCGAGGTGCTGATGATCGGGCCCGATCATTCCTTGCGCGAGGCCAGCCGGGCGATGGCCGCCCGGCGGGTCGGCGCCGCCGTGGTGCACGACCCGGGCGGCGAGGGCGTCGGGATCCTCACCGAGCGTGACGTTCTGCACTCGGTCGGGGCCGGCCAGGACCCCGACGTCGAGCACGTGGGCGACCACCTCACCGACGACCTCGTCTACGCGGCCCCGAGCTGGACCCTCGAGCAGGCCGCGGAGGCGATGATGCGCGGCGGCTTCCGGCACCTGGTGGTGCTGGACCAGGGTGAGGTGGCGGGCATCCTCTCGGTGCGCGACATCGTGCGCTGCTGGGCCCGCGACCGCTCGAACGACGAGCTGGTCGGCTGACTCAGCCTCCGGCGACGCCCTCGGGGTCGCCCTGGCCGACCTTGAGCGCCTCGCCGTCCTTGCTGGCCTCGCGGACGGCTCCCTCGTCACCCTCCTGCGGCTCGCGCTCCTTGAAGCGCAGCAGGATCGCCGCGATGGCAAGGACGAGCACGAGCACCCCCAGGACAGCCACCTCGGTGATCGCGTGGGTGAAGCTTGTCGCCCTTGCCGACATCGTCGGCCGCCTTCACCGAGAGCACGATGATCTCCTTGATCGAGGCGATGATGCCCACGACGAGGAACGGCTCGGCGACCATCTCGCGCTTGCCCAGGATGACGCGCACCGCGAAGAGCAGCTCGACCACGATGAAGACCAGCAGCAGCCGGTCGAGCACCTCGAGCACGACGTCGCTGGCGCCCGACTCACCGAGCTCGGTGAGCCCGCGGGCCGCCGACGAGCAGAGGACTCCCGCCGACGACGGCGAGCAGGACGGCGATGCCGACGTAGATCGCGTCCTCGGCGAAGGCGAGCAGCGCGTTGCCGAACCGGACATAGCGAGGCACGTCGTCGCGTTCGTCGTGATCGCCGTTGGGAACCGTCCGGCCGACCACCGCGTCAGGCGACCGAGCTCGACGGCTGTCGGAGGAGGCGGGCCCAGCGGGCCGAACCCGACCAGCACGGCCTCACCGCAGTCGCACGCAGACCCACTCAGGGCAGTCTGCGCCGTGCTCCTCGAGGCAGGCGGGCTGCTCGAACAGGACGTCGGCCCGGCAGGTGGTGCACCACTGCGGGTCGGCTGCATTCGTGGTCATGCCCTGACGGTGCCACGGGCCCTGGACACAACCCCGTACGCCGGGCGGCGTGTCCGCGGACTTTGTCGACAAACCGGCCCTGAGCAGGGCTGTCTGGCCCCGCCGGTGGCGGTCGGGCCGGATTGCCACGATCATGTCGACATGCCACAGAGCATCTGGAAGGGCGCGATCTCGTTCGGGCTGGTCTCCATCCCGGTGCGGCTGTTCGGCGCCACCGAGGAGAAGGACATCTCGTTCCGGCAGGTGCACCGCGATGACGGCGGCCGGATCCGCTACAAGCGGGTCTGCTCGGTCGACGGCGAGGAAGTGCCCTACGCCGACATCGCCAAGGGCTACGAGCTCCCCGACGGCGAGATCATCGTGCTGGACGACGAGGACTTCGCCAACCTGCCGCTCTCCTCGTCCCGCTCGGTCGAGGTCTTGAGCTTCGTCCCCGCCGCGCAGATCGACGCCGTGCAGATGGGCAAGCCCTACTACTGCGACCCGACCGGCGGCGACATCAAGCCCTACGTGCTGCTGCGCGACTCGCTGGAGAAGGCCGACCGGGTCGCCGATCGTCAAGGTCGCGCTGCGCCAGCGGGAGCGACTGGCCATGCTGCGCCCGCGGGAGGGCGTGCTGGTGCTGCAGACCCTGCTCTGGCCGGACGAGGTGCGCGCGCCACAGCTCGGGTTCGACGACACGGACGTCACGGTGCGCCCGCAGGAGCTGGCGATGGCCGAGTCCTACATCAGCGCGCTGTCCGGCGACTTCGAGCCGGGCGAGTTCTCCGACGACTACCGGCAGGCGCTCGAGGAGGTCATCGAGGCGAAGGCTGCCGGGCACGAGATCAAGGCGCCGGAGGAGGCGGCCCGCTCGACCGGGCAGGTGGTCGACCTGATGGACGCGCTGCGCCGCAGCGTCGCGGAGGCCAAGGAGCGCCGCGGCGGCGGTGCCGCCCAGCCGGCCGCGAAGAAGGCGGCCGCGAAGGCCCCCGCCAAGCAGGCCGCGAAGAAGGCCGCCAAGAAGACCACCAAGGCAGCGACGAAGAAGGCCACGGCCAAGAAGACCGGCGCGGCCAAGAAGGCCCCGGCCAAGAAGGCCGCCACCCGACGGTCCGCCTGACGGCCGGCCTGCGAGGAATCGCCAGGCCTGCCCAGGTGCTGTGCTGACCAATGAGTGAAGCCCTCCAGATCCTGGCGCTGGTCGTCGCCGTCGCCGTGGTCGCTGCCGCAGCGCGACGCCTCGGCCTGTCCGCGCCGCTGGTCCTCGTGGTCGTCGGGCTCGTCGCGTCGCTGGTCCCCGGTGTGCCCGACTACCGGATCGACCCCGACATCGTTCTGATCGGCTTCCTGCCACCCCTGCTCTACGCCGCCGCGCTGCGCACCTCGCTGGTCGACGTGCGCGCGAACACGCAGGCGATCGGCATCATGGCCGTCGGCGCGGTGGCGTTCACGACCGTGCTGGTGGGCCTGGTTGCCTGGGCGGTGATCCCTGGGGTCTCACCGGCCGGAGCCTTCGCACTCGGTGCCGTGGTCTCCCCACCGGACGCCGTCGCCGCGACGACGATCGCTCGCAAGGTGGGCATGCCGCGCCGGATCGTCTCGATCCTCGAGGGTGAGAGCCTGCTCAACGACGCCACCGCCCTGGTGGCTCTGCGCACCACGACGGCGGCGATCCTCGCCTCGGTCAGCGTGCTCGAGGTCGGCGGGAGGTTCGTCCTGGCCGCCGGCGGCGGCGTCGTGGTCGGGCTAGCCATGGCAGCCGTGCTGGCGATGGCCCGCAAGCGGGTGCAGGACCCGGTCCTCGACACCACCCTGTCGCTGGTCGCGCCGTTCCTCACCTACCTGGCCGCCGAGGCGGTGCACGCCAGCGGGGTGCTCGCGGTCGTCATCGTCGGCCTCCTGCTGGGTCACAAGTCCCCGGCGCTGCAGTCGGCGTCGTCCCGGCTGGCCGAGCAGACCAACTGGCGCACCATCACCTTCGTCCTGGAGAACGCGGTCTTCCTGCTCATCGGTCTGCAGCTGCGGACTGTCGTGCAGAACGCCACGGAGGGCGAACCTCACCTCGCCGCGGCTCGCCGTCATCTGCGCTGTCGTCCTGCTGGCGACCCTGCTGACCCGGATCGTCTGGGTGTTCTCCGCGACCGCCGCCTACCGCTACGGCACGGCCACGATGCGCGCGAACGCGTGGAGCTGGAGCGCCGCCACCTTGACCTCATGGGCCGGCATGCGCGGCGTCGTGACCCTGGCCGCCGCGTTCGTGCTGCCGGAGGAGACGCCGCGGCGGGACGTGCTGATCCTCGCGGCGTTCGCCGTCGTGGGGGGCACCCTGCTGGTCAACGGCACCACGCTGCCCTGGCTGGTACGCCGGTTGGACCTGCCCGGTCCGGACCCTGCCGAGGACGCCTTGGAGGAGGCAGCCCTGCTGTCGAAGGCGACCAGGGCCGGGCTGGCCCGGCTGGACGAGCTCAAGTCCGAGGGTGACGACCCCGCGGTGATCGATCGGCTCGAGGAACGGGCCCGCAGCCGGGCCGACGCCGCCTGGGAACGGCTGGGCGCACCGAGCGACGACGAGACACCCAGCGAGAGCTACCGCCGGCTGCGCCAGGAGATGCTGCACGCCGAGCGCGACGTCGTGCTCAAGGCGCGCGACAGCGGGAAGGTCGACGACGAGGTGCTGCGCGACGTCATGAACCTGCTCGACGCCGAGGAGTCGCTGCTCGACCGGCTGGAGGACAAGGGCAGCGCGGTCGAGCGCGAGCTGGTGGCCCGCACCGACCGGGTCGGCTGCCAGCACCTCAAGGAGGCGCCGGTGTCGGTCCGGCCGAACACGCCGGAGGGCTGCGAGGAGTGCCTGCGGGACGGCACCCACTGGGTGCACCTGCGGCTGTGCCTGACCTGCGGCCACGTCGGATGCTGCGACTCCTCGCCCGAGCGGCACGCCTCCGGGCACTTCCACGAGGGCGGGCACCCGGTGATGCGCAGCTTCGAGACCGGCGAGGCCTGGCGTTGGTGCTTCGTCGACGAACGGCTCGGCTAGCGGTCACGGCGCTGCTCTTCTAGGGCGGTTACGCCTCCACCCGAGCCAAGTACGGGTACTACGGGATCGAAAGTCGACACGGTTGGGCTCGGGAACCGCGACTGCCTCATGCGCAGCCCCCAGCCGCTGCTTATCCCTCTCGTTGTCCTCGCCATACTCGCGCTGCTCGCCGTGTGGCTACATCTGGCTGTCCGCGAAATAATCGAAGCCCAGCCGGACGAACGCAGCCAGGACCGACGAGGCCGCGGCACGGTCCTGTGGGCAGCCGGTGCGGTCCAGGCGCTAGGCGCTGCCTTGCTGGCGGCAGGGGTAGCACTCGATCGTGACATATGCATGGCTGGGCGGTTGGTTTGCGTATGACCTCACGACTCCGCTGTGTCTGATGTTCGGAGTGCTGCTCTTCACCTACGGTCGGCACATACGCACCAGCGCTACAGACCCGAACACCGCGACGTTGACACGACCACGGCAGTCCTGCGGCGCGCCGTGTGGGGCCTGTGCGCAATCGTGGTCGCGGGCAACGCCTTCTGGGCAGCATCGACACTCGCAGAATGGTCCGGCCGGGGACAGGCCATCGACCTGTCCGCCCGCTTTGATGACCTTCCTAGAGTAATTCTCGACACCAAGGAACGGTTGTACGTCCAGAACGAGGTCATTCACGAGTCGACACTCCAGTTCGCAGATGGCCAGACATTCCGGTATCGCTACCGCAATCTGAGACTCCTCGTCGAAGGCGACGGTCGGATGTTCCTCGTCCCAGATACCTGGTCGAACAACGGCACAACCCTCGTCGTCCCGCTGGACAGCCGGGTACGCGTCCAATTCCAGTTTCAAAACCCCGGCTGACGCGTCGATGCTCTCTGTCATCCGACGGCCCTGCTCGACGAGTCGCCGTTCAAGGATGAACAGGGCGTCGGACTGCCCGTACATTCGAGCGGGTGGACGTGACCTCGCTCGCCTTTCGCACCGACCTGGCCCTGCTCGAGCTGGGCGGCAGCACGCTGGAGGACCGCGGCGACCACATCGTGGTGCGGACACCGCACAACCCGACCTTCTGGTGGGGCAACTTCCTGCTGCTCGACCGGGTGCCGCAGCCCGGCGAGCACGAGCAGTGGGTGGATCGGTTCGCGGCCACCTTCCCCGACGCCCGCCACCTGGCGTTCGGCGTGGACGGGACGGTCGGCCGGGCGTCGGACCTGGCCGGGTTCGCCGACATGGGTCTCCACGTCGACGCGTCCACGGTGATGACCGCGACCTCGGTGCACCGGCCGCCGCGGCCCAACGACGAGGCGGAGTACCGCCGGCTGACCTCCGACGACGACTGGGCCCAGATCCTGCGGGTGCGCATCCTCGCGAACGCCACCGGCGACGACCCGGGCTCCAGGCGTTCGAGTCGCCGGCGGGTCGCCACCGACCGGGCCACCAGCACGGCCGGCCAGGGCGCGTGGTTCGGCGCCTTCCTCGACGGCCGGCTCGTCTCGCAGATGGGGCTTGCCGCGGCCGGCCCCGGACTGGCCCGGTTCCGGCTGGTCGAGACCGACCCGGCGTACCGGGGCCGAGGACTGGCGGGAACGCTGGTGCACCACGTCAGCGAGTACGGCTTCGGCGAGCTCGGCGCCACCACACTGGTGATGGTCGCCGACCCCGACTACCTGGCGGTGCGGATCTACCGCTCGGTCGGCTTCGACGACACCGAGACCCAGCTGCAGGCCGAGCGCGGACCGGCCTGACCCCCTGGACGGCCGAACCTCGTGCTCGGCAGCTGGCACTACTCCCCGAGCGCCGCACTACAGCACTGCCGCTGACTCGGCACAAACGAAGCTGTGGGTGTCGCAGCGGCGCGCCCTCACCACATACGGATTCGTTCCGATCGCGACCAAAAGCGTTCCCGCGGGAACGCCTGCTGTGGACAACTGACGTGGCAAGTGCCGCTACCCCGCGCCCAACGGCTCAGAGGTCGCGGGCGAAGGACCGCGACAGCGGCGCGTCCTTGTAGTGGCCGAACCCCTCGATGGGGGTGTAGCCCGCCGAGGTGTACAGCGCGATGGCCTCCGGCTGGGCCAGGCCGGTCTCGAGCACCACGCGGCGGCAGCCCTGCGCCCGGGCCCTGTCCTCCAGAGCCGCGAGCAGCCGCCGGGCGTGACCGCGGCGGCGGTGCTCGACCCGGACGAACATCCGCTTCACCTCGACCGTGCCGTCGCCGTGCCGGCGCATGCCCGCGCAGCCGATCGGCGTCCGGCCCGACCCGGGCCACCAGGAAGCTTCCGTCCGGCGGGGCGAACTCGGCGGGGTCGATCGGCGTCTCGTCCTGGCCGCCGTACCGGCGTACGTACTCCTGCTGGACCTCGGCGACCAGCGACTGCGCGAGCTCGGAGTCGAACGGCACCTCGTCGAGCTGTACGGCGTCGTCGGGGACGCCCAGCGTGACCCGCACCAGGTCGGCCAGCTCGTCCTCCGCGGCCGCGACCAGCACCTGCGGGTCGGGCACCAGGTTGCGGTCCGCGGCCACGCCGATCGTCACGTCTCCGGCGTAGCTCAGGATGCTGACGCCCAGCCCGACCGAGCCGGCCTGCGGCACCCAGAACGTCAGGCGCACCAGGCGGGCGCCGGCCAGGTAGACCGGCGCCGTCGGCCCCGGCACGTTGGTGACGATGGCCGTCGACTTGGCGCCGAGCACGCGCACCGCCAGGCGGTGCGCCCAGGACGGCAGGGCGCCTACGACCGCGAGGATCGCGAACGTCGACGCGGCCTGCGCGCCGGCCTTCACCTCGGCCATCCGGTCGTGCACGCGCGCGGACCCGAGCCACCGGATCGGCCACGGACAGCGGCAGCTTCACGAACACGATGCCGAACCGGTTGCCCAGCGTCGCCGGCACCGGCTCGCCCCGCGGGCGGAGGTCGACCGGCACGAAGACGCGCAGGTCGTGCGGCACGTCGCCGTGCGCCGCGAGGTGCCGACGCAGGGCGCCGGCTGTGACCGCGAGCAGCACGTCGTTGACGGTCGCGTCCGAGAGCCGCCGCCACCCGCTTGACGACCCCGAGGTCCAGCGGCCGGGACCAGGCCGCCACCTTGTGCGGTGCCGAGCCGGCCGGCCAGCCGGGTGCGCGGGTCGCGGGTCGCCAGCAGCAGGCCGACGCCGGTGCTCAGGACCCGCCAGCCGAACACGCACCGCCTCGAGCGCCTGCCGCAGCGACCGCGGCGCCAGCGGGTCGACGCCGGCCACCGGCGCCAGGTCGCGGGAGCCCGCGGTCAGCCGGGTCCTCATCCCTGGCCGGCGCGGGTCTGGACCGGCCCGGTCGGCCGCACCGCGGTCGGTCCACGACGGGTCGTCGTCGGTCAGCGACAGCAGCACGCTGGCCAGCGCGATGCCGTCGGCGATGCAGTGGTGCAGCCGGGCAACCAGCGCCGAGGTGGCCCGCCCACCGGCGGCGGCCGGCAACGACACGACGTGGAACTGCCACGGCGAGTGGTGCATGTCCAGCGGGGTGCTGAGCAGCCGGCTCACCAGCGCCGCGAGCTCGTCGTCGTCGGCAGCCTGGCCGGCGTCGACCAGGTGCCGGTCCAGGTCGAACTCCGGGTCGTCGGCCCAGACCGGCTGCTCGAACGGGCTGCCCGACGGCAGCGGCCGCAGCCGGAACTTCGGGTACCGCTCGCACCAGCCGGCGCGCCAGGACATCGACGAAGCCGCTCGCGGTCGACCGGCCGGTCCAGCCGCAGCACGGCCGTGACCATCATCAGGTTGTCCGGGGAGTCCATGCCGAGCCAGGCAGCGTCGACGTTGGACATCCGCTGGCTGGCGAGCGCCGTCACGGCGCCGTCACAGGCGCCGGGGTGGCGGGCCCGCCGGTCCCGCGCCCTGGCCCGGGCCCGGCGGAACCGGCGCGCGAACGGCCGGGCCAGGTCGGCCGCGCCGACCAGGCCGGCCGTGTTGCCCAGCCTGGCCTGCACCACTCGTCGCCTCCGGACGGAACCGGCGGCCGGTCAGGTCTGCGGCTGAACGCGTCGCGGGCCGGGCCGATGAGCAGGTCGCCGGCCTCCGAGAGGCCGCCGCCGATGACGAACGTGCCCGGGGTCGAGGGCCGCCGCGAGGTTGGCCATGCCGACGCCGAGCCACTGCCCGATCTCCTCGAACAGCTCGCGCGCGGCCGGGTCGCCGTCCTGCGCCGCGGCCCGGTGATCAGCGGGCCGGTGATCGCCGACACGTCGCCGCCCGCGCGCTCCAGGATCGGGTGCGCCACCGGCGAGTTGGCCGCCGCCATCTCGCGGGCCTCGCGCACCAGCACGTTGCCGGACGCGTACTGCTCCCAGCAGCCGCGGTTGCCGCACTCGCAGCGGCGGCCGTCCGGCACCACCTGCATGTGCCCGAACTCGCCCGCGACCCCGAACCGGCCACGCTGCAGCGTCGCCGTTGACGATCATCGCGCCGCCGATGCCGGTGCCCGAGGTTGACGCAGACCAGGTGCGACTCGCCGCGACCGGCACCGAAGCGCCACTCGGCCCAGACGGCGGCGTTGGCGTCGTTCTCGACCACCACGGGCAGCCGCAGCCGCGAGCTGATCGCCTCGCGCAGCGGTTCGTTGCGCCAGGACAGGTGCGGGGAGAAGAGCACGTTGGCGCGCTCGGCGTCGATGAAGCCGGCGGCGCCGATGCCCACCGCGTGGATCTCGTGCCGCTCGGCCAGGTCCAGCACGGCGCCGACGATCGTGTCCTCGACCACCTGCGGGCTCTTGCTGCGGTCCGGCGTCTCCCGGCGTACCTGGTCGAGGATCTCGCCCTCGTGCGTGACGACGCCGGCCGCCACCTTGGTGCCGCCGATGTCGACGCCGACGGTCAGCAGCTGGGCGGTCAGCGGGCTCACCCGCAGGGGGCGCGCCGACTCGTCCCGCAGCGTCCGCCCGAGCAGGGACGGACGTCGCTCGGTCACGACGGCGACTCTATCGCGCCGTACGCCGGTCAGGCCGCGACGGGTCGCCGGCGCCGCTCAGGGTGTCGGGTACTGCCGGCGCAGCAAGGCGTCCCAGAGCGCGGTGGGCAGCACCCGGCGCGCGCCGACGACCTCGCGGCTGACGAAGCCGACCGGGTAGCGGGCCCTCGGCCGGCTCGACTCGAGCACCGTCACGACGACTCGCGCACGGCCTCGGGCTCGAGGATGCCGCGGGCCTTGGGGTCGTGGTACGCGGCGGCGTTGCGCTCGGCGACGCCGCGCCGGAAGGCGGCGTACGGCCCGTCGCGCCTCCGGTGCTGCGGTCGCGGCGTCCCGCGAACGCGGTGCGCACCGGACCGGGAGCCACCACCGAGACTGCGATGCCGAACCCGCGGGTCTCGAACCGCAGCGCGTCGCTGAGCGCCTCCACGGCGTACTTGCTGGCGTGGTAGACACCGCCGCCCGGCAGCGTCATCCGGCCGCCCATCGAGGAGATGTTGACGATCCGGCCGCGGCCGGCCGGCGCGCATGCCCGGCAGCACCAGCTGGGTCAGCCGCAGCAGGCCGAACACGTTGGTCTCGAACTGCCGCCGGACAGCGTCGATCGGGACCTCCTCGACCGGCCCGTACTCGCCGTAGCCCGCGTTGTTGACCAGGCCGCCGAGCGGGCCGTGCGTGTCCTCGACCTCGCGCACCGCGGCGACCATCGAGGCCTCGTCGGTGACGTCCAGCGCCAGCACCCGTGGCCCCTGCGGCGGCCAGGTCGGTGAGGCGTCTCGACCTTGCGGGCCGTGGCCCACACCGGGTGCGGGCCGCGCAGCAGGGCCTGGACGGTCGCCCGCCCGATGCCGCTGGAGCAGCCGGTGACGAGCACGGGCGAGGTGGGCGGGATGGTCGGCGTCACCCCGTCATCGTGCCCGTACGCCGGTCAGACCGCCCCTGCTGCCCGGCGACCACCCATCCGGGCCAGGTCCAGCGGCGCGAAGTGACCAGACGAGAAGGGCCTATCGGGCCCTGTGGAACCGGCCGGGTCCGGTCGAGAAACAAGGGTATGGCGAGCAACGAGCAGCCGACGAGCGCAGGCACCCAGCGCACCGTGAAGGTGCTACGGCGCGGCCGACCGGCCGCCCCCGTGTCGCTCGACCTCAGGACACCCTCCGGGCGCCGGCTGCCTTTCTAGGCGCCGGCACCCGGGGGTCATCACCGCTGGGCTCGGCGCTGCCGCTTGCTCAGCGGCGCCTGCGAGAGGTCTTCGGCCTGGGTCTGGATCAGCCGGAACGCCGAGCCCGCGCCCGTCCAGCCAGGCCCGAGCGGCCGACTCGGCCCGCTCGGTCGCCGCGGTCAGGTCCTCGTCGCTCTCTCCGGAGTCGGCGAACCGGAAGGTGAAGAACGGGCGGGCGGCCAGGTCGTAGCTCAGGTGCCCCTCCCGGGTGAACTCGGCACCGAACAGGTCGTGCTCCGCGGCCGCGGCGAGCAGCTCGGCCCGCTGCTCGTCGCTGAGGTTCTCGAACACGCCGCGGACCTTGATCCGGAAGTCACGAGTGGTCACCCAATCGACAGTAGGACTCACCACGGGCCGAGGTCGATGGCGGCCACGGCGACGAGGGCCAGCAGCGAGACCAGTGCCACGCTGCGGGTCCGCCAGGCGGCCAGCGCCAGCAGCGCGCCGACCCCGAGCACGACCGCGCTCTCCCCCGGTCCCGCGCTGGTGCCCACCGCGCCGGTGAGGTCCACCGCCACCAGCGCGGCGAGCACCGACGGCGGCAGGTGGTCCAGAGCAGCCCGCGCCTGGGCCGGCATCCGGGAGGCCGGGACGAGCACGACGAAGCCGGCGCGCAGCAACCAGCTGGCCAGGGCGAGCACGATGATCAGTCCGATGCCGGTCACGACGTCCTCCCGGCGCGTGACAGTGCCGGCCACGACGCCGGCGACAGGCGCCGGCGATGATCCCCAGGCTCGGGACCAGCAAGCTGGTCAGAGGTCCGACGAGGGCGGCCGTCGCGGCAGCCGCGACCGCTGGCCGGCCGGTGAGCCTCGGCATCAGCATCGAGACGAACAGCGCCAGCCCGATCAGCCCGATGTGCGGCAGGGACGGGAGCACCGGGCCGAGCAGCACGCCCAGCGCGACCGATGACGTCCAGATGCCGAGCAGCAGCAGCCCGAAGTGCATCCAGTACCGGCGGAACCCAGCCCGGTCGGCCATCAGCGCGGGCCGGCCCATCGCCGCGACGAAGGACCCGTCGATGATGAAGTGGATCCCGAGCCAGCGGAACCACCACGGCTGGTCGCGGAACGCCGGCTCCAGGGCGGCCCCGTAGAGCAGCAGGCGGGAGTTGACGATCACGGCGGAGACCACGACGGCGACGAACGCGGCGCCGTGGCTGCAGCATCGTCGTGGCGGACAGCTGGGCGGCCCCGGCGTACATCAGGACCCCGCCGGCGACCGAGGCCCCGTCGCCGAAACGCAGCGAGGAGACGGTGACGCCCAGGGCGATGCCGAACGGGATCATGGTCGAGGACATCGCCAGCAGGTCGGCCAGGGCCAGCTGGGTCGGGCCCGGCTCGGTCGCGGCTGCGCGCGACACCGGCGCGGCGCGACGGGGCTCGACGACGGTGGGACGGGTCAGGACGGTGGACACGGTGGGGTTCCTCCGGTTGGTGGTGTGCATCCACCGTGCGGGCGGGACCCCCTGCCGCACATCGGAGGCGGCCACCTAGGTGGGACCGCCGATCTACCTACCTAATGAACACCTGGTCCGCGGGCTACCGTCGTCCGATGGAGATCCTCGGGCTCGTCTTCCTCGGCACGGCTACCCCGCACCGTCCGGCGATGACCGCCTTCGTCGAGGGGACCCTGGGCCTGGCCCGGGTCGACGCCGGGACCACCGAGGCCGACATGTTCGCCCTGCCGGACGGCTCCGGCTTCGCCGTCTCCGACGAGCGGGAGGAGGGCGGCGCTACCTCGCGGACGGTGGGCCTGCTCGTGGCCGACCTCGACTCCGCTGTCGCGGAGCTGCGCGCGGCCGGTGCAGGCGTGGACGATCCGCAGCAGAACGAGCGGTACCGGTACGCCCACTTCGTCGCGCCGGACGGCGAGCTCTACGAGCTGGTCGAGGAGCGCACCGCGCGGTCTAGTCCCGGCCGGGCTCGCCGTGCCGGGCGTTCGCTGTGCCGCGGCGCCAGTAGGGCTTGGGCAGCACCGCCTCCCGCGGCCACCCGCGGTCGCGCACCAGCGCCGAGCGGATCGTCGACGCCAGCGTCATCTCGCCGCCCACGTAGGCGACCACGCCGTCCTCGTGCTCGCCGAGTCCGCTCGCGGCGAGCAGCGCCAGCCCGGTCGCCTGGTCGTCGCCCTGGGCCTCGACCCAGACCGGTCCCTCGGCACAGGCGGGCGCATCCAGCGGCAAGCGGTCGTCCGGCCCGGGAACGGTGAGCGTGACCGCGGCGCGGGCCGGCCGACGTACGGCCTCGGCCAGCACGAACGCGGCCGGGAGGAAGCTCTGGTCGCCGAGGAAGTGGTGCGCCCGCGCGTCCTCGACGAGGTGCACCTTGCCGCGCGGACCGATCGCCTCGACGACCTCGCCCGGAGCCGCGAGGTGCAGCCGGCTGGCGCCACCGTCCGGGTGCAGCACCATGTCGAGCGCCACGACGCCCCGCTCCCGGTCGAGCGACCGGATGGTCCAGCGGCGACGCTCCACCGGCGGCCGCGTGGTCGCCGTGAGCATGAGGTCCTGACCCGGGACGTAGGTCAGGGTCCGCAGCGCGTCACCGGTCAGCTCGACCCGCACCATGGTCGCCGACGAGTGGCCGGACCGTGAGCACCTCGAGGTCCATCCGGGTCGCGTCCATCCGGGCCGCGAGGGCCACGCTGTCGTCGAGGTCGTCCGGGGCATCGGTCACCCGCGTCACGGTACGTCGGGACGTGAGACCCACGCTGACAGGGGCCGGACAACCGGGACAGAATGCTCCGGACCTGACCGACGTACGTCATGAGGAGTCGCTGTGCCTGTGTCCGCGAAGGTCCTCGACGGCATCGACGCATGGTGGCGGGCCGCGAACTACCTGTCCGTCGGCCAGATCTACCTGATGGACAACCCGCTGCTGCGCGAGCCGCTGAAGCCCGAGCACGTGAAGCCGCGGCTGCTCGGCCACTGGGGCACGACCCCCGGACTGAACTTCCTCTACGCGCACCTGAACCGCGCCATCGTCGACCGCGACCTGGACGCGATCTACGTCACCGGGCCGGGTCACGGCGGTCCGGGGCTGGTGGCCAGCGCCTACCTGGAGGGCACCTACGCCGAGACCTACCCGCGCATCGCCGAGGACGCCGAGGGGATGAGGCGGCTGTTCCGGCAGTTCTCCTTCCCCGGCGGCATCCCCAGCCACGTCGCGCCGGAGACCCCCGGCTCCATCCACGAGGGCGGCGAGCTCGGCTACGCGCTGGTGCACGCCTTCGGCGCCGCGTTCGACAACCCCGACCTGCTCGTGGCCTGCGTCGTCGGCGACGGCGAGGCCGAGACCGGGCCGCTGGCGGCGAGCTGGCACAGCAACAAGTTCCTCGACCCGGCGCGCGACGGGGCGGTGCTGCCGATCCTGCACCTCAACGGCTACAAGATCGCCAACCCGACCGTGCTGGCCCGGATCCCGGAGGACGAGCTGACCTCGCTGCTCGCCGGGTACGGCTACACGCCGTACGTCGTGTCAGGTGACGACCCGGCGACGATGCACGCCCGGATGGCGGAGGTCCTGGACGAGGTGCTCGACCGGATCGCCGAGATCCAGGCGGCCGCGCGCAGCGGTGCCGGTCCTGGCGACCGGCCGAGCTGGCCGATGATCGTGCTGCGCACCCCCAAGGGATGGACCGGGCCCAAGGAGGTCGACGGCGTCAAGATCGAGGGCACCTTCCACGCCCACCAGGTGCCGCTGTCCGAGACCCGCACCGACGACGCGCACCGGGCCCTGCTCGAGGAGTGGATGCGCAGCTACCGGCCGGACGAGCTGTTCGACGCCGACGGGCGGCTGGTGCCGGAGGTCCGTGACCTCGCACCGAAGGGCACCCGGCGGATGAGCGCCAACCCGCACACCAACGGCGGCCTGCTGCTGCACGACCTCGCGATGCCGGACTTCCGCGACTACGCGGCCGAGGTCAGCCGGCCGGGCGGCAGCGTGCACGACCCGACCGCCGAGCTCGGCGAGATGGTCCGCGACATCATCGCCGCCAACCCGTCGACGTTCCGGGTGATGGGCCCGGACGAGACGGCGTCCAACCGGCTGCAGGCGGTCTTCGAGGTGACCAACCGCGCCTGGGTGGCCGAGACCGTGGCCGGCGACGACCACCTCGCGCCCGACGGCCGGGTGATGGAGGTGCTCAGCGAGCACCTGTGCCAGGGCTGGCTGGAGGGCTACCTGCTCACCGGGCGGCACGGGCTGTTCAACTGCTACGAGGCGTTCATCCACATCGTCGACTCGATGTTCAACCAGCACGCCAAGTGGCTGAAGGTGACCCGCGACATCCCGTGGCGGCGGCCGATCGCCTCGCTCAACTACCTGCTGAGCTCGCACGTATGGCGCCAGGACCACAACGGCTTCTCCCACCAGGACCCGGGCTTCATCGACCACGTGGTGAACAAGAAGGCCGAGATCATCCGGGTGTACCTGCCGCCGGACACCAACACCCTGCTGTCGGTCGCCGACCACTGCCTGCGGAGCAGGAACTACGTCAACGTCATCGTCGCCGGCAAGAACCCGACACCCGACTGGCTGTCCATCGACGAGGCGGTCGCGCACTGTGCCCGCGGACTCGGCATCTGGGACTGGGCCGGCACCCACCGGGGCACCGATGACCCGGACGTCGTGCTGGGCTGTGCCGGCGACGTGCCGACGCTGGAGACCCTGGCCGCCGCCGCGCTGCTCCGCGAGCACCTGCCCGAGCTCAAGGTGCGGGTCGTCAACGTGGTCGACCTGATGCGGCTGCAGGACGAGCGCGAGCACCCGCACGGGCTGTCCGACCGCGAGTTCGACACCCTGTTCACCCGCGACCGGCCGGTCGTGTTCGCCTACCACGGCTACCCGTGGCTGATCCACCGGCTGACCTACCGCCGGCACAACCACGCGAACATCCACGTCCGCGGCTACAAGGAGGAAGGCACCACCACCACGCCGTTCGACATGGTGATGCTCAACGACCTGGACCGCTATCCACCTGGTCATCGACGTGATCGACCGGGTGGAGGGCCTCGGCTCGCGCGCGGCCGTCGTACGTCAGCACATGGTCGACGAGCGGCTGCGGCACCGCGCCTACACCCGGGAGCACGGCGAGGACTCGCCCGACATCCAGGCCTGGCAGTGGCCCGACGACGACGCGCGGGCATGAGGGTCCTCACCGTCAACACGGGGTCCAGCAGCGTCAAGCTGCGGGTGCTCGACGCGGACGACCGGGTCCTCACCACCCGGGACAGCGCGCCGGACGACCTGGCCGACGACGTCGCCGACCTGGTCGGCGACGTCGACGCGGTCGGCCACCGGATCGTGCACGGCGGCCCCGACCACGTGGCGCCGGAGCGGGTGACCGACGCCCTGCTGACCGACCTCCGGGGGCTCACGCCGCTGGCACCGCTGCACCAGCCGATCGCCCTGGACGCGGTGATTGCCGTACGCCGGGTAGCCCCCGACCTGCCGGCAGTGACCTGCTTCGACACCGCCTTCCACGCCGACCTGCCGGCGGCAGCGCGGACCTTCGCCCTGCCGCGGGAGTGGCGGGAGCGGCACGACCTGCGGCGGTACGGCTTCCACGGCCTGTCCTACGCCTGGTCGACGCGGCGGGCCGCCCAGCTGCTCGGCGCGCCGGACCGGCGACTGGTCGATCGCCCACCTCGGGTCGGGTGCGTCGCTGGCCGCGGTCCGGGCCGGCCGCCCGGTCGACACCACGATGGGGCTCACGCCGCTGGACGGGCTGGTGATGGCCACCAGGTCCGGCGCGGTCGACCCCGGCCTGGTCCTGTGGCTGGTCGAGCACGGTGGCATGTCGGCGCACGAGGTGGCCGAGGGCATCGACCGCCGCGGCGGCCTGCTCGGCCTCGCGGGGACCAAGGACATGCGCGAGGTGCTCGCCGCGAGCGGCTGCCGGAGACGACGACGCCGTGCTGGCGGTGGACGTCTACCTGCACCGGCTCGCGGCGTCGGTCGCGGCGATGACAGCCGCCCTGGGTGGGCTGGACGCCCTGGTCGTCACCGGCGGGGTCGGCGAGGCGTCCGCGGACGTGCGGCGGTTGCTGGTCGAGCGGCTGGGGTTCCTCGGGCTGGAGCTCGACGCCGGCGCCAACGACGGCTTCGACCCAGTCGGCCGGCATCGACGCAGACCTCTCGGCCGACGGTGCTGCCGCGCGCGTGCTCGTCGTGCGCGGCCCGCGAGGACGTGGAGATCGCCCGCGGCACCCGGTCAGCCCTCGGCTGAACGGACGACGACCTCGGTCAGCGGACGGCGCGGTGACGGCGGGACGGGCGGCCCGTAGCCGATCCGCAGCACCATCTGCGCCTGGCCGAGCCCGGTGAGGGGCGAGCGCAGCAGCCAGCGCACGTCCGGCAGCTCGACCGGCTGGTTCATGAACGACGCGGACACCCCCGCGCGGGTCAGCACCAGCAGGGCCCGCTCCAGGGCCATCCCGGCACGCGACCCAGTCGGCCGGCTGGTCGGTGATGGTCGACAGCACCGCGATGGTGGGGGTCGTCTCGAACGGCACCCGCTCCCGGTCCGGGTCGGGGCCAGTGGCCAGGTCCCGGAAGGGCGCCCGGACGCTGGCGGCGCGCGGCCCGAGCGAGTCGACGGGGATGCCCTCACCCTCCCGGTGGCGGCCCACCCAGTCGGCCCGCTCGGCCGCCGCGCCGGGCAGGGTCAGGGTGGCGTCGAGCTCGGCAGCACGGAGCAGCCCGACCACGCGGTCGACCTCCGCCTGGTCGTCGTAGACGCGCAGCACAGCGTGCTCGAGGTGGACCGCCTCGATCACCTCGGCCAGCACCGAGTGGGGCACCCGACGGCCGGAGAAGGGGTAGCGGTTGGTCCGGCGTGCGGCGACCGCGGGGTAGAGGTCGGCAATACCGCCCGTCCACGGTTGGTGCCGGTGGTCGACGTCGAGGACCGCAACGAGCGTCGGGTCGTCAGATGCCGGGAGTACCCGCACCCGCGGGTGGAAGCCGAGGTGCTCGGCGGCGACCCTCAGGTTCATCACCGCGGCCCCACAGCTGACGAGCAGGGCTCGGCCCGGGTGCGTCGGCCACCCGCAGCTGGCGTTCGGGGTCCGCGTGGACCGAGATCCGGCGCCGGCCCACCGCGAACCGCCACGGCTGGCTGTTGTGCACCGACGGTGCGCGGGTCGCCGCCTCGAGCAGAACCTGCTCCACCTGCCGGTCGACAAGACGTTCGGTCGTGAGCGTCATGGGTCGCCTCCTCCTGCACGACCAGCCTCGCGGCGCGAGCGACGGGCCGGGAGGACCGAAGGTCCCGACCGGGCCGGGACCCTCAGCCCCTGACGACCCGGATGTTGAAGGCAGGCGAACCCACGACGCCCATCAGCGACAGCCACAGCGGCAGGTACATCTCGGTGGACCGGGCGGCGCGGATGCCGCCGAGGTCGAGCACCGACGACGCCGGCCAGCCGAGGTCGGTGAGCAGCCCGGTCACCACGGCCTTCGCCTCGGCGTCGTCGCCGGCGACGAACACGTGGTGCTCGCCCGGCACCAGGCTCGGGTCCGCCATCACCGACGCGTTCATGGTGTTGAGCGTCTTGACCACCCGGGCGTCCGGGAACGCTCGCTGCAGCTGCTCCCCGATGCTGTCGGTGTTCGCCACCGACAGCGTCGGCGGGAAGCCGGCGGAGAAGTCCAGCGCGTTGGAGACGTCCGCGACAACCTTCCCGGCCACGTCACCCGCCGCTCCCACGGCGGCCAGCGTTCCCTCGCCGCTGGTCGCGTTCACGACGACCTCGCCGTGCGCAGCAGTGTCGCCCAGAGGCACCAGGCGTACGCCGGGGTGGGCCGCCTGCCACTCGGCGACCTCGGGCCGGGTCGCGGTGACGTCGACGTCACGGGTGCCCACGACCACGTCGTGGCCTCGCCCGGCGAGCGCGGCCGACAGGGTACGGCCGACTGCCCCGGTGCCGAGCACAGCGATCCTCACGCCGACGACAGTACGACGGCCGGGTCAACCGCGCAGCCGCGGCAGCACCTCACCGCCGTACAGCGTGAAGAAGTCGCGGTAGTGCGGCCCCATGTTGGCGATGTAGACGTCGTCGAACCCGGCATCCGCGTACGGCGCGAACGCCTCGACGTGGGCGTCGACGTCGCTGCCGCAGACGGTCGAGTCCCGCGTCATCTGCTCGGTGACCAGCTCGCTGGCCTGCTCGAAGTGCTTGGGTGACGGCAGCACCTGGGACAGCTCGCCGGGGAGTCCGGCGTTGGCCCACAGCCGATGCGCGATGGCAACGCCCTCAGCCTCGGTGGACGCCACGCAGACCTTGTAGCCGCCCTGCGTAGGCTTGTCCCGGCCGGCCTTGGCCTTCCACGCGGCGACCTGCTCGGCGTCGGGCGCAGTAGTGATGAAGCCGTCCCCGATTCGCACCGCGAGGTCGAAGGACTTGTCGCCGAACGCCGACACGAACACGCGCGGCGGCTCCTCGGGCCGGGTGTAGATCCGGGCGTTCTCCACCGTGTAGTGCCGGCCGTGGTGGTAGGTGAAGTCGCCCTGCCACAGGGCGCGCATCACCGCGACGGCTTCCTCGAGCATCTCCAGCCGCACGTCCTCGCTCGGCCACCGGTCGCCCAGGACGTGCTCGTTGAGCGCCTCGCCGGTGCCGACGCCGAGGGTGAACCGGCCCTCGAGCTGGACGGCGGCGGTCGCGGCCGCCTGGGCCACGATCGCCGGATGAAGCCGCACGGTCGGTGCCGTGACCGCCGTGGTGACCGGCAGACGGCAGGCCTGGGAAAGGGCGCCGATGATCCCCCAGACGAACGGGCTCTGCCCCTGCTCGTCGTTCCACGGATGGAAGTGGTCGCTGATCCACAGCGCCTCGAAACCGGCCTCCTCGGCAAGCACCGCCTGCTCGACCAGCTGCCGGGGGGTGAACTCCTCGCTGCTCAAGAAGTAGCCGATCCGCATCAGGCGCTCCTCGCGATCCGTCGTGCCGTCGCTGCCGTCGCGGCCGCGCCGGCCCCGAGCAGCCCCGTTCCTACGCCGCGCAGCCAGTGCCGCCCCCAGCGACCGTGCATAGCGTCACCCGTGGGCTGCGCCTCGAACACGTTGCCATCGTGTGCGGCCACCGCTTCCCTAGACAGCCCGCCGGCACGCATGAGCGGGCCGACGAGGACGTCGAACACCTGCGGCAGCAGGGTGAAGCCGGCTCGGACCACCAGGTTGACCGGGCCGACGGAACGCCGCTGCCGATGGTCGTGCAGGGACCGCACCACCGCGCGGGCGACCGCCTCCGGAGGGTCCACGGGAGGCGGCGGACGGCCGACGCGCCCGGCGTAGTTGGCCGCCTGAACATAGACCGGTGTGTCGACCCCGCCAGGGGAGACGATGCATACGTGCACGTCAGGTGTCTCGCGGGCCTCGATGGCGAGCACCCGGGCCAGCCCCCGGACGGCCCACTTCGCCGTCACGTAGCTGCTCATGTACGGCGTCGCGATCTCGCCCAGCAGGGAGCCGGTGAGCACGAGCGTCCCGTGACCCTGCACGCGAAACTGGCGGAGTGCGACACGCGCTGCGTGCACCGATCCGTGCACCCCGGTGTCGACCACGCGGCGGAAGGTGGCCGATGGCACGTCCTCGAACCGGCCGTACGCCACCACAGCCGCCGTGTGCACCCAGCCGTCCACTGCACCGAAGCTCGAAAGTGCCTCCTTGCACACGCGGTCCACGTCGTCCTCCTCGCAGACGTCGGCAACGACGGTGACGACGTCGGCGCCCAGCGAGCGGCACTCGGCCGCGGCATCCGCGAGCGAGTCGACCGACCGGGCCGCCAGCACCAGCCGGGTGCCCTCGCCGGCGAGTGCCAGGGCGGTGGCGCGGCCGATGCCGCTCGAGGCGCCGGTGATGACCACCACCCCCGTGCTCGGGCCCGTCACGGCGCGAGGACCACCTTGATGCAGTCGTCCTGCTTCTGTTGGAACACCTCGTACATGTGCGGAGCCTCCTCGAGCGGCACCCGGTGGCTGGTGAGGTCGAGCACACCGAGCGGGTCCGCGGGGTCGGACACCAGCGGCAGGATGTCGTCGACCCAACGCTTGACGTGCGCCTGGCCCATGCGGAGCTGGATGCCCCGGTCGAACATCTCCATCATCGGCATGGGGTCGATCTCGCCGCCGTAGACGCCGGACAGGGAGACGGTGCCGCCTCGCCGGACGGATTTGAGGGCCGTGTACAGCGCATCCAGCCGGTCGACGGCGATCCTGTCCGTCAGGACCTGCGCCGCCCTTTTGGGCAGCAGGCCGACGGCCGACTGGGCGACCTTGGCGGCGCTGCTGCGCCACGAGCCGTGCGACTCCATGCCGACAGCGTCGATCACCGCGTCCGGGCCCCGGCCGCCGTTGCGCTCGATCAGCGCCGCGGCGACGTCGTCGACGTCCCGCATGTCCAGGGTCTCCACCCCGTGCCGGGCCGCCATCTGCAGCCGGGCGTCGACGGCGTCGACGCCGATCACGCGCTCGGCACCCAGGTGCCTGCCGATCCGGGTCGCCATCTGCCCGATCGGTCCGAGCCCGAGCACGGCAAGCGTCCCGCCCGCCGGTACGTCGGCGTAGCGGACCGCCTGCCAGGCGGTCGGGAGCACGTCGGAGAGGAAGAGGAACTGCTCGTCCGGCCCCTCGTCGGCAACCTTGATCGGCCCGAAGTGCGCCTGCGGGACCCGCAGGTACTCCGCCTGCCCACCGGGGACCGAGCCGTAGAGGGCGGTGTAGCCGAAGAGGGCCGCGCCCTTGCCCTGCTCGCGCACCTGGGTCGTCTCGCACTGGGCGAACAGCCCGCGCGAGCACATCCAGCAGGAGCCGCACGAGATGTTGAAGGGGACGACGACGCGGTCACCGGGCTTGATCTGGGTGACCTCGGACCCCACCTCCTGCACGATGCCCATCGGCTCGTGCCCGAGGACGTCGCCGGGCGCGAGGTAGGGCCCGAGCACCTCGTACAGGTGCAGATCCGACCCGCAGATGGCCGAGGACGTGACCTGGATGATGGCATCGGTCGGGTGCTGGATCGTGGGGTCGGGGACGGTGTCGACGCGGACGTCGCGACGCCCCTGCCAGGTCAGTGCTCGCACGGTGTGGTCTCCTCGCTTCGGGTTTGTCGGCGCCTACCCACGCGGGGCGAGCTCACGCACCGCGGTTCCGGCCGCTCGAGTGGGGCAGGTCACCGGACAGTCGATGCGAGGAGGAGCTGGTGGCGGAGTCGTACGACGCCGTGGTGGTCGGCGCCGGCCCGAACGGGCTGGTGGCCGCCAACCTGCTCGCCGACGCGGGCTGGAGCGTCGTGGTCCTGGAGGCCACCGAGCACCCCGGCGGGGCGGTCCGCAGCGCCGCCGACCACCCGGCACCCGGCTACACCGCCGACCTGTTCAGCGCCTTCTACCCGCTGGCCGCGGCGTCGTCAGTGCTGCAGGCGATGCGGCTCGGGGAGCACGGGCTGCGCTGGGTGCACGCCCCTGCGGTGCTCGCGCACGTCTTCGACGACGGCCGGGCCGCGCTGCTCTCCCGGGACCTCGACCAGACCGCCGCGAGCGTCGACTCGTTCGCCGCGGGCGACGGCGAGGCGTGGCGGCGCTGGGTGTCCCTGTGGCGAGAGGTGGAGCAGCCGGTGCTGGACGCGCTGCTGCACCCGTTCCCGCCGGTGCGACCGGCGCTGTCGATCGCCCGCCGGCTGGGCGCTCCGCGACTGCTGCGGCTGGCCCGTACCGCGACGCTGCCGGCCCGTCGGTTCGCCCGCGAGGAGTTCCGCGGCGAGGGGGCCGCGATGCTGGTCGCCGGCAATGCGATGCACACCGACCTGGGGCCGGACTCCGCCGGCAGCGCGATGTATGGGCTGCTCCTCGCGATGCTGGGGCAGCAGCACGGCTTCCCGGTGCCGGAGGGTGGATCGGGTCGGCTGACCGACGCGCTGGTCTCCCGGCTGTGGGCCCGCGGCGGTGTGCTGCGCTGCTCGGCCCCGGTGACGTCGGTGGTCCTAGGGTTCGCAGCGGTCGAGGGAGTCGTGCTCGCCTCGGGCGAGCGGGTGGGGGCGCAGCGCGCGGTGCTGGCCGACGTACCGGCTCCGCACCTCTACCGGTCCATGATCGGGGAACACCATCTCTCGGCCCGGCTGCGCTGCGACCTGGACCGGTTCGACTGGGACAACGCCACCGTGAAGGTCAATTGGGCGACGTCTGCCCCCCTGCCATGGCGCAGCGCCGAGGCCCGCCAGGCGGGCACAGTCCACCTCGGTGGCGGCCTCGACGACCTCAGCCGCACGGCCACCGACCTCACGACCGGGACGGTGCCCGCCCGGCCGTTCGTCCTGCTTGGCCAGATGACGACCACCGACCCGTCCCGTTCGCCGGCCGGGACCGAGTCGGTCTGGGCGTACGCGCACCTGCCGCGCGGCCGGCGCTCGGCCGAGGAGGTCGGGGCGTTCGTCGCGATGATCGACGCGGAGGTCGAGCGGCACGCGCCGGGGTTCCGCGACACGGTGGTCGCCCGCAGCGTGCAGAGCTCGGCCGACCTCGAGGCGGCCGACCCGTCGCTGGACGGCGGCGCGCTCAACGGCGGCACCGCGGCGCTGCACCAGCAGCTGGTACTCCGGCCGACACCGGGGCTCGGCCGGCCGGACACGCCGTTCGCCGGGCTGTTCCTGGCCGGCTCGTCGGCGCACCCGGGCGGTGGTGTGCACGGTGCGTGCGGCGCCAACGCCGCGAGGGCAGCGCTGCTGCGGGCCCGAGTCGGACCGCGGATCTACGACAACACTGTCGGCGCGGCCCAGCGGCACCTCAGCTGAGCGCAGCACCTCGACGGCTGGCGTGGCCCTCGACGTACCGGCGAAGGCGGTCGAGCGTCTCTGCCAGTCGCTTCGCCCCGACGGCGTCCACCACCCGGTTGTGCACCCAGGCACCCGGCCCTGACGTCGGCTCCTCGTACATCTCGACCCGGGTGCCGGCGCCCTCCGGGTGCAGGGTCAGCTGCACCGTGGCCTCACCCGCCGGCCAGCCGCGCGCTTGCATTCGCAGCCGCCGGCCGTCGTCGCACTCGAGCACCTCGGTCTCGTCCTGCAGCGTGACCGGCCAGGCGCCCACGGAGTGGTGCAGCCGGGACCCTACGGCCGGCCAGGCCGGCTCGACGTCACGGATCTTCACCGTGCCCACCACCCACCCGGAATAGGTCCAGCCGTCGGCGAGGACCGCCCAGACATCCTCCGCAGGTGCGGCCACCACGGTGCTCACTGTTGCCATCCGGCTCTCGTGCCCACGGGTTCTGCCGCGAACCCGACTTCTCGGGGCCAGCCTTGATGGCACCGGGTGACTAGGCGGCGGCGCACCGGGTAGCAGGCGGAGGCAACGCCCCGCCTGTCACCTGGAGCCGTCATGCCAGCACGTGTCGTCGTCGTCACCGGTGCCAGCGGTGGGATCGGACGCGCGACGGCCGTGGCGTTCGCCGCCCGCGGCGACCGGGTCGCCCTGCTGGCCCGGGGTGAGAGCGGGCTGCAGGCGGCCGCCGACGAGGTACGCCGGGTCGGCGGCGTCGCGCTCGTCGTGCCCACCGACGTGGCCGACGCCGCCGCGGTGGAGGGCGCCGCGGCTCGGGTAGAGGCGGAGCTCGGCGAGATCGACGTATGGGTCAACGACGCCTTCGCCTCGGTCTTCTCGCCGTTCGACCAGATCAGTCCGGACGAGTTCGCCCGGGTGACCGAGGTGAGCTACCTGGGCTACGTCTACGGCACCATGTCGGCCCTGCGCCGGATGAAGAGCCGCGACAGAGGCACCATCGTGCAGGTCGGCTCGGCACTGGCGTACCGCGGCATCCCGCTCCAGACGGCGTACTGCGGTGCCAAGCACGCGATCCAGGGCTTCCACGAGGCACTGCGCTGCGAGCTGCTGCACGAGAAGAGCAACGTGCACGTGACGATGGTGCAGATGCCCGCGGTGAACACCCCTCAGTTCTCCTGGGTGCTGTCGCGGCTGCCGCGGCACCCGCAGCCGGTGCCGCCGATCTACCAGCCGGAGGTGGCGGCGCGGGCCGTCGTGCACGCTGCAGACCACCCGCAGCGCCGCGAGTACTGGGTCGGCGCCAGCACAGCCGCGACCCTGGCCGCCAACGCGGTGGCACCGGGACTGCTCGACCGGTACCTGGGCCGGACCGGGTTCGACTCCCAGCAGACCAAGGAGCCGCGGTCCGCGGACGCGCCGGAGAACCTCTGGAAGCCGGCCGACGGGGACGACGGGCGCGACTTCGGCGCGCACGGCGCCTTCGACGCCATCGCGCACCCGCGTAGCGCGCAGCTGTGGGCCAGCCAGCATCACCGCATGGTGGGGACGGTTGCTGCCGGCCTGGCAGCCGCAGCGGCCGGGCTGGTCCTACGGCGCCGGCGGTGATGCCGACCCGGGTGCTCCGGGGCCTCGGGCTGGCCCGGATGGCAGTCGGCACGCTCTGGCTGGTCGGGCTTGCGACGGGTCGACCCGAGGCAGGCGCCCGGCTCCCCGCGGCAGGTCGGGCGGCGGCCACCGCGCTCGCCGTACGGGACCTGGCGCAGGGCTCGTGGCTCGTCGTGGTGCCGCGACCATCGGCCGCCGAGGCGGGTGCGGTGATCGACGTCCTGCACGGCCTGAGCATGCTGCCGCTTGTCGTGCTCGCGCCGCGGTACCGCACCGCGGCCGCGGTCAGCGCGGGTGCGGCCACCGGGTGGGCGCTGGCGGCGGCTGTGCTCCTGAGCAGGCCGCAGATCTCCGCCGTGACCAGCCGTGACGCGGTCGACCACTAGCGGGCTGCACAGTGGAAAGATCAGGGGCATGGCGAGCCCATCGGTGGTGGAGGATGCCGCCGACCAGCTGTACGCCCTGAGCCCGCGCGAGTTCACCGCGGCACGCGACGCCCGCGCCAAGGAAGCGAAGGATGCCGGCGACAAGGAGGCCGCAGCCGAGATCAAGGCGCTGCGCAAGCCGACGGTCACGGCCTGGCTGGCCAACCAGCTGGTGCGTCACCACGCGGACGAGGTGCGGCCGCTGCTCGAGCTCGGCTCGGCCCTGCGCGACGCCACCGCCACCTTGAGCGGACCTCAGCTGCGGGAGCTCTCCCGGCAGCGAAACGACGTGATCCGGGCGCTGGTGCGCAAGGCCCGGCGCCTGGCCGCCGACGCCGGGCAGGCCGTCTCCGAGGACGTTGCCCGTGGACTCGAGGAGACCTTGAACGCGGCCCTTGCCGACCAGGCCCAGGCGGAGCTGTTGCTGCAGGGGCGGCTGTCGGTGCAGCTGCAGCACTCGGGCTACGGGCCCGCCGAGAAGCCACCACCGGCACGCGGAAAACCACCGGTCGCGCCGGCCAGATCGAAGCAAGCCGCGAGCGGCCGTCAGCCCACTGCGGCCGATCAGCGGCGGTCCGAGCGACGGGACCGGCTCGAGCAGGAGCTGGCGCAGGCATGGCCGGACGCCCGCGCCGCCGCCGATGCCCGGTCCGCTGCCGAGCAGCAGGCCAAGAAGGCTGCGGACGAGGCCAAGGGACTGCGGCGACGGGTGGACGGCTTGCGCAGCGAGCTCGCCACGGCGGAGGACGAGCTGGCTCGGGCCACTGCGGCGAGCGAGCGGGCTACCGAAGCGCGCGACGCAGCGACGGCCGAGGCTGACCGCGCCACCAAGCGGGTGTCGACCCTGCAGCGAGAGCTCGAGAAGCGCTGAATCTTCCGGCGCCTCCGTCGGCGCCCTGTGGACGGTGGATCCGTTGTCCACACAGGGGTTTGGGTGGGTGGGTTGTGTCCGGGGCGTTGGCTAGTGTTCGAACATGTGCTCGACTGGTCAGGTGTCGCCGGTGGCCGCGATGGCCGCGGTCGGCGACGCGGCCGGCGCGCTGGTCGACTCCCTCGGCGGTGGAGCCATCAGCGACCTCACGCATGACCAGCTCGGCGGGCTGATCGCCGCGGCCCGGACCGTGCAGGCCCGGCTGGACGCGGTGACCGCCGAGGCGGTCGGCGAGGTCGGCGCCCGCGGCACCTTCACCCTGGACGGGGCGGTCACCCTCGGGTCCTGGCTGCGGGCGCGGACCCGGCTGACCCCGGCCGCCGCGGCCGGGCTGGCCACCACCGCCCGGGTGCTGCGGTCCGGGCTGCTGCCCGCCACGAAGGCGGCGCTGGCCGCCGGTGATCTCTCCGGGGAGCACGCCCGGGTGATCGCCACCGGCGTCGCCGGCGCCCCGGCCGGGGCGGTCGCGCTGATCGAACCCGAAGCCGTGCACGCCGCCACCCGGGCCGACCTGCGGGCCACCGCCGGGGTGCTGCGGGCGTTCCGGCACGCCCTCGACCCCGACGCCGCCGACGCCGCCGCCCTGGCCCGCTACGAGCGGGCCGGGATCACCCTGACCCCGACCCTGGACGGGCCGCTGGCCATCCACGGCACCGCCGACGAGGTCACCGGCGCCCTGCTGGCCACCGCCATCGACACCGCCGGACCCCCGGTCACCGGCGACAAGCGCACCGCCGCCCGGCGCCGGCTGGACGCCCTGGCCGACATCTGCCGCGCCTACCTGGCCGACCCCGACACCCCCCGCCGCGGCGGCGGCGGCCACCCGCACCTGCTGATCACCATCGACCACAACACCCACACCACCGACCACCAGGACGTCGACCAGGCAAGCGAGCCCGGGCCACGGGTACCAGCCGACGACGAGCTCGGCGACGACGAACTCGACGACGACGAGCTCGGCGACGACGAACTCACCGACGAGACTGGTGCCCTGGCCGACGAGGTCCCCGAGCCGACCGCCGAGCAGACCGGCGAGCAGACCGGCGAGCAGACCGGCGAGCGGGCTCCGGGTGGGTGGGGCGGGTCGCCGGGCGGGACGCTGTCCTGGATCGGCCGAATCGCCGGGTCCACCGCCCGCCGGGCCGGCTGCGACGCCCAGCACACCATCGTCACCCTCGGCCCGGACGGGGAGATTGTGGAAGCCGGCACTTCCCGCCGGTTCTTCAGCCAGGCCCAACGCCGGGCCATCATCGCCCGCGACGGCGACCGCTGCCCGGTCCCCTACTGCGACCGGCCGATCAGCTGGGCCGACGCCCACCACCTGATCCCGGTCGGCCGCAACGGCCCGACCACCGTGGCCAACGGGGCCATCCCCTGCGACGGCCACCACACCCTGCTCCACGAAGGCCACTGGCAACTGCACCGCCTCCCCGACGGCCGCTACCTCATCCACCACCCCCACACCGGCCGAACCATCGGCCCCGAAGAACACCCACCCGGCCACAACCGACCCACCCCCCGACCACCCCCCGCCGACCCCGACTGACGCGCCTGACCTGAGGCACGCGACTGCCGCACGCACGCGCCGCGCACGGGTGCGCGCGCGGCGCGAGCAACGACGGTGCACCGTCCTCGCGGAGGAGCCCGCCCGGGTGCCAGGATCGGCGGGTGCCCTTCGACGTCGTGGTGCTCGGCAGCGCGAACGTCGACGTCGTCGTTCAGGTGGCGCGCATCCCGGCCCCGGGCGAGACGGTCCTTGGTACGGGACGCGCGCAGCACCCCGGCGGCAAGGGCCTCAACCAGGCGGTGGCCGCCGCCCGGGCGGGAGCGAGCACCGCTTTCGCGTGGCACTGTCGGCCGGGACCCGGAGGGCGACCTGCTGCTGGAGACGATGCGGACCGAGGGAATCGACACCACGGCCGTCACCCGGGTCGACAAGCCGACCGGGACGGCTCTCATCGTGGTGCAGGAGTCCGGCGAGAACTCCATCGTGGTGGTGCCGGGGGCGAACGGCTCGCCGACCGCGCTCCCGCCCGACGATGCCGCGCTGTTCGGCCCCAACACCGTGTTCGTCGTCCAGCTCGAGATCCCGCTGCCCCGGGTGCTCGAGGGAGTGGCGCGGGCGCACACCGCCGGCGCGCTCGTCCTGCTCAACGCCGCTCCCGCGCGTCCGCTGCCCGACTCACTCCTAGCCACGGTCGACATCCTCGTCGTCAACGAGCACGAGGCCGTCGCGCTGACCGGGAGTGACGACCCGGACCAGGCCGCCCAAGTGCTGGCGGCCTGGGTCGGGGACGTGGTCGTGACCCTCGGTGCACAGGGCGCCGTGCATGTGACCAGCGACGGCAGCCGGACCTCCGAGCCCGGCCGCGCCGCCGACGTGGTCGACACCACCGGTGCCGGTGACGCGTTCGTGGGGGTGCTCGCCGAGGCTCTTGCTACCGGCACCCGTCTGCCGCAGGCCCTGCATCGGGCGGTCGCCGCGGGCTCGCTCGCCGTGGAGAAGCGCGGCGCTGTGCCGTCGATGCCGACGTACGACGAGATCGACGTGCGGGCGGGTCAGTAGCCGCCCCTGCCTCCGCCGGTCGTCCCCGCCGACTTCTTCACCCAGGCGCCGGAGGGGTCGACCACCCACCACAGGCCTCCGGACAGGTTCTTGCCCTGACCGGTGGCGTCACCGGCCTTGGCGTCGCCGGCGTAGGTGTACATCGGCCACCCGTTGACCGTCAGCTGCATGGACCCGTCCGTGCGAGTCGTCGTGCCGACCGTCGCGGAGACACCCTTCGATGCTGTCGGGCTGCCCTTCGTCACCGTCACCGGCGGCCAGTACTGGGCGCAGGAGCCCGAGCAGTTCGAGTGATCCTTCGAGTCGGCCGCGAAGGCGTAGAGCGTCTTGCCGGCCCCGTCGACGAGGACCGTGCCCACATCGGTCTGGCCGGTGGCGACAGCCGCGCCGCTGGCGGCAGCCGCCTTGTTGCTGGCCGAAGGCTGCGCAGCGGCCGAGCCGCCGTAGCTGCTGCCTCCGCAGGCAGCTAGGGCGAGCACACCGAGTGCGAGCAGTGCAATTAGTCGCGGTACGACGAGACGGCTCGGGCGAGTCGTGGTGGTCATTGTTGTCTCCTCAGGTTCTCTCCTGAGGAAACGGACCGGGAGGCGAGCCGGTTCAGCCGGCGCTGGTGGCGGGAACCGGCAGCGACACCAGGACGACACCGTCACCGCGCACGACCTGCAACAAGGTGATCGACCGACGGGGGAAGCTGGTGGTGCCGGTGACGCTCGCGGTGCCCGTGTACGTCGCAACCCAGCTGGCTGCGGTCTCCTGGCGGCCCGCGGCGTTTCGTGCGACCAGCCGGCAGTGCTCACCGGGTCGGACACCGCCGAGCACGAGGGTCAGCTGGGTCCCGCTGTCCTCGCGGTCCAGGGTCACGTTGGCGTACACCGACGTCTGCGGGTCGGTGCGGTCCACCACGATCGACCTGCTGGCCACGGGGTGCGGTGTGGGCTCGCCGCCGCCCAGCAGGGCGGGGACGAACAGCGCGGCGGCGATCACGGCGGCCGCCGTACCGAGTGCAACGACCAGTCGGCGCCGGTGCCGGGCCCGGGCAACCCGCCCCGCGGCGACCACCCGTTCCTGGAACGACGGCGACGGCGCCGGCAGGCCGGCGGCGGCCGCGACCGGGTCGAGCCGGTGCAGCAGACCGGGCAGCACGGCGAGCTCGGCCAGCTCGGCCGAGCAGCGCTCGCAGCCGGTGAGGTGGGCCTCGAGAGCCGGTCGCTCCTCGGGGTCGATGACGCCCAGGACCAGGACGCCCAGCGAGAGCCGCGCCTCCCGGCAGTCCATCGTCGTGTCAGTCACGAGATCACCCCACGTTCGGTCAGCGCAACCTTCAGGGCGCGCAAGGCGTAGAACGTGCGGGACTTGACGGTGCCCTCGGGAACATCCAGGAACGCCGCGGCCTGGCGGACCGACCGGCCACGGTAGAACGTCTCGACCAGCACCGCACGGTGGTCGGGGGTGAGCTCGGCCAGTGCCTCGGCGACAACCCACGACTCGACGGCCAGGTCGATCTCGTCGTCCACCGACCCGAGCAGGGCCTCCGGGATCTCGTCGGTGACCTCACGTGGCCGGGACCGACGGGCTCTTGCCTGGTCGCGGACCACGTTGCGCGCCACCGTGAGCAGCCAGGCCCGGGCCGACCCGCGCTGGGGGTCCAGAGCCTCGGGATGGGTCCAGGCGCGCAGCAAGGTCTCCTGCGCGACGTCCTCGGCCTGGCTCCGGTCACCGGTGAGGTGGGTGGCGTATGCGAGCAGCACGGCGCCGTGCTGGTCGACCAGCCGCGCGAGGTCTGCTTCATCGACCCGGGCAGCCGACAGGCCGCGCGGGTTTCGCCACACCGCCACGCGTTCAGGAACGTGCCGGTGGCCGTTCCGGTTCACCTGCCCATGATAGGTCTGACCGAACGAGCGGCAGGACTGCACGCAATGGGCGCAGACTGTCGGAAAGCACCGGGGGGTGACGTGTACACGAGCATGGTGGCGCTGGGTGACAGCTTCACCGAGGGCCTGGACGACCGTCGCCCGGACGGGCGGCACCGGGGCTGGGCCGACCTGGTGGCCGCGGACCTCGCTGGCCGGAGCCCGCAGTTCCGGTACGCCAACCTGGCCGTCCGCGGGCGCCGGCTGGCCAGGATCCGGGACGAGCAGCTGCCGCGCGCCCTGGCCATGCGCGCGGACCTCGTCACGCTGTCCGGCGGGGGCAACGACCTCATCGGGTTCCGCTGCGACGTGCCGGCGCTCTCCCAGATGCTGCGCGAGGTGCTGGTGCGGCTCGCCGGCACCGGGGCCACCGTGGTGGTCTTCACCGGGTTCGACCCCCGCGGCCGGCTGCCGTTCGGGCGGATGCTTGCCGCGCGGGCCGCGTTCTACAACGCCGCGCTCATGACCAGTGCCAGCGAGGTGGGCGCACGGGTCGTGGACCTGTGGCACCTGGCCGCGCTCTACCGGGACGACATGTGGGCACCGGACCGGCTGCACCTCAGCAGCCGGGGACACGCGGTGGTGGCCGCCGCGGTGCTGGCCGAGCTGGGCGTCACGGCCAGCGACGTCTTCTCGACATCTGCGCAGCAGGCCGCGGAGGCCGCCCGGCAGCGCTGGGTGTCGGCGCGGCGCGAGGACGCGACCTGGGTGCGGAGCTACTTCGCGCCCTGGGTCGGGCGGCAGGTCCGCGGCCGGTCGGCCGGTGACCTGATCGAGCCGAAGCGGGCCGAGCTCACGATGCTGCTGCCCGAGTTCGGAGCGGGAGCCATGCCGACGGAGTAGTGCAGGAACACGAGCAGATCGCCCGAGCCCAGACCTGGAGCCGTCGCGACGTCTGAACCGGACCGGGAGGCTCAGGTGGGCTCGGGGGCCAGCGCGGCCCCCACCACGGAGGCTCCCGACCCGAGCCGGACCGCACCGGGGGCATCTGCGACGCACACGCATGACTCCCGTTCGGACCCGGCCTGTACGGCGAGGGTGAACCAGACCTGCTTCCCCACCCGCTGCGGCGTGCTGCCCCACTCGTCGGCCAACGCGTCGACCAGCGTGAGTCCCCGCCCCCATCCACGGGACCCCACCCGCGGAGCAGGAACCCGGCTGCCAGGAAGCGTGGCGTCGGTGTCACTCACGCCTACCTCGAGGACACCGCCCCGCAGGGCGATGACGAGGCGGACCGGGCTCAGGGCGTGCACGACGGCGTTCGTCACCAGTGCCCGGGTCATCTGCTCGGCGGCCTCGGCCACGGGGGGGCCGACGTCGGGCACCCACTCCTCGACGGTGGCCCGGACCAGCCGACCGGCCTGCCTCGCCGACGACTCGCTGCGCGGTAGCTGAGCCTGGATGACACGGCACATGAGGGACCTCCACGGTGCGACCCGGTCCCCGAGCGACTCAGCAGCGGCCCCGCACCGCGGGCCGGCCCCGATCCACGCCCAGCAGACATGATGGCCGACCCGAGACCTCGACCGGCCGGGAATCGCCGGATCTCGTCCGAGGTGTTCAGCCGAGGTGACTCACTGCGAGACCCAGTGCTGCCGGCGGAACTCGTAGAGGGCGAGGCTGGCCGCCACCGACACGTTGAGCGACGCCACCTTTCCGGGCTGCGCGACGAACACGGCGTTGTCGCACAGGCTCAGACCGGACGGTGGGAGGCCATGCCGCTCCGACCCGAGCACCAGGCAGACGCTGTCCGGAAACGCATGCTCGTGAATCGGCACGGCGCCGGCAGCCAACTCGACGGCGGTCATGACCCCGCCCTGCGCGTGCACCTGCTCGGCCACCTCGGCCAGAGTGGCAGCCTGCACGGTCTGCACGGCCTTCTCGGTGCCGAGGCTCGTCTTGCGAACCTTGGGCTCCAGCGCCGTCGGCGTGGCCCCGATGAGATAGACCGTGTCGGCGCCGAGCGTGGCGGCGGTGCGGTAGATGCTGCCCACGTTGAACGGGTTGCTCAGCGAGACGAGGGCGACGGACACGCTCCCCCGGGTGCGTCGGCGCCAGTCCCGGTTGAGGCGCTTGATGTCCGTGACGGTCATGGGTCGCATCAGGCGGTGTCCTGTCCTCGCACCTCGAGCACGCGGAATCCGCGCACGCTGACGAGCCGAGTGGTGTCGTGGCCCTGCTCCTGGAGCCACCTGTGCAGCGAGTCGGAGCCGAGGTTCCGGTGCACGACGAGGTACCCACAGCCGCCGTCGGCGAGCCGGGCCAGCCAGAGCGAGAGCGTCTCGCGGAGGACCGCTTTCCCGACCCTGATCGGCGGATTGCTGTAGATCCGGTCGAAGGTCTGCTCGGCGGGGATCTCGTCCGGCGTGCCGACGGAGACATTGGTCAGCCCGAGTGCTTCGGCGTTGGCGCGAGTGAGCGACAGGGCGCGCTCGTTGACGTCGACTCCGATCACCGTCGAACCCGGCGACCGCAGCCCCAGCGCACAGGCGATCGGGCCGTACCCGCAGCCCAGGTCGAGCAGGGTGCCCTCGGCCGGCGGCGGGGGCGCGTTCTCGAGGAGCACCATCGTCCCCGCGTCGACGTGGTCGGCGCTGAAGACCCCTCGCGCCGCGGAGAGCTCGTACTCGCGCCCGTCGAGCGCCAGCGTCACCGGATGCGGCGTGAACTCGCCCGCGGGCTGCGGCGAGAAGTAGTGCTCCGTCACTCGCGAACCCTACCTGCGCACGCCATGGACGAGCCCGCCCCTGAGTCCGGCTCAGCGGTTGTCCGGGTCCGACCAGGGTGGGACCCCGATGTGCACAGACGGTCGGCCCCGCACAGTGGACGTATCAACAACAGCGACGCCAACCGGTGCCGCCTACGACGACCCAGTCAGGACCAACACGATCATGATGGACAACATCCACCGCACCCTCGCCCAGAACGGCCTCGTCCGGGCCCGGCAGGACAAGCTGCTCGGCGGCGTGGCCAGCGGCCTCGGTCGGCGGATCGGCGTCGAGCCGTGGCCGGCCCGACTCCTGTTCGTGCTCGTGCTGCTCCTGCTGCCCGGCAGCCAGCTGCTCGTCTACCCGATCCTGTGGATCCTGATGCCGAACGAGGAGAAGGCCACCGCGCTGCTGCGCGCTGCCCCGACGGCGGCCCCGTCGCCGGCCTCACCGGCGGTCTGACCGCGGGCTAGGGCCTGGCCGACAAGGCGTCCGTCAGCAGGGCGACGAGCGCTTCGAGCTGTACGTCGGCGGACGACGACACCTCGTCCTCCGAACCGTCGAGGGCCCGGGCGGCGAGGCCGGCCTTGCTGTCGATCAGCTCGGCGATCTTGGCGTCGATGGTCTGCGCGGCGATGATGCGCCACGCGGTGACCGGCTCGGTCTGACCGATGCGGTGGCTCCGGTCGATGGCCTGGGTCTGCTCGGCGTCGGTCCAGGAGAGCTCGGCCAGCACGATGTTGGAGGCGACCTGGAGGTTGACCCCCACGCCGGCCGCGGTCAGGGAGCAGACGGCGATGTGGACGTCCGGATCATTCACGAAGGCGTCGATCTGCTTCTGCCGCGCGGTCGACGTCTGGTCGCCGCGGATCGAGGAGAACCGGATGCCGCGCTTGGCGAAGGTCTCCTCCGCGACGTCCATCACGTCGATGTGCTTGGCGAAGAACACGACCTTGCCGGCGCTGCGGGCGAGCTGTGCTGCGTAGTCGGCGGCCAGGCCGGCCTTGGCCTGCCCGATGCGTCGCATCATGCTGAACACGTTCTCGTCGTTCTTCTTGGTGGCCGTGGCCTTGCGCTCCCGGGTGGCGATCTTGCGCACGAGATCGTGGTCGATGCCCTGGACCAGGGGACCGGACTTCCGCCTCGCGAGCGCGGTCTCGTACTGCGACACCAGGCGTCGGGCGAGGTCGCGCTCCGCCTCGCGGATCGAGCGGCTGGCCTGCTCGTCCAGCTCGACCGGGAGGTCGGCGATGCGGCGGGCGGGGATGTCAGCGGCCACGTCCACCTTGCGACGACGGACGATGCCGAGATCGACCACGCACCGGCGGGCCGCGGGGTAGAACCCGGGGTCCTCCGGCGTCAGCCCGGTGGCCTCGAGCGCCTCCATCAGCTCGGCCCGCGGCTTCGTGTCGTCGATCCAGCCGAGGAACTGCCAGATGGCGGCGAAGTCCTCGATGTCGTTGATCAGCGGGGTCCCGGTGAGGGCCATCAGCAGTGGGTGCACCACGCGCAGCCGGACGCGCTCGGAAAGCTCCAGCACGTGCTGCGAGCGCTGGGAGGACTTGTTCTTGATGAAGTGCGCCTCGTCGACGACCATGCCGCGGAAGCCGAGGTCGCCGAGCCAACCGACATGGCGGTCGAGCACCTCGTAGTTGACGATGACGATGTCGGCGAAGCCGTCGATCGTGTCCCCGTTGCCGTGGATCACCGTGGCCGAGCGGTTGGGTGTCCACAGGCCGACCTCGCGGGCCCAGTTGGTCTTGACCACGTTCGGCACGACCACGAGCAGCGGGTAGGCGCTGGCGGCCTGCGCCGCGAGCAGCGCCTGAGCCGTCTTCCCCAGGCCCGGCTCGTCGGCGAGCAGGAAGGTCCGGTGGCCGGCTGCAGCGGCGGCGATGACCCGGGCCTGGTGCGGCATGAGCTCCAGGCCGCCCGGGGCCCGCAGGGAGCCCGGATCGGGCAGCGCCATGCAGGCCGGGGCTCCGTCGCCGGCGCGCTCGAACGAGCTGAAGAGCGGGCCGAGGAGCTCCCAGGTGGCCAGGCGACGGGGACGGGCGGCGGTCTGCCTGGCTGCCGAGAAGTCGGGGGCAAGGAAGGGGTTCGCGAGCTGTCGCGAGATCACCGACTGCGGCACCACCCGACGCTCGCTGGCCGCGGAGCCGGCGGCGGGCTCCGTCGGCGACACCTCCTCGGGGGGCGCCTCGATCCCGGCGTCCGAGCGCAACTTCTGGGTGAGCGACCTGGCCGCGTCGGACACGACCGCGTCCTCGGCGAGGAGGGCGAGCAGCGAGGTGTCGCGGGCCGCGGTCTTCGCGAGGATCAGGGCGAGCCCGTCGAGACGCTTGAGCTGCTCGGCCCGGTGGGCCTCGGTGCTGGTCTCGTCCGCCCGGACCCGAGCTCGCTCCTCGCGCACCAGCAGGGCCGCGACCTGGAACTTCGTGCGGACCGCAGGCATCACCCGACCGCGCTGGGCCGCTGCCTCGACCTCCCGCACCGAGCGGGCGAGCACCGGGATGATGCCGTCGTTGTCACGGTCGCGGACACGTCGCTGCTGTCGGGGCGCGGCGCGGCGAACGCCCGACTGGCGCTGCCCTCGTCGAGCCACAGACTCCTCCTCCGCAACCTGCCGGCATGCCTGCCGCGGCGGGTGACCTACCCGCCCGCGGCCCTGCGGCCGGGGCCATGACGACGTCCTGCGGAGTGGCCCTTGGCTGTGGCCACCCCCGGCGCGACTCGGTCCCACGGATCTGCGAGAGATCGACGCGGACCAGCGCGGTGCCCAGATCCGCGCTGGTCCCCATAGTACCCGGACGCGGGCTGCTTGGAGACGACTTGAGAGCGGGTTCCAGCCACCCGCAAGTGCTCGACAAGCGAGGACGCGCACTGTCAGAGCCCGACCCCCGACCTGAAGGAGATCTGCCATGCGCAAGACCGGAGCCCTCGCCGGCGTCGTCCTGGCCACCGCCCTCGGCGCCGCCACCAGCACGCCGGCCCTCGCCGCACCCAAGCCCAGAGTGGCCTTGAGCAGCCAAGGTGGCGAGCTGGCGCTCGGCCAGGACGGCTCGGCCACCGTCAGCGGCCCGGTCCAGGGCACCCCGTTCGACGGGCTGTACACGGCCGTGCTGACCGCCGACGACGGGACCCTTCCGGAGCCCGGCGAGGCCGAACCGGCCACCGCCACCGTGACCGTCGTGGGGCCGCGCGGTCAGCAGCTGGTCCTGACCGGGTCGGGCACGGTCACCGGAGAGTGGGTCGGGCCCAATGCCGCCCTCACGCACAAGTTCACCGGTCGGTACACCGCGGACTCGACGGTGCACCGCGTGGACGGCACCGACGGGTGGTACTCGGTGGGCGTGGCCGCCACCATGTCCCTCGGCTACGTCGAGGCATTCGACAGCTAGTGCACGACGACCGGTGGAACGCCTTCATCATCGAGCAGGTGGGTCGCCTCGCGCTTGCGGGGCAGGAAGTACACCGGCACGAAGGTGAGCAGCACCAGGAACGCGGCCACCCAGTAGGTGCTCGCGAAGGCATCTGCTGCCTGGACCAGCCCCTCGGCCACCCCTGCCGGGCCACCGATCTGGTCCGCCACCGCGGGATCCTTCTGCGCAGCGATCGCCGGCAGGGCGAGGGGTGCGTCCTTGAGCTGGCTCGTGAGGACGACCGAGATGACGGCGACACCGACCGAGCTGGCGATCTGCTGGGTGATATTGAGAAGGGTGGACCCGCGCGCCACCTCGTGGTGCGTCAGCGTCTTCAGCGCGGTCGTGAACAGCGGCATCATCGTCGCGCCCATGCCCAGGCCCATGACGAACAACAAGCCCAGCAGCAGCGGGTACGACGTGTCGGCCTCGATCTGCGTCAACCCGAACATGCCGATGGTGATCAGGACGAGGCCGAACGGCACGATGCGCCCGACCGGAAACTTGTCGACCAACGTGCCGGCGATCGGCATCGTGATCATGGCTCCGATCCCCTGGGGCGCGACCAGCAGCCCGGCCCGCAGCGTCGACTCGCCGCGGATCTCCTGGAAGTAGGTGGGGACCAGCAGTAGTCCGCCGAAGAACGCGGCCGCGAAGAGGAACATCGTGATCGTCGACACGGTCAGGTTGCGGTTCTTGTACAGCCGCAGGTCCAGCAACGGGTGTTCAGGGCGGAACGCGTGCCAGACGAACGTGAGCATCAGCAGGACGCCGACGAGCATCGAGACCCACACCCGTGGCGCGGTGAAGTCCCCTTCCTCCTGCGGCAGGCTGGAGACGCCGAACAGGAACAGGGCCAGTCCGGGCGAGAGCAGCAACATGCCGAGGAAGTCGAAGGACTCCGAGGGCTGTGGGGCGTCGCTCGGCAGGACCACGTAGGCGTAGACCAGGGCCACGGCTCCGATCGGCGCGTTGATGAGGAAGATCCAGTGCCAGCTGGCGTTGTCGATGAGCCAGCCGCCCAGGATCGGTCCGAGGATGGGGCCGAGCAGCATCGGGACACCGAGGATGGCCATCAGCCGGCCCATGCGCTGCGGCCCGGCCGCCCTCGTCATGATCGTCATGCCGAGCGGCATCAACATGCCGCCGCCCAGCCCCTGGAGGACGCGGAACAGGATCAGCATGTTGATCGAGGTCGCGGTTGCGCACAGCACCGACCCGGCGGTGAACAGGCCTATCGCCGTGAGGTAGAGGCGCTTGGTGCCGAATCGGTCCGCCGCCCAGCCGGTCAACGGGATGACCGTCGCGAGTGCGAGCGTGTACGCGGTGACCGTCCACGCTACGTGCGAGTAAGCAATGGGTTCCTCAGCGGTTCCGAAGACCGTCTGGAACGTGGGCAGGGCCACATTGACAACGGTGATGTCCAGGATCGACATGATCGCGCCGAGGACGACGACCCCGGCGATCTTGAGGACGGCCCCGTCGATCTTCTCCGGGTACGTCGGGGTCTCAAGCGTGGCCATGCGCATGACTCCTCGGTGCTCGTGCTCTTGCGGCAGCTGCCGGACCGTCGCCAGCGCGTCCCAGTCTTACGCCCGAGCGCCCTGATCCCCCACCTTCAGCAAGGTCATATTTTGCTCATTCTGTCCGAGCCTGTCGACTTAGATGAGTCTCGCCGCCCCGGGAGGTCTGAACGCACATGGAAGCCACGAACCTCGCCGAGCTGTACGGACTGCCGTTGGTCGACTGGCAGCGGGTGGAAGCCCGGCTGGCCGGCCCTGAGCCGCTGGCCGGGACCGGCGGTCCCGACAACCGCAGCTGGCTGGCCACCACGAACCCCGATGGCAGCCCACACCTGACCGGCCTCGGCCCGCTGTGGGTGTCCGGTCTCTTCTACTTCACGACCGGCTCGACGACCCGCAAGGGGCGGAACCTGGCGCGGGATCCCCGTTGCACCTTGGGGGTCTCGACCGAGGAGTTCGACCTCGCGGTGGACGGGGAGGCCGCCCTGGTCGACGACCCCGATGTCGTCGCCGAGATGGCCGGACGATGGGCGGCCGGAGGCTGGCCGGCCCGCGTCGACGCGAGCGGCATCGCGCTGACCGCGGAGTACAGCGCGCCGTCTGCTGGGCCACCGCCGTGGGGGGTCTACCGGATCACGCCCCGGCAGGCAACGGTGGTGCTCGCCTCCGATCCTGGCGGCGCCACCCGTTGGCGGTTCTGATCCCCTGGGCGCCTACCCCGATCCGGTCAGGAATCGAGAAGTGCCACGGCGCGTGCCAGCCCTAGCCTTTCGGGGAAGGCCGGCAGCACGCCGCCAACGCGTCCTGAGAGGAACTTTCGACATGCCTGCGAAGAAGGCCACGACCGAGTCCAAGGGCTTCACCGCCGAGGAGCGCGCCGCGATGAAGCAGCGCGCCACCGAGCTGCGCGCCGAGGGCAAGAAGGGCGCCAAGCAGGCCGACGGCTTGCAGGCGGTCCTCGACGCGATCGAGAAGATGGCGCCGAAGGATCGTGCGCTCGCCGAGCGCGTGCACGTGACCGTGACCGCGACCGCCCCCGAGCTGTCACCGAAGACCTGGTACGGGATGCCCGCCTACGCCAACGCGGACGGCAAGGTCGTCGTCTTCTTCCAGGACTCGGGCAAGTTCAACTACCGCTACTCGACCCTGGGCTTCCAGGACGCGGCGAACATCGACGACGGCGACATGTGGCCGGTGTCGTACGCGCTCATGAAGTGGAGCCCTGTGGTGGAGAAGGCGGTCACCGAACTGGTGCGGGCCGCGATCCGATGAGTTTTCCCGTGCCGGGACGTCCTACCAGAATTGAGTCGCACCGAGGAGGACGTTATGGGCCGGATAGTCGTGACCGAGTTCATCTCGCTCGACGGAGTCATCGAGGCACCGGGTGGCGGGGAGGACTACAAGCACGCCGGGTGGACGTTCGAGATCGACCGTGGTGACGAGGGCAACCAGGTCAAGCTGGACGAGACGATGAGCTCCGCCGCGTTGTTGCTCGGCCGGCGGACCTACGAGGGCTTCGCAGCAGCTTGGCCTGAGCGCGACGGGGAGTTCGCCGACAAGTTCAACACCATGCCGAAGTACGTCGTGTCGTCGACGCTGCGCGACCCGCAATGGACCAACTCGACCGTGCTCTCCGGAGACCTCGTCGCGGAGATCACGAAACTGACGAAGGAGCAGGACGGCGACATCGTCGTGCACGGCAGCGCCCAACTTGTGCAGGCGCTGATCGAGCACGACCTCGTCGACGAGCTCCGGCTCATGGTCTTCCCGGTCGTCCTGGGGACCGGCAAGCGGCTGTTCGGCGAGACCACCGAGAAGAAGCGGCTGCAACTGTCGTCATCAACGGTGGTCGGTGACGGCGTCGCCTTCCAGGTCTATTCGCGCGTCTGACTCAGGTCACAGGCCGAGCTCCTCCAGTGCGGGCAGGGCAGCCCGTACGGCGCCTCGCCCGGTGTCAGCGTCCGCGGCCTCGACGGCGAGCACGGCCAGGTCACGGCACTGCTGCAGGGTCACCGTCTTGAGCACGGCACCCACGTCGGACAGGGACCGTGCCGACATCGACAGGCTCGTCGCACCGAGTCCGACCAGCACCGGCGCGAGCGCCGGGTCGGCGGCCGCCTCGCCGCAGATGCCCACCGGTTTGGCCTCGGTCTGGCCGGCGGCGCCCACCATGCCGATGAGCCGGAGCAGCGCAGGCTGCCACGGGTCGTTCAGCGCGGCGAGCGGGCCGGACATCCGGTCTGCGGCAAGCGTGTACTGCGCGAGGTCGTTGGTGCCGATGCTGACGAAGTCGACCGCGCCGAGCATCCCGCTGGCCGACAGCGCGGCTGCCGGGATCTCGACCATGACTCCGGTGGTGCGCAGCCCGGCCTCGCGGGCGTGCCGGTCGAACGCCTGCGCCTCGCTGAGCACGGCGACCATCGGCGCCATCACCCACACGTCGGCCTTGGTGCTCCGGGCGGCCGCCGCGATGGCACGCAACTGCTTGTCCAGCACCTCGGGCTGCGCGAGGCCGATCCGCAGGCCCCGGACGCCGAGCGCGGGATTGGCCTCCTCGCCCTGGTCGAGGAACGGCAGCGGCTTGTCCGCGCCGGCATCGAGGGTTCGTACGACGATCTTGGTGCCCTCGCCGAACGCGCCGAAGACCGCCGCGTAGGACTCGGTCTGCTCCGACTCCGACGGCTCGTCCGCGCGGTCGAGGAACAGGAACTCGGTGCGGAACAGGCCCACGCCCTCGGCTCCCGCAGCGGCTGCCGCCTGGGCGCCCGCCGCGTCGCCGATGTTGGCGAGCAGCTTGATCCGATGCCCGTCGGCGGTGGACCCCGGGCCGTCCCAGCGCCGGTTGCGGGCTGCGGCGCGGGCCGCGCGGTCACGGGCCTCGGTGACGGTGGCCTCGTCGGGGGCTGGGTCGATCGTGCCGGTCGCCCCGTCGAGCACGAGGACGGTGCCCTCGGCGACGGCCAGCACGTCCGGACACGACACGATGGCCGGGATGCCGAGCGCCCGGGCCAGGATCGCCGTGTGGCTGGTGGGGCCGCCCTCGGCGGTCACGAAGGCGAGCACCCGCTCCGGGTTGATGGTGGCCGTGTCCGCCGGGGCGAGGTCGCGGGCGACCAGGATGAACGGGTGCCCCGGGTCGGGGATGCCCGGCGCCGGTACCCCGAGCAGCTCGCCGACGATGCGGTTCCGGACGTCCTCGACGTCGCTCGCGCGCGCGCCGACGTACCCGCCCGCGCCCGCGAGCAGGTCGCGGAACGTGTTGGCTGCGTCCCACACGGCGCGGGGTGCCGGGATGCCCTGCTCACGCACGGCGTTCTCAGCCAGGTCGGCGAGCTCGGGGTCGGAGGCCATCATGGCCGTCGCCTCGAGCACCGCCTTCGTCTCGCCCTCAGCCTTGCCGGCGCGGGCCCACATGTCGGTGGCCACCAGATCCATGGCCGGCCGGATCCGAGCCACGTCCGCGTCGGCGTCGGCGGGAGGCGGAGCCGCCTGCGGCTCGGTGACCGGGTCCGGCATCCGCACCACCGGCCCGACCGCCGTGCCGGGGCTGACCCCGTGGCCCCGCAGCAGGTCAGGCATCGACCGGTGCCTCCGCATCGAGGTCGCTCTCGAGCAGTTTCACCATGGTGTCGAGCACGGCGTCGGCTCCCTCTCCCTCGGCGGCAAGGGTGACGGTGCCGCCGGTGTTGACGCCGAGCGACAGCACGCCGAGCATGCTGCGCGCGTCGACCGTCCGTTCCCCCGCGGTGATGGTCACCTTCACCGGCTGCTTGGCAGCCGCCTGCACGAACAGTTTGGCGGGTCTGGCGTGCAACCCGCTCTTGGAACCGACAGTCACGGTTCGCTCAGGCATGTGGGCTCAACTCCTTGGTGCTTGTCGCGACATAGCGTGCGGGTTGGGGCGGGGCATGCGGTCAGGGCTCGACGGTCACCTTGATGGCCTCGCCCTTGCTGACGATCTCGATCGCCTTGAGCACGTCGGCCAGCGGCAGCCGGTGGGTGATCAGGTCGGCGACCGGCACTGAGCCGTCGGCGATGAGCGACAGGGCTTGCTTGTTGTGCGCGGGGCTCGACCCGTTGGCACCGATGATCATCAGCTCGCGGTAGTGCACGAGGTTGGAGTCCAGCGAGATCACCGGGTTGTCCTTGGGCAGGCCGCCGAAGAAGCTGATGCGTCCCTGCCGGGCCGCCATCTGCAGGGCCTGCTCCTGCGCCGCGCCGGACGCGGCAGCGGTGATGATGACGTCGACTCCGCGCCCGTCGGTGAACTTGATGATGTCGTCGACCGCGTCCGTCTCGGCGGAGCAGACGACGTGGTCGGGCTTGACGATCGCCGCCGCCTGTTCGAGCCGGCCACGGTTGAGCTCGACCATCGTGACCCGCGCGGCGCCCCGGGCCCGGGCCAGCCGGACGTGCAGGCAGCCGATCGGGCCGGAGCCGATGACGACCACGTCGTCGCCCGCACCGACCCTGGCCAGCTCCTGGGCGTTGATGGCGCAGGCGAACGGCTCGGCCACCGAGGCCTCGGCGAAGCTGAGACCGCCGGGGATGCGGTTGAGCCCGTCGACCGCCAGCACCTTCGCCGGCACGCGCATGTACTCCGCGAAGCCGCCGTCGTAGTCGTAGCCGATCGACTCCTGGTTGGGGCAGACGGTCATGCTGCCGCGCAGGCACTCGGCGCACGTCCCGCACGGGATTGCGGCGATGACCTGTACCGGGTCGCCCACCTCCCAGCCCTCGACGCCGTCCCCGAGCTCGACCACCTCACCGGCGACCTCGTGCCCCATCACCCGCGGCGGCACGATGTTCTGGTGGCCGAACTTGGAGATCTTCACATCGGTGCCGCACGTCGAGCAGTTGTGCACCCGGATGACGACGTCACCCGGACCTGCGGTCGGCGTGGGCGCGTCCTCGACCCGGATGTCTCCCGGCGCGTAATACCGCGCGACCTTCATGGTGCCCGTCACGATGATGTTGCCTCTTCCTCGGTTGGCTGCAGCACGTGCAGCACGTCTTCCGGTTTGGTTGCGTCGCGCAGCGCCTGTGCCTGGTCGGGATCCATCAGCACCTGCGCGAGCTGGGCCAGCACCTCGACGTGGCCGTCGCCGGCCGCCGCGATGCCCACGCACACGGTGACCTCGTCGCCGTCCCAGTCGATCGGCTGCGCGAAACGCAGGTAACACAGCGCGTCCCGGACGACGGCCTCCTTGCCGGCAAGGGTGCCGTGCGGGATGGCCACGCCCTCCCCGACGTACGTCGAGATCGTGCCCTCACGCTCGAGCATCGCATCGACGTACGCCGGCTTGACCGCACCCACGCGGACCAGCGTCTCCCCGCACGCGCGGACAGCGGCCAGCTTGCTGTCCGCGCGTGCGTCGAGGTCGATCGCCTCGAGGTCGAGCAGCTCGGCCAGCGACCGCGCGCCGTGCTCGTCAGCCATCGATCACGCCGCCGTTCTTCACCGCGTTGACGACCTTCGTGACGGCGGGGTCGCCGAGGAACACCTTGAACGCGACGATCGGCTTCCCCGGCGCGATCCCACGAGCCCTCTCGGCGAGACCTTCGTGCACGACGACCACGTCGGCGTCGTCGGGGATCGAGTTCACCGGGGTGTGCTCGACCGTGACGTTCTGCTTCTTCAGCTGTCCGCGCAGGGTGCTGGCCAGCATGACGCTGCTACCCATTCCCGCGTCACAGGCCACAACGAGCTTGCGGACCTCACTGCCCTCGATGCTCGGCACGGGTCAAGCCTCCAACGGCTCGGTGCGGTTCGCAACCGGCGCGGCCGCGCCCTTGCCCTGTGCCTTGGTGGCCGCGACCGACTCTTCGGCCTTGGTCAGCTCGACGTCCGTCAGACCGGCCTCGTCGTCGCTGTTGTGGCCGAAGCCGAACAGAGCGCCCGCGACGAAGAAGGCGACAGCCGCGGAGACCGCGATGCCCAGGATCACCCCGAAGTAGTCACCCTTCGCCGTCACGCCCATGAACGCGATGAAGCTGCCGGGCGCCGCCGGGCCGGTGAGGCCCACGCCGAACGCCTGGAAGATCGCGATCCCGGAGGCACCGCCGGCGATGGTGGCGAGAACCAGCTTCGGCTTCATCAGCACGTACGGGAAGTAGACCTCGTGGATGCCACCGAAGAAGTGGATGATCAGCGCGGCCGGGACCGTCGGACGCAGCGACCGCGGGCCGAAGAAGAGGTACGCGAGCAGCAGACCTGCACCTGGCCCGGGGTTGGCCTCCAGCATGAACAGGATCGACTTGCCCTTTTCCTGGACATCCTCTGCGCCGAGTGGCGTCAGTACGCCGTGGTTGATGGCGTTGTTGAGGAACAGGACCTTGGCCGGCTCGATGATGATCGACGCAACCGGGAGCAGGCTGTTACTGACGAGGGACTCCACCCCGTCGCCGAGTCGGTCGGTGATCCACCCGACGATGGGCTCGACCACCTTGTACCCGAAGATCGCCAGGGCGCCGCCGAGGATGCCGATGCTGAAGTTGTCGATGAGCATCTCGAAGCCGGCCTTGACCTTGCCCTCGACGAGGCGGTCGAACAGCTTGAGCAGGTACGCCGCCAGGGGGCCGAGGATGAAGGCGGCCAGGATCATGACCTGTCCGCCGAACGGCAGCACCGACGTTCCGTCCCCGACTTCGACGGGGTCCGCCGCCGCGACGACCGCGCCGAACGTCGCGACCGCCCCGATGACCGCGCCGCGCTGGCCGTGGACCATCCGGCCACCGGTGTAGGCCACCAGGGTCGGGATGAGCACCACGATCATCGGGCCCACCATCTCGGCCAGGTCCGCGTTGGGTGTCCAGCCGTCCGGGATGAACAGCGCGGTGATGAAGCCGAACGCGATGAACGCCCCGATGTTGGGCATCACCATCCCCGAGAGGTAGCTACCGAACCGTTGGACGCGGGCGCGCACATCCGTCCCGGTCGCGGCGGGCGTGAAGTTGGACATGACTTCCTCTTTTCGTCAGCAGCCTGAGGTGTGCGGGGTCGGGGTTCCGTCGGGTCCGGTCAGCCGGACGAGACCAGCGGACGGGACAGGTTCGTGCGGTCGTGCAGCCGCACCGCGGTGCGGTGGATCTGGTCCCCCGCCGGCATCCGGCTGCCGGGCAGGGCGACGGCAGCAGCCGCCCAGGCGAGACCTTCGGCGAGCGCCGCCGGGCCGTCAGCCCCGGCTGCCAGGTAGCCGGCCAGCAGGGCGTCGCCCGCGCCTACGGTGCTGCGCGGCTCGGCGACGTGCGCGTCGCCGCTGACGACGCCCTGCTCCGACACCAGCAGCGCGCCGTCGGAGCCGAGGCTCACCAGCACGTCCCGGGCTCCCTTGGAACGCAGGACCTGGGCGGCCTCGACCGCCTCGCCGACCGACCGCAGCGGTGCGTCGACGGCCTCGGCCAGCTCCTCACGGTTGGGCTTGACGACCGTCGGACCGGCGGACACGGCAGCGAGCAGAGCCGGACCGCTGGTGTCGACGGCCACCCGGATACCGGCGGACACCAGCCGCCCGCACAGGCGCGCGTAGTAGTCGTCGGTGACGCCGGGCGGGAGGCTGCCGCAGGCGGCCACCCAGTCGGCGCTGCCGGTGGCTGCCAGGACCGCCTCGGTGATCGCGTCGAGCTCGTCCGCCGACAGCGTGGGCCCGGGTTCGTTGATCTTGGTGATGGCGCCGTCGGGCTCGGCCAGGGTGATGTTCGACCGGGTGCCGCCCCGGATCTGGACCGCAACGACGTCGACGCCCTCGACGCGGAGCAGGCGGACCAGCTGGTCGCCTTCCGGCCCACCGACGGGCAGGACGGCGCGCGACGGCACGCTGGCTGCGAGCAGCGCCCGCGAGACGTTCACGCCCTTCCCGCCCGGGTCGAGGGTGGCTCGCGTGGCGCGGATGACCGTGCCGGGCTCCAGCCGTTCCACCTCGACCGCGCGGTCGAGGCTGGGGTTGAGCGTGAGAGTGACGATCATGCGCGCACCACCCTCAGTCCGCGAAGCCGGAGGTCGTCTGCGGTCGCCGGGTCGAGCCCGGAGTCGGTGACGAACAGGTCGACGTCGTCGAGCGCTCCGAACCGCGCCAGGTAGTCGTTGCCGACCTTGGTGTGATCGGCAAGCAGGACCGTGCGGCGGGCGCAGCCGATCATCGCCCGCTTCATGCTGGCCTCGGCCGGGTCGGGTGTGGTCAGGCCTCGCTCGGTGGACAGCCCGTTCGTCGCCATGAACGCGACGTCCACGTGCAGGCGATCCAGCGGCTTCAGCCCGCCGTCGTCGACGGCCGCCATGGTCCGGCCCCGGACCCGGCCGCCGATCATGATCACGGTCATGTTCGGCCGGGCGGCCAGCAGCATCGCGAGGGGCGGCGAGTTGACCACCACGATCAGCTCCCGATCGGCGGGGATCGCCTCCGCGAAGCGGTGGGTGGTCGAGCCGGCGTCGAGCAGGATCGCGCCCTCCTCGGGCAGCTCGGCTACCGCGGCCTTGGCGATCCGCTCCTTCTCGGCGGTCATGACGGCGTCGCGGGCAGACAGCGTCGGCTCGAAGCCGAGCCGCTCCACCGGGATGGCACCGCCGTGCACCCGGCGTACCTGGCCGGCGCGCTCGAGGACGGTGAGGTCGCGACGCACGGTCTCGGTGGTGACGCCGTAGTGCGCCGCCAGCGCGACCACGTCGACCCGGCCGTCCGCACGCGCCAGCAGCAGGATCTCGCGCTGCCGTTCCTCCGCGTACACGGGTGGTTTCCCCTTCGTTTCGATTTGGTTTCGCGTGACTCTCCGCCCGTTTCTG
>CAVSKC010000012.1:0-157724 GCA_963728425.1 uncultured Actinomycetota bacterium
GGCGACGTAGGTGATGTCGTGCCCGGCCGTGCCGGCCGCCGGGCCGTCCTGGCCCCAGCCGGTCATCCGGCCGTAGACGAGGGCCGGCTGCCGGGACAGGCAGTCGTCTGGGCCGACCCCGAGGCGCTCGGCGACGCCGGGTCGCATGCCCTCGAGGACGAGGTCGGACTGCGCGACGAGGTCGAGGACCCGGCGTACGTCGTCAGCGTGCTTGAGGTCGAGCGCGACCGAGCGCTTGCCCCGGCCGAGGACGTCCTGCTCGGGCGGTACGACGGCCAGCGCCGGCCCGCCGGGACGGTCGATGCGACCACGTCGGCACCGAGGTCGGCCAGCAGCATGCCCGCGAACGGCGCCGGTCCGATGCCGGCCAGCTCGACAACGCGCAGGCCGGCGAGCGGCCCGGTTGCGAGAGGACCCGTCACCGCTGCAGCTTCGGCAGCACGTCGCGGCCGAAGACCTCGATCCACTCGCGCTGGTTGCGTCCGACGTTGTGGAGGTAGATCCGGTCGAAGCCGAGGTCGACGTAGCTCTGGATCTCGGCCCGGTGCACGTCGGGGTCGGCGCTGATGACCATCCTGCCCTCGAAGTCCTCCGGGCGGACCAGCGCGGCCATCGCGGCGAAGTCGTGCGGCGAGCGGATGTCGGCCTTGGCGAACTTCATGCCGCCGTTGGGCCACTCGGTCATCGCGTTGGTCAGCGCCTGCTCGTCGGTCTCGGCCCAGGACAGGTGCAGCTGCAGCACCCTGGGCATCGCGTCGGGGTCCTTGCCGGCCTCGCGGGCACCCTCGGCGAACTTGTCGAACAGGCCCCGATCTTCTCCAGCGGCGCGCCGACGGTGATGATGCCGTCGGCGTGCTGCCGGTGCGCTTGGCGTTGACCGGGCCCGCGGTAGCGACCAGCACCGGCGGGGGAGTCTCCGGCATCGTCCAGAGCCGGGTGGTCTCGAGGGTGAAGAACTGGCCGCTGGTGCTTGACGTCCTTGCCGGCGGCGGAGGCGTCGAACAGCTTCTTGATGATCTCGATGGCCTCGAACATGCGCGTCGATCCGCTCGGCCGCTTCCGGCCAGTAGCCGCCGATGACGTGCTCGTTGAGTGCCTCGCCGGCGCCGAGCGCCGAGCCAGTGCCGGCCGGGGTACATCGCCGCCAGCGTCGCGCTGGCCTGGGCGACCATCGCGGGGTGGAACCGGAACGACGGGCAGGTGACGCCGGGGCCGAGGTCGCCGGTGGTGCGCTCGCCGACGGCGGTCAGCACGTTCCAGACGAACGACGACTGGCCCTGCGCCGGCACCCACGGCTGGAAGTGGTCGGCGGCCATGCAGCCGGAGAAGCCGTGCTGCTCGGCGCTGGCCGTCAGCTCGACCGCCTCGCGCGGGTGGAACTGCTCGAGCATCGCCGCGTAGCCCACCGTCAGGTCTGCCATGCCGTCGAGCGTAGTGAGGCAGGATCGGGTGATGCGCGTCGCCGTCCTCGCCGACATCCACGCCAACCTGCCGGCCCTCGAGGCGGTGCTGGCCGAGCCGGACGTGGCAGCCGCCGACCGGGTGGTGCTGCTGGGTGACATCGCTCTCGGTCCGATGCCCGCGAGTCGCTGGACCTGCTCGCGTCGCTGATAGACCGGCGGCACCGCGACCTGCTCGACACCTTGCCATGAGCCGTCACGCTGGATGTCGACGGGCTGGGTCCGGTCATGTTCTGCCACGCGACGCCGCGCCGGGATGACGAGTGCGTGCTCGTCGACAGCCCGCTGCCCGTCTGGGAGCGAGCGCTGGCCGGCGTCGAGGAGCAGATGGTGGTCATGGGGCACACGCACATGCCGTTCGACCGGCTGGTCGGTGGCCGGCTCGCGGTCAACCCGGGCAGCGTCGGGATGTCCTACGGCGTGCCCGGTGCCTGCTGGGCGTTGCTCGGACCGGCCGTCACGTTGCGGTCCACGGCGTACGACGTGCAGCGGGCCGCCGCGCGGATCCGGTCCGGTGGGCACCCCGACGCGGCCGCCTGGGCGGACGAGTACGTCCTGGCGCCGCCCGGCGACGCGGAGGCGCTGGCGGTCTTCACCGACCTGGTCGACCCATAGCCATGCAGCCGGTCCCGGTCGCCGGCGTCATCCTCGTCGAGAGGCGCGAACTTGTGGCGACACGCCGAGGCGGACCACAGGATGGCGCCACTCAACGGCCCCGGGCCGGAAGTTGTCAGGTGCCCGTCACGGTGAGGGCCAGCGTCGTGGCGACGAGCACGATGGGCACGCCGAGCAGCCCGAGGGTGGCGAACTGCCGGGCCGACACCTCGATGCCCCGGGCCCGGCAGCGCTCCCGCCACAGCAGGGTGGCCAGCGACCCCCACAGCAGCACCATCGGACCGACGTTGGTGCCGACCAGCAGCGCGAGCAGCCGGATGTGCCCGCCCTCGGCGGCCTGCGGCTCGATCACGAGGTACGCCGGCAGGTTGTTGACCAGGTTGCTCGCCACCGCCCCGACGCCGGCCACCTGGAGGAGGTCGGCCACGCCGGTGCCCTCGCCGGTGACGCTCGCGACGACCTGGTGGCCGCCGTGCCGCAGCACGGCCTCGACCGCGAGCGCCAGCCCGAGCACGAAGACCGCGAGCCGCCACGGCACCAGGCCGAACCGGAGCACCCGCGGCCGGCGTACGGCGAAGACCGCGACCAGCGCGGCCGCCGCGACCGTCACCACCACGGTCGGGTCGCCGCCGAGCAGCAGCGCCGGCACCAGCCCGAGGCAGGCCAGCGCCGACGCGGTGAGCAGCACGGCGTCCTCGACCCGCGGCCGCGCGGGCACCGTGTAGCGCACGCGAAGCAGCCGGTGGTGGCGCAGCCCGAGCAGCGCGACCGTCAAGACGACGGCGACGACGGCCGGCAGCCACATCCGGCGCGCGAACTCGTGCGGCCGCAGCCCCAGGCGGTCCAGCGCGAGCAGGTTGGTGAGGTTCGAGACCGGCAGCAGCAGGCTCGCGGTGTTGGCCAGCCAGACGGTCAGCAGCGCGAACGGCATGGCCGGCAGGTCCAGCTGCACCGACATCGACAGCACCACCGGTGTCAGCAGCACGGCGGTGGTGTCCAGGCCGAGCAGCACCGTGGTCACCGTGGCCAAGACCGCCACCAACAGGAACAGAAGGCCGGTCCGGCCGCGGGCCAGCCGGGACGAGTGCAGCGCGGCGACGTCGAACACCTTCGCGACCTCGGCGAGCTCGGCCAGCACCGTGATGGCGACGAGGAACAGCAGGATGGGCGCCATCCGCCGGGTCACGTCACCGGCGGCGTCCAGCGGCAGCAGTCCGGTGACGAGGCACACGAGCGCCGCCACCGAGCCTGCCTCGCCACATGGTTGCGTAGTCTGCCCAGATGCCGCGTCGTCATCTCTCGCTGCGGGTCCAGGACGTACCTGCCGGTCGGGCGCTGCGCGCCGGGTTCGCGAGGATCCGCGACGAGCTCGACCTGCCAGGAGAGTTCCCGGCCGACGTGCTGGCTGAAGCACAGGCGGCGGCTGCGGCGTCCACCCTCCCGGCGTACGACGTGACGGAGCTGCCGTTCCTCACCATCGACCCGCCCGGGTCGATGGACCTGGACCAGGCCATGCACCTCGAGCGGCGCGGCTCCGGCTTCCGGGTGCGCTACGCGATTGCCGACGTGGCCGCCTTCGTGCGACCCGGTGGCCTGATCGACGCCGAGGCGCACCGGCGGGTGGAGACGCTCTACAGCCCGGACACGCGGACCCCGCTGCACCCGCCGGTCCTGTCCGAGGGGGCTGCGTCGCTGCTGCCCGACCAGGTCCGCCCGGCCGTGCTGTGGACGCTGGACCTGGACGCCGACGGCGAGCAGACCGCTGTCGACGTACGCCGGGCCATGGTGCGGTCGCGGGACCGGCTCGACTACGCCGGTGTGCAGGACCTCATGGACGCAGGCAAGGCCGACGAGCGGCTCCAGCTGCTGGCCGAGGTGGGCAAGCTGCGGATGGCCCTGGAGGTCGAGCGCGGTGGCGTCAGCCTGCCGATCCCGGAGCAGGAGGTGGTCGAGGACGGCGAGACGTTCGCGCTGGAGTACCGGGTGACCCGCCCGGTGGAGTCGTGGAACGAGCAGATCTCGCTGATGACCGGCATGGCGGCCGCCGGCCTGATGCTGCGCGGCGAGGTGGGCGTGCTGCGGACCCTGCCGCAGGCACCGAACGGTGCCCTGGAGCGGCTGCGCCGGGCGGCTCGGGCGCTGGGTGTCGACTGGCCGGCCGACCGGTCGTACGCCGAGGTGGTGCACGGCCTGGACGCGGCGAACCCTCGGCACGCGGCGCTGCTCGAAGAGGCCACCTCGATGCTGCGCGGGGCCGGCTACACCGCGTTCGACGGCAGTGTGCCGGAGCACGCGACCCATGCCGCGGTGGCCGCGGAGTACGCGCACGCGACCGCCCCGTTGCGCCGGCTGGTGGACCGGTACGTCAGCGAGGTGTGCCTGGCTCTGTGCGCCGACACCGAGGTCCCCGGCTGGGCCCGCTCGGCCCTGCCGCAGCTCCCGGCCGAGATGGGTGCCGGCGACCGCCGGGCGCACGAGCTGGAGCGGGAGAGCGTCGCGCTGATGGAGGCCGCCGTGCTGCACGGCCGCGAGGGGCAGGAGTTCGACGCGGTGGCGGTCGAGCTGGACGAGAAGCGCGGCGGCGGCACCGTGCAGCTCGTCGACCCGGCGGTGCGGGCCTCCTGTGAGGGGCGGCTGCCACTCGGGGAGGCCGTGCGGGTCCGCCTGGTCGAGGCCGACCTCGCCCGTCGCTCGGTGCGGTTCGCGCTGGCCTGAGGACCGGTAGGCTGGTCGCACGGCGGACGAGCCGGCCGGACGGTCGCGTCGGGGCCCTCACGGGTCTCGCCGAGGAAAGTCCGGGCTCCACAGGGCAGGGTGGTGGGTAACACCCACCCGGGGTGACCCGCGGGACAGTGCCACAGAGAGAAGACCGCCGCCGGACCGTCTTCGGGCGGTACGGCGGTAAGGGTGAAACGGCGGTGTAAGAGACCACCAGCGCCCGGGGTGACCCGGGCGGCTAGGCAAACCCCACCCGGAGCAAGGTCAGACAGGGAGCGTTCGAGGGCGGCCCGCCCGAGCTCCCGGGTAGACCGCACGAGGCTGTCGGCAACGGCAGCCCTAGATGGATGGCCGTCCGTGCACCCTCGGGTGCGCGACAGAACCCGGCTTACAGGCCGACTCGTCCGCCGCCTGTGGCCTGGCTGTCCTCGTCACGCTCCCACGACCAACGGGACTGCCCGCAGCATCACGTAGACCAGCGCCAGCAGGGTGGCCACCGCGACCGTCCACGACCTCACGACGGCCTGCCCTGGCCGGGGCGGGTGCGCTGGTCGTCCACCACACCAGCCCACCACAACGGATGGCGCATTGCCACGTGGCCCGGTCACGCGCCGGCTCAGGTCGAGCCCCCGTGGCGTCGATATGAAACCCACTGCCTACGGAGCGTGACCTTCTGGTCGCTGCTGCGTTAGGCCGGTCGACGACAGGGGACAGGGATGCGCGGACAGGGGCGGGGTTCTGGCAGCGGCTGGTCGGTTCGGACCCAGCTGGCGGCCATCGTCGGGGTCGTGGCGGTCCTGATCGTGGGCGCCGGGGCGTGGCTGGCTCTCGTGTCGATGCAGGACGCGGAGAACGACGCCCGCCGGGACGTCACCTTCCAGGCCGGCTTGGCTGCCAACGCGGTAGCCGACGCGCTGTCCCAGGCGGAAACGGCAATGACCGGGCTCGCGAGCGGATTCCCCGTCACCGCGCTGGTGGCCGACCCGTCGAAATGCCAGCTCACCTTCTCCGACCTCGGCGTCTTCCCCGTCGGCCACATCGACATCGTGCTGCCCGACGGTCGGGTGCCGTGCTCGTCCATCGTCGAGCGCGGGGCGCCTCCGGGCGCCACCCACGCAGGTGCCGACTGGCTGACCAGCCCACGCACTGCACGGGAACCGGGCGTGGCCGGGGTCTTCACCGACCGGCTCGCCGGCCAGCAAGCGGTGGCTGTCACTGCCCCCATCACCGCCACCGAAGGCCCCCCAGCCGGGTACGCGGTGCTGGTCCTGCCTCTCGCTGGCCTCGGCGACGGTCTCGCCGGTGTCTACGGCGGCCCGCAGCACCTCACGTTCACCGTCCGGGGTGCGGATGGCGCACTGCTGGCGGGGGACCCGGACAGAATCAACGGCGGCGTCATCACGGGCGATGACACTCTGCCGGTCGTCGGCTGGGTCGTGACGGCGCAGCAGCCCCGCAGCGCCGCCCTCGCCGCGACCCGGACCGCGTTCACCCGCTTTGCCGCGCTCGGCGGCGCCGCGTTCGTGCTGCTGTTGGCACTGCTGGTTGCGGTCAACCGCAGCATCGGGCACCCGCTGCGTCGCCTCACCGACGCGGCCGCGCAGGCCGGCCGGCAGGTCACCCCCGACCCTGTCCCCATCAGCGGACCCGCCGAGGTCCGCAGGCTGGCCCGCGAGTTCAACGAGATGACCGCCACTCGTGCCGGCTTCGAGCACCAGCTGACCCATGGCGCGCTGCACGACCCGTTGACCGGGCTGCCGAACCGGGCGCTCTGCCTGGACCGGATCGGCCAGGCCCTGAACGCCGCGGACCAGTCACCGGCCAGGGTGGCCGTCCTGTCGATCGACCTGGACAGGTTCAAGCTCGTCAACGCCAGTCTCGGCTACCGCACCGGCGACGACGTCCTCATCGCCGCAGCAGCGCGCCTGACGGCACTGCTCGGTCCGGCCGACACGCTCGCCCGGGCCGGTGGCGACGGGTTCGTTCTCTGCCGCCCCGAGGCCGCCGACTCCCGCGCCGCCGAAGGGCTCACCACCCAGGTGATGACCGCCCTGGCCGAGCCCTTCACCGTGGCCGGCACCGATGTCGCCCTCACCGCCTCGGTCGGGATCGCCCGCGGCCGCCGCGGAGTCGGTGCCGAGGAGCTCGTCCGGGACGCCGACACCGCGATGTACGCCGCGAAGGAAGCCGGCGGCGGCCGGTTCCGGCTCATCGACGACGAGCTGCGGACCCGCAGCAGCGAACGGCTCAGTCTCGAGTCGGACCTGCGCGGTGCGTTGGCCGCCGGCCAGCTGCACGTCCAGTACCAGCCCGTCGTGAACCTGCTGACCGGACAGATCTCCGGCGCCGAGACACTGCTGCGCTGGACCCACCCGACGCGCGGCCCGGTCTCGCCGATGACGTTCATCCCCGTCGCCGAGGCCGCGGGGCTGATCGGCCCGATCGGCCAATTACGTGCTCGCCCAGGCGTGCCGGCAGACCGCCGCATGGAACCAGGCCGGGTACCGGCTCCGGGTCGCGGTCAACGTGTCCGGCTTGCAGCTGCACGACCCCGGCTTCGTCGGCCAGGTCGCCGCCGAGCTCCACGACGCCGGGATCGACCCGGCGCAGCTGTGCCTGGAGCTGACCGAGTCCACCTTGATGGACGACGCGATGCGGGCATCCGACGTCCTCGCCGAGCTCAAGGACGTCGGCGTCGAGCTCAGCGTCGACGACTTCGGCACCGGCTACTCGTCGCTTGCCTACCTCAAGCGATTCCCCGTCGACGAGCTCAAGGTCGACCGCAGCTTCATCTCGAACCTCGGCACCGAGGGACAGGACCAGACACTCGTCGCCGCGATGGTCGCCATGGGGCACGCCCTCGGTCTGCACGTCGTCGCCGAGGGCGTCGAGACCCACGCCCAGATGGCGACCCTGCTCACACTCGGCTGCCGCACCGCACAGGGCTACCTCTTCGCCAGGCCGCTACCTCTCGACGAGTTCACTGCGCTCCTCGGCGATGGCCTGCCGGAGGAGCTGCGACGGGCCGTGGCCTCGCAGTCCTGAGCCCAGCCAGCGTGGGCGTTTCACAGCCTCGGATCCACCGGCTCGGACTCCATCGCCAGGACCGCGAAGACCGGCTCGTGCACCCGCCAGAGCGGTTCGTTGGCCACAGCGCGGCGCAGCGACTCGAGTCCGAGCGCGTACTCGCGCACAGCCATCGACCGCTTGTGGCCCAGGTTGCGCTCGCGGAGCCGTTCGAGGTTCGCCGGCTCGGTGTAGTCCGGCCCGTAGATGATCCGCAGGTACTCGCGGCCACGGACCTTCACTCCCGGCTGAGCCAGGCCCTTGCGCGCCCGGGCGAGGTTGGCGTGCGGCTTGACCACCATGCCCTCACCACCGGCCGCCGTGAGCTCCTCCCACCACCGGATGCCTGCCGCGACCGACTCGTCGTCGGCCGCGTCCACGAGCAGCCGCCGCGTGGGGCGCACCAGGCCCGCATCCGCGGCGACCAAGCGGTCCGCGACGCCGAGGTGCCAGGAGTGGTCCCGGGTCTCGTAGGTCGCGCCGTCGGTCGCCAGCAGCTGGAAGGGCGCGATCTGGACGCCCTCGATCCCGTCGGTCGGCCAGACGTACTGCCGGTAGGCGGCGGTGAACGCCTCGGCGTTGCCGGCGCGAGCAGTGGTGCGGTCGAGCAGGTCGGTGACGTCGAGCCCCGACTGGGCTGCGGCGGTGAGCCCGGCGACTGCGGCAGGCAGCGAGGAACGCGCTGCAGCGCCGACCGAGGCGTACTGGTTCCGGAGCAGGTCCTCGGCCTTGAGCGACCACGGCAGCAGCTCGGCGTCGATCAGCACGAAGGACGCGTCCAGCTCGTCCCAGATACCTGCCCCGGTCAGGGCGAGGCGGAGCCGATCGAGGAGCCGTTCGGTGAGTGCCGGGTCCAGGAAGGGACGCCCGGTGCGGGTGTGGACCACGCCGGTCGCGCCGTCCGTGGCACCGAACCTGACCCGGGCCGTGGCTGCGTCACGGCAGACGAGTGCAACCGCGCGCGAGCCCATGTGCTTCTCTTCGCAGATGAGCTCGGTCACCCCCTCGGACCGGTAGCCCGAGAACGCCTCGGTGGGGTGCTCCAGCAGGCCGGGACGCGTGGAGGTAGCGCACGGGCTCATCGTGGGCGGCAGGTAGAGCAACCAGCGCGGGTCGAGGGCGAACCGTGACATCACCTCGAGCGCACCCGCTGCGGACTCCTCTCGGACGGTGACCAGGCCGTGGTGCGCCGTCTCGACCACCCTCTTGCCGGAGACGTCGGTGATGTCCAGGACGTCGGGCGCTCGCGTCGGCGTGTGTCGGGCCTCGGTGTCGCCGCTGGTGGGGAACGGCTTGGCCGGCTCGTACCAGACGCGTTCGGCGGGAACCGAGACGATCTCCTTCTCCGGGTAGCGGAGCGCTGTCAGCATGCCGCCGAAGACGCACCCGGTGTCGAGACACAACGTGTTGTTGACCCACTCGGGCGCGGGTGTGGGGGTGTGCCCGTAGAGGACCATCGCGCGGCCGCGGTAGTCGTTCGCCCAGGGATACCGCACCGGCAGGCCGAACTCGTCGGTCTCACCGGTGGTGTCGCCGTAGAGCGCGAACGAGCGGACGCGCCCGGAGGCCCGCCCGTGGTAGGCCTCCTTGAGGCCCGCGTGCGCGACCACCAGGTCGCCTCCGTCGAGGACGAGGTGCGACACCAGGTCGTAGCAGAACGTCTGGACCTCGGCCCGGAACTCCGGTGACTCGGCCTCGAGCTGGGTGAGGGTCTCCGCGAGGCCGTGGCTGACCTGGACCTTGCTGCCCTTGAGGGCGCGAACCAGCTTGTTCTCGTGGTTGCCGGGGACGGCGAGGGCGTGCCCAGCGCCGACCATGCCCATCACGAGCCGGAGCACGCCGGGGGAGTCGGGGCCGCGGTCGACCAGGTCGCCGACGAACACGATGCGGCGTCCTTCGGGGTGGCTGGCGTCGCTCGGTCGTCCGTCGGCGTCGCGGAGCACGACGTATCCAAGCCGACCCAGCAGGGCCTCGAGCTCCGAGCGGCATCCGTGCACGTCGCCGACGACGTCAAAGGGGCCGGTCTGGTCGCGGAAGTCGTTGAGCAGCTTCTCGCGCACGATCGTCGCAGTCGAGATCTGCTCCGCTCCACGCAGCACGTGGACCTTTCGGAAACCTTCCTTGCTCAGCCCGCGCAGGGAGCGGCGCAGCTGGTCGTGCTGGCGCCGGATGACGTGGGCGCCGAAGGCACGGTCGGCCCTCGAGGAGTTGCGGCTCACCGCGAGGCTCTCCGGCACGTCGAGGACGATCGCGACCGGAAGTACGTCGTGTGCTCGGGCGAGCTCCACGAGCTTGCGCCGCGCCATCGGCTGGGTGTTGGTCGCGTCGACCACGGTGAGTCGGCCAGCCGCAAGCCGCTTGCCGGCGATGTAGTTCAGCACGTCGAAGGCGTCCGCGCTGGCCGCCTGGTCGTTCTCGTCGTCGGCAACCAGGCCGCGGCAGAAGTCGCTGGAGAGGATCTCGAACCGACCGAAGTTGTCGGTCGCGAAGGTCGACTTGCCGGAGCCGGACACCCCGATGAGGACGACCAGGGACAGCTCCGGGACGGAGAGGGCCGAGGCGTCGCTCGTCATGCTGCGGCTCTGGTGAACACAGCCATCTGCGTCGGTGGCCCGACCTCAGGGTCGTCGACACCGATGGGAGACAGGCGGACGTCGAAGGCGTAGGTCGATGCGACCCGGTCGGCCCAGGCGGCGAACTCGGCCCTGGTCCACTCGAACCGGTGGTCCTTGTGACGCATCGTCCCTGCGGTCAGCCCCGGGTAGCGCACGTTGTGCTCAGCGTTCGGCGTCGTCACCACCACAGTGCCGGGGCGTGCGGAGCCGAACACCGACACCTCGAGCGCGCCCAGCCGGGTCAGGTCCACGTGCTCGACGACCTCCATGAGCACGAGCGCGTCGTACCCAGCGAGCCGCGCGTCGCGGTAGACGACCGAGGACTGGAACAGGCTGATGCGCTCCCGCTGCCGGTCGCCCATCCGGTCGAGGCGCAGTCGCTTCCTGGCGGTCTCCAGGGCGCGGTGCGACACGTCCGTGCCGACCACCTCCGTGAAGGAGGCGTCTGCGGCGAGCAGCCGGAGCAGCGCCCCTTCGCCGCAGCCGACGTCAACGACGCGCTTCGCTCTCGCGTCCTTGATCACGGTGAGCACCGCCGCCTTGCGATGCTCCACCAGCGGCACGGGACGCTCGGGTGTCTCCGGGTCCTCAGGGACGGCGTTGTCGAGTGCCTCCGCCTCGGTGTCGTCGATCTCGGCGAGGCGACCGACGGCGGTCGTGACGAGGTCGCGCTGGTGAGCGAGGTACCGGCGAGTGATGAGCTCACGATCCGGGTGTGTCGACAGCCACCCGGTGCCCGCCCGGACCAGCTTGTCCACCTCGTCGCTGCTCACCCAGTAGTGCTTGGCGTCGTCGAGCACCGGCAGCAGCACGTAGAGATGGTTGAGCGCGTCCGCCAGCCTCAGCACGCCGGTCAGGCGCAGATCCACGAAGTGCGAGTCACCCCACGCCGGGACAGCCGGGTCCAACGGCACCGGATCGGCCTCGACGGTCCAGCCCAACGGCGCGAACAGGCCTTCGACCACCTCGACCCCACCGCGAGCCGGCAGGGCAGGGATCTGGATGGTCAACGGAAGCGCCTGCTCGGCCAGCTCGGGGCGAGCGTCGCACCGGCCCGCCATCGCGGTGCGGAACACCTTGCCCAGCGCCACGGCGACCATCGACGAGGCCGCGTAGGGGCGGTCGTTGACGTACTGAGCCAGTGAGAACGCGTCATGTCCGCCGAACCGCTTGCCGCGAACCAGCCCGATCGGGTCCACCTCGAGGAGCAGGGCAGCCGTGCACCGGGAGTCCGTGGCCTCCGGGTAGAAGACGTGGGCCTGGCCGACCGACAGATCGAAGGTCTGGACCTTGCCAGGGTGCTTGTGCAGCAAGAAGCCCAGATCGGCCGCCGGCGGGGCGGTCGAGGTGATGGTCAGGAACATCGACTCATCCTGCCCGAAGGCTCCACCGTCGGGCGATCGCCTTACGTGGTGCCCTCGAGCAGGCGACTGATGACGTCCGGAGTGGCGGGCCGGTGCATCAAGTAGCCCTGGGCCATCGCGCAGCCCAAGCCCACCAGGTGGTCGTACTGGTCCTGCGTCTCGACTCCTTCCGCGACGACGTTCAGGTCCAGGGACCGCCAAGGTAGTCAAGGGAGGCATACCCGGTGCCGAAGTCGTCGACCGCGAGGGAGATGCCCATGTCCCGGAGGGCCGCGAGGTCCGACGCTGCGTCGTCGACCCGCCGGATCAGCTGGCGTTCGGTGACCTCCAGACCGAGGACGTCCGGGGCCAGTCCGCCTCCGACAGCAGGCGGTCGACGAGAGCCGGCAGGTGCCCCTGGTGCTGAACGAGCTGGCGCAGGAGATGTTCACCCACATCTTGGGTGCTAGGTCGCCGAGCCCTCGGTGCCAGGCCGTGGCCTGAGCCACGGCGGTGCTGAGCACCCAGTCGCCGACCGGCGTGACGAGGTCCGGGTGACTCTCGGCCACCTCCATGAAGGACACCGGCGACAGCAGGCCGCGAGAGGGGTGCTGCCACCGGAGCAATGCCTCGACCGCGCTCAGCGCGCCGCTCTCGAGGTCGTAGATCGGTTGGTAGTGCAACCGGGGCTCGGCTCGCTCGAGCGCTTCCAGCAGCTCGACCCGGCCACGACCCGTCCCGACGCGACGGCCATGTCCGCCGCCAGCCTCACGGTGGCCCCGGCGGACCGGGCGACGACCTCGGCGGCTACCGCGTCGGCCACCGCGACGGCGGCCTGCCGGGGCCTCGTGGGGGTCCCCGTCGTCCGGTAGCTCGGACGCGCTCGTGTCCCGGGCCTCGGCTGCGGAGGATGCGGCATCGACTGCCCTGGTCGCCGCTTCAACGCTGACGGCGGCCGCGTCGGCGGCTGCCTCCACCTCCGTTATCTGTCCGCGCAAATAGAGCACGTACCGGGCGTGTTTGGGACAAGTCTCAGCGGCGGTGGTGCCGCGATGACTGCAGGTCGGCGCGGTCGGCGGCGCTGAGGTCGCGGTCCACGCCGGACTGGTAGCGGTCCAGGGCTGACTGCCCCCGGTCCGACCCGGCGCCGGCGTGCTCGGCGTCGGACCCGGCTAGCAGCCGCTCCGAGGCGAGGTCACGCTGGTCGGCCCGTCGATCGCGCTGCTCGGCCGAACGGTCGCGCAGGACGGCCCGCGCGATCACCGCATCGACGTCGGCTCGCTCCTGGGCCACGATCGCGTCCCGCTCGTCGGCAGCGCGGTCTCTGGCGTCCGCGGCCCGGTCCCTGGCGTCGGCCGCCAACCCCCGTCGATCTGCGCCGCCAGGAGCTGCGCCGTCGATCATCGCGCGCGCGATGTCCCGCAGCTTGCGGTTCTCCCGTTGGGAGGCCCGCATGAGCATCGCGAACGCCTCGTCCGGCGTGCAGCCGTGCTGGGCCATGAGCAGGCCCTTGGCCTGCTCGATGGCGGGTTGGCTTCGCAGCGCCCGTTGGAGGTGGCGGACCTCGTCGTCCGCCGAGTCGTCGTTATGGCTTTGTTCGTCCCGCGCAAACGTCACCATCGTGCCCTCCGGGGTCTGGGGAGGATCAGTGGATAACGACCTTTTGCCGAGGATAATCAGTCCCACTCGGGTGGATGTCAACGCCCAGGGCCGGATGGTCTATACGTGGGCGAGCACGACGATCAGCGTGGCCAGCCAGAGGACCACGGTGATGGCGGCCAGCCGCCGGATCCGCGCGGCCCGGGCGCGGACTCGCAGCTGCTCGTCCCGCTCGGCCAACTCCCCGAGGTGGCGCTGGAGCTCGCGGACCTGCTGCAGGGCGGTTTCGGTCTGCAGGGTCAGCCCCTTCACCTCAGCGCTGCCCTGGGCAAGGGTGTACGCGCTGGGTCGACCGTTGGCGTCGAGCTCCACAGTCCTACGGTGCACCCGATCCGGCCGAGATGCCAGAGGCAGTGCGGGCACCACGGGGCGAGGGCCCGCGCCGACTACCCCTCCAGCGACGGCGCGAGCCCCCGCGCCACTGCCCAGGGTGCGCCCAGATCGACCGCCGCCACATCGGCCGGACGACCGATCTGTCCTGTCCGAACGGGCGTCAGGACCGGGTCCGGTAGTGGAGGTGCACGACGCCGCCCGCGAAGCGGCGCTGGTCCAGCAGCTCGAGGTCGACCCGGACCTTGGCCGGCAGCCAGGCGGTGCCACCGCCGACGACGACCGGCGTCACGAACTGGTGCAGCTCGTCGACCAACCCGGCCGCGATCGCCCGGCCGGCCAGGTCCGAGCCGCCCACGCTGACGTCCTGCTCGGCTGTGGCGACCAGCTCGCGCACCGCCGTCGGGTCGAACGACCGCTCGACCCGGGTGCGCGCGGTCCTGGCTGCCTCGAGCGTCGTGGAGTAGACGACCTTGTCGGCAGCCCGCCAGATGTCGGCGAAGTCGCGCGTCACGGCCGACTCTTCGGCGTCCGTCGGCATGGTCTCCCAGGCGGCCATCACGTCGTACATCCGTCGGCCGTAGAGGTAGGTGCCGATGCCCCGCTCCACGTCGTTGACGGCCGCGTGCACCTCGGCGTCCGGTGCCGCCCAGTCGAAGTCGCCGGTGTCGTCAGCCACGTAACCGTCCAGCGACGTGATTGCGGAGTAGATCAGCCTGGCCACCGCGCGAGCCTCTCGCGGGCCGACGGCGCCTGTCCAGCGGGCTGCAGTACGGCGGGAGGCGAGCCCCACGCGGCGTCCCCGGTCCGGGGCCGACCCAGGAGGAAGCCCTGGACCGCGTCGACACCGAGCAGTTCGAGGGTCTCGAGCTCGGCTCCGGTCTCGACGCCCTCACCGACCACCAGGCTGCCCGACTCGAGCGCGTAGAGGACCAGCGAGCCGACCATCGCCCGGCACGCGTCGTCCTGGTCGATGCTGGCGATCAGGGACCGGTCGACCTTGATGATGTCCGGGCCGATCGCGACGATGTGCCGGAAGGTCGAGTAGCCGGACCCTGCGTCGTCGACTGCCAGGCGGATCCCGTGCAGCCGCAGCGTCTCGCGGGCGCAGAGCAGGGCCGGGTAGTCGTCGACGGAGGCGTGCTCGGTCAGCTCGACCACGATCCGCGTCGGGGGGAAGCCGGTGCCGAGCAACGCGGGCAGCAGGCCGGGGCTGAGCAGTGCCGCGGGGGAGGCGTTGACGGCGATGTAGAGGTGGTCCGGGAGGTGTGCCGCGGCCACCATGTGGGTCTTGATTGCCAGCAGCTCGAGCTCCACCCCACGCCCGACCCGGTCCGCGAGGGCGAACCACACGTCGGGAGGAGCGGGCGGGTCCGCAGCGAACCTGGCCAACGCCTCGACGCCCATGACCTGGCGGGACGCCATGTGCACGATCGGCTGGAACGCGCTCTGCACCAGACCGCGGGTGACGACCTTCTCGACCAGCACCTGGGCGCGTCGGCGCTCCATCATCTCGCGCACCGGGCCGCGCAGGACCCCGGCCAGGACGCCGAGCTGGATGGGGGTGAGGAGCAGTGTGAGCAGTGCCGCCAGGTAGACGAGCGAACCGCCGGGTGTCCCGGCCCGGTCGGGGCCGAGCACGATGAACACCGGCGCGACGATGCAGACGGCGCCGTTGACGGTCGCCACGGCGACCAGGACACGCAAGGGCTTTCGGTCGAATCGCAGGGGGTGCCCTTCCGTCGGGGCCACGGATCTCGACCCTGGTGCTGATCTACCCTCACCTGTGCCCGTGCTCACTTTGCGCAAACAAATGGCTACGGAAAGTACCCATCCGCGCGGGCCAGCGAGCACGCTGGCGCAGGCTTCGCGGTTTGCGGCGCGGGTGCGACGGGGAGGTCCCGGGCGTGACCACCACCGACACCGACGCCCTGCGACTGGCGCTGGCGATGGTCCGCGCCGACTGGCAGGACGACGAGGACGGCTGGGACCAGCTCTGGGCGGTCGCCGACGACCGGGCCGAGCTCGCCCGGGTGCTCACCCGTATGTGCCGGCAGAACATCGACCGGCTCGCGTCGGTGGCGGGGTTGTCCACCGCCGAGATGCTGCACCGGATGGCCGGGCAGCTGATCCCGCACCCGGAGCCCGGCGTCGTCGACCTGGTCGACCTCGGGCGCTGATCAGCCCGGCAGGGTCAGGATCTCGGGCTCGCCGTCGGTCACCAGGATCGTGTGCTCGAACTGCGCGGACTTCCGCCGGTCGCGGGTGACCACGGTCCACCCGTCGTCCCACATCTCCCACTCGTGCGTCCCGAGGTTGAGCATCGGCTCGATCGTGAACGTCATGCCCGCCTCGATCACCGTGTCGTGACCAGGGTCGTCGTAGTGGGGCACGACCAGCCCGGAGTGGAACGAGGTCCCGATGCCGTGGCCGGTGAACTCGCGGACCACGCCGTAGCCGAACCGCCGCGCATAGGACTCGATCACCCTGCCGATCACGTTGATCGGTCGACCGGGACGCACCGCGCGGATGGCCCGACGCAGGGCCTCTTCGGTGCGTTCGACCAGGAGGCGGTCCTCCTCGGCCACGTCACCCACGAGGAACGTCGCGTCGGTGTCGCCGTGCACCCCACCGACGTACGCCGTGATGTCGACGTTGACGATGTCGCCGTCCCTGAGCTCGGTGCTGTCCGGGATCCCGTGACAGACGACCTCGTTGACCGAGGTGCAGAGCGACTTGGGGAAGCCCTTGTACCCCAGGGTCGACGGATAGGCGGAGCGCTCGACGAGGAAGTCGTGGCCGACCCGGTCGAGCTCGTCGGTGGTCACACCGGGGGCGACGTGCCGCCCGACCTCGGCCAGCGCCTCGGCAGCGATCCGGCCGGCGACCCGCATCCGGGCGATCGTGTCGGCGTCCTTCACCTCGGGGCCGGTGTACCGGGCCGGTCCGGGACGCCCGACGTACTCGGGGCGCGCGATGTCGGGCGGGACGGAGCGGGTGGCGGACACCCGACCAGGAGAAAGCGTCGGCATGGTGCAGAAGTCTAGAACGGCGAAGGGGGCCGACCCGGCGATGCCGGGCGGCCCCCTTCGACGGGATTGGCGCTGACTAGCGCTTGCGCGCCGCCTTCTTGGCGGCGGTCTTGCGGGTAGCGGTCTTCCGCGCGACCGTCTTGGCTGCCTTCTTGCCGGCGGCCCTGCGGACGGCGGTCTTCTTCGCGACCGTCTTGGCTGCCTTCTTGCCGGCGGCCCTGCGGACGGCGGTCTTCTTCGCCGCGGTCTTCTTCGCGGTGGTCTTGCGGGCGGTGGTCTTCTTCGCCGTCGCCTTCTTCGTGGTGCGCTTGGCCGCCGTCTTCTTGGCGGTTGCCTTCTTGGCGGTCTTGCGGGCGGTGGTCTTCTTCGCCGTCGCCTTCTTCGTCGTGCGCTTGGCCGCCGTCTTCTTGGCGGTGGTCTTCTTCGCGGTCGACTTCTTCGCCGCGCTGGTCCTCTTCGCCGGAGACTTCTTAGCGGCCTTCTTGGCGGTCTTGGCCGTCGTTGTCTTCCGGGTCGAGCTGGTCGCCGCTGAAGTTGCCTTCGCGGTGTTCTCTTCCTCTGTCGCCGGCACTAATGCCTCCTGCACTCGTACGTCGTCCCCATGGCCGACGTGTTCAACGAAAAAGATCGCACTACTGCGCACTCGTTACCAGCATTTCGTCGCTAACAGTTTCGCGCCGCGCCGCGCGTCAGATGCGACATTCACACGCACGAGATGTTGAGCGACTGTTGCACGAACCGTGAATCCCGTTGCGCTGCAAGGGAATCCGACCGTACGTGGATGGGCGACGTGATGGTTCAACGATGCGGTGCGGGCCCGCTGACGCGTTCAAGAAAACGTGCAAGTTTCTCGCGCATTCCGGCGCGTGTTGCGCTTTCACCGGCCGCGATGCTCACCAGGTGCTGCACCGTGTCGATGTCGAGTGACGTCGGCATCGACCGTGCGACGACGAGCTCATTGCTCTCGCGCGGCACCACGATGCGGTCGTGCACGAGCGAACCGAGGTCGTCGTCACCGTCGTCGATCGACAGGATGGTCGCGCCGATACGTCGTGCGTCCGCGACGCGTTCGAGCAGCTGTTCCGGTGCGGCGTCGGGTGCGACGACGAAGACGGTCTCGTCCTTCCGGGCGGCCTCGAGCCGCGCCATCGTGACCGACAGATGCGGCGGTGCCTCCGGTGGCGGAGCCCACCGCACCAACGTCGGCGACAGCTCGGGCCGGCCGGCCAGTCTCGACTCGTCGTCGAGGTGCGCGGCGAGGTGCCAGGGCTCCTCGTCCGGCGTGCCGACGAGGAGCAGGCCGCCGGGTGTCGTCGACCGGCGCAGCGTCACGGCGAACTCGCGGGTGCGCTGCACCCAGTCGCTGCCGCCCAGCAGGTCGCGCAGCGCCCGGGCGCGTTCGGAGTCCATCCGCCCATGCTGCCGGTAGCAGGTCGCCCCCGCAGCGCGACGCGCTAGTGGAAGGTGTGCTCCTCCGCGGGGTAGGCCAGGTCGGCCACGTCCGTGGCGAACGCGGCGGCGGCCTCGGACAGCGTGGTGCGCAGGTCGGCGTACCGCTTGACGAACCGCGGCATCGGTCCGGACCGGAGCCCGGCCATGTCCTGCCATACGAGGACCTGACCGTCGCAGTCGACGCCGGCGCCGATCCCGATGGTGGGGATGCTGAGCTCGGCGGTGACTCGCTTCGCCACGTCCCCCGGCACCATCTCCAGCACGATCGCGAAGGCGCCGGCCCGCTGCAGCGCCAGGGCGCCGCGGACCAGGTCGTCGCCGGCGTCGCCGCGGCCCTGCACCCGGTAGCCGCCGAGGCCGTGCTCGCTCTGCGGCGTGAAGCCGATGTGCGCCATCACCGGGATGCCCGCGGCGACGATGGCTGCGACCTGCGGCACCACGGTGCCGCCGCCCTCGAGCTTGACCGCGTGCGCGCCGCCCTCCTTCATGAACCGCACCGACGTCGCGAGCGCCTGCTCGGGCGAGGACTGGTAGGACCCGAACGGCAGGTCGGCCACGACCAGCGCCGAGTGCGACCCTCGGGTCACCGCGCGCACCAGCGGCAGCAGCTCGTCGACCGTCACGGGGAGCGTGGTCTCGTAGCCGAGGACGTTGTTGGCGGCCGAGTCGCCGACGAGCAGCACCGGGATGCCGGCCTGGTCGAAGATCTCCGCGGTGAGCTGGTCGTAGGACGTCAGCATCGCGAAGTGCTCGCCGCGCTCCTTCATCGCCCGCAGGTGGTGCACCCGGACGCGCTTGCGCGGCGCGGCCGCAGCGGCCGGACCGCTGCCGTACGGCGCTGTCGACTCGGGTGCGGGGTCGGGACGGTCCGTCTCGGACATACGAGTTCCTTGCCTTTCCTCCTGCGGGACGCCGGTCATGGGCGGGGCGCGTGCTCCTGCCAGCGGTTGGTGATGGGCAGCCGCCGGTCGCGACCGAACGCCTTGAACGAGATCTTCGGCCCGGGCGGGTACTGCCGCCGCTTGTACTCCGCGTGGTCGGTCATCCGGAGCACCTTCTCGACCAGTTCCTGGTCGAAGCCGGCCGCCAGCAGCTCGCCGGAGCCGCGGTCCTGCTCGACGTAGTCGTCCAGGATGTCGTCGAGGACGTCGTAGGGGGGCAATGAGTCGGTGTCGAGCTGTCCCGGCCGCAGCTCCGCCGACGGCTCCTTGCTGATCGACGCCTCCGGGATCGGCGCCTTGTCACCACGCGCCTCGGCGGCCGCGTTGCGCCAGCGCGCCAGCCGCCACACCCAGGTCTTGGGCAGGTCCTTGATCGGGGCGAAGCCGCCCACCGCGTCGCCGTAGATCGTGGAGTAGCCCACGGCCAGCTCACTCTTGTTCCCGCACGCGAGCACCAGGTGGCCGTGCTGGTTGGACAGACCCATCCAGATCACCGCTCGGACCCGCGCCTGCAAGTTCTCCTCGGCAAGTCCGTCGAGGCGCAAGGCGTCCTCGAAGGCGGCGACCATGGGGGCGATCGGCACCGTCTGGAAGTTGAGGCCGGTGCGCCTCGCCAGGTCCTCCGCGTCGGTGCGCGACCCCTCGCTCGAGTAGTTGCTCGGGTTGGAGACGCCGTAGACGTTCTCCGCGCCCACCGCGTCGCAGGCGATCGCCGCGACCAGCGACGAGTCGATGCCGCCGGACAGGCCGAGCAGCACGCTACGGAACCCGTTCTTGCGGACGTAGTCGCGCAGGCCGAGGACGAGGGCGCCGTAGACCTCGGCCTCGTCCTCGAGGCGCTCGGCGATCCGTGCCTTCTCGGGCTCCCAGGCCGGCAGGGGGTCCGCCGACAGCACCACCCGGTCGACCTCGCTGGACGCCCCGTTGTCGGACTGCGCGTCAGGAAGGTCCAGGTCCACCACGAGCAGCTCGGTCTCGAACTGCGCGGCCCGGGCCAGCAGCGTGCCGTCGGCCGCCACCACCAGCGAGTCCCCGTCGAAGACCAGCTCGTCCTGGCCGCCGACCATGTTGACGTAGGCAAGGGCGCAGCCCGCGCCGGCCGCCCGGCGCACCGCGAGGTCGAGCCGTACGTCGTCCTTGTTGCGTTCGTACGGCGACCCGTTGATGACCAGCAGCAGCCCGGCGCCGGCCTCGCGGGCACCTGCCACCGGGCCACCCTCCTGCCAGATGTCCTCGCAGATCGCTATCGCGACGTCGGCGCCGTGCACCCGGGCGACCGTGAGCGAGCGACCGGGCACGAAGTAGCGGTACTCGTCGAACACGCCGTAGTTGGGCAGGTGGTGCTTGGCGTAGCGAGCGGAAACTCGGCCGCGGTGCACGACGGCGGCGGCGTTCTGCGGCGCTCCCTTCGGCGTGCCGAGCACCGGGACGGCGTCAGGCGCCCCGTCCAGGTAGCCCACGACCACGACCAGCTCGCCGAGCCCCTCGGTCGCCAGCCGCGCGGCCAGGGCGTCCAGGGTCTGGCGGGAGGCGTCGACGAACGACCGGCGCAGCGCGAGGTCCTCCACCGGGTAGCCGGTGAGCACCATCTCGGGGAAGGCGACCAGGTGCGCCCCCCGGTCGGCCGCGTCCCCGGCCCAGCGCAGCACCTGCTCGGCGTTGCCGTCCAGGTCACCCACGACAGGGTTGATCTGGGCGAGAGCGACGCGCAGCTGGGCCACGACATCGAGCCTAGGGCGTGCCGACCGGCGCTGGCCGCCCGGGCTCAGACCCGACGGATCCGGCGCACGTCAGGTGCGCCACCGGTCAGCGGCGCTGCCGGCGACGCGTCGGCGACCTCGTCGGACTCGGTGTGCAGCCGGGTCGCGTAGGCCGCGAAGTGGTCGGCCAGCCAGGTCGTCATCACCGCGGCGGGCATCGGCCGGGCCAGGTAGTAGCCCTGCACGAGGTCGCAGTCGAAGCTCTCCAGCAGCCGCCAGCTCGCCTCGTCCTCGACACCCTCGGCGACGACCCGCAGGCCCAGGTCGTGGCCGAGGCCGATGACCGCCCGCACGATCGCGCGGTCGTCGTCGCGCTCGGCCAGGTGCCGCACGAACGAGCGGTCGATCTTCACCTCGTGCACCGGCAGGCTGCGCAGCCGCGTGAGCGAGGAGTAGCCGGTGCCGAAGTCGTCCACCGAGACGAGCAGGCCGAGGTCGACCAGCCGCTCCAGCGCGTGCACGGCCCGCTCCGGGTCCGAGACGATCGCGCTCTCGGTGACCTCCAGCTTGAGCAGCGCGGCCGGCAGCCCGGCCTGCACCAGCAGCCGCGCCACCGTGTCGGCCAGCTCGGGCTCCAGCAGGTTGCGCATCGAGATGTTGACGGCCATCAGCACCGGCGTGCCGGCCTCGCGCCACGCCACGCACTGGCGCACCGCCGTCTCGATCACCAGCCGGGTGAGCGGCTTGATCAGGCCGGTGTGCTCGGCCAGCGGGATGAACTCGTCCGGCCGTACGTCGCCCCACAGCGGGTGGTTCCACCGCAGCAGCGCCTCCACGCCGGTCACCTGGCCGCTGCTGGGCACCGCCTGCGGCTGGTAGTGCAGCTCGAGGGTGCCCTCTTCGACGGCCCGGGCCAGGTCGCCGATCAGCGACAGCCGGCGCGAGCTGTAGGGGTCGCGGTCGGCGGCGTAGCGGGCGACACCCGTGAGGCCGTGCTTCGCGTCGTACATCGCGATCTCGGCCCTACGCAGCAGCAGGGCGGCCGACGAGCCGTCCCGCGGCGTGGCCGCGATGCCGATCGACGCCATCACGTCGAGGGTGACCTCGCCGAGGTCGAACGGCCGGGACATGTCCCGGGTGATCCGGGCGACCATGCCCTCGATGTGCACGTCGTCGCCGCCGAGGAGCACCGCGAACTCGTCACCGCCCAGCCGGGCCACCACGGTCTCGCCGCGCTCGACCTGGCGCAGCCGGCGGCCGACCTCGCGCAGCAGGCGGTCACCGACGTCGTGCCCCAGGGTGTCGTTGACGTCCTTGAAGCGGTCGACGTCCATCAGCAGCACCGCGGCCGAGCCGTCGAGCTGCAGCCTCTTCTCCAGCCGCTGCTGGAAGTGCAGCCGGTTGGGCAGCCCGGTCAGCGGGTCGTGCAGCGACAGGTGCTCGGTCTCCTGCGCGGCCGAGCGCACCCGGGCCACCAGGCCGGAGTTCGTCAACGCGACGCTGGCGTGCCCGGCCAGGGCCTCGAACAGCTTGAGGTCGTCCTTGTCGAAGGTGCTCAGGGCGTCCAGCCGGTCGGTGACGAGGAAGACGCCGGTGATCTCGCCGCCGTCCCGCAGCGGCGCGGCCATCGCGTCGGAGTGACCTTCGAGCCGGAGCAGGTCGTACGCCGGGCTGACGTCCCCACGGGCGAGGAGCACCGGCGTGCCCTGGCAGGCAGCGGCCCACCACGTGTCGGCGTTGGGCTGGCAGAGCACCACCGAGGCGTTGCGGGCCCGGAGCAGCTCGCAGGCCTCAGCCCGCACCGTCTCCATCACCGACTCGCTCTGCAGGGCCTGGTCGACCGACCGGGTGAACTGGTAGAGCAGCTCGAGCCGGGCGTAGCGCAGCCGCTGCACGTGGAACCCGCGGTAGAGCACGTAGCTGAGCACGGCGAGCACGGCCAGCAGTGCCAGCGCCAGCGGGGACTCGAGCACGACCAGCACGGTGACCAGGGCCAGGTCGGTGACCACGAAGGTGCCGAGCGCGACGATGCCGAACGTGCGGGGCACGGCCGCGACGTCCCAGGACCGGCTGCGCAGGCTGATGATGACGAAGACGGCGACCGCGCCCAGCACGTCGGCCGTGAGCACCGCGGTCAGCGTGGCCAGCCAGACCAGCGGCGTCATGTCCGGGGCCTGCACGGCGAACAGGTCGAGCAAGGAAGCGAAGACGAGGCAGGCCAGCGGCACCTGGGCGAGCATCGACGCCATGTTGAAGGCGAGCTTGATCGGCGGGTTGCGCCGCACCACCAGCTGCACGAAGCCCAGCCCCACCAGGGCGGCCAGGACCAGCTCGTCGGTCGTCAGGAAGAACAGGCCGAGCACCATCGGCGCCTGGTTGAGGGCGAGGGTGTGGTTGTCGCGGCCGAACGGCAGGTGCAGGGCGAAGGCGGACGTCAGCACGTAGACGCCGGCCACGGCCGGCCACCACAGGTGCGGCGTCAGGTGCGGCAGGACGGGCGGCGCGAAGGCCCACAACGCCGCCCCCGTGGCGCCGAGCAGCGCGCTGACCAGCCAGATCAGGCTGTCAGGCGTCGCTCTCGGCCGGGGCGCCACGTATCGATTGTGCGGCATCCGGGCGCGCTGGGTGACCGATTGTGCGCTCCCGGGCCTGTCGGGTGACCCGGATGGCCCAGCCTCAGTGGCCGATCTTGTTCCAGATCGACGCGGCCTGGTGCGAGTTCCAGATCGAGGCCGCCTCGTGCGACGTCTTGCTGTTCCAGATCGACGCGGCCTGGTTGGCGCCGGCGGTGCTCAGCATGCCGGCCAGGAGGGCTGCGGCGACGAGCGCGAGGGCAGCCAGCAGGCCGATGAAGGGGGAGATGGTGCGAGCGACGGCGGTCTTTGCCATGTGCGGTGCTCCAGAGGTTTCGGCCCGGGACTGGGGGCGTCGGGGGGATATCCGAATGATCGACGTTGCTCTCTCATGGAAGTTCCATGAGACGCCGTTGACTCGGCAAAGGATGGTTTTGGGCACTCGGCCGGCGCTCCCCGAACGGGTTCAGCGGACGGTGCGCATGCACTACCGACCGGACCGGCGCTGTAACACGGCGGAAACACCGGCGCGGCACGATCACCGGCATGGACAAGCAGCAGGAGTTCGTGCTCCGCACCCTCGAGGAGCGCGACATCCGTTTCGTGCGGCTGTGGTTCACCGACGTGCTGGGCTTTCTCAAGTCGGTGGCCGTGGCCCCGGCCGAGCTCGAAGGCGCCTTCGATGAAGGCATCGGCTTCGACGGCTCCGCCATCGAGGGCTTCGCCCGGGTCGCCGAGTCGGACATGCTGGCCCGCCCCGACCCGGGGACGTTCCAGATCCTGCCGTGGCGGTCCGAGTCGCCGGGCACGGCCCGGATGTTCTGCGACATCGTGCTGCCGGACGGCCAGCCGTCCTACGCCGACCCGCGGCAGGTGCTCAAGCGCACCCTGGCCAAGGCCTCGGACCTCGGCTTCGCGTTCTACACGCACCCGGAGATCGAGTTCTTCCTGTTCCGGGACCAGCCGGGCGCCGCGGACCGACATGGACAGCCCCCGACGCCGGTGGACCAGGGCGGCTTCTTCGACCACATCGCGCACGGCATCGGCCACGACTTCCGCCGGGACGCGATCACGATGCTCGAGAGCATGGGGATCTCGGTCGAGTTCAGCCACCACGAGGGGGCGCCGGGGCAGCAGGAGATCGACCTGCGCTACGCCGATGCGCTCTCGACCGCCGACAACATCATGACCTTCCGGCACGTGATGAAGCAGGTCGCTCTGAGCCAGGGCGTCTACGCCTCGTTCATGCCCAAGCCGCTCACCGACCACCCCGGCTCCGGGATGCACACCCACCTGTCGCTGTTCGAGGGCGAGCGCAACGCCTTCTTCGAGGCCGGCTCCCCCTACCAGCTGTCCAAGGTGGCGCGGTCGTTCATCGCCGGGCTGCTGCGGCACGCCGGCGAGATCACGGCGGTCACCAACCAGTGGGTCAACTCCTACAAGCGGCTCCTCGGCGGCGGCGAGGCGCCGGCGTACGTCTGCTGGGGTCACAACAACCGGTCCGCCATGGTCCGGGTGCCGATGTACAAGCCGGCCAAGGGCCAGTCGACCCGGGTGGAGCTGCGCACGCCGGACTCGGCGACCAACCCGTACCTGGCCTTCGCGGTGATGCTGGCTGCGGGGCTCAAGGGGATCGAGCAGGGCTACGAGCTGCCGGAGGCGGCCGAGGACGACGTGTGGGCCCTCACCGACAGGGAGCGCCAGGCGCTGGGCATCGAGCCGCTGCCGACCAACCTGTCCGAGGCGATCCGCCGGATGGAGGGCAGCGAGCTGGTCGCCGAGACCCTGGGCGAGCACGTCTTCGACTTCTTCCTGCGCAACAAGCGGGCCGAGTGGCTCGACTACCGCCGCGAGGTCACCCCCTTCGAGCTGGACCGGTACCTGTCCGTGCTGTGATCTGCCCATGGTGATGACGACGGCGACGGTCCTGGTGGTGCAGCACGAGCCGGACACCGGCGCCGGCTGGTTCGGTGGCTGGCTGACGGGAGCGGGGCTGACCCTGGAGACGGTCCACCCGTACGCCGGTCAGGAGCTGCCGCCGCTGACCGGCTACGCGGGGCTCCTGGTTCTCGGCGGCGCGATGGCGCCCGCGGACGACGAGGACTGCCCATGGCTGCCCGCGACCCGCACGCTGATGGCCGAGGCCGTCCGGCAGGAGGTGCCGACGTTCGGCATCTGCCTGGGCGCCGAGCTGCTCGCGCTCGGCCTCGGCGGCGCGGTGCGCCGGGGCGCCGCCGGCCCCGAGCTGGGCGTGCTGCCCGTGGACCTCGGTGCGGAGGCGGCCGACGACCCCGTCTTCGGCGCACTGCCTGCCGCACCGCGGGTCGTGCAGTGGCACTGGGAGGAGATCGCCGAGCTGCCGGCCGGGGCGGTGCTGCTGGCCTCGTCCCCGGCGTACCGGCACCAGGCCTTCCGGGTGGGGCCGGCCGCGTGGGGCGTTCAGGGCCACCCGGAGGTCACCGGCGACATCGCGGCAGCCTGGGCCCACGAGGACAGCCCGCTGCTGGCCGCCGAGGGCCGCGACCCCGCGGACCTGGTCACGGAGGTTCGCGATGCAGAGGCCGAGCTCGCCGGGACCTGGCGGCCGCTGGCCGAGTCGTTCGCCACGGTGGTGCGGCAGTTCCACGACGAGGGACGCACTGCCGCCGCTCGGTAGCGTGACCTCGTGACACTGGGCCGCGGCAGCAGTGCCAGCGGGCAGCTGGCGCGGCTGGGCTTCACCGAGCCGGCCCTGGCCGCGGCCGCGCTGGAGTCGGGAGCGCTCGGCCCGCTGCTCGACCACGAGCAGGTGCTGCTCGACCTGGCGGCCACGGCTGACCCCGACGCCGCCCTGCACGCCCTGGCGACGCTGCTGACCGCCGCCGACGACCCGGCGCTGGTCACGGCGCTGCACGAGGACGCGCGGCTGCGCGCCGGCCTGCTCGACGTCCTCGGTGCCAGCCCCGCCCTGGCCGCGCACCTGGTGCGCCACCCCGACCACTGGCACGAGCTCGAGGGCGAGGCCCTGGTGCGGCCCACGGCGGCCGGCCTGCGGGCCAGGCTGCTCGCAGCCGTCGACGGCCGCACCGGGCTGCCGGCGCTGGACGCGATGCGGGTCTCCTACCGGGGCGCCCTGCTCGGCCTGGCGGCCCGCGACCTGCGCGGCGACGTCGACGTGGCCGACGTCGCGGCCGAGCTGGCCGACCTCGCCGCGGCGACCCTCGAGAGCGCGCTGGCCGTGGCCTCGGCCGAGCTCGGGCCGGCCGCGCAGACCTGCCGGCTCGCCGTCGTCGCGATGGGCAAGTGCGGTGGCCGCGAGCTCAACTACGTCAGTGACGTCGACGTCGTGTTCGTGGCGGAGGCCGTCGAGGGCGGCGGCCGAGGAGCCGGCGCTGAAGGCGGCGACCGACGCTCGCCTCCACGATGATGCGGGCCTGCTCCATCACCTCGCCGGAAGGCACGATCTGGCCGGTGGACGCGGCGCTGCGCCCCGAGGGCAAGGCCGGGCCGCTGGTGCGGACGCTGGCCAGCCACGTCGCGTACTACCAGCGGTGGGCCAAGACCTGGGAGTTCCAGGCGCTGCTCAAGGCCCGCCCGGTCGCGGGTGACCTGGCACTCGGCCAGGCCTACGTCGACGCGGTGGCGCCGATGGTGTGGGCGGCGGCGGAGCGGGACGACTTCGTGGTCGACGTGCAGCAGATGCGCCGCCGGGTCGAGCAGACGCTGCCGGCCGCGGACAGCCACCGCGAGCTCAAGCTCGGGCCCGGCGGCCTGCGGGACGTGGAGTTCGCCGTCCAGCTGCTGCAGCTGGTGCACGGCCGCACCGACGAGGCGCTGCGCAGTCCCAACACCCTCGAGGCGCTCGAGTCGCTGTCGACCTTCGGCTACGTCGGGCGCGACGACGCCGCCGAGCTGGACCGGGCCTACCGGTTCCTGCGCACCGTCGAGCACCGGCTGCAGCTGCACCGGCTCCGGCGCACCCACGTGATGCCCGAGGACCCCGACGAGCTGCGCCGGCTGGCCCGCTCGGTCGGCTTGCGCACCGACCCGGTCGCGGCGCTGGACCGCGAGTGGCGTCAGCACGCCCGCGAGGTGCGCCGGCTGCACGAGAAGCTCTTCTACCGGCCACTGCTGTCGTCGGTGGCGCGGCTGGCGTCGGACGAGGCCCGGCTCACGCCGGAGGCCGCCCGGTCGCGGCTGGAGGCACTGGGCTACGAGGACCCGGCCGGTGCGCTGCGGCACCTGGAGGCCCTGACCGCGGGGGTCAGCCGCCGCGCGGCGATCCAGCGCACCCTGCTGCCGGTGCTGCTCGGCTGGTTCGCCGACGCGCCCGACCCCGACGGCGGGACTGCTGGCGTTCCGCCGGATCAGCGACGCGCTGGGTACGACCCACTGGTACCTGCGGCTGCTCCGTGACGAGGGCGCCGTCGCGCACCGCCTGGCCCTGCTGCTGGCGAGCAGCCGCTACGCCGTCGACCTGCTCGGCCGGGCGCCGGAAGCGGTGCGGCTGCTCGCCGACGACGCCGAGCTGGTGCCGCGCGGGCGCCCGGAGCTGGCCACCGAGGTCGCTGCCGCCGTCGGCCGGCACGACGGACCCGGCCAGCGCCGTCGCCGTCGCTCGGGGCGTACGCCGGCGCGAGCTGTTCCGGGTCGCGGCGGCCGACCTGCTCGGTCAGGCCACCGTCGAGCAGGTGGAGGCCGCCCTGACCGACGTGGCGGCCGTCACCGTGCAGGCCGCGCTGGACGTCGCGCTCCGCTCGGTCGAGCAGGCCCGCGGGGGACCGGTCCCGACCCGGATCGCGGTGGTGGCGATGGGCCGGTTCGGCGGCCGCGAGCTGGGCTACGCCAGCGACGCCGACGTGCTGTTCGTGCACGACCCGCACGAGGGAGCCGACGAGCGCGACGCCACCGAGGCCGCGCACGCGGTCGTGGGAGAGCTGCGCCGGCTGCTCGCCGTACCGTCCCCGGACCCGCCGCTGGTCGTCGATGCGGACCTGCGGCCCGAGGGCAGGCAGGGCCCGCTGGTGCGCAGCCTGGCCTCCTACGGCGCCTACTACGCGCGGTGGTCGCTGGTCTGGGAGAGCCAGGCGCTGCTGCGGGCCCAGCCGGTGGCCGGGGACGCGGACCTCGGTCGCGAGCTGATGGCGCTGGTCGACCCGGTGCGCTACCGCGACGGCGGCATCGGGGAGGCCGACGTGCGCGAGATCCGGCGGATCAAGTCGCGGGTCGAGGCCGAGCGGCTGCCCCGCGGCACCGACCCCCGCCGACACACCAAGCTCGGCCCGGGCGGGCTCGCCGACGTGGAGTGGACCGTGCAGCTGCTCCAGCTGCGGCACGCCTGGCAGGTGCCGGGGCTGCGGACGACCCGGACCCTGGAGGCGATCGAGGCGGCCTCGGCCGCCGGGCTGCTCAGCCCGGAGCAGGCCCGGGTGCTGGGGCACGCCTGGCGGACCGCGAGCCGGGTGCGCAACGCCACCCTGCTGGTGCGCGGGCGCCCCGGTGACACGCTGCCCACCGATCTGCGCGAGCTGACCGGTGTGGCACGGGTGCTCGGCTACCCTCCGGGCGCGGGTGGGGTGCTGGTCGACGACTTCCGGCGCGCGAGCAGGCGGGCCAGGACGGTGGTGGAGCAGGTGTTCTACCGGTGACGACCTACCGCGACGTCCTCCGCCACCCGGAGTTCCGGGGCCTGGTCGTCGCGCAGGTCACCAGCGAGTGGGGCGACAACATCGCCCGGGTGGCGCTTGCGTCGCTGGTGCTCGCGCGCACCGACAGCGCCTTCCTCGCCGTGCTGGCGTTCGTCGTGAGCTTCATCCCCGCGGTGTTCGGGTCGGCGCTGCTGGGCGGGCTGGCCGACCGGCTGCCGCGCAAGGTGGTGCTGATCGGCTGCGACCTGGCCCGCGCCGTCGTGGTCGGCCTGCTCGCGCTGATGGCCGTGGACGGCACACCGGTCTGGGTGCTGCTCGGGCTGCTGCTGGTGGCCGAGACCTTCACGGCACCGTTCGAGGCTGCGCACCGGGCCGTGGTGCCCGACGTGCTGCCCGACCCGCGCGAGTGCCTGACGGGCACCGGCCTGATGCGGATCCTCTACCAGGTCGACCAGGTGCTCGGGATCGTCGCCGCGGGTGTGGTCATCGTGCTGGTCGGCGAGCGGGCCGGCCTGCTGCTCGACGTGGCCACCTTCCTCGTGTCGGCCACCGTGCTGGCGCTGACCCTGCGGTGGCGGCCGGCGAGCCGGGACAAGTCGGCGCGCACCACCCTGGTGGGGGAGTTCCGGGCCGGCTGGCGGCTGGTGTTCGACAACCCGTCGCTGCGGGCACTCGTGCTGCTCGCGTGGAGCGCCGCGGTGTTCCTGGTCGCGCCCGAGGCGGTCGCGCTGGCCTACGCGCGCGACGACGGCGCCGGGCCGGCGGTGGGCGCCGCGCTGATGGCCACCCTGCCGGCCGGGGCGGCGCTCGGGGCCTGGCTGGTCGGCCGGCTGGACCCGCTGCGGCAGGTGCGCTCGATCATCGTGCTGGCCGTGGCCGCCTGCCTGCCGCTGCTGCCGACCAGCCTGGCGCCGCCATGGCAGGTCGTGATGCCGCTGTGGTTCCTCTCCGGTGCAGCGCAGGGCTTCATGGTGCCGCTGATGACGACGGTCAACCTGGTCACGCCGCCGGCGATGCGCGGCCGGGTCAACGGGCTGGCCGGAGCCGGCTTCTCGACCGTGACGGCTGCGACGTTCCTGCTGTCCGGCGCGGTGGCCGACCTGGCCACCCCGGCCGTCGCCGTGACCGTGGCCGCGGTGTTCGCGCTGGCCCTGGTCGGGGTGGCGCACCGGGGCTGGCCGCACGCCGAGCTGCGGCGCACGGCGGAGCGGGTGTACCGGGTCGACGCCTGATCCGACACGCGCAACCTAGGACATATCTGGCCATTGCGCTGCGCCACTCCCCGGCGTACGTCAGACTCGACTCCCATGCGCCACCCCCGTCGAACCCTTCACTCGCTCCTCGCTGCCGTCGTGGCCGGGGCGATGCTCGTCACGCTGGGGCCGGCCGCGCCCGCCGGCGCGAAGTCGTACACCGTGGACAAGCGGTTCTTCGGCCTGCACGACCTCAACCTGACGAGCTGGCCCGCGGTGTCGCCGGGCTCGGTCCGGCTCTGGGACGCCGGTGTGACCTGGCGGGACATCGAGACCAGCCCCGGCGTCTACGACTTCACCCGGCTGGACGCGCTGGTGCGCGCGGCGAACGCGCACGGCGCCGAGGTCACCCTGGTGCTGGGCCTGACGCCGGACTTCTACGCACCGCCGGGGGGCGACCGTACGTCGATGCCGGTCGACATCGGGTACTGGATCAACTACGTCCGCGCGGTGGTGACGCACTACAGCCCGGCCAACTGGGGTGGCATCCGCGGCATCGCGGCCTACCAGGTCTGGAACGAGGCGAACGTCGTCAACTTCTGGACCGGCACGCCGCTGCAGATGGCGCAGCTGACGAAGGCAGCGTGGAACACGGTGAAGGGCGTCGACAGGGGGGCGCTGGTCCTCAGCCCGGCCTACGCGTCGCGGATCGCCGAGCAGATCAAGGGCATCAAGCGGTTCGCGTTCGCCTGGGTCAACGGTGTCCCGGCCTGGCGGTACACCGACGCCATCTCGCTGAACCTCTACCCCTTGGACAAGTACGGCACGACGCTCGGGACTCCGGAGAAGTCGATGGCCCTGCTTGCGCAGGCGCGCAAGCTGCTCGGGTACGGCGGCGTGCCGGCCAGCAAGCCGATCTGGAACACCGAGATCAACTACGGGATGCGCAGCGTGGGCGCCGCCCCCATCTCGGCCGAGGCGCAGGCGGCCTACGTGCTGCGCACCTACCTGCTCAACGCGGCCAACGGCGTGCAGCGGGTGGACTGGTACGCCTGGGACATGGGCTACCTGCCGAACGGCACCACGCTGGGCAACACCCGGCTCACCGACCCGGGGACCGGGGCGGTCCCGACGCTGGCCGGACGTGCCTTCGGACTGGCCCAGAACTGGCTGCTCAAGGGGACGCTGGTGGGCGCCAGCACGGCCGCCAAGCCGTGCGCCAAGAACAGCGCGGGCACCTACACCTGCGTCATCAAGTACTCCGGCGGCTTCAAGCGGGTGTACTGGAACCCGACCAAGAAGGTGACCGTCATCGCGGCCAGGCGAGCCACCTACAAGGTCGGCATCTACGGCGTGCGCAAGGCGGTGAAGTCGCGAGCCAAGGTGACCGTCGACTATCGTCCAGTGCTGGTGCGCTCGAAGTTCTGACGGGTCCGCACCAGGGTCAGCGCCTGATCCAGGCATGATCTAATCGGGATGAACCGGGAGACATCTCCCTGCGTCCTCGCTTCATGAAAGGGCGCGCGGCCACGGCCCCGCCACCCCCACCAGACACGAGGTTCCTCACTTCATGACACGTTCTCGTTCCACCGTGCTCGCGCGCCTGGCCGTCATGGTCGTCGCGATCGGGCTGGCCACGAGCGTCCTTCCCGCGACACCTGCGTCGGCTGCGACCACGCGGATCAAGCCGGGCTACTTCGGCATGACCGACAACGACCCGACGACCTGGCCGACGCGCCGGTCGGCGCGGTGCGGCTGTGGGACACCGGCGTGACCTGGCGTGACATCGAGACGTCCAACGGGGTCTTCGACTTCTCCCGGCTGGACGCCCAGGTCGCCGCCGCGCGCAGCCACAACGCCCGGGTGCTCATCGTGCTCGGCCAGACGCCGCGGTTCCACACGAGCCGGCCGAACGCCGCGTCCTACATCGCTCCCGGCGCGTCGGCGGCGCCCTCGCTGACGGCCTGGAAGTCCTATGTCGCGAAGGTGGTCCGTCGCTACAAGGGCCGCGGGGTGGACTACCAGATCTGGAACGAGGCAAACGTCAAGGGCTTCTGGAGCGGCTCGACCGCGCAGATGACCGAGCTGACCAAGACGGCCGCCAAGATCATTCGGAGCAACGACTCGGCGGCGGCGGTCGTGGCCCCGGCCATGGCCACCCGGCTGATCGGCCAGCGCATGTGGCATCCGTGACTTCTACAAGCGGCGGACCGGCGGCTTCCCGGTCGGCGCACTGGGTCGACGTCGTGTCGCTGCAGCTGTACCCGGGCCCGAAGGAGCGGCCGGAGCACTCGATGGCCCTGCTCGCGGCTGCCCGCTCGGTGCTGACCTCCGAGGGCGTCCACAAGCCGATCTGGAACACCGAGATCAACTACGGGCTGCAGATCGGCGGCGGCGGCACGGCGTCGAAGATCTCCACCCGTCGGCAGGCCGCTTACGTGGCCCGGACCTACGTGCTCAACGCGGCGAACGGCGTCAAGAAGGTGTTCTGGTACTCCTGGGACCTCCAGTCGCTCGCGAACACCAAGCTCACCTACTCAAGAGCGGGTCGCTGACGCCGGCCGGCACGACGTTCGGCGTGGTGCGCAGCTGGCTGCTGGGCTCGAGGATCTCGTCCTGCTCGAAGGACCGTCGCGGCACGTACCACTGCGTCGCGAAGTACTCGGACGGGGTCCGGCACATCTACTGGAACCCGACCAAGAGCGTGTCGATCCGGACGCCTGCGACGACCACCAACTGGGTCAGCCAGAGCGGGGTGTCGACGAAGATCGGCTCCAACAAGTCGCTCTCGGTCGACTACGCACCGAAGATGGTGCGCTCGCGCAGGTAAGCAGGTAGCACGACGGGTCGGCCGGGGTCAGAGCCACTCGGCGTCGTGGGCGAGCTCGCTGTCCACGTCGCCGGTGTTCGGCACCCCGGCCGGCTCGAGCAACAACAGTTCGCAGCCGGTCGCCACCGGCTGGTGCCGCAGGCCGCGCGGCACGACGTACACGTCGCCGGGCCCGAGCTCGACATCCGGCCGACCGTCCAGCCGGATGAGCAGGCGGCCGGCGAGCACCTGGAACAGCTCGTCGGTGTCCGGGTGGTCGTGCCACACGAACTCGCCGTCCGCCTTCACCACCTTGACCTGCCAGCCGTTCGCCTCGGCCACGATCTTCGGCGACCACGTCTCGTCGAAGCGGGACAGGGCGTCGGTCAGGTTGACGGGGTGGTCGGGGGCTGCCATGACGGCACCCTAGGCGGGATGCTGCTCTGATGGCCGACGACGTCGACGCGCTCCTCGCCGAGCAGGCGGACTACTACCAGGCCCGGGCGGGGGAGTACGACGAGGCGTACGCCGGTGCAGGCAGCCCGTTGCGGCACCTGGACTCCGTGCTGGCCCTGCTGCCGGTGGGCGGGCGGGTGCTCGAGGTCGCCTGCGGGACCGGCCAGTGGACCCAGCACCTGGCCCGGCGGTTCGCCGACGTCACGGCGCTGGACACCTCCGCCGACGCGCTCGCGATCGCCAATCAGCGGGCGCCGGCGGGAGTCCGGTGGGTCCAGGAGGATGTGTTCCGCTTTCGCTCCGAGGCGCCGTTCGACCTGGTCTTCGCCGGCTTCTGGCTGTCGCACGTGCCGTGGACCGAGTGGCCGCGGTTCTGGTCCCGGCTGGCTGCCCTGCTCGCGCCCGGCGGAGCCGTCGTGTGCGTGGACGAGACCGCCGACGGGCTGGCGGGCAAGGAGGTCTGGTCGGCGGCAGTCGAGGACGTGGTCACTCGCTCGGTCGCCGACGGGCGGACGTTCCAGGTCGCGAAGCTGCGTCTCGACCCGGTGGCGGTCGCGGAACGGCTTGCGGACCTCGGCTGGGCGGTCGAGCTGGCTGACGTTGTCGCCGGACCTGTTCGCGCTGCGCGCTCAGTCGGAGAACTGACGCGACTCGGAGGCCGGGCTAGTCAGTTCGGGGGGTTGATGACCGCTGACACCCGGCGCATGCTCCCTTTCAGTGGCGGTGCGCTCGGCCTCTGGGGGGCTCTTGGAGGCGTGGGGGGCGTGCCGCCACTGTCTGCTCACCGAGCCGCGCCGGCGACCATCTCCACGGCCAGCACGTGCTTGCACGGTCCCCGGCTGTCCTGGTGCTTGCCGTACCAGGGGCAGGAGCAGCGCCAGCCGTCCTCGGCGCGGCGCAGGGCGTGCTCACCTCCGCCGCTGAGGACCGTGGCGACGTCTCCGTCGATGCGCACGGCGCCCGCGTCGACGAGTGCACGCGCATCGCGTAGCCGTGGATGCAGCGCCTCGAGTGCGGCGGGGTCATAGGGCAGCTCGCGGTGGAAGTACGACCGCTCGAACGCGTCGTACCCGACCCGACCGGCGGCACCCAGCCGCCCCAGCGCGCGCCGGGCTCGCGCCTCGGACATGCCCGCCTGGCGGGCGACGTCGGTGATGTCGATGCGCGGTTGGAAGGCCAGCAGCACCGAGACGGCGTCCGCGTCGTCGGCGGACGCGTTGTCGGCGAGGTCGCGCAGGACGCCGCCCTCTCCGGAGAACCCGCGGCTCACGTCCGGGCTCAGGGTCACCACCAGGCGGGCATCCTCCAGAGCGAGCTCCCAGATGCTGGGCCGTGCAGCGTCGGTCGTTCCCCCCGGCGCCGCGTAGGCCCGCAGCGACCGGGCGAACCGCAACATCGGCTCGAGCACCTGCAGGCGCTCGGGCCCGGCCACGCAGACGGCCCCGGCGCTCGCACGGCTGGTGAGGCGCAGCCCGCTCCCCGCCGGCACCGCCCAGAACGTGGCCGTCCGACTGCCTGTGGAGCGGGGGAGTCCGCCGAGGAACCGGCGCGCCTCGACGGCAGGAACCTCGAACGCAGGCTCGGCATCGGCCGTGGCCACCTGCACCTCGGCGAAGCCCTTCAGCCACCGCACTGGCAGGGGCACCTTGTCCTCCGTGACGGCTGCGTCCATGGTCGTGACGGTGACTTCGGCGCCGACCGCGAGGTGCAGCGGGTCGATCCCGCCGACCCCGGCCAGGGCTGCACGCATCGGCGGGTTGAAGTCGACGTTGGTCGTCCCGGTGTCGAGGGCCGGACCGTCCATGCCCGCGGGCAGCACGTCGAGCCGGGCATGGACCCCGCAGCAGGCCGAGAAGCTCTCGAACCGCAGCCGGTCACCGTTGCTTGTCACGACGGGATCGGCAGCCCGGAGGATCGCCGCCAGCATCCCGGGGGGCACGTAGAACCGGGTGCGCGCGACCCTGGCGACGGCCAGCAACGCGGTCGCGGTCTGCTCCGGATGACCGAGGAAGCCGTCGAAGAACCGAGGGTGCAGTGCGGGGCCGGCAGCGGTAGTGCCGCCGCTCGTCGAGAGCTGCAGGTCGACCCGGCCGTCGACAACGCCGACAGTCGACGGTCGCGCGTAGCGGTAGACCTGTTCCACCCCAGCGGCCACCGGTCAACCTTAGGGTGATCGGGTGCCCGACGTGCCGTCGTACGACCAGCTGGCCGGCGTCGACCGGGAGGTGCTCTGGGGGCTGATCGGTGAGCTCGGCGGGCCCACCCGCGGCGCTACCTATGAGTACGCCTGGCAGCGCCACGCGGCCACCTGGGAGGCCGTGGAGGCCGCGTTGGTTGCCGCTGCGTCCGGTGGGTTCTCTGGGCGCACCGCGGCGCCGCGCTGGCTCGATCCGCTCGTCCGCGCTCGGCTCAAGGACATCGCGTCCGGACGGAGCTGGCGCGCCGGCATGCAGGTGGTGCGACTCCTCGAGCGAACCGGTCTGGTGTCGCTGTCCGTGGACGACGACTACGTGCTCGCCGTCGTCGGGTCCCTGGGGTTGCAGTACCCCGGCGGCCGACTGGCCGCCCTGCGGGACGACGTCGAGCTTCGCGAGCGGGTCGTCTGGCGGATGTTCGAGGTGGAAGGAGGCGGCGAGGTCAGCCTGACGAACGTCGACAAGTTCACCGGTGCCGAGACCTCCTGGGGGGACACGTTCCAGGCACTGGTGGCGGACGGAACCCTGCCGCGGGACCGGGTGCTGCGCGAGTGCCTGACCGCCCTGGGTCGCGACTTCAGCGCCTATCGCGCGTCCTGGTACTCGACGCTCTACGCGGCTCTGGCGCCGGCGCCTGCCGAGGTGGCCGTCGACCAGGCGCTGGTGCGAGACCTGCTCCGCAGCAACATCACCGCGACCGTCGGCTTCGCGGTGAAGCTGCTGCGGTCGTTGGAGAAGGCTGGCCTGCTCGACCGATCCGAGACCGTCCAAGCACTGCAGCCGGCGGTCCTGTGCCGGGTGAAGGGCACCGCGGTGGATGCGGTCCGCCTGCTGGACGCACTGTCTGAGGACTCGGACGTCCTCGGGGTCGCGACGACCGCCCTCGAGCACCCGCACGCCGACGTCCAGCGCGCCGCCGCAACGCTGCTGGAACGGCTCGGGGCCGGCGACCGCGTCGTGGCAGCTGAGCAGACGCTGCAACCGAGCGTCCGGCGGAGCCCGACGGTGGCTCCGCAGGAAGCCGCTGACTCCGCGGCGTTGCCCCGCGAGCAGCCGCTGGCTGCGGTTGCCGGCCCGAACGACGTCGTCGACCGGACTGCTGCACTGCTCGAGGACGCCTCCTCCGCGGTCGAGGTCGAGCTGGTGCTCGCCGGCCTCGCGGTTCTCGACGACCTTGAATGCTTGCGTCCGTTGGTGAAGCGCGCCGCTGCAGTGCTGGCTCGCGGACCGCGTGAGCGAGTCACCCGTGGTTGGCTGCGCGGGCAGCTGGCCCGAGTCGTGCTGACCGGCACGGGCCAAGCCGTTCCTCCATTGCCGGCAGTCACCACGCCGGTCGATTTCCTGGTACGGCGCATCGACGACGCGGTGGCGAGAAAGGGCGCGCTGGTCGCGACCCCGGAGCGAGCGGCCGGCTGGATCACGCCCGGAACCTTGGTCGAGCGCCTGCAGCGCGCCACCGTCGCTCCGTCTCTGTTCGACCTGGTCGCTGCACTCCTGCGCCTCGGCGCGTCTGGCCGCGCCGAGGCGCTCGCGGCGATGACCGAGCGCGGGGCTCTCGTCGACGAGGTCGCCGCGGTGGTCCGGTACGCGCTGGGCGCTCCGCCGCGCTCTCCGTTCACGACTCCGGCCCTGTGGGTCGCCGCCAGCCGGGCGCGGGCACCGGTCTCGGTGGACGCCTGGTTGGTGGACCAGGGGCTGGTCGGGGCGGGGCGGTCGCACCCGCTCGACGCCCGGCCGCTCTTCGGCGAGCGCACGTACACCTGGGAGGACCGCAGGGGGCGGCACACCAACACGTACGCCACCTGGTCGATCGCGCTGACCGACGTACGACCTGCAGGGCCGGAGGAACCCACCGCGTGCGGTCCGACGGCAGTCACGGCAGGGGGCGGGGATGCCGAGGACTACGTGGGCTGGGGTGCGACCACCTGGCCGCACGACGCCGAGCACTTCTTGCTGGACGGCTGCGACCCGGTCTTCGACGTGGCCCGGTCTACCGAGGTGCGCCACGACGCGGTCCGGGTCCTCGCCGCCCTGGGACGGCACGAGGGCCGGCTCGGGCCGCTCGCCACCACCTCGCTGGCCGCGGGACTCTCGGCCGGCAAGGCCGACCAGCGGGTGTTCGCGGTGGATGCGGCGCTCCAGTTGTCGGCGATCGGGACGCTGACCCCGCAGCTCCTGGCTGACGGTCTCGTCGCCGCTCGGAGCCTTGCCACGGTGCCGAGATGGGCGATCGCGCTGGGCGAGGTCGCCTCCGCAGGCCCGCGGGGGCGGTCGCTGGTCATCGACGCGTTGGCCGGCGCGCTGCCCTCGCTGCCGCGTGAGACACGGGGGCTGCACAGCCTGCTCGAGCTGCTGGTGGAGGAGCTGCTGCGCGCCGGCCGGCCGACACCTTCGGCCTTGCGATCGTGGCTGGACGGCTTCTCCGGTACGTCCCGGGTCGCCCGCGCGGCCCGCACCCTGGCCGCTCGTTGAGCGTGAGGTCTGGCGGCATTCGGGTACACAACTGGCAGGAACCTGCCGAAAGCGGCATTGAGTGCAATACGGGTCTATGGTCCCGAACACGGCACACGATGGCCCTTCGTGCCCGCGGACTGCCCCCGGTGAAGTGCCTGCTGGGACCTGAGGCGGACCGTCCGGTGCGAGGGCAGGCGCGGAGTGTCCAGGTCTTTCTCGTCGCCCGGCGCTCGCGACGAGGAGGGCCCATCAAGCAAGGCCAGCAGGGGGAGGCATCAGAACAGTGACCACGATGCAAGCAGCCGTCCAGGACAGCATCCTCACCGCGGTCGCGTTGAGTTCGGACGTGACCACGAGCGCGGTGCTCAAGGGCTGCCCACGAGGCGCGAACGAGCGCGACGTCCAGCGCGCCATTGAGCTGATGTTCGCGGCCCACGTCCTTACCGGTCCGCCTTACACCCTCACCGCAGCAGGCCGGCTCGATCTCGTGCCGGCTCAGGCCCGCTGCCGGGAACGCGAAAGCACGCACGGGCTGAGGCAGACGACGGACATGCCGGCCGCGACGACCGAGAGTAGTTGAACGATCACACCACGTCGCCGACTCGTCTACTGGCGTAGTCCGTTCAGTGATCGAGACCCACACGCACGTCCGGTGTTCGCTGGTGCGGGGTGGGATCAGACTCGGCCGTGATGGTCCTGCGAATCTGAGGACGGTGTCGGTGTGAACACGCCCGGGCCCGCGGCACACGGCCGGCCCGCGCGCCCGGAGGTGGATGACCTTCGGATCGAGCGGGAAAGCGCGGAACGGCCCACCGTGTACACGCAGGCCCAGGACAGCGCCGAGGTGAAGGGTCTGACATTGAAGACCGACACCATCGAGCTCCGCCGGGACCTTCAGCGAAGCGCCGTGGCGACGGCTGCGCGGGACCAAGAGTCGTTGGAGCGAGCCAGGGCAAGGCGGCTGCTCTATCTCGCGCTCATCACGATGCTCTTGTGGATGGCCACACTCATCGTGCTGCTCAACCGGATGTAACCCTCCTCCCGACGCAGGCGAGTCCGCACGAGCCGCCGTTGGTGCAGTGCCGGCGGCTCGTGCGGACTCTTTCGAACTGCTCAGATGTCGTAGTAGAGCTCGAACTCGTGCGGGTGCGGGCGCAGCCGGATCGGGTCGACCTCGTTGGTGCGCTTCCAGTCGATCCAGGTCTCGATCAGGTCGTCGGTGAAGACGCCGCCCTCCAGCAGGTAGGCGTGGTCCTCCTCGAGCGCGTCGAGCACCTCGGGCAGCGAGGCCGGGACCTGCGAGATCTCGGCGTGCTCGTCCGGGGGCAGCTCGTAGAGGTCCTTGTCGACCGGCTGCTCCGGCTCGATCTTGTTGCGGATGCCGTCCATGCCGGCCATCAACATCGCGGAGAACGCGAGGTAGGGGTTCGACGACGGGTCGGGCACGCGGAACTCGATCCGCTTCGCCTTCGGGTTCGCGCCGGTGATCGGGATCCGGATGCAGGCCGAGCGATTGCGCTGCGAGTAGACGAGGTTGACGGGGGCCTCGTAGCCGGGCACCAGGCGGTGGTAGCTGTTCACCGTGGGGTTGGTGAACGCGAGCAGCGAGGGTGCGTGCTTGAGCAGGCCGCCGATGTAGTAGCGCGCCGTGTCGGACAGACCGGCGTACCCGAGCTCGTCGTAGAACAACGGCGAGCCGTCCTTCCACAGCGACTGGTGGCAGTGCATGCCGGAGCCGTTGTCACCGAACAGCGGCTTGGGCATGAACGTCGCGGTCTTGCCGGCCGCCCAGGCCACGTTCTTGATGATGTACTTGAACAGCATCAGCTTGTCGCCGGCGTGCAGCAGGGTGTCGAACTTGTAGTTGATCTCGGCCTGGCCCGCGGTGCCCACCTCGTGGTGCGCGCGCTCCACCTCGAGGCCGGCCCGGTTGAGCTCGAGCGACATCTGGTCGCGCAGGTCGGCGTAGTGGTCGACCGGCGGCACGGGGAAGTAGCCACCCTTGTAGCGCGTCTTGTAACCGCGGTTCCCGCCCTCCTCGACCCGCCCGGAGTTCCAGGCGCCCTCGATGGAGTCGATGTAGTAGTAGCCGGCGTTCTGCTTCGTCTCGAAGCGGACGTCGTCGAAGACGTAGAACTCAGCCTCCGGCCCGAAGTAGACCGTGTCCGCGACGCCGGAGCCGGCCAGGTAAGCCTCGGCCTTGGTGGCGATGTTGCGCGGGTCCCGGCTATAGGGCTCGTCGGTGAACGGGTCCACGATCGAGAAGTTCAGCGCGAGGGTCTTCTCCACACGGAACGGGTCGAGGTAGGCCGTGGCGGGGTCGGGGATGAGCTTCATGTCCGACTCGTGGATGGCCTGGAAGCCGCGGATCGACGACCCGTCGAACATCTGCCCGTTGGTGAAGAAGCTCTCGTCCACCGACTCGGCGGGGACGTTGAAGTGCTGCATCACCCCCGGTAGGTCGCAGAACCGCACGTCCACGAACTTGACGCCCTCGTCCTTGATGAACCGCAGGACCTCGTCCGCGTTGCTGAACATCCACATCCTCCTCAGGAGCAGCGGCCACGTGCCGTGTGCGAGGGACGCTAGGGGGCGGGGATTTCCCGCCGGTGACCCTCATGTTTCCGTCGTGTTACGGCTCCGGCCCTCGGCTGACGGGCCCCAACGTACGCTGGGCGCCGTGGTGGAGCGACGGGACATCGCGACTTGGCTCGAGGGTCCGGGCGGGCGACGCAACGAGCCCGGTTCGTACGCCGGTCAGCGGCTGGGCCTGCCTGAGCACGGCCGGGGTGCCGTGGCGGGCTTCGGCAGCCGGATCGTCGCCTACTTGATCGACTCGTTCGCCTGCGCGCTGATCGCCTACGGCCTGCTGCGCGACCAGCAGCTGACCCTGCCGGTCTTCGCGGTCGAGGTGCTGGCCCTGACCTGGCTGGCCTCCGGGTCGGCCGGGCAGCTCGCCTACGGCCTGCGCGTGGTCCGGCTGGACGGCGCGCCGATCGGGCTGCCCCGGGCAGCGCTGCGCACCCTGCTGCTCTGCCTCCTGATCCCCGCCCTGATCTGGGACCGGGACGGCCGCGGCCTGCACGACAAGGCCGCCGGCACGGTCGTCGTCAGGGCCCGCTGAGCTCACCAGGCCCGGGACGCGCGATGCGTCCCGGGCCCTGTGCCGTTAGTGAGGGCTACCGGCTGCCGGCGTCGGACTTTGCCCGGGCCGAGACGCGGGGGCTCGGCAGCGTGATCGTGCGGTCCGGCTCGATGTTCTGGTTCACCCGGAACAGGTTGTCCGGGTCGTAGGCGGCCTTGATCGCGGTCAATCGGTCGTAGTGGTCGCCGTAGGTGGCCTTCACCCGCTCCTGGCCCTCGGCCATCATGAAGTTCACGTAGCCGCCGCCCGCCGAGTACGGGTGCTGCGCGTCCCAGTAGTCGACGCACCAGTCCCGCAGGGCCGGCAGCGACGCCGGGTCGGGGTCGACGCCGGCGATGACGGTCGAGTAGGTGGCGTCCCGGTACGCCCACGCCGTCTCGTCCGGTCCCACGTCATGCGCGGCGCCGTCGATCGAGTACAGGTGCATCGTCGACTTCCAGCTCGGCAGCCGGGCCCCGAAGTCCGCGTGCACCGCAACCGCCTCGTCGGTGACCTCGCGGACGAAGTCGCCCCGCCAGTACCACTGGTCGCCCGGCCCGTAGAGGCCGTCGAACGCGCCGTTCCACATCGGGTACGGCATCTCGGCAACCCCGTCGAGCAGGGGGTTCATCGCCCGGATCTCGGCCAGGTGCCTGTCGGCGCCGCCGGACTCGCCGGCCCAGCACCAGGCAACGCCGCAGACCTTCTTCAGGTGCAGCTCGGCGGGGAACGGGTCCGCCGGCGGCACTGACATGGTGGCGAAGAACGCGCCCATCTCGCGCGGCAGCGTGGGCAGGAACTCGCGGTACCACGTCAGGATCTCTGCCGTTCGCTCGATCGGGAACAGGGTCGGACCGGCGGCGACGATGCCGACCGGGTGCAGCCGGAAGCTGAACTCGGTAACGATGCCGAAGTTCCCGCCGCCACCCCGGAGCGCCCAGAACAGGTCCGGCTCGCGACCGGCATCAGCTCGCACGAACGACCCGTCGGCGAGCACCACGTCGGCACCGAGCAGGTTGTCAATCGTGAGTCCGTAGCGACGGGTGAGGTGGCCGTGGCCGCCGCCGAGCGTGAGGCCGCCGACACCGGTCGTGCCGATGATCCCGGCCGGCGTCGCCAAGCCGAATGCCGCGGCCGCATGGTCGAGGGCCGCGATGGTTGCCCCGCCGCCGACGTGCGCGATCCGCGCGTCCGGATCGATCCGGATCCCCGAGAGCAGCCCGAGGTCGAGCACCAAGCCGTCGGACGTGCCGAGTCCCGCCCCGTTGTGGCCGCCGCCGCGGACGGCGACGTCGATGCCCTCGAGGCCCCGGACCATCGACACCGCGGCCATGACGTCAGCGGTGTCCACGCAACGTGCGATCACCTGCGGCCGACTGGTGATGGACCCGTTGTGGACCGGAGCTACCTCGTCGTACGCCGGGTCGCCCGGCACGAGGACCGGTCCGCGCAGCGCGGCTCGAAGCTCGTCGATCAACGCAGCGGAGATCTGTGCGCTCGACATGCGGAATCCCCTCCGACCCGCCCACCGTCCGTCAGGGGGTCGGTACGTCGCCGGCGGGGTCACCTGAGGACACGTCCGGGCAGGGTCGCCCGTCACGGTAGACCGGCGGGCCAGGGTGCGACCAGCGGAGAAATCGGACAGTCTGCGGGATCCAGCAGGCAACGTGACTTCCGCCCCCGTGACTCGCTCAGAAGGGTGGGATGTCGTCCTGGGGTGACCCCGCCGGTGGCGGGGTGTCGGGGCGGGGACCGTCTCGGTCGTGTCGCGCTTGTCGTTCGGCGTCGAGGAGTCGGCGCAGGGCGGCGCGGAGGGGTTCGGGGTCGAGGTCGGGGTGGTCGATCAGTTGGTGGGGTGGCACCCGGTAGACCCGTCCGGAGGGCAGGGTCCAGACGGTGGTGCCGTCGGGCTCGGTGATGACGGTGGTGTCGGTGTGGGTCTTCACGTCGTGGTGACGCTGGTGCAGGGAGTGCAGGTTGGTGATCGCGGTCGGCCCGACCGGCCACGGCACCTCGTGGTCCAGGTCGCACGCGTTGGCCGGCATCCGGCAGCCGATGCCGCGGCAGGTGCCGTCCCTGGTGACCACGTGGTCGACCATGTCCTGCGGCGGGGCGTAGCTGTCGGCCGAGACCTCGTCCAGCCGGCCGGTCCGCGGGTCGGTCAGCAGCCGGCGCCACTGGCCGTCGGCGGCGATCCGCCGGGCCAGCGGCGCGGTGACCGGGCCGACCCCGGACAGCTCGCCGGGCTCCTCGTCCAGCCCGAGCAGCGTGCTGACGGCCACCACGACCCCGATCTGGGGTCGGCGGCCCTGCCGCTTCGGCAGCGGCGCCCCGGTGTCGGTCAGCGACAGGTCCAGCCCGCGGGCGGCCATGTCGGCCAGCACGTCCGAGCGGATCTGGTCCAGGGTCCGGTCATCCACCCCGCGCGGGCCTTGTGCGGCCAGCGCGCAGTGGGTCAGCCACAGCCAGAATCCTTCGATCTCCTCATCCGAGGCCTGCCACTGCATGATCGACCCGTTGTCGGCGTCCTGCCACCGGGACACCCCGCGGGCGGCGGCCTTGGCCAGTCGGCGGGCCTCGGCGGCGGCCGGGTCGGCGGCGATCACGGCCCGGGCCAGGCAGGCCTTCAGGTTCGGCAGCGTCTGGGTAGGTGCCCGGCCCAGCACCCGGGCCTCCACCGCCGCGGCCGCCGCATCCGACAGCGGCGCGACCGCCTCGACGATCGCCTTCACCTTGGCCAGGTCGATCCGGCCGCCGGCCAGCGCCAGCCGGGTCCCCGGCAGCCGGGCCAGGTCCCCGGCGCGGTCGACCCGGTCGTCCGCGGCCCGCGCCGACACCCCCAGCGCGGCGGCGACCTCCAGGCCGGCCAGATCCTGCGCCGTCAGCAACGGCTTGACCACCCCGGCCAGCGGGCCGACCCCGCGCCAGCGCTCGGCCCGGGCGGTCAGCTCCGCCGTGGCGGCGACCTCCCGGCCGGCCGCCCAGGCCGCCAACCGGGACGCCGCCGCCACCGCGGCCACCACATCCCCGTCCGACACCGCAGCAGCCGTCAGGTCGATCGCGCCCAGCGCGGTCGCGACCGCCGGGCCGTCCAGGTCCCCGGCCGGCACCGGCGCCCCCGCCACCCGCAACACCCCCAGCGGATCGCCAGGCGGGTCGCTGGCCGGGTCACTGGGCGCTTCGGTGGGCGGGTCGAACGGATCCTCGGGCGGCCCCTCGGCTGGCTCGGGCGGGCCCTCGGCCAGCACCGCGGCCAGGATCAGGTCCCAGGCCTGGGCCAGCGGATCCACCGGCAGCGCGGGCAGCTCAACCTGCTCGACGGGGGCGACCGGTGCCGGCGCGGGAGCGTCCCGCAGGTCTGCGGTCACGGCGGTCACCTCCCGACGTACGCTTCGAACATGTGTTCGAAGTCTACCTCATGGAACGACACCAAGGGAAGGGCTGTGCACAGCGAAAAAACCGTTGCCCATCAACGTTTCCAGCCGATGAAGACGCGGTCAGCCGCGCGGGCCTCGCGGCATCCGGGCGCTGCGCGGCATCGGGCCCTTGGGGATCGGCAGGTTCATCGAGCCGAGCGCCTTCAGCCGGCGGTTGACCTCGATCACCTGATGCTGCTTGAGGTTGCGCGGCAGCTTCATCAGGTGGTTGTTGAGCTTTCGCAGCGGGACCTGGCCGGTGTCGTTGCCGGCCTGCACGTCGTAGATCGGCACGTCCGGCACGAACCGCGCCACCTTCTTCTTCTCGGTGACGATCAGCGCCTGCACCCGGCTGGGGGAGCCCTCGCCGACCAGCACCACGCCGGCCCGGCCCACGGCCCGGTGCACGATGTCCTGGTTGCGGCTCATCGCGACGGCGGGCGTGACGGTCCAGCCCTTGCGCAGCATGTTCAGGGCGGCGGCGGCCGCGCCCGGCTGCCCGTCCACCTGCGAGAACGCAGCCTTCTCGGCCCGCTTGCCGAAGACGATGGTGGCGGCCAGGACGGCAAGCATCAGGCCGAGGAACCCCGCGTAGATCGGGTGCCCGATCAGGAACCCGATGGCCACCGCCACGGCCAGCACGAGGAACCCCGTCGCGAACGTGACCCACCCGACGGCCGAGTCGACCTTGCGGGTCATCGTGTAGGCGGACCGGATCTGCTTGAGCCGGCCCTGCTTCGCCGGCGCCTCGTCCGGGGTGTCCTTGCGTGCCATGTCCCGAAGGATACGGTGCTGGCCCGAGGACGAAAGGACGGGCGTTGCGCTACCTCGACTTCCTGCGCGTGCTGCACGAGCGGCTGGAGCCGTCGACCTATCTCGAGGTCGGCATCCGCAACGGCAACAGCCTGGCCCTGGCTCGGTGCCGCAGCGTCGGCATCGACCCGGCGTACCAGCTGACCGCGGAGCTCGACGGCGACCTGGCCCTGTTCCGGACGATCAGCGACGAGTACTTCTCCCGGCCGGAGCCGCTGGCCCCGTTCGACGGGCGCGCGGTCGACCTCGCGTTCATCGACGGGTTGCACCTGTTCGAGTTCGCGCTGCGCGACTTCATCAACGTCGAGCGGCACGCGAGCCCGACCGGTGTGATCGTCTTCGACGACGTGTTCCCCCGGTCGGTCGACGAGGCCGCCCGCCAGCGGCACACGAAGTCGTGGACCGGTGACGTCTACAAGGTCCTCGCGGTGCTGCAGCAGCGCCGGCCGGACCTCACCTGCCTGCGCGTGGGCACCCAGCCGACCGGCCTGCTGGTCGTGCTCGGCCTCGACCCGACGTCCACCGTTCTGGCGGACGCCTACGACCAGATCATCGGCGACCACGTCCGCCCGGATCCGCAGGTGGTGCCGGAAGACATCCTGTCCCGGATCACCGCGCTTCCACCGCAGCGAGTGCTCGACGCACCGATCTGGCAGCTGCTGCGGGACGGCGGCGTCGAGCTGCCGGCTCGGCTGCGCGAGGCGGTGCGAGCCAGCCTCGGAGAGCGGGCGGCCGACTCGGTCCCGGCCTGAGGCGCCCTGTCAGCGCAGCGCCCGTCGGGCCGTGCGCGCCAGGACGTGGACGCCGGGCAACCGGCCGGCCGCACGCCGCCAGCGGGGCCGCGGCGGAGACATGGCCGCCGGCGGCTTGGGCGCCTGGCGGGCCGGGGTGACCGTGCCGTCCTGACCCACCTCGAGGACGAGCTTGAGCGGGGTCCGCGTCCCGTCCAGCTGCAGCTCCAGCCGCGCGGTCCCCGGCAGCGCGCTGAACCACGACTCGACCCGCGCGGCCCCTGCCGAGGCGACGACGGTCGCAGGCAGGGGCAGTCCACCGAGCCGGAGCGCGGCCGGGCGGCTGCCGTCGCCGTCGACGTGGACGCCCGGCAGGTCGATGACCACCCGGGCACCGGTCGCGTCGGTCGACAGGTGCACGTCCTCGGGCTGCGGAAGCGCGCGCTTGACGAGCGCCGCTTCGCGGTGGTCGACCGCGAGCGCGAGGTTGCCGCCGAGGCTGGTGTAGGGCACGACCGGAAGACCCGAGAGCAGGGCCGGCGCGGCCAGCCGATCGGGTTCGCACGCAACCCGGTCGGATGTCCCGGCGCCGAACCCGCCGGTCGACACCCGCAGGTACCAGCGGCCCGGCACCGAGCGGGCGACCGAAGTCGGCCGTCCTGGTGGCCAGCCGCACCGTCACCGTTCCTTCGAGGCGGGCGAGATCGGTCTCGTCCTCGTCGACGAGCTGGAACGTCCCCGTGACGTCGACCGGGTGGTGGACGCCGTCGGTCTGGCGGTGCAGCAGGGCGGTCACCTGCATCTGCTCGACAGCATCGGTGAGGTCGAGCAGCTCGTCGGGCACGTCGGCCAGCGGAAACGGCAGCACCCAACGCAGCCGGTCGCCCTGCGTGGACAACCGCAACGGCTCGCCATCGGCGTACCGCAATCCCAAGGCGACCTCGACCAGCAGGTCCGCCCCCGACCACCGGGCAGATCGCACGTACGGCGAGGCCGTCAGCCCGCGCAGAGCCCCGGCCAGGGCGAGCACGTCCGTCCGACCGCCCGGCCCGCACCAGGTGCGAGAGCAGCCGTCGCGCGGGTGGCAGGTATGCGTCGGACGCGGCGAAGCGTGTCCGGGCCAGCTCGGCCGCGTTGCGCAGCAGCGCGTCCCGGGCAGCGGGCTCCCAGCTGGCCACCGACCGGTCGATGAACGCGAGCACCTTCGTGCTGTACGAGTAGGTGAGCAGCTTGTCGCGTTCCGGCCCCGGCGTGGTGTGCTCCTCGATGAGGTCGAGCACCTGCTCGAGAAACGGGTAGTACGTGTCCGGGTCGATCCCCGCCGAGCTGTGCTCGCGGTCGTCGTGGAACACCCAGAAGTAGCAGGGATAGTCGGCCAGCACCGAGATCGTCGACGCGGCGAAGTAGACCGGGACGATGAACGCGTGGTCCTCGAGCCGCCGCGGCCCCTCCGGGAACCGCACCCCCGAGTCGAGCAGGAACTGCCGCCGGAACATCTTGTGCGGCGTGCGGACGCTCCACAACGGTTCCCACGAGAGCTCGGCCTTGGGCCGGTTCTTCGCGAACAGAAGGGGTGCCAAGGGGCTACGCCCGACCCGGACCTCGCGACCGATCACCACGTCCGAGCCGTGCTGGCGGCCGTAGTCGGTCATCCGCTCGAGCGCCTCGTCGCCGAGGTGGTCGTCGTGGTCGACGAAGTAGACGAACTCCCCGCGGGCCTCGTCCAGCCCCACGTTGCGCGGCCGGCCGGGCCAGCCGGAGGCGGGGATGTGCACAGTGCGCACGTTGGGACGCGCCTCGGCGATCCGGTCCACCAGCGTCTCGGTGCCGTCGCTCGAGCCGTCGTCGACGAGGACGACCTCGAACTCCTCCGGCGGGATGCTCTGCCGGTCCAGGGAGGCGATCAGCTCGCCCAGGTGACGGCCGGAGTTGAACGTGGGGACGACCACGGTGACCCGTGGGGTGGCGCCGGTCATCTGTGCACCGTAGGTGGTGGACGTGAACGGTCGGCCACCCGGTCCGGCGCTACGCGCGCGCCGGCGCGAGCTCGCTCAGGCGGTCGAGCGGTGGCGCTGCGCCACGACCCGGGCCGGGGTCTGGCGCGGCGGCAGCGCGGCCAGCACCTCCGAGCCCTCCCGGGTCAGGTTGTAGCGGGCCTCCAGGGCATCCCGCGCGTTGTGGCGGGAGCCCTCGGCGAGGTGGTGGGTGGCAGCTCGTACGGCGGTGCTGACGAGCTCGGAGAAGGACGCCATCGGCGGCAATGCTCGTGTCATGCCCTCTACTTGACCCGACCGCCGTTACGGGGGTGTGTCGCGCAGGGAAAGTCCGCCGAAAACCTCGAGCCGTTCAGGCGGGCAGAGCCGCCCCGGCGTCGTGCCGGGCCTCGATCGCCTGCCGGTAGAGCCGGCCGGCGCGGTAGGACGAGCGGACCAGCGGCCCGGACAGCACGCCGGCGAAGCCGATCTCCTCGGCCTCGGCCTGCAGCTCGACGAACTCCTCCGGCTTCACCCAGCGGGTCACCGGGTGGTGCCGCGCCGACGGCCGCAGGTACTGGGTGATGGTGACCAGCTCGCTGCCGGCGGCGTGCAGGTCGCGCAGCGCCTGGCTGACCTCGGCTCGCTCCTCGCCCATGCCCAGGATCAGGTTCGACTTGGTCACCAGGCCGAAGTCCCGGGCAGCAGTCAGCACCCCGAGCGACCGCTCGTAGGTGAACGCGGGCCGGATCCGCTTGAAGATCCGCGGCACCGTCTCGACGTTGTGCGCCAAGACCTCGGGCCGCGACTCGAACACCTCGGCCAGCTGCTCGGGCCGGCCGTTGAAGTCGGGGATCAGGTTCTCGACGCCGGTGCCGGGGTTCAGCTCGTGGATCGCGCGGACCGTCTCGGCGTACAGCCAGGCGCCGCCGTCCGGCAGGTCGTCGCGGGCGACGCCGGTGATGGTCGCGTAGCGCAGCCCCATCGCCTGCACCGACTCGGCCACCCGCCGCGGCTCGTCGCGGTCCAGCGGCAGGGGCTTGCCGGTGTCGATCTGGCAGAAGTCGCAGCGCCGGGTGCACTGGTCGCCGCCGATGAGGAAGGTGGCCTCGCGGTCCTCCCAGCACTCGAAGATGTTGGGGCAGCCGGCCTCCTCGCACACCGTGTGCAGGCCCTCGCGCTTCACCAGCGACTTGAGCTCGGTGTACTCCGGCCCCATCTTCGCCCGGGTCTTGATCCACGGCGGCTTCTTCTCGATGGGGGTCTCGGCGTTGCGGACCTCGAGTCGCAGCAGCTTGCGGCCCTCCGGTGCGATCGTCACGTCGTCCAGGGTACGTCGGGGCGTGGCGGCCCGCGGTCCCGGCCGCCACGCCGTGCTGTGATGAGCCCGTGACGGACACCGCCGCGCTGGACGCACGGATCGCCGAGGCGACGGCCCGGCTGCGGGAGCGCGCCCGGCTCAGCGGGACCTGAGCACCTCGGTCAACCGCTTCTCGACGTACGGCGTGACGTCGGCGACGGTCACTACCCGGCCGGTCTCCTTGGTCAGGGACGTGACGGTGGCGTCGGTCAGGCCGCACGGGACGATCCGGTCGTACGCCGAGAGGTCCGCGTCGCAGTTGAGCGCGAAGCCGTGCATGGTGACGCCCTGCGACACCCGGATCCCGATCGCCGCGACCTTGCGGTCGATGCCGTCGCCGACCACCCAGACGCCGGACCGGCCCTCGACCCGGGTCGTCTCGACGCCGAGGTCGGCGCAGATGAGGATCAGGGCCTCCTCGACCCGCCGCACGTGCGCCACCACGTCGACCGGGTCGGGCAGCGCGACGATCGGGTAGCCGACCAGCTGTCCCGGGCCGTGCCAGGTGATCTTGCCGCCGCGGTCGACGTCGATGACCGGGGTGCCGTCCTGCGGCCGCTCGAACGGGCTGGTGCGCTTGCCCGCGGTGTAGACCGCCGGGTGCTCCAGCAGCAGCACGGTGTCGGGCTCGGTCCCGGCGGCGACCGCCGCGTGCACCCGGCGCTGCTCGTCCCAGGCCTCCTGGTAGGGCACCAGGCCGGCGTGCACCATCCGCAGCTCGCTCACCGGACCAGCGTACGCGGGGACCGCCGGTGACCCTCGGTGCCAGACTGCAGCCATGGCGGAGCTGCGGGTGGCCCTGGTCGGCTACGGCATGGCCGGGCGGGACTTCCACGCCCCACTGCTGCGTCAGGTCGACGGGCTGCGAGTCACGCACGTCGTGACGGGCGACCCGGAGCGGGCCGCGGCAGCCCGGGAGGAGAACCCCGGCGTTCGGGTGCTGCCGACGGTCGAGGAGGTCTGGCCGCTGACCGGCCAGGTCGACCTGGTGGTGCTCGCGTCCCCGACCAACGTGCACGCCCAACAGGCCCGCGAAGCGCTCCGCCGCGAGCTGGCCGTCGTCGTCGACAAGCCGCTGGCCGTCACCGCCGCCGATGCCCGCGAGCTGGCCGAGCTGGCCGAGGCTCGCGGCGTGCTGCTCACGGTGTTCCACAACCGCCGCTGGTCCTCCGACCACCTCACCACCCGGGCCGTGCTGTCCTCCGGGGTCCTCGGCGAGCTGGTGCGCTACGAGGCGCGCTACGAGCGGTGGCGCCCGGTGCCGAAGGACCGCTGGCGCGAGCACTCCACCAGCGAGGAGGGCGGTGGCGTCCTGATGGACCTCCAGTCGCACCTGGTCGACGGCGCGCTGGACCTGTTCGGGCCGGCCGAGTCGGTCTACGCCGAGCTGGCGGCGATCACTACCGTCGGCGACGACGTCTCGTTCCTGGTGATCCGGCACCTCTCGGGCCTCACCAGCCACCTGGGTGCGACGTCGCTGGCGGGCGCGCCCGGCCCGCGGACCCGGCTGCTCGGCCGCGACGGCACCTACCTGGTCGCCGACATCGACGGCGACCCCACGGCGTACGCCGCGTGGACCGACGCCGACGACGAGCACCGCGGCTGGCTGGTCTTCGGCGAGGAGGCGAGCCGGTGCGCCGGGCGGCGGGGGAGTGGGCCGACTTCTACGTCGGCGTGCGGGACGCGCTGGTCACCGGGGAGCCGCCGCCGATCCTGGCCGCCGAGGCGGTCGCCGTGATCGAGGTGCTCGACGCGGCCCGGCGGTCCGCCGCGGAGAACGTCGTTGTGCAAATCGAGCAGCCGGGCGAGCCTCTCGTGGAGCAGCGGGTTACGTGAGCAGGCGGGGCTCGATCCGGGTCTCGAGGGCGGTGCCGTCCGGACGGCGTTCCACCACGTACGCCGCGGCGCCCGGCCGGTCCGAGACGGCCTCCACCAGCTCGGTGCCCTCGTAGACGAGTCCGACCCCGTCGTCGGTGGCGTGCGAGGTCGGCAGGGTGCCCTCGGCGACCAGCTTGTGCAGCAGCGGGCGGCGCTGGTCGTCGCTGTCGTAGTGGACGCCGTTGCCGTAAGGGAGCAGGGCCAGCCCGTTCAGGACCGGGCGGAGCTGGACGCCGAAGCTGTCGGTCGTGCCACCGACGTACCAGCAGATCGATCCGGCGGAGACGCCGCCGAGCACGACCCCTGCCTCCCAGCACTCGCGCATCACGTCGTCCAGCCCGTGCGTGCGCCACACCGCCAGCAGGTTGGCCACCGAGCCGCCGTTGACCCAGATCACGTCCTGGGCGAGCAGGTGGGCCCGGACGTCTGACACGTTCGGCATCAGGAACAGCTCGAGGTGTGAGGCACGCACGTCGGAGCCGGCGAACGCGCGGTAGAAGCCAGCGGTCCCGTTCAGGCTGTCGCCGGACGCGGTGCCGACGAAGCAGAACCGCGGCCGGTCGGGGTCGCCGGCGAGGTGGATCGCGTGCTCGATCAGCGGGCCGCGGCGCCACTGGAACGCGCCGAGGTCGGTCGGGAGGAAGCCGCCGGAGGTCGCGAGGATCTTCACTGGGCGACCCTACGTGGGGGCCGCCGCCTGTGGACAACCCGGACGGTGGACCCGGCCGTCTTTGGCAGGCTCGTTGCCATGACCGAGATGCACCTGGCGGGCTTCGACGCCGTCGAGCTGCTCGGCTACGGGTCCGGCGGCGAGGTCTGGCTGGCCCGGGAGCGCGCCACCGGGCTGCCCGTCGCGCTCAAGCGGCTGCGGCCCGGCGCCGACCTGGCCGCCCGCGACCGGCTGCGCCGCGAGGCTGCGGTGCTGGCCGGCGTCGACCATCCGCACGTCGTCCGGCTGCGCTCGGTGCACGGCGACGGCGACGCGCTCGTGCTGGTGCTCGACCTGGCGGCCGGGGGCAGCCTGGCCCGGCTGCTCGCGACCCGCCGCCGGCTCGCACCGGGCGAGGTGGTCACCATCGCGGTGCCGCTTGCACAGGCGCTCGCCGCCGTGCACGCGCAGGGGCTGGTGCACGGCGACGTCACGCCCGCCAACGTCCTGTTCGCCGCCGACGGCCGTCCACTGCTCAGCGACCTCGGCGTCGCCCGCCTGCTCGGCACCGGCCCCGGCGAGGTCGGCGGCACCCGCGGCTACCTCGACCCGGCGGTGCTGGCCGGCGCGGCGCCCGGCCCGGCCTCCGACGTGCACGGGCTGGCCGCCACCTGCCTGGCTGCCCTCACCGGCCTTCCGCCGTACGACGAGCAGGGCCGCCGCCTTGATCCTCCCGACGGCACCCACCCGGGTCTCCGCGCGATCCTCGAGGCGGCCCTGGCGCCGGACCCGGCCGACCGCCCGACCGCCGAGGCGATGGCAGTCGCCGTCTTCGACGCCGCGGCCGCGGAGCCGGTGCGCTTCGACCGTCGGGGAGTGGTGCCCGGCGAGGGCCTGGTGCACCGGCCGGTCACGGGTCCGGTGGTTGCACCGCCGACGCACCAGGTCGGGACCGGCCCGCGAGCCCCCGACGAACCGTCAGCGGCTGCGTCTCGTGCTCGGCGTCGGTTGCGGTCACCGGTCCCGCGGCTGCGCGGCCGCGGCGCGGTCGCCGTGGCGTCCGCGGGGGTGGCGCTGACCCTGGCCGCGGTCACCGGCATCGCGTGGGCCGGTGCCGACGAGGTGCCCAGGGCGGCCGGCATCGGCGGCCGCGGGTCGACGAGCCCGAGCCAGCCGGCCACGGTGCCGGTTCAGGTGCCGGTCCCGCCGTCGGCGGCGACGGGCTGGGCGAGCACCCTCGGTGCGCTCGACCAGGCCCGGTCGGCGGCGTTCGCCCGCGGCGACCCGGCGGGGCTGCGGGCGGTCTACGCGCCCGGGGCTCCGGCGCTGCACCGGGACCAACGGGTCCTGGCGCGGCTGACGGGTGCGGGGCTGCGCGCCGAGGGCCTGCGGCTGACTGCGACCTCGGTCGCCGCAGCGGACCGGTCCGAGGGCCGGGTGTGGCTGGCGGTCACCGACGTGATGCCGCCGTACCGGCTGGTCGACGCCGGTGGCGCCGTCGTGGCCGAGCGGCCGGGGCGCGGCGCCCGGTCGTGGACCGTCGTGCTCGCCCGTGCTGGGGGCCGGTGGCTGGTCTACGACGTGGTGCGGGGGTGACCCTGGGCCAACACCTCGCGCAGCGCGGCCTCGAAGGTGGGGTGTGCGAACTCGAACCCGGCAGCCTGCAGCCGACGGGGCACGACGCGCTGCCCGCCGAGCAGGTCGGTGGCGAAGTCGCGCAGCGGCAGCTTCAGCGCCCACCCCGGAGCCGTGAACAGAGTCGGCCGGTGCAGCACCCGTCCCATGGCGGCGGTCATCTCGGCGTTGGTCAGCGGCTCCGGCGCGCTGATGTTCACCGGGCCGGCCAGGTCGTCGTGGTCCAGCACGAACCGGACCGCTCGCACGTAGTCGTCCAGGGCGACCCACGACCACCACTGCCGCCCGGAGCCGAGCTTGCCGCCCAGCCCGAGCCGGAACAGCGGGAACAGCCGCCCGTAGGCGCCGCCCTTGGCCGAGAGCACCACCGCGGTGCGGGCCAGCACCACCCGTGCACCGCCGGCGGCGGCTGGCTCGGTCGAGGCCTCCCAGGCCGCCGCGATGTCCGCGACGTAGGTCGACCCGCGGGGCGAGTCCTCGTCCAGCACCGTGTCGCCCGGGTTGCCGTAGTAGCCGACGCCCGACGCGGAGATGAGGGTCGGCACCCCGTGCTCGGCCACGGCGCGGGCGATCGTGGTGGTGCCCTGCACCCGGCTGTCCATGACCGCGCGCTTGTGCGCGGGGGTCCACGGCCGGTCGCCCAGCCCGACACCGGCCAGGTGCACGACCGCGGCCGCCCCCTCGAGCGCGGCCCGGTCGACGGCGCCTGCGGCAGGGTCCCAGCGGGCCTCGTCGGGGGCTCGCGGCTCCCGGCGTACGAGACGAACGACGTCGTACCCGTCGGCGCGCAGCGATGCGACGAGGGCAGGGCCGAGCAGACCGGACGCGCCGGTGAGGACGACCTTCACGCCGTCGCGCTTCCGGCTAGAGGCCCAGATCGGACTCGAACGCACCCTCTTCCAGCCGCGCCTTCACCGTGGTGAGGAAGCGGGCCGCGTCCGCACCGTCGACGATGCGGTGGTCGTAGGACAGCGCGAGGTAGCACATCGAGCGGATCGCGATCGTCTCGCCGAGCTCCGGGTCGTCGACGACGACCGCGCGCTTGACCACCGCGCCGGTGCCGAGGATGCCGACCTGCGGCTGGTTGATGATCGGGGTGTCGAACAGCGCGCCCCGGCTGCCGGTGTTGGTGAGCGTGAACGTGCCGCCGCCCAGCTCGTCCGGCGTGATCTTGTTGTTCCGGGTGCGGGCCGCGAGATCGGCGATCTTGCGGGCCAGGCCGGCGATGTTGAGGTCGCCGGCGTCGCGGACGACGGGGACCAGCAGGCCACGCTCGGTGTCCACCGCGACGCCCAGGTGCTCGGCCCCGTGATAGGTGATCTCGCCCTTCTCGGTGTCGATGCTCGCGTTGACCACCGGGTGCGCCTTGAGCGCCTCGACGGTGGCCTTCGCCAGGAACGGCAGGAACGAGAGCTTGACGCCCTCGCGGGCCTCGAAGTCGGCCTTCGCCCGGGTGCGCAGCCGGGCCACCTTGGTCAGGTCGACCTCGACGACGGTGGTGAGCTGAGCCGACACCTGCAGCGACTCGACCATCCGCGCGGCGATCACCTTGCGCAGCCGCGACATCTTCTCGGTGGTCCCGCGCAGCGGCGACGGCGCAGCGGTGGTGGCGGGAGCGCCACCGGTGGCGGCCGCGGCCGGCGCCTCGGCGGCGGGTGCAGCCTTCGCGGCCGCGGCGGCCTCGAGCACGTCCTGCTTACGGATCCGGCCGCCCACGCCGGTGCCGCGCAGGCCGGCCAGGTCGACACCGTGCTCGGTGGCCAGCTTGCGGACCAGCGGGGTCACGTACGCCGGGTCGCTGCCGCCGCCGTCGGCCTGTTGCGGGGCCGCCTGCTGTGGGGCGGGCGGGGCGGGCGCGGTGGACTGCTGTGTCGCGGGCGCCGCGGCCGCGGCCGACTGCTGGGCCGCTGGCGCCGACTGCTGGGGTGCCGGTGCCGAGATGAGCGACGGGGCGGGGGCGGCCTGCTGAGGCGCCTGTTCCTGCTGCTGAGGTGCCTCCTGCTGCTGGGGCGCCTGCTCCGGCTGCGACGAGCCGGAGCCGCCGCCGATCACGGCGAGCTCGGCGCCGACGGCGACGGTCTCGTCCTCGGCCACCACGATCTTGGTGAGGACGCCCGCGGCGGGCGAGGGGATCTCGGTGTCGACCTTGTCGGTGGAGACCTCGAGCAGCGGCTCGTCGACGGCGACCTGGTCGCCCTCCTGCTTGAGCCACCGGGTGACGGTGCCCTCGGTCACGCTCTCGCCGAGCGCCGGCATGGTCACCGAGGTGCCACCACCGGAGGCGTCACCCGCGGGCGGCGCCTGCTCCTGCTGCTGCGGGGGCTCCTGCTCCGGCTGCTCGGCCTGCTGGTCCTGCTGAGCAGGCTGCTCTTGCTGCTGCTGCGGCTGCTCCGCTTGCTGATCCTGCTCGGCCGGCTGCTCGGCTTGCTGGTCCTGCTCGGCCGGCTGCTCGGCTTGCTGGTCCTGCTCGGCCGGCTGCTCCTGCTGGCCGGAGTCCGCACCGCCGGCAGCTCCCTCGGCCGCGTCGCCGATCACGGCGAGCTCGGCGCCGACGGCGACGGTCTCGTCCTCGGCCACCACGATCTTGGTGAGGACCCCCGCCGCGGGGGAGGGGATCTCGGTGTCGACCTTGTCGGTGGAGACCTCGAGCAGCGGCTCGTCGACGGCGACCTGGTCGCCCTCCTGCTTGAGCCATCGGGTGACAGTGCCCTCGCTCACGCTCTCGCCCAGCGCCGGCATCGTGACAGAGGTCGACATCTGCTCTCGTTCTCCTTCAGGTCGTCGGCGGTCGGTCGCGGGTGGTGGGCGCCGCGAGGCGCTCAGCCGTGCGCGTGCAGCGGCTTGCCGGCCAGCGCGAGGTGTGCCTCGCCGACCGCCTCGGTCTGGGTCGGGTGGGCATGGATCAGCTGGGCGACGTCGTCGGGGTAGGCCTCCCAGCCGTAGATCAGCTGCGCCTCGGCGACCAGCTCCCCGACCCGGCTGCCGACCATGTGGATGCCCACGACGGGGCCGTCCTTCTGCCGGACCAGCTTGACGAAGCCGGCCGTCTTGAGGATCTGGCTCTTGCCGTTGCCGGCCAGGTCGTAGGTCACGGTCTCGACGCCGTCGTCGCCGTACTTCTCCTTGGCCCGGGCCTCGGTGATGCCGACCGACGCGACCTCGGGCTCGGAGTAGGTGACCCGGGGGACGCCGTCGTAGTCGATCGGGGCGGGGTCGAGCCCGGCCAACCGCTCGGCCACCATGATTCCCTCGCCGAAGCCGACGTGCGCAAGCTGCAGGGTCGGGATCAGGTCGCCGACTGCCGAGATGGTCGGCACGCTGGTCTGGCACTGGGCGTCGACCTTGACGAAGCCGCGCTCCATCTCCACGCCGACCTGCTCGTAGCCGAGCTCCTGGGACACCGGTCCGCGGCCCACGGCGACGAGCAACAGCTCGGCCTCGATCGTCTTGCCGTTCTCCAGCGAGACCTTGACGCCGTTGTCGGTCTTCTCGACCCCGGCGAACCGCGCCCCGAGCTCGAAGCCGATCTTGCGCTTGCGGAACGCGCGCTCGAGCGCCTTGGACGCCTGCTCGTCCTCGAGGGGCACCAGGTGCGGCAGCGCCTCGACGATGGTGACCTCGGCGCCGAACGACCGCCAGACGCTGGCGAACTCGCAGCCGATCACGCCGCCGCCCAGCACGACCACGGAGGCCGGGACCGAGTCACGGCGCAGCGCGTGGTCGCTGGACACGATCAGCCGGCCGTCCAGCTCGAGACCCGGCAGGCTCTTGGGTGCGGAGCCGGTGGCGAGCACGACGTGGCGGCCCTCGTAGCGCTGGCCGTCGACCTCGACGGTCGTCGGGCCGACCAGGCGGCCGATGCCCTCGACGTAGGTGATCTTGCGGCTCTTCACCAGGCCCTGCAGGCCCTTGTACAGCCGGGCGACAACGCCGTCCTTGTACTCGTTCACCGCGGGCATGTCGATGCCCTCGAAGGTGGTCCGGACGCCGAACTGCTCGCTCTCCCGGGACTGGTCGGCCACCTCGGCGGCGTGCAGGAGAGCCTTGGTGGGGATGCAGCCCCGGTGCAGGCAGGTGCCGCCGAGCTCACCCTTCTCGACCAGCACGACCTGCATGCCGAGCTGGGCGGCGCGCAGCGCGCAGGCGTAGCCGCCGCTGCCTCCGCCGAGGATGACGACGTCGTACACGGTGCCGGCGTTGTCCGCCACGGAGCACTCCTTGCGGTGAGCAGGGCCGATCGGGGTCTTGTGGACCCGCCTGTCGGCCTCATCCTGTCACCGCGGGCACGCCTGCGGGCAAGTGGGTCGGCGACGGGCCGACGGAACTCCAGGCCGGTGCCCTACCGTTGCTCAGCGAAACGGTGAGCGAGGAGTGGAGGGGTCGGTGCGGCTGTTCCGCAAGCGGTCGAAGGCGGGTGTGGTGCGTCAGGCCGACAGCGCCGACACCACGCACCTGACCGCGTTCGCCCAGTCGCACACCGGAGTCGAGGCGTTCGTGGAGCCACCCACTGCCGTCTCCACCACGACGGTCGTGTTCGTGGCCAACACAGGGGAGTGGACCCGGCGCCGGGTCCGGGACGCGCGGACCGCCCACGAGCTGGCGAACCGCCTCGGGGTGCCCTCCTACGACGCCGCCCTGGTCGGCTACCCGCAGCGGATGCGTGACTGGAACGCCCGGGCCAAGGCCGCCGGCCGCGGCCCCGCCGCCGACCCCACCGGCGACGCCCCCGCCTGAGATCAGCGGCGGCGCCCCCCGAACGACCTGTGGCCCTGCTAGCGAGGTCGCTAGCAGGGCCACAGGTCGGGGGCTCAGGTGCCGGTCCGCGGGCAGGCGCGGCCGGCCACTAGGCCAATCAGTGGGAGTGCTTCCCCTTGCCCCCAGACTTGCCGTGCACGGCGCTGCGGTGCAGGCCGGACTTGCCGTGGACGGCGCTGCGGTGCAGGCCGGACTTGCCGTGCGTGGTGGTCGTGGTCGGGGCCAGCTGCGGCGCGGCCTCGGTCGTCGGGGCCGTCGTGGTCGGGGCTACCTTGCCGCAGTCGGAGTGGGCGGCCGCGCTCACCAGGGCGCCGTGGTCGGGCAGGCCGGCGGTGGCGTGCGCCACGAAGGACACGTAGGCGCCGTGGTTGGTCGCCGCGGCGCAGGCGGCCGGGTCGAACAGGGCGGGCACCTCGGTGGCGGTGGCGGTGGCCGTCACGACCGGCGCGGTCTCGGTGGCCTCGGTCTCGGTGGCGTCGTCGGCGTCGTCGTCAGCCTCGTCCGCGTCCTCGGTCTCGGTGGCGGTGGCGGTGGTGGTGACGGTCGTCGTCGGGGTCACCGACTCGTCCTCGCCCTGCGAGTCGGCGGCGCCATTCTCGCCGTTACCGTTCTCGTCGGCGGCGGAGCTCGAGGTGACGACGGCACTCGTGTCGTCGGTGGGCGTGGAGTCGGCCACGGTGGCCACCGTGGCCATCGCGCCGCCCGCGCTGATCATCGCCGCGGCGACGGCGATCGAGGCGACCCGCAGGTTGCGGGCCAGGGCGCTGGCGAGAGAGGTGAGCACGGGTGCCTCCGGGCGGCGGTTCGTCGGTATGAGGGCGATGAACAGGTGCGATGACGGATGACGTGCGGGACCACGCGGTCCCACACCCAGCCCATCGACACCAGTCACCGGCTCGTTACCGGTTGTGACCGCACGGTCACCCGATCGGACCATCCGATTTGCCCGATCTTTGCCGGGGTCGTCGCGAAGAGGGGCCGGTCAGGCCTCGGGGACGTCGCCCGCCGCGAGGTCCTCGGCCAGCCGGACCAGGGTGCGCACCGCGTGCCCGGTACCGCCCTTGGGGGTGTAGCCGTGCGGCGGCGCGTCGTTGAACGACGGACCCGCGATGTCCAGGTGCGCCCACCGGATGCCCTCGCCGACGAACTCCTTGAGGAACAGCCCGGCGGTGAGCATGCCGCCGTACCGGTCGCCCATGTTGGAGATGTCGGCGACCGTCGACTCCATCGCCGTGCGCAGCTCCACCGGGAGCGGCATCGGCCACATCTGCTCGCCGGCCGAGTCCGCCGCCGCCACGATCGCCGTCCGCAGCGCGGCGTCGTTGGCCATCACGGCGGAGGTGCGGGTGCCGAGGGCGACCAGCTGGGCCCCGGTCAACGTCGCCACGTCGAGCAGCAGGTCGGGCTTGTCCTCGCTGGCCCGCACGATGCCGTCGGCGAGGACCAGCCGGCCCTCGGCGTCGGTGTTCATCACCTCGACCGTCTTGCCGCCGTAGATGGTGATGACGTCGGAGGGCCGCTGGGCCGTGCCGGACGGCATGTTCTCCGCCATCGGCGCCCAGGCGGTGACGTTGACGTCCAGGCCGAGCCGGGCGATCGCGGTGATCGCGGCGATGATCGCGGCCGCCCCGCCCATGTCCGACTTCATCCACTCCATCGCGGTCGGCGGCTTGAGCGACAGGCCGCCCGAGTCGAACGTGATGCCCTTGCCGACCAGCGCCAGGTGCGGCTTGCCGCGGCCCGACGTGTAGCTGAGCTTCACCAGTCGCGGCGGGCGCGACGAGCCCATGCCGACCGCAAGGATGCCGCCGTAGCCGGCCTTCTTCAGCGCCTTCTCGTCCAGCACCTCGACGGCAACCCCGGCCGCCTTGGCGGCAGCCGCCGCGCGACTGGCAAGCTCGGCGGGGGGCAGGTCGACCGGCGGGATGTTCACCCAGTCGCGGGCCAGGTGCACGGCGTCGACCAGCGTGTGGGCGCGTTCGACGGCGGCTTTGTTGGCCCGGTCCCGGGGCGCGTCGGTGACCAGGGTGAACGCCTCGACCGGCGGCCGGTTCCGCTCGGTGCTGGTCACCCGGTAGGTGCGGAAGGCGTAGGCACCGAGCAGGGCGCCCTCGGTGACGGCGGCCACCTCCTCCGGCGTCGAGGCCGGCAGCGCCAGCCCGACCTTCGCGGTGCCGGCCAGGGCGCGCGCGGCGGCACCGGTGGCCCGGCGCAGCACCTCCGGCCCGTACGACGGTCGGTCGCGGCCCGCGGCGGCCGCCTTGCCGACGCAGACGGCCACGATGATCGGTGCGGTCGTGGCGCCCAGCGAGGACAGCTTGGAGACCTCGTTGGGGTTGCCCAGGTTGCCCATCGCCGCGACCGTCTCGGCGATCCGGCCCTTCAGCGCCTTGTCGACCTCCTCGCCGCCCGGCAGGACGACGAAGCCGCCGCCCTTGACCTTCGCGACGCCCACGACGAGCGCGTCGACCTTGAGGCTGACCGGCTTGCTGGAGCTGAGGCTGACCGTGGCCACGGGTGCTTCCGTCCTGATCGGGTTGGCATGTCGACTTGTGACAGACGAGCGATGCTAGCGTCCGCCGGGTGACCGACCCGAGCGCCCTCCGCCAGTCCCCGTTGCACCAGCGCCACGTCGCGCTCGGAGCCAAGATGGCCGACTTCGGCGGCTGGGAGATGCCGATCGAGTATCCCGGCGGGGGTGTGGTCAAGGAGCACACGGCCGTGCGCGAAGCGGTCGGCGTCTTCGACGTGAGCCACCTCGGCAAGGCCGTGGTCCGCGGGCCCGGCGCCGCGGCGTACGTGAACGAGGCGTTCACCAACGACCTGGGCCGGATCACCCACGGGCAGGCGCAGTACACCCTCTGCTGCGACGACGCGACCGGAGGCGTGGTCGACGACCTGATCGCCTACCTGGTGTCGCCGGACGAGGTGTTCCTCATCCCCAACGCCGCCAACACCGCCGAGGTCGTAAGCCGGTTGGCGGCCGCCGCGCCGGCCGGCCTGGAGGTGCGCGACCTGCACGACCAGCACGGCGTCATCGCGGTGCAAGGACCGCGCAGCGACGAGACGCTCGACGCGCTGGGCCTCCCCACGGGTCACTCGTACATGTCGTTCCGTGCCGTCGACTGGCGCGGGCTGGAGGTCGTGGTCTGCCGCACCGGCTACACCGGCGAGCGTGGCTACGAGTTGGTGCCGCGCTGGGACGACACCGTCGCCCTCTGGGACGCGGTGCTCGAGGCGGGCGAGCCGTTCGGCATCCGGCCGGCCGGGCTGGGCGCGCGGGACACGCTGCGCACCGAGATGGGCTACCCCCTGCACGGCCAGGACCTGTCGCTGGACATCACGCCGGTGCAGGCGCGCTGCGGCTGGGCGGTCGGGTGGAAGAAGCCCGCGTTCTGGGGGCGGGACGCGCTGCTGGCCGAGAAGGAAGCCGGCCCGGCCCGGCTGTCCTGGGGCCTCGAGGGGCTGGAGCGGGCCATCCCGCGGGCGCACATGACGGTGACGACCGAGAGCGGCGCACCGGCAGGGGAGGTCACCAGCGGCACGTTCTCGCCCACCCGCAAGCTCGGGATCGCGCTGGCGCTGCTGGACCCGTCGGTCACCGCCGGGGACGAGGTGCTCGTCGACGTGCGTGGCCGGCCGGCCCGGTTCCGGGTCGTGAAGCCACCGTTCGTCACGCCGTCGACGAGCGCCTCGTAGCAGCGGGTCCTATCGCGTCCGCAGCCCGTAGCCGAACGGGTAGAGCGGGTCGTAGTCGGCGTCGCCGACGTTGATCGGCTCCTGGGCCAGCGTCCGCGGCCAGGTGACCGGGAGCTTGCCGGTGTAGGGCACCTTCCCGAACAGCGGGTCGGCCACGCCAGTCCCCTCGCTGCCGGGCAGCCAGGCGGCGACCAGCGCGTCGACGTGCGACAGCTGGGCCGGGTCGAGGATCAGTGGCCGGCCGGACACGACGATCACGACGCACCGCGCCGCCTCGGCGCAGACCTTGTCGACGGCCGCGGAGTCGTCCGCGGACAGCTTCATGTCCTTCACCGGCCGGAGCACGCCACCGTCGCCCGGGTCGTAGCCCCAGCGCGGGCCGCCGACGTCGCCGAAACCCTCGGAGTACGGCGTCTCGCCGACCACGACCACCCCGACGTCGCCGGCCTTGATCGGTGCCGACGCCTTCGGGCTGTAGGTGACCCGGGCTCCGCCCGCATCGCTCTTGATCCCCTCCAGGATCGTGGTGCCGGGGATCTTGTTGGTCGAGCCGCCCTGCCAGGTGAGCGTCCAGCCGCCGGCCTGGTTGCCGATGTTGTCGGCGTTGCTGCCGGCCACGTAGATGCGTCCCTGCGACTTGATCGGGAGCGTGCCGCGCTCGTTCTTGAGCAGCACCTGCGACTGCGCCGCGGCCTTGCGGGCCAGGGCGTGGTGCGCGGCGGAGCCGACGTCGCCAAGGTGGGTGCGGTCGGTGTACGGGTGCTCGAACAGGCCGAGCTCGAACTTCGCGGTGAGGATCCGGCGGACCGCGTCGTCGATCCGCGCCATGCTGACCCGGCCGGCGTCGACCTCGGCGGTGAGCATCGTGATGAAGTCCTGGTACGAGTTGGGCTCCATCATCATGTCGATGCCGGCGTTGACTCCCGTGCGCACCTTGTACGGCGTCAGGTTGCCGTTGGTCGGGGCGCTCGGGTCGGTGATCTGGTGGATGCCCTCCCAGTCGCTGATGACGAACCCGGGGAAGCCGATCTGCCCCTTGAGCACGTCAGTGATGAGCTCGTGGTGGGCGTGCATCTTGAGCGGGCCGGCGTTGTCGTCGGTCCAGTCGACGCTGGAGAACGACGGCATGACCGATCCGACGTGGTGGTCCTGCACCGCAGGCACGTACTGCCGCAGCGCGACGTCCCAGAAGTCCTCGTGGCTGGTCACCGCGATGCCCTGGTCGATCTTGTAGTCGCCGGTCGCGGTGCCGTACGTCGTGTCACCGTCGCCCGCGTAGTGCTTCGCGGTCGCGAGCACCCGGTCGTTGTGGTCCAGGCTGCCGGGCGGGCCCTGGTAGCCGTCGATCACCGTCTCCATCTGCTCGACGAGTGCCGGGTCCTCCCCGAACGACTCGTAGGTGCGGCCCCAGCGGTCGTCGCGGGCGGCGCAGATGCACGGTGAGAAGGTCCACTGTGGCCCGGTGGCCCGCGTCTCCTCCGCGGTGACGTGCCCGATGTCGCGCACCAGGCCCGGGTTGCGGGTGGCGCCGAGACCGATGTTGTGCGGGAAGACGGTGGCACCGTAGAGGTTCCCGTCGCCGTGCACCGAGTCGATCCCGTAGAGCAGCGGGATGCCCAACCGGGTCTTCAGCGCGGCGGCCTGGAACCGGTCGACCATGTCGGCCCACGCCTCGGGGGTGTTCGTCGTCGGGGTCGACCCGCCGCCGGACAGGATCGAGCCGAGGCCGTACGTCGTGATCGGCGAGGTGTCGGTGAACACCTGGTACCGCTCGGTCTGGGTCATCTGGCCGATCTTCTCGGCCGGGGTCATCCGGCCGAGCAGGTCAGCGACCCGCGTCGCGACCGGCAGGCTGGGGTCCTGGTACGGATAGACGGTGTCGGCGGCTGCAGCCGGCGGTGCTTTCGACACGGCGCTCGGTGCCACCAGGCCGGTGACGACGGCCGCGGCAGCCACCAGGGCGAGCAGCGGACGGCGACGCAAGTTCGGTCGGTTCACGGCAGTGCTCCTTGCTGGTCGGTCAGGTGTAGAGGCGGAGGTCGGCGACCGACCACCACGACCCGCTGCTGCCCGTCTGCACGAGCCGGACGTAGCGGGCCGGGCCACCGGTCACGTCGACGGTGGTGATCTGGCCGGAGCCGGTCGCCGACACCGGCGCCGACCACGTCGTGCCGTCGGTGCTGGTCGAGACCTGCAGCCCGCGCGGGTAGTCGCCGGACGGCTGCCCCGGGCCCCAGTTCACGGCGGCCTCGGTGAGCGCCCCGGTGTCGAGCGCGACCCGGCCGACGTCGCGCGTCGTACCCAGGTCGACCGTGAGGGTCTGGCCGGGGTGCTGGGCGGCGCCGGTCGTCCAGCGGGTGACCGCATCGTCGTCGATGGCGTTTCCGGCGTCGGCGCCCTCGGACGCCGAGGCCGTCGCCCCGTGCAGGTCCAGCAGCCGGTGGCCGTCGTCGGGCACGCGCGCCGGCCGGCCAGACGAAGGTGGCGAGCGCGCCGCCGGGCAGCGTGTAGTCGAAGGACGACCCGCCCTGCGCGACGGCGAACGTCGCCGGCGCGTCGTTCTCGTTGTGCGCGACGAGCACGATCGTGCCGTCCGGGTTGCGGAAGGCCGTGTCCATCACGGCGCCGTTCCACCCGGTGGTGCCGAACGACGTGCTCGCGATCCGGTGCGCGCCGGGCCGGACGAAGCGCGCGAGGTGCCCGAGCGTGTAGTACTCGGCGTTGCGCGAGACGGTCTGCCCCGGCCCCACAGTGATCACGCCGGTGCACGTGTCGCAGCCGCCGTTGTGCGGGCCGCCGCTCGGGTCGAGCGCGAGGTTCCAGTTGACGACGGTCGAGGCCCAGTTGCGGGTCACGCCGAGCACGAGGTTGCGGCTGTGCCACTTCAGCGTGTCGGAGAAGAACTGCGCGGGCGGGTCACTGGGGCCGTGCGAGCCGGAGCACTCGGTGAACCAGAGCTCGGTGCTGGGGAAGGTGTCGTGCAGCTTCGTCATGTCGGACGGGTCACCGGCGTAGCAGTGGTAGGCGATCCCGTCGAAGCGGCCCGCCTGCGGGGAGCGCAGCAGGCGGTAGGGATAGTCGGTCTCCGGGTCCTCGCCCGGCGGCGTCGAGGCGATGTCGCCGGGGTGCTCGGACCAGTTGTGGTCGTAGCCGAGGATCAGCGTGTCGAGGCCGGCGGCGTCGAAGGCCGCGCCGACCGCGGCTGCGAGCTTCTCCTCCTGCGTCGCGGGCAGGTCGGTGCCGGGGTACGCACTGGGGTGGCGGTTCTGCGGCTCGTTCTGCAGCGTCACCGCGTCGACCGGCACACCTGCCTTGCGGTAGGCCTGCACGAACTTCACGAAGTAGCGGGCGTAGGCCTGGTAGATCGCCGGGGTGTCGATCAGCCGGCCGCCGATCAGCGAGCCGTTCGTCTTCATCCAGGCCGGCGGGCTCCACGGCGTGGCGACCACCGTCAGGTCGGGGTTCAGCGCCAGCGCCTGCCGCAGCAGCGGCAGGATCCGCGGCCGGTCGTGGGCGATGGTGAAGTCCTCCATCGCGTAGTCCGTCTCGCCCGCAGGCACGTCGTCGTACGTGTAGAAGTCGCCGGCCACGAAGTCCGAGGCACCCATCGGCTGGCGCAGCACCGACAGACCGTCCCCGCGGGTCGGGCTGAACAGGTCGGTCATCGCGGCGTCCCGCGCCGCCGGGCGCAGCCGGCTCAGGACGACCGCGGAGGAGTCGGTGATCGAGGCGCCGAAGCCGCGCATCGTCTGGTAGCTGCGACTGGGGTCGACCGTGATGGTCAGCTCGTCGGAGCCCCCGGGGGTGAACGTGGCCGGGTCAGCGGGGGACAGGCGCTGCGCGCCGTCCGGGGTGGTGACCCACACCTTGACCGGCGGGGCTGTCCGCGGCAGCCGACGTCTGCGGGACGGCGACGAGGAGCGCGCCGAGAAGGGCGGCCAGGACGAGCGGGACGGCGGTGCGACGACGGACCACGGCAGGACCTCCAGGTCCGATCCATCCTGCCCGATTTGTGCCGCTCTGTCACCCTTCGGCTACTGGTCAGGCGACCGCCGCCCGCAGCACCGGGACGGCGAGCAGGGCGCCGGTGCCGTCGTCGCCGCGCAGCCCGAGGTCGAGGACCGGCTCGAGGTCGAGCCGGGCCAGCGCCAGCCGGTGCGCCGGGTCGGGGGAGAGGCCGCCGGCGAGCCACCAGTCGGGCGCCCGGAAGGACAGCCGGGCCGCGACCAGCGCGGCCGCCGCCGTGGCCGGGCCGTCGAGCACCACCGGGGTACGCCGGGCCGCGGCCTCCAGCAGCAGCCCGGTCGCGGACGCGAGGTCGGCACCGGCCACCGCGGCGAGCAGCCCGACCTGCCGGGGGACGTGCGGCCGGCCCCGCCGCATCGCGTCGCGGGTCGCGGCGCAGCGCAGCATCCAGGCCGCGTCGTCGAGGCCGGTGGCCGTGACCGCCGACGCGTCCGAGCGGGTCAGCAGCCCGACGAGCGTGGCCGCGGGCACCGCCAGGTCGGCGGCGGGCAGGGCGAGCAGCAGCAGGTCGGTGCCGGCGTCGGCCTCCTCGTCGGCCCGGGCCGCACCGGCGAGCAGGGCGGCCAGCGCCTCGTCGGGCGTGCACGCGTCCTCGGTGTCGACCCGCCGCGCACCGTGCCGCGGCGGCGCGCGACCTCCACCGACCCCGGTGTCCGCGGCCACCGCCGCGGTGCGCGGCGGCAGCTCGTCGGCGAGCAACGAGCAGGCGGGGCCGCCGCGGAGCAGGGGCGCGGCGCCGTGCCTGCACGCCGGCCAGCCAGATCGCGAGGTCGCCGAGCCGGCCGGTGCGGGAGGCGTCGAGCAACGCGCGGGCCGACCGCGCGGGAGTCGTCGTCCGGCCGCTCGACGGCGACGGCGAGCTCCTCGAGGTCGGGTGGTCACCCGGACATGGTGCCGTCCGGCGGCGCGAACGTCGGCACCGCGCCGAACTCGGCCCGGCGGGCGGCCCGGCGCAGCGCCAGCAGCACCGGCCGGGCCGCGACGCGACCAGCGCCGCGGTGGTGACGGCCCGCGGGATGTCGAAGCCCAGCGAGGTGGCGAGGGTGAACGCCACGAAGCGGCCGAGGTTCTCGGTCGAGCGGCGCCGCCCGCGACGTAGGAGATGTCGCTCTCCAGGCCGGTGGTGAACGGCCAGAGCCACAGGTTCATCAGCGCGCCGTAGGCGAGCCCGGCGACCGCGCCGTACGCCGCGAGCAGCGCGACCTCGCGGCGGCCGGTCGCCGCGCGGCAGGCAGCCGGCGAGGAAGCCGACCCAGCCGGCCGCGAGCATCTGGAACGGCAGCCACGGCCCGACGCCGGCGGTGAGCAGCGCCGAGGCGAACAGCGTCACCGAGCCGAGCACGAAGCCGAAGCCGCGCCCGAGCGCCCGCCCGGCGAGCACGAGCAGGAAGAACACCGGCTCGAAGCCGGCGACCCCGCCGCCGAGCGGCCGCAGCGCGGCGCCGACGGCGGCCAGCACGCCGAGCACCGCGACCGCCTTGGCGTCCATGCCGCCGTCGGCGACCTCGGCCAGCACGACCGCGAGCAGCAGCGGCAGCAGCACGACGAACAGCCACGGCGCGTCGGCTGCGCGCCGGCGAGGTCCGAGCCCGGCTGCGACGAACAGCGGCCAGCAGAACGCGAGCAGCCCGATGCCGCTGACGACGGCGAGGGCGGAGCGCGGCCCGCGGCCGGACGCCGGACCGCGCGGACCTGTGGTCGGCCGGTGCAGCATCTCTATCCGGCCTTGAGCGACGCGGCGACCTCGGCGACGGTGAGCCAGGGCAGCGGGGCGAGGACCTTGGCCACCTGCGGGGCGAAGGCCGGCGAGGAGACGACGACCTCGCGGGACGGGCCGTCGCTGACCACCTCGCCGTCGGCCAGCACGACGGTGCGGTCGGCGACGGTCGGCGGCCAGCTCGACGTCGTGGGTGGCGAGCACGACGGCGTGCCCGGCGGCCGCGAGGTCGCGCAGCACCCGCACCAGCGCCTCCTTGCCGGGGTAGTCGAGGCCGCGGGTCGGCTCGTCGAGCAGCACCAGCGGCGGCCGGCCGGCGAGCACGACGGCCAGGGCGAGGGCGAGCCGCTGGCCCTCGGACAGGTCGCGCGGGTGCGTGCGTCCGGGTCGACGCCGGCCGAGCAGCGCCGACGACAGATCGCCAGTGCGGTGCCGGGCGGCACGCCCGCGTCGCGGTCGGCCTGCGGCGCACTCGTCGGCGACCGTGTCGGCGTAGAGCAGGTCGCCGGGCTCCTGCGGCACCAGCCCGACCCGGCGGACCAGGTCGCGGGCGCGCAGCGCGGCCGGGTCGGCGCCGCCGACCGTGACGCTGCCGGCGTCCGGCGCGGCGCAGCCCGACCAGGGCGACGAGCAGCGTCGACTTGCCGGCGCCGTTGCGGCCCATCAGCGCGACGACCTCGCCGGCCCGCAGCCGACAGGTCGACGCCGCGCAGCGCCGGTCGGCCCGCCGGCACCGGCGTACCGGACCACGATGCCGCGGGCCTCGGCCACCACGTCGCCGTGCGGCCGCGCCGACGGTGACGGGCGGCGTGGCGGCGCGCAGCCGCTCGGTCAGGTCGCCGGCCCGGCGGCGGGCGTCGCGCACCGACAGCGGCAGCGGCGACCAGCCCGCCAGCCGGCCGAGCTCGACGACCGGCGGCGCGACCGGCGCGGTCGGCCATGCACCTCGGCCGGGTCGCCGACGACGACCGGCCGGCCGCCGCCGGGCACGCAGGACGACCCGGTCGGCGTACTGCACGACCCGCTCCAGCCGGTGCTCGGCCATCAGCACGGTCATGCCGAGGTCGTGCACCAGCCGCTGCAGCACGGCGAGCACCTCCTCGGCGGCGGACGGGTCGAGCGCCGAGGTCGGCTCGTCGAGCACGAGGACCCGGGGGTGCGGGGTGAGCACCGAGCCGATCGCGACGCGCTGCTGCTGCCCGGCCGACAGCGTGACGAGCGGCCGGTCCCGCTGCGCCGCCAGGCCGAGCAGGTCGAGGGTCTCCTCGACCCGGCGGCGCATCACCGTCGGGCGCGACGCCGAGCGACTCCATGCCGTAGGCGAGCTCCTCCTCGACGGTGTCGGTGACGAAGCCGGCGAGCGGGTCCTGGCCCGACGTAGCCGACGACGTCGGCGAGGTCGCGCGGCCGGTGGTCGCGGGTGTCGCGGCCGGCGACGGTGACCCGGCCGGTGAGCAGTGCCGCCGGTGAAGTGCGGCACCAGCCCGTTGACCGCGCGCAGCAGCGTCGACTTGCCCGACCCGGTGCGGCCGACGACCAGCGCCAGCTCGCCCTCGGGCACGTGCAGGTCGACGCCGGACAGCACCGGCGCGTCGCTGCCGCGGGTAGCGGACCGCCGACGTGCTCGAAGCGGATCACGCCGGCCCTCGACCGTCGACCTGGCGGCCGGTGTCGTGACTCGGCTGCCGTCGCGGCTGGGCGCGGGGCGACCCACGCCGGGAGCAGGCGCCGACGAGCACGGCCCAGCGCCGGGACGCAGCGGGAAGGTCGGGCGCCGTCAGCGGCGACGTCGACGGGTGCCAGCGCCGCCGGGTCGAGCGCGGCGCGCGATCAGCATCGCCGGCGGCGGCCACCGCGCCGCTGCCGGCGACCAGCCACTCCGGCCGCCCCAGCGGTCCGGGCGGTAGCGGGTGCGGACCGAGCGCCGGCCGCCGAGCCACGAGCCCGGCCGCCGCGACCAGCGCGCCGGCCGACGAGCAGCGGCAGGCCGAGCGCGTCGGGCGACCCGGCGTCGAGCAGGCCGTAGAGGCCGGCGCAGACGCCGAGCAGCCCGGCCAGGGTCAGGGCGCCGGACCGGCTGCGCGCGCGGCGCGGGGCCGCCGCGCCGCGGCCGTAGCCGCGGGAGTCCATCGCCGCGGCCAGGTCGACCGAGCGCTCCAGCGCGCCCTCGAGCACCGGCATCGCGACGCCGCGCAGGCCGCGCAGCCCGGTGTGCGGCCGGCCGCGCAGCCGGCGGGCGGCGCGCACCCGCGTCGACGCCCTCGACCAGCTGCGGCGCGAAGCTCAGCGCCACGACGACCGCGACCCCGACCTCGTACAGCGCGCCCGGCACGGACCGCAGCAGCCGGCGCGGGTTGGCCAGCGCGTTGGCCGCGCCGACGCAGGCCAGGATGGTGGCCAGCTGCAGCCCGGCGTAGACCGCGGCGAGCACGCCCTCGAGCGGTCACGTCGCCGCCGAGCCGGACGCCGGCCGCCCAGTCGGGCAGCGGTCGACCTCGGGCAGGTGAACAGCACGGTGCCCGGCACCGGCGCGCCGAAGAGCGCCGCGAAGACGACCCGGATCGCGACCACGACCAGGCCCATCCGCAGGTAGAAGCCGTACGCCCGGGCCCACGGCGCTCGGTGCGCCGGGCGGCCACGACGTAGCCGGCGACGGCGAGCGACCAGGGCGAGCAGCAGCGGGTTGGTGGTGCGGCTGGCCGCGGTCGCCAGGCCGGTCGCCCACAGCCACCACGCGCCGGGGTGCAGCGCGCTGCAGGCGGCGGCGGGCCAGCCCGCCGGTCACGGCGGTCCACCGTCGGGCCGCGGAGCGACGGCGGCGCCGCCGAGCGCCGCCGACCAGCGACGGCGCCGACCGCGAGGCCGGCCCACGGCGGGCCGCCGCCGTCGTCGCTGCTCGCGACCGGCGGACCGTCGAGGCGACGCCGGCTGGGACGGGTGGCGGCGATGTGGCTGGCGCCGACGGTCGGTGCGGCGCTGGTCGAGGTCGGAGCGGGTGCTGGCCGGGCTCGGCTTCGGGCGCGGGTGCGCAGTCGTGCCGTGCGGTCCGGAGCGGCTCGACGGCGGCGGGCACCGGTCGGCGGCCGGTGGTGCTCTTCGCGCTGGGCGCCTGGTCGCGGGTCGGCGTCGGCGTCGCGGTCCGGCGGCGGCGCGCCTGCGGGCAGATCCGTGCCGAACGCGATGTCGGGCGGCTCGCGCTGGCCGCCGTCCTGCCAGACCCAGGCCTCGGTGTCGCCGGGCTCCGGGTCGTGGGTGCCGGCGCCGTGCTGGCGTAGACCCAGCGGCTGGAGCCCTTGGCCCGGTACCAGTACGACCAGTAGGTGTCGCTGCCGGTGCGCTGCACGCGGGCAGGCCGTCGATCTGGCAGACCTGACCCGGCTGGCGGGGCACGAAGGCGTAGCGTGAAGCCGGCCGTCGTCAGGGCGTCGAGCCCGGTGCCCGGGTCGCCGGTCGCGCACGCCGGTGCGCACCGGCTGCCGCCGGCGAGCCGGCCGTCGACGATCGACCCCGACGCACGGGGCGGTCGCCGCGGCCGCCGGTGCCGGGCGGTCGGCCCGAGCAGCGCGAGCAGCGCCACCGCCGACCCGGCGCCCCCGAGCGCGCAGGGGCGGAGCAGGGCGAGCGACGCCGCGACCGGCCGCACCGGCGGGACCGTCGAGTGCCTGCTAGCAGGCCAGTCGCGGCAGGCCGCGCGAGCGGCCGTCGTTGCTGACCTCGGCCAGGCTGACCCGGGCCAGCGCGGGCACGGCCTGGCTGGTGGCGCGGACCGCGTCGCCGGAGTCCGCCCGGTCGTACCGGATCACGCCGCGGTCGGCCGGCTTGCCGCCGCAGCGCACCTGCAGGCTGCGCAGGAAGCGCCGGCCTTCGCGGCGGCCCTGGTCGCGGCCGACCGCGGTCAGCGCCTGGGCCGCCAGCGCCGGTGCGTGTTGGCGTTGCGCGTGCCGTTGCCGGTGAACGAGCCGTTGGCGTGCTGGTGCCGCTTGAGCCAGCGACCGGCGTCCGCCGCGGCGGCGTTCGCGTCGGGCGTGCCGACCGTCGCCAGCGCCTGCACGGCGAACCCGGTGGCGTCGACGGACGGCGCGCACGGCGTCGTGCCGAAGTTCTCCGGGAACGCGCCGCTCGCGCACTGCTGCGCCGAGCAGGAACGCCGACCGAGCGTCCGGCGACGCGACCCGCGTGGTGGCGCGCTCGAGGCCGATCAGGGCCAGCGACTGGGTGATCGGTGTTGCTGAAGTCGCCGAACGCGCTGCGGTTGCGAAGCGGCCGTCGTCGCCGGCCGGCGCAGTCGGTGCGGCGTGCGGGTGCCGCACTCGAGCGCCGAGCAGGCTCGGCGACCAGGTCCTTGCGCGGCCCGGTGCCGAACGCCGTCGGGTCGACGCCCTGGGCGGCGGCGACGACGAGCAGCTTGGCGAACGAGCCGGCGTAGAACTGCTCGGTGTCGCCGCCGCCGGTGTAGGCGAGCACGTGGTGCTTCAGCGCGCGTGGTGGCCCGGCGGGCGGCGGCCTTGCCGACCTTGGCGGCGTCGAGCGCGAGCACGACGTCGGCGGTCAGGCCGTAGTCGGCGACCGAACTGCGCCGACCCGATGACGTGGGTGTCGTCGTCGAGCTGGCGGCCGAGCCAGCCGGCGCCGGCGTCGGCCCGGTCGCTGGTGGTGGCCGCGTCGGCGGCGCCCGGGGTGGCGAGCAGGACGGCGGGGCGGCGATCAGCGCGGCGGCTGCGAGCAGCCTCGGCGCCGGCGGCCGGTGGGGCAGTGGTGTCGTGAGCACGGGTGGGTCCTTTCACGGGAGCGATCCGCGACGGATCCCCGACGGGTCCCGGGCCCGCAACGACGACGCCCCCGACGCGACCTGGTGGTCACGTGCGGGGGGCGGAGGTGCGGACGACGGTGCGTCCGGGCTCCGCCCCGCATACCTCGACGGAATGAGTGGAGCCGCTCACGCCCTCGCACAGGTGCTCCGACTCGCCGCGGGACCCGGGTCCCTGCCCGGGTGCGGCCTACGGTTGCGGGTCAGTGCCGGCTTCGACCGGCTTCCCCTGCGAGGGCGCGTCTGCAGTTGTCGCCGGTGACGGGCGCCGGCATGCGGAGCACATCACGCGCGGTAGGTTCGCGTCAAAGCGTCGAGGACATCCGGGACATCGGTCACCGGGTCGGTGACGGGAGCGGTGCGGCGATGACCTGGTCGTGGCGGCTGGAGACCACCGACGGCACGCGCCGTCGACGGCGTGCCCACCGAGCGGTTCCCCAGCCAGGCCGACGCCGAGTCGTGGATCGGCGAGGCGTGGCAGGAGCTGCTCGCCGGGCAGGGCGTCGACCAGGTCGTCCTGCTCGAGGGCGACCGCGTCAGGTCTACGGCCCGATGAGCCTGCACCCCGCCGACTACGCCGCCGTCGAGTCGTCACGGGGACAGCGTGGCCACCTGGCGGGACGTGGAACGGATCGCGCTGACGTTCGACCGCGCGGTGCCGGGTGTCGCGCACGAGGGTTCGCCGACGATCGACGTGGGCCGCCACCCGTTCGCCCGGCTGCGCTGGGACGACGACGGCCGCGAGATCCTGCAGTTCTGGACCCAGGACCTCGGCACCGAGGCCGCCCTGGCCGACCGGCGGGACACGTTCTTCGTCGTGCACACCTTCTCGGTGAAGGTGTCGGTCTGGGCCTGGCTGGACCGGCTCGACGTCGGCGAGCTGTCGGAGATCCTCACCGACTCGTGGCTGGCCCGCAGGGGCGTACGACCGGCACGCGCTGACGGGTGAACGCACGGTCGTCATCCGGCGGAGGTTTGGCGGCGACCGTCGCGAACGTAGGGTCGACGGCATGGAGTATCCGCTACCTCGGCCGCAGCGGCCTGAAGATCTCGGAGATCACCTACGGCAACTGGCTGACCCACGGCTCCCAGGTCGAGAACGACGCGGCGACCGCGTGCGTGCGCGCCGCGCTGGACGCCGGCATCTCGACGTTCGACACCGCCGACGTCTACGCCAACACCAAGGCCGAGACCGTGCTCGGCGAGGCGCTGAAGGGCGAGCGGCGCGAGTCGCTGGAGATCTTCACCAAGGTCTACTGGCCGACCGGCCCGGGCGGGAAGAACGACTCCGGCCTGTCGCGCAAGCACATCATGGAGTCGATCGACGGCTCGCTGCGCCGGCTGCAGACCGACTACGTCGACCTCTACCAGGCGCACCGGTACGACACCGAGACGCCGCTCGAGGAGACGATGCAGGCGTTCGCCGACGTGGTGCGGGCCGGCAAGGCGCTCTACATCGGCGTCTAGCGAGTGGACCGCGGAGCAGATCCGCGCCGGCCACGCGCTCGCCGAGCGAGCTGGGCGTGCACCTCGTCTCGTCGCAGCCGCAGTACTCGATGCTGTGGCGGGTCATCGAGGCCGAGGTCGTGCCGACCTGCCGCGAGCTCGGCATCAGCCAGATCGTCTGGTCGCCGATCGCGCAGGGCGTGCTGTCCGGCAAGTACACGCCCGGGCGGGCAGCCGCCCGGCGGGGTCGCGCGCCACCGACGAGAAGGGCGGCGCCGACATGATCGAGCGCTGGTTCATGCGCGACGACGTGCTGACCGCGCGTGCAGGAGCTCAAGCCGGTCGCCGACGAGCTCGGACCTGACGATGGCCCAGCTCGCCGTCGCCTGGGTGCTGCAGAACGACAACGTGGCCGCGGCGCTGGTCGGCGCCTCGCGCCCGGAGCAGGTGGCCGAGAACGTCGAGGCCGCCGGCGTCCGCATCCCGGCCGAGCTGATGACGCGGATCGACGAGGTGCTCGGCGACGTCGTCGTCCGCGATGCCGCCGAGACCGCCAAGAACGCCCCGACCCGTCGTCCCCGCCCCGCCGCCTGACCCCGCCGGCCGCCACCCCACCCGGTGCGCGTGACCACGTAAACGTGGTCACGTGCTGCTTGTCGGGTCGTCGACGCCCCGACAAGCGTGCGTTGACCACGTAAACGTGGTCACGCGTCTGCGGAGCGGCCGGAACGGGGTGGGTCAGCGGGCGCGGCGGCGGGAGCCCCGCAGGCGCGGCGGGGGGAGCCGGAACCGGCGGATCTGCATGCTGCGCATCAGCGCGTACGGCACGACCCCGCGGGTGCTCTCGTCGGGAACGTGCGAGCCAGGCCGCGGCGGAGCTTGACGACCAGGAACGACCGAGTCGAGGACGATCAGCACGACCAGGACCAGCCACAGCGCGCTGCCGTAGTAGGACAGCTTGTCGCTCCCGCTGAACGACAGCACGAGGATCAGGAGCGCGAGCGGCAGGAAGAACTCCGCGACCGAGCGGCGGGAGTCGACCAGGTCGCGGGCGTACTTGCGCACCGGGCCGCGGTCGCGGGCCGGCAGGTTGCGCTCGTCGCCGGCCTTGAGCGCGGCCATCTGATCGAGTGCCGCTCCTCGCGCTGCTCGGCGCGCATCGCGGCGTAGGCCTCCTTGCGGTCGCGCGGCGCCGCCACGGCCCGGCGACGGCCCCGCTCGGCCTCGCGGCGCTTGGGCGTCGCGCGTCCCTTGCCGCCGTCGCTTGGTCTCGCGCCGACGTCGAGGCCGCCGCCTCGTCGGGTGGCTGGTGGTCTTGCTGCGTCCGAACACGGGCGCCAGCGTACCCGCGCCGGTGCGCCGCCGACCTGGCGTCGGACTCGCCGCCCGTCGGCCGGCGGGAACTCCGGCGGCCCGGCGGACGTCGCTAGGGTGGACGTGACCGTCCTAGGCTGGGCACCGAGGGACCCGATCCAGGGCTCCATCGACGAAGGGGGTCGCCGACTCTCATGAGCGTCATGAAGCGGCTCAAGCTGATCTTCAGCGCCAAGGCGAACAAGGCGCTCGACCGGGCCGAGGACCCGCGCGAGACCCTCGACTACTCCTACCAGCGCAGCTCGAGATGCTGCAGAAGGTACGCCGGGGAGTGGCCGACGTCGCGACCTCGCGCAAGCGCCTCGAGCTGCAGCTCCAGCAGCTGCAGGCAGCAGTCCGACAAGCTCGAGGGGCAGGGCCGCCAGGCGCTCGCCGCCGGCCGGGAGGACCTGGCCCGCGAGGCGCTGACCCGCCGGTCCGGCGTGCAGCAGCAGCAGACCGACCTGGCCACCCAGCACGCCGCAGCTGCAGGCCGAGGAGGAGAAGCTCACCCTCGCCTCGCAGCGGCTGCAGGCCAAGGTCGACGCCTTCCGCACCCGCAAGGAGACCATCAAGGCGACCTACACCGCGGCCGAGGCGCAGACCAAGATCGGCGAGGCGTTCTCCGGCATCTCCGAGGAGATGGGCGACGTCGGCCTGGCCGTCCAGCGCGCCGAGGACAAGACCCAGGCGATGCAGGCCCGGGCCGGCGCCATCGACGAGCTGCTCGCCAGCGGCGCGCTCGACGACGCGTCCGGCACCGCGAAGGACGACATCACCGCCGAGCTGGAGCGGATGTCGAGCCAGCGGCGACGTCGAGCTCGAGCTGGCCCGGCTCAAGGGCGAGATCGGCGCCGGCAAGGCGCCGGAGGCGATCGAGGGCCGGCGCCGCACGCGCCAGCCGGCGACCGCAGCCGGCAGCCGCCCCAGCGACCGAGGGGGAGCAGCAGTGATCGTCCGGATCCTGGGCGAGGGGCAGTACGCCGTCGACGACGCGCACGCCGACCTGCTCAACGGCCTGGACAGCGGGCTCGAGCGCGCGGTCGAGGCCGGCGACGAGGCGGCGTTCCGGTCGGCCCTGGCCGACCTGCTCGCCCAGGTGCGCACCTCGGCGAGCGGCTGCCGGACGACGCGCTCGAGCCGTCCGACGCCGTCGCTGCCGGACGAGACCAGCACGCTCGACGAGGTCCGCGCGCTGCTCGCCGACAGCGCGAGGGCCTCATCCCCGGCTAGACGCAGGCGGACCCGCATGGCACGCTCCCGCTACCTCCCCGACCGCGGCCTGACCGCCCGGATGGGTCTTCACGATGTTCCTGCTCGGCCTGCTCTTCGTCGTGCTCGGTGCGGTGCTCGTCTACGAGCTTCGGCAGCCTGGGCTCGGCCTGGTCCTCGTCGGCGGCTTCCTGGTCGCGCAGTGGTTCTTCTGCGACCGGATCGCGCTCTACGCGCATGGGCGGCCGGGAGGTCACCCCCGAGGAGGCGCCGGAGCTGCACGGCGATCGTCGACCGGCTGTGCGCGCTGGCCGACATGCCCAAGCCGAAGGTGGCGATCGCCGACACCGACGTGCCCAACGCGTTCGCCACCGGCCGGTCGCCGAAGCGCGCCGTGGTCTGCGCGACCACCGGCATCATGCGCCGGCTCGACGAGCGCGAGCTCGAGGGCGTGCTGGCCCACGAGCTCTCCCACGTGGCGCACCGCGACGTCACGGTGATGACGATCGCGTCGTTCGTCGGCGTGCTGGCCGGCTTCCTGACCCGGATGGTGCTCTACAGCGGCATGTCGGCGGAACCGCCGCGACAACGACAACGGCGGCGCGCCGGTCGGTCCTGATCGTGATGCTGGTCAGCATCGTCGTCTACGCGCTGTCGCTTCCTGCTGACCCGCGCGCTGTCGCGCTACCGCGAGCTGGCCGCCGACCGGGCCGGCGCGTTCCTCACCGGCGCAGCCGTCCGCCCTGGCCTCGGCCCTGGTCAAGATCAGCGGCGAGATGGGCCGCATCCCCAGCCGCGACCTGCGCGAGGCCGAGCCGTTCAACGCGTTCTTCTTCGCCCCCGCCGTCGCCCCCGGCTTCAGCCTCTCGTCGCTGTTCTCCACCCACCCGCCGCTGGAGAAGCGGCTCGACCAGCTCGGCGCGGATCTCCGCCGAGCTCGACCGTCCGCGCCTGACGTGGGCCTGACTGGCGACGCGGTGCTCGGCCGCAGCAAGCCGACCGAGGCCGAACCTGGACCAGCTGTTCGCGCTGCCCGACGCCGCGCTGACCCTGCGAGGCGGCGCTCGGCGCTGCGACCGACCGGTCGCGGCGCGGTCTGCTTCCGGGCGGCCGAGGGCGCGGCGCTCTCGCGAGCGTGCACCGACGACCTGCAGGCGCTGCTCGACGCCGACGGCGGGCCCGCGGTCGAGCGGAGCGTCGACGCGTTCGGCTTCACCTGGCTGCTCGTCCGCCACGACCCGGACGACCTGCCCGGCGCTGGTCACCGAGCTGCACGCGGTCAACGCCACGCTGCAGGACGACGGGTTCGGCCCGTCGCTGCTGTGCTCGCTGGTCGGCGTTCGACGCACAGCGGCGACCGGCGCGGCTGGGCCTGGTCTACCTCTACAAGCGGGGCACGTTCTACCCGTTCGCCCCGACCGACGGCCAGCAGCGCGACAACGCGCTCGAGCTGCAGGTCCGCGCGGCGGTCGGCGCCGACCTGCCCGTCGAGCCCGACCTCGCCCGCTGGTTCCCCGTCTGGGGCGCGCCCGGCCTCTGACCCGCGACCGGGCGAGCTCAGACCTGGCAGCCGAACCGCACCACGGTGCCGTCCGGATCGGTCACCCAGACCTCGAGCAGCCCCCAGGGCCTGACCTCGGGACGACCGACCGAGCCGGGGCCGATGGCTGGAAGCCCGAGCGCAGACCACTCGGCGTGCACGGCGGTCGCGTCCGGCACGTGGACGTAGCAAGCGGCCCGGGCAGCGGCTGTCGCCACGTCGGGGTCGGTCGCGAAGTGCAGCTCGGCGCCCTGGCGGACCGCGATGAGGTACGGCGTGCTGTCCGGTGACGCATCCACCACCCGGAAGCCCAGCGACTCCCAGAACGCCGCGGTCACCGCCGGGTCCGTGCACGGCAGGATCGGCACCGGCCGCCAGTCGTCATGACTCATACCGCGATCATCCCTCGACCAGGCGGCCGAGAAGGTGCGCGAGGATGCGGGGGTGAAGGTCCTGGTGGCGCCCGACTGGTTCGGGGTCGACCTCGCCGCGGCGGAGGCCGCCGACGCGGTCGCGCTCGGCTGGCTGCGCAGCGCGCCCTACGACGAGCTGGACCTGCTGCCGCTCTCCGACGGCGGGCCGGGCTTCGTCGACGTGCTCGGCACCGCGCTCGGCGGCCAGGTCGGCGTCGTCACGGTGCGCGGGCCGCTGGGCGACCCGGTGCCCGCCCGGGTGCTGCACGTCGGTGACACGGCCTACGTCGAGGCGGCCGAGGCGGTCGGCCTGCACCTGGTCGCGCCGGAGGACCGGGACGCGGTCGCCTCCTCGTCGTACGGCGTGGGCGAGCTGCTGCTGGCCGCGGCGGCCACCGGCGTGCACCGCGTCGTCGTCGGGGTCGGGGGCACCGCCACGACCGACGGCGGCCGCGGCCTGGTCGCCGCGGTCGACGGTCACCGCGACGAGCTGGCCGGCCTCGAGCTGGTGGCGGCCACCGCGACCGACGCCCCGCTGATGGGGCACTCGGGGGCGGCGCACGGGTTCGCGGCCGGCAAGGGCGCGGACCGGGCGGCCCGCGACGCGCTCGAGACCGCGCTGCGCGAGTGGGCCACCGAGACCGACGGCGGCCTCGCGGTCCGGCCGGGCGCCGGGGCCGGCGGCGGCATCGGGTTCGGCCTGATGCTGCTGGGCGCCGAGCGGGTCAACGGCACCGAGCTGGTGGCAGGGGTCTCCAGGCTGGACGACCGGGTCCGGGCCGCCGACCTGGCGGTGACCGCGCTGGGGGTCTTCGACTGGGAGTCGCTGCGCGGCCGGGTGGTCGTCGGGGTGACCCGGGCGGCGCAGCGGGCCGGGCGCCCGACGGTGGTGCTGGCCGGGCGGGTCGAGGTCGGCCGGCGCGAGCTCGCGTCGCTCGGCGTGGACGCCGCCTACTCGGCCGACGAGGTGCCTTTCGGTGACGAGCCTCACACCCCGGACGAGCGGCTGGCCGTGCTCGCGGCCCGGGTTGCGCGCACCTGGTCGCGATAGTCGGGCCGGGTCCCCGGGATCACGGCCGAAGCTGTGTCACCATGGAGGGGAAAGCGTGACGCCGTCGTACCCACCCGGGAGCATCCAGATGACCGTTCAGGACCAGACCACCGAGCAGGCCACCGGAGTGCTGCTCACCGACGCTGCCGCGTCGAAGGTCAAGAGCCTGCTCGAGCAGGAAGGCCGGGACGACCTGGCCCTCCGCGTGGCCGTCCAGCCCGGCGGCTGCAGCGGCCTGCGCTACCAGCTCTTCTTCGACGAGCGCACCCTCGACGGTGACGTGGTCACCGACTTCGGCGGCGTGGGCGTCGTGGTCGACCGGATGAGCGCCCCGTACCTGGGCGGCGCCTCGATCGACTTCGTCGACACCATCGAGAAGCAGGGCTTCACCATCGACAACCCGAACGCCGGCGGGTCCTGCGCCTGCGGCGACTCGTTCCACTGACCCGCTGACGGTCTAGCGGCTCGGGCCGAGCACGACCGCGCCGCTCTCCGCGTCGACGACCGTCCGGAGCCCGAGCGGCGCGTCCAGCGGCACCGTCTTGGTGATCTCCATCGCCAGGTCGATGCACGGCTTGTCGCCGGCGGTGCGCGTCTCCACCACGGAGAGCCGCACCTGCCGGTCGGTCTCGTCGGCCTGCACGGCGTAGGAGTAGCACTCCGGGACGCCGCCGTAGAACGTCACCGTCAGGCTGCGGTCGTCGGCCGCCCGGGTCACCGAGCTGAACCTCGACCCTTCAGCCGGTACGTCGGTCGCCGGGCCACCCGGCGGCGCGGCGCTGGCGGTGCCGGCCGAACCACCCGTCGAGCCGCCGGCGCCGCCGCCTAGGTCCGGGCGGCCGGGCGCAGCAGGCTCGGGTCCACCGCGAGCTGCACCAGCGGGTCCGGCGCCCCCTCGACGTCGAACAGCCAGGCCGGCACGAGCACCAGCCCGTCCGGTGACTGCTGCAGCGACAGGCCCAGCCGCGCGCCGGTGACGGTGACCGGGCCGCCGCACGACACCGGGTTGGCGGCCGGCGGCAGCGGCTCGGGGCAGGCCATCAGCGGCATCGGCAGCGGTGTCCGCACCAGGGCCTCGTAGGCGGACCGCGCGGTCACCAGCGGGTACGCCGGTCCAGTCGTGCCCCGTCGTACCCAGCCGGCGCCGGGCTCGGTGTCCGGGTCGACAGCCGTCCCGAGCCGGAACGAGGCGGCGTCCGCGTCGGCCGGGTCCAGCCGCCGCACCGCGCCGGAGCCGGGGCCGTCGGGGAGGTCGGCGCCGGGGGAGAGGTGGTAGCGCGGGTCGGCCGCGCCGGACCCGGGCGGCATCCAGCCGGCCAGCTCGAGCGGCGCCGGCGAGCCGGGGTCGCCGGAGATGCCGGAGCCGGGCTGCGCCCCGGCGTCGTCGCCCAGCCGCAACGCGGCCCAGACCGCTCCGATCACGAGCAGGACGAGCAGGGCGGCCGCGGGCGGCGCCACCCGGCGTACGGTCTCCGGTCTCATGCCGCTGCGACGCACGCCGGCGCCGGCTGGTTCCCGCGGACCGTCAGTCGCCGTAGCTGTCGAGGCCCGCGACCACCCCGACCGCGCGGTCGGGGATGGTGAGGGTGCGCCGCGGCCCGGGGACCTCGGCGAGGTGCCGGGTCACCTCGGCGGCGTCGGAGACGAGGTCGTCCAGCGAGTGCGCCTCGGCCTCCGACGGGACGTCGGCATGCGGCTCAGGAGCGGTCACCCGGGCAGCGTAGGCACGGTCGGAGATGCAGGGGAACGGCTACCAGTCGGTAGTCTTTCCGGTGCTGGGCCGCACGCCCGACGACGACCATCAGCAACTGGAGACTCCTGTGCGCATCGCCGTCACCGGCTCGATCGCGACCGACCACCTGATGACCTTCGAGGGACGGTTCACCGACTCGCTCGTGGTGGACCAGCTGGACAAGATCTCGCTGTCCTTCCTCGTCGAGGACCTCGACGTCCGCCGCGGCGGCATCGCCGCGAACATCGCCTTCGGCATGGGCTGCCTCGGCCTCGACCCCGTTCTCGTCGGGGCCGTCGGCCAGGACTTCGCCGACTACCGCTCCTGGCTGCAGCGGCACCGGGTCGACACCTCGGGCGTGCACGTCTCCGAGCTGCGGCACACCGCGCGGTTCGTCTGCACCACCGACACCGACCACGCGCAGATCGCCTCGTTCTACGCCGGCGCGATGCGGGAGGCCCGCGACATCGAGCTCGAGCCGGTCGCCGGCCGGATGGGCGGGGTCGACCTGGTCGTCATCTCCGCCAACGACCCTGAGGCGATGCTGCGGCACACCGAGGAGTGCCGCACCCGCGGCTACCCGTTCCTCGCCGACCCCGGCCAGCAGATCGCCTGGATGGACGGCGCCGGTATCCGCCAGCTCATCGACGGCGCGACCTACCTGTTCACCAACGAGTACGAGGCGGCGCTGGCCGAGCAGAAGACCGGCTGGTCGGCCGAGGAGATTCTCGACCGGGTCGGGACCCGGGTCGTGACGCTGGGGGCCAAGGGCGCCCGGATCGACCGCAAGGACGAGCCGACCCTGCACATCGAGTGCGCTCCCGAGGAGGGCAAGGTCGACCCGACCGGCGTGGGCGACGGCTTCCGGGCCGGCTTCCTGGCCGGCCTGGCCTGGGGGCTCCCGCACGAGCGGTGCGCGCAGGTGGGCAGCCTGATGGCGACGTACGTCATCGAGACCAAGGGCACCCAGGAGTACGAGCTGGGCCAGCAGCGGTTCCTGGACCGGTTCGAGGCGGCCTACGGGCCGGCCGCCGTGGCCGACGTGGCCCCGCACGTGCGCTGCCCCCGCCCCTGAGCCCACTGGTGCCACCGGTCGAGCCGCCGCCGTCGGCGTACGCCTTCGGCGACGCCGGGGCGGCGCCGGCCGGTGAGGAGCTGCTGGGCATCGGCGCCGACCTGGAGCCGGGGACGGTGCTCGCGGCCTACCGGGCCGGGCTGTTCCCGATGCCGGTCGAAGGCCAGCGGCGGATCGGCCCGATCGGGTGGTGGTCGCCGGACCCGCGCGGTGTGCTGCCGCTGGACGGGCTGCGGGTCAGCCGGTCGCTGCGGGCCGCCTGCCGCCGGTTCGAGATCCGGGTCGACACCGCCTACGACGAGGTGGTGCGCGGCTGCGCCGACAAGCGACGCCCCGGGGGCTGGATCCGCAAGGACGTGGCGGCGGCCTACCGGCGGCTGCACGACCTGGGCTGGGTGCACAGCGTCGAGGCCTGGACGGTCGGCCCGGACGGGCGGGACCTGCTGGCCGGCGGGCTGTACGGCGTGGCGCTCGGCGGGCTGTTCGCGGGGGAGTCGATGTTCCACCGCGAGCGCGACGCCTCCAAGGTCGCCCTCGTCGGGCTGGTCGAGCTGCTCCGGGGCTGGGACGAGGACGGGCCCCGGCTGCTCGACGTGCAGTGGGCCACCGACCACCTGGTGTCCCTCGGCGCGGTCGAGGTGGCGCGACCGGCGTACCTCGATCTGCTGGCCGAGGCGTTGCGCTCGCCGCAGCCCGAATTCGTTGCCGGCCCGAGGGCCACCTCGCCACCGGGACCAAGGTCGTCTGGAGTAGGGTGCTGACCGCGTAGACGACCGCCGGGAATGCCTCCGGCACGACCACTTCGAAGGGGCAACGTTGGGTCCGTCCGGCTCCGCCCGACTGCGGCGTTCGGGGAGAGGTCTCGCGCTCGGCGGGCTCGTCCTCGCGACGCTCACTGCCTGCTCGTCCGAGGACCTGCCGACCTTCGCGATGCCGGACCGCGACGCCACCAACCAGGCGGCGCGGATCCTGTCGCTCTGGCAGGGGTCGTGGATCGCCGCGCTCGCCGTCGGCGCCATCGCCTGGGGCCTGATCCTGTGGCCGGCCATCGCGTTCCGCCGCAAGCGCGGCGCGACCGACGCTGCCGCCGCAGACGCGCTACAACCTGCCGATCGAGGTCCTCTACACCGCCGTCCCGCTCATCATGATCGCGGTGTTCTTCTACTTCACCGCCCGCGACGAGGACCGCATCATGCGCGTCTCGGCGCACCCCGACCACGACATCACGGTCACCGGGATGCAGTGGTCCTGGCAGTTCACCTACGCCAGCGACGGCGACAAGAACACGACAGTCACCGGCACGCCGGGCAAGCCGCCCACGCTGTACCTGCCGCAGGGCGAGAGCGTGCAGTTCACCCTGCACTCCAACGACGTCATCCACTCGTTCTGGGTGCCGGCGTTCCTGTTCAAGATGGACGTCATCCCGGGCCGGACCAACAAGTTCGAGATCACGCCGACAACAGCCGGCACCTTCGAGGGCAAGTGCGCCGAGCTGTGCGGCCAGGACCACGCCCGGATGCTGTTCAACGTGAAGGTCGTGAGTCCCGACGGAGTACGACCAGTACGTCAGCGACCTCAAGATCCGACTCGCGCAGGGGAGTGCCCAGTGACCATCGCTGCCGCCCGGCCCGGCGCCACCGGGGCCTTGCGCACCCGGAACAAGGGCAACATCGTCGTCACGTGGATCACGACCACCGACCACAAGGTGATCGGCCACCTCTACCTGATCACGTCGTTCGTGTTCTTCCTCGTCGGCGGCCTGATGGCGATGGTGATGCGGGCCGAGCTGGCCCGGCCGGGGAACCAGTTCTTCACCGGTGAGCAGTACAACCAGCTGTTCACCATGCACGGCACGATCATGCTGCTGCTGTTCGCGACGCCGCTGTTCGTCGGCTTCGCCAACGTGATCATGCCGCTGCAGATCGGCTCGCCGGACGTCGCGTTCCCGCGGCTGAACATGCTCAGCTACTGGTTGTTCCTGTTCGGCGGCTGCATCGCGATGGCCGGCTTCCTCACGCCGGGCGGCGCGGCCGCCTTCGGCTGGTTCGCCTACGCCCCGCTGAACAGCGAGATCTTCTCGCCGGGCGTCGGCGGCGACCTGTGGATCATGGGCCTGGCGCTGTCCGGCTTCGGCACCATCCTCGGTGGCGTCAACTTCATCACCACGATCTTCTGCATGCGCGCGCCCGGCATGACGATGTTCCGGATGCCGATCTTCACCTGGAACATCCTGCTCACCAGCGTGCTGGTGCTGATGGCCTTCCCGGTGCTGGCCGCCGCGCTGCTGGCGCTGGAGGCCGACCGCAAGTTCGGGGCGCACGTCTTCGACTCGGCCAACGGCGGCGCGATGCTCTGGCAGCACCTGTTCTGGTTCTTCGGCCATCCCGAGGTCTACATCATCGCGCTGCCGTTCTTCGGCATCATCTCCGAGGTCCTGCCGGTCTTCAGCCGCAAGCCGATCTTCGGCTACAAGGGCCTGGTCTTCGCGACCATCGCGATCGCCGGCCTGTCGGTGACGGTGTGGGCGCACCACATGTTCGCGACCGGGGCGGTGCTGCTGCCGTTCTTCTCGTTCATGACGTTCCTCATCGCCGTGCCGACCGGGGTGAAGTTCTTCAACTGGATCGGCACGATGTGGCAGGGGTCACTGACCTTCGAGACGCCGATGCTGTGGGCGATCGGCTTCCTGGTGACGTTCCTGTTCGGCGGCCTGACCGGCATGATCCTGGCCTCGCCGCCGCTGGACTTCCCGGTCTCGGACTCCTACTTCGTGGTGGCGCACTTCCACTACGTCGTGTTCGGCACCGTCGTGTTCGCGATGTTCGCCGGCTTCTACTTCTGGTGGCCGAAGATGACCGGCAAGATGCTCGACGAGCGGCTCGGCAAGATCCACTTCTGGACGCTGTTCATCGGCTTCCACACCACGTTCCTCATCCAGCACTGGCTGGGCGTCGAGGGCATGCCGCGCCGGTACGCCGACTACCTGGCCAGCGACGGCTTCACGACCTGAACACGATCTCCACCATCGGCTCGTTCCTGCTCGGCGCCTCGACGCTGCCGTTCCTCTACAACGTCTGCAAGAGCATGCGCGGGCCGAAGGTCGCCGTCGACGACCCGTGGGGCTACGGCCGCTCGCTGGAGTGGGCGACGTCCTGCCCGCCGCCGCGGCACAACTTCCTCGAGCTGCCGCGGATCCGGTCCGAGCGCCCGGCCTTCGACCTGCACTACCCGCACGTCGCCGCGATGGACACGCCGACCGAGAACAAGAACCTCCTCGACCAGGTCTACGGCGAACCCGACCTCGAGGGCGGCACCGGGGGTGAGCGCAATGAAGGTCGAGGGCTGGCTGTTCGCGGCGGGCTTCTTCTTCTTCTCGCTCGCGGCCGTCGTCTACTGGCTGCTGTCCGAGGAGCCGGTCGGCACCGTGGCGCTGGCGTTCACGGCCGGCCTGGCGTTCCTGGTCGGCTACTACCTGCTGTTCACCGCCCGGCGGATCGACCGGCGTCCCGAGGACAACGTGGACGCCGAGATCGCCGACGGCGCCGGCGAGCTGGGCTTCTACAGCCCGCACAGCTGGTGGCCGCTCCCGGTCGGGTTCTTCGCCGCCTGCACCTTCCTCGGCATCATCATCGGCTGGTGGCTGGTCATCATCGGGGCGATCGGCGGCGGGCTGGCCGTGATCGGACTGGTGTTCGAGTACTACCGGGGCGAACCCGCTCACTGAAGGCCTCAGGCCGGGCCCCCGGCATGCCGATTCGTTACCTATCCTCCTGGCGGGGAATTGGACGGCTGACGGGGCAACCGGTCAGACTGATGCGGCGTCTTCCTCGTCAGGAGCGGCGACGCGCGACGAGGAGGGGCTTCAGTGGGGGTTCGGGGCGGCCGGTGGACCGGGCACGGCGCCGAGCCGGGTTGCCCTGTCGGCGGTCGCTCTGGTGTCCTCGCTGGCCCTGCTCAGCGGCTGCACCTCGACGCCCAGCGCCAGCGGTCCCGCCGCCCAGGCCGCGGTCGACGCCGGTGACGCCCCGAAGGTCTCCGCGGCGAAGATCGACGTGACCCCGGCCAGCGCCTCGGTGGACGTCCCGGTCGACCAGCCGGTCACGGTGACCGCCGCGGCCGGCAAGCTGACCGCGGTCACGCTGACCGACCAGAAGGACCGCACGGTGGCCGGCGCGATGTCGGCCGACGGCGCCTCCTGGACGTCGACCGACCCGCTCCGGGTCGCCGACCACTACCGGCTGGTGGCCGCCGCCGTCGACAGCGACGGCGTGACCGCCGAGCGCAGCGCGTTCTTCGCCACCGTGGCTCCCCGCAAGATCCTCGAAACCTCGATCTCGCCGCTGGGCGGGCAGTCAGTCGGTGTCGGCATGCCGATCGTCGTCCGCTTCAACGCCACCGTCCGGGACCGCGCCGCCGTCGAGGCGGCCCTCACGGTCACCAGCTCGAAGCCGGCCGAGGGCGCCTGGAGCTGGGTCAGCGACACCGAGGTGCACTACCGGCCCAAGGAGTTCTGGCCCGCCTACTCCAACGTGAAGCTCGACGTGAACCTGAAGAACGTCGACGCCGGCCGGGGTGTCTGGGGCATGGCGAACCGGACGGTGAAGTTCCACACCGGCTCGTCGATGGTCAGCGTCGTCGACGTCGACCGGCACACGCTGACCGTCTACCGCAACGGCAAGAAGGCCCGGGTCATCCCGGTGACCACCGGCAAGGCGGGGTTCCTGACCCGCAACGGCATCAAGGTCATCCTCGAGAAGCACACGATGAAGATCATGGACTCCACCACCGTGGGCATCCCGAAGAGCAGCCCGGAGTACTACCGGCTCGAGGTGCCCTACGCGATGCGGGTGACCTGGAGCGGCGAGTTCGTGCACGCCGCCCCGTGGTCGACCGGCGACCAGGGCCGCGACAACGTCAGCCACGGCTGCGTGGGCATGAGCATGTCCAACGCCATCTGGCTGTTCAACCAGTCGACCGTCGGCGACGTCGTCAAGGTCGTCGGCTCGTCCCGGCCGCTGGAGCCGGGCAACGGCTACACCGACTGGAACGTGTCCTGGTCCGACTGGCTCGCCGGCAGCGCCCTCCAGTCCTGACCGACCCCGTTCGCATCGTGGCTACCGGCCACCTCCGCCTATCCCTCCCAGTTGATCATGCGACTTTGGGGATCTTGCGGGAACCCGCAGGTCAGGACCCTCAGACCTGAAGTCGATCATGCAAGTTTGGGGATCTTGTTCACGACTGGTGATCGCCTGCGGCAGTGATTTCGCATCCGGCCCGGTGCATCCGGCCCCCGTCCCCGGGCAGTGGGCCTCCCGTGAGCCCGCCACAGACAGTCGCCGTCGCCGTGCTCACTCGCGACCTGCGGGTGCACGACAACCCGGTCCTCAGCAGCGCCGCGGCGGCGGCTGACACCGTCGTACCGCTCTTCGTCCTGGACGACGCGATCCTGCGGTCGGGCTTCAGCCGGCCCAACCGTGTCGCCTTCCTGGTCGATTGCCTGCGCGACCTCGACGCTTCGTTAAGCGACCGGGGCGCGGGCCTGGTCGTGCGGCGCGGCGACTGGGTGGCCGAGATCGTGCGGGTGGCGGCCGAGACCGGCGCCAGGGTCGTGCATGTCGCGGGCGACGTCACCAGGTACGCCCGCGGCCGGGTCGACGGGCTGACCGCTGCCCTCGACAGTGCCGGTGTCGAGGTGGTCGTGCACGACGCGGCGCTGTTCGTGGTGCCACCGGGCGACTTGGCACCGCCCGGCAAGGACCACATGGCGATCTTCACGCCGTACTTCCGGCGCTGGGAGCGCGAGCCGACCCGCGACCCGGCGCCGACGCCGCGGGCCCTGCGGCTGCCGGCGGGGCTCTCCCGCGGGCGGTTGCCGGCGCCCGCTGACTGTCGACGGGGGAGACCTCGCCGGAAATCGCGGCGGGCGGCGAGACCGAGGGGCGGCGCCGGATGACGGCCTGGCTGCGGTCCAGCCTCCCGGACTATGACGCGGACCACGACGCGCTGGGCAACGACAACACCAGCCGGCTCTCGCCGTACCTGCACTTCGGGGCGCTCTCGCCGCTCGAGCTCGTGCGCAGGGCCGCCGGGAGTGGCAGCCCGGCGGCGCAGGCGTTCGTGCGACAGGTCGCCTGGCGCGACTTCTACGCACAGGTGCTGGCGGCGCGGCCGGACGTGACGACGGCGGACTACAGATCGCGCGGCGACCGTTGGCACCACAGCGACGAGGAGCTCACCGCGTGGAAGGAGGGGCGCACGGGCTACCCGATCGTGGACGCCGGGATGCGCCAGCTGCTGCGGGAGGGCTGGATGCACAACCGGGCCCGGCTGATCGTGGCGCACTTCCTGTGCAAGACGCTCTACATCGACTGGCGCGAGGGGGCGCAGCACTTCGTCGACCTGCTGCTCGACGCGGACGTCGCCAGCAACACGATGAACTGGCAGTGGGTGGCCGGCACCGGCACCGACGCGCGCTTCAACCGCACCTACAACGTCGTGCTGCAGGCCCGTCGGCACGACCCGACCGGGACCTACGTCCGCCGGTACGTCGAAGAGCTGGCCGGCCTGGATGACGCCTACGTGCACGAACCGTGGCTGCTGCCCGAGGCCGAGCGGGAGAAGCTGGGCTACCCGCCGCCGCTCGTCGACCAGGACGACGCCCGAGACCGGATGAAGCGGGTCCGCGCCCGCACCAAAAATGACCGCCGTTGATCATGCAACTTTGGGGATCTTGCAGGAACCCTGAGTCAAGATCCCCCGAGTTGCATGATCAATGGGGAGGGGAGGGGGCGGCGATCGGGGCGTGGGTGCGTTCGTGCTGCTCGGCGGTGGCGGCGATGTTGCGGGCCATGCCGCCGAAGACGATGCCGTGGAACGGCGCGACCGCCCACCAGTAGGCGTGCCCCAGCAGCCCGCGGGGATGGAAGAGCGCCCGCTGCACGTACGTCGAGTGCGGACCGCCATCAGCGGTGGCGTCCCGTTCCACGCCCAGCTCGAGCCAGGCCAGCCCCGGGAGTCGCATCTCGGCGCGCAGCCGCAGCAGCTCGCCCGGGTCGCGTTCCTCGACCCGCCAGAAGTCGATCGTCTCGCCGACGTAGACCCGGTCCGGGTCCCGCCGCCCGCGCCGCAGCCCGACCCCGCCGACGAACCGGTCCAGCAGGCCGCGGACCCGCCAGGCCAGCGGGAAGGAGTACCAGCCCCGATCGCCGCCGATGCCCTCGACCACTCGCCACAGCGTCTCGGGGGAGGCCGCCACGGGTCGGCGGCGGAGGTCCTCGTAGAGGCTGCCGCCGGCCCAGTCCGGGTCGGTGGGCAGCGGGTCGCTCGGCGCGCCGGGTACCGAGGCCGAGGACCAGCGGGTGACCACCTCGGCGTCCCGGATCCGCTGCAGCGCCAGCTCGACCGAGGCCTCGAAGCCGAGCAGCCCTTCAGGCGGGTCCGGCAGGTAGTCGGCGATGTCGTGCTCGCCGGCGACCACCTCGACCTTCAGCGACTCGACCAGCGGGCGGGCGATCGAGTTCGGCACCGGCGTGACCAGCCCCACCCAGTGCGCCGACAGCGTCGGGGTGAGCACCGGCACCTTCACGATGATCCGCCGCCGCAGCCCGGCCACCACGGCGTAGCCGTGCATCATCTGTCGGTAGGTCAGCACGTCCGGCCCGCCGATGTCGAACGAGCGGGACACCTCGGCCGGCAGCCCGGCCGCGCCCACCAGGTAGCGCAGCACGTCCCGGATCGCGATCGGCTGGATCCGGGTGTCGACCCAGCGCGGGGTGATCATCGCGGGCAGCCGCTCGGTCAGGTAGCGCAGCATCTCGAACGACGCCGACCCCGACCCGATGATCACCGCTGCCCGCAGCACCGCCGTCGGGACGCCGGAGTCGAGCAGCACGTCGCCGACCTCGACCCGCGACCGCAGGTGCGGCGAGAGCTCCCTGGCCGGTACGTCGGGGGCGAGCCCGCCCAGGTAGACCAGGCGGCGAACGCCCGTCGCCGCGGCCGCCCGGCCGAACCGCTCGGCGTTCTCCCGGTCGGTCCGCTCGAACCCGGCGGTGCCCAGCGCGTGGATCAGGTAATAGGCGACGTCGGTGCCGGCCATCGCCCGGCGCAGCGACTCCTCGTCGGAGGCGTCCGCCGCCACGATCTCGACGTCGCCGACCCACGGGTGGTCGCGCAGGCTCTCCGGGCGACGGGCCATGACACGCACCCGGAGCCCGGCCGCGAGCAGCTCGGGCACCAGCCGGCCGCCGATGTAGCCGGTGGCTCCCGTGACGAGGCAGAGCCGGCCGGCGGCTGGGGGATCAGTGATGGTCGCTGGACTCAAGCTCGTGGACCTCGGCCGGGGTCGGCGGTTCGACCCGGTCCTCGAAGTAGAACCGGGACACCCGAGCCCTGGCCTTGGCGAGCATGAGCTTGCGCCGGGGCACACCGTTGGCGTCGGTCACCGGGCCGACCTGGTAGGGCTCCCGGACCAGGTGCTGGGTGAGCTCCCACTTGCGGGCCTCGGAGATCGGCTCGTGCACCTCGATCATCTCGCCGTGCGGCAGCCGGACGATCCGGCCGGTCTCGCGACCGTGCAGCACGAGGTCGCGGTCGCGGCGTTGCAGCCCGAGGCAGATCCGCTTGGTGACCACGTACGCCAGCGGCGGCACCACGAAGATCAGCAGCCGGAAGGCGTTCGTGATCGTGTTGATCGACAGGTGGAACGTCACCGCGAGGATGTCGTTGGCACCGCCGGCCAGCAGGATCAGCCAGGTGCTGAGCGCCATCACGCCGAGCCCGGTGCGGGTCGGCACGTTGCGCGGCCGGTCCAGGACGTGGTGCTCCGCGTTGTCACCGGTGACCCAGCGTTCGAGGAACGGGTAGATGGCCATCGGCGTGAACAGCAGGCCAGGGATGATCAGCGCCGGCCCGAGCACGTTCCACGGGACGGTGAACCCGAGCAGATGGGTCTCCCAGTTGGGGAACATCCGCAGTGAGCCCTCGAGGAAACCCATGTACCAGTCGGGTTGCGAGCCGGCCGAGATCTCACCCGGGTTGTAGGGCCCGAACAGCCAGATCGGGTTGATCGCGACGAACGCGGACAGCAGCGTGGTCACGCCGAAGGTGATGAAGAAGAAACCGCCGGCCTTGGCCGTGTAGACGGGGAAGAACGGGTAGCCCACGGCGTTCTTCTCGGTCCGCCCGGGCTGCGGGTACTGCGTGTGCTTCTGGTACCAGACCAGGATCAGGTGCACCGTGATCAGCGCTAGGAAGATGCCGGGGATCAGTAGCACGTGCGCGGTGTAGAGCCGCGGGATGATGTCATCGCCCGGGAACTCGCCGCCGAACAGGAAGAACGACAGGTAGGTACCCACCACCGGCAGCGAGAGCAGCACGCCCTCGGTGATCCGCAGGCCGGTGCCGGACAGCAGGTCGTCCGGCAGCGAGTAGCCCGCGAGGCCCTCGATGAAGCTCAGACGTGATCAGGATGAAGCCGATGATCCAGTTGGTCTCGCGCGGCTTGCGGAACGCACCGGTGAAGAACACCCGGCACATGTGCACGATCATCGCGGCGACGAAGATCAGCGCGGCCCAGTGGTGGATCTGCCGGATGATCAGGCCGCCGCGGACGTCGAAGGAGATGTCCAGCGTCGAGGCGTAGGCCTCGGACATCTTCAGCCCGTGCAGCGGGATGTAGGAGCCGTTGTAGATGACCTCGGTCTGGCTCGGCTTGAACCACAGGGTCAGGAACGTGCCGGTCAGCAGCAGGATGATGAAGCTGTAGAGCGCGATCTCGCCCAGCATGAACGACCAGTGGTCCGGGAAGACCTTGCGGGCGCTGCGCTTGACGAAGTTCGCCGAGCCGAAGCGTTCGTCCAGCTCGTTGGCGACCTTGCCGGCTGCCTGCTCGAGCTGCCATGCTATCGCTCCCCTCGTTCCCAGAAGCTGGGGCCGACCGGCTCGTGGAAGTCGTCGCTGGCCACCAGGTAGCCCTCGGCTGTCGACGGCTAGCGGCAGCTGCGGCAGCGGCCGGGCCGCCGGGCCGAAGATCACCGCGCAGTCCTTCGTGACGTCGAAGGTGGACTGGTGGCAGGGGCAGAGCAGGTGGTGGGTCTGCTGCTCGTAGAGGCCGACCGGGCAGCCCACGTGGGTGCAGACCTTGGAGTAGGCGACGATCCCGTCGACCGCCCACCGCTTCTGCTTCCGGTCGGTGATCTCGTCCGGCTCCAGCCGGATCACCAGGGTGGTGGCCTTGGCCCGCTCGTCGAGTCGGGTGCGCCATCTCGTCGATGCCCTCGGGCTGGACGTGGATGACGCCGCCGATCGGCACGTCGGCGGCCTTGATCGGCCGGCCGGTCGGGTCGGTCACCAGCCGCTGGCCGGGCTTCCACGCGGTGTACTCGAGAGCTCGCACCGGGCAGCGGGCCGAGGTCGCGCAGCGGGATGATCGCGAGCAGGCCGAGCGGCGCCATCGCGCCGAGCAGGCTGTTGCGGATCAGCTTGCGACGGCCGAGGCCGGCGCCGGCGGCGCCTTCCTTGAGAGCGGCGACCGCCTCGGCCCGGTCCTCGTCGGTGGAGCGCATCGGCTTGCGCTCCGAGACGACCTCGTCGTCGGGCATCAGGGTCTTGGCCCAGTGGATCGCGCCGGCGCCGATGCAGAACAGCGCCAGCCCGAGGCCCAGACCCGAGCAGCTTGGTCGACCAGCCGACCGCGTCCAGCAGGTCGTCGCCGGACGTCCCGGCCGGCTTGATCGCGAAGAAGGCCACGATGAACAGCAGCGTGCCGAGCGTGGACAGGCCGAAGAGGGCGGCGACCTCGCGCTCGCGGCGGATCGCGGCCTTGGGGTCGATGTCCGAGCGCCGGTAGACGTGCGGCGGGCAGGCCCGGGTTCTCGAACCGGGCCGCGAGCTCGCCGTGCCCGTCCCGGGTCGCCAGCTCGCCGTCGCCGTGCGGGGCGTGGTCGACGCCGGTGCCGGGCGCCGAGGTCCCCTCGGTGCCCATCAGGGCGCTGTTCGAGGAGTCGGTGGTGTCGGCGGAGCCCTGCACGTCGTCCGTTCCTCCGGCCGCGCCGTCGTGGATGCGTTCGGTCATCGTGCCTTCGCCCCCAGCCAGACGGCGCAGCCGATGAGGGCGCCCAGGCCGACCAGCCAGCCGACCGCGCCCTCGGTGACCGGGCCGATCTTGCCCGAGCGCGAGCCCGCCCGGCGACGGGCTCGGTCCGCGGTGGTCTTGAGGTAGCCGATGATCGTCCCGCTTGTCCTCCGGCGTCATCGTGCCGTCGCCGAACACCGGCATCGACTGCGGCCCGGTCAGCATGGCCTCGTAGATGTGCTTCGGCGTGACGTTCTTCAGCGAGGGCGCGAACTTGCCGCGGGTCAGCGCCCCGCCGGAGCCGGCGAAGTTGTGGCACATGGCGCAGTTGGTGCGGTAGATCTCGCCGCCCTGCGGCGATGTCGGCGTCGGCGTAGTCGAGCGTCCTCGTCGACGGGATCGCCGGGCCGGGGCCGAGCGAGGCGACGTAGGCGGCCAGCGCCGCGATCTGCTCGTCGGTGATGAACTCGACGGCTTCGCCTCGATCTGCGCGCCGAGCTCGCTGGCCGGCATCCGGCCGGTGCCGACCTGGAAGTCGACCGACGCCGCACCGACGCCGATCAGGCTCGGCCCGTCGCTGCGCTGCCCTCGGCGTTGAGCCCGTGGCAGGTGGCGCAGTTCTGAGGAACAGCGCGCGGCCCTCCTCGAGCGTCTGCGGTCGACACGCCGGCCGCCGCCGCGGCGTCGCCGGTCGGCGCGAAGGCGGCGTACGCGCCGCCGGTGACGCACCGAGCGCGAGGAGCAGCAGCAGCACCGGTGCCAGCGCGGTGGCGGACGGCGGCGCGACGACGGGCGCGCCAGGACACGCGCGCAGCACGGACGTTGCTCACCGGTCGGGTCACGGTCGCTCGCTCACTTGATCAGGTAGATGGTCGCGAAGAGGCCGATCCAGACGACGTCGACGAAGTGCCAGTAGTAGGACACCACGATCGCGCTGGTCGCCTGGCCGTGGGTGAACCGCTTCGGCCGTGTAGGTGCGGCCGAGCACCAGCAGGAACGCGATCAGGCCGCCGGTGACGTGCAGGCCGTGGAAGCCGGTGGTGAGGTAGAAGACCGAGCCGTAGGCGTTGGACGAGAGCGTCAGGCCGTCCTCGGCGACCAGCGAGGAGTACTCGTAGACCTGGCCGCCGATGAAGAACGCGCCCATGAGGAACGTGATGATGAACCACATCCGGCAGCCGGACGACGTCGCCCTTCTCCGCCGCGAACACGCCCAGCTGGCAGGTCACCGAGGACAGCACCAGGACGGTGGTGTTACCGTCGAGAACGGGATGTTCAGCAGCTCCGGCTCGGTGTCCCAGAGCTCCGGGCTGACCGACCGGATCGTGAAGTACATCGCGAACAGCGCCGCGAAGAACATCAGCTCGGAGGAGAGCCAGACGATGGTGCCCACCGCCGTCGTGTCCGGTCGCGATGGCCGGGACGTGACTGGGCTGGTTGACGCTCCTGGCGCCGCTGTCGTCGCCACGATCGGCATTATTGCGGTCCGCGGCCCGCTCGGCACCCCCGACCCCCCGACAGTCCGACACGGGTCGCGACCGACGTACGCTGCGACAGGCGTGCCGAGCCGCCCAGTCGAGCCCGACCAGCAGCGTCAGCGGCATCCGCCGGCGCGAGCCCCGCGCCGACCGAGGCCGACGACGCCCGCATGACGGTGCTCGTCTACAGCGACGACGTGGACACCCGCGAGCAGGTCAAGATGGCGTCGGCCGCCGGCCCGGCGCCGGACCTGCCGCGGGTCGAGTGGCTCGAGTGCGCCACCGAGCCGGCCGTGATCGCCGCGCTGGACGAGGGCGGCGTCGACGTGGCGATCCTCGACGGCGAGGCGACCCCGGCCGGCGGCATGGGCATCGCCCGGCAGGCCAAGGACGAGATCTACCAGTGCCCGCCGATCCTGGTGCTGACCGGCCGGCGTGCAGGACAACTGGCTGGCCGACCTGGTCGCGGGCCGACGCCGCGGTGCCCCACCCGCTCGACCCGATCGTGCTCGCGCAGACCGTGGCCGACCTGATGCGCCGCCGCCGCGCCGAGCTGCCCGACCGCCTAGGTCGCGGCGATGACCGACCGGGGCGGCCGGCACCCGACCTGGCCGGCGCTGCTGACCGACCCTGCTCGCGCGGCGACGGACCTGCACGCGCGAGCCGACACCGCCTGGGCGATGGAGCAGATCATGCTCGGCGAGGCGACGCCCGTGCAGGTCGCCGGGTTCGTGGTCGCGCTGCGCGCCAAGGGCGAGGCGCCGGACGGAGGTCACCGGGCTGGTGCGCGCGATGCTCGCCTGGCGGCGCGGTTCAGCGTCGAGGGCCCGGCCGTCGACACCTGCGGCACCGGCGGCGACCGGGCGCACACCGTCAACATCTCGACGATGTCGGCGATGGTCGTCGCCGGCACCGGCGCCCGGGTGGTCAAGCACGGCAACCGGCGGCGTCCTCGGCCTGCGGCTCGGCCGACCTGCTCGAGGAGCTCGGCGTCGTGGTCGACCTCGACGCCGGCCGCAGGTCGCCGAGTGCGCTGCGACCGGCCGGGCATCGACGTTCTGCTTCGCGCCCCGCTTCCACCCGGCGCTGCGGCACGCGGCGGCGCCCGCGGCGCGAGCTCGGCGTGCCGACGGTCTTCAACTTCCTCGGCCCGCTGGCCAACCCGGCCCAGCCGCTCGGCCCAGGCGGTCGGGTGCGCCGACGCCCGGATGGCCGGCGTGATGGCCGCACGTGCTGGCCGACCGCGGGCACGCTCGGCGCTGGTGTTCCGCGGCGACGACGGGCTGGACGAGCTGACGCCGACCACGACCGTCGCAGGTCTGGGTGGTCCGCGACGGCGACGGTCACCGAGCACGACGTTGACCCCGAGGACGTCGGGCTGACCGCGGGCCGAGCCGGACGCGCTGCGCGGCGGCGACGCGGCGCACAACGCCGAGGTGGCGCGGCGGTTCCTCGCCGGGGAGGCCGGGCCGGTGCGCGACGCCGTGCTGCTCAACGCCGCGGCCGCGCTGGTGGCGCTGGACGCGGCGGCTGCGCCCGACGTCGCTCGCCGACCGTCGCTGCCCGACGCGCTGCGGGCTGGCCTCGCGCGCGCCGCCGAGTCGGTCGACAGCGGGGCTGCGGCACGGGCGCTGGCCGGCTGGGTCGAGGCCAGCCGTCGACGCTCGCGGCCAGCTGACCGGCGTACGCCGGCTAGTCGGCAGCCTCGGCGCCGAGGGAGAAGGCGGCGTCGAGGTCGTGCTGGGAGTAGGTGCGGAACGCGATGTGCGTCTCGGTGGCCTGGACGCCCGTCGACCTTGCTCAGCCGGTCGGCGATGACGTCGGCGAGCGCCTCGTGCTCGCGGACCCGCACCATCGCGATCAGGTCGGCGCCGCCGGTGACCGAGTAGACCTCGCTGACGCCCTCGAGCGCGGCGATCGCCTCGGCGACCTCGGGGATGCGGTCGGCCTCCACATGCACGAGCACGATCGCGGTGATCACCGAGGGCCTCCGAAGACGGTACGACGAGTAGCGGCGAGCCTAGCGGCCGCGCTGTTTGCCGGCCGGCAGGGCACTGCTCGAGTGGCGCGATCTCGTGGCTCGTCTCGGCGTGTCGCCACAAGGTCGCGCCACTCGACGCAGCGGTGCCCGATTTAGGACGAGATCATCCGATTGGCCGCCGGTCCGTCCGGGTAGGCCCGCGCCCAGGACCCGCCAGCGGTCCGCGCAGGAGGCGTCATGCTCTCGAACAGTCAGTTGTCGATCCGCCGTCCCCGCCCCGCCGGTCGCCGCCGCGATCTCCGGCGCCGCCCTCACCGCCGCCCTGGTGATCGCCCCCGGCGGCTCGCCCGGTGCGCTGGCGGCCGCGGGTGCGGCGCCCGGGGCGCCCGGCACCGCGTCGACCTGGGTGCCCGGCGACAAGGACGGCTTCGGCACGGCCCACGGCACGGCCAGCAAGGTCTGGTACACGCTCTCCCGCGGCACGCTGAACGAGGTCTACTACCCGCGCATCGACACGCCGAGCATGCGCGACAGCCAGTTCGTCGTGACCGACGGCTCGACGTTCACCGACCGCGAGGACCGCGACTCCACCCACCAGGTCGCAGCTGCTCGACCGCGAACAGCCTCGACCTACCGGCTGGTCAACACGGCGAAGTGCGGTGAATGGCGGATCACCAAGACGTTCGTGACCGACCCGGCGCGGTCGACGGTGCTGCGAGGACGTGAGGTTCGAGTCGCTCACCGGCAAGCCGTACCAGCTCTTCCTGCTGCACGACCCGGCGCTGTCGATGACCGGCAACGACGACACGGGGCGCACCGGCGCCGACGGCTCGCTGCTCTCCTCGGACGGCACCGACGCCAGCGCCGTCGTCACCAGCCCGGCGCTCGGCAAGACCTCCAGCGGCTACCTCGGCACCTCCGACGGCTGGACCGACCTCGCCACCGACCACGCGATGGACTGGTCCTACGACGCGACCGCACCCGGCAACGTCGTGCAGACCGGCGGGTCAAGGTCAACGGGCTCCGGAACCACCACGAACTTCACCGTCGCGATCGGCTTCGGCGCCACCGAGGGCGCCGCGTTGTCCACGGCGCAGGCGTCGCTCGGCGCGCGGCTTCGCCGCTGCCAGGACGGCGTACGACGGCGGGCTGGGCACCGCTATCTCGGCTCGCTGCAAGCCGGTGCCCGCCTCGAGCGTCGAGGCTGGTCGACCGAGTGGAACGTGTCGGCGATGGTGCTCGCGGCCAGCGAGGACAAGACCGTCCGCGGCGGCTTCGTCGCGGCGCCCGGCCGGCCGTGGGCCTGGGCGAACTCGCTGCAGGACCTCGCCGTCTACCACGCGGTGTGGTCGCGCGACCTCTACCAGATCGCGACCGGGCTGCTCGCCGATCGGCGACGACGCGGCCGCGAACCGCGCGCTGGACTTCCTGTGGACCGTGCAGCAGCGCGCCGACGGCTCGTTCCCGCAGAACTCGCGGCTCGACGGCACGCCGGTCTTCGGCGACCTGCAGATGGACGAGGTGGCGTTCCCGATCGTGCTGGCCCACCAGCTCGGGCGCACCGGTCCCGCGGACTGGGCGCACGTGAAGAAGTCGGCCGACTACGTCGTCGCGCACGGCCCGCGGACGCCGCAGGAGCGGTGGGAGAACGCGACCGGCTACTCACCGGCGACCATCGCCGCCGAGATCGCCGGGCTGGTGTGCGCGGCGGACATCGCGACGCAAGAACGGCGACAGCGCGTCGGCGGCGACGTACCTGGCCGACGGCCGACGCGTGGCAGCAGAAGGTCGAGTCGCTGACGGCCACCACCACCGGTCCGTACAGCTCGACGCCGTACTACCTGCGGATCACCGCGAACGGCGACCCGGACTCCGGCGACCAGATGCAGGTCTCCGACGGCGGTCCGCTGATCGACGAGCGGCAGGTCGTCGACCCGAGCTTCCTCGACCTGGTGCGGCTCGGCGTGAAGCGGGCCGACGACCCGGTGATCCGCAACTCGCTGACGGTCGTCGACGACCAGCTGGCTACCTGACCGCCAACGGCCGGTTCTGGCACCGGGCCAGCTTCGACGGGTACGGCGAGCAGGCGCGACGGCGGCCAGTGGGAGCCGACCGACCCCGGGTCGCGGCAAGACCATCGGCCGCGGCTGGCCGCTGCTGGGCGGCGAGCGCGGCGAGTACGAGCTGCTGGCCTGGCGCCGCTGGCACGGCCGCGGGCCGGCTGGACACGATGGGCGGGCTGCCGACGACGCCAGCCACCTGATGGCCGAGCAGGTGTGGGACCATCAACCCGCCCGGTGGCGTCGCCGGGCTTCACGCCCGGCGAGCCGACGCTGTCGGCGACGCCGCTGGCCTGGACGCACGCGCAGTTCCTGCGGCTGGCTGCGTCACATCGACGCCGGGCTCCGAGTCGAGACGCCGCAGGTCGTCGCCTGCCGCTACGACAGCGAGGCCTGCACCGAGCTGATGTCGTCGCAGCCGGGATCCGGTCAATAGTGGTTGACCGATCCGGCGGGGAAGGGCATGCTGGGATGGTCAACGTGATTGACCGTCCTGGAGGAGGATCATCGATGCCCGTCGTGACCGCACCCGTCGAGCCGACCCACGAGGTCGGCGGCACCCTGTTCACGTCCCTGGCCACCCCGAGCGCGCGGCAGCCGGCGTACCAGCGTCTGGCAGGTCGAGCTGCCGCCCCGGCACGAATCCCACGACGCACCAGCTGACCGACGAGGAGATCTACGTGGTCCTCGACGGGGTGGCCGCGGGTCGAGCTCGACGGTGTCGGGTACGACGCGGGCACGGGCGACGCCGTCGTCGTACCTGCCGGAGTGCCGTTCGCGCTGGGCAACGACGGCGGCGCGCCGGCACGGCTGCTGTGCTGCTTCCCGGTCGGCGGCCAGGCCCAGCTGCCCGGCGGCGAGCCGTTCACGCCGCCCTGGGCGCTGTGACCGACCCGGCGCCGCTTGCCGCCGGGCACCCAGGCGTCCCGCTCGCGCGGCTGCTGGCGATGGCCTACCGGCACCTCGTCGTGGGGCTGCACGAGCGAGCTGGCGGCCCGCGGGTGGCGGGACGTGCGGCCGCAGTACGGCTACGTGCTGTTGGCCTGCCGGGACCGGCCGACTACCTCGGGCGAGGTCGCCGGGATGCTCGGGGTCAGCGAAGCAGGCCGCGTCGAAGATCGCCGACGCGATGGTCGAGCAGGACCTGCTGCGCCGGCGGACGTCGGCCGCGGATGCGCGGGCCAAGCCTCTCGTGCTCAGTGCCGCGCGCGGCCGCCGGTTGCTGGTGCACGGTGGAGGAGATCTACATCGAGCTGGAGGAGGAGTGGGCCGACGATCCTGGGTCGGCGCGAGGGTCGAGGCAGGTCCGCGGCTCGACTGGTCCAGCGTCGCTCAGCCACGGCGTACGGCGGCTGAGCTGCCGCCGGTACGTCCGGTCTGAGCCCGAGTCGGTCAGCCGACGATCCGGCTGACCGCGGCGAGGGCGCCCGGCTGGTGCACCGGGCGGATGTCGCGGCGGCTGCCGAACGGGTCGAGCGCGTCGCGGCCGGCCTCGGCGGCCTCGGCCCACAGCCGGACGCCGCCGGCGCCGTAGGCCGGGCAGGCCCACGTGCCGGTGAGCGAGACCAGCCGGACGCCGGGCTGCTCGAGCCAGCGCAGGACGCACTCGGTCTCCTCGGCGCGTCGCCGCCGGTGTCGGACCCGTGCCCGGGCGTGACGACCTCGGCGGTCGCCGACCAGCGCGGCGGACGACGACCCGCGGATCCTCGGCCGCGGCCGGCGACCGCGGTGGCCGCGAGCCGGCCGTGGCGGACCACGACGATCTCCCAGCCGCCGTCGTCGCGCTGGCCGGGCGGCGACCAGCTCGGCGCAGCCGGTCAGCGCCGAGAGCCGCTGCATCCGCGCGGCCGCCCGGACGAACGCCGCCAGCCGGTCGCGGTGCGCCGCGGCCTCCTCGAACCGCTCGACCTCGGCCAGCCGGGCCACCTTGCGGCTGAGCGCGGCGACGAGCGGGCGGACGTCGCCGAGCATCGCCGCGCGCACGGCCGCGGCGTGCACGGCGTACGCCTCGACGCGTCTCGCTGCCGTCGCACGGCGCGCCGCAGCGACCCATCTCGGCCAGCGCACAGGCGGTGGACGACGCGGCGGGGCGACAGCCGGGTGGTGCACTGGCGCAGCCGGAACGCCTCGTGCAGCGCGGCGGTGGCGAGCTCGACCTGGCGGGCGCCGGAGAACGGCCCGAGGTAGGTGGCGCCGTCGTCGCGCACCTCGCGGACCCGGGACAGCCGCGGGAAGGCCTCGGCGGTGAGCTTGAGCCACATGGCCCGCTCCGGGAAGCGCGACCGGCGGTTGTAGCGCGGCTTGTGCTGCGGCGATCAGGCGCAGCTCGCGGACCTCGGCCTCGAGCGGGGTGGCGCACACGATCGGCGTGACCACGGCGGCGAGGCCGACCATCTCGGCCATCCGGCCGCGGGTCTCGCCGGCGGTGAAGTAGGTGCGGACCCGGCGATCGCAGGTCCTTGGCCTTGCCGACGTAGAGCACCTCGCCGCGCTCGTCGACGAACTGGTAGACGCCCGGCAGCGTGCGGCAGCGCCTCGGCCAGGTGCCGCTTGGCGCGCTGCTGCGGGCGAGACCCGGGACGAGAAGGTCGACAGCTCGTCGAGCGAGCGGACGCCGAGGTTGCCGAGCCGCTCGAGCATGCCGTGCAGCACGTCGACGGTGGCGCGCGCGTCGGACAGCGCGCGGTGGTCGGGGGTGGTGCCGGCCCGGAAGAGCCGGGCCAGGCTGGACAGCTTGCAGTTGGGCGCCTCGTCGCGGGTGACGACCTGGCGGGCGAGCCGCGCGGTGTCGAGCACCCGGTTGCCCGGCCACTCGTGCCCGGTCGGCGCGCAGGCCGCCTTGAGGAAGCCGATGTCGAACGGCGCGTTGTGCGCGACCAGCACCGCGTCGCGCCCGGCGAACTCGAGGAACGCCGGCAGCGCGGTCGCCCAGCCGCGGGGCGCCGGCGACCATCGCGTCGCTGATGCCGGTGAGCACCGAGATGAACGGCGGGATCGGCGACGCCCGGGTTGACCAGGGTCTGGAACTCGCCGAGCCGCTCGCCGCCGCGCACCTTGACCGCGCCGATCTCGGTGATCTCGCAGCTCTGCGGCGACCCGCCGGTGGTCTCCAGGTCGACGACCACGAAGGTCACCTCGTGCAGCGGCGTGCCGAGCTCGTCGAAGGTCGCCTGCACGGCGACCGCGGCGGCGAGGACATGCTCGCGCGGTGACCGGTGGGGGCAGCCGCGACGCTCGGACACAACGTCGGAGGCGCGCTGGAGGCCGACGCCTGACGGCGGGCAGCAGCCGCGACTCGGACCCGGCGTTAGGCGGCCTGCTCGGCATGACGACTGCCGCGTCCGACTTCCGCTAGGCCTCGATGGGGGAGCCGAAGCGGACCAGCTTGCGGCCTGCTCGGCGAGTCGGACCGACTGCCGGTCCGCTTCGGCGCGTCGTCGACGGCTTCGTTCTCCCGGCGTACGCCGGTCAGACGCAGGCCGGTTGCGCCGAACCCGCGCCAGGCCAGCGCGCAGCCGAGCAGCACGACTGCGACCGCCGTGAGGGGCGGCGCGATCCGCAGCAGCGGGGCGAACCGCGACGCCGGGTGGCTGCGCAGCCGCTGCTCGGCCCGTTCGCGCAGCCGCATGACGACCAGGCCGACGACGGCGAGGGTGGCGGCCATGCCGAGACCGAAGGCGACCACCAGCGCGACCCCGAACCACGGCGTGCCCGAGCGCAACCGCGCCGAGCAGCACCAGCAGCGCCGACGGGCTGGGCAGCAGGCCGCCGGCCAGCCCCATCGCGATCAGCCCGCGCGCGGGACGGCGCCCCGCCGTCGGCCGGCTCGGCGGGTCCGTGCGGATGCGGGTGCGGGTGGCCGTGCGAGTGCCCGTGCGCCGCGGCTCGTGCGGGGTGGGCACCGTGGCCGTGCGGGTGGCCGTGGCCGTGACCGTCGGTGATCGTGACCGGGCCCATGGTCGTGCTCGGCGTCGCGGACCAAGATCCCGCAAAGGTGCATGATCGACAGCGGCGGGAGGGGTGCGTGGCCGCAGGTCCTGGGCTCGCGCCGATGCAACGATCCCCAAGCGTTGCATGATCGACGGCAGACTGTGCGGGTGGCGGTGCCGTCGGAGCTCGCGCGGGTGGTCGGCGGCGGGCGGACTCGCGCAGCAGGGTCAGGCCGACCAGCACGACGAGGAGCCGCTGGCGACGCTGAGCCAGGGGTAGACCCGGGCCGGCACGAAGGCGGTGCCGGCGCTGACGAGCAGCCCGAGCGACGAGCACGCCGGCGGTGTGCGTCACGGTCACGGTCGCGCCGACGGTCGCGGCCGAGCGCAGCGCACCCTCGCGGCGGCCGGACAGGTAGAACGCCATGATCGTCTTGCCGTGCCCCGGCGCGACCGCGTGCGCCGGCGCCGAGCGCGAGCGCCGCCAGCACCGCGACGAAGCCCAGCCACGGGTTGCCCTCGGTGCGGGTGAGCAGGCCCTCGAACGCCAGCGTCAGCCGGTCCGCGCCACGGGTCAGCCCGGCGGCCGGGGCAGCCTCGGCCGGGGTCGCCGCACTCAGCCGCGGCCCGCCCGGTGTCACCGACAGCTGCAGCGACCGCACGTCGAGCGGGCTGCAGAGCAGGTCCTTCGGGTACGCCGTGAGGCGGGCGCTCTGCGTCCGGCGGGGCACGTCGGAGCGGGCCAGCGTCGTGCCGTCGCCGCGGGCGGTCATCTCCCGCCAGCCCACCTCGTCCCCGGCCGCGCGTGTCGGTCGAGCCGCACCGCGATCGCACCCGAGGTCACCGACGCCGGTGCCGACAGCGAGCACTCGAGCCGCAGCGTCGGCAGCCCCGCCTGGCCGGCCAGCGTGCGCGCCGCCGACGACCGGACCGCGAGCGGCAGCCGGCGACCGCCACCGTCAGCCGCAGCGACGCGGGTGGCGTCGGCGCAGGCGCCGGCCGGCCCACGACGGCGAGCTCGGCGCCGGGACAGCTGTGCCGTCGCCGGAGGTGTCGATCGCCGGGCTGCGCTGCGCGGTCGGGATCTCGGCCAGGTCGAGCACGTGGTCGACGGTCACCGACTCCGGCGACGACCACGACGCCGCTGTAGCGGTTGACCGTGAAGTTGCCCAGCGGGTGCGCGCTGGCGACGGCCGGCACCCCGACCAGCAGGGCGAGCGCGCCGCAGGACGACCGCGCACCAGCGCGCACAGCGAGCCGGCTCATCGCGGCACCGCCCAGCAGCGTGCTGATCGCGGCCTCGCGCCAGGGGCTCACACCCGGCGTCCAGCCGGCGCGCGTCCCGCAGGTGGCGCGCGCCGCCGACGGCAGCCGCAGTGCCGCCTCGATCGCGCCGAGGTGGAAGACCAGCCGGGCGTCCCGGGTGCCGAGCCGGTTGGCCTGCCGGGCGTACCGCAGCGCGGTCCGGTCCTGGCCGGACGCGTGCAGCGCCCAGCCGAGCGCGTCGGCGGTGTGGATCGAGTGCCGGCGGTCCCACTCGGCGCGCGCGGCGGTCAGCGCCACAGCGGGCGCTGCCGTGGTCGGCCTGGAACAGCGCGGTCTCGAGGTCGGTGGCCACCCCGTTGGCGGCGGCCAGCCGTGCCGAGGCGGTCGCCACGGCGTACTGCTGGGCGGCCGGCTCCGGCCGGCCGGTCGCCTCGTACAGCTCGCCCAGCTCGACGACGTACTCGGTGAGGGGGAGCCGCTGCACGACGCGCAGGTAGTCGCGCTCGGCGGCGGCCAGGTCGCCGCGGGCGACGGCGAGGCGGGCCTGGCCGGCCAGCGCCGGGCAGGTACGTCGGGTCGGCGTCCAGCGCGTTGCGGTAGTGGTGGGCGGCCAGTGCGGGCTTGCCGGCCGCGCGGGCCAGCTCGCCGAGGTGGAAGGTCGCGAAGGCGTAGGACGACGCGCTGGTGCCGGCCGCCTTCTGCGACAGGCGCATCAGCCGGGTCGCGCTCGGCCAGGTCGCCGCGCAGCTCGGCCTGGTAGGAGAGCCGGGCGAAGGTCGACGGGCCGGGGTCGAGGTCGTCGGCGCGGTGCGCGGCCCGCAGCGCCTCGGGGTAGCGGCCGAGCTCGGTGAGCGCGTCGGAGCGGATCGCCTCGGCGGCCGCGCTGTACGGGTTGATCCGCAGCGCGGCCCCGGTCGAGCGCAGCGCCGCGGTGAAGTCGTGCCGGGCGGCGGCCAGGGTGGCGCGCGCGGTGAGCATCACCGAGTCGCCCGGGGCCAGCGCGGCCGGCCCGGGCGAGGGCCTGGTCGGCCTTGGCGTAGTAGGTGGGGTCGGCCGTGATCCGGGCCTGCTCGACGTAGGCCAGGGACAGGGTGGACCAGGCGCGGTGGTCCTTCGGGGTGTGCCGCAGCCGGGCCTGCAGGGTGCCGATGAGGTCGTCCGGCGAGACGCCGGCATCCGCGGCCGGGTCGAGAGCCGGGGCGGCCCGGCCGGCCGACCCGCGCGGTGGAGAGATCGTCGGTGGCCGACGTGTCGCCGAGCAGGCCGGTGGCGCCGAGGGTGAGCGGCGACCGCGAGGACGAGGGCGGCGGTGACGAGCAGCACGGGCCGGAGCAGCGGTCGCATGCGAGGTGGCCTTCCTGGGAGCCGGAGGAGAACAGGTCACGCCGCGTCGAGTGGCGCGTTCTTGTGGCCGACACGCGGTCCGAACCACCGGAACGCGCCACTCGACGCAAGCAGTGCAGGGTGTTACGGGCTGACGGTCTTCGTGATCGAGCCGCTGTCCGGCAGACCCAGGAACGGGAACGTCGAGGCGAACGCCTTGTCGTTGGCGTTCACGCCGTCACCGAGGTCGTTCGGCATGCCCTTGAGCTCGCCGCCGACGGCCTGCAGCGCGATGTCGAGGACGTCGTCCTGCAGCCGGCGACCGTTCGGGAAGCCGTTGCGGTCCCCGCCGAGCACGCCGAGCCGGTTGAAGGTCTGACCGGCCTGCCACTTGGTGTTGAGCCGCAGCATCTCGCTCGGCGTGCCCTTGCCCTTGGGGTTGTTGATCCCGGGGACGCCCTGCAGGAAGACCTGCACGAGGTCGTCCGGTCCTTGACCGGGGCGTGGGTGCCGCAGACCGCGTTCAGCGTCGCCGCGAGCTCGGAGTTCTGCACGAACGGCAGCGCCGCAGCGTCCTGCGTGGGCTTGAGCGAGTTGAACGTGTCCTTCACCTGGTAGGGGATGACGACCTCGTTCACCAGCGGCTGGCCCAGGCGGGAGATCTGCTTGTAGTCGCCCTTGGAGTTCTTGCGGTCGGTGGTGCTCCAGATGCCGACGACGTCCTGACCCTTGGAGGTCAGGTCGCTGCGGGGCACCTGCAGCGCCAACGCGTTGACGTTGAAGCCGGCCAGGCTGTCGTGACCGGCCTCGGTCATGCAGTTGCCGCCGTAGAGGACGTCGAACACGCGCAGGTCGAGGAAGAACGGGTCCTCGGCCTGGCCGGCGAACGACTTGCGGCTGCCGCCGTAGGACGTGACGGCCGCGTTGCGCAGTGCGGCGTAGTCCGGCATCGCGGCGTCACCGACGTGCGACGGCGCGACCGGTGCGTTGTCGAGCACCAGCTTCACCTTGTCCGGGCCCTTGCGGATCGTGGTGCGGGTCAGGTCGTAGGTCTGCCGGAACAGCAGGTTCGCGTCCTTCAGCGACGTGACCGGGCCGTTGTTGTAGAGGAAGGTGCCGTTGCCGGTGAAGCTGTCGGACTTCTTCGGCATCCGCGAGTTGCGGAACTTCCAGGTGTAGACGACGTCCGGCTTCGCGTCGTCGTCGTTGTCGATGTTGATCTTGTACCGCGCGTCGGTGGCCCACGGGTAGAAGTTCGGGCCGCCGCCCGGCTCCTCGAACGGGATCCAGTTGGCGATCAGGTTGACCATGCCGTCGGCCTGCGCGAACGCGTAGACGTCGGTGTTGTCGTACTGCGGCTGGCCCGCGATCGCAGGTGCCTCGCGGTGGCTCGATGCCGTGGACGCTGGTCGGCGCCAGTGCGGCGATGCCGCCTCCGACGACCAGTCGCCCCCACGCCGAGCAGGGCAGTCGCCCGAGCTCTGCGAGTTCGTCTCGACTGAGACATGGTGTTCCCTCCTTCAAGGGGTGAAGTCCCCCGTCCTCGCCGTGGCGGTCGTCACACGAGCGGGCTACGGCGGGTGTTCGGCTTCGGGGCCGTTCTGGATCGGTCGCGCAGCCGCTGATTGGTGTCCGAGCCGGGCGGACACGCGGCGCGGCGTCCGGCCCGGTCGCTCTGGCAGTGACCGGTAGGCGGGAGCGGCAGGCCGCGTCGGCGCGCGAGGCCGAGCGCCGGCCAGGGCGAGCAGCGCGCCCAGATCCCGACGCGGCAGCGGTGCGGTGGGCAGCCCGCCGGACGGCGTGCGGCCGGACCCGCCGGTCAGCAGCGTACTCCCGGTATGCGGCCGGGCGAGCGCTGGGCCACCGGGACCCCGAGTGCGGGAACGCGAGGTACGGGAACGCCTGTCCGAACGCGGCGCGTTCTTGTCGACCGCGTCACCGAGGTCGTTCGGGTTGCCGGCGAGCTCGCCGCCGACGACCTGGAGCGCGATGTCGACGACGTCGTCGGTCAGGCGACGCCCGTTCGGGAAGCCGGCGTTGTCCCCGGCGAGGACACCGAGCCGCTTCGGGCTTCGCGTCGGCGGCGATCGAGGTGTTCAGCCGCAGCTGCTCGCTCGGCGTCACGTCTGCCGGCTGGTTGAGACCCGGGACGCCGGTGAGGAACACCGTGACCAGGTCCTGCCGGTCGTCGGTCGGGGCGTTGATGCCGCACACGCGTTGAGCAGCGGCCGCGAGCTCGGGCTTCTGCGACGAACGGCAGCGCCGACGCCGTCCTGCGTCGGGTCGATCGAGTTGAACGTGTCCTTGACCTGGTAGGGGATCACGACCTCGTTGACCAGCGGCTGGCCGAGGCGCGACACCTGCGAGTAGCCGCCGCTCGCGTTCCTGCCGCGAGGTCGTGCTCCAGACGCCGACGACGGGGTCGTGCCGGTCGGTCAGCGTCGACTTCGGCACCTGCAGCGCGAGGCTGTTGACGTTGTAGCCGTTGAGCGTGTCGTTGCCGACCTCGGTGTCGCAGGTGCCGGCTCGCCGTAGAGCAGGTCGAAGACCCGCAGGTCGAGGAAGAACGGGTCCTCGGCCTGGCCGGCGAACGACGTCACGCTGCCGCCGGTGAACTTCGACATGGCGGCGTTGCGCAGCGCGACCGTAGTCGGGCATCGAGGCGTCACCGACGAGCGACGGTGCGACCGGTGCGTCGTCGAGCAGCAGCTGGTCGGCGTGACCGGGCCGCACCAGGGTGAGGTCGTAGGTCTGCCGGAACAGCAGGTTGTCGTCGCGTGAGCGAGGTGACCGGGCCGTTGTTGTACAGGAACGTGCCGTTGCCGGTGAAGTGTCGGCCGGCCATGGGCGTGCGGGTGTCGCTGAACGTCCAGCGGTAGGTGAGGTCGGCCATGGCGTCGCCGTCGTTGTCGATGTTGATAGTCGTAGCGCGCGTCGGTGGCCCAGGGGTAGAAGTTCGGACCGCCGCCGGGCTCCTCGAACGGGATCCAGTTGCCGACGAGGGTCACCGTGCCGGCCTTGTCGGGCGACACGAAGGCGTAGAGGTCGGTGTTGTCGTACTGCGGCTGGCCGGCGATGCCGGTGCCTCGCGGTGGCTGGACGCCGACGCCGTGCCGGGTGCGAGGCCGGCGAGTCCGCCGGCGGCGACCAGGGCGCCGGACGCGAGCAGGGCCGGCCCGGGTCTTCCGTCTGCGGTTGTGGGACATGTGAGTGCCCTCCTGAGGGTTGGTCGCCCTGTGTGACCTGCGTCACGGGCGATGTGGCCCGGGTTCGTCCGCGTGGTACCTCCTCGGATTGGGGCAACCCCGGAACCGGCGTCGTTTGCACTCCTTCGTCCCGCGCGTCCGGCCCGGGAGCCGCCGGCACGCTGCGCGACCGCCGTACGCTCGGAAGGGTGACAAGCCCCCCGTGCCGACCAGCGACACCCGCTGGCGCTGCACCCAGTGCGGCAACCTGACCCGCTTCGACGTGACCCGGCGGTCGCGGGTCCGGGAGTTCCTGCACGTCGACCTGGCCGGGGAGCCGGCGGTCGAGGAGCGCGAGGTGCTCGACGAGGTGGTCGAGAGCGTGCGGTGCCGCTGGTGCGACGGAGTCGGCACGGTCGAGCTGGTGCCGCGGCCGGCATGAGCGAGGAGCCGGTCTGGGACGGGCCGCTGCCCGACGCCGTCCGGTCCCGGGTCGTGACCTTCGCCGCCGACACGCTGGGCGCACTGCCCGAGGACGACGTGCCGGGCTCGCTCAAGCGGTTCCGCTCGCTGGGCGCCCCAGCACCGGCGTACCAGGGCAGGCGACCCCGCTCGCGGCGGCCGTCGACCGGGACGTGACCTTCCGGCAGCGGGTGGCGGGGGCGGCCCGCGAGGCGCTGCCGGACCTGGCCGCGGCGCTGGACGCCGGCGAGCCGCCGCCCGCGGCCGACCCGGTCGACGTGGCCGCGGTGGCCTATCTGGCCCGTACGCCGGGCTGGGCCGCCCTCGTGGCCGCTGCGGCGGCTGAGGCCGAGCGGGCCAGTGCCCAGGCGGGCACCGAGGCGCAGGCCTCGGAGGTGGCCCGGCTCGAGGCCGCAGCTGGCGGCCGAGCAGGCCCGGCACCGCGACGAGCTGGCCGCGCTGAAGGCCGAGCTGGCCGCGGCGACCGCCGAGGCCACGTCGGTGACCAAGGCGCTGCGCGAGGAGAAGGGCGCCCGGCGGCGGGCCGAGCGGGCGGCCGCCGAGGCGGGGGAGTCGGTGCTGGCCGCGCTGGCGGCCTCGGAGGCGGCCGACGGCGGCGGCCGCCGAGGAGGTGCGCCGGGCCCGGGCCAAGGTGGACGAGGCCGAGGCGGCCCTGAATGCGTCGCGGCGGGCCACCCGGGAGGGCCGCAGCCTCGAGGACAGCCGGGTGCGGCTGCTGCTGGACACGGTGGTGGAGTCGGCAGGGGCGCTGCGCCGCGAGCTGGCGCTGCCGCCGGTGAGCACCCGCCCGGCCGACCACGTCGAGGGCGCGGCGCCGGGGGACCGGGTGACCGGGGTGACGCCCAGGCGCTGCTGTCCGACGACCCCGCGCTGCTCGACCAGCTGCTGTCGCTGCCGCAGGTGCACCTGATCGTCGACGGCTACAACGTGACCAAGACCGGCTACCCGGACCTGTCGCTGGAGAAGCAGCGGACCCGGCTGCTGATGGGACTGTCGAACCTCGCGGCCCGCTGCGGCGCCGAGGTCACCTGCTGCTTCGACGGGGCGGCGCTGGAGGGCCGGGTGCCGGCGGTGTCGGCCCGCGGGGTGCGGGTGCTGTTCTCCAAGGCGGGCGAGACCGCCGACGAGCTGATCCGCCGGCTGGTGCGGGCCGAGCCGACCGGACGGCCGGTCTGCGTCGTGTCCTCCGACCGGGAGGTCGCCGACGGCGTACGCCGGTCAGGAGCCCGGCCGGTGTCCGCGGTGGCCCTGGTCCGTCGCCTCGACCGCGCCTGACCCCGCGAGCCTTACGTCTGCCCGCGACCCGCCGGGCCGGTCGGGCACGCGCGGAGGGTTGTGTCCGGCCCCCTCCATAGCGTCGCTCGCAGACGACATCGAGGAGGGCTCGTGATCATCGACTGCGACAGCTGCGAGGTCCGCAACATCGCCTGCGACGACTGTGTCGTGAGCGCCCTGCTGGGCGGTCCGCCCGGCGAGATCGACGACGGCGAGGTGGCCGCGCTCGAGGCGCTGGCGGAGTCCGGCATGGTGCCGCCGCTGCGGCTGGTCGTGCCGGTCGAGGTGCTCCGGCACCCGCCGCCCCGGCGCCAGGCCGAGGCCGGCTGAGCGGCAACGGGCCGTGGATCAGGTGATCAGCAGGTCAGTGGATGAGCAAGGGGATGGTGCGGAGCATGAGGTAGACCAGGGCCACCAGGGTGGCGACGGCGACGTTCCGGGAAGACACCCGGGCCCCTTCCCCGTTACATCCGATCCGAATGCATTCACCCGTTCGGGCGTTCAAGAGCAGGTCAAGACGGGGCGATGACAAGGTCATGCAGCAGATGAACGGTCGCCGCGACGCAGACCACTGGCTGGACCTCGTGGACGCGGCCGAGCTGGTCGGCGTGACCCGCGAGGTGGTGGCCCAGGCCGTCCTGGACCACGAGCTCCGGGCCATCAACCACCACCCCAGCAGGCCCGGGGAGTGGCTGGTGCTCGCCGTTGACGTGCAGCTCTGGGCCGATCGCGTGCACCCGCCCGTCGAGATCCCGGTCGCTTAGCAGATCCCGAGCGTTATCCACAGGAGGCGCGCCGGGCCGATTTGTCTGGTCACGGCAAGGTCACGTAAGGTGCGCGCCCAATGACCCCTCTGCGTTCCCGCTCGCTGCTCGCTGGGCTGCTGCTCGCCGTTTTCGGTATCAGCGTGCTGCCCGGGGCAGCCGCTGCCGGTCCCAAGGCGAACCTCAACCAGGTGCAGCGCCAGGTCGACCAGCTCAACCGCCAGGCCGAGCAGGCCGCGGAGCGCTACAACACCGCCAAGGTCGAGCTCACCGACACGACCCGCCAGCTGCGCGCGGCCCGGAACAAGTACGCCGCCACCCAGCGCCGCCTGGACGCGATGCAGGTGCTCGTCGGCCGGATCGCGGTCGCGTCCTACAAGTCCGGCGGGCTGGACAGCAGCGTGCAGCTGCTGCTCTCCGACGACCCCACCGGGTTCCTGCGCCAGGCGGCCGACCTGACCCAGATCACCAAGCACCAGGACCACCTGCTCGCCGACATGCAGGCCGCCGGCCTACGCGCCGCGGTCGACCGCAAGGCCGTCGCCGAGCAGCAGGCCCGGGCGCAGGACCTGCAGAGCAAGATCGCCGCGGAGAAGCGCACCGTCGAGGGCAAGCTGGCCACCGCCCGCGCACTTCTCGGCCGCCTGGAGGCCAAGCAGCGGGCCCAGCTGATGTCCATTCGCCAGGCCGCCACCGATCGCGCCCTCGGGGCTCGCTCGGACGCCATGCGCGCGTCCCGCTCGTCGCGCGACGGCGACTTCCCGACGTACGACGGACCGGCGTCGGGCCGTGCGGCGGTCGCCGTGAAGACCGCGTTCGCCCAGCTCGGCGACCCCTACCAGTGGGGTGCGGCCGGCCCGGGCTCGTTCGACTGCTCCGGCCTGACGATGTACTCGTGGGGTGCTGCCGGCGTCTCGCTGCCGCACTCCTCCTCGGCGCAGTACTCGGCCGTGCCGCACGTGTCCATCAGCAACCTGCAGCCCGGCGACCTGGTCTTCTACTACAGCCCGATCAGCCACGTCGGCATCTACATCGGCGGCGGCCGGGTCATCGACGCGCCGTACCCGGGGCTCAGCGTCCACATCTCCGGCCTGTACTCGATGCCGCTCGTCGGAGCGGGTCGACCGTAGGTTCGCCGGCGCGCGATCGGCTGCTCCGTCCGGGTGCGTCCACAGCCGTCCGGGCCGCGGCGCACCTAGCATGACGTCGTGCAGCAGTACGACGGGACGGGCGCGGCAGTCGAGCCGGAGCCACCCGCACGCCCCGCCGACGCCGACCCTGGCCAAGGCCCCGGCCAGAGCCCCGGCCCCGAGATCGAGCCGCCGCAGCCCCTGATCCCGCCGCGCGGCCCACGCCGGCTCGCCTGGGCCATCGGCCTCTTCGTGGCCCTCGTCGTCGCCCTGGCCCTGGGCATCCTGCTGGCGCTGCTGGCCAAGAACGTCCTGCTCGGTGACGACAGCGACACCGGCAAGACCCCGAGCCAGGCACCGACCCCAGGCATCTCGGTCAGCAACCATGCCGAGCCGTCCAAGGCACGCGACCAGGCCGTCCGCGACCTGCTCGCCCAGCGCTCGAAGGCGGTCACCAGCGGCGACCGGACGCAGTTCCTCGCCACCGTCGACCCGGAGGCCGCCGGCTTCTATGCCGCGCAGTCCACCCTGGTCGACCGGCTGGACGCGCTGCAGTTCGCCGACTGGTCCTACGAGCTGACCGGCGACGGCCCCGGCTTCACCCCCGACCGGAAACGCGTCCTGCCGGAGCGCTCGGTGATCGTGCGGGTCCGGCTGACCTACCGGCTGGTCGGCACCACGACCAGCACCGACCGGGAGCAGTACCTCACCATCGTGCCCCGCGGCGACCGCTGGCTGGTGGCCTCCGACACCGACGCCTCGGCGTCCGGGCTGGACACCCAGCGAGACCTCTGGGACCTCGGACCCGTCCGCACCCTCCGTGGTGACACCAGCCTGGTGGTGGCCGACCGCCGTGGCGCCACCGTGGCCGAGATGCGGAAGCTCGCCGACGAGGCCGACCTCGCCGTGCACGACGTCGACGAGGTCTGGACGGGGGAGTGGTCCCACCAGCCGCTGGTGCTGCTGCCCCGCAGCCAGGCGGACATGGCCACGATCATCGACAGCGACGGCGCAGGCCTGGCCCAGATCGCGGCGGTCACGACCGGCGCGTTCGAGGCAGGGCTCAGCCGCGGCGACCGGATCGTCATCAACCCCGCGTCCTGGAAGACCCTCGACGCGCTGGGTCGCCGGGTCGTGCTCACCCACGAGATGACGCATGTGGCCACCAGGTCCAGCAGCGTGCAGTCGGTGCCGATCTGGCTGTCCGAGGGGTTCGCCGACTACGTGGCCTACCGGGCGACGCCGGTGCCGACGGCGATCGTGGCCAGCGACATCTTCCGCAAGGTGCGGGCCGGCAAGGCGCCCGACCATCTCCCGGACAGCGCCGACTTCGACGCCGCACGGGGCGACATCGCGTCGTCGTACGAGAGTTCCTGGCTGGCCTGCCGGATGATTGCCGAGCAGTACGGCGAGAAGAAGCTGGTCAGGCTGTACTCAGCACTCTCCGACAGCGCCGGCCCCGGCTGGCCGGACGAGACCGTCGACGTGCTCGGTGTCGGGCGCCGCGCCCTGGTGCACGACTGGAAGGCCTACCTGAAGGACAAGGCCGCCAACTGACGGTTAGCGCCAGGTCAATACCCGAAAGCGTCCCAGACGGCCCTCGCCGTAACGAACTGTCCGGCGATGCTGGGGTGCCAATAGTCGTTGGTGGAGACATCGGCCGTGCTGACGGAGGCATGGAAGGCGGCTTGGGCGTCAGTCTTGCACCGCGGATACGCTGCGCACACCTGAGCCAGGACCGTGTTGAAGTCGACGACACGGGCGCGGACGGCTGCTCGCCGTTCGATGTCGGCCTTTGCGCTCGACGTCGGGTCTGCGAGGAGCGTGTCGCAGAAGTGTGAGGTTCTCCACGCCTTCACGGCGTTCGGATCGGCGTGGAAGAGCTCCCACAGTCGATAGACGTTCGGGATCGACACCACTCGGATGCTCGCCTTGGGCAGGCCCGACGTCAGCGTGTCCATCGCACTGGGTGAAGTCGGTCCGGAACGCCGAAATCTCGGTCATCGCCCCAGCCCGGCCCCCGCACGCGTCGTTGGTGCCCATCGCGATCGTGACCAGCTCCACCTTGCGCCGAACGGCATTGCGAGCCTGCTGTTCGAGGTCCGCCATCATGGAGCCACTCACAGCGTCGTTGGCGTTGTTGTTTCTCAGACGCGGGTTGAGCGCAAGCAGGCGCAGGTAGACGGAGTTGACGGCGGCGTTAGTGCCCGTGGCCCATGAGTTGTCCGGGCAGTCGATCCAGGCGGTGGGGCAGTCGGTGTTGTAGCCGCGCGTTGTCGAGGTGCCAAGGGCATCCATCGACGAGGGGTATGCCGGGGGGCGAGGTGCAGCGGGCTGGGTCGTACGGTGGTCGCAACCGACGAGGGCGGCGACCAGTCCGAGGGCAGCGAGGACAGTCGCGGCTGCGGGGCTCCGGCCCCGCCGGGTGCGCACGTCGCCGCCGACCATTCGCAACTACAGTCCGCAGAACGCGGCCCCGACGGCTCCGAAGTTGGAGCCTCCCTGGTCGGAGATGTGCCAGCCGGGCTCGGCGTTCGGGTTGCTGGAAAGCACGGATGCACAAGCAGTCCCAGTGTGCGTCGGGGCGACGGGACTCGGACTTGGTGACGCAAACGCCGACGCGGCGGGCAGCAGGAGCATGGCCGCTGCACTGACCACGATCGCGGTCTTCTTCATCGTTCCTCCTGGCACTCAGGTGAGGCGAAGATCAACATGGCTTGGCGCGGTCGGCGGTCCTTCGGCGCCGGGTGCGAGGGGCTCCGAACATGAATCCGAACGGTGTGTTCCTCAGGAACGCCTCTAGCATCGTGGTCAATGTGCGCACGTGGTCCCTCCGGACGACGCCTCCTGGCCAGAGGGTCAGCTCTCGGCTCCGGGTGAACCTGTGGCGCTCCTGCGATTGACGGTCGTCGCATCGGCACCGACGGGCCATCCCAGAAACCTGGGATCCCGCGTACCGGTGTTCCTCAGGAACGTCTCTAGCATCGGGACAAGGCGTCGGGCTGAGGTTGGCTCAGGAGGAACTGAATGTCGATCGATGACTTCCCGCGGTACCCGTTGCTCTTCGGCCCCAGCCCAGTGCACCCGCTCGAGCGGCTGACCGCGCACCTCGGCGGACCGCAGATCTGGGCCAAGCGAGAGGACTGCAACTCCGGACTCGCCTATGGCGGCAACAAGATGCGGAAGCTGGAGTACATCGTTCCCGACGTGCTGGCCAGCGGCGCCGACACGCTCGTCTCCATCGGGGGATACCAGTCCAATCACACCCGCCAGGTCGCAGCTGTGGCCGCCCGGTTGGGGCTCAAGGCGCGGTTGGTCCAGGAGCGCTGGGTCGACTGGCCCGACGCGGTCAACGACAAGGTCGGCAACATCCTGCTCTCCCGCATCATGGGAGCCGACGTGCAGCTCGACCCCTCCGGCTTCGGCATCGAGATCAAGAGCTCCTGGCAGGCGGCTCTCGACGAGGTGGAATCCGACGGCGGGCGTCCCTACCCGATCCCGGCCGGTGCGTCCGAGCACCCCCTGGGTGGACTCGGCTTCGCCGCCTGGGCCCGCGAGGTCGAACAGCAGGAGTCCGAGCTGGGCGTCTTCTTCGACACGGTGGTCGTGTGCGCCGTGACCGGCTCGACCCAGGCCGGCATGATCGCCGGTTTCGCCGGCCAGGCCCGGCCCCGACGCGTCATCGGCATCGACGCCTCGGCACGGCTGAAGGAGACCCGCGACCAGGTGGAGCGCATCGCCAGACACACCGCCGAGCAGATCGGTCTGGGACGAGAGCTCCGCGACGACGAGATCACCGTTCTCGAGGGCTGGGCTGGCGACTACTACGGCATACCCGTGCAGTCGACGATCGACGCGATCCTGCTCTGCGGACGGCTCGAGGGCATGATCATCGATCCCGTGTACGAGGGGAAGTCGATGGCCGGACTGCTCGACCTCGTCGCCCGGGGCGAGATCGCGAAGGACTCGACGGTGCTTTACGCACACCTGGGCGGCCAGCCGGCACTCAATGCGTACAGCGGCATCTTCGGCTGACCGTGACCGACATCGACCCTCCCTGGACTACTCCGTTCACCGGCACCGAGACGGAGCACCTACGGCGCACTAGCCGGCTGCGAGCACGTTCCGGGGCACCCTGGGACGGCTTTGGCTGGGACGGCAGCACCGACTGGGACTTCACCTCCGCCGCCGACGACACCCCCGAGCAGCTCTACGCGCTGTGGGACGGCGCCGTCGAACGGTCCCGGGCGAGGCTCGGCGCGGCCCTGGCCGACGGTGGGCTCGACCAGGTCGTCCACTTCGCCGGGCCTCAAGGCCAACAGGCCAGCCTTCGCCGGCTGGTCTTCGACCTGGTCGAGGAGTACGGCCGGCACACCGGCCACGCCGACCTGCTCCGCGAGGCGGTGGACGGGCGGGTCGGCGAGGACCCGCCAGCCGACTGGCACGCGTAGGTCGGAGCGGCGCCGTCACTGGTGGGTGAAGCTGACCATCTTGTCGCCAGGTGGGTCGACCCAGACGATCCTGGTTGCGCCGCCGTGCCCATGGATCTTGTGGACGTCTTCGAGGTCGTCCCAGACCACGGTCGACCGGGTACCGGTCAGCCACCGCACGACGGCGCCGCCGTCCGAGAACGCGGCACCCTCGGCCACCAGGCCGGTGCCGGAGATGCCGGTGACGTCATGGTCGCGATGCAGTTGGAAGCGGCGCATCAGGTTCCCTCCGAGAAGGGTCGCGGCGGGTCCAGGCCGCGGCAGCACCTTAGTACCGCGGCGTCCCCGGCCGACATCGGGGTAGATGCCTTGTCCTGAGTTGCCGCGCTCATCGCGGCAGCTGGCGATGTAGCGCTCGAGCGCCTGGCGCTGCTCCCACTCGAGCACCTCGAGCAGGTCGAGCTCGACGTCATCCGGCCGCCCGGCCAGGGCACCCCGGCCGAACGCCTGCTCGGCCGCGGCGCGGTAGTCGGCCAAGGCCCGCTCCCACGCGCCGAGCGCGATCGCCCGCTTCCCGGCATCGCTCACGGACCCCGTTGTACAGGGCGGCGACCCCGTGGTCCATGCTCTCGTCTAGCTCGCGCCGCTGGTCTCCCCCGTCCAGCGGCGCGAGCCTTCACGTGGGGGCGGCGTCAGCCCGCATTGGTGGACCGTTCGCGGGCGGTGGCGGAGGACACCAGCTGGGCGCAGCGCTGGCAGCTCGCCGTGCTGAACGGAGCGAACGGCGCCTTCGGGAAGAGCACCCAGCCCTCGATGTCTGCCCCGCACAAGGCGACCATGGGCGGCGGGACACCGGGCATAGTGGCGGCGGCGTGGCGCGTCCCGACCGGCTCGGTCGTCGGGTCGAGGTGCCAACCACGGCCCTCGCGGACAGCGGGCGGGCCGGGCTGCTCGGTGATGGCTGCGACCACGTACACGCGCGTCACGTCCCTCGGTGGTCGGCGGGCACCGAGGGCACAGTGCCGCGGCCTTGCCCCCAGTGTGCGCCTTGTTTGAGCACCCGGACGCCACTTGAGCGTGCGGCGGCCGGAAAGTAGCTGGTCGGACGATGGGAGCAAGCAGCAGCGGATGGTGTCAGCGGGTAAGGGGAGGGAGCACGGTGAGCCACAACCGGTCGGCTGGAGTGCGCGGCCGCGACCGCCAGCCGGGGCGCCGCCCTTACCTCGTGCTGATGGCCGTGGCGGTCACGCTGTTCCTGCTCGCCGGGCTGGTGGTCAGCCGGTTCTCCTCGACATGGGCCGTGGTGCTTGGCGGCATCGCGCTGGTCATCCCGCCGATCGCGGTCATCGTTGCCAACGCCGGCCGTGAGCGGCGGGACTGACCTGGAGGCGACAGTGCCCCTCGACCGCAAGTGGTCGGGGGCACTATCGAGTGGCCGGCCGGCGGCGAGTGTCAGGGAGTGTGCGGTGCGGTGTCAGTGGCTGCGGGTGCGATGTCCTCGGTCTTGCGCTGGAATCCGCCGAAGATGATCTGAACCACGCCGATGATGGCGACAAGAGCGCCGATGATCTGCTCGCCTGCGTCAGCGCCGTAGGCGATGCCCGCGATGCCGAGCACGAGCAGGGCGACCCCGAGGGCCGCGAACACGTAGGACGGGAAGGTCTTCACGGGGTGCTCCCTCGAACAGGTGGAATGACTGCGAGCCCACGCCTCGACGTCACGTCATCTGGTACTCCGACGATATCGGCGCGACGAGCGGGACCCTTGACAGACACACCGGGTCGCATCGGCGATGATCGACGCCATGGAAGCAGCCGGTGGCCGCACGTGAGCAGCCGCACCGCCCTGCTTGCGACCATCGTCGTGCTCGTGCTCGCCCTGCTCGCGGCGGTCGCGTTGCTCGTCCCGTGGCGGCCGCTGCCACTGCACGGCCTGGCGCCGACCCCGGTCGACCCGCAGCGTGACTTCACCGCCGCGCAGATCGCCCGGGAGGAGGCGTTCCACGCGGCGGTGCGGCCACCGGCGTACGTCTCGCTGGGGGTCGGCCTGTTGGTCGCGGTGGTGCTCGGGCTCACCCCGGCTGGGGCGCGGCTGGTGTCGGCGGTCGCGGCACCGCTCGGGGGCGGCTGGTGGGCCGCGGGTGCTGCTGGGAACGGTGGCGCTCACTCTTGTCGGCCGCGCCCTGACGCTCCCGTGGGACGCGTGGCGCGAGTCGGTGAGCCGGCGCTACGGCCTGTCCACCCGCAGCTGGGGTGCGTGGGGCGTCGACGTCGCCAAGTCGTACGCCGTGGGGCTGGTCGTGACGGTCGCGGTGCTGCTTCTGGTGGTCGGCCTGGCCCGGTGGCAGCCGCAGTGGTGGTGGGCGACAGGTGCCGTCGTGGGGGCGCTGCTGGTAGTGCTCGTGTCGTTCGCCTACCCGGTCGTCGTGGAGCCGGTCTTCAACAAGTTCACGCCGATGCCGGACAGCCCGCTGCGGACGTCGCTGCTGCAGCTGGCCCGAGACGACGGGGTGCCGGTCGAGGACGTGCTGGTGGCCGACGCGAGCCGCCGTACGACGGCGTTGAACGCCTACGTGTCGGGCATCGGTGCGACGCGGCGGATCGTCGTCTACGACACGCTGGTCGAGCAGGCGCCGCCCGAGGAGGTGCGGCTGATCGTGGCGCACGAGCTCGGCCACGCGAAGCAGCACGACGTGGTGTGGGGGACAGTGTTGGGTGCCCTGGGGGTGGCGCTCATGGTCTGCCTCCTCGCGTTGCTCGGCCGGTGGTCGTGGCTGCTCGGCCGGGCCGGTGTCGACGCGCTGGGTGATGGCCGCGCGGTGGCGCTCGCGCTTGCGTTGATCGCGGTGCTGACCTTCGTGGCCGGGCCGGCGGAGAACCTGCTGTCCCGCCGGATCGAGACCCGCGCGGACGTGCACGCGCTCGAGCTGACCCACGACCCCGGCGCGACGGTGGCGATGCAGCGGCGGCTGTCGGTGACCAATCTCAGCGACCTCGAGCCGTCCCCGCTGGTCTTCGGGTTGTTCGCCACCCACCCGACCGGCCCGCAGCGCATCGCGTTGGCCCGCGACTGGGCGCGGTTGCACGGCATTCCGGTGCCGTCGGGCTTGGCGCCGTGACCGGGCGGACGCTGGTCGTCACGAACGACTTCCCGCCCAGGGTCGGCGGCATCGAGTCGTTCGTGCTCGCGATGGTGCAGCGGATGGATCCCGCTTCCGTCGTCGTGCACACGGCTCGGCAGGCGGGGGATGCAGGCTTCGACGCCGACCTGGCCTTTCCGGTGATCCGTGATGCCTCCCGGATCATGCTGCCGACCCCGTCGATCACCAAGCGCTCGGTGGCCATCGCTCGGGAGATGGGCTGCGACTCCGTCTGGTTCGGCGCCGCCGCTCCCTTGGGTCTGATGGCCGCGACCCTGAAGTCGAAAGCCGGCGTCCGACGGACAGTGGCGACAACTCACGGGCACGAGGTCTGGTGGGCGAAGACGCCCGGCACTCACCAACTGCTGCATCGGATCGGCGAGACGAACGACGTGCTGACCTATCTGGGGGAGTACACCCGGTCGCAGATCGCGCGGGCGCTCTCGCCGGCGGCAGCCGCTCGGATGGTGCAGCTGACGCCTGGCGTGGACGTCGATGCCTTCAACCCCTCGGTGGACGGACGGCCCGTCCGGGAGCTCTACGGACTGGGGGAGCGGCCGGTTGTCGTGTGCGTCTCGCGGTTCGTGGAGCGCAAGGGTCAGGACATGCTGATCCGTGCGCTTCCGTTGGTGCAGCGATCGGTGCCCGATGCCGCAGTGCTGCTCGTCGGCGACGGTCCGATGCGCGAGCGACTGGTGCGCATTTCGTCGGAGCTAGGGGTCGCGAAGGACGTCGTCTTCGCCGGGGCCAAGCCGTGGGCCGAGCTGCCGCCCTTTTTCGCGGCCGGGGACGTCTTCTGCATGCCGACCCGGACGCGGAAGGCCGGGTTCGAGGTCGAAGGACTCGGCATCGTCTACCTGGAGGCCTCGGCCACGGGGCTGCCGGTCGTGGCTGGCGACTCGGGCGGCGCTCCCGATGCCGTGTTGGACGGGGAGACCGGGGTGGTTGTCGACGGCACCCGTCCCGAAGCAGTGGCGGAGGCGCTCTCGCAGCTGCTGCTCGACCCGGAGAGCGCACGTCTGCAAGGGGCCGCCGGTCGCGCCTGGGTGGAGTCGAGCTGGCAGTGGGACCAGCTCGGCGGGCGGCTGCGAGACCAGCTTGCGGGCCAGGAACCCTGATTTCGTCACGACGCGCACGGTGATGATCACGGTGGGTGCCGGAGTCCGAAATGTCGACCCGGATGATGTACCCATGCATCATCCGTACGGGCCAACGGCTGGCTAGCATCACAACCGTGGCCCAGTTCGATGAGCGACTCCGGGAAGCGCGCAGAGAGAACGATGCCCGCGAGAACACCGGTCAGGCTCTCGCCGACGCCCTCAGGCTCCAGCAGAACACCCAGCAGCGTGCAGCGACGCCGACGAAGAAGCGGGGCCGTCGGCGCAAGGGACCGGTCATCGACCTCGACCAGCGGACGTTCATCAAGCCCAAGCGCCGCCGTCTTTTCAAGACCTTCCTCATTCTCGAGGCAACTGTCGCGATCATCGCGGTAGCAGTGCTGGTGATCTACCTGTTCACCCACCACAGCACGGTCACCTAGCCACTGCTGCCGCGCTCAGCCGCCCGAGGACTCGAAGGCGGCGACCTGTTGGCGGGTGACCGTGGCCGCCGGCTCCGTGATGGCACGGCGGGACCACTCGACGGTCCACTCGATCGCCCGGGCAAGGTTCAGCCTCGGCTCCCACCCGAGACGGCTCATCGCCTTGGTGGCGTCCAGCGTCAGCAGTCGAGCCTCGGGCGGATGGTTCTCGGCGTCTTGCCGCCAGGCAGCGCCCTCGCCCCACAGCGCGACCACCCGATCTGCCACGTCGCGGACGGTCGCGAAGCCGGCGGGATCGGGACCGAAGTTCCAGCTCTCGCCGGTCACCGCACCGGAGAGCAGCGCGTCCGCGAGAACGGTGTAGCCGTTGACGGCGTCGAGGACGTGCTGCCATGGGCGGACGGCGTCCGGATACCTGATCAGCGGGGCCACGCCGTCCTGCAACCCGGCCAGCAGGTCGGGCATCAGCCGGTCTCGGCTGACGTCGCCGCCGCCGATGACGTTGCCGGCCCGGGCGGTTGCGGTCGGGCAGGGGTCGAAGCTCTCCACCCACGACTGGGTGAGCAGCTCGGCCATCGCCTTGGAGGCGCTGTACGGGTCGCTCCCGCCGAGCGGTGTCGTCCTCGCGGTAGCCGGCCGACCTGTCCGACGTTCCGGTAGACCTTGTCGGTCGTCACGACGACGTGCGCGCGCACCGACGGGGTGGCGCTGACGGCTTCGAGCACGTTCAGCGTGCCCAGAGCGTTGGTCTCGAAGGTGAGGCGCGGGTCGCGTTAGCGACTCGCGCACCAGCGGCTGGGCGGCCAGGTGGATCACGACGTCGGGGGCGCACCGGGAGAGCGGTCGGCCGCGACAGCCTCGCGGTCGCGGACGTCCGCCCGGACGTCGTTGGCCAGCTCGCGGGCGATCCGGGCCCGGTCGAACAGCGAGCCGGGGACGGGGTCGAGCGCCAGGCCGGAGACGTCGTGACCGCGGCTCCGCAGCAGCAGCATCAGCCAGGAGCCCTTGAAGCCGGTGTGCCCGGTGACCAGGTAGTGCAATCGCCTCAGCCGCCCGTCGACGCACGTCGAGGATGGTGTCGGCGACGTAGTCCAGCATCGGCTCGGTCAGCCCGGGGTAGACACCGACCCAGAACGTGCGGCTCATCACGATGTCGGAGTTCGTCAGGTCGCCGACGACGCGGAAGTCGACGTCGCGATAGGCGGGCTGGCGGGTGAGGTTGCCGGCGAACATCAGCCGGGTGCCGATCTTGCGCTCGTCGAGGTGACCGCAGCAGCTCCTCGCGGTCGACGTGCAGGTCGCGGGTCGAGCGTGATCGGGAAGCCGAACCACGACGGGTCCGACTTGGGCGTCGCCCGCGGCAGGATCAGGCCCTGGCGTGCCGTCCAGCCGCTGCGTAGAGGTGGGCGAAGTTCTTCTTGCGCGCTCTCGACGAAGGTGTCGAGCTTGCCGAGCTGGGACAGCCCGAGCGCGGCCTGCATGTCGGTGGCCTTGAGGTTGTAGCCGATGTGGCTGTAGATGTACTTGTGGTCGTAGCCGAGCGGGAGGTCGCCGAGCTGCCACTCGAAGCGCTTCAGCAGGTGTTGTCGTGCCCGGTCTCGCAGTAGCAGTCGCGGCCCCAGTCGCGGAACGACTCGACCTGCTTCTTCACCAGCGGTGACTTGACGAAGACCGCGCCGCCCTCGCCCGTGGTGATGTGGTGCGCGGGGTAGAAGCTCACCGTGGCGGTGTCGCCGAAGCTGCCGGTGCGCTTGCCGTCGTAGGTCGAGCCGAGGGCGTCGCAGGAGTCCTCGATGAGCCAGAGCTCGTGCTCCTTGCACAGAGCCGGCGGACCACGTCGAGGTCGAACGGGTTGCCGAGCGTGTGCGCCATCATGATCGCGCGCGTCCGCGGTCCGATGGCCTCCGCAGCATGTCCGGCGTTCGCGTCGTAGGTGCCGAGCTCGACGTCGACGACGACGGGTCGGAGTCCGTTCTGGATGATCGGGTTGACGGTGGTCGGGAAGCCCAGCGGCGACGGTCAGCACCTCGTCGCCCTCCACGAGCGCGCGTCGTACCGAGCTTGGGGCTGGTCAAGGCCGACAGGGCGACGCAGGTTGGCGCTCGAGCCGCTGTTGACGAACACCGACGCCGCGGGCGCCGACGTAGCGGGCGAGCTTGCGTTCGAACTCCTGGGTGAACCGGCCGGCGGTCAGCCAGCCGTCGAGCGACGAGTCGACCAGGGCGGCGAGGTCGTCGGCGTCGAGCACCTTGCCTGACACGGGCACGGGAGTCTCGCCGGGCACGAACTCCTGCCCGGCCAGCGACTCGACTGGCGAAGGACCGGACGTCGTCCAGGATGCGCCTGCGCTGCCCGGCGAGCTCGTCGGTCACGATGATTCCCCTGGTGCATCGGTGTGCGGGACTTGCGAGCCTACCTTCGCCGATCCGGAGTGACCTAGCCATTCGGATGTCTGGCGGACGAGTTCTTCGATCGGCGCCTCCTCGATCCCCGCGAGAGAGGTGAGTCGAGCCCAGTCGGTCGGATCACCCACGTAGATGTCGTCCTGGTCCCCGGTTGCAGGACTCCGATCGATGGAGCTGCGATCCAGTCCGTACAGGTCTGCTACCAGACCGGCCAGATCAGCAATCTCGACAACATGGCCGGCGGTGTCGAACACGGCGGACTGCCCCCGCAACGCCAGCCAGATGGACAGGCTCACGACCTCGTCCACACCGACGTACGACCGGACGACCGGCGAGCCGCTACGGACGAGCAGGCGGCCGTCCGAGCGGGCCATCCTGATCAGATTGCCGAGGGCGTAGAGGTCCGGCTTGGTCATCCCCGCCCCGGCCAGGCTGAAGATCCGGGGGATGACCACCGCGGCTCCGAACATCGCCGGCGGCCGCGCGCAACGCCAGCTCGTCGATGTGCTTCAGGGTTCCGTAGGCGTTGCCGCGAAGATCCGTCGGTGAGCGTCCGATCGTGGTTGTAGACGGCGCCAGAGCTCGCGAAGACGATGGCCGCGGGGCCGGTGCGACGCGACCGCGTCGAGAACGACCGCCGTGATGGCGAGGTTGGCTGCCACGAACTGGTCGACCGAGAGATCTGCGAGCCGGTCCCGTGTCAGGTAGGCGAAGTGCAACAAGTGGGTGGGGGCCGGCGATTGGTGCGGGAGGTCTGCCAAGCGGTGGATGTCCACCGAGCGGCCCGACCGTGTGCGCACGGCTCGTTCGCGGCTGGCGTATGCGGTGACGCGACGTGCTGCCTCCGTCGGCCCGAGTACCCGGTCCAACAAGTCCAGGGCCGACGCGCCGAGCCAACCTGTTGCCCCGGTGACAGCGATGCGCTCGTCGCCCGTCAGGGCACTTCGCAGATTCTCCTCGCGAGTCGTCACACCGCTCCGTTCAAGACCTTCCAGCGGGCCTCGAGCATCTCGATGCGCTTCTCGTCCTCGCGGAAGATCGTGCCGTAGTACTCGCGCTTGTTCAGCAGCCAGAGCAGCTCGAAGTGGACCGCGTTGAGCAGGCCCTGCTTGAGGTCTCCGACCTCGAGCGCCGTCAGCGTGGAAGACGACCTTGCGGGTCTCGAAGCGGCGTCAGGTGCACGGCCCGGATGCGCTGGAGGACGTCGAGCGAGTCGATCGACACGCCGCCGCCGACCACCAGGTCCAGGTCCTTGCCCTTGCACAACTTGGCCATCTCGAGCACGTAGTTCGTGACGACGTCGTCGTTGATCGAGTCGCGAGCCAGGTCCGAGCGAACCCGAGAAGTCGACGCGACCGAAGACCATGCCATCGGTGCCCGGAGAGCCGGCGGAGAGCTCCGCCATCGCCTCGCGGTTCTCGTAGGCGGTGATCGTCTCGACGTTGAAGAGGAAGTCGGTGTCCTCGGCCTCGTCAGCGCGTGAACGATCTGCTCCTTCGCTGCGATGTACTTGGAGAGCGCGTAAGGGGTCTCGACCATCGGGGCGACGATGTAGCGGACGCCGATCTGCTTGGACTCCAGCAGGTCCCGGATGGCTTCGCAGCCACCGATCTTCACGGTCAGTCGGCAGGCCGGCGGTTCGCGCGATCTCGACGAGTCGGAGCAGCTCGTCCATCCGCGTTCCCTCGGCCTCGAACTCCGCCTTGACGGATACGTAGCCGTACTTCTCCTTGCCCTTGCGCAGGATGTCCGTCATCTGACGCTCGGTCTTGTTCACAGGCGAGGTCCCCTCGTGTCGGTCGTTCAGGTAGAGGCATGACTCGTCGAGCAATGTCGTCAGGAAGTGCGGGGTGACATGAGGTGCAGAGGCTGTGACTCCATGCCGCCTGTCGCGGTGATCGCGGGAAGTGATCTTCGGGAAGTAGGTCTGCTCCGGGTCGATGGGCACGATGAACGCCGCCGGCCCGGTCGATGTCGAAGCAGTTCATGCGAACCCGTCGGTCGTCGACACCGTTGACATCGAGGTCGAGCAACGGGATCCCGTAGGCGCCGAACAGCTGTGGCCAGTCCGGGAAGCCGAGTCCGGTCTGGCGTGTCGCAGCCCAGGTACGCGCCGTCGAAGTAGTTGCGCTGAGTCATCCGGATCGAGGCGTAGCCCTCGTTGCTGAAGAGGAAGATCTTCAGCGGCAGCCGGTTGACCGCGACGGTCGCGAGCTCCTGCAGGTTCTGGGTGAAGCCGCCGTCGCCCTCGATCAGGACCGTGCGCCGGTCGGGTTGGCCAGCGCGGCGCCGATGCGCCGGCGAGGCCGTAGCCCATGCTGGCCAGGCCCTTGTCGGTGATGACAGCCTGGCCCTGCATCTGGGCGAACGCCTGCATCGTCGACGGTGAACGCGCCCGCCGCTGCAGCACGGCACGATCACGTCGTCGGCGCGGCACCTACGCGACAGGTCGACGACGAACTGGTAGGGGTCGACAAAGCCCGGCGCTGTCTGGTTGCTGGGTTCAACGACGGGGAGCAACGTCGCGCACCTCCGGGCAGAACGCCAGCCATCGAAGCCCAGTCCGGCGAGGTCGCTCGCCGCTAGGTGCTCGAGCACGGCGTCGGCGTCGGCCTCGAGCGCCAGGTCCACGCGGGGGTGGCCCTTGCTCAGCTCTGCCGGGTCGATGTCGACCTGCACCACCGTCGCCATGCGGTGCGAACTCCTGCCAGTTGAAGCCCGTCTGCTGAAGCCCGAGGCGCGTGCCGAGTGCCAGCACGAGGTCGCTCTGCTGCAAGCAGGACGTTGGCCGCGCGCTGTCCCCAGGTGTTGGGCCGGCCGACGTACAAGGGGTCGTCGGCGCCGATGCGGTCGGCCCGTTCCACGTGGTCATGACGGAAGGTCGGCCGATCGCAGCCGGGGGCAGCGCCCTGCGACGGCTTCGCGACTCACGCCACCACCGAGCGAGCGAGGACCGGGCGCTCCGCCTGCCGGATCAGATCGTCGAGCGAGCTAGGAGCGTCGCGCCGGCGAGGCGGAAGACACGGGTGAGCGGGGCCATCGCGGCGCCGGTCTCGAGCGACGTCAGGGTCCACGGGCGCGCCCTGGGCGTCGAGGCAGAACTCGATGAACACCGGTCCGGGCCGGCCGGTGCGGCCGCGCCAGACGAGGCTCGTCGAGCGCGTCCCGGCCGACGGCTTCTCGATCCGCTCGACGGCCACGGACACCGGGCCGGCGAGCGCCACGCCGTCGATCTCCTGGATGCCTCGCTGCCGCAGCGCCCCGGCAAGGTCGGTGGACTTGACCTGGCCCGCCGAGGACGAGCAGCTCGCGGCTCTCGAGATAGGCACCCGCCATGGCGGTGAGGATGTTGGTCAGCCCCGGCCCGGCGGTCACCAGGGCGAACGCTCGGGACTGCTGCCGGACGCCCTCGGCCTCGTTGAAGTACTCGACGGCGATACCTGCGGCGACCTCGTGCACGACCGGGACGCACGTCATCGTGGAACGGGCGCCGTCGAGCAGGTGCATGAGTTGCCTCCGGCGACGAAGAAGCAGTGCGTGTAGCCGAGCGTCGTGCAGCCAGTGCATCACCAGCTGGCTGTACTTCATCGGCCTCTCCCGTCCAGGGAGCCGAGCACGCGGAGCGTCGTGGTGAGATCGTGTCCCACGCTGAGCCGCCGTCGTCGACCTCGACCTCGGCGACACCTCCGTGCCGGCGCGCGCAGGATGAGGCGGAAGTCGCGGCTGAGTGCTTCTTGTCGCTCCGAAACGCGCTCTCGAGCTGTGCTGCGATCGAAACGCTGCAGAGCGTCGCGGAAGTCCTCGACGTCTGCGCAGCAGCTGGCGACAGTGCCTGGCCAGTGCGCGGGTCCCGGGAGCTGTCCGGCGCGAGCGGGTGGGTTAGTGCGCAGCAGGATCCCGAAGGCACCGCGGCGCCGTGGCTGATCGAGTGCGACGACGGCGGATTCCAGACGCGTGGCCGAACGTGTGCCCGAAGTTGAGCAGCCGACGCTCCTTCCTGTCGTGCTCGTCGACCTCGATGAACCACTGCTTGGCGACCAGCACGTGCCGCAGCAGGTCGGCAGGATCGCGGCGGAACCTGTCGAACGTCTCGAGATAACCCTCGAACGCCTGCCCCCGCGGCAGAAGCAGATCTTGGCAGCCTCGGCCATACCGGCTGCGACCGCAGCGGCGGGGAGGCTCGCAGGAACACCGGGTCGACGACTACTCGGTCGGGTGGGTGGAAGCCGCCGACGAGGTTCTTGACTCCGCCGACGTTGATCGAGCTCTTGCCGCCGATGCAGGAGTCAGCCATCGCCATCAGGGTCGTGGGCACGTAGGTCCAGTCAATGCCCCGCATGTAGATGTCGCGTGGCGAAAGTGGCGACGTCCTGGACGACGCCACCGCCGACCGCGATGACATGGTCACCCCGACGGACCCCTGCCTCCAGCATCGGAGGACGAGTCGTTCGACGCCGGCGAGCGTCTTCGTGTCTTCGACGGCGCGGACTTCGAGATCGGCCTGCGACCCGGTGGTCACCATCCCGCGCAGTGCGGAGTCGACGACGATCGCAGTCGTGCCTGCCAGGCAGGCGACGAAGCCGCCTTCGCCGACCGACACGCAGGTAGTCACCGTCGGACGAGCGGATGCGCAGGTCAGAGTGAGCGGCCAACGCTGAACCCAAGATCGACGGCGATGGACTGCCCGGTCACGGCCGTGTTCGGCGGGGAGCACAAGTAGGCGACGAGGCTGGCGACGTCCGTCGGGTGCCACGAGTCGACCGAACGGGGTAGCGGCCTCGACCCGGTCGAAGTGCGTCTGCCGATAAGCATGTTGCGCGTCATCGGGGTGTCGACGACCCCCGGCAGAACCGCGTTGACCAGGATCCGCGCGGTGCCAGGTCGACCGAAGCGGCGCGCACAAGTCCCCCAGACTCGCTTTGGACACGCGTGTACGAGAACTTGCCCGCTCGGGCCACGATGCCCCAGATCGAGCTGAGGACCACAAGTCGCGCTCCGTCGCGCGAACCGCCCGCTGCGCAGGAGTTCCGCAAGGGTCGCGCGACGAACGAGACGTTCGACGTCCAGCATCGAGTCAAGGGTCGTCGGCGTCGACGCCGTCGCGCTGTCGTTGACATTGATGCCCTGCGCCCAGACCACGCAGTCAAGTGTGCGGCAGGGCGGCGACTCGGACCTCGTCCAACGGCTGTCGGCCAGGCACGGCCTGTGGGTCGTCCGGGCCGAGCGGTTCGAGACGTGCGGCGGCGCGATCTCGCCGCGCTGCAGCGCGCGAGCCCGTCGGAGATCGCCGTCGTCCCGAGAGCGCCGTAGCCGCCGACTGATCAGCGCGTGGCGCGGCCTGACTCGCGGTGCCTCGGCTCATCACGCCGCCCCGTCTGTCCAAAGTGTCGATCTTCCTGAGCGCCTCGGCCGCCGGAAGCTGAAGGTTGCGGTGCGCGGCGAACGTCCCTGGCCGTCATGAGGAGCGGGAAGAGTGCCTGTGACAGGGCAGGACAGGGAGCCCGCAACGCCTCGACGAGCACGGGGGAGCGCAACAGGTTGAGTGCCAAGGCCGCGATGTAGACGGACCAGAACCGACCAGGTCGCGCCACCACCTGCCCTCGACGCGGAAGACGAGGCTTCTTGCAGGACGTAGGCCTCGAAGACGCTCATGACATGGCGACGAGAAGCAGATAGATGTAGGGGCATCGGTCACCGAGTGTGAGCTCCAGGGCCGCGAAGAGACCGAATCCGAACGCCGTGTTCACGATGCCCACGAGGACGAATCGCGTGCCCAGTCGGGCGAGTCCGTCCCCGGGTGTGGCGACGGCCCTGTTGGTGCTCACAGGCCCAGCCGACGCCGGACGACGAAGTTCGGTCGCTGCTTGACTTCCTCGTAGATGAGCCCGACGTACTCGCTGACGATGCCGATCATCGAGAACAGCAGACCGAACAGGAGGAGCGTGAAGCCGACCAGCGTGCCGAAGCCGGCGAACGGCACGCCGTAGAGGAAGAACCGAATCGTCAGGATGATCAGCGTCAGGAACGACAGCATCGAGATGGCGATCGCCCAGGACGCTGATCAGCCGAAGGGGCAGGTAGCTGTGGGCGAAGATTCCTTTGAAAGCGAGGTCAAGGACCTTGAACGTGTATGCCTTCGAGTCCCCGCCGAACCGCGGCGGCCGGACGTGCTCCACTCCGATCGAGCGGTAGCCGACCCAGGCAAATAGTCCCCGAACGAAGCGGTTTCGCTCCTGCATCGTGTTGACTGCCTCGTAGACGGCCCGGTCGACCAGGCGGAAGTCGCTCGCATTCCGGACGATGCGTCCCTCGGTGGCCTTGTCGGCCAACCAGTAGAAGGCGCGACTGTTGAAGCGTCGCATCAGGCCTGTGCCGCGCCGCTCGCTGACGATCATGTAGACGTTCTCGTAGCCCTCCTCCCAACGCCGGATGAAGGTGGGGATGAGCTCGGGAGGATCCTGCAGGTCGGCCGTCATGACGACGGCGGCGTCGCCGCGTGATGTGCGCCAGCCCGGCTGTGAGGCCCGCCGTCCATCCGGAAGTTGCGTGCGAGCTGGAGGATCTTGAATCGCGGGTCGGCTTCATGGATCTTCTGAAGCTTCTGCCACGTGTCGTCCTCAGATCCGTTCTCCACGATGACGACCTCGAAGTCGTAGCCGGGCTCGGAGTCCATGACGACGGTCAGCCGGCGCGCCAACTCGTCGACGCAGTCACTCTCGTTGTAGGCCGGAACGACGATGCTGATCAGCTTGCGGCTGGCCCGCCCGCAGGTCGTCGTGTGCCTGGGTTGCGGCTCCGTCACGACCAGACCTTCCACGGGGCTGGCCCGAGTCCCAGAGGTCGTTGAGCATGACGGACTCGCGGTAGGTGTCCATCGGCTGCCAGAACCCGTCGTGCTGGTACGCGACGAGCTGGCCCTCGGCGGCGAGCTCGGCCGAGCGGCTCCTGCTCGAGGACGCAGGTCGTCGTCGGGCGCCCAGGTAGTCGAAGATCTCCTGCTCGAACACGAAGAAGCCGGCGCTGACCCAGTCGTCGACCTGCGGCTTCTCCCGGAACTTCGGCACGACCTGCTCGTCGCGTCGATGTCGACCATGCCGAAGCGGGACAGCGGCCGGACGGTCGTGATGGTGGCGAGCTTGCCGTGGGCCTCGTGGAAGTCGAGCAGCTGCGCGATGTCGACGTCGGCCAGGCCGTCGCCGTAGGTGACGATGAACGGTCGTCGTCCGTCGACGTAGCGGCTGGACCGCGCTTGACGCGGCCGCCGGTCTGCGCGGTCGCGCCGGTGTCGGCGACGGTCACCGCTCCAGTCGGACTCGAGGTGCTGGTCGTGGAAGACGATCTCGCGTGATCGGCCCGAGGTGATCGTGAAGTCGTTGTTGCGCGCCTCGTAGTCGAGGAAGTAGTCCTTGATCACGTCGCCCTTGTAGCCGGTGCAGACGACGAAGTCGGTGCACGCCGTGGGTGGCGAAGATCTTCATGATGTGCCAGAGCACCGGGCTTGCCGCCGACCTCGACCATCGGCTTCGGCCGGAACTCGGTCTCTTCGCGCATCCGGGTGCCGAGGCCCCCGGCCAGCAGCACAGCCTTCACGTTTGCATCAGTCCGTCTGTCGATGATGGCGTCACAAGGCGATCGCGATTGGTCCCGGCTCAAGATTGCCAGGATATCGGCAAGTGCTGACCCTCACCCGGCATCTGGCTCATCGAGTAGGCCGCGATTTTGCGCTGAACCTACCCGGTCGCGGCAGCAGGATCACGCTGCTCCCGGCCGCGCATGAATTCGCCAGCCCATGGACTTCAGTCCGAACACGAGCGGGGTGTCCTTGTTCAGGTAAGCAGCGTCGAACTGCCTCTCGGCCACCCATCTCTCCCAGCCAGGACCTAGGCGGAGCGCATTCAAGTACTTCTTGACGTAGGGGAGTCCGTAGACCTCGGAGCGGCCGTCGATCCCCGGAGAGGTGTCTCGGGCCGTCCAGATGAGCCACCCGCCCATGGTGTATTCGTTGAGCACTCGTGCTCGCCCAGGCAATGCATCCAACTCTCGGCTGGCCGCGAACGGCCGGTCCGAGGCCAGCGGGGCGACTGACTCCAGCCGGAAGCCCACAGCGACCACGAACACCACAACAAGGACTGAGATCGCTATCCAGTCGCCAGCCGGCGGCCGCCACCGTACAGCCGGCGCCCGTCCGATCGATCCAGCGACTCTCGCGCGGCTAGCGGGGCCAGCGCGATGGCTGCGACGGGAACCGAGCGGTTGTACATCGAACCTAGGAGGATGGCTGACAGCACAAAGACGACCTCGGGAGCGGCTGCCCTTTTCTCCGCGAACGCCCAGCTGACGACATAATTCTGCCAGCACCGCTGAGCTGAAATTGGCCATCCGGAGAATGCTCGGTGCACCAAACTCGCCGATGAAGTCGGCCCCCCCGCTGAAAAATGTTCAGCAGTGCCGGACCATTTGGTGTTGCGATGACTACCAAGCCGCTCGCGAGGCCGACGAGAAGGAACGGCACATGACTCCGCCATGACCGAAGGCCTGTCTCCAGCACCAAGCCGAGAACCAGGGCTGCGTAGAGAGCGAGTGCTATCGGCCACATGGCGTGGACGTTTGCCCAGACGTAGGTGACCGGGATGAGCCACCACGGGGCTCGCCGCTCCGCGATGGAGCGACGCAGCGGCGGCAGCACGGCCGCGAGGATGCAGAACGAGATCAGCTGGAGGTCGCTCCGTCGCCTTGGACCATAGCGTCTCCAGCGCCAAGCAGGTGGCCACCAAGGCGACCGCTGGACCCGCTACGCGGCGGCAGCTGATGACCAGCAGCGCGGCGAGGACCACCATCAGGATGACGTGAAGGGCGATGAGGCCGTGGTAGCCGCCGATCAGGTAGCTGAGGTACATCAGCACCTCGCCGCCCCACTCGTGGAGGACCCACGGCTGGCTCGACGCGAATCACCAGGGGTCTGACCGGGTGAATCCCGAGTGAAGCACCAACTCACCGGTGCGCAGGTGCCAGCCAAGATCCGGATCTGCCAACGGGCGCAGCCCGATGGCGCCGAAGGCCAATACGACAGTCAGCAGCGCAAGGTTGCCGAGCGTCGCGCGAAGCGGAGGTTCGTCAGGCCGCTCGCCGGAAACGGCTGGTGGCGCGTCTCGTTCGGACGCCTCGACGGCGCTCGTCATCGGGTGCCGGACCATCGCAGCAGCGGGTGCCGGAGAGTGGCCGTGCGGGGCCTCAGCCAACGTGCAGGCCTGCGCACTGCCGCACCTCCCCACGCTCGTGCTTTGCGGCGGCTCGTGGTCGCCACCGCGCCCTGGCGACCGTCACAGGCTAACCGGGAGGTGGCGATTCTGACCGGGAAACGGACTAACCGGTCGAGTCTGGCACCTGAGTCTCGTGGCCGGCGCCCGGCTGGGGTTTGGTGCCTCCCTGGGTAGCCGAATCAGATCGCACGAGGTAGAGCGGTCTGTGCTGTGCCTCGGCGTAGAGGCGACCGATGTACTCCCCGAGCAGACCCAGGCATAGGAGCTGGACCGCAGCTAGGAAGAAGACGGCGACGAATACGGACGCCCAGCCGGGGACTGTCGCCCCCGCCATCTGGGCGATGATCGCCACCATGACCGCCGCAAGGCAGATCACGCTGCCTGCCACTCCAGCCCAGGTGGCGATCCTGAGCGGCATTGCGGTAAAGGACGTGAGGCTGTCCACCGCCAGGCGGGTCATGCGGTGCAGCGGATACTTGCTCTCCCCGGCCGCGCGCTCGTCGCGCCGATAGGTGACTGTCGTGCTCGTGAAGCCCAGCCAGGGGACGAGTAGTCAGGGTAGACGCGATGACGCTCAGGCAAGGCGTTGAGCGTGTCGACAACTTCGCGTGACATCAGGCGGGAGTCGCCGGCGTGCATCGGGACGCTCTCGCCGGCCGCTCGACGCATCAGTCGGTAGTAGACATGTGCTGTCAGCCGCTTGAAGGCCGAGTCCCGCTGCCGATCGCCACGCGCCGCGTAGACCACGTCGGCTCCAGCCTCGGCCGCCGCGCTGACCAATGTTGGGATCAGCTCAGGCGGGTCCTGAAGGTCGGCGTCGATGGTCACCACAATGTCGCCGCGACAAAGGGCCAACCCAGCGGTCAAGCGGCCGATGGCCGCTGTTGCGGCGGAGTGCTACGACTCGCAACTCTGGCCAGCCGGCCCGGAATTCGGAAAGGAGGCCTGAAGTCGCGTCCTTGCTTCCGTCGTCCACGGCGACCACCTCGTAGGGGCGCGTCCAGGCTGTCGAGAGTCGTGCGCAGTCGGCAACGAACAGGGGAAGGACGTCCTGCTCGTTGAACATCGGGACGATAACGCTGAGCAGAAGGACCTCCTCGGGCAGAGCTACCTGCTGTGGAGGTTACCGAGGTCACCAAGCTGGCCAAGCTGGAAGACCGACATTGGTGGTATGGGGAGCGGCGGGTCCTCCTCCGGCGGATGATCATGGCAAGGTTCCCGGGCGGAACCGATGGCTTGGTGGCCGTCGACATCGGCGCAGCCGCCGGTGGAACACGAGGGTCATGCGCGACCTGGGCATGTACGCGGTGCCGGTCGAGTTCGGGGCCGCTGGGCGAAGCTCGCGCACGGACGCGGATTGCCTGCATTGCAGGCGGACGCGGTGATGCTGCCCATGAGGAGCGGCTCAATCGATCTTGTAGTCGCCTTCGACGTGCTGGAGCACATCCTCGACGATGCGGCTGCCCTGCGCGAGGTCGAGCGGGTGCTCAGGCCTGGCGGCTGCCTCCTGGTGACCGTTCCTGCGGACATGGACCTGTGGTCTGCGCACGACGAGGCAGTCGGGCATGTCCGCAGGTAAGCTACGAGGCACTGGTGACGTGACCACGGCCGCAGGGCTGCAGGTGGACTCCATCCGATCCTGGAACGTGATCCTCAAGCGCGTCGTCGCGCTCAGACGCCGCCCGCATCCAGGGCAGCGCGCTTGGCGACGTCCACCCTCTTCTCGATCGCGCCCTCGGCGCCATCGTGGCCGCCGAACGCCGCCTTCCTCGACTCAACCGGCGCCCGGGGGTCTCCCTGATCATGATCGCCTCCCGGCGAGGCACGAACTCTCGATGACCGATCGAACGGCTCGGCTGTGGCATGCCGCGACCGTCGCATCCGTGACGTTCTCCACCGGCCTTTTCGCGCTCCGGCGGCCGAGTCTTAACTCTCGACGAGCTCAGCTTGTTGATCTATCCAGACCTCGTTGGGCAGGGCCGGGTCCCCAATCGAGACTTCTTCACGCCCTACGGCCCAGGCACCTATTGGCCGTTGACGGGCGCCTACAAGTTGCTCTCCGGTCCCTCGGTGATCACTGAGCGCGTGGTGGGGCTGGGATATCACGTCGCATTGGCCCTGGCCGTGTGGGCCCTCTTGTCGGCCGTACGGGCGCCGAACCGCGGTGCTCGCGGGCTGCCTAGTGGTGTCCTTGTGCAGGGCTTCAGTTGGTCGCCTACGGCTGGCTGATCGGTCTGGCTCGGCCATCTGGCGGTGGCGTTGGGCCAGCGTCGGATGTGGATTGCGAGTGGGTTACTGGCTGGCCTTGCTTGCACCGCGCGGCCGGAGTTCGGGATCGTGCTGCTGATCGTCATCGGGTGCCTGGTCCCTCAGCGCGCAGCCGCGGTACGCGCATCGGCGGGCTTCCTGGTCGGCGGTCTTCCCTTGTGGCTTCATGCGGCCGTTGCCGGTCCAGAGCTGATCCGTAACGTCTTTCTCGACCGGCTGAGGGCGGACAACCGTCTTCCCCTGTCCAGCATCGGGCTGGGCAATCAACTCATGCTGCTGCTTGTCCTCGTCGCGGTAGGTGTGCTCGTCGTCCACGGTGTACGGGCCCGGAGCCGAAGCGAGGCTGCGGTCGCGCTCCTCGCCCTCGGCGTGCTTCCTCAGATCGCACAGCGGACCGAGCGCGAGCACCTACTCTTCGTCGCGGTCCTCGTGCTTCCCGCCGCCCTGGCTGTCATGATCAGTTCCCTCGGCCGACGGCTCGACCTGGAGCGTCGTGATCATCTGCTCGGCCTGGCAGGCGCGGGGGCGGCAGCACTGCTCACGGTCGCCGGCCTGACCTTCGGGTTCGTTGCGCCGCAGGGCGATCGGGTGGTCATCGGTCAACGGACCTTGTACACGCCCGGGCCTGGTTCATCAGCGTGGATCCGCTCAGTGCTCACGTCGGTGCGGAGCCAGGTGGGACCACGCGACTCGATGTTCATCGGGGCCACGGACATGAGCCGACCGTCGTTGACGTCCATCTACATCTATTACCTGGCGCCGGACCTCATCCCGGATGCCTACTACCTGAAGCTTCGGTCCGGGCATATCCGAGCGGGAGGGCTCGGGTTTCGTCGACGATGTCCGCCAGGCCGACGTCCTCGTCCTGACCAAGTTCACTCGGGCTCAGGCGCATCAGGTTTTCCCCGTCCTCGACCCGGTTCGAACCAAGCCAATCGCTACTACCACGCGCATTTCTGCTACGTGGCTTCAGATCACGAGATCAGGATCTGGCGTCGGTGTCGGTGAGGCAAGCTCGACCTGGCGTCCAAGCCGTCTCAATAGTGCTCGGCCGGACGTTCGACAGTGGTGTACAGGACCGCGGCGCCGAGAAGGCAGACGATCATGGACGGGACGATCCAGACCGGTCCGACCAGGAAACGGGAAAGCAGGACCAGCACGACCCAGTGCGTCACGTACAACGAGTACGACCACCTACCCGAGCGCCTGCCCTAGCGGTGAGCCGCGAGGCTTGGCGCGAAGCGGGTTCTCATGTCGAATCGCCGCGCCCAAAACCAACCAGACGAAGAGCGGTGCCGCGAGCAGGTCGGCCACCGGGACGGGCAAGTCCGGTGTGAGACCAGCCAGCACGACCAGCACCGCCGTCGCCAACGCGGCGATCGTGCGGGCGTTGGCGCCGGGTCGCCAACCGCGGCGTAGCCATTCGGCCGCCATGACGCCAATGAAGAACTCGGACGCCCGGTAGCCGACCCACCATTGATCGGGAACACGCCAGTGAGCGCGGTGCCCACCACTGCCCAGCCGATAACGACAGTCGTGACGCGACGGAGAACAACATCGTTCGCGCGCCGCAGAGTCGGTATGACGAAGGGGAGCAACAAGTAACAGAGAACCTCGCAGGACAGCGACCAACCCACCGGGTTCACGGCCATCGACAGCCGTGGGCTCGGCCACCAGGCCTGCACCATGAGCAGAGTGGCAAGCAACTCACCCTGACCCGGGATCCAGTGCACGTAGGAGCGTCCGGCCAGCGTGAGCAACCACGCGAGCATGTACATGGGGAGTATGCGAGCGGCGCGTCGCTGCCATTGCAGGGTCTTCGCCTCGTCTCGCCAGCCGCGGGTGAGGACGAACCCAGAGAGGATGAAGAAGAACGTCACAGCGATCTTGAGATAGCTGTAGCGCCAGATGTCGTCATCGACCCCGAAGTCGACCGAGGCGTGGTAGAGCAAGATCCCGACGGCAGCAAAGCCGCGCATCGACGCCAGAGCCGGGACATACGACTGCCGGACGGGCGGGGGCGTGGTCATCGCGCACCCGGCGGCAACAGAACCACGGTGCGGTCATCGTGGAAGGCCTCGACCCAACCCAAGGAACGGAGGCCCTCTACCAATCGCGTGTTCCGATACAGCCACGCGGCGTCGAAGTCGTAGCGATCCACGAAGGTCTGCCAGCCTGGTCCCATGTTCTCGGCGGAGAACAGCGAGTCGAGATAGGCGGGTGTGTAGATCTCAGTCCGTCCGTCGACGGCCGGCGAGAGGTTCCGCGCGGTCCAGAGCATCCAGCCGCCAAGGTTGTACTGATTCAGCACCTTGGCTCGTCCCGGCAGCGCGTCGAGGAAGGCGCTTGCACGCGTGGGAACGCGACGCTCCGTAGTGGCGATCTGCGGCACCCAGATCGAGGCCCCGACGACAGTGAGGAGTCCAACAAGACTGACGAGCACGGCGTTGGGCCGGCTCAGCGGCACGATGGCACTCGCTTCCCGGCCTCGCAGCTGGTTGGATGATCCCCGCGTCGTACCGGTGCAGGGGCTATCGCCGCCACGGGCATGGTCCGAATGTAGGGAAGCCCGACGAGGCAGGCGCCCAGGACGAGCGCGATGTCGGGGTAGCTGACCCTGGTCGGTAGCCGAGCCCAGCCAACGAGAATGATCCCGAGCAGCAGAAAGGTCGCGGCGAAGAACGGGTTCAGCAAGCTGGGTGGTCCCCACTCACCGACGAACCGGGCATAACCTCGGACCTCGAACGGCGTGAGCAACAGAAGGGGTCCGCTGGGATTGACGGACGCCGCCGCGAGGGACAGGACGCCCACAGCGAGAAAGCGTCGTGTCCCGACCCACGAGAGCCGACCAAGGTCCAGGCAACACCCGATGACGAGGCAGCCGTACAGGACCAGGGCGATCACCCAAAGGCCGTGCATGTTGGCCCAGACCCAGGTGACCGGGATGAGCCACCAGGGGGCACGCCCCCGTCCACGGCGCGACGGAGCGCGGGCAGCGGGCCGCGAGGAAGACCCACGAGGCGAGCTGCGGCCGCTCGGCGGTACCGAGGAACGTGCCGTAGAGGGCGATGATGCCGACAAGAACGGCTACGACCGTGTCGCCCTGGCGCCGAACTGACCACAGCAGTGTGCCGGCGAGCGCGAGCATGGTCAGGGCGTGCAACACCATCACACCGTGATATCCGCCGGCCGCGTAGCTGAGGTACATCAGAACCTCGCTGCCCCACTCATGGAGCAGCCACGGCTCTGTCGACGCGAACGACCACGGGTCGGTGCTCGTGAATCCGGAATGCACGATCAGCTCGCCAGTCCGGAGGTGCCACCAGACATCCGGGTCGATGATCGGGCGAAGCCCCAGGGCCGCGAACCGAAGGCCACGACGACGAGCAGCGCATCCAGGGAGCGGTGCGCGAGCAGCCGTCTGCGCAGCCGAGACGGTGCATCGTCAGCATGGCGGGCTCCTCATGCACCGAGGGCGTCGAGCAAGGACAGAGAGCACCTGGACGGTCACGATGACCGTCCAGGGGCTCTCGATGCCGAACTACTGGTTGCAGTTGCTCCGGCCGGGCCGTACGAGTTGACGGCGTTGCTTGCTCGAACGCCGTGCAGGTGTCCTTGAACGCGCCCTTGACGAAGGTGCCGAGAGCGAAGACGACGAGGATGATGATGGCGGCGATGGCGGCGACCAGGAGGCCGTACTCGACGGCCGACGCGCCCTCGTCGCCGTCGACCTTGCTTGGTCGCGATCTTGCGGAAGTAAGCGAGCATTGCGGTGACCTCCACGGTCCTGTGGTCGACGGGACCCCCCACGAGGACCCGGCGGTGCCAGGATGGCTGCTCGGCGTCTTTGTCCGCTATCGGATCCGAGGTCAGCATTGGTGACCAATTGGGGAGGGGCTGGCACCCTCCGAAAGGACTAGGGAGCGCTCGGGCGACTCCTGCTTGATGAGGCCGAGCCGGAGCGCCGTCATCAGCGCCTGGGCGCGGTTGGTCGCCCCGAGCTTCTCGTAGATCTTGGAGATGTGGGTCTTCGTCGTCGACTCGCTGATGAAGAGCTCGCCGGCGATCTGGGACACGCTCAGGCCCATCGCCAGCCGGGTGATGACGTCGTTCTCGCGCGGGCTGAGCCGAGGCCCGCTCGGCTCAAGCCGACGGCGCATGGCGTCGGCGAGGTCGCTCGCGGTGAACGCGCGCGGGGACACGGCGGCGTGCCGGGCCGCGGCCACGATGTCCTCGGCGGGGGCGTCCTTGGCCACGAAGGCGGAGGCGCCGGCCTCGAGGGCCCCGAACAGCTGCTCGTCGCCGGAGTACATGGTGAGGATCACGATCCCCAGGCGCGGGTTGCCTGGCGCGCAGCTCCTTGGCCAGTTCGAGCCCGTTGACGTCCGGCAGCCGGACGTCCACGATGACGACGTCCGGGTCCAGCTTCTGGACCAGCTCGCGGGCCTCGCTGCCTGAGCCGGCCTCCCCGACGACATCGAAGTCCGGGTCGCGCTCGAAAGCCCGCCGAAGACCCTGGCGGATCAGCTCGTGGTCGTCGATCAGGATCACCGAAGTCGTCATGTGCGTTCGCTCACTTCGTGTTCGTCCCTCGTGTTCTCTGGCTTCGGCGCCCCGACCCCGACCTCGACCCGCGTCCCCCCGCCGGCCCGCTCCGAGATGAACAGTGTGGCACCCAGGCTAGTTCGCCCGTTCCCGCATGATCTGCAGGCCGTAGCTGTCGTGCCGGCTGGGACTCATCCCTCGGCCGTCATCCTCGACGACGAGCCGGGCCCGAGGCGGATGGACCGAGACCGTGACCCAGAGGTTTTCGGCATCCGCGTGCTTGCGGGCGTTGTTGATCGACTCCTGGGCGATCCGCAGCAGCTCGGCCTCGGTGGCTACCGGGAGCCGCTGCGGCGACTCGTCCAGCTGGAGGTGCACCGTCATGGACGTGGCCGTGCCGACCGACCGGACGAAGTCGGAGACGGCGCTGCCCAGCCCCGCCTGCCGGTCCACCTCGCTGCGCAGCTCGAAGATCGACAGCCGCAGGTCGCCGACTACGCGGGTGACCTGCCCGCGGAGGTCCTTGAGCTCCGGACTGCACGTCGGGCTGGTCGGACCTGGCCGAGAGGTCGTCGAGCACATAGCCGAGGAAGGCCAGCTCCTGGGCGATCCCGTCGTGGATCTCGCGGGCCAGCCGCTTCCGCTCCTCCGCGGTGGCGATGGCCCGGACCTCGCTGAACAGCAGCGCGGTCTCGATCCGCAGCGCTGCGTCCTCGACCAGGTGACCCAGCTCGTCCGGCGTGCTGAACCGTCCCAGGCGGCCCGACGCTCGAGGGCCACCATGCCCGTCGTACGCGCTCCGACGATCAGCGGGAGGGCCATCGACACCATGCCCGGCGTGCCGTTCAGGCCCCTGAGCGCCAGGACCGGCCGCTGGTGGCTCCAGGCCTCTGCCAACGACGTTGTCGCCGGCGAGGGAGATGTTCCAGTCGGGCGCGTGACCGTCGCTGGCCAGCGGGATGGGCGACCCGGCAGGTCCAGGGACGAAGACCGCGGCGCGGTCGTACGACGTGAGCGGCTTGAGCTGTTGCAGCAGCGTCTCGCCCAGGCTACGGCGTCGAGGCCACCGGACAGGTGTCGCGCGACCGTGCGGAGCTGACTGACGAGGCGGAAGGCCGCCGGGTAGGCCTCGTCCCGGCCGGCGGTGCGGACGCCGAGCCGGCGGGCCCAGGCAGCCAGCAAGCCGGCCAGCAGCGCGAGCATCACCCATTCGGCCCCGGTGGTGCTGTAGGAGAGCACGTCGCGCTCGGTGAATCCCAGGACGCGCGCCAGCAGGATGGCTCCGGACGATGCTCCGGCCGCGTAGATGACGGTGCTGATCCCGCCGAGCAGGCCGGCGTCGATGTGCGGGCGCGAGCAGGTAGGGGAGGAGCGACTGGTGCGGGCCGCCGTCAGACATCACGAGCAGCGCGACGGCTGCTGACTCGACGACCGGGACCCAGACGCGCGCTGGGCCAGGCGGCCAGCGCGACGATGGCCACGAGCGAGATGCTCATGAGGGCGACCAGACGACCGAGGGTCGTCCCGGGGTCGCTGGACGGGCGGACGGTCTCGACGACGCTCAGGCCCGAGCACAGCAGCAGCAGGACGCCTCGCACGACGATGCCGAGCCGTTGGCGGTCCAGGACCGCGGTCCCCGAGAAGAGACCTCTGGCGTCCACGTCGGTGACGGTGCCACAGACGGCCGGATTTCGACAGTATCTTGCCCATTCGACCGCCGCGCGTCGCGTCAGGCTGATTCCATGGACGCCATGGATACTCGGGCTGCGGGCGCTGGACGAGGTGCTCGACACGGCTGACGCCATCCCTGACCAAGGGCGAGAGCGCGGCCGGCAAGGCCTGGCCGACCGGGTTCAGCCCGCTGGACGCCTACCTGAGCGGCGGAGTCCGGTCGGGCGAGCTGGTGCTGGTCGGAGGTCCCCAGGGCTTCGGGAAGACGACCTGGGTGCTCCAGGTCCTGCGCAACATCGTCGCCGGCGGCGACCACGGCGTCTACTTCTCCTACGAGCACGACGAGTACACCGTGCTCGAGCGGCTGCTGGCTCTGGAGGCCGGCCTGATCTACGGCGCCGAGGCGGTCGGCCTGCGGCGCATCCGGTCCGCGCTGGAGGCCGTCGACGGGCGAGGCGACCTTGCGCTCGACGCCCGGCTCGCCAACACCAACGGTGGCCAGGAGGCCCTGCAGGCGGTCCGCGCAGTACTCGAAGCGACTCTTCTTCGCTCGCGCCAACGGGTCGACGACCGACCTGCGCGAGATCGCTGCGAGCGCACCGAGCAGATCATGGAGGCCACCGGGCACGCTCCCGTCGTCGTGGTCGACTACCTGCAGAAGGTCCCGGTGCCCGACGGCCCGTCCTGCCGAGGAGGAGCGGATCACCGTCGTCGCCGAGGGGCTGAAGGACCTGGCGCTGCGGCTGCAGTGCCCGATCATCGCGATCGTGGCCGCCGAGCGCGAGGGCCTGGTCGCCGGCAAGCGGCTCCGGGTCAACAACCTGCGTGGCTCGTCCGCGCTGGCCTATGAGCCGGACGTCATCCTGCTGATGAACGACAAGTACGACGTGGTGGCCCGCCACCACCTGGTCTTCGACGTGGGCAACGCCGAGCGGTTCCGCAGCTGGGCCGTCATGACGATCGAGAAGAACCGCTCCGGCCTGGACAAGATCGACCTCGAGTTCCAGAAGCACTTCGAGCAGGGCCGCTTCGACACCAAGGGCAACGTCGTGTCCGAGCAGCTGGTCGACGAGCGGGTCTTCGTCGACTGAGGGCGGGCGCGGCTACTCGACGAGGTCGAGGTAGTCGATCATCTTGCGCGCGAGCCTGCGGACGTCGATCGCGTCGTTCATCGGCGCGTCGAGGCCCGCCACTGCGCCGGCCACCTGGGTGAGGTCCTCGCGGGTGAACGCGCTGTGCTCCCGTGCAAGGAGCAGGAAGGCCTCGCCGGCGACCGGGACGGCCAGCAGGTTGGCCCAGCTGGCGAGCGGGCGCACCGGCGAGCTGGTTGCGGGCGACGTCGGTGTTCTTGATGAGGAGTCCGCGGCGACCGATCGCGATCTCGGTGACCAGCCAGTGAGTTGCGTCGATCTGGAGGCGCTCCTCCAGCGGGCGAAGGCCTGACGCCGCCTCCACCCGCCACACCCCGTCGTCCGGGACCAGCACCGCCGCGGCGTCCGCACGCGGCTGCTTCTGTTGCGCGGCTCAGCACCACGCCAGCGGTGTCAGCCACCCGAGGCAGGACTCCGACCTCGAGCAGAAGGCGCACGCACCTTCCCGACTGCGTCGGAGCTCTGATGGGGGAGGGAAGCCGCAGGAGCCACCGAGACCGGTGCGGGAGCCGCCGAGGCGTCGGAGGAGCCGCAGAGGGACCCTCGGTAAGGACGGCAGTCGCGGGCTCGACGTCGACGACCGGGTCTGGCCGCAGGCGCCGCCTGCCGGCCTCGCGATGTGGCTCTCGGTAGGTCGGCGCGGGTTGGTCCACCGGCACCGGAGATCGCAACGGGTTCGGGGGCCACCGTCATCGGCGGCGCGAGGACGATCGATCCCTCGTGCGGGGGGTGTCACTGTGACCGCGCGAGACGCCGCCCTGGCGCGATCCACCGTGTCGAGCAACGTGGACGCGGTGATCGGCAGGGGCACGACGAAGAGGTCGGGGTATTGCGAGGTGAGCCGGTCCCACGGGGCACCGTCCGCCGCGATCACGACGATCGGCTTGCCCGCGTCCATGAGCCTCAGACGTTCCACGGCTGCTGACGTGGCGTCGCCGGTCTCGAGGTCGAGGACGATCACGTCCTCGACCCATGAGCGCTCCAGCCACTCGCCGACGGGCCGGACCTCGACCAGGTGGTGAGACTTGGAACCGAGCGTCAGGGTGACGCCCGTGCGCCTGGTGACCACGGCGACCAGCAGCGACATCGGCTGACCCTACTTGGCGAACAGCGCGTGGTAGATCTGCAGGCCTGCCGGGCCGATGACGACGATGAACAGGGTCGGCAGGATGCAGAAGATCAGCGGGAAGAGGATCTTGACGGGCACCTTCTGCGCCTGCTCCTCGGCGCGTTGGCTCCGCTTGAGCCGCATCTCCTTGGCCTGGATCCGCAGCACGTTGGCGATCGGGATGCCGAAGGCGTCGGCCTGCACGAGCGCCGTGACGAACGTCTTGACGTCATCGACGTCGGTGCGTTCGGCCATGGCCCGGAAGGCGTCGGTGCGGCCGAGTCCGATCTGCATCTCCTGGAGGACCCGGAAGAACTCCTCGGCGAGCGGCCCCTCGGTCTGGCGGGCGACCTGTGACATCGCGGCGTCGAACGCGAGCCCGGCCTCGACGCTGATCGTCAGCAGGTCGAGCGCGTCGGGGAGCTCCTTGCGCATCTGGTTCGCCCGGTTGTACGCCGAGCTGGTAGATCGCCATGTCCGGCGCGAAGAACCCGCCGACGACGAAGACGACGGCCGAGACGACGAGTGCCACGACGCCGAAGCTCAGTGACACCGGTGATGCGACGATGGTGAGCGACCACTCCGGCCAGTGCTCCGAGCACCTTGAAGGCGAGGATGCGGTCGACGTCCCATCCTGTGGGGGAGCCCGCGGCATCCAACCGCTTGCGGATCCGCTCGATCTGCCCAGCAGGGGTCAGGCGCCGGCCGAGGCCGGTGCTCTCCTTGAGGAACGGCTTGAGGACGCGTTCTCCGAACGGCTTGTCGAGCTCCTTGCGCATGCTCGCCGGAGCGGCGTTGAACGCCTCGATGGCGGCAAGGCTCTTGCCGACCTGCTCCCGCTCGCCAGTGAGCACGCCCACGGTGGCGAGCGCGATCACCACGGCGCAGAAGATGGCGACCAGGCCCACGATCAATGCGATGTCGGCCATGTCCTAGACCTCCACGTCCACGATCTTCTTCATCCACAAGGCCCCGACGACCATGGCGACGACCCCGAAGCCGATCATGAGCCAGCCCAGCGGCTCCTTGCCCAGCGTGAGGATGTAGCGAGGGCCGGGCGGTGAGCAGGTAGAGCGTGAAGACGACCGGAAGGCCGCCGAGGATCCAGGCCGACAGGCGACCCTCCGCCGACAAGGTCCGTACTTGTCGCCGCAGTCGCGCGCGCTCCCGCAGCGTTGCCGCGACCGTCAGGAGCAGCTCCGCCAGGTTGCCGCCGACCTCGCGCTGGATCCGGATGGCCATGACGACCCAGGCGAAGTCCTTGCTCCGCATCCGGTCGGCGACGGTCTCGAGGGCGTCCTCGATCGGGACACCGAGCCGGGTCTCGACCAGGGCGCGGTTGAACTCGGTGGAGATCGGGTCCTCGCCTTCGCGGACCACGCTGTCTGCAGCTTGCGGAAGTGAGTACCCGGCGCTCAGGCTGCCGGCCATCAGCTGGAGGGTGTCTGAGAGGCCGTCCTCGAACTTCTTCCTCCTGCGGTTGGCGCGGATGTTCAGCATGACGAACCCGCGCGCGAGGGCAAAGACTGCCGCCACGAGCGTCCAGATCGGGTTGCTGCCGCTGACGACGAAGGCGAACAGCGGCAGCAGCAGGACGATGATCGGCCTGGAGCAGGATCCACTCGGCGGGCTTGAGCGGGTTGGCGGCGGCTTCCAGCCGTTGCTGCAGCCACTCCTCGAAGCCGCGCTTCGCCGTGATGCGACCGGCGAAGTCGACGGCTGTCTGCGCGATCGTGCTCTCGCCGAAGGCCGTCGGCTCACGGCTGCGCTTCTTGGCCTTTCCGCGGGCCAGCGTGTAGACCGACAGCTGCTTGCTGACGTTGCTGCCGCCGCCGGGCGTTGCGGCATTCAGCGCGAAGGCGAGCACTCCCAGCAGCCCGAGAAAGAGCAGACCGGCGGCGACCAAGATCAGCTGGTTGCTCATCAGCGGCCCAGAGCCGATCTTGACCGGTGTCGGGGACGAGTCGATGCTCTGGGTCGGAGACGGCGCGCTCTCGCTGGCGATGAGCGCGATCGTGCTGTCCGAGACCGGCGTGCCGCCGGCGTTTCCATTCACGGTCAGGGTCACCTGACCGGACGGACCGTCTGCTGGAACGTTGGCGTTGACGAGCAACTGGCGTGGACAGCCGTTCAGCGGCTGCCTGGAACTGTGCCGTCAGGTCGGCCGCGCTGGCGCTCGAGACGACCTTGCCCTTGCTGGCATCGGTCAACCGCTTGAGCGGTGCTCGTCCGGCCGCTGATTGGAATGCAACCGCGTCCAGGCGGATGCCCGAGTCCTTGAGGGCGGCGACCGCTTGGCCGGCGGTGGCGTTCCCCCCCTCCGGCACACCATCCGTCAACGAGCACGATGCTGCGCGTGCCGGTGGCGCCCAGCTGCCGCACAGCTAGCGACAACGCCGTCATAGATCGCCGTGCTTCCGTTGGCTGTCAGGCCGTTGACCGCGTTGACGACCCGCGCGTGGTCCGTGGTCTGCGAGGTGACGAGGCGTGGCCCGGTTGTCGAACGTGACCAGCACCGATCGCCAGGTCCGCCGGCGCCGCGTTGAGGAAGGCCCGAGCGGCCTGCTTCGAGCGCCAGCGAGCCGGCCGTTCTGGTTCATGCTTCCGCTGGTGTCGACGACGAGCATGGCCGAGCGGGACACCTTGCGTGCCGTCGTGCCTTCGGTGATCGGGACAGCCGATGCACGTGATCTGCTGACCCTCGACGGTGACCGTCACCGAACCAGGGTCGACGGGGCCGCTGTCTCCGCCGTCGAAGACGAACTGGACCGAGCGCCCGACCACCTGGACGTCCGACATGTTGCCGGTCGCTCCGGCGGTGGCGGCGAGCGCAACGCTCGGCGCAGCGAGAAGCGCCGCGGCAACGACGGCGGCCGCGCCAGATACCTCGGGACAGCCGACGGATCATCGCTGCCATGAACTGTTCGAATGCGAAGAGCTCCGCGTCCACCTGCACGCCATGGTCCGACAGCTGACCCAGGAACTTCGGCCGTAGACCGGTCGACTTCATGACCCCCAGGGAGCGACCGTTCTCGTCGAAGCCCATGCCGTGGTCGAACTTGAAGACGTCCTGCAGGGTGATGGTGTCGCCCTCCATGCCCACGACCTCGGTGATGTGGGTGATTCGGCGGGAGCCGTCCTTGAAGCGGGTCTGGTGCACGATCAGGTCGAGTGCGCTGGACACCTGCTCCCGGATGGCCCGGATCGGCAGGTCGACGCCCGCCATCAGCACCATGGTCTCGATCCGGGCGAGCGAGTCTCGCGGCGCGTTGGCGTGGACGGTGCAGATGGACCCGTCGTGGCCGGTGTTCATCGCCTGCAGCATGTCCAGCGCGGCAGCGTCGCGGACCTCGCCGACGACGATGCGGTCAGGCCGCATGCGCAGCGAGTTGCGGACCAGGTCGCGGATCTTGACCTCGCCGCGGCCCTCGATGTTCGGGCGGGCGTGACTCGAGCCGCAGGACGTGCTCCTGGTTGAGCTGGAGCTCGGCGGAGTCCTCGATGGTGATGATGCGCTCTTCCTCCGGGATGAACGAGGAGAGCACGTTGAGCGTCGTGGTCTTGCCGGCGCCGGTGCCGCCGGACACCAGGATGTTGAGCCGTCCGCGGACGCACGCGTTCAGGAAGTCGGCCGTCGCGCGGCTCAGGCTGCCGAAGTTGATCAGGTCCTCGTACGTGTACGGGTCGGTGCTGAACTTCCGGATGGTGAGCAGCGAACCGTCGAGCGCCAGCGGTGGGATCACCGCGTTGACGCGGCTGCCGTCGGGCAGCCGGGCGTCGACCATCGGGCTCGACTCGTCGACCCGGCGGCCGACCCGGGCGACGATCTTGTCGATCGTCCGCCGCAGGTGCGACTCGTTGGTGAAGCGCACCGTCGACCTTGGAGATCGAGCCCCGCGCGCTCGACCCAGATGTCGTCGAAGCCGTTGACCATGATCTCGGTGATGTCCGTGTCCCGCAGGTAGGGCTCGATCGGCCCGTAGCCGAGGATGTCGTCGGACACCTCCTGGGCGATCCGGGTCCGGTCCGCCACCGTCAGCGGCGTCTCCTCCTGAGCCAGCACCTCCTGCAGGGTGGCGCGGACCTTGGCCTCGAGGTCGGTCTGTGTCATCCGCGCGTCGTAGAGCTTGGGCCCGAGGGTCTCGAGCAGCTGCTGGTGCACGACCTGCTTGACATGGCGTGAACGGGTCGATGTGCCGGCTGACCCTGGTGGTGGTGGCCAGGGCGTCGTTGCCGACCGGCTCGAGCTCGGTGGCGTCGACCCGGTCTCGGCGGGCAGCGGCGATGCGGTCGGCGAGGCTCATGTCGTCGGTGCCTTCCTGCGCAGGAACCCGCCGCGACGGTCCCGGCGCAGCGAGTCGGGGATGCTGCCGGCAGCGGGTCCGGCGGCGACGTGCTGCTCGGCGAGCTGCTTGATCGCCAGGCTGACGGGGTGGTTCGGGTCGTCGAGGACGATGGGGACGCCACGGTTGATCGATGCCGGGACGTTGCGCGACGACGGGATCTGGGCGGTGATCGCGGCCGACAGCGTGGCTTCGACGTCGTGGAGGGCGAGGCCGACCTTGGCGTCGGCGCGGTTCAGGATGACCCGCCACTTGTCGCGCGGGTAGTTGAGGAGGTCCAGCGTCTCGAGGGTCAGCTTGAGGTTCTTGAGCGCCGGAACGTCCAGCGTGGCCAGGAGACCGAGGACCTCGCTGGCGTCGAACGCCGCCAAGCACGTGATCGGTGAAGGCCGGCGGGGTGTCGACCACGACGTAGTCGAACATGCCCTTGAGGATCCGCAGGATGTCGGCGACGAGGCTGGCGGGGATGCCTTCCGCCGCTCCTGGCTCGAGCGGCGCGACGAGAGTCGTGAGGCCGGGGGAGTGGGGTGTCAGCAGGGCCGCAAGCCCGGCCTCGTCCAGGGAGCCCGCCAGGCCGACCGCGTCGGCGATCGTGTGGGCCGGGAAGAGCTGCAGGGCGATCGCCACGTCGCCGAAGGCCAGGTCGAGGTCGACCAGGCAGACCTCGCGCCGGCCCCGGTCAGCCAGCGCGACGGCGAGGTTCGTGGCGATGGTCGTCTTCCCGCAGCCACCCTTGGCCGAGAAGATCGTGACCAGCCGACCTCGCGGCGTCTCGTCGCCGTCTTCCGACGCGCCCTCGACCTGCTGGCGGATCTGTCGGCCGACCTCGTTGGCGCGGCGGACCGCATCCGAGAGCGCCGAGAGCTCGCGATCGGTGACCACCTCACGAACACCGGACCGGAGCGCCTCCGCGAGGGTGCTGGTGTCCAGCCGCCGCCGGACGAGGATGACACCAAGCGCCGAGTTGGTGACCCGAGCGGACCGAGCGAAGTTGAACGCAGCACCGGCGTCGACCGTGACGCCGAGCACCACGACGTTCTCCCGGGGGTTCTCGTCCAGGTGTCGGCGGAGGTGGTCGAGGCTGGGCAGGGTCGTAGCGCCACCCACGATGGCGTTGGCCAGCGTGTGGGCGTTGTCGGGGTCGTTGTCGACGACGACGGTCATGGTGCTGGTCTCCCGGCCTACTGGAACAGGTTGTCCGTGTTGGTGCCCTGATCGGCCTTCACCACGGACTGGTCGTTGAGCAGGCCCAGGTAGAGCTCACCCTGGGTCTGGGCGTAGACGAGGGTCTCCAGCTGCTTCTGGTCCACCGCCAGGGTCATCGTCGCCCTCGGGCAGCGCCTCCGGGTTGGCCTTGGTCGGGTCGGCCGGCGGTGTGATCGTCGTCGCGCCGACGGCCAGCACCTGCACGGTCGGCAGCAGCATCCGCGTGGTCGGGACCTCGTCGGGACTGGCTGCGGGGGAGGTCAGGAACACCGCCACCTTGCTTCCGGGCTGGACGAAGCCGGCCACCCTCGCAGTGTCGCTGAAGGTGAAGGCAGCAGCCAGGAGGCCCTTGGGGATGCTGATGCCGGTCACGGTCTGAGCCGCGTCTCCGAAGAGCTGGGTCAGGATCTGCTGCCCGGGGTAGATCGATGCGAGCGCAACCTTGCCCTGCAGATTGGCGATGTTGCTCACGGCGCCCTCGGCCACCGACTTCTCCGGGATGTCCTGAGCCACCAGGCTGCCGGCGGCCAGCGCCTGATCGGGAGTCTGTCCTGCTGGGATCAGGGCCGTCGCGACCAGGACCTTGACGGGCTTCGCCTCCGCGATGGCCCTGTCGTTGGCCTGCTTGGCGTAGAGATAGACCAGTGTCGTGCCGATCGCCGCGATCACGATCGCGGCGATCAGCAGAGCAGCGCGACGTCCCACCGAGGGTCTCCTTGCTGATCGTTACTGGTCAGGCTTGTGTACTCGACACGATGCCGCTCAGGCCTGAGGCTCGCTGGGATATCTCACTAATTGGTTCGGTCGGCCAGTTATCTGCGCAACTCGGACTAGTCACCGGATCAGCTGCCCAGCGCCGGCCGGGATGTCGGTCGATCGCGGAGGGTCGGGGGTCATCCGGAGGACGCTTCCGCCAGTCAGGTTCAGGATTCGGGTCACGAGCTGGGCCCGCGGACTGAAGGTTCGCTGCCTGGCCGGCGTAGTTGAAGGCCGCGTAGGGCATGAACAAGGTGCCGTCGATGTTCAGCAGCGCGCCTCCTGTGATGAAGTCCTGCTGGGAGCCCGTGTTGTTCCCGGTGTAGGGACTCCACAGGACAACGAGTTGAAGCAGTCCGGCGAAGGCGGGTTGGCGGCCGACGAGCTGCCGGCACGCAGGTTGTTCCGTACGGGACCGACCCAGCTCACGACACCCGGTCGCGTTGCTGTCCAGCTTGCCACGGACGAAGACCATCGCCTTGTTGTTGACGAACGCCGTCCCGAGCCCAACGCGAACCCGCCGCCGATGTAGGAGCTGTGCGTGTCCGGGCCCGGGCTGTCGCATCGATGGGTGCCGGTAAGGAGGTGCAGTGCCCGCTGGCGATCGTGTCGCCCGAGCAGCAGGCATGCAGAGTTGTCCAGGGACACGTTGCCGATGTGATGTCGCTCGGTGTTGATGCGGCTCTGGTCACCAGACTCCAGGCGATCGCAGACTCTGGCCGTGCTTCTGATCCTCAGATCGTCACAGTCGGCGTAGACATCGCCCGCGAACGTGATGTCGGAGCTGATCGTGCAACCACCGCCGGAGATGCCGGAACGTGTCCGCCGGTCCGGCGCCCGTGCAGCCCGCCGGAAGTTCCCACTCCGGTACATCCCCACGTCCCCTTGGGGACGTTGCCGGTGGCGAAGCCGTTCCCACTGGTCGACGTAGTCGCGGGGGGTCGGATACGGAGGCTTCGGGGGAGCTGGATCGGTGCACGCCAGCGGAAGATTGTTGTACTTCGATAGCGGGCGTCGGTGCTGGTGCAGTTGTATCGGTTCTGCCAGGGCCTGTCGTCACCCGGTCGCCCAGCTGCGGAATCCGGCAGAGGTTGGGCGGTGGCCCAGTCACGGGCGGGGTCCAGAAGCCGGTGACCGGGCAGCCTGTGGTGTTCCCGGTGTAAGCGTGCGCCGGTCGTTCGACGTGATGGCATAACTCGTGATGTATCCGGGTGTATGCGTGCCCGTCGAGGGCCCAGACGTGAGAGTTGTTGCTGACCGAGATCGTCTTCCCACCGCCGTTGCAGGACGTCCCGTTCTCCACGCCGTTTGCCTGAGTGCCGTCGGAGTCGACGGCGATGACGCCAGGGTTTTGTTCGGCGACGCCGGCGACTACATGGACGGGGCGGCAGTGGAGCAGGCGCGCGCGAACGATCCGGTGCCGAGGTTCGGCGAGCGGCTGGTCGCGCAGGGGCATCTTGGCCGGGACCAGCTCGAGGCGATGGGCCAGCAGATCACCGACGAGGTGGAGCACGCGCTGGCCGTCGCGGTGAACAGTGACATGTTGCCCACCGATGAGCTGCGCACCGATGTGTTCGCCCCCGGCGTCGACACGCCCCGTTGAGTTGAGGCCCGACCATGACAGCGACACAGACCGCCCGCGAGATGACGTTCGGCGAGGCGATCAACGATGCCCTGGACTTCGCGCTCGGCAGCGACCCCAGGGTGTTCCTGCTCGGTGAGGACATCGCGGACCCGCCCGGAGGCGTCGTGCGCCTGACACAGGGCCTGTCCACCAAGTACGGCACCGACCGGGTCCGGGCCACGCCGATCTCCGAACAGGCGATCGCCGGCGCGGCCATCGGCGCCGCGCTGGGCGGGCTCCGCCCGGTCGCGGAGATCATGCTGATGGACTTCATGACCCTGGTCATGGATCAGCTCGTCAACCACGCCGCCAAGCACAGGTACATGTCCGGCGGCACAAGCCACCTCCCGCTCACGGTGCGTACCCGGATCGGGCACCGCCGGGGCGCCCAGCACAGCAGCAGCTACGAGGCGTGGTTCATGCACGTGCCCGGTATCAAGGTGTGCGCCCCGGCGACCGCTGCGGACGCCAAGGGGCTGCTGCTGTCCTGCATCGCCGACGACGACCCGTGCCTCTTTCTCGAACCCACGCCGATGGTGCGCAGCCGCCGCCGTAGCCAGGTCCCGGTGGGTGACTACCGCGTGCCCATCGGGCAGGCCGCGGTCCCGGTTGCGGGGACCGACGTGTCCATCATCACCTACGGCCAGCAGACCCCGGCGGCGCTCGACGCGGCAGCGACGCTCGCCGACGAGGGCATCTCGGCCGAGGTGGTTGATCTGCGTAGCCTCGTCCCCCTCGATCAACACACGGTGTTGACGTCGGTGGCAAAGACGCGCCGGGCAGTGGTGACTCACACGGCGGCGCGTTTCGCCGGGCCGGGAGCAGAGATATCGGCAATGATCCACGAGGAGCTGTTCGGGCAGCTCGAACGCCCGGTGCGCCGCGTGGCCAGTGCTTTCACCCCGGTTCCCTTCGCCCAGTCGCTGGCTCAGATCCACGCACCGGACGCGTCGACGATCGCCGAGTCGGTCCGCGAGGTCATGACGTGATGGTGGAGCTGCGCATCCCCCAGGCAGGATCCGAGATGGAGGAGGGTGAGCTGGCCGAATGGCTCGTTCCGTCCGGATCACGGGTCGAAGAAGGGCAGCGCGTCTACGTGCTCGCGACCGACAAGGTCGAGATGGAGGTGGAGGTGCCCGCGACCGGAATCCTGCACCACGTCGGGGAGGCGGGCCAGGTCTACGCGGTCGGCACAGTGATCGGGCACATCGAAGCGGACGACTGAGACGCGGCGACTAGGCTCCCCCCCCCTCTCGCCGCGGATGACCAGCTTCATCACCTGGTCGGGGTTGGCCATCGCGTGTGCGATCGCATCCACCGCGTCGTCCAGCGGGCGCTCGTGCGTGATCAGGCGAGCCACCGCCTCCCGGTGTGCCCCGACGATGCGGATCGCCTCGGCAAAGTCCTCGCGCGTACAGACCGTCGAGCCGAGGATGGTGAGCTCACGCTCGGTGAACGCGTTGATCGGCAGGCTCACCTCCTCGTGGCCGATGCCGACGATGACGACCCGCCCGGCCGGGGACACCATGTCCACGGCCTGTCGGACCGTTCCCGGCCTGCCCACGCATTCGAAGACCGCTGGTGGGCCGGCGGTCCCGGCCCAGCTGCGCGCGGCCGCGACGGCGTCGGCCTCGGCGGCGTTCACGACCTCGACCCCGTTCGCCCGTGCGAGCTCGAGGCGGCTCGCGACGAGGTCGGTCAACATGACCCGCGCGCCCCGGTCGAGCGCGCAGAGCGCGACCGACTGGCCGATGGGCCCTCCTCCAATGACGACCACGGGCTCGCCCTCGCCCACCCCGCCCCGCTCGACGGCATGCACGGCGATGGACACCGGTTCGCAGAAGGCGGCCAGCGGAGCGTCCAGGTCGGCAACGGGGAAGACCTGCTCGGCAGCGATCGTGAGGTAGTCGGCGAGCGCGCCCTCGACGTGCACGCCGATGATCCGGAAGTTCGGGCAGGCGTTCCGCCGGCCGTGGGTGCACGCGTAGCACTCGCCGCACCACGACATGGGGAACAGTGCGACCCGCTGGCCGATCTGTAGTCCGGGTGGACAGCCGGGTCCTAGCGCCGCGACCCGGGCGGCCACCTCGTGACCCTGGACGCGCGGGAACTGGGGACCGAAATCGGGCGGGGTCACGATCTCGCCGGTCAGGAAGTGGTAGTCCGACCCGCAGATCCCGACCGCCTCCGGGCGGACGAGTACCTGCCCCGGCCCGGGATCGGCGGGCTCCGGTACCTCCGCAAGCCCCATCGTGCCGGCTCGGTGTGTGACAACTGCTCTCACCGGGTCTCCTTGTCGTCCTGGTACGCGCCACGCGCCACGTGCTCGATCGTCGACCGGTACGCTCGCCGGGCGAGTTCGGCCGGTCCCACATCGCCGATCGCGGCGGACAACAGCTCGACACCCCACGGCCCCTGGAAGCCGGCGGCGCGGACGGCCGCGACGAAGCCGCCGATGTCGAAGTCCCCGTCCCCAGGCAATCGCCGGTCACGCATCGAACGGCGCGCGCCGGGCCCGGGACGCCCCCTCCCCCCCCTCGCTCGCCGTCACTCACCTCGGCGGCGACCACGGTGCCGGCCGGGAGCTCGCGGATCGCGGCCGTACTGACGCCGAGGTCGACGACGTGCCACAGATCGAGGGCGAGGCCGCCGTTGGCGGCGCCGGCGCCTTGCACCACCGACCGGGCAGCATCGAGGCTGCCCGCCGTCGCGTCGCGGTACATGAACTCATAGGCGACGGACGTCCCGTGCTCGGCGGCCTCAACGCAGAGTTCGGCGAACCGCTCGGTCAACAGCCCGACGGGCACCTGTCGCCCGTCAAAGTTGCCAACCTTCACGTGCCGGGCACCGAGCACCCCGGCGGCATCCAGGAGCGCCCGGCGGCGCTGGTCGGAGTGCCGGCGCTCATCGGTGCCGGGGTCGAGGAACCAGTCCGAAAGGAACTCGAGCTCGACGTGCACCATCCCGCCGTCGTCGAGGATCGTGCGCAGTTCATGCAGGCCGCGCTCCTCGAGAATGTGGAGCAGGTCGGCATGCCACAGCCCGAGGCCGCGGAAGCCGGCCTTCGCAGCCGCCGTTACCCGGTCCACCACGTCGAACAGACTCCATTCGCGCCCGGTGTGCAACTCCACCGGGCCGGCGAGGGTCCAGTACGAGGCGACCAGGTCGACGCGGAGTCGGTCCGGTCCGCCTTGCCGCTGACGCTCATTGCCCGGCCACCGCGGCCGCGGTCGCCCCCCGGCGCTCCAGGAAGCGGGCGAACCACGTCGTATCCACACCGCCCGCCACGAACTCCGGCTCCTGGGTCAACGCGAGGTGCATCGGCACGGTCGTGGCGACGCCTTCCACCGTGAAACGCCTCAGGGCGCTGCGGAGCCGCTCGAGCGCCTCGGCACGGTCGCCGCCCGACGCGATGAGCTTGGCGACCAGGGAGTCGTAGTAGGGCGGGATCTCGTCGCCGGCCTGCACGTGGGTGTCGACACGCAGGCCGGGCCCGACCGGGAGAGCGATCCTCGTGACCGTCCCGGGAGTGGGCCGGAAGTCTTGCAGCCAGTCCTCGCAGTTGATGCGGCACTCGATCGCGTGCCCGCGCAACGCCACGGCGTCCTGGGCGATCCGCAACGGAATGCCTTCGGCAACGGCGATCTGCTCGGCGACGAGGTCCACCCCGGTGATCGCCTCGGTCACCGGGTGCTCCACCTGGATGCGGGCGTTCATCTCGAGGAAGTAGAACGAGTCGTGCTCGGGACCGACGAGGAACTCCACCGTCCCGGCGCCGCGGTAGCCCAGCCGGCGGGCGTAGACAACAGCTGCCTGATGCATCCGCGACCGTAGCTCCTCGTCGAGACCGGGAGCGGGAGCCTCCTCGACCAGCTTCTGGTAGCGCCGCTGGATCGAGCAGTCCCGGTCGCCGAGATGCACGGCGTCCGCGCCGTCTGCGAGGACCTGCACCTCCACATGGCGGCCGGATGTCACGTACCGCTCGAGATAGAGCCGGGCGTCGCCGAATGCGGCGCCGGCCTCGGAGGCCGCTCGCTCGAGTGCCGCCTCGAGTGCCGCCGGCTCGGTTACCAGCCTCATTCCCCGGCCACCGCCACCGCCGGCCGCCTTGACGAGCACCGGCCAGCCCAACCGCCCGGCAAGTGCCCGCGCCTCGGCTGTCCCGCCGACCTCGCCGCCGGGGACGACCGGCAGGCCCGCATCCACGGCGTGCCGGCGAGCGGCGAGCTTGTCGCCGACCACCGCGAGCTGTTCGGCGGTAGGGCCGATGAACACGATCCCGGCCCGCTCGCACGCCTGTGCCAGACGCGCGCTCTCGGACAGGAACCCGTAGCCCGGGTGGACCGCGTCCGCCCCGACGGCTCGGGCGGCGGCCACGACCGCGTCCACGTTGAGGTAGCTCGCGGCCGCCGGTGGCGGCCCGAGGCGGACCACCTGATCGGCGAGCCGCGCCGGCACGCCGGCGAGATCCGCCTCGGACGCGCCCAACACCGCCTCGATGCCCAGCCGCTGGCAGGTGCGAATGATCCGGGCCGCGATCTCGCCCCGGTTGGCGATCATCAGACGGCGGATCACAGTTGGCGCTTCATGGCTCGCCGCGCCGGCGATGCTCACGTGGCTCCTTGGTCAGTGGACCGCGACCGCGCATAGGCGATGAACGCCTCCAGCACCTCGGGGTTCGCCATCGACTCGCGGTCCACGGCCTTGTCGACCGGCACGCCCATGAGGATGCGGCGCACCGGCACCTCCATCTTCTTGCCGGTCAGCGTGTACGGAATGGCCGTGCACCGGGAAGATCTCGGTCCGGCACGTGGCGCGGGCGAATACTCGCTGGCGGATGCGGCCCGGATGCGCGACTCGACGTCCTCCGTGAGCCGGCTGTCGCCCTTGAGCTTGACGAACAGGGGCATGAAGAACCGGCGCCCCGGCAGGTCGAGATTCACGATCAGCGAGTCCTCGACCTCGGGACGCCGAGCAGCGACGCGGTAGATCTCCGCGGTGCCGATGCGCACGCCGTGACGATTCAGCGTCGCATCCGAGCGGCCCAGCACGAAGCAGCCGCCGCGCGCGTTGACGCGGAAGAAGTCGCCATGGCGCCAGATGCCGGGCCAGGTGTCGAAGTACGAATCGCGATAGCGCTGACCGTCCGCGTCGCCCCAGAATCCCACCGGCATCGACGGCAGCGGCTGCGTGATGCACCAGCTCGCCCACCTCGTCGACCACGGGCTCTGCCCTGCTCGTTGAACGCGTACGCGGCGACGCCGAGCTGGCGGGCCTGGATCTCGCCCGCGTAGATCGGCAGGTTCACGACGCCGCCGACGAGACCCGAGCAGATGTCCGTGCCGCCGCTGCCCGAGTGGACGCCCACAGGTCACGCTTCACGTTCTCGTAGAACCAGTTCTGGCACTCGGCCGTCACCGGCGACCCCGCGAGCACGATGGTCTCGAGATCCTTCAAGCGCGAAGCGATCCTTCGGCACGATGCCGGCCTTCTCGAGGATCGACTGGTAGGCGGGCTGGCGCCGAACAGGTGCGCGCCCGTCTCGTCCGCCATCTTCCACAGCAGGTCCGGCGTCGGCCAGGCGGGGTTGCCGTCGTAGAGCACCGGCACGACGTCCATCAACAGCGAGCTCGCGAGGAAGTTCCACATCATCCAGCCGGTGCTGGTGAAGAAGAACAGCCGGTCGC
>CAVSKC010000013.1:0-143574 GCA_963728425.1 uncultured Actinomycetota bacterium
AGCCCCGGGCTCGACCGGGCCTGATTTCTTCCTTTTCCTGATGATTTGACCATTGACCCCGGCGCTCCGACGTAGCTAAGTTTCGTACCGCGTCGAGATTTCGTTGCTTGGTTCCGCATGGCGGGTGGCGGTTCTCGCGCCGTCCCGCGCCGCGTCGGCGCGGCTCCCCCGCCCTGGAGGCACCGTGCCCGAGATCCGCGCCCGACTCCGACCTCTGCTCCTCCTGCTCGTGGCGATGTCGGTCGCTGTGACCTCTCTGGGTGGACCGGCGGCGGCCAGCACCAGTGACCGGATCGACCAGATCATCAACCGGATGACGCTTCCGGAGAAGGTCGGGCAGCTCTTCGTCACCTATGCCTACGGGCAGACCGCCGGCACGACCGATCCAGCCGACGTTGCGCACAACGAGACGGAGCTCGGTGTCGCGAACGGCAAGGAGCTGATCGAGAAGTACCACGTCGGCGGGGTCATCTACTTCGCCTGGTCGAACAACGTGGCGAACCCCGAGCAGATCGCCGGTCTGTCCAACGGCCTGCAGCGGGTGGCGGCCTCACAGCGGTCCGGCATCCCCCTGCTGATCAGCACCGACCAGGAGCACGGAGTCGTCACCCGGGTCGGACCGCCGGCCACCCAGCTGCCCGGCAACATGGCGCTGGGTGCGGGACGCAGCGTGCCGAACGCGTACGACGCGGCCCGGATCAGCGGCAAGGAGCTGCGGGCGATCGGCATCAACCAGAACTTCGCACCGGTGTCCGACGTCAACGTGAACGCGCAGAACCCGGTCATCGGTGTGCGGTCCTTCGGGTCGGACCCGGCGCTGGTGTCCGACATGGTGTCGGCCAGCGTCGACGGCTACCAGAGCGCCAACGTGGCCGCCACGGCGAAGCACTTCCCGGGTCACGGCGACACGGCGACCGACAGCCACTACGGCGTGCCGATCATCAACCACACCCGCGCCCAGTGGGACAGCATCGACGCCCCGCCGTTCCGGGCCGCGATCAGCCGCGGCATCGACACGATCATGACGGCGCACATCGTCGTCCCCGCGCTCGACCCGTCCGGGGTGCCGGCCACCCTCTCGAAGCCGATCATCACCGACATCCTCCGGGGTGAGATGGGGTACGACGGCGTTGTCATCACCGACGCGCTGACCATGCAGGGCGTGCGGGACGGCTTCGGCGACGACCGCATTCCGGTGCTGGCACTGAAGGCCGGTGTCGACCAGCTGCTGATGCCCGCCCCGGGCAAGCTGGACGTCGCCTACAACGCGGTGCTCGACGCGGTGCGCTCCGGTGAGCTGACCGAGGACCGGATCGACCAGTCCGTGCGCCGCGTGCTGCAGCTGAAGCTGACGCGCGGCCTCTTCAAGCCGAAGAACGTCTTCGTCGACGAGTCCGAGGTCGGCTCCCTGGTGGGTACCGCTGCGCACCAGCAGCGGGCTCAGGAGATCACTGACGCCACCGTCACCCTGGTCAAGGACGACGCCAACACGCTGCCGCTCGCCAAGGGCGCCCAGAAGGTCCTCGTCACCGGTGCCAGCGTCACCGCGGGGCTCGCCGAGCGGATCTCCACTCGCGGGCCGGCCGCCACGGCGTACAACACCGGCACTGCGCCGAACGATGCGACCATCGCCGCTGCCGTGGCGCAGGCGCAGGCCAGCGACCAGGTCGTCGTCGCGACCAACAAGGCCTGGACCAGCGCCGGTCAGCAGAACCTGGTCAAGCAACTGATTGCCACCGGGAAACCGGTCGTCGTGGTGGCGGTGCGCGACCCGTACGACATCGCGTACTTCACCGACGCGCCGACCTACCTCGCGACGTACTCCACCACCGCGATCTCCGTCGAGTCGCTCGCCAGGGTTCTCTTCGGCGAGGTCCAGCCCGCCGGTCTGCTGCCGGTCGCGATCCCCACCGCCGGTGACCCGGGCACGAGCCTGTACCCGTTCGGCCACGGCCTGACGTCCACGTCATGAGTCAGGAGCACGACATGACCGACCCGACCGGCATGCAGACCCGGCCGCCCGGCCTCGGCCGGCGGGGCTTCCTCGGCGCCCTCGGTGCCGCGGCCGCAGGAGTGGCGGCCGGCCCGACGCTGGCCGGCCCGGCCGCAGCCGCGACCGCACCGAGCGGCGGCCAACCAGTCCGGACCGGCATCCAGGAGCTGATCTCCAACAGCTACGACGTGCTCCGCGGGCAGAAGGTGGGCATCGTCACCAACCCGACCGGGGTCCTGCCCGACCTGACCCACGAGGTCGACGTGATGGCGGCCTCGGACCAGGTCGACCTGGTGGCCGTCTTCGGCCCGGAGCACGGCTTCCGTGGCACGGCGCAGGCCGGCGGCTCGGAGGGCAACTACGTCGACGAGCGCACGGGGCTGACGGTCTGGGACACCTACCTGAAGAGCGGCGCCGCGCTGGCCGACATCGTCCGTCGGTCCGGCGTGGACACGATGGTCTTCGACATCCAGGACGCCGGCGCGCGGTTCTACACCTACATCTGGACGATGTACGACTGCATGGTCGCGGCTGCCGTGACCGGTAAGCGCTTCGTCGTCCTGGACCGGCCGAACCCGACGACCGGACGCGTGCCGAGGGGTCCGGTGCTCGACCGGGCGTTCGCGACGTTCGTCGGGCGTCGCGAGATCTGCCAGCAGCACGCCATGACCGTCGGTGAGCTGGCTCTGCTGTTTGCCGCGGAGTACCTGCCGGACGAGACCGACCAGCCGCTGGAGGTCGACGTCGTGCGGATGCGTGGCTGGGACCGTCGGCAGGCGTACGCCGACACCGGGCTGCCCTGGATCCTGCCGTCGCCCAACATGCCGACCCCCGACACCGCGCTGGTCTACCCGGGCACCTGCATGTTCGAAGGCACCAACCTGTCCGAGGGCCGTGGGACGACCCGGCCGTTCGAGCTGGTCGGCGCACCGTACGTCGACGAGCGGTGGCCGGAGGAGCTGCGCGACCAGGGACATCCAGGTGTCCTGATCCGGGAGGCCTACTTCACGCCGACGTTCTCCAAGCACGTCAACACGGCCTGCGCTGGCGTCCAGCTGCAGGCAACCGACCCGTCGACCTTCGACGCCCTGCGCACCGGAACCGCGATGATCGTGGCGGCCAAGAAGATCTACGGCTCCGCCTTCGCCTGGCGCTCGGACAACTGGATCGACAAACTGACCGGCTCGACCAGGTTCCGGACGATGGTCGACGCAGGTGCCTCGACCGACGAGGTCGTGGCGGCCTGGCAGGACGAGCTCGCGGCCTTCGACGCCAACCGACGAGAGCACCTGCTCTACGGACCGTACGCCGGAGCCGAGGGATGAGGGCGGCGGGCACAGCGCCGGGCGGTCGCGCTCGGCACGGCGGCTCTCCTCGCGTCGACCATGACGCTCACTGCGGCGGCCGGGTCGACGGCCGGCGAGCGCCCCTCGCGGGTGCTGCGCGACGGGACGCCGCAGCAGGCCGGGCTCGTGACCGCGCCCATCGAGGCGATGAAGACCGATCTCGCAGTCGTACCTGGATCCCTCACCGACCCGGCCGCTGTACGCCGGGGGTGTGGTGCTCGCCGGGCACGACGGCTATGTCGTGCAGCGCGCGGCCGCGGGCTACGCCCTGCGCTACGCCGACGGTGACGGCACCGAGCTCCCGCGCGACCAGTGGGTACCCGCGCAGACCGACACGATCTTCGACCTCGCCTCGGTGTCGAAGCTGTTCACCGCCATCGCGCTCGTGCAGCAGGTCGAGGCAGGTCGGATCGACCTGGACCGTACCGTCGCGTCGTACATCCCGGCGTTCGCCGCCAACGGCAAGCAGGCCGTGACCGTGCGCCAGCTGCTCACCCACACCTCGGGCTTCCCTGCCTGGCTGCCGCTGTGGAGCAGCCAACCGACGCCCGAGGCGCGGATCCAGGCCGTGTACGACGCCAAGCTGTCCAACGCGCCGGGGACCACCTACCTCTACTCCGACCTGAACATGATCACGGCCGGCAAGCTGGTCGAGCTCGCCGGCGGCAAGCCGCTGGACCAGGTGGTCCACGACCGGATCACCGGGCCGCTCGGGATGCGCGACACCGGGTACAACCCGCCGGCGTCCGAGCTCGACCGGATCGCCGCGACGGAGTACCAAACCGCGCCACCGCGCGGCATGGTCCGCGGCAGCGTGCACGACGAGAACGCGTGGGCGTTGAACGGGGTCGCGGGGCACGCCGGGGTCTTCTCGACGGCTGACGACCTGGCGGTTCTGGCCCAGACCATCATCAACGGCGGTTCGTACGGCGATACGCGCATCCTCAGCGAGGACTCGGTCGACGCCCTGCTGCACAACGAGAACGCGGCGTTCCCGGGGAACTCGCACGGGCTCGGCTTCGAGCTCAATCAGATGTGGTACATGGACGGGCTCGCTGGCCCCGAGACGGCCGGGCACACCGGGTACACCGGCACCTCGATCGTCATCGACCGGGCGAGCCGGTCGTTCGTCATCCTGCTCACGAACCGGGTGCACCCGAGCCGCAACTGGGGCAGCAACAACCCGGCTCGGCGCGCGGTCGCCCGCGACATGGCGCTCGCACTCCCGGTGCGGCCGCGGGAGGGTGACACTGCCTGGTTCTCCGGTGTGGGGGACGCCCGCACGGTGACTCTGTCGGCGCCCGTGCAGCTGAGCAGCGCACCGTCCCGCCTGACCTTCGACCTCTGGTACGACACCGAGATGACCGACGTCGTGACGCTGGAGGCCTCGTCGGACGGCGGCAGCACCTGGCAGGAGCTCAAGCACTGGTCGGGTTGGTCCGGGAAGCAGTGGGGCTCCCAGTCGGTGGACCTCGGTGCGCTGGACGGTACCGTCACCCTGCGATGGAGATATGCCTCCGACGCGCTGTACCAGGGCCGCGGCGTGTACGTCGACGGAATCCGGGTGACCTCACCGGGTCACATCGTCTTCGACGACTCCCGACAGCGGGACGCCGATGCGGTGCAGCTAGCCGGCTGGTCGGCGTCGTCAACCTGAGCGGAGTAATTTTCCTACATGTCCGGAGCCGCGAAGGTCGATGGCGCCGCGTCGGCCCCTGACGGCCAGGCCTCCTCGCTGGCCGTGCGGCTGCGAGCGATCCTGCCGTCGCTGTCTCGCTCCGAGCGCCGAGTCGCGCAAGAGGTGCTCGAGGACCCGCGCGCGGTCGCCGCCAGCACGATCACCGAGCTCGCGCAGAGGTGCGACACCTCGGAGACCACGGTCATCCGGTTCTGCCGGACCCTCGGCCTGTCCGGCTACCCGCAGCTCCGCCTGACCCTGGCCACCGAGTCCGGCCGCGCGGACAACGTCGTGCGAGTGGTCGGCGGCGACATCGGCCCAGGCGACGACCTCGCGGCGATCGTCGAGAAGATCGCCTTCGCCGATGCCCGGGCGGTCGAGGACACGGCGGCCCACCTGGACGTCGCGGCGCTGCAGGCCGTGGTCGACGCGCTCGTCGCCGCCCGCCGGATCGACGTGTACGGCGTCGGGGCCAGCGCGTTCGTGGCGATGGACTTCCAGCAGAAGCTGCACCGCATCGGGCGGACCGCCTTCGCCTGGTCCGACACCCACATCGCCCTGACCAGCGCCGCGCTGCTGCAGCCGGGCGACGTGGCTATCGGCATCTCGCACACCGGCGTCACGTCCGACACCATCGACGCGCTCGCACAGGCCCGCCGCAGCGGAGCGACCACGGTCGCCCTCACGAACTTCCCGCGCTCTCCCATCGTCGAGGTGGCCGACCACGTGCTGACCACGGCTGTGCGCGAGACGACGTTCCGCAGCGGCGCGATGGCGAGCCGGCTCGCGCAGCTCACCCTGGTCGACTTCATGTTCGTCGGGGTCGCCCAGCAGACCGCCGCCGAGACGCGGGCCGCGCTCGAGGCGACCCTCGCCGCCGTCAGCGGCCACCGGCTCAAGCCCGCCAGCCCCAAACGCCGCCGGTAGCTACCAGAAGGCACCAGCGTCGAGCCGGGCACCTTGGCTATGACGTTTCGAGGTGGGTCGGCGCGAACATCTTGAGGAGCGCCGGCAGCACGACGACGTTTGGCCCGTCGGCTGACAAAGCTGATGCCAGGTCCTTCTCCATGGTCTCGGGGCTGGACAATGTCGCCGGCACCCCGAAGGCGTTCGCCAGCTCGACGAAGTCGGGGCGCGCGAGCTCGGTGCCGTAGGCCGAGCCGAACGCACCGGTCATGTACTCGCGCAGGATCCCGTAGCCCCCGTCGTCAACGATCAGCCAGGTGACGGGCAGGTCGTGCTGTCGGGCCGTGGCCAGCTCGGCGATGCCGTACATGGCACCACCGTCGCCGGACACCGCGAGCACCCGACGACCGTCGGACTGCGAGGCCGCGGCGCCCAGCGCGGCCGGGTAGGCGTATCCGAGGCCGCCCGCGCCCTGAGCCGAGCTCATCGTGCCGGAGACGCGGGCGTCCCATGCCGACCACGCCCAGTAGGTGAGGATCGTCATGTCCCAAAAGCTCGGGGTCTCGTCCGGCAGCGCCGAGCGCACCGCGTCGAGCACGCGACGCTCGAGCGCGAGCTCCTGCCCGTCGAGCCGCTCCTGGACCCGCCCGATCAGCTCGGCAACTCGCTTCTCCGCTGCACCGTCGGCCGGCCGGCGTTCGACCCGTCCGAGCAGGCCCTCGAGGGCCAGCCGAGAGTCGGCGTGGACGGCCAGGGCGGAATAGTTCGACTCGAGCTTCCCGAGGTCCGCCTCGATCTGCACGAGCCTGCCGCGCGGGCGGAACGTGTGATAGTTGCTGGACAGCTCTCCGAGGCCGCTGCCGACAACGAGAACGACGTCGGCGTCCTCGAGCAGGTCCGTGGTGTGCCGGTCCTCAAGCCAGGACTGCAGCGACAGCGGGTGCTCCCACGGGAATGCGCCCTTCGCTCCGAAGGTCACCGCGACCGGGGCGCGGACGGCCTCGGCGAGCTCGAGCAGGGCTGCCTCGGCGCCGGCACGGACCACGCCGCCGCCGGCCAGGACGACCGGTCGTTGGGCAGCGGCGAGCAACCGGGCCGCCTCGTCGAGCAGCTCGGCGCGAGGTGCGGGCACCCGCGGCGTCACGGCCAGATCGGCAACAGGTGGGATGCCGGCTTCGCCGAGGAGCACGTCCTGGGGGACCTCGACCCAGGTCGGGCCGTACGGCGGTGTGAGCGCGGTCTCCCACGCGGCGGCCAGTGCGCTCGGAAGCTGCCCGGGCTGGGTCACGGCCGTGGCGGACTTCACGATGTCGCGGACGCTGGCGCGTTGGTCGCGCAGCTCGTGCAGGTAGCCCTTGCGCAACCCGCCGAGGCCGGACCGCGGGATCTGGCTGCTGACGGTCACGATCGGCACCGACGACGCGGCCGCCTCCTGCAGCGCGGCAAGGCTGATCAGCGCGCCGGGGCCGGTCGACACGAGCAAGGTCGCCGGCGACCCGGTCGTCCGGGCGTAGCCGTCGGCGGCGAAGCCGGCAGACAGCTCGGTGCGCAACCCGACGTACCGGAGGTCCGAGCGTGCCAGCGCGGAGAACGTCCCGAGCGCATGCTGACCGGGACGCCGAACACGGTGCGCGCACCGAGGGCGGTCAGTGTCTCGATCACCAGGTCGCCGCCGGTGCGAGGCGGCGCTGCTCACGACGGTGACCCTGGGGTGACGGCCATCATCGAGACCAGCTCGTAAGCCACGTGCGAGGCGGCGACCGTCGTCATCTCGGCGTGGTCGTACGCCGGGGCGACCTCGACCACGTCGGCACCGACGAGCTGGCAGCTGGCCAGTCCGCGCAGGATCGCGAGCAGTTCGCGGCTGGTCATCCCCCCGGCCTCCGGTGTGCCGGTGCCCGGTGCGTGCGCAGGGTCCAGTACATCGATGTCGATCGAGATGTATAGGGGCCGGTCGCCGATGCGTGCCCTGAGCCCGGCCACCACCTCCGCGACTCCTCGATGCATGACGTCCATCGACGTGACGATCCCGAAGCCCATCCGTGCGTCGTCGACCAGGTCTCCGGGGCCGTAGAGGGGACCACGGGTCCCGACGTGGCTGAGCGCCTCGATGTCGAGCAGCCCTTCCTCATGTGCGCGGCGGAAGGGAGTCCCGTGGGTGTAGCGCGCTCCGAAGTAGGTGTCCCAGGTGTCGAGGTGCGCGTCGAAGTGCAGCAGTGCTACTGGGCCGTGCCGGCGCACGACGGAACGCAGCAGCGGCAGCGCGATGGTGTGGTCGCCGCCTAACGTGACCAGCCTTGAACCGGTGCCGAGCAGGTGGTCGGAGCCAGCCTCGATCGCGGCCACGGCCTCGAGGATGTCGAAGGGGTTGGCCGTGATGTCTCCGGCGTCGGCGACCTGCTGCGTCGCGAACGGCTCGACGTCGAGACCCGGGTGGTAGGGGCGGAGGAGGCGGCTCGCCTCGCGGATGGCCGCGGGTCCGAACCGCGCTCCGGGCCGGTAGGAGACGCCGGCATCGAACGGCACACCCACGACTGCGACGTCGCACGACCCCACGTCCTCGAGGCGTGGGAGCCGGGCGAAGGTCGCGAAGCCGGCGAAGCGGGGCACCACAGAGGCGTCCACGGGTCCGACCGGGGCGGGACGGTCAGGGCTCACGGTCACGTCGTCTCCTCGGCTGGCTCGGCGGGGGTCCCCGGTGGCAGGGCAGGGGCGAAGACCCACAGCACGCGGGTGATGGCGTCCTCCGCAATGCTGCGGAAGCAGTGCTCGTTGCGGGGCGGGAAGGTGAACGCGTCACCGCGCTCGAGGACGACGGTGTGGTCCCGAAGCTTGACCTCCAGACGGCCGTCGACGACGAAGACGAACTCCACGTCGGCCGGCAGGCCGTACAGCTCGTCACCGCTGCCGCCGCCGGGCTCGATCTCGCTGAGGATGGCTTGGACCCGGCGCTCGCCCTCTGGCGTGAGCAGGAACTCCGACATGCCGATGCCGCCGAAGTTGATCGGGGGATAGTGGCCCCGCCGCACGACCTCGCCCGGCGAGGAGTGGAACAGGCTGGCGACCTGGATTCCGAGCGCCTGGCAGAGCCGCATCAGGGACGCCACCGACGCCGCGGCCTGGTCACGCTCCAGCTTGGAGAGGAAGCCCTTGGTGAGCCCGCTCTCGAGAGCGACCTCGGCCAGGGTCTTTCGCCCGGCGAGCCGCGCGGCCTTCAGCTGGGAGCCGATCCGGTGCCCGTCTCCGGCCGGATCCCGTCCGTCCGGCAGCGGCCCTGGTCGACGAGTCATCGCCTGCTCCGTCCCCTCCTGCGCGACCGCCGGAAGAGGAGGCCGTCCCCGCTATGAAACACCACATCTCTCTTAGGAAACAAGGGTTGACAAGAAGAAAACTTCAGGTGATTCTGGCGTGACGCAGGCCACACCCGGCCCCCCGTCGTGAGGAGCCCGACCATGACCACCAGCCGACGCACCCGATCCACCCGAGCGCGGGGGCTCGTCCCGGCCGTCCTCGCTGCCACCCTCCTGGTGGCAGGCTGCGGCAGCGGGGGCAGCGACGCGACTGGCTCCAGCCCGAAGAGCAGCGTCCCGACGCAGAAACAGAACGCCTCCCTGCACGACCAGCTGCCCGAGGACATCCAGTCCGCAGGCAAGGTCAAGATCGGGACCGAGGCGCTGTACCCGCCGTTCGAGTCCTTCGCCGAGGACAACAAGACCATCGTCGGGCTGGACCCCGACCTGGCGAACGCGCTCGGCCAGGTGCTCGGCGTCGACGTGACGATCACGCACACCGCGTTCGACGGGCTGCTCACGGCCCTCGACGGGGGCCGGTTCGACCTGGTCATGGCCGCCATCACCGACACCACCGAGCGGCAGGCCAAGTACGACTTCGTCGACTACTTCACGACCGGCCAGGCCATCGTCGTGAAGAAGGGAAACCCGAAGAGCATCAAGGCGATCGAGGATCTCTGCGGGAAGAACGTCTCGGTGCTGGTCGCCTCGACCCAGGAGAAGCTGCTCGGCGAGTTCAACACCGACCAATGCGCCTCGGACAAGATCAAGGTGACCGCGTTGCCAAACGACAAGGACGCGCTGCTGCAGGTCCGGACCGGCCGGGCCGACGCCTCGTTCACCCAGGACGCCGTCGGTCGCTACAACTCGCGCACCATCGGGGGTGGCAACCAGTTCGAGGTCGCCAACTCCGAGCCGCAGCTGCCCACCCCCGTCGGCATCGTCTTCAGCAAGGACGACACCCAGCTCCGGGACGCATTCAAGGCGGCGCTCGAGGAGCTCATCGCCAACGGGACGTACGACGAGATCCTGGCGAAGAACGACCTCAGCGGCGGCGCGAACAAGGACGCCACCATCAACGGTGGAACCTCCTGACGGGACCAGCCATGTCATCGAACATCGACACCAGCGGCTCGCCCGCCGGCACGACGGAGCGGGACAGCGAGCCGATCAAGGCGATCCCGGTCCGACACTGGGGCCAGTGGGCCTCGGCAGTCGTCGTGCTGGCGCTCGCCGCCGCGCTCGTCTTCTCGGTGGCGACAAACGACAACCTGCAGTGGTCGGTGGTCGGTGACAACATCACCGAGCGGTCGGTCCTGCGCGGCCTATGGGTCACCATCCAGCTGACGGTGCTCTCCATGGTCCTGGGGATCGCGCTCGGGATCGTGGTTGCCGTGATGCGGCTCTCGAGCAACAAGGTGCTCAGCACGGTCAGCTGGTTCTACATCTGGCTCTTCCGGGGCACACCCGTGCTCGTCCAACTCCTGGTCTGGTTCAACCTGGCCCTGTTCTTCCCGACCATCGGCTTCGGGCCGCTCGAGGCGGATACGAACGACCTCATCAAGCCGTTCGTCGCAGCCCTGCTGGCGCTCGCGCTCAACGAGGCCGCCTACATGGCAGAGGTGGTCCGAGCCGGCATCCTGGCCGTCGACCCGGGACAGGCCGAGGCGTCCCACGCCCTCGGCATGACGCAGGGCCAGACGATGCGCCGGATCGTGCTCCCGCAGGCCATGCGGGTGATCATCCCGCCGACGGGCAACGAGACCATCACCATGCTCAAGACGACCTCGCTGGTGCTCGTCGTCGGCGCAGGGGACCTGCTAACCCGGACGTCCGCCATCGCCGCGCGGGAGTTCACGACCATCGAGATGCTCATGGTGGCGAGCTTCTGGTACCTCGTGCTCACGTCGGTCGCGAGCTATGGGCAGTACCACCTGGAGCGCCGGTTCGCCCGCGGGTCGGCCGGTGCCCTGCCCCCCACCCTGGGACAGCGGATCGTCGCCAATCTCCGACCAGGCCGCGTTCACGGAGGTGCCCGGTGACCACCCAGATGGTGAAGGCGGAGAACGTCCACAAGTCGTTCGGCCACGTGGCCGTCCTCAAGGGCATCGATCTCGAGGTCGCACCCAAAGAGGTGTTCTGCCTGGTGGGACCGTCGGGATCAGGGAAGTCCACCTTCCTGCGGTGCATCAACCACCTCGAGAAGGTCGATGCCGGTCGGCTCTATGTCGACGGCCGGCTGGTGGGCTACCGGCAGGCCGGTGACAAGCTGCACGAGCTGCGTGAGAAGGAGGTGGCCGCGCACCGCCGCGACATCGGCATGGTGTTCCAGCGGTTCAACCTGTTCGGGCACATGACAGCCCTGCAGAACGTCATGGAGGCACCCCTTCGGGTCCGCCGGGAGTCGAAAGCAATAGTCCGAGAGCGCGCCGAGAAGCTGCTGGACCGCGTCGGTCTCGGCGGCAAGAGCGGCAGCTACCCGGCGCAGCTCTCCGGCGGCCAGCAGCAGCGCGTTGCGATTGCCCGCGCGCTGGCGATGGAGCCCAAGCTGATGCTCTTTGACGAGCCGACGTCGGCCCTCGACCCCGAACTGGTCGGGGAGGTCCTCGACGTCATGCGGGACCTCGCGGCAAGCGGGATGACGATGATCGTGGTCACCCACGAGATGGGCTTCGCACGCGAGGTGGGCGATGCCCTGGTGTTCATGGACGACGGACTCGTCGTCGAGGCCGGGCACCCGCGCGAGGTGCTGGCCAACCCGAAGCATGCCCGCACCAAGGCGTTCCTCTCGAAGGTGCTCTGACTGTCGCGATGAGTTTGGTCGCCGACACTGGTCCTACTGCACATGACGGTCTTGGCGGAAGGCATCGTGTTCGGTGAGTCACCGCGCTGGTACGAGGGCCGGCTCTGGTTCTCCGACTGGGGCGCCCACCAGGTCCTCGCCCTCGGCGACGACGGGTCACGCGAGGTCGTCTGCGAGGTGCCGTCGTTCCCGATGTGCATCGACTTCCTGCCTGACGGCAGGCTGCTGGTCGTCGACTCGGCGCAACGGCGGCTGCTGCGGCGCGAGCCGGACGGCTCGCTCGTGACGCATGCCGAGCTCGTCTCGCTGGCGGACAAGCCGTGGAACGACATCGTCGTCGACGTCCGCGGCACCGCCTACGTCAACAGCATCGGCTTCGAATTCCCGGGCGAGGACCCGGCGCCCGGTCTGATCGCGCTCGTCGCTCCCGACGGTGCCGTGCGCCAGGTCGCCGACGACCTGGCCTTCCCCAACGGGATGGCGATCACCGACGACGGCACCACCTTGCTGGTCGCCGAGTCCTACGGCGAGCAGGTGACGGCGTACGACATCGAGCCATCCGGCGACCTCACCGGGCGACGGGTCTGGGCCGCGACGCCGGGCCACCACCCGGACGGGATCTGCCTGGATGCCGACGGCGCCCTTTGGTACGCCGACGTGGCAACCGGCACGTGCACCCGGGTGCGCGAGGGCGGCGAGGCGCTCGACAGCGTCACGCTGGATCGGGGCGCCTTCGCGTGCGCGCTGAGCCGGGGCGACGACGACCCGCGGCTGTACGTCGTCGGGCAGCAGTGGGGCGGCGACCCCTCAGCCGGGTCCACGGGTCAGGTCGTGGTGTTCCCCGCACCCGCGCCCGGTGCCGGTCGGCCCTAGCCGTCTCTGGCAGAACCGTCGGGCAGCGGCCAGGATGTCGGCATGACCGACGCGAACATCCACCACCAGATCACCGAGCTCGTCGAGCAGGAGCACCAGCTGCGAGCCGCACTGGCCGCCGGTGGCAGTGCCGAGGACCGGGCGGCGCTGCGGCAGGTCGAGGAGTCGCTGGACCAGTGCTGGGACCTGCTGCGGCAGCGCGACGCCCGGCGGGACGCGGGCGAAAACCCGGACGAGGCGAAGGCCCGGTCGGTGGGCGAGGTCGAGGGCTACCTGCAATAGGCGGAATGGCCCCGCAACACCGGAACATCGGCATCGCAGTCCTCGTTGGGCGGACATGACAGCCGCTCGGGCCACAGGCACGAAGACCAAGACCGCACGAAATCAACTCGGCGACGCCCGCGGCCGGCTGAGTGCCGAACGGGTCGCGGCGGCGGCCAGGATCGCCGCCCTGGAGCGCGACATCGCGACCATCGTCGAGTCGGCCAAGGGTGGCGCCACCGACGACGAGCACGACGCGGAGGGCGCGACCATCGCCTTCGAGCGGGCCCAGGCGATGGCCCTCCTGGAAGAGACCCGCACCCAGGTGGAGGCGCTGGACACGGCCCTCGCCCGGGTCGAGTCCGGCAGCTACGGGGTCTGCGAGTCCTGCGGCCAGGACATCGCCCCGGAGCGGCTCGCGGCCCGCCCCTCGGCCACGCTCTGCATCATCTGCGCATCCCGGCGCCGCTGACCGGTCCGAGATTGGTGACCCAGTGTCACCCGTCGGGTGCTAGGCGGTGACCGCTGTGCGTGGTTATCTCTTCGTATGAGCAGGACCTGGCAGGTTGCCGAGGTCCTGGTGTCGCTCGCGGCGGTGGCCGTGGCAGCCGCCGGGGTCGTCGTCCGCCGGCCGCCCCGACGCAGCGCCTGGCTGCTGCTCGTCGCCGGACTGGGCGCCTTCGCGATAGGCGACCTGGTGGCTCTGACGACCTCGACCCGGCAGGGCCTCGGGCCTGCGGACGTGGGCTACCTGGCGGCGTACCCGCTGCTGGTCGCCGGCCTGCACCACATGCGGCGGCGGGGGGACCCGGCCCTGGACCGGGCCGGGCTGGTCGACGCCGCCATCATCGGCACCACCGCGGCCCTCGGCTACTGGGTCTTCCTGGTCGGTCCCTGGATCGACGAGGGCTCCTGGACGACACGGGCGGCCTCGGTCACCTACCTGGTCCTCGACGTGGCGCTGCTCGCCGTGGCGACCCGGCTGGTCGCGCCCGGGCCGACCCGGGCCGTGCCGTCCCTGCTGGCCCTCGGGGTCGCGGCGATCCTGGCCACCGACGTCGTCTACGCGCTGCGCCCCGTCGGCGACCGGGCCGACCTGTCCGACCCGCTGCACCTCGGCTGGCTGCTGGGCGCCGCGCTGCTTGCGGCCGCGGCCCTGCACCCTGACGCACGGCGCCCGGTCACGGCCGCTCCGGACAGCCACGAGGCCCTGTCCGGCGTCCGCCTGATGCTGCTCGGGGCCGTCGTCCTCATCCCACCGACGCTGATGGGGCTCGAGGCGGCGCGCGGCGACTACGACGACGTCGCCGTGCTCAGTGTCGGCCTGGTGGTGCTGGTGGTCCTCGTCATCAGCCGGGTCGGCCTGCTGGTGCGCGACATGGCGGTCACCGCGGCCCGCGAACGCACCCTCCGGACGGCGGCGGCCGAGCTGGTGGCGGCCGGCGACCGGGCCGGCATCCACGCGGCGGCACTGCGGGCGCTCGAACGGCTGGTCGGCCCGACCGCGGTCACCAGCCGGCTGGTCGACGTCACCTCCGCCGACGAGGTCGAGCTGGTGGCCGGCGGCAGCCGTCGCCAGGCACGGATCCGGGGGCGGGCGCTGGCCGCCACCCTGCTCCCGTACGCCGACCAGGCCAGCCCCGACGGCGTGCCCGTCGGCTCGCTGGACCACGAGACCCTGGTCAGCCTCGGTCTGCGCGGCATGGAGGGCCGGCTGCACGTGCGCCCCGTGCAGGTCAACGACGAGCTGCTGGCTCTCGTCGTTCTGGTCACCACCGGGCCGCTGGACGCGAGCCGGGCCGACGCGCTGCTCACCCTGGTTGCGCAGCTCGCGCTGGCCCTGGAGTCGGCCACCCTCGCCGCCGACCTGCACGTCCGGCAGAGCGAGGCGAGGTTCCGCGCCCTGGTGCAGAACTCCTCGGACGCCATCCTGCTGATGGACCGGGACGCCGCGGTCACCTACCAGAGCCCGTCGGTGGAGCGGATGTTCGGCTACCCACCCGGCGCGCTGATCGGGCGCAGCTTCGAGGACCTGTGCCACCCCGACGACCTGCTTCGGGTCCAGTCCGGCCTGACCGACGTGCTGGCCAGCCCGGGCGTCAGCCGCCGGCTCGAGCTGCGCCTGCGCCGCCTCACCGGGGGGTGGCTGGACGCCGAGGCGGTCGTCAACAACCTGCGGGCCGACCCGAACGTCCGCGCCACCGTGGTGACCGTCCGCGACGTCGGCGAGCGCAAGCAGTTCGAGATGCAGCTGACCCACGCGGCCTTCCACGACGAGCTCACCGGGCTGGCGAACCGGGCCCTGTTCACCGACCGGGTGGCGCACGCGCTGGCCCGGCGCGAGCGCGACGCCACGACCCTGGCGGTCCTGCTCCTCGACCTGGACGACTTCAAGACGGTGAACGACGGGCTCGGGCACGCCGCCGGCGACTCGATGCTGCGGGCCGTCGCCGAGCGGCTCTCCGCCCTGGTGCGCCCCGGTGACACCACCGCCCGGCTCGGCGGCGACGAGTTCGCGATGGTGCTGGTCGACCTGCCCAACGAGCAGTCGGCACTGCACGCCGTCGAGCGCATCATCAGCGTGCTCGGGCAGCCGCTGGTCATCGAGGGCAAGGAGATGTTCGTCCAGGCGAGCATCGGCCTCGCCTTCGCGGGCGACGGGCAGGTCACCCCCGAGGAGGTGCTCCGCAACGCCGACGCCGCGATGTACGTCGTGAAGACCGACGGCAAGGGCCGGTACGCCGTGTACCAGCCGCACATGCACGCGGCCGCGCTGCACCGCCTCGACCTGCGAGCCGACCTGCAGCGTGCCCTGGACAACGACGAGTTCGCCCTGCACTACCAGCCGATCGTCTCGATGGCGACCGGCGGCGTCGTGGGGGTCGAGGCCCTGGTCCGCTGGATGCACCCGCAGCGCGGCCTGGTCAACCCGGACGCGTTCATCCCGCTGGCCGAGGAGACCGGCCTGGTCGTGCCGCTGGGGCTCTGGGTGCTGGAGCGCGCCTGCCGCCAGGTGGTCGAGTGGTCGGTCGCCAACCCCGGGCTCTCGGTGAGCATCAACGTGTCCCAGCGCCAGCTGCGCCGCGGCGAGTTCGGCGACGAGGTCGGGCAGGTGCTCGAGGCCACCGGGATCGAGCCGTCCCGGATCGCGTTGGAGATCACCGAGAGCGCGATCATGGCCGACGTCGAGACGACCATCGAGCGGCTGCAGGCCCTCAAGGCGCTGGGGGTCCGGCTCGCGGTCGACGACTTCGGCACCGGCTACTCGTCGTTCAGCTGGCTGCGCCAGCTCCCGGTCGACGTACTGAAGATCGACAAGGAGTTCGTGGACGAGCTGGGTCGCCGCGAGCAGGGCGGCTTCCTGGTGGCGGCCATCATCGACCTGGCCCACAACCTGGGTCTGCGCACGGTCGCCGAGGGCATCGAGCGACCCACCCAGCTGGCCCGGCTCAAGGACATGCACTGCGACCTGGGCCAGGGCTACCACGTCGGGAAGCCGATGCCGCCCGAACAGGTGCTGGACCTGCTCGCGGTGGAGCGCGGCAAGCACCGGGCGGTCGATGCCGGCTGGGCCAGCTGACCGGGTCGACCAGGCGCTCAGGTTGGCCAGTCGCCCGGTATCCCCCACTAGCGGCGCGCATACTTCAGGCATGAACTACGCGGCGCCCAAGGGCTGGATCGAGGTCCTGCCGCGGTCCGGCGAAGGCAGCCAGCACAGCACCTTCCACCTGCGGCAGGACTGCGAGCGGATCAAGGACCGCGCCCAGCTGCGCGAGGTGGACCGGCCCTACAGCGCAGCCCGGTGCCGCGGCTGCGCCCAGCAGCCCACCTGACACCAGACGCCAGGGCTGCCGGGGGCGAAAGCAGACATCGGCGACTCGTCGTTGCGCGCAACAACGAGTGCCTAGGATCTTGGGTATGGTCGCGCACGAGATCGCGAGGCAACGGCTGGTCGCGCAGTACGACGCGATCCCGGCCGGCGCACCGGTGCGGCTCGCGAAGCGCACCTCCAACCTGTTCCGGCCGCGGGACCGGACGGCTGCCCCCGGGCTGGACGTCGCCGGCCTCGACTCGGTCCTCTCGGTCGACCCGGTCGCGCGGACCGCCGACGTCCAGGCCATGACGACGTACGAGAAACTGGTCGACGCGACCCTCGCGCACGGGCTGATGCCCGCGGTCGTCCCGCAGCTGAAGACGATCACCATCGGTGGCGCCGTCACCGGGCTCGGCATCGAGGCGTCGTCGTTCCGCAACGGTCTGCCGCACGAGTCGGTGCGCGAGCTCGAGGTGCTGACCGGCGACGGGCAGGTGGTGGTCGCCGACCCCGAGGGTCCGGACGCCGACCTGTTCCGGGCGTTCCCCAACTCCTACGGCACCCTCGGCTACGCGCTTCGGCTGGTGATCGACCTGGAGCCGGTGCACCCGTTCGTCCGGCTCCGGCACGTGCGCTTCCACGACCTCGACGCGTTGACCGCCGCGGTCGGCTCGATCGTCGCCGAGCGCAGCTACGACGGCGAGCCGGTGGACTTCCTGGACGGAACCGTCTTCACCGCCGACGAGGCCTACCTCACCCTCGGGTCCTGGGCCGAAGCGGCGCCGTTCACCTCGGACTACACCGGCAACAAGGTCTACTACCGGTCGATCCAGCAGCGCGCGGTCGACTACCTGACCGTGCGCGACTACCTGTGGCGCTGGGACACGGACTGGTTCTGGTGCTCGCGCGCCTTCGGTGCGCAGAACCCGCGGATCCGCCGGCTCTGGCCCAAGCGCTGGCTGCGCTCGGACGTCTACTGGAAGCTGATCCGGCTGGAGAACCGGTTCCACGTCGCGGCCCGGCTGGACGCCCGCAAGGGGTTGCCACCGCGCGAGCGGGTGGTGCAGGACGTCGAGATCCCGCTGGACCGCACCGCGGACTTCCTGCGGTGGTTCCTGCGCGAGGTGCCGATCGATCCGGTCTGGCTGTGCCCGCTGCAGCTGCGCCACGACGGTGCGACCGCGTTGTTCTCCGCGGCCGGCGGCGGGACGCCGTGGCCGCTCTACCCGCTGCGGCAGGACGAGACCTACGTCAACGTCGGCTTCTGGTCGACCGTCGCGATCGAGGGCGGCCGGGCCGACGGCGACGTGAACCGGCAGATCGAGGCGGTGGTCGCCGAGCACGGCGGCCACAAGTCCCTCTACTCCGACGCCTACTACGGGCCGGACGAGTTCTGGGCGCTCTACGGAGGCGAGGACTACCACGCGGCGAAGAAGCGTTACGACCCACAGTCAAGGCTGCTCGATCTGTATGCGAAGGCGGTGCACAGACGATGACGTTCAAGCTCGACACCAGTGCCCGGACCCGTGCTGGTGCGGTGACCCTCGGCGACATGTTCGAGGGGCTGTTCGGAGCCGAGGCGCCAGTGCGCTTCTCGGCGTACGACGGCAGCACCGCCGGTGATCCGGACGCCAAGCTCGGCATCCGGCTGACCAACCCGCGGGGCGTCTCCTACCTCGCCACGGCCCCCGGCTCGCTGGGGATGGCCCGTGCGTACATCAAGGGTGACCTCGACATCGAGGGCGTGCACCCCGGTGACCCTTACGACATGCTCAAGGCGATCGACGACGACCTCCAGGTCAACCGCCCGCCGATGAACCAGGCCGTTGCGTGGGCCCGGACGCTCGGTGTCCGGACCTTCGTGCCGCCGCCCCTGCCGGAGCAGGAGGTCGTGCCCCGGCACCGCCGCGGCCTGCGGCACTCGCGGGAGCGCGACGCGCACTCCATCAGCTACCACTACGACGTGTCGAACACGTTCTACGAGCACGTGCTCGGCCCGTCGATGACCTACACCTGCGCCTGCTACCCGACCGAGGACGCCACTCTCGAGCAGGCGCAGGAGCACAAGTTCGACCTGGTCGCGCGCAAGCTCGACCTCCAGCCGGGGATGCGGCTGCTCGACGTGGGCTGCGGATGGGGCGGCATGGTGCGCCACGCGGCCGAGCACTACGGCGTGCAGGTCCTCGGTGTGACGCTGTCCCGGGAGCAGGCCCTGTGGGGACAGGAGCAGATCAAGGCCGAGGGGCTGGACCACCTGGCCGAGATCCGGCACCTCGACTACCGCGACGTCCGCGAGCGCGAGTTCGACGCGGTGAGCTCCATCGGGCTGATCGAGCACATCGGCGTCAGGAACTACCCGGCGTACTTCCAGTTCCTGCGGTCCCGGCTGCGCCCGGGCGGCCGGCTGCTCAACCACGGGATCACCCGACCGGACAACAAGCACCCCGGGTTGCCGCCGCGCGGCTTCATCGGGCGGTACGTGTTCCCCGACGGGGAGCTCACCGGCTCCGGCGCCATCGTGACCGCGATGGAGGACTCCGGCCTCGAGGTCCAGCACCAGGAGAACCTCCGGGTCCACTACGCCCGCACCCTGAAGGCGTGGTGCGAGAACCTGGTCGAGCACTGGGACGAGTGCGTCGCCGAGGCGGGGCTGCCGATCGCCAAGGTCTGGGGTCTCTACATGGCTGGCTCCCGGCTCGCCTTCGAGCGCAACGGGATCCAGCTGCACCAGGTGCTCGCCACCCGTACCGCGACCGACGGAAAGTCCGGCTACCCCCTGCGGCACGACTTCGGCGTCTAGCGGGTCCTCCGCCGGACCGCCCGTCGACCACGTATGGCAGGTCAGTGGGTACGTCGCCAGGTGCAGGCGCCTCGGGAAGTACCGACACGCCTGCCATACGTGGTCAACCGGCGACCCCCCGGCCTGGGTCAGTTCGGTGCGCCCTGCCGCCGCCACGGACCAGTGATCGCGAACACGATGCCCGGGTCCTGGATGTTGGCGAAGAGGACCTTGCCGTCCGCGGAGAACGTCGGTCCGGTGAACTCGCTCTCGTTGATCTCGTTGCGGGCCAACGCGTAGGCGGTGCCGGTCTCGGTCACACCAACCAGGTGGCTGAGCCCCTCGCCGTCCTCGGCCAGGATCACGCCGCCGTACGGCGAGACGGTGATGTTGTCCGGCCCGTCGTAGCCGCCCTCGACCGACGGGTCGGGGTTGCGGCCGAAGATGGTCGTCAGCGTGATGGTGTCGGCCGCCGGGTCGAGGAACCAGACCTGACCGTCGTGCTCGTGCACGCTGCCGTCGTCGCTGCGCGCGAAGCTGGCCACGAAGTACACGCCGCCGTCGCCCCACCACTGGCCCTCGAGCTTGCGGCTGCGGGTGACCTGGGCGTCGGTGAGCTGCTTGCGCACGGACACCGTCGCACCGTCCCTGTCGGGGACGTCAACCCAGGTCACGTCGTACGTCGTGCCGGGCGCCGTCGCCTGGGAGAGGTCGGTGACGTGCACGCCGTCCTGGGACGCGCTCATCGCCTGCAGCGACCCGGCCGTGGCGCCGCCGGGCGACTGGGCCAGCGCCAGCAATGAGCCCTTGCCGCCGGTGAAGCCGGCCGGAGGGGTCCAGCGGAAGTACAGGCCCAGCGGGCTGGCCGCGTCCTCGGTCAGGTAGATCGCGAGCGTCTCGGGGTCGACCGCGACCGCCTCGTGGGCGTAGCGGCCGAGGAAGGCCAGCGGGACCGCCGCCTTCTGGAGGTTGGCCTGCCTGTGAGGTCGGGTCGACCTCGAAGACGTAGCCGTGGTTCTTCGTCAGCGGGACGCCGTTGACGACCTTGCCAGCCTTGTCCTCGGTCTCCTCGCAGGTCAGCCAGGTCCCCCACGGCGTGATGCCGCCGGCGCAGTTGTTGTGTGTGCCGGCCACGCTGACGTACTCACGGAGCCGGTTCCCCTGCTTGTCGACCTCGATCGTGGTGGTGCCCCCGCGAGCCGCGGGGTCATAGGTCAGGCCCGAGACGGCCGGGACGCCGAACGGCTCGTTGCTGCCGATCTCGTGGTTGTTGACCAGGGTCGACCCGCCGACCCGGGGGAATGCGGCGGTGCCGTCGGCGTCGCTGGGAGTGACGGCTGCGGCTGGGCCGACGACGTCCTCGAGGGTGGTCTGGCCGGCCCGGGCCACGACCTTGTAGTGGAACCCCGCCGGCAGCGAGAGCAGGCCGGCCGGGTCGGGCACCAGCGCGCCGTAGCCGTCGGGGGAGGTGGTGGCCGCGAGGGCGGTGCCAGGCCCGGCGATGGCGTCGATGCTGCCGGCCAGCACGACGCCGGCCCCGAGCGCGGACGTGCGGCCGAGCATCTGCCGGCGGGTCATGTCGGTGGTCATCCGGTGTTCTCCTCGAGAAGTTGCGAGTGGTCCACCACGAACCCAACGGGGGCCGGGGTGACACGGACCGGACAGGAGGTGACGAACCGGTGAACTGTCGTGGGCAACTGCCCTTCCGCCGCGCCGCGCCTGGTGCACGATGGCGAGATGAGCGCGCGACCCGACCAGTACGACAAGGCCCTCGACCGGGCGGCGACGCACGCCCGGGACTGGCTGGCCGAGCTGCCGACCAGGGCCGTGCCGCCGAGGGTCGGCGCGGACGAGGTCGTCGCCGCTCTCGGTGACCTCCCGGACGGCCCAACCGACCCGGCCGACGTGGTCGACCTGCTGGCCAGGGCACGTCGAGCCCGGGCTGATGGCGATGGGGTCGGGCCGGTTCTTCGGCTGGGTGATCGGCGGCACGCTGCCGGCGGCGCTGGGCGCCGACTGGATGGTCAGCGCCTGGGACCAGAACACCGGCATGCGCTACCCGACACCCGGGACGACCGGGATCGAGGAGGTCGCCGCGACCTGGCTGCTCGACCTGCTCGGCCTGCCGGCCACGGCCGGCGTCGGCTTCGTCACCGGCGGCACGATGGCCAACTTCACCGGCCTGGCCGCCGGGCGGCAACACGTCCTGTCCCAGGCCGGCTGGGACCTGGACGGCGACGGCCTGGCCGGCGGGCCGAAGGTGCACGTGCTGGGCGGGGAGGACCGGCACGCGACCATCGACGTGGCGCTGCGCTACCTCGGGCTCGGCGCGCCGACCCCGGTCGCCGCCGACGAGCAGGGCCGGATCCGTCCCGAGGCGCTCGCCGCGGCGGTTGCCGCAGGTCGACGGCCCGCTGATCGTCGCGCTGCAGGCCGGCAACCTGCACTCGGGTGCCTTCGACCCGTTCGCCGAGTGCATCGAGGTGGCGCACGAGGCGCGGTGCCTGGGTGCACGTCGACGGCGCCTTCGGGCTGTGGGCGGCGGCCGACGCCGTCGCCTGCGGCACCTGGTCGACGGCATGGACCAGGCGGACTCGTGGGGCACCGACGCGCACAAGACGCTGAACACGCCGTTCGACTGCGGCATCGCGATCGTCCGCGACCCCGTGGTGCTCCGCGGCGACGTTCGGCGATGCAGGCGAGCTACCTGATCAACGCCGCGGACCAGGGCGACCCGCTGGACAGGGTGCCGGAGCTGTCCCGGCGGGCGCGGGGGGTGCCGGTGTGGGCGGCGCTGACAGTCGCTGGGGCGGTCCGGCGTCGCGGCCTGGTCGACGGGCTGGCCGCCAACGCGTCGGCCATCGCCGACGGCATCGCCGCCATCCCCGGCGCCGAGATCCTCAACGACGTCGTCTACACCCAGGTGTCGGTGGCGTTCGGCTGACGACGCGCGCACCCGCGCGGTGACCGAGGCGCTGCTCGCTGACGGCACCGCGTGGATGTCCGGGTCGCGCTGGGCCGGGCCGCGACGTGCTGCGGGTGTCGGTGAGCAACTGGTCGACCGACGCCGACGACGTCGCGGCCAGCGTGGACGCCGTCCCGCCGGGCCGCCGCGGCCGTCAGCTCGACCGCCGTACGGCCAAGGAGCGCTAGGGCACGCGCACCTTGGCGCTGCCGGCGCGCATCCGCAGCGGCGCGGTGTCGACCGCCTCGAACGCCGACGCGGGGATCGTCTTGAGCTGGTCGAGCAGGCCGCTCGGCCAGCGGTCGTCGGCGGTGCCCTGGAAGTACCAGGGCGAGCCGTTGTCGGCGAGCACCAGGCCGTAGCGCTGCATCGCCTTGAGCACCACCTGGGTGTCGGCCCGGTAGGACGAGATCGGGAAGCCGGCCTTGAGCCGGAACCGGGCTCCCATCGGCGGGTACGACGGGTCGCTGACCGATCCGGCGTCGTGCCGGGCCGGCCAGACGTGCCGCCGGTCGGTGACGTCGGTCGTGAACCGGATGGCGTGGTCGACGCGGCCGCGCCTTCACCTCGGCGGTAGCGGAGCAGGCCGGGCAGGATCGGCAGCCCGGCCGCGTCGGCCGACGTCCAGCCCTGCGGCCGCAGCTTGTTGCTGGTCAGCGACCAGACCGCGCCGGAGCCCGCGGTCCAGCCGCTGCCGCGCTGGTAGGTCGCGAACGTCTCGTAGAGCCGGCAGCGTGCTCTTGTCGACCACGATCGCGTGCCGGTCGCCGTCGGCGCTGCGGCCGCCCTCGATCTTCGTGTCGCTGCCGAGCGGGTAGCGCACCCGGTCGCTCTCGTCGGCGTAGTCGAAGGCCACCTGGACCTTGGGGTGGCTGCCGTCGACGACGGTGAACGGGATGCCGTACGGCACCGGCTGCTCGCCGTACGACGGGCCGAAGTCGGGGTGCAGCCGTCGCGGTCGGCGACATGTGCGCGAGCCACTGCGGCGCTGCGGGCGTGCACGGGCAGCCCGCTGACGTCGGCGTGCCAGTAGTTGGTGGCGGGGAAGACGGGGCAGGCGGTGCCCGGGAGGTGCCTGGTGCCTCCTAGCGCGCCGGTGCCGGCCACGCTCGCGACGAGCGTCAGGACGAGGGCGGCGCGGCGTGCCGTGCGGGTTCCATGGGTCGATCTCGGCATCCCGCGGGGCCCGAGCGCAGGCCCGGTCGTGTGACACGCCCGGGAATGGGACACATCCGGCCATCTCGCTACGCTCACGGTCATGGGGCAGCACGACGAGGATCCGCACGCCGTGCCGCGAGACTCCTGGACGCACGACGAGATCGGGCTGATCGACGAGAGCCTCCGGCTGCTCGGCGACCGGTCGACCGGGTCATCGGCTATTTCTACGCCGCGATGTTCGTCGAGGCCCCCCAGCTGCGGGCGCTCTTCCCGGCCGCGATGGACACCCAGCGGGATCGCCTGTTCCGTGCCCTCACCGGCGCGGTCGGCAACATGGCCGCACCGGAGCGGCTGTGCCGAGAGCTCACGGCAGCTCGGTCGGGACCACCGCAAGTACGGCGTGCGCGCCGAGCACTACGAGGTCCTGGGCCGGGCGCTGATCACGGCGCTCGCAAGCACACACGAGGACGTCTGGGTGCCCGAGCTCGAGGCAGGCCTGGATCAAGGCGTACGGCGTGATGGCCGACCTGATGATCGAGGGCGGCGCACGCGAGGCCGCCACCCGCGAGCCTGCCTGGTGGAAGGGCGAGATCGTCGCGCACGAGCGCCGCTGCGACGACCTGGCGGTGCTGGTCGTGCGCACCGACCGGCCTTACGACTACGAGCCGGGCCAGTACGCCAGCATCGAGACGCCTTACCGGCCGCGCTCGTGGCGGACCTACTCGATGGCGACCGCGCCGTCGCCCGACGGGCTGCTCGAGTTCCACGTCCGCGCGCTCTCGACCGGCTGGGTCAGCGGCCCGATGGTGTGGCGGGCCCAGGTGGGCGACTAGCTGCGACTCGGCGCGCCGATGGGCGACATGCGGATCGACCAGCAGTCCGGCCGGGACATGCTGTGCATCGCCGGCGGCACCGGCCTGGCCCCGGTCAAGGCGATGATCGACGGCATGGCGCGCTGGAACACCGCCCGCAACGTGACGCTGTTCTTCGGCGCCCGCCGGGCCGGCGACCTCTACGACATGGGAGCCCTGCACCGCCTCGCCGCGGTGAACCCTGGCTCACCGTCGTGCCCGTCGTGTCCGACGACCCCTCGTTCAACGGTGAGCAGGGGCTGCTGCCGGACGCCGTCGCGCGCGGCCGGCTCGTGGGGCAACCACGACGTCGTTCGTGTGCGGCTCGCCGGCCATGACCCGGGCCACCGTGGCGCGGCTGACTGACGATCGGCGTGCCCGCGGACCGGCTGCGCTTCGACGTCGTCGGCGGCCAGCACCCGGCCGCCGCCCAGGTCATCGACCTGCGCCGCACCCGCGCCGCCCGTCCGATCCGCTGCACGGCTACCAGCGGAGGTCGCTGCGCAGCAGGGCGTCCAGCTCGTCGGCGCGCATCGGGCTTGCCCATCAGGTAGCCCTGCGCGCGGTCGCAGCCCATCCGGCGGAGCGCGTCGAGCTGCTCGTGGGTCTCCACGCCCTCGCCGACGACGACCAGGTCGTGCGCGTGGGCGAGGTCGATCACGGCCTCGACCACGGCGTCGTCCCGCTCGGTGTGCCGAGCCGGCTGACGAACGACCGGTCGATCTTGAGGAACTGCAGCGGGAACTGCTGCAGGTACGCCAGCGCCGAGTAGCCGGTGCCGAAGTCGTCGAGGCCGATGTCGATGCCGAGGTCCTGGATCCGGGAGAGCGAGTCCTCGACCACCGGGCTGGTCGTCAGCAGGCTGCGCTCGGTGAGCTCGACCCGGATCATCGACCCGGGTACGCCGAACCAGGTGAGCGCCCGCTGCATCCGGCCGACGAACGTCGGGTCCTCGAGCGAACGCGCGGACACGTTCGTGGTGAGCCGGCGCAGCAGGCCGCCCGTGTCGAGCAGCCGGGCACACTCGGCGGCGACCCGCTCGAACATCCAGGCGTCGACCTCGACGATCAGCCCGGTCTCCTCGGCGACGTCGATGAACTCGGCGGGCAGCATCAGCCTGTCGCCGTCCTGGATGCGGACCAGGGCCTCGGCGGCGTGGATCCGGCCGTCGTCGAGGTCGATGATCGGCTGGAAGACCGGGACCAGCAGGCTGTCGGCGAGCGCCTGGCGCAGCATCCGTCTCCGCCGCCAGCCGGCGGTCGGCGCGGGCCCGCAGCTCGTCGTCGAACAGCGCGTACTGGTCGCGGCCGGCGTCCTTCGCGCGGTAGAGCGCCAGGTCGGCCTCGCGGTAGAGGTCGCCGGGCGTGCGCGGCCGCGTCGGTGGCGACCGAGACGCCGATGCTCACCGTGGCGACCTGCGCCTCGGCGGAGGCGCCGAGGTCGTACGGGACGGCGCATCGACTGCAGCACCCGCGCGGCGACGGCGTGCACGGCGTCCACCGAGGGCAGCGCCTCGACGAGCACGACGAACTCGTCGCCGCCGAGCCGGGCGACCGTGGTGTCGGCGCGGCTGACCGCCTCGATCCGGCTGGCGACCTGCACCAGCAGCGCGTCGCCGACCTGGTGGCCGAGCGAGTCGTTGACGGTCTTGAACCGGTCGACGTCGAGCAGCAGCATCGCCATCGCGCCGCCGGTGCGGTGCAGCCGGGCGAGCGCCTGGTCCAGCCGGTCGTTGAGCAGCGTGCGGTTCGCCAGGCCGGTGAGGGTGTCGGTCAGCGCCAGCCGCTCCAGCTCGGCCTGCTCGCGCAGCCGGTCGCTGATGTCGATGGCATGCGTGACGAGGTAGAGCCGCTCGCCGTCGGCGCCGTGCACCACCATGCTCGTGATCCAGGCGTGCACCACGTGCCCGTCGGCGTGCAGGTAGCGCTTCTCGAAGGCGAGCGACGACGTCTCGCCGCGCACCAGCTGGTGAACCGCTCGGCGTCCCGGACCCGGTCGTCCTCGTGGGTGAGGTCGACGAGCGGGACGCCGCGCAGCTCCGCGTGGCTGCGGCCGAGCATCTGCTGGAACGCCGCGTTGGTGCGCAGGTACTGGCCCTGGTCCTCGGGCGCCAGGCTGATCATCGACATGCCGATCGGCGCGTTGTCGAACGCGACCCGGAAGTGCTCCTCGCTGGCGGCCAGCCGCGCGGAGCTCTCCGCCTGCTCGGTGACGTCCATGCAGGTGCCCCAGACGTGGGTGACCGACACCGGTCCGGTTGCGCCGTACGTCGGTCCAGGCGCGCACGTGCCGGAGGATCCCGTCCGGCTGCACGACCCGGTAGACCGTCTCCTGCGGCCGACCCCGGTCGCGATGGCCTGCTGGCCCATGGCCCGCGGATCCGTCGCCGGTCGTCCGGGTGCACGCACGGCGAGGGCCTCGTCGGAGCGTCGGCTGCCCGGCGACGAGGGGCCGTCCGGACAGCACGAACATGCGCTCGGACCAGGTGAGGACGCCGGTCTCGAGAGTCGCTCTCCCAGGGCGGTCGCGGTGAGCTCGAGCGCGGCGGCGAGGCCGGGTCCGGCTGATCGCGACGGTCTCGAGCGCCTCCTCGCGGTCGGTGACGTCGATGGTCGCGCCGGTGACCTTGGCCACCTGGCCGTGCTCGTCGAGCTGTACGTCGGTCCACGCCTGCAGGTGCCGCACCCGGCCGTCGGGGTGCACGACCCGGTAGACGTCGCGCCGGCCGGTGCTGAAGCCCGCGGTGCGCAGCGCGACGCGGCCTGCGCGCGGTCGTCCGGGTGGATGGCAGGCGAGGAAGGCGTCGTCGTCGGGCGGCTGCGTCGGACGGCTCGAGGCCGACCAGCCGGAACATCTCCTCGGACCAGTGGTGCGCGCCGGTGACCAGGTCGAGCTCCCACCAGGCGAGGCCGGTCAGCTCCTGGCGCGGCCCGCCACCGGCACCCGGCCGCGCAGGCACTGCGGTCCGCAGGGCGTCGGCGTACGCCGTGGCGAGCCGGCTGCTCGCGACCTCGGCGAGCATGCCGAGCAGCTCGAGGTCGTCCTCGTCGAAGGCGTCCGGCGCGGGACGAGCACCGCCGCGATCAGCGCGATCAGCGACGCCGTCGTGCACGAGCGGGACGATGATCGAGGACCGGGTGCCGGTGCTCGCGCTGATCCGCGGGTCGGTGCGCCGGTCGACGTCGGCGTCCCGGCAGAGCTGGCCGTCAGCGTCGCGAGCGGCGCGGCCGCCGAGGGTCCCCGGGCGGGGGATGCGGTGGCCGCGCGGGGCCGGCCGGTGCTGCCGGCGGTGGCCCGGGCCACGACGAAGTCGCCCTCGGGCTCGGAGGCGATCGCGCCCTCGGCGGGGAAGACGGTGAGGACCGAGTCGGCGAGCACCTGGAAGACGGTGCCGGTGACGGCGGCGGCGGTGGCGATGTCGCGCTGGGCCTCGACGACGCGCCGCATGCGGGCCAGCGCAGCGTGGTCCGGGGCAGGGTGCCGGTCCGGGTCTGCCCGGGACACACGGCCGGCCGGCGGGACGGTCACGTCCTTGCATCGGCAGCGGGCGGTCCGCACCTGAGCCATTCGGGTGACGTCGCCTCGGGTCGGCGGCGCTTGCCACGGCCGTCGCCGCGGGTGAGGATCGACGCACCGACTACGGAGGCCCACCCATGCGCAGCACCATGCAGGAGACGCCGCTGTCGATCGCCACGCTGGTGCGCTACGGCACCACGGTCCACGGGTCGTCCGAGGTGGTCACCTGGACCGGCGACGGCGCCCGCACGGCGACGTACGCCGAGGTCGGCCGCCGCGCCGCCCAGCTCGCGCACGCCCTGCGCGAGCTCGGCGTGCGCGGCGACGACCGGGTCGGCACCTTCATGTGGAACAACCAGGAGCACCTCGAGGCCTACCTCGCGGTGCCGGCGATGGGTGCGGTGCTGCACCCGCTGAACATCCGGCTGTTCCCCGACCAGCTCGCCTACATCGCCGACCACGCCGCCGACAAGGTCGTGCTCGTCGACGGCTCGGTGCTGCCGCTGCTGGCCAAGGTGCTCGGCCAGCTGCCGCACGGTCGAGCACGTGGTCGTCAACGGCCCGGCCGACCTGTCGGTGCTCGAGGGCACGCTCGCGACCGTGCACGCGTACGAGGAGCTGCTCGCGGGCAGCCCGACGAGTTCGACTGGGTCGACCTGGACGACGAGACCGACGCCGCCGCCATGTGCTACACGAGCGGCACCACCGGCAACCCCAAGGGCGTCGTCTACAGCCACCGGTCGATCTACCTGCACTCGATGCAGGTCTGCATGGCCGACGGCGTTCGCGATGCGGCCAGCGGGACCGCGTGCTGCTCGATCGTGCCGATGTTCCACGTGCTGGCCTGGGGCACGCCGTACGCGGCGATGATGTCGGGCGCCTCCCTGGTCATGCCGGACCGGTTCCTCACCCCCGAGCCGCTGGCCGAGCTGATCGAGACGACCAAGCCGACGCTCGCCGGCGGTGTGCCGACGATCTGGACCGCGCTGCTGGCCTACCTCGACGCAGACGCCGCGGGACATGTCCTCGCTGCGCGACGTCGTCGTCGGCGGCTCGGCCTGCCCCCGCTCGCTGATGGAGGGGCTCGGAGCGGCACGGCGTGCACCTCACGCACGCCTGGGGCATGACGGAGACGTCGCCGCTGGGATCGATCTCGCGCGAGCCCGGCGGCGTCGAGGGCGAGGACGCGTGGCGCTACCGGGTCACCCAGGGCCGGCTGGCGGCCTCGGTGGAGGCGCGGCTCGTCGGCCCGGACGGCTCGGTGGTCCCGCGGGACGGCGACGGCGGTCGGCGAGCTGGAGGTGCGCGGGCCGTGGATCACCGGGTCGTACTTCCGGGACGACGACCCGGACAAGTTCGACGACGGCTGGCTGCGCACCGGCGACGTCGGCAGCATCACGCCGGACGGCTTCCTCACCCTGACCGACCGGTCCAAGGACGTCATCAAGTCCGGCGGCGAGTGGATCTCCTCGGTCGAGCTGGAGAACGCGCTGATGGCGCACCCGGCCGTGGCCGAGGCCTCGGTGGTCGGCGTGCCCGGACGAGAAGTGGGGCGAGCGGCCGCTGGCGACCGTCGTGGTGCGCGAGGGCGTCGAGGTCGGCGCCGACGAGCTGCGCGCGTTCCTGGCCGAGCGGGTCGCGCACTGGCAGCTGCCGGAGCGCTGGGCCTTCGTCGACGAGGTGCCCAAGACCGAGTGTCGGCAAGTTCGACAAGAAGGTCATCCGCCGCCGGTACGCCGACGGCGCCCTCGACGTCCAGACCCTCAGCTCGAAATGATCACGGATCCGTGATCATTACGGCTCGACCGAGGTGAATTCGTCGCGGTAGGCAGAGGTTCGCCTCGGTAGGGCCCAGTGCTTTGCCGGGCTCCGGCGGCGACGGGTAACCTGCTCCCGCAGCCGGTTCCGGCCGGCTGCGGGGAGGCGTCGCCTAGTCCGGTCTATGGCGCCGCACTGCTAATGCGGTTTGGGGCTTCAACCCCATCGAGGGTTCAAATCCCTCCGCCTCCGCCACCAGGTGCTTACCGAAGGTCGGCGGTGATGCCGCCCGGACGAGCCGTCCCTAAGGGAGTTGGCCGCCCGGCCTAAGGACTACGGCGTCCGATGCTGCTCGATCGCCGGATGTGGGGCCGGGGCGCCGAGCCGAGGGTGGGACCAGACCTCGACAGGCGGGGTCACCACCCCGATCGGAGCCGTCATGAACACCACCACGAACACTCACGGCCCGCCGGGCAGCCACCACGGTCGTCCTGGCCGGTGCGGCTGTCCTCGTCGCCGGCCCGGCCTTCGCCGGGGTTCCGCCCGAGGCCGCCGGCGCGGTCTCAGCGACCTCGCAGATCAAGACGCAGGTGGGGAACGCCGGCGCCACCGGAGGTCTGTCGGCCCAGACCCGGTCGAAGGTCGAGCAGATGGAGCGGGCGATCCATGACCCGCAGTCGGCCACCCAGCCGGCCGGCAACACGTCGAACCCGTCGGACCCGTCGTCGGTGCCGGTGACGGTCCTGGCACTGCTCGGCGGCACCCTGATCGCCGGTGCGGCCGGGTTCACCGTGTACCGGTTCCGGCACCACGGGCCGGTCGGCGCGGCGACCGCCTGACCAGGGGTGGGGAAGCGGCCGGGTGCCAGTGCACGACGCCTGGCACCCGGCCGCAGCCATGTCAGTTCCCCTGAGCAGCTCGCGCACGAGGGCTACCACAGGCCAGGGCCCGGAACAGCAGAGTGCCCGCCGAACCAGCGCCCCGGGCAGAGGGACACCAGGTCCACGTACCTCGGTGCGTCGACCGCGATGCTGACGGCACGCGCGGGGACCCCGCGGCCCTGCCCAACGCTCGCCGGTCGCACCGGCCACCTCAAGATCGTTCCCAGGCCCCACAGTGCACCCGTCGTACCGGGGCCTCACCGGCGAGCGGGCGCTCAGCGTGGGACCGTCCGGGCCCCACTGTGGGGCGGGGGCACGATCATGGTCACCGGCGACCAGCCGGAGCCCGGATTCAGTGCCCGGTGCGCGCCTGCACCAGCCGAGCAGCCAGCTCCCGGAGTAGTGCCCGCGCAAACGAGGGCTCGGTCTCGAGGAGCAGGTCGAAGGTCTGCCGCGGGACGGCGAGGACCCGCGCGTCGGTCTTGGCGCGCACCCGGGCGATGCGGGGCGAGTCGGGGACGAGCAGCGCGAGCTCACCGAAGAACCCGTCGCGCCCCATCTCGATGTGCAGGTCGCCGCGCTCGACGACCACCGAGCCGTCGAGCACGACGAACATGCCGAACCCCTGGTCGCCCGCCTGCGCCAGCACCTGGCCGGCCGGCACGTCCGTCACGCCACCGGCGGCGACGGTCGCGGCCGACTCCTCGGTGATCCCGGCGAACAGCGACAACCCCAAGATCTCCGGCTCGGCCATGGCGCCTGTTGTACCAGGTTCCGGCCCGTTACCGAGTCCTGTCGCGCGCTTCCTCGCGTCGCACCCGTCGCCGCCCTAGGGTCGACGAGTCATCGGCAATCAATTGCGGGAGTGGGCACGTGCGGTGGTCCGGGTGCGTCGTCGCGGCGGCGGTCGTCGTCCCGCTGGCCTTTCTCCCCGGTACGCCGGTCAACGCGGCCCCGGCTGCGACCGCACTGTCCGGCTGCGTGCCGTCCGACAACGGTGACCCCGTCGTCGGCTCGGCGACCACCGCGCCGACGGCGGTCGACACCACCCGACGTACCGCTGTCGTGGCCCTGACGGTCACCGTCACGGACAGCGGCGGGCCCGGCCCGGCAGCCGGCGTCGGACGGGTGCTCGCTCAGCTGTGGGGGCCGCAGGGCAAGGTCGCGCCGGAGAACCCGGTGCGGATGCAGCACGGTGCCGGCGACACCTGGACCGCCCGGCTGGCCGTTCCGCGGGGCAGCGTGCCGGGCACCTACACGGCGCACCTGGCGGTGCACGACCTGGCGGGCAACGTGGCGCTCGCGGGTGCCGGCACCGACGTGGCGCTCCCGTCGGCGGCCGTCACGGTGACCTCGGTCGCCGACGCCGCCGCACCGCGTCTGATGACTCTCCGCCTCGGCCGGACCATGGTCGACACCCGGACCAAGGCCGCCCACCTGACCGTGTCGGCACGCGCCACCGACGGACGGGCCGGCGTCAAGCGCGTCCTCGTCACGGCCGGCAACGATCGGCGCTCGACCACGGTCCTGCTGCAGCGCGTCTCGGGCACGACTGCCGACGGCCGATGGCGCGGCACCCTTACCGTCCCGCGTTGGCTCGGCGACACCACCTGGCGGCTGCAGGTCGGCGTGGTCGACGGTGTCGTCAACGTCCGCACCTATGGCTGGGCTGCGCTCGGCGCCTTGCGGCACGCCGACCGGACCATCGCGGTCCGCAGCCGGTCCGACGGCGCCGCTCCGCGGGGAACGCTCACCGTCACGCCCACCACCGTCGACGTCCGCAGCCAGCCGCAGGTCGTGACCCTGCGGGTGCGCGCCCGCGATGCCGGGTCCGGCGTGCGCGGGGTGCGCGTCCTGCTCATCGACCCGGATCGATCCGACGCCGGCCGAGAGGTGGCCTTGCACCGGGTCTCGGGCAGCCGCCGCGACGGCGTCTGGTCGGCGGTGGCGGCCATCTCCAGCTGCGCCATCGCCGGCAGCTGGCGCGCCGAGCTCCAGGTCACCGACCGGTCCATGCGCAGCCGGCAGTCCCGGGCCGGGCTGCCCACCCTCGAGGTGGCGGCCAACGACAACCTGGCGCCGACCGTCGTACGCACCAGCACCGCGAGCGGCACGCCGGTGCTCAACTTCGACGAGGACGTCACCGGCATCACTCCGACCAGCGCGCCGGTGATCGCGGCCGACGGCGGCGCGCCGGTGGCGGGTGCATGGGCCTGCACCGACGCCACCGGCGCGACGACCAACTGCGCCACCGGGACCGTACGCCGGGCCGCGTTCACCCCGGCGGCACCGACCACCGGCCAGCTGTTCGTAGTCCTCAACCCGGAGCACTCGCTCGGCGTGACCGACCTCGCCGGCAACCCGGTGGGCCGTCGCTACACCCTCTGAGCCGGCGGTGCGGTCGAGGCCCGCTCCACCAGGGCCAGCGGCAGCAGCACCGAGCGCGGGTGCCGGGCCGGGTCCTGCAGGCCGTCGAGCAGCATCCGCGCCGCCTCGGCGCCGACCTCGTAGTGCGGCACCCGCACGCTGGTCAGCGGCGGCCGCAGCTTGTCGAGGTACGGCATGTCGTTGAAGCCCACGACGGACAGGTCTCGTCGGGGCAGCGCGATGCCGCGCTCGCGGAAGACGTCGTAGCAGCCGAGCGCGAGCAGGTCGTTGCCGGCGATCACGGCGGTGAACTCGCACGCCGGCGTCGAGCAGCTCGCGCAGCGCCCGCGCGCCCTCGGCCTCGGTCCAGGACGCGCAGTCCGCGACCAGCGTCGGGTCGTCGTCCAGGCCGTGCTCGCGCAGCGCCTGCGACGAACGCCGCGCCGGCGCACCAGCCCGGTCGACGTGTCCTGCGGGCCGGCGAGGTGCGCGATCCGGCGGTGGCCGAGCGCGGCCAGGTGCTCGACCGCGGTGTCGATCGCCGTTCGCGTCGTCGGCGGTGACCGACGGGATCGAGACCGCGGCCGTACGCCGGTTGATGAGCACCATCCGCACGCCCTCGGCCTGCAGCCGATCGAGCAGCGGGTGCTGCAGCCGCGCGGTCGCGACGATGAGGCCCTCGACCTGGCGTGACCGCAGCGAGTCGACCGAGCGACTCCTCGCGCTCGGCGTCGTTGTCGGTGTTGACCAGCCAGGCGTTGTAGTGCGCCGGCGCGAGCACGTCCTCGATGCCGCGCACGATCGGCGGGAACAGCGGGTTGGTGAGGTCCGGGATGACCAGTCCGACCGTCGCCGAGCGCGACGTCTTCAGGATGCGCGCGATCGGGTTGGGCCGGTAGCCCAGCGCCTCGGCGACCTGCTGCACCCGCGTCGACGGTCTCGCCGTTGACCAGCGGCCGGGTCGCCGGGTTCAGCGCGCGGGAGGCGGTCGCAGGGTGCACGCCGGCCTCGCGGGCGACGTCGCGCAAGCGTCGGCGGTCGCACGGGCGGCAGCGTAGTGCTCACCCCTTCGCGCGAGGAGCCGTCGTCGACCAGGCCGGCCGCCGGGTCGTCCGCGCTCGTCGAGCAGGGCAGCCGCTGCGGGGCAGGTGCCGTCGCCGCAGCTCGACCACCGACGCGAGCGACGCCGCGTCGACGGTGCCGCCCTCGACCAGCCCGTGGTCCGGGTCGAGCAGCCGCTCGACGTAGCGCTGCGGCGAGATGCGGCGGCGAGGCCGGTCGCCGCCGGCCTCGGCGACGCGGCTCGCGCGGGCCGACGCGTCCAGACCGCACCGCCCCGGCAGTCTCGACGCAGCGCCGCGGCCAGCGACCGCGCGCCGGCGTCGGCTCGCCCTGCACGGCGAGCACCGTGCCGAGGTACGGGGCGGCGACCGACGGTGACGTCGGCCAGCCGCACGAGCCCGGCGTCGTCCGCCTTGAGGTCGTTGCCGGCGTTGAGCATGGTCGCGGCGCACCGGCCCTCGAGCAGCGCGTCGAGCCGCTTCGGCGTCGAGCCGAGCTCGGCCAGCTCGTAGTCGTCGCGGCGCAGCCCGGCCCGGCGCGAGGATCTCGAACAGCGCGAACGCGAAGCCGGACGCCGCGACGTCGACGCCGACCACCCGGCCGCGCAGCGCAGCGATGCCCGACCCGTCAGCCCACGGCGGTGCCCGCGACCGGCGTACAGCGCGAGGCCGAGGCCGCGGTCGACGGCCGCGACGATCCGCACGTCGCGGGTGCTAGCCGAGCGGGTTGCCGGGCAGGAACCGGTAGGCGACCACGTTGTCGGGGCTGGTCAGGGCGGCATCGAGGCGACCCGTCCGCCGGGCCCGCGAACTGGGCCGGTGACGAGGGCACCGGGCGCTCCTCGACGGCAGCCCGTGCCGCTCCAGCGCCCCGGTGCGGCGGGCGGCCCGGAGCAGCACCGCGGGCGAGAAGGTGCCCACCACCAGGGGCGTCGGCGACCGCGCTCATGCCGGTGCACACTACTCACAATCGATTGCCGTCAGCGCACCGGTAACGGCCCGGTTAACCCTTGACAGTCCCCGCGCGCGCTCTCCAAGATGCCCCTATCGCAATCGATTGCGGACCCCGGTGCCACCGGTGCCACCCCAGGAGGGCGCATGACCGAGTCGTCTCATCCGCACCCCGATCGCGTCGGGCCGGCCGTCGCTGGCCGCCTGGCGTGCCGCCGCGGCCGCGCGGCCGCCCTGGTGCTGGCCGCCTGCGGCGGCAGCAGCGCCCCGGGCGGAGGCGGCAGCGGTGGCGGCGCGGACGAGGGACCGCTCACGATCGGCATCTCGCTGCCGCTGACCGGTGACTTCTCCCAGCCGGGCGGCGAGGCCAAGCGCGGCTACCAGGTGTGGGCCGACATGGTGAACGCCGACGGCGGGGTGCTCGGCCGCCAGGTCAAGCTCAAGATCGTCGACGACGCGTCCAACCAGGACACCGTGGTGTCCGACTACACGAAGCTGATCACCCAGGACAAGGTCGACCTGGTGCTGGGCACGTTCTCCTCGCTGCTCAACTTCCCGGCGTCCGCCGTGGCCGAGAAGAACGGCTACGTCTTCGTCGAGCCGGCCGGTGGCGCGCCGGACATGTTCACCCGCGGCTTCAAGTACCTGTTCTTCGCCCAGCCGGCGACCGCGCCGCACCAGGCCGACGTGTTCGTCGACTACATCAAGTCGCTGCCCGAGGACCAGCGGCCGGCGACGGCGGCCTACCCGACCCAGGACGACCCGTTCACCCGCCCGGTCATCGAGTCGATGCAGACAGCAGCTCGAGGCGCTCGGCGTGAAGACGGTCTACTCCTCGGTCTACCCGGCCGACACGACCAACTTCCAGACCATCGCCAACACCTTGAAGAACAAGAAGCCCGACCTGATCGCCCAGGGCGCGGTGTTCGAGGACGGCGTCGGCCTGGTCCGGTCGCTCAAGCAGCTCGGCTACACCCCCAAGGCGCTGTTCCAGACGTCGGCGCCGAGCAACGCCGGCCAGTACAGCGACGGTGTCGGCGAGGCCAACACCGAGGGCGTCTTCTACACGGTCAGCTGGAACGAGCAGGCCACGACGCCGCTGAACCCGGAGTTCGTCGCGGCCTACGGCAAGGCGTACGACGGTGCGCTGCCGGCCGAGGACGCGGCCGACGCGTTCGCCGCCGCCCAGGTGCTGCAGAAGGCGGCCGAGGAGGACCAAGGGCTTCGACCAGGACAAGATCAGGGACTGGCTGCACGAGCAACGAGGTGGAGACGATCCTCGGCCCGCTGTCCTGGAACGACAAGGGCGAGCCGCAGGGCGACTTCATCCTGGCCCAGTGGCAGTCCGGCAAGGTCCAGGTCGTCGGCCCGGCGGACGCGGCGACCAGCGACACGATCGTCTACCCGAAGCCGCCGTGGTCATGCTGATGCCGCCTGACCTGACCGGAGGCTGGCGGGTGGCGCACCGTCCCTCCGAGCGCTCGCTCCCACCGGTTCCACCGATCTGCTAGACCGGGCCCTGGCACCGAGCACCCGCACCGAGACCGGAGCCAGGCCCGAGGAGATGCCGCATGACCGAGCTCCTGCAGGCGGTGATCCTCGGGCTGCTGATCGGCGGCGTCTACGCGCTGATGGCGTCCGGCCTGACGCTCGTGTTCGGCGTCATGAACATCATCAACGTCGCCCAGGGCGCGTTCCTCATCTTCGTGGCGATGGTCACCTGGTGGCTCTGGAAGCACACCGGCATCGACCCGATCCTCGCGTCGGTGATCACGACGCCGATGATGTTCGGCTTCGGCTGGGTGCTCTACCGCACGGTGATCGTGCGGATCCGGGGCGCGTCACCGTCGATGTCGGTGCTGCTGACCTTCGGGCTGGCGCTGACCATCGAGGGCATCCTCAACATCACGGCCGGCAACAAGTTCAAGTCGGCGACGCCGTCGCTACTTCGAGGAGTCGTTCCGGGTCGGGTCGATCGCCCTGCCGAAGGCCCAGGTCTTCGGCTTCCTCGCCGCCGTGGTCGTGCTGGCCGTCGCTGTACGTCGTGCTGACCCGCACCTGGACGGGCCGCGCGATCCGGGCCGTCGTCGCAGAACCCGTCCGGCGCCGCGCTCGTCGGGGTCGGCGCCACCTCGACGGCCGCGCTGGCCTTCGCGCTGGGTGCGTCGACGGCCGGCGTCGGCGGCTCGATCCTGTCGGTGCTCTACCCGTTCTTCCCGGCGTCGCACTACGACTGGATCTCGCGGCTGCTCGGCATCATCGTGCTCGGCGGCATGGGCTCGCTGCCCGGTGCGCTGGTCGGCGCGCTGGTGCTCGGCCTGGCCGAGACGCTGACCGCGACCTACGGCTCGCTGCGGTGGGCGACGCTCGTCTTCTACATCGTGATCCTGGCCGTGCTGCTGTTCCGGCCGCAGGGCCTGTTCGGCACCCGGCTGCGCGAGGACGTGGCGGTCTGAGCATGCACGGAGCCCGCTCGCCGAGGACGTCGCGGGTGAGGCGGCTGCCGAAGTCGCACCTGGTCGCGCTGCTGGCGCTGCTGGTGCTGGCTCTCTACCCGGCCGTGCAGCCCCGCGACACGTACTACCAGACGGTGCTGTTCACGACGTTCATGCTCGGCGTGCAGGCGGTCAGCTGGAACATCATCAGCGGCTACGCCGGTTACGTGTCGCTGGGCCACTCGGCGTTCCTCGGCATCGGCTCCTACACGGCGGCTGATCATCGCGCTGCACACCGGCGTCAACCCGCTCTGGCTCGCGCCGATCGGCGGTGTCGTCGCGGTCGTGCTGGCGACGCTGATCGGTCTGGTCGTGCTGCGCACCCGCGGGCACGCGTTCGTCATCATCACCATCGCCTTGCTGCTGTCGGCGCAGATCGTCGCCACCAACTGGCGCAGCCTGACCAACGGCTCCGACGGCATCACCCTCGAGCTGCCGTCTGGTCGCGTGACATCCAGAACATCCCCTTCTACCTGATCATGCTGGTGCTGCTGGCGCTGACGGTGCTGTTCAGCGCGTTGATCCGGCGCACGAAGTTCGGCACCGGGCTGGTCGCGATCCGCGAGGACGAGGGCAAGGCCGCGGCCATCGGCGTCAACACGACCCGCTACAAGGTGACGGCGTACGCCGCGTCGGCGTTCTTCATCGGTGTCGCCGGCGGGGTCTACGCGTACTTCCTGACGTTCCTCAACCCGGTCGGGTCGTTCTCGATCCTGGGCAGCGTGACGATCGTGCTGTCGGCACTGGCCGGCGGCCGCGGGACGCTCTACGGACCGGTGGTCGGCGCGTTCATCGTCGGGATCGGGTCGGAGAGCCGCCACCGTGTACGGCGGGAGCAGCAGCCGGGTGCTCATATTCGGCCTGGCCCTGATGCTGATCGTGCTGTTCCTGCCCGACGGGCTGCTGCCGAGCTCGTCGAGGTCGTGGCGGCGGCACCGACCGGTGGAGACCGAGTACACCGACCAGGCGGGTGCGCTCGGCGCCGGGACGATGCAGGTGCGCGACCGCGAGCTCGCGGCGGCTGTGGTGGCCGACAGCGTGGAGGCGCTGACGGGCGCCGTTGCAGCGGGCACGCCGCTGCTCGAGGTCAAGGGCGCGTCGAAGGCGTTCGGCGGGCTGGTCGCGGTCGACGGCGCTGACCTCGTCGTCCGGCAGGGCAGCATCACCGCACTGATCGGGCCAAACGGCTCGGGCAAGACGACGCTGTTCAACCTGGTCACCGGCGCGATGCAGTGCCGACAAGGGTGAGGTGTGGCTCGACGGCACCCGGATCGACAGGATGAAGCCGTGGCAGCGTGGCCACCTCGGGCTGGCCCGGACCTTCCAGACCACGCGGCTGTTCACGAGCATGACGGTGCTGGAGAACCTGGTCGCCCCGCTGCCGGACGCGAAGTGGTCGACGATGCTCAAAGCTTCGGTCGCCGGGCACGAGGCCGACCGGGCCCGCGAGCTGCTCGCGTTCGTGGGCATGGAGAGGTTCGCCGGCCAGCCGGCGGGAGCACTGTCGTACGGCCAGCAGAAGCTGGTCGAGCTGGCCCAGGTGCTGATGCTCGAGCCGCGGCTGGTGCTGCTCGACGAGCCGGCCGGCGGCGTCAACCCTCGCTGGTCGGCCGGATCGTCGAGATCGTGCGCGACCTCAACCGGCAGGGCGTGACGTTCCTGGTGGTCGAGCACAACATCCCGATGGTGCTCGAGCTGTGCGACCCCGTCGTGGTGTTCAGTCGCGGCAGGGCGATCGCCGAGGGGCCACCGCAGACGATTCGCGAGGACCCGGTCGTCCTCGACGCCTACCTCGGCGACGAGTGGCGTCCGCCCGCGTGTCACCGGCGACACTGCGGCTCCCGACCAGCCGCAGGGGGTGCGCTGACGTGCTGCAGCTGACAGGGGTCGTCGCCGGCTACGGCGGCGGCGCGGTGCTCCAGGGTGTCGATCTCCGGTGCGACGGCGGCACCATCACCTGCGTCGTCGGGCCGAACGGCGCCGGCAAGTCGACCGTCCTGCGGGTCGTCTCGGGCTGCTCACGCCGTCCGAGGGCACCGTGATGATGGGCGACGCAAGCTCTCCGGCCAGTCGGCCGCGGCGATCCTGCGCGCGGGCGTCACGCAGGTGCCGCAGTCGCAGGCGCTGTTCCCGCACATGAGCGTGCGCGAGAACGTGCTGATGGGCGGCTTCCTGATCCGCCGTAACAAGAAGCTGCTGGCGTCTCGGCTCGGGCAGGTCGAGCAGCTGGTGCCGCTGGTGGCCGATCGGGCCGACCCAGCACGGCGGCAACCTCTCCGGCGGTCAGCGCCGGATGGTCGAGATCGCCCGCTGCCTGATGCTCGACCCGAAGGTGCTGCTGCTCGACGAGCCGTCACTGGGTCTCGACCCGAAGTCGCTCGCCGCGGTGGCCGAGCTCATCCACCGCCTGCACGACGAAGGCGTCACCGTGCTGCTGGTCGAGCAGAACGTGCGGCTCGGGCTCGGGCTGGCGACCCACGGCGTGGTGATGGAGGGCGGCAAGGTCCGCCTCACCGGTTCGGCCACCGAGGTGATGAACCACCCCGAGATCGCCAGCCTCTACCTCGGCGGCACCGCTGCCACGACCGCCAACGCAGCGCAGGCGACGCCGGCGCCCTCTCAGTGACACTCGCCGACAGCCCCAGCCCGACGTGGGCTGGGGCTGTCGACTGCTGCAGGCCTAGACGTGGACGGTGGTGCGCACGTCCTCGGGGGTGCGCTGGTCGACGATGGTGCCGGGCAGCTCGATCCCGTCGTCGGTGACCACGTGACCCTCGACGGTGATGTTGGGAAGCAGCCGGTCGAGCCAGCCGGGCAGCCACCAGTTGCGGTCGCCGAGCAGCTCCATCGTGGCCGGCACGAGGACCATGCGCACCAGGGTGGCGTCGATGAGGATGGCGGCCGCCAGCCCGATGCCGAACATCTTGCCCAGCACCGCGTCGCCGAGGACGAACGAGGCGAACACGGTGACCATCACAGCCGCGCCGGCCGTGATGACCCGGGCCGACTTGGCCAGACCGTCGGCCACGGCGAGGGCGTTGTCACCCGTCCGGTCGTACTCCTCCTTGATCCGGGACAGGAGGAAGACCTCGTAGTCCATCGAGAGCCCGAACAGGATCGCGAAGATGCCGATGGGCAGCGCCATCGGAACCGGAGTCGCCTCCGGGATGCCGACCAGGTCACCCAGCGGGCCACCGCTGACGGCCAGCGCCAACACGCCGAACGCCGCCGCGCTCGCCAGCAGGTTCATGACGACCGCCTTCAGCGGCACCACCACCGACCGGAAGACCATCATCAGCAGCACGAACGACACCAGCAGCACGCCGCCGATGAAGACGGGGAACCGTGCTGCGACGCCGCGGGTCGTGTCGACGTTGGCGGCCACCAGGCCGCCGACGTCGATCGTGAGCCCGGTGCCCGACACAGCGGCCGGGATGCTCCGGTCGCGCAGCGTGTCGAGCAGCTGCTCGGTGGCCTCGTCCTGGGGAGACGTCGTGGGCACCAGCGAGAGCACCGCGGTGTCACCCGCCGGGTTCATGACGGCGGGGGAGACGAAGGCGACGCCGTCGACGGCACGCAAGCTTGTCGGCGACCCCGTCAGCGCCCCGGAGCAGGTCGCTGCCGGTGCGTCCCTGGACGGTGAGCAACATCGGTGCGGAGAAGCCGGGACCGAACCCGTCTGACAGCAGGTCGTACGCCTGGCGGGTCGACGTGCCCGCGGGGTCGCTCTTGGCGTCCGGGAAGCCGAACCGGATCCCCAGGACGGGTGCGGCCAGAGCCAGCAGGACGACGAGCCCGCCGATGGCGGCCAGCCATGGCCGGTGCTGGATGAATCGGCTCCAGCGGTACCAGCGCGACGCGTTGTAGGCCCGCACGTCCTTGGTCACGAACGGCACGTGCAGTCGCTCGATGTTGCGTCCGGCGAAACCGAGGATGGCCGGCAGCAGCGTCACCGTGGCCGTCATGATGACCAGCACCGTGAGGACGACCGTGACGGCGAACCCGGTCATCGCCGGCTGGCCCATCAGCAGGATGCCGAGCATCGACACGACCACGGTGAGGCCGGCGAATAGCACCGCCCGCCCGGCCGTCGCGATCGCGCTCATCGTCGCCCGTCGCGGTTCCTGTCCCTCGGCCAGTCCGCTGCGGAACCGGGTCACGATGAGCAGCGCGTAGTCGATGCCGACACCGATGCCGACCATCGCCGCGGTGGCTGGGGCCCAGTCCGGGACGTCCACCACCCGGCGCAGGACCTCGCCGAGCGCCATCGCGATGCCGAGCCCGAACAGCGCGGTGAGCAGCGGCAGGCCCATCGCGACCGCCGACCCGAACGTGACGAGCAGGATGATGGCCGCCGCGATGAGGCCGATGCCTTCAGAGCCGACCGGAGCGGTCTGCGCCAACGCTGCGACCGGGCCGCCGACCTCGACCTCGAGGGCCTTGTCGCCAGCGTCGAGGGCGGGGTCGACCAGGGCCTTCGCCTCCTCGACGCTGAACTCGTTGACGCTCTTGGCCAGCGCCACGTCGGCGTACGCGGTCATGCCGTCCGGGGAGATCTGGCCGGAGCCCGCGGCCGAGAACGGGCTGGTCACGCTCACGACGCTCCCGTTGTGCGCGACGTCGGCGATGATCCGCTCGGCTCGCGCCCGCATCTCGGGCGAGGCCACGCCGGCCTCGGAGTGGAGCACGATCTGGATGGTGTCGCCCGGCACGCTGCGGGGAACTGCCGGGTCAGCGTGTCCGAAGCCGCCTGCGACTCGGATCCCGGCTGCAGGTAGTCCTGCCGGAACTCCCCGCCCCACGCCGTGGCCAGTGCGAACGACCCCACCAGGGCCGCGATCCAGGCAACCACGACCAGACGCCGGTTGCGGTAGCACCAGTCAGCGAGACGTACCAACATCGCGATCTCCTCGGCTTGGACTTACGTTGTATGCTTACGACGTAAGGTAGACGTACACTGTAAGTTCGTCAAGAGGTACGACGGTGCCCGCAGCACCCAGAGCGAACGGAGCCCGGCCGGTGGCCACCCGACCCCCAGCCCAGCCGCAGCGCCGAGCCCCGCTGACCCGGGACCGGGTGCTGCGCGCGGCGATCGGCCTCGCGGACGAGACCGGCCTCGAGACGCTCACGATGCGCCGGCTCGGCCAGGAGCTGGGCGTCGAGGCGATGTCGCTCTACAACCACGTCGCCAACAAGGACGACCTGCTGGACGGCATCGTCGACCTGGTGCTGGGCGACATCGAGATCCCGCCGAGCGGGACTCCCTGGCGGGAAGCAATGCGGCGGCGGGCGATCTCGGCGCACGAGGTGCTGCTCGCCCACCCGTGGGCGGCGCTGCAGATCATGTCGCGCTTCAACATCGGCATCGGCATGACGCGCTACCTGGACGCGACCCTGGGCCGGCTGCGCGAGGGTGGCTTCTCGATCGAGGGCGCGCTGGACGCCTGGCACGCGCTGGACAGCCACATCTACGGGTTCACGCTGCAGGAGCTCGGCTTGCCGTTCGAGGCCGAGGAGGCACCACGGGTGTCGGCCGAGGTGCTCGGTCAGCTCTCGGCGGAGGAGTTCCCGCACGTCGTCGAGATCATCACCCACGTGATGCAGTCCGGCCGGGTGGAGGACTTCGAGTTCGGGCTCGAGCTGCTGCTCGACGGCCTCGAGCGAAACCTCGAGGCCACCCGCCAGAGCTGAGCTATGTCTCGATGGCTGGCAGGTAGTCGGCCACGCAGACGTAGTAGCGCATCGCCAGCAGCCCGCGGTCGGGGTCGATGCTGCCCTCACCGACCGCGATGACGTCGTTGAGCCAGCCGAGGTCGGCGCTCTCGGTCTGGAACGTCATCACGTGGATCCCCTTGCCGTCGGTCAGCGACGACATGCCGGTGAGGGTGAACAGCACGCACTCGCTGTCCCCCACGTCGACCACCCCGCGGGCGTCGGGGAAGGCGTAACCGCCGCGCAGCCGCGGAGCGTTCGACCAGGTCGCCTGGCCGCTCAGCCGCCCGGTGAACGTCGCCTCCCCCTGCCCGTAGAGCCGTCCGTCGCCGCGCGCCGACGGCTCGACCGAACGCATCAGGTCGTAGCGCCAGCTGACATCGCAGAGAGTGTCAAGCCGCATGCCGTCCTCCCGTCGCCGCGCCCTCGGTGCGACCGTATCCTCGCTGGGTGGCTGGCGGTGCTGACTCGACGGCCGACAACAGCGGGTGGGCCGCCCGCACGCTGTGGACCCGCGGGCAGGCGGCTCCGCTGCGCGCGTTCCTGCGCACCGAGTCCGGCAGCGCCGGGATCCTGGTGGGCGCCGTCGCGGCGGCCCTGCTGTGGGCGAACGTCCACGCATCGTCGTACGAGACGATCTGGCAGACCGACCTCTCGATCCGGCTCGGCTCCCACGGGATCACCCAGGACCTGCGGACCTGGGTCAACAACGGGCTGATGGCCTTCTTCTTCCTCGTGGTCGGGCTCGAGGCGCGGCGCGAGTTCGACCTCGGCGACCTGCGCGAGCGACGCCGGTTCATCCTGCCGCTGGCCGCAGGACTGATCGGGATGGTGGTGCCCGTCCTGATCTACCTGGCGTTCAACGCCGGCCGGTCGAGCGCGCACGGGTGGGGCATCGCGATGTCCACCGACACCGCGCTCGCCCTCGGCGTGCTCGCCCTCCTCGGCAAGAACGTGCCGGACCGGGCGCGGGTGTTCCTGCTGACGGTGTTCGTCGTCGACGACCTGGCGGCACTGCTGGTGATAGCGCTGGTCTACAGCGACCCGATCGTCGTGATGCCTCTGGTGCTCGCGGTGGGGGTCTTTGCGCTCCTGCACGTCGCGCTGCGGTTCCGGGTGCAGCAGCGCTGGGTGTTCGCGCTGCTCGGACTGGCCATCTGGGCGGCGCTGCTGGACAGCGGGATCGACCCCGTGGTGGCCGGCCTCGCCATCGGGCTGTCGGCATCGGCATACACCCCGAGCCGTGGCGACCTGGAGGAGGCGACCGGCCTGGTGCGTCGGTTCCGCGAGGAGCCGACGCCGGAGTTCGCCCGGCTGGCGACCGCCGGACTGCGGTCGACGCTGTCGCCGAACGCACGGCTGCAGACCTTCTACCACCCGTGGACGAGCTACGTGATCGTCCCGCTGTTCGCGCTGGCCAACGCCGGCATCGGGCTGGACCGCGACTTCCTGGGGCACGCCTACACGACGCCGGTCACCCTCGGCGTGCTCATCGGGTACGTCGTGGGCAAGCCGGTCGCGGTCGTCGCGACCTCGTGGGTGGTGACCCGGCTCAGCCGCGGCCGGGTGCGCCCGCCGATCGGGTGGGCGGCCGTGATCGGCAGCGGGACCATCTCGGGCATCGGCTTCACGGTCGCGCTGCTGATCGCGACCCGGGCCTTCCACGGTGACCGGCTCGAGGAAGCCAAGCTCGGCGCATTGTCCGCGGCAGTCGTCGCCAGCGTCCTGACCTGGGTCGTGTACCGGCTCACCGAGCTGCTGCCCGCGAAGTCCCGGGACAAGGCACTGCTCGGGGACATGACACTGATCCAGGACCTGATCCCCGCCGTGGACATCGAGCGCGACCACATCCGCGGCCCGGTGGACGGGGCCGTCGACGGTGATCGAGTTCGGCGACTTCGAGTGCCCGCACTGCGGCGAGGCCGAGCCGGTCGTCCGCGAGCTGCTGGCCGACACGACGATCCGCTACGTCTGGCGGCACCTGCCGCTCACCGACGTGCACCCGCGGGCCCAGCTCGCCGCCGAGGCATCGGAGGCGGCCGCCGCACAGGGCGCGTTCTGGCTGATGCACGACCTGTTGCTGGCCCACCAGGACGCGCTGCGGCCGCCGGACCTGCTGCGCTATGCCGGGGAGCTCGGCCTGGACCTCGACCGGTTCCAGGACGACCTGCGCCGGCGCAAGCACGAGACCCGGGTCGCCCAGGACGTCGAGTCGGCGGACCTGAGCGGGGTGTCCGGGACGCCGTCGTTCTTCATCAACGGCCAGCGGCACTTCGGCGCCTTCGACCTGGCTTCTTTGTCGGCCGCCGTCGCGACGGCGCGCGCGCAGCTGCGGGTCACTCAGTGACGGCGAGAACGCGGTAGTCGGCTATCAGTGCCCCCGACGACGTAGTGGCGCCGCGAAGCAGTTGCAGCCTGCGGGCTTGCCCGTCGCCCAGGAGCCTGCGGCCGTGCCCGGCCACCGCGGGCGCGATGACGAGCCGGAGCTCGTCCACGAGGCCCGCCGCAAAGAGCGACCGGGTCAGTTCGATGCTGCCGTGGACTCCGATGTCGCCGCCGGTCTGTGCCTTGAGGTCGCGGACGAACTCGTGGACCGAGCCCGTCATCGCCGTTGTCATCGGCCATTCGGTCTGAAGCGGCGTAGAGGTCGCGACGTACTTCTGGGTGGTGTTGATGAAGGTCGCGAACGGCTCGATGTCTGACGCCGGCCAGAAGTCGGCCCACTCGTCGTGCATGCGTCGACCCAGCAGCACGGCGTCCTGGGTCTCGATGACGCCATTGAGGTTCTCTTGCAGCTCGTCGTCGAAGTCGAGAAAGAACTGGTCCGGAGACTCGGCGACGCCATCAGCGGAGAGCAACGTGTAGGCCACTAGTTTGCGCACGCGATTCCTACCTTTCGGGCGGCTGGTACCGCCGTTGTTCGGTGTGGACCATCGAGCGGTGGCCGACTCATCGGTGATGAGTTCTCGGTTGGGGGCCGGTCTACCCTGCCAGGACCCACGGAGGAGGCAACATGGGCAAGGTCATCGCATCCATCACGACCTCGGTCGACGGCTACGTCACCGGGCCTGACGACGGCCCGGAGTACGGGCTCGGCAAGGGCGGGGAACGGCTGCACTACTGGGTGATGGGCGGCCCGTGGACCTACGACGGCGGCCACGAATTCGCCATGCACGGACCCGACAAGGAGTTCTACGACGAGATGGTCTCGACGATCTCGTCCGGGATCGTGGGCCGCGGCATGTACGACGCGGCGGGCGCCTGGGGAGGGACCAATCCGTTCCCCGGGCGACTGTTCGTGCTGACCCACCGCACCGAGGACCAGCCCGCCCCGGAGGCAGGCTTCACGTTCGTCTCCGGCCTCGACGACGCGCTGGCCCAGGCGCGCGCCGCCGCCGGCTCTGGCGACGTCTCGGTCGGCGGCGGTGCCGAGGTGATCCGGGAGGCGCTGGCGGCTGGGCAGGTCGACGAGCTCGTCATCTCGACGGCACCGGTGATCCTTGGGTCGGGCAAGCGGCTCTTCGACGGGTTCGACCGGGACGTCGACCTCGAGGTGGGCAAGGTGTACAGCTCGCCATACGCCACCCACGTGCGGTATGCCGTCGTGAGGTAGCCCTGCCAGCGTGCTTGCTATCGCGCGTCCATGGCTGAACGTCGAGTGGCGCGATCTGGTGGCGACACGCCGAGATGAACCACTCGATTGCGCCACTCAATTGCCTGCCGGTGCCGTTGTCTTGACTCGTTCCGGAAAAGGGCGTTGGGTGGGTGATGATGACCGACGCCGCCCTCCTGCTGCCGAGCGCCCTGCTCCGGGGTGCGGGGCTGCGCGTCACCCAGCCGCGGCTCGCCGTGCTCGACGCGCTGGCCCGGCACCCGCACGCCGGCACCGACGTGCTCATCGCGGCCGTCCGGGAGACCCGGCCGGTGTCGCACCAGGCGGTCTACGACGTGCTGCACACCCTGGCCGACCTGGGCCTGGTCCGGCGGATCCAGCCGGCCGGCTCGGTGGCGCGCTACGAGCTGCGGGTGGGGGACAACCACCACCACGTGGTGTGCCGCAGCTGCGGCGACGTCGTCGACATCGACTGCGCCACCGGCGCGGCGCCGTGCCTGGACCCGTCGGAGCTCGACGTCCACGCGCCTGGCTTCGTGCTGCACGAGGCCGAGGTCACCTACTGGGGCCTCTGCGCCGCGTGCGCGGGATCCACCGAGCCCCAGCCCGATCTGACCGCACCATCCCGTACCGCAACGTCCCGCACCACGGAGAAGAGGAAGCACCGTGCCTGATCAGCCCCAGTCGAACCCGAGCGACGCCACCGCGAACGGCAGCGAGAGCGAGAACCCGGTCATCGATGCGCCGACCGCGAAGCCGGGCCGGCCGCACACGAACCAGGACTGGTGGCCCAACCAGCTGGACCTCAAGGTCCTGCACCAGCACTCGCCGCAGGGCAACCCGATGGGCGAGGACTTCCGGTACGCCGACGCGTTCGCGACCCTCGACGTCGAGGCGCTGAAGAAGGACGTCATGGACGTCATGACCACCTCGCAGGACTGGTGGCCGGCGGACTACGGCCACTACGGGCCGCTGTTCATCCGGATGAGCTGGCACTCGGCCGGCACCTACCGCATCGAGGACGGCCGCGGCGGCGGCGGCGACGGCGCGCAGCGCTTCGCCCCGCTGAACAGCTGGCCCGACAACGCGAACCTCGACAAGGCGCGCCGGCTGCTGTGGCCGGTCAAGCAGAAGTACGGCGCGGCCGTCTCGTGGGCCGACCTGCTCGTCTTCGCCGGCAACGTCGCACTCGAGTCGATGGGCTTCACGACCTTCGGCTTCGGCTTCGGCCGGCCGGACGTGTGGGAGCCGGAGGAGATCTTCTGGGGTCCGGAGGACACCTGGCTCGGCGACGAGCGCTACAGCGGCGACCGCGAGCTCGGCGGCCCGCTGGGTGCCGTGCAGATGGGTCTCATCTACGTGAACCCGGAGGGCCCGAACGGCAACCCCGACCCGCTGGCCGCGGCGCGCGACATCCGCGAGACGTTCCGCCGGATGGCGATGAACGACGAGGAGACCGTCGCGCTCATCGCCGGCGGGCACTCGTTCGGCAAGACGCACGGCGCGGGTCCCGCCGACAACGTCGGCCCCGAGCCGGAGGCGGCCCCCCTCGAGGAGCAGGGCCTCGGCTGGCGCAGCACCTACGGCAGCGGCAAGGGCGGCGACACCATCACCAGCGGCCTCGAGGTCACCTGGACCAACACGCCGACGCAGTGGGGAGCCGGCTTCTTCCAGAACCTCTTCAACCACGAGTGGGAGCTCGTGGAGAGCCCCGCCGGGGCGAAGCAGTGGGTCGCGAAGGACGCCGAGGCGGACGTGCCGGACGCGCACGACCCCTCGAAGAAGCACCGCCCGACCATGCTGACGACCGACCTCGCGCTGCGGCTCGACCCGGCGTACGAGAAGGTCTCGCGCAACTTCTACGAGCACCCGGAGCAGTTCGCCGACGCGTTCGCCCGCGCCTGGTACAAGCTGCTGCACCGCGACATGGGCCCGGTCACCCGCTACCTCGGCCCGTGGGTGCCCGAGCCGCAGCTCTGGCAGGACCCGGTGCCGGCCGTCGACCACGAGCTGGTCGGCGACGCGGACGTCGCCGCGCTCAAGGCGAAGGTCCTCGACTCCGGGCTGTCGGTCTCGCAGCTGGTCCGTACGGCGTGGGCCTCGGCCGCGTCGTTCCGCGGCACCGACATGCGTGGCGGGGCGAACGGCGCGCGGATCCGTCTCGAGCCGCAGCGCGACTGGGCGGTCAACGACCCGGCCGAGCTGGCCACCGTGCTGCAGACCCTCGAAGGGATCCAGCAGGAGTTCAACGCGTCTGGCTCGAGGATCTCGCTGGCCGACCTGATCGTGCTGGCCGGCTGCGCGGCGCGTCGAGAAGGCGGCGAAGGACGCCGGCCACGACGTCACGGTGCCGTTCGCGCCGGGGCGCACCGACGCCTCGCAGGAGCAGACCGACGTCGAGACGTTCTCGGTGCTCGAGCCGCGGGCCGACGGCTTCCGCAACTACCTGCGTGCAGGGCGAGAAGCTGCCGCCGGAGACCCTGCTGCTGGACCGCGCCAACCTGCTGACGCTGACCGCTCCCGAGATGACGGTGCTGGTCGGTGGCCTGCGGGCGCTGGGCGCCAACGCCGGCGGACTCGACGGCCGGGATCCTCACCGACCGGCCGGGGACGCTGACCACCGACTTCTTCGTGAACCTGCTCGACATGGGCACGGAGTGGAAGCCGTCCGGCTCGGTGGAGAACGTCTACGACGGTCGGGCCCGGGGCACGGACGACGTCCGGTGGACCGCCACCGCGGTCGACCTCGTCTTCGGCTCGAACTCCCAGCTCCGGGCGATCGCCGAGGTCTACGCGGCCGGCGACGCGTCAGGAGAAGTTCGTCCGCGACTTCGTGGCGGCCTGGGACAAGGTCATGACCCTCGACCGCTTCGACCTCGCCTGATCCCGGTGTCCGGGCCGGCCGCGCTCCGGCCGGCCCGGACGGATCGGCGAGACACTCAGGTGGTGACGACGGATCGTGAGATCGCCAGGTGGCGGCTTCGCAGTCAGCACCTCGTGACGCCGCACGCCGGGTCGGCGGCCGCGGTGATCCGGAGCCTGCTTGCCGTCCAGGCCGAGAACGCCAGCCAGGCCGCGTGGGCGGTCGCCAGCCGGACGTCACATCCCGACGCGGGGGACCTCGGAGCGCTGCTCGACCAGGGGCGGGTGGTCCGCACCCACGTGCTACGACCCACCTGGCACTTCGTTGCCGCCGAGGACATCGGATGGCTGCTAGAGCTGACCGCGCCACGCATCCGTCCTCTCATCATTCGGCAGCTAGAGGAGACCCACGGGCTGTCCGGTGCCGGTCTCGGCCGCGCGACATCGGCCGTTCTCGACGGCCTTTCGGAGCAGCCCGACCAGACCCGCGAACAGCTTGCTGACCGCCTCCGCGCGAACGGTGTCGAGCCGATCGGGCAGCTGCTGATGCTCCTGCTCGCCCTCCTCGAGCTGGACCGACTCATATGCAGCGGTCGGTGGGTTGACGGTGTGCACACGTACGCAGCCTTCGCCGATCGGGTGCCATCGCCCAGGCGATTGGACCGCGCCGAGGCGCTCGCAGAACTGGCGCTGCGATATTTCACCGGTCACGGCCCCGCCACGGAGCGCGACCTCGCCTACTGGGGGACGCTCACGCTCAGCGACGTGCGCCGAGGACGCGCGCAGGTCCAGGACTTGCTTGCCTCATTCGATCACGACGGCCGAACATTCTGGCACGCCCCCGATGAGTCCCCACCAACGAGACGTCTTGCGCCATCGGGACATCTACTGCAGATCCTGGACGAGGTATACCGCGGCTACCAGGACAGCCGGATGGTGCTCGACAGCCATGGCATCGTTCCCAGCGGTCGCGAGACCGCGATCGGGATGGCGCTTGTAGACGCGCAGATGGTCGCCGGAATGAGACGCACAGTCGGCCGTCGTGTCGTCTTCGAGATCAGTCCGTACAACGGGACGTTGCGACCCCGCCACCTGGCGTCTGTGAAGCAGGCCGCTGCGCGGTACGGGGCATTTCTCGGCCTCGAGCCCGCAGTCCTCGTGCGCTGAACTCAACGACGCCCTCGCCAAGAGGTTTGTCGACACGCCGCTGAGCGACATCCGACTGCTCCTGGCGTCGGACGAGCACCTGCATCGTGTCGGGGCCGTGAGCATGATGGATTTCCGTGCCCGACGCCGTCGGGTCACGGATGAGGAGCGGGCGGCCCTCTATGAGTTGTATGTCAACGAGCACGACCTGATCAACACGTGGGACCTGGTGGACCGGGCCGCACCGCACGTGGTGGGCGGCTACCTGCACGACCGGGATCGGGCGCCGCTGTACGAGCTGTCAAGCTCGTCAGACCCGTGGCGACGGAGGACGTCCGTCGTCGCGACCTGGTACTTCATTCGCGTCGGCGATCTGGACGACACCTTTGCGCTTGCCGACCTGCTCGCCCACGACCCGGAGGAGGTCGTGCAGGCGGCTGTTGGCGGATTCGTCCGTGAGGCCGGGAAGCACGACCCAGGGCGACTGCGCCTCTACCTCGACCGACAGGTGCCGGGTCTCCCAAGGACAATTCTGAGGCATGCCATCAGGCACCTGCCCGACGGCGAGCGCCAGCACTACCGGGACCTCGCCAGCTCGGCGTAAGCGCCAGTCACGAAGCAACAGCAGGTCAACAAGTCGGTGGCCCGTCAGGGGTAGCTGACGACGTAACTCGTCGTGCTGCCGTTGGGCCCCGGCTCCACGGGGGCGCCGGTGTCGTTGACCACGTGGTCGATGGTGCCGGCGTTGTTGAGCGACACGGTGAGCAGGTGGTGCATGCGCACGCCTGGCGTGACCGGCACCTCGAAGCCGCGGGCGGCATGCAGGGTCGGGTCGACGTTGGTGAAGATGTAGCTGCCCCCGCCCCACAGTTCATTGGTGCTCACCGAGTCCGCCACCTTGTACGCCGCCCAGCCGGGCTCGCCGTCATGGTGACCAGGCGGCCTGGTTCGGGGCGTCGTAGGGCAGCTCGTTCTGGAAGAAGACGGTCGTGCCGCCCTCGCCGTTCCAGATGACGTTGTACTTCTGGTAGTGCTCGACGAAGAGCCCGGTCGCGGTGACGTCGTCGCCGTTGACGATGACGCCGTTGCGTGCGCGGTTGACGTCCCAGCCGACCGAGCCGGGGTTGCCGTGGTCGGCGCGCCAGGCCCAGATGTCGTCGAGGATCACGTGGTCGCTGTTGACCTCGAGGCTGACGGTGGCGCTGCCGACGTGCGGGCCGCCGATCCGGAAGAAGACGTCGCTCAGGGTCGTCGGGTCGGAGGCGCTGGCCGGTGTCCCGCCGGGCCGGCCGGTGCCGATCTGCATGAGCAGCGGGGAGTTGGTCGGCCCGGCGTCGATGGTGAGGCCGGCGAGGCTGACGCCCCTCACGTCGCCGACCCGGATGGGCACGGCGCCGTTGGTCGCGGTGAGGGTGGCCAGGCCGAGGCCGAGGACGACCGTGTGCGAGCGGCGTACGTTGACCGAGCTCGTCGGCGTCGTAGACGCCCGGGGTGAGCAGCAGGTTCTTGCCGCGAGCCAGCTGCGAGTCCAGCGACTTCGCCGAGTCGCCGGCCTTGGCGACGTAGAAGTCGGACAGCGGGATGCTGTGCCCGGGCGTGTGTCCGGCGGCCCAGGTGGTGCCGCTCGAGTCGGTGCGCGGGTCGGGCACGAACACGTTCCACGAGCCGTCGTCACCGACGTACAGGTACGGCCGCTCCCGGCTGGCCGGGTCGGTGGGCAGCGTCGTGTACGGCGGGTTCGGGAAGGTCGTGTCGTCCGGTGCGCCTGCCACGCCGGCGAACACCTGGTTCCAGACGGCGTTCGACCAGCCGCCGACGCTGCTGTCGCGGACGAGGTACTGCTGCTGCGAACCGTTGATGGTGAACGGCAGCTTCGAGTCCGCGATGAACCCGCCGCTGGCGAACTGCGGGCCGGCCGTGCAGTAGTCCATCAGCGTGAGGTTGCCGCCCTGGATGTTCACCCGGCGCATCGGCGCGGCCTGCGACACGGCCCAGAAGTTGCCGGACGACCGGCAGTCGCTCAGGCCCATGACGTTGATGGTGAGGTTGGACAGCGACCGCCAGAAGTTGTTCAGCGCCAGGCAGTTGCTGGTGCCGTTGTTGTCCAGGCATCGGTTGTACACGTCGACGTGGCCGTTGATCGACGACGTCGCCCGGGTCGCGGCCGAGGCCTGCCACCTCGGTGTAGTAGCCGACCTTCACGATGAGCGGGTTGGCCGCGGTGCCGTAGCTGCCGGGCTTGAACAGCAGCGCGTAGCGCTCGCTGCCCATCTCGTTGTTGACCTGCTGGGCATAGACGGCGTCGACGGCCGCCTGGATGTCGCTCGTCGGCATGCTCGGGTCGAACACCGTCACGTTCGGCCCGAGGTCCGGGTCCCCGGCGGCCGTGGCCGACGGCGCCTGGGCGACACCGAGCCCAGTCACCGCGAGAGCGGCGGCAAGAGCGAAACGAACGGTGAACGTGCGGTACGACGACATCGGCGACCGGCCTTCCGCTGGCGTGGGCGAACCGCCCACAGCGTGATCAACGACTCGAACCGGACGCTACCCCCGCACACCGCCCAAGGCCAGGCGCACCGTCGGCAAAGCGGTGCTCTCAGCAAGGAAGAACGTCGCCGAGTGGTCTGCCTCGACGCTCGAATGTCGGGGCGGGCCACCGTGTGTCCTTCGTGAGCGCACCGCTGCGGTCGGTGCGCGCTCACCGTCCACCGTCGTGCCGGCCACGGCAACCGGCGGCCGCGAGGGGCGGGTCCGGTCGAGCGACGGCGCCCTGAACCTGGACCTGGCGATCCCGAGGGAGCTGGGCGGCCCCGGTGGAGTCGCCACCAACCCCGAGCAGCTCTTCGCGGCCGGGTTCGCTGCCTGCTTCGAGAACGCGATCCGACTGGTCGCCCGTCGCAGGCGAGTGCCGATCGGGCAGGCGTCGGTGACTGCTCGAGTGGGCATCGGGCCGACCGACATCGGCGGTTACCAGCTGACGGTGGAGCTGCACGCCCAGCTGCCCGACCTTGACCACGACACAGCAAAGGAGATCGTCGAGGCGGCGCATCAGGTGTGCCCCTACTCCAATGCCGTGCGTGGCAACGTCGACGTCGTGGCCGTAGTGGACCCTGCGCCCGAGGTCATCTGATCGATCTAGGGTCAGGGCATGGTGTTCTGGCAGCTGACCATCGACGCGAACGACCCGGCCTCGCTGGCCCGCTTCTGGGCGCAGGCGCTCGGCTACCAGCCGGTGCCCCCGACGGAGCCGGAGACGACCTGGAACGCGCACTACCGGGCAAGACTTGCCGGCGAGCCCATGTTTGAGGACCGGATCTTCGACCCGGACGGACTCCGGCCCCCGATCTGGTTCCAGCAGGTCCCGGAGACGAAGGCCGGCAAGAACCGGGTCCATCTGGACCTCTACCCCACCGGCCGCGACAACGCGCTGCCGATGGACCGACGCATCGAGATCGTCGAGGCGAAGGTCGACGAGCTGGTCGGACTGGGAGCAACGGTCGAGCGACGCACGCGGTACGACGACCCGGACGACCCGGTCTATTTCGTGGTGATGCACGACCCGGAAGGCAACGAGTTCTGCGTGAGCTGACCGCCGTCACCTCACCGCGATCCAGATCGTCTTCTGCTCGGTGTACTGGTCGAGCGCCTCGAGTCCCTTGTCGCGGCCGCCGAAGCCCGACTCCTTGTAGCCCCCGAAGGGCGTGCTGATGTCGCCCTCCGAGTAGCAGTTCACCGACACGGTGCCCGCCTTGACTGACCGGGCCATCCGCAAGGCCTGGTCGATGTCCTTGGTCCACAGCGAGGCCGCCAGCCCGTAGCTCGTGTCGTTGGCCAAGGCGATCGCTTCGTCCTCGGTGTCGAAGGGGATCGTCGAGATCACCGGGCCGAAGATCTCGTCGCGCGCGATGGTCATGGTGTTCTGCACGCCGTCGAAGATCGTCGGTTCGACGAAGTAGCCGCCGCTGTCCGGCCTCGCTCGTTGGCCGCCGGTCGTCACGGCGGCACCCTCTGCGCGTCCGGTCTCGATGTAGCCGAGCACCTTGTCCAGGTGGGCCTGCTCGATCATCGGACCGATCCTGGTCTGCGGGTCCTGCGGGTCACCGACAGGCCATTCCGCCGTCCCCTCGACGAGCCTGGCAAGCAGCTCGTCGTGCACGGAACGGTGCACGATGAGCCGCGATCCGCAGGTGCAGTTCTCGCCCATGTTCGCGTAGCCGGCGGTCAACACGTCGTCCGCCACCAGATCCAGGTCGCCGGCGTCGGCCATCACGACCTGGGGGCTTTTCCCGCCACACTCCAGGATGACCCGCTTGAGGTTGCTCTCCGCGGAGTAGCGAAGGAACAAGCGACCCACCTCGGTGGACCCGGTAAACGTCACGACGTCGACATCCGGATGCCGCCCGAGCGCTTGCCCGGCCGTCTCGCCCAGGCCCGGTACGACGTTGAGCACCCCGTCCGGCAGCCCCGCCTCGGAGGCGAGCTCGGCCATCCGCAGCGTGCTCAGCGAGGTCAGCTCGGCCGGCTTGAGAACGACGCTGTTGCCGGCCGCGAGCGCCGGCGCCGCCTTCCAGGCCGCGAGCATGATCGGGAAGTTCCACGGGAGGACGGCGCCGACGACACCGACCGGCTCCCGCAGCACGAGGCCGACGGCCTCACGCCCGGTCGGCGCCACCGATCCGAAGACCTTGTCCGCGGCCTCCGCGTACCAACGGAAGGTATTGACCGCTTCGGGCAGGTCCACCTCCCGGCAGTCGGTGATCGGTTTCCCCGCCTCGAGCGAGTCCAGTAGCGCCAGCTCCTCGAGATGAGTCTCGATCAGATCCGCGAAGCCCAGGAGCACCGACTTGCGTTCGGCTGGCGAGCGCCCGGACCAGCGACCGTCGTCGAACGCCTCGCGAGCGGCTCGCACGGCGAGGTCGATGTCCGGTGCGCCGCCTGCCGCAACCTGCGCCAGCGGCTGTCCCGTCGCCGGGTTCTCGGTGACGAAACGTTCACCGGAAACGGACTCGCGGAACCTGCCCGCGACGAACACGTCGGTACGAAACCCCCGCTCGGTTGCTAACGACATCGGGAACCTCCCCAGGTCCGTCCCGAGAACCCGAGTCAACCACTCCCACCGTCTCCGCGCCCGCATCACGTGGTAGACCGGTGCGAGGACCGAACCGACCTACCTGGCGGCCACCGAGTCTTCGAGGAAGGCTCGGGCTGCGTTGCGGCCGGGGCGGCCGCTGACGCTGCCGCCGGGGTGCGCCGTTGAACCGGTGAGATATAGGCCCGGGATCGCGGACGCGAGTTGCGGCCAGCCCGGAACCACTGACCCGTCCGACCGGGCGAACTGGCCTCCGTGGCAGGAGCCGCCGACGTTCGAGGGGCTGCGGGCGGCGAGCGACGTGGGTGTCTCCACGATCATCTGGAGCACCTCCTCGCGTGGCAGTCCGGTGCGGTCGTGGACGAGGTCCATCAGTGCCTGGCCGTGCTCCATGCCGGCACTGTCGTCGCCGTCCCAGGGGCGGCCGTCGGCGCGGGTGTGCGGGGCGGTGGTGAGGATCTTGAACGTGCCGCCACCGTCGGGCGCACGGTCGGGGTCGACCACGGTGGACGCGACGAGCAGCAGCCAGGGGTCGCGCGCGTCGGGCTGGCCGCGCTGGAACGCCTGCATCTGGGCGCGCAGCCCCTCGGCAGTCCCGAGGCCACCGGCGGTCGAGAGCACCGGTTCGTTCGCGGTCGGGAAGGTGATGTCAGACCGGAGCGCGGCGTGCACCGCGAACAGAGACAGCCCGGGCTGCCAGGTGTCGCGAGCCTCGACCAGGTCGGGAGTCGGCTCGGAGGTGAGCATCGCCGGTACCGCCGCCAGGTGCGCCGACGACACCACCGCGCGACGCGCGCCGATCCGCCGACCGTTCGCGAGCTCGACCGCGGACGCCCGACCGGCCGAGGTGTCGATCCGTGCCACCGGCGACGACGCGACCACCGACGAACCGTGGTCGACCAGATGCCGAACCAGCGCGGCTGGCAACGCACCGGAGCCGCCAACCGGGGTGGCCCAGCCGAACTTGAGCCGGCCCGAGGTGATCGCCGACGGCAGTGCGCCGGTGCCCGGCCGCCGCGGGTCCTGGATGGTCGCGAAACCCAGCCAGATCAACAGATCCCGCACCACCGGATGCCCGAACCGCGCGTGCACCACGTCCCACGCCGAGCGCGCGCGCAGGTCGTCGTACTGCTTGGTCGCCTTGTCGTCCAGCGGCGCGTCGCCGGAGCTGAGCCGCGCGTGCGCGGCACCGAGGCCGCCGTCCCACTCGCGGATCATGGCTCGCAGCTCCTCGGCGTCCGCCCGCGAGAACCGCGCCACCTCCTCGACGGTGGCGTCCAGGTCGCGGTGGACGGTCAGCGCGTCACCCGACGACAGCGGCAGCACGACCGCCGGATCGGTGAAGACGTAGCTGCAGCCCGTACGTCGACAGCAGGCCGAGCTCGTCGTCGCGCATCAGCGGGTTCGACTGGATGAGCACGTGCGCGCTCGAGCACGAGTCGTGCAGGAACCCGGGCAGGGTCAGCTCCTCGGTGACCGTGTTGCCGCCGACGACGTCCTGCGCATCGAGCACGCAGACCTCGAGGCCGGCCTGCGCGAGATAGGCCGCGCAGATCAGCCCGTTGTGGCCGGCGCCGATGACAACGACGTCGACCTCCTCCGGTGGCTCGGCCGCCAGCGGTGTGAAGAGCGGGTGGGTCGGGTCGTGCAGCCGCGGCGTCCCGACAGCAGCGGTCACAGCGCAGCACCTCCGCGCAGCAGCCCAGTCGGGAAGGCGTGCAGCGACCGCGCGCCGTCCGCGGTGATCTCGTAGAGCTCACCGGTCTGCACGCCGGCCGACAGGTCCGGTGGTCGCGACGTTCGGCTGCACCACCACGGTCATGCCCTCCACCAGCGGCTCGCGCGTGCGGCCCGGTCGGCGCGCCGCGGTGGCGACAGCACCGGCGCGCAGGTAGCCGCCGCCGAAGCCGTGCACCAGGTCGTCGACGGTCACGAATCCCTTGTCCAGCACCGGGTCCGCGGCCGCGAGCAGGTCAGCGGGCAGCGCACCCGGTCGCAGCAGCGCAACGATCGCGTCGTGCGCGGCGGTCGCCAGTGTCGTGCAGCTCGCGTACAAGGGCGTCGGCTCGGCGCTCGACCGTCAACGTCCGCAGCAGCTGCCCGGGGATGTCCTGGCCCCACGCGGTGCTCAGCTCGAACACCACCGCCGACCCGGCCTCCAACCGCGCGGTCGGTCGGCCACTGCCCCGGGACGCACCGGTCCGGCGCGCGCCATCGACGTCGCCGCTACGTAGTGGATGTGGTTGGTCGCCGCCTGTCCCGCCGTACGACGACTCGACCGCGTCGACCAGGTCGAGCTCGGTCGCGCCGGGCACCGCCGCCTCGACCAGCGCGGCCGCCGACCGGTCGGTCAGCCACGCCGCGTGCCGCAGGTGGTCGAGCTCCTCGGCGCTCTTGCACCGCGCGCGGCTTGACGTACGCCGGGTCCAGCTCGACGACGTCGCCGAGCGCGCGGAGCACCCGGCGTACCGGAGCAGGCGCCGAGCCGATGACGCCCACCCGGCGCGGCGTCCGCCCGAGCAGCGCCGAGCACGGTGGCCGCCGTGCTCTCGCCGCCCGCCGCGACGTCGCAGTCGACGCGCGACCCGCGCCGGCGTTCGGCACATGGTTGGGGAAGCCGACGAGCAGCACCGGGCTGGGCCGCCGGCGCATCACGACCACCGCCTCGCGGGTCACCGGCCAGCCGGTCAGCCACGGCACCGCGCTGCCGCGACCGGTTCGCGCCGTAGACCAGCACCGCGTCCAGGCCGCCGCTCGGCCGCGCAGTCCTCCACGGCGGGCGGCCGGACGCTCGGGCGTCCGACGCCGGGGCGGGCGGCGGGCTGGCGGCCGGCGCAGCGGTGCCGCGGGCCGTCCGTTGACACGCTCGGACTGTGCCCGATGCTGCACACGATTGCAATGGTGCGATCGCGACCCGCGGAAGGACCCGCACGATGGACGAGAAGCTCGCCTCGGCGATCTCCCACTGGGGGCCGCGGTTCACCACCAACGGGATCACGGTCGCCGACTTCGAGCGGGTCACCGAGCGGCCTGGAGCGCTGGTCGGACTGGTGCGCCGCCTGGTCGGCCGCCGCTGCCGAGCACGAGGAGCTGGGGCGCACCGCGCTGGCCGACGGCCGCACCCGCAGCGCCGGCGAGCACCTCGCGATGGCGGCGACCTACTTCCACTTCGCGAAGTTCGTCTTCGTCGAGGACTACGAGCAGATGCGCACCGCGCACCAGCACGCGGTGCGCTGCCTCAACGACGCGCTGCCGCACCTCGACCCGCCCGGCCGCCGGGTCGAGGTGCCGTTCGAGGGCGCCGACGATGGTCGGCATCCTGCGCGCTGCCGCGCCGGGACCGGGCCGCACCCTGCCGTGCTGCTGCATCCCCGGGCTGGACTCCACCAAGGAGGAGTTCCGCTCGACCGAGAAGACGTTCCTGGACCGGGGGCTGGCGACCTTCAGCGTGGACGGGCCGGGGCAGGGCGAGGCGGAGTACGACCTGCCGATCCGCGGCGACTGGTCGGCTCCGGGACATGCGTTCCTCGATGCGCTGGCCGCGCAGCCCGAGGTCGACGGCGACCGGCTCGCGGTCTGGGGCGTCAGCCTCGGCGGCTACTACGCGCCACGGGTGGCCGCGGCCGCCGGTGACCGGATCCGGGCCTGCGTCGCGCTGGCCGGCCCGTACAACTTCGGCGACTGCTGGGACCAGCTGCCGCAGCTCACCCGAGACACCTTCCGGGTGCGTTCGCAGGTGCAGACCGACGAGCGAGGCGCGGCGCCAACGCCTCGACCCTGGACCTGGCCGGGCTACGCCGGCGAGATCACGGCGCCGCTGCTCGTGGTCACCGGCAAGCTGGACCGGCTGATCCCCTGGCAGCACGCGGAGCGGCTGGCCGGGGAGGCCAAGGACGCCGAGCTGCTGCTGCTCCCGGACGGCAACCACGGCTGCATGAACGTCTGGCCCAAGCACCGGCCCTACACCGCCGACTGGCTGGCCGCCGCGGCTGCATCCCTGACCCGACGGTCGGACGGCTTCTTGACACCGGTTGAGCGTGCTGGCTAGCCTGCGACCGCAAACGATTGCAGGCTGGTGCAGCAGGCAGCGACTGCCCTGCACCGAGACGGTGGGAGCCCCATGAGCGAGACCACGGCAGCGGCACCGGGCGGCGTGACCGCCGCCGGCACCGTCGGCTGGATCGGCACCGGCCGGATGGGCGCCGCGATGGCCACCCGCCTGGCCAAGGCCGGCGCGGACCTCGCCGTGTGGAACCGCACCCGCGTCCAAGGCCGAGCCGCTCGCCGAGCACGGCGCCACCGGTCGTCGACTCCATCGCCGACCTGCGCGACCGCGACGTCGTCTTCACGATGGTCAGCCTCGGACAAGGACCTCGAGCAGGTGCTCACCGGTGACGGCGGCCTGATCGCCGACGCCCGGCAGCGTCCCGGCGGTCGTCGTCGACACCTCCACCGTCTCGACCGAGACCTCCGAGGCGATGCGCGCGGCCTGCGCCGCGGTCGGCACCCAGTTCCTCGCGTCGCCGGTCAGCGGCAACGGCAAGGTCGTGGCCGCCGGCATGCTCAGCCTGGTCACGCTCCGGCGACGAGGAGACCTTCCACCGAGTCCGCCCGCTGCTCGAGGCCATCGGCCAGGCACGTCGACGTACGTCGGCGAGGGTGACACCGCGCGACTGGCGAAGATCTGCCACAACCTCATGCTCGGCGTCGTCACCCAGTCGCTGGCCGAGATCACCGTGCTGGCCGAGAAGGGCGGCATGACCCGGCGCGGCGTTCCTCGAGTTCCTCAACAACAGCGTGATGGGCTCGGTGTTCACCCGCTACAAGTCCCCGGCCTTCGTGCACCTCGACTACACGCCGACCTTCACGCCGGTGCTGCTGCGCAAGGACTTCGACCTCGGGCTCGCGGCTGCCCGCCAGCTCGACGTGCCGATGCCGGTCGCCGCCGCGACCGCCGCAGCTGGTGCAGGAGACGGTGAGCAGCGGCAGGGTCGCCGAGGACTTCGCGATCCTGCTCGACCAGCAGGCCGCGGCGTCCGGGCCTCGAGCTCAAGCCCGAGGACACGCCCGTGGACGACGGCCTGACGCCGCGCAGGAGTGAGCCAGAGATGAGCCCGACCCGCACCGCGCGCCCCCGCTGCCCGCGCCCGGGCACATGGGCGTCGACTACGAGCAGCGGGTCGACTTCGACCGGCTGCGCGACTACCGGCTCGGCCGGGCCACGGAGGCGCTGGAGGGCAGCGAGTGCGGGGCGTTCCTGCTCTTCGACTTCTACAACATCCGCTACACCACGCAGCACCTGGATCGGCGGTGCGCTCGGCGACAAGATGATCCGCTACGCGCTGCTGGCCCGCGGCAAGGAGCCGGTGCTGTGGGACTTCGGCTCGGCCGTCAAGCACCACAAGAAGTACTCGCCCGTGGGTGCCGACCGGAGAACTACCGGGCCGGCTTCCTCGGCTTCCGCGGCGCGGTCGCGCCGTCGGTCGGGCTGATGGTCGACGCGGTCGCCGAGATCAAGGCGATGCTCGTCGAGGCCGGCGTTGCGGACCTGCCGGTCGGCGTCGACATCGTCGAGCCGCCGTTCCTGTTCGAGATGCAGCGGCAGGGGCTGACCGTCGTCGATGCCCAGCAGCTGATGCTCGACGCGCGCTGCATCAAGTCGCCGGACGAGATCATGCTGCTCAACCAGGCGGCCGCCGATGGTCGACGGCGTCTACCAGGACATCGTCGAGATGCTCAAGCCCGGCATCCGCGAGAACGAGATCGTCGCGCACGTCAACAAGCGGCTCTACGAGATGGGCTCGGACCAGGTCGAGGCGGTCAACGCGATCTCCGGCGAGCGGTGCAACCCGCACCCGCACAACTTCACCGACCGGCTGATCCGCCCCGGCGACCAGGCGTTCTTCGACATCATCCACTCGTTCAACGGCTACCGGACCTGCTACTACCGCACCTTCTCGGTCGGCAGCGCGACCCAGTCCGCAGCGCGACGCCTACACGCAGCGCACGCGAGTGGATGGACCGCGGGCCTCGACGGCATCAAGGCCGGGCGTCGGCTCCGACGAGATCGCCGCGCTGCTGCCCAAGGCCGAGGAGTTCGGCTTCGGCAGCGAGATGGAGGCGTTCGGGCTGCAGTTCGCCCACGGCCTCGGGCCTCGGGCTGCACGAGCGGCCGATCATCTCCCGGCTGAACTCGCATGAAGGAACCGGTGGAGCTCAAGGAGGGCATGGTCTTCGCCCTGGAGACCTACTGCCCGGCCACCGACGGGTTCTCGGCCGCCCGGATCGAGGAGGAGGTCGTCGTCACCGACGACGGCCCGCGCATCCTCACGCTGTTCCCGGCCCAGGACCTGGTCGTCGCCAACCCGTACTGACTGGAGGCCCTCTGGCGAGGGCCGCCGCACCGAGCGAGGATGCAACCCATGACCACTGACGTTCTGAGCAAGGTGCCGACCGACCTGTTCATCGGCGGCACGTGGCGGGCGGCGTCCGAGGGCGGCCGCTTCGACGTGCTCGACCCGGCGACCGGCGACGTCATCGCGCAGGTCGCCGACGGATCCGTCGAGGACGGCCTGGCCGCCGTCGACGCTGCTGCCGAGGCGGGGCCGGGCTGGGCCGCCACCCCGCCGCGGCAGCGGGCCGAGATCCTGCGCCGAGGCCTGGGAGCTGATGACCGAGCGGGCCGACGAGATCGCCACGCTGATCTCGCTGGAGAACGGCAAGGCGCTGACCGACGCCAAGGGTGAGGCGACCTACGCCGCGGAGTTCTTCCGCTGGTACGCCGAGGAGACCGTCCGGATGGACGGCATGGTGACCACCGCCCCGTCCGGCGCGAACCGGATCATGGTCGTGCACCAGCCGGTCGGCGTCTGCGTGCTCGTCACCCCGTGGAACTTCCCGGCCGCGATGGCGACCCGCAAGATGGGTCCGGCGCTCGGCGCCGGCTGCACCGTGGTGCTCAAGCCGGCCAGCGGACACCCCGCTCACGGCGCTGCTGATGGCGCAGATCCTCGACGACGCGGGCGTGCCCGACGGGCGTCGTCAACGTCGTACCGGCCCGACGGTCCGGCGCGGTCGTGTCCGCGATGGTGCACGACGACCGCGTGCGCAAGCTGTCGTTCACCGGGTCCACCGAGGTCGGCCGGGTGCTGCTCAAGGAGGCGGCCGACACCGTCGTCAACACCTCGATGGAGCTCGGCGGCAACGCGCCGTTCCTGGTCTTCGCCGACGCCGACCTGGACGCCGCGCTCGAGGGCGCGATGATCGCCAAGATGCGCAACGGCGGTGAGGCGTGCACCGCTGCGAACCGGTTCTACGTCGAGGAGTCGGTGGCCGAGGAGTTCAGCCGGCGGCTGGCCGAGAAGATGGGCGCGCTCAAGGTCGGCCCCGGCACCGAGGACGGCACCCAGGTCGGCCCGCTGGTCAACGACGCCGCCGTCGAGAAGGTGCGACGAGCTGGTCGCGCGGCGCGCTCGACAGCGGCGCTCGCGCGCTGATCGGCGGTGCGGTGCCCGACCGCGCCGGGCTGCTACTACGACCCGACGGTGCTGGTCGACGTGCCGGCCGACGCCGCGATCCTGCGCGAGGAGATCTTCGGGCCGGTGGCGCCGATCGTCACGTTCACCGACGAGGAGGACGCGATCCGGTGGGCGAACGACACCGAGTTCGGCCTGGTGTCCTACGTCTACACCGGCGACCTGGCGCGCGGCCTGCGGGTGAGCGAGGCGCTGGAGAGCGGCATGGTCGGCCTCAACCGCGGTCTGGTCTCGGACCCGGCGGCGCCGTTCGGCGGCGTGAAGCAGTGCGGCATCGGCCGCGAGGGCGGCCACGAGGGGCTGCTCGACTACACCGAGAGCAAGTACATCGCCGTCGCCTGGTAGCCGCACCGTACGCGTCGCCCTCTATGAGCGCGCTGGTAGGACGGTGGCATGAGCGGAGACGTACCCGCCGATCCTGCAGACGGTGCTGGACTGCGACCGACCCGCGCGCGACGGCGGAGTTCTACCGGCAGCATGTTCGGCCTGCACTACCGGCCCGGCGACGAGCCGCCGCCGGCGGGGGAGCCGGACGAGCACGGCCAGGACTGGCTGGTGCTGCTGGGCGCCGGACGGCGAGCGGGCACTTGCGTTCCAGCAAGGTCGACGACGCTGCCCGAGACGACCTGGCCGGAGGCCGGCGTGCCGCAGCAGATGCACCTGGACACGTCGGTGCCCGTCCGTCGAGGAGCTGGAGCGGCAGCACGAGCGGGCGCTGGCCCTGGGTGCGCGGCTGCGCTACGACCGCACCGACGACCCGGACGAGCCGCTGCGGGTCTACGCCGACCCGGCCGGCCACCTGTTCTGCATCTTCGTGGCCGGCTGACCAGCTCGAGGCCAGTCGGTCAGAGCTCTGCGGCCAGCGTGCGCACCAGGTCGGCCGCGGGCATCGGGCGCAGCCGCTGCCAGCCCTCGCCGGCCCACAGGTGCAGCTGGTCGGCGTCGCCGGCCGCGGCCGCCGCCTGGTGCGGATCGGCCGGGTCACGTGGTGCACCTCCGGGTAGCCGCGCGGCGCGGCTCGACGTCGTGCTCGAGCAGGAACGTCGTTGACCAGCGCGCGCGCGGCCGGCCGGTGAACGCCCGCGTCGTCGCGGTCCGGGTGAAGCGCGGGTCTGTCAGCGCCGCCAGGTGCGTCGGCGAGGTGCCCGGCCTCCGGGCAGCCGAGGAACGCGGTGCCCATCGCCGCCCAGGTCGCGCCGCGGTCCAGCACCCGGCGCGGACGTCGGCGCCGTCCATCAGCCCGCCGGCCGCGACAAGCGGCAGCTCGGTGACGGCCCGTACGGCGGTGAGCAGCGGGCCAGCGGCAGCCCCGGGGTGGTCTAGTCGTCGTCGGTGAACGACCGCGGTGCGCGCCGGCCTCGCCGCCCTGCAGCCACAGCGCGTCCGGGTGCACCGACCGCGGCGGACTGCTCGCCTCTGCACGCTGGTCACCGTCACGAGCGACCGCCGAGCCCGCGGCGCTGCAGCGTCCGACGACGGCGGTGGACGGGCAGCCGAAGGTCAGGCTCACGAGCGGAACGCCGGCGACCGCCGCCAGCTTGGCGTCGACCTCGTCGTCGTCCCAGCGCGGCTCGCCGGGCTCGACGCCGAGCGCGGCGGCCTGCGGCGCGAGCCGGTCGCGGTAGGCCGCGACCCCAGCCGGGTCCGGCGTGGCGGCGCCGGGCAGGAACACGTTGACGCCGAACGGCGCGGACCTGCCCCGGCGTACCTCCTCGATGTCCGCCACCACGGCCGACGGTCGGCCTGGTAGCCCGCGGCCAGGAACCCGAGGCCGCCGGCCGCGGCGACCGCCGCGACCAGCGCGGGCGTCGACGGACCTCCGGCCATCGGTGCCGCGACGAGCGGCACGTCGAGCGTGAGGCAGCACGGCTCCGAATGCTAGGCGGGGACGCGGACCAACGCCGCAGCCGGCGCAAAGCGCCCCGAACCGGGCAGCGATGATGGATACCTGGTGCGGGTCAGCGGGGGCCGCGCCCCGGAGCAGGCACGGGGAGAGGACCACCAAGTGACACCGGCGGCGACCCGCCGTCCGACGTCCGACCCGCACCCGCCCGCCGCATCGGGGCGGTCGCCGCGCTCTGCCTGCGCTCGCCGCTGGCGCCTCGCCGGCGCTCCGGCCGGCGCCGCGCCCGCGGCGCCGGCGACTCCCGCGGCGGGCATCCGCACGTGGCCGGGCCGCCGCGGCCGCGCAGTGCCCGATCGGTCTCGGCCGCCGCAGAAGGGCAGCGCCCCCAAGGCGCGCGCCCTGATGGCCGGTCGGGCGCAGACCTCAACGAGTACGGCTCGTTCCACCTCGCGGCGAACCCGAACTGGAAGCCGGTCAGCACGCTGGACAGCAGCGGCAAGGGCTACATGCACTCGCTGCACTACCTGCTGCCGCTGCTGCGCCGCGGCGTGAAGACCGGCAACAAGGACATGATCGACCGCTTCTACTTCCTCATCCACGACTGGTTCCAGCGACAACAAGCCCGGCGGCCCGACCAGCCGCTACGCCTGGGGACCGCCGATCTACGAGGGCTTCCGGTCGCTGGTGCTCGTGTGCGCCGCCGCCGGTCCGCGCGGCGACGCGCCGTGGCTGCGCAAGGCGTTGAAGAAGCAGGGCGAGATGGCCGCCGGGCTCGGCCGCTACGAGGGCGTCAACAACGCGTCGCTGCACCAGCCGATGGGGCTGTACGCCATCGCCGTCACGCTCGGCCGGCCGGCCTGGCGCAGCCTCGCGCGCGCAGCGCATCGCGCGTCCTCGCCGCGCGGCTCATCCACGCGGACGGCTCGGACGAGGAGGGCGCGCTCAACTACGCGCAGAACAACTACCGCTGGTTCAACCAGGCGGCCGAGCGGATGCGCCGGGCCGGCGACGCGGTGCCCGCCGGAGCTCTCCCGCGTCGACGCGATCCCGGCGTTCATCGCGCACGCCACCCGCCCGGACGGCCGGATCGAGGCGCTCGGCGACTCCGGCCCGACCTGCTCGGCGCCCGAAGGCTGGCCGGCACCGCCGCCGAGTGGGCGGCGACCGGCGGCGCCAGCGGCGTCCGCGCCCAGCGACACGATGACCGCGCTACGCCGGCGGCTACGTCTTCGGCCGCAGTCGGGTTGGGGCAGCGAGTCCGGCCGCTGGCCGACGAGACCTACTACAGCGTGCGGGCCGGCCAGGGCAACGGCATCCCGCACGCGCACGACGACGCGGGCTCGCTCACGCTGTACTCGTACGGCTCGCCGCTGCTGCTCGACACCGGGCAGTGGGAGTACCGCTACGGCACCACCCGGCAGCTTCGTGGTGTCCCGCGCCGCGCACAACGCCGTCATCGTCGACGGCGTCGCGCGGTCGCGGCCGCGGCCCGAGCTGCGCACCGCGCAGGTCACACGGGCTGGACATCACGACCGTGGTCGACCGCGGCTACCGCGGCGTGGCGCTCACCCGCACCATCGCCTACGACCGGGTCGAGGACGTCATGCTCGTCTGGGACCGGCTGAGTTGCGGACAAGGTGGTGCGCGCCAGCCAGCAGTGGGGCCTCGGCCGCGACCGGTCCGTCTCCCTCGACGGCGACGCCGCGCACACCAGCGGCCCCGGCGCCAACCTCTCGATGCTCTTCACCTCCGGCGGCGCCCCGCTCGACGTCGCCGGCGGCAAGAAGTCGCCGATGCGCGGCTGGAACAGCCAGTCGTACGGCGAGCTGTCGCCGGCGCCGTCGGTGCGGGCCACCCAGAAGGGGAGCTCGCTGTCCTGGCTGACCGTGCTGGCGCCGCGCGCCGACGGCGTCCCGGCCTCGTCGGTCACGGCGTCGGCGTCGGTGTCGTCTGCCGCAGCGTCGGTTGCTGCTGACGCACTGCTGCGGCGGTCGGCCACGGTCAACCTCGACGACGTCACCGGCTCGCGCACCGGCCGCGACCACGATGACGCCGACCGCCGTGCCGGCCGCGCCGATCGTGCTGGCCGGCTCGGCAGCCGGGTGCGGGCCTCGGGCTGATGCCGTCGGCGCCGGTGACGCTCGAGTCGCTCGCCGATCGGCGCGGGCACCTGGACGCCGGTGACCACCGGCACCGCCTCGGCAGCCGGCACCGGTCGATCGCCGGCGACCGTCCCGGCGACGGCGGACTTCCGGGTCGTCTCCGGGCTCGCGGCATCGGCGCCGGTCGCGGTCGTGGCTGCGGCTGTCCCGCCGCAGCCGCCGGTCAACGTCGTCGCGACGCCCACCGGGCGCGGCCAGGTCACCGTCACCTGGCAGCCGCCGGCCGACACCGGCGGGGTGCCGCTCACGCAGTTCGCGATCCGGATCGACGGCAAGCGGGTCGTCGTCCCGGCTGGCGCAGGCAGCGCCGTGGTCGGCGGCGTCACGCCGGGCAACCGGTCAGGCCAGGGTGCGCGCGTTCAACCAGGCCGCCATGTCGGCCTGGGCGCCCGCGGCGGTGGCCGTGCCGGCGTACCCGTCGGTGACCGGTCCGACCAAGGTGCGCAAGGGCACCCGGGCCACGCTGCACCTGGCCGGGCTGCTGCCAGGTCAGCCGGCGACGTTGCGGGTGACGACAGTGGCGAGCGGCAAGGTGGACACCCGCAAGGTCACCCCGAAGGCCGACGGCACCGCGACCGTGCGGCTGCTGCTGCGCAAGACGGTGCGGGTGGTCGCGATCAGCGGCGGCGTCACATCAGCCGGCACCGGATCAAGGTGCCATAGGCGGCTCAGTCGCCGAGGCGGGCCTTGAGGCCGTCGAGCTCGGTCAACAGCATCGCCGGGCACCTTGTCGGCCGATCTTCTCGAACCACTCCTGGATCTGCGGGATCTCGGCGCGCCACTCGTCGGGGTCGACGCGCGAGCGCCGTCTCGACCTGCTCGCGGCGTCAGTCCAGGCCCGTCGACGTCGAGCGAGTCGGCCGTCGGCACGTGGCCGATCGGCGTCTCGACCGCGGCCGCGCGGCCCTCGATCCGCTCGACGACCCACTTGAGCACCCGGCTGTTCTCGCCGAAGCCCGGCCAGAGGAAGCCGCCGTCGTCGTCGCGGCGGAACCAGTTGACGTAGAAGATCTTCGGCAGCTTGCTGGCGTCGGCCTCCTTGCCGACGTCGATCCAGTGGCCGAAGTAGTCGCCGGCGTTGTAGCCGATGAACGGCAGCATCGCCATCGGGTCGCGGCGCACGACGCCGACCTCGCCGGTGGCGGCCGCCGTCGTCTCGGAGGACAGCGTGGCGCCCATGAAGACGCCGTGCAGCCAGTCGCGGGCCTCGTTGACCAGCGGGATCGTGGTCTTGCGGCGGCCGCCGAACAGGATCGCCGAGATCGGCACGCCGCTGCGGGTCGTCGTACTCCGGCGCGATGATCGGGCACTGGGTGATCGGCGTGCAGAACCGCGAGTTCGGGTGCGAGCTCGGCTCGTCGGACTGTCCGGCGTCCAGTCGCGGCCCTTCCAGTCGGTGAGGTGCGCCGGCGGCTCGTCGGTCATGCCCTCCCACCAGATGTCGCCGTCGTCGGTGAGCGCGACGTTGGTGAACACCGAGTTGCCCTTGGCGATGGTGCGCATCGCGTTGGGGTTGGTGTTCCAGCCGGTGCCCGGCGCGACGCCGAACAGGCCGAACTCCGGGTTGAGCGCGTAGAGCCGGCCGTCCTCGCCGAAGCGCATCCAGGCGATGTCGTCGCCGAGCGTCTCGACCTTCCAGCCCTCGATGGTCGGCTCGAGCATCGCGAGGTTGGTCTTGCCGCAGGCGCTCGGGAACGCGGCCGCGATGTAGTGGACCTCCTGCTCGGGGGAGGTGAGCTTGAGGATCAGCATGTGCTCGGCGAGCCAGCCCTCGTCGCGGGCCATCACCGAGGCGATCCGCAGCGAGTAGCACTTCTTGCCCAGCAGGGCGTTGCCGCCGTAGCCGGAGCCGTAGCTCCAGATCGTCCGCTCCTCGGGGAACTGGGTGATGTACTTCGTGTCGCTGCACGGCCACGGCACGTCCTGCTGGCCGGGCTCGAGCGGCGCGCCGACGGAGTGCAGGCAGGGGACGAAGTCGGCGTCCGGCGCCCATCCGGTCGAGGACCTTGCGTGCCCATCCGGGCCATGATCCGCATCGAGCACGACGACGTACGCCGAGTCGGTGATCTCGACGCCGAACATCGGGGCCTCGGCCTCGAGCGGGCCCATGCAGAACGGGATGACGTACATCGTCCGGCCGCGCATGCGAGCCGCGGTAGAGGTCGGTCATGACCGCCTTCATCTCGTCCGGGTCCATCCAGTTGTTCGTGGCGCCGGCGTCGGCCTCGTCGCGCGAGCAGATGAAGGTGCGGTCCTCGACCCGGGCGACGTCGGTGGGGTCGGAGGCGCACCAGAACGAGTTCGGCTTCTTGTCCTCGTCCAGCCGGACGAGCGTGCCGGCGTCGACGAGCTCGTCGGTCAGCCGGGCCCACTCCTCGTCGGAGCCGTCGCACCACACCACCCGGTCGGGCTGGGTCAGCTCGGCGACCTCGGTCGACCCAGGCGGTCAGCCGCGGGTGGGTGGTGGGGGCGTCGTTCGCCGACTGAGCCGTCATAGGAGGGGGATTCCCTTTCACGTGGGCCGGACCAATGCGTCCCCTGGCGGGATGGGTCACGGTAGCCCCTGGACGCCGACCTCGGCAGGGGGGTGCTTGAGACAAGCGTACGAATCACTTGCCAGACCTGCCGTTGTGCCGGAAACTACGCCGCCTCCGCCGGGCGTGTCCGGTTCGTCCCGTCTCCTGCGGGGTACGGCTCTGGTCAGTCCACCGCCTCAGTCCACCCGCCGACCCTGACGGGAGCCCTCATGCGCACGCCTCTGCTGACCACCGCTCGCCCGACCTCCGACGCCGGCAGAGCGATGTCAGGCGTCATCGTCGCCATCGTGATCCTCGCCGCCGTCGGCATCGGCGCCTTCTTCTATTTCGGCGGCGAGGCGGACGTCGACGTCAAGAAGCCGGGCGTCGAGGTGTCGAGCAGCGAGACGCCCAGCTGACCGGCGGCCGGGTCAGGCCTCGGTCGCCTCCTGGAGCGGCGCGACCAGGTCGCTCGCCGCCCACGATCACTGCGTAGGTCACGCCCGCGATCAGCCGCGCCCGCGAGCGGGCGCCACGATGAACAGCCACAGCTGGCCGATGCGCGTCGCCGCCCGCGAACAGCGCCGGCCCGATCGACCGCGCCGGGTTCACCGAGGTGTTGGTGACCGGGATGCGACACCAGGTGGATCAGCGTCAGGCGAGAGCCCGATCGCGATCGGGGCGAAGCCGCGTGGCGCACGGGTGTCGGTCGCGCCGAGGATGACGAAGAGGAAGAACGCCGTGAGCACCACCTCGGCGACCAGCGCAGGCGAGCAGCGAGTAGCCGTCGGGTGAGCGGTCGCCGTACCCGTTGCTGGCGAAGCCGGAGGCGGTCGCGTTGAAGCCGTCCTTGCCCGAGGCGATCACCCACAGCACGAACGGCGGCGACGATCGCGGCGACGACCTGGGTGACGACGTAGGCGGGTGACGTCCCTCCAGGCGAACCGCCGCCCGATGGCGAGCCCGAGGGTGACGGCCGGGTTGAAGTGCCCGCCTGAGACGTGCCCGACGGCGTAGGCCATGGTGAGCACGCTCAGGCCGAACGCGAGGGCGACGCCGAGGAAGCCGATGCCCGACGTTGGGGACGCGCGGACGGCGAGGACGGCCGCGCCGCAGCCGGCGAAGACCAGCCAGAACGTGCCGAGGAACTCAGCTCCAAGGCGCCGGGGCAGAGCAGGGATTGTCGCGGAGGTAGGCATCTCGGCCGTCCCGTCTACGTCAGGGCGGGGGGCCCGCCCCCGAGATCTTGAGCTGTCCCTCGGCCGGACCGAGATCAAGACCTGGCCGGATCGGCGCATCTGCTCGATTCGGACGGGCAGCGAAGGTCTTGTAGGCTTGCCCAGGCCTCGGCCGTGCGCCCGTAGCTCAACGGATAGAGCGTCTGACTACGGATCAGGAGGCTGCAGGTTCGAATCCTGCCGGGCGCGCCCAGTGATCTTGGTCGCCGCAGCACCAGACCCGGCACCCCACCATCCGCGCTGCGCGTAGGTGCGGATCGGTGGCAGTTGGCACAGCGCACGACACACCGTGCGACTCAGCCGACCCGGGCGCGGCTGTAGCCCACCGCGCGCCAGCACTGCGACGGCCATGGCCTTGGTGGTCGGATCCCGGTGGTCGAACTCGAGCACCCTGATGTCGGTGATGCCGCAGTCGACGCACGGATGCGTTTCGAGGTAGCCGATCAGCCAGTACCGGGTCTCGGCGACGACTCGCTGCTGGCGCGCCCGGGCCTTGTCCACGTAGTACTGCCGGTTGCGCGCATAGTGCAGCCGTACGCTCGCACGGCGGCAGGACACGCACGCGCGACCGCGCGGGGGAAGTCGACGTCAGCGCGGAGCTCGTTGCACCGCGGGCAGATCCGTGTGCCGTCGCACCATCGAAGCTGCCCTCCTTCCGGTACCCGCGAGGGTTGCGCCAGGGGTGGACAGAACTCTGACTGACCGGAAGCCGGCTGGTCGAATGCGAGCGGCGACGACCTATGATCCGCGAGTGGTAAGCCGTCACGTTCCGAAGCGGAGCATGCGCACCATACGCGTGTAAGCCGGCAGATGGTGCGCGTCCTTGATGTCCACGACCTCTATGGCCAGGGCGCCCTCGAGGTAGTCCATCAGGTAGAGACGGGTCGCATGGATCGGATGGACGACGTAGTTGAGGGCGCTGAGCGCCAGGCAGGTGATCATCTGTTGCATGGGCATGGCGTTGGCGTAGGGGCAGGTGTGGCTCCAACCGCGGGCGAGGCGCAGGTCGACCACGAGTCCGGACAAGCCGCCAACCGACACCGGCCGGAACCGGGGGTGCCGGAAGCCAGGCTGGTGAGTCGCCCAGGTCCGATAACCGGCGGGCGTCGATACGGCATCGCGCGCGACCCCTTCCTCGCAGGCTCTCGGTGGCCCGACGCTGGTGTAGATCCCGATGAAGTCGCTGGTGCCCCCGTTGACCCCCGGTAGGTCCCCATCCGGCGGGACGAGCAGGAAGTTGCCGGCAGTGTCTTCGTAGTTCTTCCATCCCGTCGGCACCGTGTAGGTGATGGCCGGGTGGAACAATCGCGTCGTGTAGGTGCCAGCCGCCAGGAGGCCCAGGCATGCGTGCCCTTCCGGGTTCGGGCACGGAGTCTCGGTCGGGTCGGGTTCGGCGCTCGAGCTGCGGCCGCGGACGGTGAGCCGCTTCTGGTGGAGGACGTTGATGTCGCCGGGTCCGAGGCGGCTGAGCAGCCAGCCATCAGCGACGCCACCAGCGCGAGGGCGGATGCCGTCCGTGCCATCACCGGGATGTGCGCCATCGGTGTCCCCTCCCAGGCGGTGATCATGGAGTCGGCGTCGGCATGCTCGCCAGGAACAAGGTGGGGGAGTGGAACGGCAACTTGGGTACCTGCGTCCCAGTCGCATGAGGCGGGGTGGGCATGCTGTCCGCGGGTTGGTGGTCGCGGCCGCACTGGTGGCTGCCGTCGCGGGATGCGGCAGCCAGCCGGCCGGCGAGCGGGAGCCGTCCGCCCACATCGGGTCGGCCGGGCACTGGACCCAGGTCGCCGCGTCGCCGCTCAGCCCGCGCGAATCAGCGACCGCCGTGTGGACGGGAAGCGAGGTGCTCGTCCTCGGCGGCGACCAGTCACCTTGCCCGCCCAGCGCCGACTGCGTGCCGCCGACCGACCCGCCGCCCCGCGAGGCTGCGGCTTACGACCCCGCGTCCGACACCTGGCACATGCTGGCCGACCCACCGGCAAGCCTCGGCTTCGTCTATCAGCCTGCCGTCGCCGGCGGCATCGTCTACCTCCTCGCGGACGCCGCCCAGGGCACGACTCGCTTCCTCGGCTACGACCCGAAATCCGACCGATGGTCCGGGCCGGCGCCGCCTCCGGGCGACGTGGGCGGACTGGTGGCCGTCGGCGACCAGGTGGTCGCCTACCAGAGCAGCCATGAGAACGGGGTCGCGCCCGACACGGTCTACGACCCCGACAAGGACACCTGGCAGGCGCTGCCGGCCTCGCCGCTCGGCTCAGGATTCGACCGCAGCATTGTCGCGCTCGACGACCATCGGCTGGCGCTGCTCGACCTCGAGCTGGTGCCGAACCCCGGCGCCGAGCGGCCCTCGCTCTACCGGGCCGCGGTGCTCGACCTCACCGACCGGTCCTGGCGGCGGCTGCCGGACTCCGAGGTCGTCGGTTCCACCCCGACGTGGCTGCGCTCCGGTGGGCTCGTGGTGAACCCGGCCACGGAGCCGTCGACGGCGGCGAGGTCGGCAACTGGGGCCGGATCATGACCCGGCCGGAGGCATCCTCGACCCGGACACGGGCCGGTGGTCGGCCCTGCCGGCCACGGCTCCACCGCAGCCCAGCATCAGCAGGTCGGGACGGTGCCGGTGACGGCGTCGTGGTGGCCGGCAAGCGGTCCTGCACGTCCGCGACCGGTCGTGGGTTGACTGCCCGACCTGCCGGCGCTCCACGACGTCGGCAGCGCCGCGACCGTGTGGGCCGGCGACCGGCTGTTCGTCTGGGGCGGCGTGCGGTTCGACGAGGCGCACCCGCGGGCAGCTGCGGTCGGCCGGCTGGACCTGGCGGCCGGACCGGGTGCGCACCGTCGAGGCCGGCCCCACCGACGTACCGACTGCGACTGCTTCGGTCGAGCCACCTCGTACGCCGGGTGGCGAGCCGTGGCGGCTGATCGGCTCGTGGCTGGTGACCGCCGACGGCGAGGAGTCGGGCACGGTGCTGCGGATCAGTGGCGACGAGGTGTCGCTCTGGCGCGGCTGCGGACAGCTGCAGGGCGGCTGGCGGGCCGACCGGTCCGGGCCGTTCGTCGCCGACCTGTACAGCGCGTCCGGTCGCTGCCACGTGGAGGGGCCGATGGCGCCGGCCTGGCTGCGGTCCGCCGTCAGGTTCGAGCTGAGGGCCTCGGGTCCGCGCCTGCTCGACGCCGAGGGGACCGTGGTCGCTCGCCTGACGCCGGAGGTCGGCCGACTGCCGGGCCTGACCTGTTGGCCTCGCTCGCCGACCCACCGACGGTCACCGCGGACGACCGGCGCGCCTTCCATGACCCGGCGCCGGTCCCCACCGGCCTGCTGCCGGCCGACGGGCGGCTCTGGCGGGCCGGTGGCTCCCGCCCGCCGACGACGTGCAGCGACCTCAGCAGCCGATGCTCGAGCTGCACGCGGACGGGACCTGGACGTCGTCGGACGGCTGCAACGGCTCGGCCGGTCGCTGGACGGTGGGTGACGGCGGCCGGTTGCTCGCCACGTCGGGCTTCTCGACCCTGATGGCTGCACAAACGTGAACGTGGCGGGCAACCTCTTCGACGCGGCCCGAGCGGCGTTCGACGGAGCCACGCTGGTCCTCCTGACCCCAGCGGCACCGAGATCGGACGGCTGGCCAAGGCGGCTGAATGGCCCGGAGGCTAACGACCCAGCCGGTCGGCCACCTTCGCGGTCGCCATCCGGCACAGCCGCACCGAGGCCTTGGCGAACTCCGTGCGCTGGGCCGAGGTCAGCGTGCTGCCGACCCCCAGGGTGGTGACGACCGACTGCCGGCCGTACCGGGCCGCCACCACGAACAGGACCACCGGGACCTTGCCGGCGGCGGACGGGACCGAGCCGTTCAAGCGGTAGCGCGCCGTCTGGTCAGCAATCGCGGCGACCGGCATCCGGGCGACCGTCCAGGTGCTCCCGTCGATCGTGAACGACGAGCAGCTGTCGAACAGACGTGTCGACTTGTTGAAGTCCCGCCGCGCGGACGTCGCGGTGCCGAAGGCGTACACCGTCTCGTCGGCGGCGGCAGGGGTGGTCAGGTACTGGTAGGAGCGGGTGGCCGTGAACCGCAGCCCGGCCGGGGCACTGGTTCCGGTGAGGCAGCCGCCGACCTCGCCGGCCGTGCCGTCGCTGCCGGCCGTCTTGTGCCAGCCGTCGCCGATCTGGGCGCCGGACAGCAGCGACCGCACCACCTGGGTCTTGGTCTGCGCCACCGAGGCGGAGGCCGGCACGGACACGGCGACCGCGACCACCGTCACGGCGGCGATGACGGTGGTGAGTCTGGTGGCAGTCAGGCGCAGTCGGCCCATGGTGTGCTCCCCGTTCGTGGGTGCCGGCATCGGCGCCGCGCCCTCGTCGCAGGGAGGATAGGGGGACGCACCGGTCGACCGCAGGCGATACAGGCACATCTCACCCGTCCGGGGTAACCGCGCTCGGCGCACTGCCGACGGCCGGGCAGACTGCGGGGATGACGTCCGGCCAGCAGGCTTCCGTCGTGGACGACGAGGGGGTCGTCGGCCTGACCCGGGAGCTGGTCCGGGCCCGCAGCGTCCACGACCCGGCCCGTGGCGCCGGCGAAGCGGCCGCCGCGGCGGTCGTGGAGCAGCAGATTCGCGACTGGGGCTGGCCGGTGACGGTGGTGGAGGTGGCGCCGGGGCGGCCGAACGTCGTCGCGGTGGTCGAGGGCCGCGGCGGTCCGGGACCGACCCTGATGTTCGAGGGGCACACCGACGTCGTGACCGAGGGCGACCTCGCCTCGTGGTCGGTCGACCCGTTCGGCGCCGAGCTGAGGGACGGCCGGATCTGGGGCCGCGGCAGCGCCGATATGAAGTCGGGGGTCGCCGCGATGCTGCACGCAGTGCGCGCGCTGCAGCTGGCCGGGCCGTTCCCGGGACGCGTCGTCGTCGCCGCGCTGGTCGACGAGGAAGGTCTGATGCTCGGGGCGAAGCACTTCGCGGCGAGCTGGCGGTCGCTGGTCGGTGGTGAGATCGACGGCGTCATCGTCTGCGAGCCGGAGGGCGGCGAGGTGTGCGCAGTCGCCAAGGGCGCGATCCGACTGCGCCTGGACCTGACGGGAGCGATGGCGCACGGCGCGATGCCGCAGCACGCGCGCAACCCGATCACCGTCGCTGCCGAGATCGTCGGTGCCCTCGCGGCCGTCGAGGCCGGCCTCCAGTCGCGGTACGGAACGCATGAGCACCTCGGCCCGGCGTACGTCACGCCGACGGTCTTGGTCGCGGGGGACACCGACCAGATCAACGTGATCCCGGCCCGCGCGACGCTCTGCCTGGACGTCCGCACGGTGCCGGGGGTCGACCACGAGGGGCTGGTGCGCGAGGTCGCGGCAGCTGCGCGCGGCGTCGCCGAGCCGGCGGGCGTCGGTGTCGCGGTCGTCGTCGTCGACGACCGGCCGCCGGTGGACACCGCGCGGGACCACCCGGTCGTGGTCGCGGTGGCCGCGGCGCACGAGGCGGTGACCGGATCGCCGGCGACGTACGGCGGGGTGCCGGGCGCGACGGACGGCACGATCCTGGCCCGCGACGCGGGCTTGGCGACCGTCGTCTACGGCCCGGGTGGCAAGTGGATCGCGCACCAGGCGGACGAGTTCGTGGAGGTGGCCGACGTGCTGCTCGCGACCCGGGTCTACGTCGAGGCGGCGCGACGGTTCTTGAGCGGGGCAGGGCGGTGAGCGACCGGCGTACCGGCCCGACGAACTCGTTGGTCGACGTCGCCGGGCTGCGCGTCGGGCACGCGCAGCGCATCGGCGAGGGATGGCTCAGTGGGTCGACCGTGGTGCTCACCGGGCCGGTGGGGGCCGTCGGCGGTGTGGACGTGCGCGGTGGTGGCCCGGGCACCCGGGAGACCGACCTGCTGGACCCGCGCAACAACGTCGAGCGGGTGCACGCGGTGCTGCTCACGGGCGGGAGCGCCTTCGGCCTGGCCGCCGCCGACGGCGTGATGGCTCGGCTGGCCGCGGCCGGCGTGGGCTATCCCGTCGGGCCGGAACCCGGCCAGGTCGTGCCGATCGTGCCGGCCGCGGTGGTGTTCGACCTCGGCCGCGGCGGCGACTTCACGGCCCGCCCGGACGCGTCCTTCGGCGCGCTGGCCCATGACCAGGCGGCCGGGCCGACCGGTGGGGCAGCGGTCCTCGCGGGCTCCGTGGGGGCAGGCACCGGCGCAGTGGCGGGCGGCCTCAGGGGCGGGGTGGGCTCGGCCAGCGAGGTGCTGCCGGACGGAACCACGGTCGGCGCGCTGGTCGTCGTCAACGCGGTCGGCTCGACGGTCGACCTCGGCATCGGCGAGCTGCTGGGTGCCCGGCACCTGCTGCCCGGCGAGGTCCCGGCCCTGCGGCGACCCTCCGCCGACGACCTGGCGGCCGCCCGCGACGCCGCCGCGGCACGACCCGAGCCACGACCGCCACTCGCCACGACCCTGGTGGTGCTCGGCACCGATCTGGCTCTGTCGAAGGCCCAGTGCCAGAAGGTTGCCGGCATCGGTCACGACGGGCTGGCCCGCGCGATCAACCCGGTGCACACGATGTTCGACGGCGACACGGTGTTCGCGCTGGCCACGGGTTCTTTGCAGCGGGCGCCCGACCCGGTGGCCTTCCACGCCCTGCTGGGGGCTGCTGCCGACTGCGTCACGCGGGCGGTGGTGCACGCGATGTTGGCCGCGACGAGCGTCGAGACCCCCGCGGGTACCTGGCGCAGCTATTACGACGCGTTCCCGTCGGCCGGCTCGCACGGCGCAGAACCGTGATCGTGAGGGGAATCGGCAGTTCAGGAGTGCCGATTCCCCTCACGATCACCGGGAAGCTCAGATCACGACGACGACCTTGCCGCGGGCGTGGCCCTCCTCAACGTGGCGGATGGCCTTCGGTGCCTCGTCCAGGGAGAAGGTCCGGTCGATTGCCGGCGTGAGCTGCCCGGCCTCGGCCAGCTTCGCGAGCACGAGCAGGTCCTCCTGCTTCACCCCGGCGATGAACGTGCCCAGCTTCTGGCCGACGAACATGGACAGGGCCATGGCCCGGACCTGCCGGTCGCTGCCGCCGAGCCAGCGGCCGCTCGTCTCGCCGCCGACGATGACCAACCTCCCCTTGGGGGTGAGGGCCCGACGCAGGCGGGACAGCGACGCGTTCCCGCCGATGTCCAGGATCAGGTCGTAGCGAGTCCCGGTCGCAGCGAAGTCCTCGCGGCTGTAGTCGACGACGTGGTCGGCGCCGAGTGACCGGACCAGGTCCACCTTCGTCGTGCTGCTCACGCCGGTGACCTGGGCCCCGAACGCCTTGGCCAGCTGCACGGCGTACGTTCCGACGCCGCCCGATGCGCCGATCACCAGGACGCGCTCGCCCGGCTGCACCGCGCCGCGGTCTCGCAGGGCCTGCAGGGCGGTCACGCCGGACACCGGCAGGGCGGCGGCCTGCTCGAAGGACAGGTTGGCCGGCTTGGCTACCAGCTGGTCCTCGCGGGCCCGCGCGAACTCGGCGTACGTGCCGATGCCGGTGCCGAAGACCTCGTCGCCGGGGGCGAACCTGGTGACGTCCGTGCCCACTGCGGTCACGACGCCGGCCAGGTCGGTGCCGGGGACGCCGTACTTGGGAGCCCGGAAGCCGTAGCCGGCCAGCCGGATCGGGTACGGCAGGCCGGTCATGACGTGCCAGACACCCCGGTCCACCCCGGCCGCGTGCACGCGCACCAGCACCTCGGTGGCGCCGATCTCGGGAGTCTCGATGTCGCGCAGCTCGAGACCGTCTGCCGGGCCGAACTTGTCCTGGACGATCGCCTTCACGGCCGAGCTCCTCACTGGGGGACCGTCCCGGCTGATGCCGGAACTGGCTTACGCTGTATGCTTACAACGTAAGGTAGGCCTGCTGGCGACCTTTGTCCAGCCCCTCGCGGCGACGGAGTTGCCGGCCCGGTGCGGCTCAGCGGGCGGTGACCGTGCCGACCAGGGTGCCGCGGCCGATGGCCTTGCCGTCGATCGCGTCCAGCGCCCGGGTGGTGTCGATCCCGTCGTCCAGCGTGGTCGCCGAGCGCAGGGCGTAGACGGTGAACCGGTAGTGGTGCGTGCCGTTCGGCGGGCACGGGCCGTCGTACCTGGCGTGCCCGGCGCTGTTGCGCGCCTGTCGCGTCCCGGCCGGCAGGGCACCGGCCGGCAGCGATCGGGTCGCCTTGTCCAGGTTGAACACGACCCAGTGCACGTACGTGCCGCCGGGCGCGTCCGGGTCGGTGACCACCAGCGCCAGCGAGCCAGCGTCGTCGGGCACGCGGGACCACTGCAGCGGCGGCGACTCGTTGCGACCGGTGCAGGTGTAGCGCTGCGGCACCGTGCCCCCATCCTCGAACGCCGAACTGGTCAGCACCAGCGTCGCCGGTGCCGTCCGCGCCGGCTCGGTGACGTCGTCGCCGAAGAACCCGCAGCCCGCGAGCACCGATGCACCAAAGAGAGTCACCGCGCAGGCGGCGATCAGGCGAGCGGGCACGGTCCGACGCTAGTCCCGGTCAGCCGACCCGGTGCTCGGCAGCAAGGGCCTCGAGCACCCGCTCGGCGACGTCGTCGGGCCGGCCCTCGCCGGTGATGGTCAGCCCGGGCTCGTCCGGCCCGAGCCGCTCCAAGATCGCCAGCTGGCTGTCGAGCAGCGACGGCGGCATGTAGTGACCCGCCCGCCGGGTCACGCGCTCGCGCAGCACGTCGGGCGAGGTGTCGACGTGGGCGAACCACACCGACGCGTGTCCGGTGCGCAGCAGGTCACGGTAGGAGCGCTTCAGCGCCGAGCAGGTCACGACGGCGTTCTCGCCCGCGCTCTCCCGGGCGCCGATCCAGTCGGCCAGCGCCTGCAGCCAGGGCCGGCGGTCGTCGTCGTCCAACGGGACGCCGTGGCTCATCTTCTCGACGTTCGCGGCCGGGTGGAACGTGTCGCCCTCCGCGAACGGCCACCCGAGCTGTTTCACCAGCTGCTCGGCCACCGTCGTCTTGCCGGTGCCGGACACGCCCATCACCACGACCGTGGTGGTCGTCAACCGCGGTTCTTCCGGGCGGTGGCCTGACCGCCCTTGCGGCCGGCCTCCTTCTTCTGCGCGGTGGTGCCGCCCTGGTGCGGGTCGCCGCCCTTGCCGGACTGCTGCCCGCCGTGCTTGGAGGCGTCCGGCGAGTTGGCGATCCGGGCGGCGCGCTCCTTCGACATCCCCTTGTCCTTGAGCGCTTCGTACTGCTTCTCGTTCTTGATGTTGGACGGCACGACTGCCTCCTCTGGTCCTCGGGCGTCCTGATCGTTTGACTACCCGGGTCCCCTTCCCCGTCTCGGCCTCAAGTCACCTGCGCCGACGTGGGTGCCACTGCGGGTGCGGGGTAGACCCTTCCCGTCGCGAGCGAAGGAGCACCGATGCGGAGATGGGTCCGGGACCACGGCCTGCTGCTGGCCAACGCCGGTCTGTTCGTCGTGTTCTTCGCGGGCATGGCCCTGGCCGGCGTCCGCGCCTACAACGGCGACCAGCTGGCGCACGGTGCGGCTGCGGTCTCGCTGTGGGGCTACCTGCGCACCGGCGACTTCGTCGAGGCGACGTTCGAGAACTGGGAGTCCGAGTTCCTCCAGATGGGGATGTACGTCGTCCTCACCGCCTACCTGTTCCAGCGCGGCTCGTCGGAGTCCAAGCCGCCGGACTCACCGGCCCCCCAGGACGAGGACCCGCGGGACGCGGACAAGCGCCAGCACGTGCCCTGGCCGGTGCGGCGTGGCGGCGTAGTCCTGTCGCTCTACGAGAACTCGCTAGCGGCGCTGTTCTTCGTCCTGTTCGCCGCCTCGATCGCGCTGCACGCCGTCGGCGGTGCCCGGGCCTACAGCGCCGAGCAGCAGGCTCACGGCGAGGCGGCGGTCTCCACCTGGGGCTTCGTGCGCACCGCAGAGTTCTGGTTCGAGTCGTTCCAGAACTGGCAGTCGGAGTTCCTGGCGGTGGCGGTGATCGTGGGTGCGTCGGTGTACCTGCGGCAGCGCGGGTCGGCCGAGTCGAAACCGGTCGCCGAGCCGCATCACGCCACCGGCGCCTGACGCGCCGAGGATGCCCGTACGCCGGCACCTGGCGAGGCGTGTCGGCACCTTGCGAGGCGCAGAGGCCTCGGGAAGTACCGACACGCCTGCCATACGTGGTCGACGGGCGGTTCCGGGGGGCCTAGCCGGGGATCGGTACGGCGGTTCCGGTCACCGAGATGCCGGTGCCGGGCTCGGCGGGCACGTCGACGACGAGGTGGCTCGGCCGGCCCATGTCCGCGCCCTGACTCAGGGTCAGGGTCGCCGGCAGGTCCACCAGACCGAGCTCGCGCAGGTAGCCGCCCAGCGCGGCGGCGGCCGCTCCGGTCGCCGGGTCCTCCACCACGCCGCCCGGGGGGAACGGGCAGCGCACGTCGAACGCCGGTCGGGCCCGAGCGCCAGACGAGGTCCACCGTGGTCCAGTCCCGCTCGGCCATCAGGGTTCCGAGCGCGTCGAAGTCGTAGTCGAGGTCCGCCAACCGGCTGCGCTCCCGGACCGCCACCACTGGGTGCCACGCACCGGCGAAGGCAACCCGCAGCGGCAACCCCACGTCCAGGTCGTCGGCCGACCAGTGCAAAGCGGCCAGCAGCCGGTCGCGGTCGTCGTCGTCCAGCGGGACGCTGCGCGGTGCCACGCTGGTGAGCGTGGCCGTCACTGGGCCCGCGCCGTCGGCGACGGTCGACACCGCCACCTCCCCGGCCCGGGTGTCCAGCAGCATCGGACCGGTGCCGAACCGGTCGGCATGGGCGACCGCAGTCGCGATCGTCGCGTGGCCGCAGAAGGGCACCTCGGCCAGCGGGCTGAAGTACCGGAGGCCGAACCGACCCTCGTCGCGCGGCAGCAGGAACGCCGTCTCCGAGTAGCCGACCTCGGCCGCGACGGCCAGCATCGCGCCGTCGTCGACGCCGGTGGCGTCGAGCACGACCCCGGCGGGGTTGCCACCGGACGGGTCGGCGCTGAACGCTGTGTAGCGGAGGACCTCCACGATCAGCTGACCTGGGCCAGGTCCAGCTCGAACCACACCGTGGTCCCGTCCGCGCTGTGCTCGGCGCTCCAGGCCGTCGCCAGCGACTCGACCAGCATCAGCCCGCGGCCGGAGATGTCCTCCGGGTCGTGGTCCTCGGTCCGGCGGGCGGTGCCGCGGTGCCCCTGATCCTGCACCAGGACAAGCAGCCGTTCGGCGTCCAGCCGCGCGGTCACCCGTGGCGTGGTGCCGGAATGGATGATGGCGTTGGTCACCAGCTCGGACAGGCAGAGCGCCGCGGTGTCGGCGACGTCTTCGTCCACCTCCCAGCCGGACAGCCAGCCGGCGAGCGCCTGGCGGGCCATCGGCGAGGCGCTGCTGTCGGCGGGGAACTCCGCCGTGGCGGTGCGCATGCTCATGCCCGCGGTGCTCATCACGGCGAGCATGGTCACGTCGTCGTCGCTGTCGTGCCGGCGCATCAGCTCGGCCAGCCGCGCGCACAGCTCGCGCGGGTGCCGGCGCCGCTGGTCGATGCCGCCGACCCGCTCGCACAGCTCGCGGACGCCGTCTGCCAGCCCGAGGGTCCGGGTCTCGATCAGCCCGTCGCTGAACAGCAGCAGCAGCGCCTCCGGCGGCAACACCACCTCGGTCGCCTGCCACGGCCCGGCGCCGAGACCCAGAGGGGCGCCTGCGGGCAGCTCGAGCTGCACCGGCTCCGATCCCGCGGTGGCGAGGATCGGCGACGGGTGGCCCGCCAGGGCGAGGGTGAGCCGGTCCCGCGAGGCGTCGATCACGGCGTACGCGACCGTGACGATCTGCTCGGCCATGCCCAGCGACGAGACCAGCAGGTCGAGCCGCTCGAGCACGATCTCCGGCGCCGGGTCGATCAGGGCGTACGCGCGCAGTGCTGCGCGCACCTGGCCCATCACGATGGCGGCGCCGACGCCCTTGCCCATCACGTCGCCGAGGGTGACGGCGACCCGCCCGTCGGCGAGCGGCAACACGTCGTACCAGTCGCCGCCGACATCGACGCCGGAGCCGCCGGACTCGTAGTAGGCGCCCATCGCGAGACCCTCGAGCTCGGGCACCGACTCCGGCAGGAGGCTGCGCTGCAGCAGCTCGGAGGTCGTCTGCTGGGTGCGGAAGGCCAGCGCACGCCGCATCGCCTGGGCGATCACCGCGGCAAGGGCCGCGAGGTAGGCGTTCTGGTCCTCGTCGAAGTCGCGTGGCTCGTCGAAGGAGAGCAGCAGCGCACCGATCGAGCGGTTTCCCACCAGCAGTGGCAGGGCCGCCATGCTCCGCATGCCGAGACCGGTCTGCCGCTCGTGCAGGTGTGGGAACCGCCGCAGCAGGTCGTCGGCAGAGGGCAGCAGAACCGGCGTCGCGGTCCGGACGCACTCGGCCACCGGGATGTCGGCCAGCCCCTCGATCCGGCACCAGCGCACCGCCGTCGAGGTGACCGAGTCGTCGTCGCTGGCCACGAACCCGAGCTCGCGCCCGGCCCGCTCGACGGTCGCCAGCCCGGCCCGCTGCACGTGGTCGACCTGCACCACGTGGTCGAGGGTGACCCGGGCCACGTCGTCGGGGGTCATGGCGTCGGCCAGCGCGGCAGTGAGCCGGCGCAGCAGCACGAGCTGCCCCGCGGTGCGACCCAGCGGGGCGAGACCTGACGGGGTGCCCACGAGTCCGAGGCTAGCCGCATCGCCTTCGTGCCCTACCGTCAAGCCGGGAGGTCGTCGATGCAGGAGGATGCCGCCGGTCCGGCCGCGGAGCCGACTCCGGAGCCGACACAGCTGGCCGGCGCCCGGCTGGACGAGCTGCTGGGCGCGGTGCTGACCCGGGTCACCGGCGTGCTCGATGCGCAGGAGCGGCTCCGCGGCCTGCTCGACGCCGTGGTCGGCATCAACGCCGACCTGTCGCTGGAGCGCGCGCTGGAACGCATCGTCACCGCGGCGTGCACGCTCGCCGACGCGGAGTTCGGCGCGCTGGGCGTCCTGGGTGGCGGGCCTGGTCGGCGGCTGCGGGAGTTCGTGACCCACGGGCTGAGCGCCGACCAGCGGGCCGCGATCGGCGACCTGCCCGCGGGCCACGGCATCCTCGGGCTCATCATCGACCGGCCCGAGCCGTTGCGGCTGCCCGTCCTCGGCGAGCACCCCACGTCGTACGGCTTCCCGCCCCACCACCCGCCGATGCAGACCTTCCTCGGCGTGCCGATCCGGATCCGGGACCAGGTGTTCGGCAACCTCTACCTGACCGAGAAGCGGGGCGGCGGCACGTTCACGGCCGAGGACGAGGACGTCGTGGTGGCGCTCGCGGCGGCGGCCGGCGTCGTGATCGAGAACGCCAGGCTGTTCGAGGACACGACCCTGCGCCGGCGGTGGCTGGAGGCCGCGGCGGAGGTCAGCTCGGCGCTGCTGACGGACACGGGCGGCACGGCCGCGCTGACGCTGGTCGCTTCCCGGGCCCGGGAGGTGCCGGGCGCGGACACCGCGGCGGTGCTGGTGCCCGCGGACGACCACCGCCTGCAGGTGGTCGCCGTCGCCGGGCTGCCGGAGGACGACCTGGTCGGCACCTACCTCGAGACGCCTGGCACGCACCTCGAGGAGGTGGCCGGGTCCGCTGCGGCGATCGTGCTGCCGGAGGCGGCCGACGACCAGCTGGCCCCGCTCGAGCTGCTCGGCGGGCCGGCCGGGTCCTTGGTGCTGGTGCCACTGCGCACCAGCGTCGCCCGGTACGGCGTGCTGGTCGTCGGCTGGTCGCCGACCGCCGAGCAGGCCTTCCTCGACACCGACGTCCGGCTGATCGAGGCGTACGCCGATCAGGCGGCCCTCGCGATGCAGGTCGCCCAGGGCCGGGAGGACCGCTCCCGGCTCGCGGTCTTCGAGGACCGCGACCGGATCGGGCGCGACCTGCACGACCTGGTGATCCAGCGGCTGTTCGCGATCGGCCTGACGCTGGAGAACGCGAGCCGGCTGGCCGAGCGACCGGAGGTGTCGACCCGGCTGTCCACGGCGGTCGACGACATCGACGCGACGATCAAGGACATCCGGCGGACCATCTTCGAGCTGTCGGCGCCGCCCGAGTCGCGGGACCTGCGGGCCCAGCTCGGCGATGCGCTCGAGGTCGTGGCGCCGGCACTGGGGTTCCTGCCGCACCTCACCACGGTCGGTCCGGTCGACGCGGCCGTCGGGGACGAGGTGCGCGGCCACCTGCTGGCGGTGCTGCGCGAGGCCCTGGCGAACGCGGCCCGGCACGCCCAGGCCGCCGCGGTCGAGGTCGACCTGGCGGTCGGCGACGAGGTGGTGCTCACGGTGCGGGACGACGGCGTCGGCTACCGGCCGGGCGAGCGGCGCAGCGGGGTGCGGAACATGTCCGAACGGGCCCAGTCCCTCGGCGGCACCTTCTCGGTGGCCAGCCGCGCCGACGGTGGCACCGAGCTGGTCTGGCGGGTACCAGCCCGCCGGTAGGCGCGCCCCACAATCCGCGTTGATCATGCAACTTTGGGGATCTTGGTCATTGCCGCAGGTCATGGCCCCGGACATCCCCGTCGATCATGCAGCTTTGGGGATCTTGGAAGTTCGGCCAGCCGGTACGCCGGTCAGCGGGTCTCGAGCACCTCGGCGACCGAGCGGCGGTTGGCGTGGCCCACGGCTGCGGTGGACCCCGGTGCGGCTAGCCCGAGCCGGAGCACTACCTGCGGGTGCCCGACCAGGCTGAGGTCGCGGGCCAGCCGGGCCCGGGTGTCCTGCACCTCGAGCGCCTGGGTCATCGGTGAGGCCGCCAGCCCACGGGTGGTCGCGGTGAGCAGCAGCCGCCCGAGGGCCTGGCCGGCGGCCAGCCAGGCCGCGGGGTCGTCCGCGGCGGTCCCGATGACGACGACGAGCGGGTGCTCGGCCCGCGGCGGCTCGCCGGCCCACTGCGGTCCCTGGTCCCCGCGGTCGGCGTCGAAGTCGCGCAGCCGGTAGCTCGACCCGCGTTCGGCCGGCGCCTCGCTCGGTACCGCGGAGGCGGGGATGCCGTCCGGGCTGTCCGGGTCGCGGCCGGTCCACTGTCGCAGCTCGTCGCGGTAAGCGGGGTCGCGCGACTGCACGTCGTCGGCGCGCGCGAGCAGCACCGTCACCGCGGCCGCGTCGTCGGGCGACTCGACGACCCGCAGCCAGCAGCCGTTCGCCTGCACCGCCTCGGCCAGCGCGCGCACCGTCTCGGGCGGCAGGTCGGTCGACTCGTCGAAGGCGCCGCGCTCGGTGTGCCGGCGCCCGATCGCTGCCGCCAGCGCCAGCTGGGCGTCGTCCGGGGCGTGCGGAGCACCCAGCTGCAGGTCGGCCAGGTGCTCGGCGGTCCCGTCATCGGGCAGCAGCGTGGTCCGGGTGGTCACCCCGAGACCGGCCGCCGCTACTTCGGCGAGCGCCAGGGCAGCGCCGCAGCTGATCAGCCGGGCCCGCCCGTCCGGGTCGAGCACCGGCAGGCCGCGGGCCGGGTCGTCCCACAGCTCGACGACGTCGTCGTGCGCGACGAACCGCCACGGCTGGGTGTTGTGCACCGACGGTGCCCGGGTTGCCGCCTCGACCACCGCAGGCACGAGCGCGCGGACGTCAGCCATCCTGCTCTCCACGAGGGTGCTTGCTGGCGAACACGGCCGCCTGGGTGCGTCGCTCGAGGCCCAGCTTGGCCAGCAGGCTGGACACGTAGTTCTTGACCGTCTTCTCGGCCAGGAACAGCCGCTCGCCGATGGCCCGGTTGGTCAGCCCTTCGCCGATCAGCTCGAGCACCCGCCGCTCCTGGTCGGTCAGGCCGGCCAGGGCCTTGTCCTGCTTCGGACCCTCCCGCAGGCGGTCCAGCACCTGCTGGGTCACCGCCGGGTCGAGCAGCGACTGGCCGGCTGCCACCCGGCGTACGGCGTCGACCAGGTCCTGGCCGCGCACCTGCTTGAGCACGTAGCCGGCGGCCCCCGCCATGATCGCCGAGAACAGTGCCTCGTCATCGTCGTACGACGTGAGGATGAGCGCCGCGATCTCGGGAGCCCGGGACCGGATCTCGCGGCAGACGTCGATGCCGGAGCCGTCCGGGAGCCGCCCGTCGAGGACCGCGACGTCGGGGCGCAGGGCCGGGATGCGGCGGGTCGCCTCGGCGGCCGAGCCGGACTCGCCGACGACCTCGATGTCGCCGTCGGCCTCGAGCAGGTCGCGCAACCCGCGCCGGACGACTTCGTGGTCGTCGAGCAGGAAGACGCGGATCGGCCGGCCGGGGGCGGAGGGGTCCAACGAGGGGTCCATGGGTCAGGTCTAGCCGATCGGCGCGGCGACTGGCGAGGCGGCCGGCACGACCTCGGCCTCGATCCGGCGCCCGGTCATGACCGTCAGCGGGAGCCGCAGCACCAGGTTGTTCCCTCCCGGCGCCCACGGGTCGAGCACCGTGCGGATCCGGGCCTCCTCGGCCGGGTCGGCCACGTACTCCGCCATCCCCGTCACCACCACGCTCCAGCCGGTGCGGGTGACCGGGTCCAGCCGGTCCGCCTCGAAGGCCAGCACGCCGCCGCGGGCGGACCGGGCCAGGCGGCTGCCGGGCCGGGTGGCGAGCACGATCGCGTCGTCCAGCACCGCGAAGGTGACCGGGATGACCGCCGGCATCGCTCGCTCGGTGAACACCACCCGGCCGACCTGCTCGGTGCGCAGCAGTGCGAGGCTCTCTCGCTGGGAGAGCACCACCAGTGCGCGTTCGTCCTGCCACATACCAACAGGGTGGCGCCCGCCGCCGTGGACCTGGCAGGGCCGAAAGGCCCAGGCAGTCCCGGACTTCGCCCGCGGCCTTCTTGCCAAAGGTTTGCAAGAGCGAACGACTGGCATAAGATGTCCGGCATGCTTCGGGGACCCGTACGCCGTGCCGCCGGACTGCTCGCCCTCGCACTCGCTGCCCCGACTCTGAGCGCGTGCAGCGGGCGTGATGCCGCGGCCGACGACGGGCGGCTCCGGCTGGTGACCACGGTCGCCCCGATCACCTCGATCGTGGCCGCGGTGGCGGGGGACCGCGCCGTCGATCGACGGGCCTGGTGCCGGAGGGGACGAACTCGCACACCTTCGACCCGCCGCCCAGCGCCGCCGCGGTGCTCTCCGAGGCCGACCTCGTGTTCGTCAACGGGCTGCAGCTCGAGGAGCCGACCAAGGAGCTGGCCGCGGCGAACATGAGCGACGGCGCCCGGCTCGTCGAGATCGGCACCCGGGTGCTGCCCGAAGCGCGACTACATCTACGACTTCTCCTTCCCGAAGGAGGACGGCAAGCCGAACCCGCACCTGTGGACCGACCCGACGTACGCGATCAAGTACGCCGAGGTGGTGCAGGGCCGCGCTGGCGAAGGCCGACCCGGCGCAACGCGAGCAACTTCGCCGCCAACGCCGCGGCCTTCACGCGCCAGGCGACCGCGCTGTCCGACGCGCTGCGCACCGACCAGGCCACCATCCCCGGCGGCCGGCGCGAGCTGCTGACCTACCACGACGCGTACGCCTACTTCGCCAAGACCTACGGCTGGACCGTGATCGGCGCCATCCAGCCGAAGAACTTCGAGGACCCGACGCCGAAGGAGGTGGCGGCCCTCATCGACCAGATCAAGGCGGAGGACGTGCCGGTGATCTTCGGCTCCGAGGTGTTCCCCTCCGAGGTGCTCGGCGAGGTCGGCCGGGCGACCGGCGCCCGGTACGAGGACACCCTGCGCGACGACGACCTGCCGGGCGAGCCCGGCGACCCCGAGCACTCCTGGGCCGGGCCTGATGCGTTACGACTACCAGACGATGATCACCGGGCTGGGCGGGCAGGCGACCGACCCTGAAGGCGCTGGACACCACGCCGGCCGTGCCGGACGACGCGGACTACCCGCAATGAGCGGCGCACTGCCGGCCGACGTGCTGGTGCGGATCGCGAACGCGACGCTTCGGCTACGACGCCGTCCCGGTGCTGACCGACGTCGACCTGACGGTGCGTGCCACGCGACTTCGTCGGCGTCGTCGGCCCCTCCGGGTCGGGCAAGACGTCGCTGCTGCGGCTCCTGCTCGGCACCGTCGCGCCCGCAGCGCGGCTCGGTCGTACGCCGGTCGGGGCTGACCGTCGGCGTACGTGCCGCAGCTCGAGACGGTGAACTGGAACTTCCCCGTGACCGTCGCCGAGTGCGTGCTGATGGCCCGCACCGGACGGCGCTGCCCTGGGCGACCCGCGAGGAACGCGCGGCCGTGGCGAAGGTGCTCGACCGGCTCGGCATCGGCGCGCTCGGCGGCCGGCACATCCGCGAGCTCTCCGGCGGCCAGCAGCAGCGCATGTTCATCGCCCGGGCGCTGCTGCGCGAGCCGCAGCTGCTGCTGATGGACGAGCCGACCGCGGCGTCGACGTCGCAGTCCGGCACGACATGCTGCACCTGCTCGGCGAGCTCAACGCCGAGGGCGTCGCGATCATGCTGACCACCCACGACCTCAACGGGGTCGCGGCCCACCTGCCCCGGCTGGTGGCGCTGCACCAGACGGTGATCGCGGCCGGCAGCCCGCGGGAGGTCATCACGCCTGCGGTGCTGGAGCGGACCTTCGGGGCGCCGATGGAGGTGCTCGAGCACCTCGGGATGCCGGTCGTGCTCGACCGCTACGACCTGGAGCAGCCCGAGAGCGAGTCGGCATGATCACCGCCCTGCTCGACCCCTTCGCCTACGCGTTCTTCGTCAAGGGCGTCATCGTGGCGACCCTCGCCGGCGGCCTGTGCGGCCTGATCGGCGTCTACATCACCCTGCGCGGCATGAGCTACATCGGGCACGGGCTCTCGCACGCCATCTTCGGCGGCTTCGCCGCGAGCTCGATCATCAGCCTGAACTACTACCTCGGGGCCGGCGTCTGGGGCCTCGCGTCGGCGTTGGCGATCAACCGGGTCACCCGCAGCCGCCGGATCGGCGCGGACGCCGCCATCGGTGTCATCACGACGGCGTCGTTCGCGCTCGGCGTGGCGCTGCTGACGGTGTTCGGCAGCAAGGGGCCGAGCTTCGACGCGGCGCTGTTCGGCAGCATCATCGGGGTCGCGGCCTCCGACGTGTGGGTCCTGGCCGGGATCACGGCGTTCACGGTGGCGGTCGTGCTGCTCAACTACCGCGCGCTGCTGTTCGCGACCTTCGACCCCGACGTCGCCGACGTCAGCGGCGTGAAGGTCGCCCGCACCGACGCGCTGCTGATGCTGGTGCTCTCGCTGGCGATCCTCGCGACGCTCACCGTCATCGGCGTCACCCTCGTCGCCGCGACGCTGGTCGTCCCGGCCGTGGTCGCCCGGATGCTCACCGACCGGTTCTCCCGGATGCTGTGGCTGTCCAGCGTCATCGGCGCGGCGTGCGGCTTCGTCGGGATGAATCTGAGCTACCACCTGGACGTGCCGTCCGGCACCACGATCGTCCTCACGGGAGCAGCGGTCTTCACGGTGGTCCTGATGGTTACCGGTGGGCGGGGCCTCCGGCGTACGGCCCGGATGGACAGCCACGCCGAACCCATCCCCGCCCCGGTCGCCGTCCCCAGCCGCTGACCTCGACCGCCGACTGCGGCGGCGAGGGGTGAGGGCGGGCGGGTACAGTCGAACCCCGTGATCATCAGGGCTGCGACCGACGACGACTGGCCGCGGATCTGGCCGTTCTTCGCCGCGATCGTGGCCGCCGGCGAGACCTACGCCTACCCGGCAGACCTGACCCTGGACACCGCGCGGCCGTTGTGGATGGAGCAGCCGCCGGGGCTGACCGTGGTCGCCGTCGAGGGTGACGTCGTCCTTGGGTCGGCCAAGATGGGCCCGAACCGGCCGGCCCGCGGGTCGCACGTGTCCACCGCGAGCTTCATGGTCGACCCGGCCGCGCAGGGCAGGGGAGTCGGTAGGGCGCTCGGGACGTACGTCGTGGAGTGGGCCCGTGCGGCCGGCTACCGGAGCATGCAGTTCAACGCCGTCGTCGAGACCAACGTCGCGGCCGTCGCGCTGTGGCAGGCGCTCGGCTTCGAGATCCTCACGACCGTGCCGGAGGCCTTCGACCACCCCACCCACGGGCTGGTCGGCCTGCACGTGATGTTCCAGCGGTTCTGAGAGGGAGGGAAGCTCGACGTGTTGATCCGGCTGCTGCGCAGCTACCTGGTGCCCTACCAGCGGCTGATCGCCGCGGTGGTCGCGCTCCAGCTCATCGGCACCCTGGCGGCGCTCTACCTGCCGAGCCTGAACGCCGACATCATCGACAACGGCGTGGCCCAGGGCGACACCGGCTACATCGTGCGGGTCGGCGGCGTGATGCTCGCCGTCAGCGTCGTGCAGGTCGATCGCGACCGTCGACCGCCGTGTGGTTCGGTGCGCGCACCGCGATGGGCTTCGGCCGCGACGCCCGGGCCGCGGTGTTCCACCGGGTAGGCGCGTTCTCGTCGCGCGAGGTCACCGGGTTCGGCGCGCCGTCGCTGATCACCCGCACGACCAACGACGTGCAGCAGGTGCAGATGCTGGTGCTGCTCACCTGCACGATGATGGTCGTCGGCGCCGATCATGTGCGTCGGCGGCATCGTCATGGCGCTGCGCGAGGACCTCGGCCTGTCCTGGCTGATCGTGGTCAGCGTGACCGTCCTGGTCGCTGCCGATCGCGCCTGATCGTCTCGCGGATGATCCCGCAGTTCCGGCTGATGCAGACGCGCATCGACGTCGTCAACCGGGTGCTGCGCGAGCAGATCACCGGCATCCGGGTCGTCCGCGCCTTCGTGCGCGAGCCGGTCGAGCGGCAGCGGTTCGGCGTCGCCAACGCCGACCTGAGCGAGACCGCGCTGCGCATCGGGCGGCTGCTGGCACTGATGTTCCCCACCGTGATGCTGGTGCTGAACGTGTCGAGCGTCGCGGTGCTGTGGTTCGGCGCGCACCGGATCGAGGCCGGCCAGATGCAGGTGGGCTCGCTGACGGCGTTCCTCAGCTACCTGCTGCAGATCCTCATGTCGATCATGATGGCGACCTTCATGCTGGTCCTCGTGCCGCGGGCGTCGGTGTGCGCCGAGCGGCTGACCGAGGTGCTGGACACCGAGCCGTCGGTCGTGCCGCCGGCCGACCCGGTGACCGAGCTCGCGCAGCCACGCGACCATCGAGCTGCGCGGCGTGTCGTTCACCTACCCCGGCGCCGACTACCCGGTGCTCACCGACGTCGTCGTTCCGCACCGGGCCGGGCCAGGTGACCGCGATCATCGGCAGCACCGGGTCGGGCAAGTCGACCCTGCTGTCGCTGGTGCCGCGGCTGGTGGACGCGACCGGCGGGACGGTGCTGGTCGACGGCGTCGACGTACGCCAGTTGGACCCCGACCTGCTGCACCGGCTGATCGGCCTCGTGCCGCAGACGGCGTACCTGTTCACCGGGACCGATCGCGAGCAACCTGCGCTACGGCAGCGCCGACGCCACCGACGACGAGCTGTGGCAGGCGCTGCGCACCGCGCAGGCCGAGCGACTTCGTCGCGGACCTGGCCGAGGGTCTGGACGCACCGGTCGCGCAGGGCGGCACCAACTTCTCCGGCGGGCAGCGGCAGCGGCTCGCGATCGCCCGCGCGCTGGTGCGGCGGCCGGAGGTCTACCTGTTCGACGACTCGTTCTCGGCGCTGGACCTGGCCACCGACGCCCGGCTGCGTGCCGCGCTGCGGCCGGTCACCCGGGACGCGGCGGTGGTCGTCGTGGCCCAGCGGGTCTCGCACCATCGTCGACGCCGACCAGATCGTCGTGCTCGAGGACGGCGAGGTCGTCGGCCTCGGCACCCACGACGAGCTGCTGGCCGGCTGCCCGACGTACGCGGAGATCGTCGAGTCGCAGCGGCCCGCGGAGGCGGTGGCATGAGCCAGCCGCCACAGGCACCTCCGGTCCGCCCCCCGGCCGACGCCGATGCGCGGGCCCGGCGCGATGATGAGCGCCGGCATGCCGGCCGAGAAGTCGATGGACTTCTGGCCGTCGGCCAAGCGGCTGCTGCGCCGGCTCGGGCCGGAGACGGTCGCCTGGCGTTCGCCGTGCTCGCGCGTGACCGTGGCCGGCGTGATGCCTCGCCGTCGTCGGGCCGAAGATCCTCGGGCACGCCACCGACCTCGATCTTCGCCGGCGTCATCGGCCGGCAGCTGCCGCCCGGCACCACCCAGCAGCAGGCGGTCGACGCTGCCCGGGCGCGGGGCGACGACGGCTTCGCGGACCTGCTCTCGGGCATGACCGTCGTGCCGGGCCAGGGCATCGACTTCGGCGCGCTGCGCAGGTGCTGGTGCTCGTCCTCGTGCCTCTACGTCGCATCGTCGCTGCTCATGTGGCTGCAGGGCTACATCCTCAACGGCGTGGTGCAGCGCACGGTGCTGCGGCTGCGCTCCGACGTCGAGGACAAGCTGCACCGGCTTCCGCTCGCGCTACTTCGACAGCAAGCCGCGCGGCGAGCTGCTCAGCCGGGTCACCAACGACATCGACAACGTCCAGCAGACGATGCAGCAGACCTTCAGCCAGCTGCTCAACTCGCTGCTGACGCTGGTCGGCGTGCTCGCGATGATGCTGATGGATCTCGCCGCTGCTCGCGCTGGTCGCGCTCGTGTCGGTGCCGCTGTCGTTCGTCGTGACGCGGCTGATCGCGAAGCGGTCGCAGCCGATGTTCGTGACGCAGTGGGCGCAGACCGGCCGGCTGAACGCGCACATCGAGGAGACCTACACCGGTCACGCGCTGGTGCGGGTGTTCGGCCACCAGGCGGAGGCCGAGGAGGAGTTCCGGGAGCGCAACGAGGAGCTCTACAAGGCGAGCTACGGCGCGCAGTTCCTGTCCGGCATCATCCTGCCGGCGATCATGTTCATCGGGAACCTCAACTACGTCTTCGTCGCCGTGATCGGCGGCCTGCGGGTCGCCTCGGGCTCGATGTCGCTGGGCGACGTGCAGGCGTTCATCCAGTACTCCCGCCAGTTCAGCCAGCCGCTCACCCAGGTGGCCTCGATGTCCAACCTGCTGCAGTCCGGCGTCGCCTCGGCCGAGCGGGTCTTCGAGCTGCTCGACGCGGACGAGCAGGTGCCGGACCCGGCCACCCGCGACGCTGGCGCGACGGCCCGGGGCCTGGTGGCGTTCGAGCACGTGTCGTTCCGCTACGAGCCGGACGTGCCGCTGATCGAGGACCTCTCGCTGGTCGCCGCCCCGGGACAGTCGGTGGCGATCGTCGGCCCGACCGGCGCCGGCAAGACGACGCTGGTCAACCTGATCATGCGCTTCTACGAGCTGGACGCCGGTCGCATCACGTTCGACGGGCGCGACATCGCGACCATGGGCCGCGACGAGCTGCGCGGCCAGATCGGCATGGTGCTGCAGGACGCCTGGCTGTTCGGCGGCACGATCCGCGACAACATCGCCTACGGCCGGCCGGACGCCACCGAGGAGGAGATCCTCGAGGCCGCGCAGGCCACCTTCGTCGACCGCTTCGTCCACTCGCTGCCGGACGGCTACGACACGGTGATCGACGACGAGGCCAGCAACATCAGCGCCGGCGAGCGGCAGCTGGTCACCATCGCCCGCGCCTTCCTGGCCGCGCCGTCGCTGCTCATCCTGGACGAGGCGACCAGCTCGGTCGACACCCGCACCGAGGTGCTCGTGCAGAAGGCGATGGCCGCGCTGCGGTCCGACCGGACCAGCTTCATCATCGCCCACCGGCTCTCGACCATCCGGGACGCCGACCTGATCCTCGTGATGGAGGCGGGGCGGATCGTCGAGCAGGGCACGCACGACGAGCTGCTGGCCCGCCGCGGCGCGTACGCCGCCCTCTACAACGCCCAGTTCCCCGGCGCCATCGCGAGGAGGAGTCGGCGTGACGGACCGCTTCCGGGTCGTCCCGGCGGCCTATGTCGTGTTCCGCCGCGAGCACGACGGCCGGTCGCAGGTGCTGCTGCAGCTGCGCCGCGGCACCGGCTACATGGACGGCTTCTGGGCCACCGCGGCCGCCGGGCACGTCGAGGCCGACGAGTCGGTGCTGGAGGCGGCCTGCCGGGAGTCGGCCGAGGAGCTCGGCGTGACGGTGCACCCGGACGACCTGGTGCCGTTGTGCGGCATGCACCGCACCGCGGGCAACCACGACCCGATCGACGAGCGGGTCGACTTCTTCTTCGAGGTACGCAGCTGGCGCGGCGAGCCCCGGCGGGTCGAGGAGGACAAGGCGGCCGAGCTGCGGTGGTGGCCCCTGGACGCGCTGCCGGCACCGGTGGTGCCGCACGAGCTGTTCGTGCTCGACCGGCTCCGCGACGGCGGCCTGGCGGCGGTCGTCACCTACGGCTTCTGAGTCGACGCAGGCTTCTGAGCCGTCAGGTCGCCCACGGCGTCGGCGTAGAAGTCGGAGCCGGCCACGTGGAAGGCCACCTGCCGGAGGGTCCAGGCGCCGTCCTCGTCCTGGTCCAGCCGGGCCGTCGGCTGCGACCGCAGCCGCATGTCCCACAGCCGGGCCAGCCGCTGCAGCCGGCTGCGGGCCTCGTCCAGGTCGTCGGCGGTAAACGGGGCGAGGTCGGCGGGGGTCGTCACCATCGAGCCGTGCCACCGGTCGGGCTCGGTGGGTTGCCCTGCCAGCCGGGCCTCGACCTCGGCGAGGTGGTCGAGCAGGTGGTCGGCCACCCGGCGTACCGCCTTGTGCGGGGTGTAGGTGCGCGGTGGCTCGCCCTCGACCGGGACCACGGCGGGGGTGCCGTCCCACCGGGTCCAGGTCGCGGCGAGGCCGAGCACGTGCTCGACCATGGCGACCACCACGTCGGCCGGGTGCCGGTCGTCGGTGGCTGGAGCGTCGTCGGTCATGCCCCGAGGATGCCGCCCGGGACCGACAGTCCCGGCCCACGACGTACGATCCCTGGCCGTGAGCGACGCGACCGACGGACCGGCCCTGGAGACCCTCGAGGAGATCGAGCGCCGGGTGCTGTGGCTGGCGGTGCGTATCGTCGACGCCGCCAACCGGGAGCGGGAGACCGGCGACGGCGTGAAGGTCGGCGGGCACCAGGCCTCCAGCGCCTCGCTGGTCTCGGTGATGACCGCGCTCTGGTTCGCCCACCTCGAGGCCAGCGACCGGGTGTCGGTCAAGCCGCACGCGTCGCCGGTGCTGCACGCGATCAACTACCTGCTGGGCGACCTGGACCGGTCGTACCTCACGACGCTGCGGGCCCGCGGCGGGCTGCAGTCCGTACCCGAGCCGCACCAAGGACCCGGACCGGGTCGACTTCTCCACCGGGTCGGTGGGCCTGGGCGCCGCGGCGCCGCTGTTCGCTGCCGTCACTCGCCGGTACGTCGACGCGCACTTCGGGCAGCGGGACCGCAGCCGGTTCGTGGCCCTGATGGGCGACGCGGAGCTCGACGAGGGCAACGTGTGGGAGGCCATCGCGGACCCCGCGACGCAGGGCCTCGGCAACGTGATGTGGATCGTCGACTTCAACCGGCAGTCGCTGGACCGGGTGGTGCCCGGCGTGCGGATCGAGCAGTGGTCGCAGCAGTTCGCGGCCGCCGGCTGGCACGTGGCGACGGTGAAGTACGGCAAGAAGCTGCGGGCGGCGTTCGAGCGGCCGGGCGGTGCCGCATTGCGGCAGTGGATCGACGACATGCCGAACGAGCAGTACCAGGCGCTGTTCGGGCTCGCCGGCGCCGACGTGCGGGCGATGTTCCTGGACGGCGCGCCGCAGGACGTGCGCGAGTTCTGCCGCGGCTGGGACGACGAGACGCTGGCGGCCACCGTCGTCGACCTCGGCGGCCACGACATCGCCAGCCTGCTCGACGTGTTCCGCGAGTGCGACGACGTGAAGGACCGGCCGAGCGTCGTCTTCGCGTACACCGTCAAGGGCTGGGGACTGCCGACCGCCGGCAACCCGCGCAACCACTCGGCGCTGCTGACCGGTGAGCAGATCGAGGCGCTGCGGGCGCGTGGTCGGCCTCGAGCCCGCGACCGAGTGGGACCGGATCGACCCGACGACGCCGGCTGGGCAGTGGGCGGTGGCGCGACGCGAGCAGCTGGCGCTGCCGCCGGCGCCCGGGCCGCTCGGCGTCGCGGTGCCCACGGCCACCGGGATCCGGGCCGGCAAGCCGGTTTCGACCCAGGAGGTGTTCGGCCGGGTCCTGGTCGACCTGTCTCGCGACGAAGCGGTGGCGCCGTACCTGGTCACGACCGCTCCGGACGTCGCGACGTCGACCAACCTGGCCGGCTTCATCAACCGGAAGGGGGTGTTCGCCCCGGACGAGCGGCGCTCGTGGGGCAGCGATGAAACAGCCACCTTGCTAAGTTGGGCCGAGGGGCCGACCGGGCAGCACATCGAGCTCGGCATCAGCGAGATGAACCTGTTCCTGCTGCTGGGCCAGCTCGGGCTCTCGGGCGACCTGTCCGGCCAGCCGCTGCTGCCGGTCGGCACGGTCTACGACCCGTTCGTGCTGCGCGGGCTGGACGCCTTCATCCACGCGGTCTACTCGGGGTCGCGGTTCGTGGTGGCGGGGACGCCGTCCGGCGTGACGCTGGCACCGGAGGGCGGCGCGCACCAGTCGACGATCACCGCGTCGGTCGGACTGGAGCTGCCCGAGGTCACGCTGATCGAGCCGGCGTACGGCGTGGCGCTGGACTGGCTGCTCTGCGACGCGCTGGGCCGGATCGCGACCGGTCGGCCGGCCTCGCCGCCGCCGTCGGCCGCGGCCGCCGAGGCCGAGGAGCACGGTGCGTACTACTTCCGGCTGACGACCCGGCCGATCGACCAGGCGCCGTTCGAGGCCGCCCGTGCCCGGCTGGGCGACGCGGTGCTGCGCCGGCAGGTGCTGGCCGGTGCGTACCGGCTGGTGGACGCGACGGGTGTCCTCGACGCCGACGCCCCGCAGGTGTCGCTCGTGGCGTCCGGCGCCGTGTTGCCGGAGGTGCTGGTCGCCGCGGCCGAGCTTGGCTCCGAGGGCATCGCCGCGCACGTGGTCGACGTGACCTCGCTGGACCGGCTGTACGGGGCCTGGCAGCGGACGCTGCGCCAGGCCATCAGGTCGGCGACCACGCCGTCGGTGGCGGGTGCCCTGCGGGCCGTGCTGCCGGACCGCACTCCGCTCGTCACCGTGCACGACGCCTCGTCGCACGCGATGGCCTGGCTCGGGTCGGCGCTCGGCGTGCCCGGCGGTGCCCATCGGCGTCGACCGGTTCGGCCAGTCCGGCACGATCGCCGACCTGTACGCGCTGCACGACCTCGACTCCGGCTCGATCGTCAACGCCGCGCTCGCCGCCATCTCGCTTCGCTGACCTCGGGTCTGCCGCGCCCCCGCTAGCCGTCGAGTGGCGCGATCCTGTGGTCCGCCTCGGCGTGTCGCCACCAGATCGCGCCACTCGACGAAGGTGGCAGGAGTGCGCCGGACCCGCGTCAGGTTCTCTCGCCGACGACGACGTCGGCGTGGGCTCGCTCGCGTCGGCTCAGCAAGACAAACGGGACGGCCACGAGCTGGAAGACGCTCGCCACCACGAACGACGTGCCATAGCTCCAGACGTCGGCAGCCTTGCCCAGCACGGGCTGGATCACGACGCCGCCGGAGCTGCCCATCAGCGAGTCGAACGACAGCACCGTGGCCCGCTGCTGCGACGGGATCATGTCGTTGATGTACGCGGACCGGATCGGCGTCACGGCCGCGAACAGCAAGCCCGACACCGCCAGCAGGGCCAGCGCCAGCCAGAAGTTCTCCACCACGCCCAGCAGCGCGAGCACCGCGGCGGTGGCGATGGTGGCCAGCAGCACCGCGCTCGTACGACGGCGGACGGCGGCCCGGATCCGCACTGCGGCGAACCCACCTGCGATCTGCGCGCCGGCCACGATCGCCGCGGCCAGGCCGGCGATCGAGTAGGCCTTGGGATCGCCATAGAGGTCGAGCAGGAACGGCTGCAGGGCGTAGAACACGTAGATGCTGACGCCGGACGTGAAGGGCGCGGCCAGCATGACGAAGCGCACCGGCCGGTTCCCGAGGCCGTGCTTGATCGAGGCCGAGAGCACCGCCTTGGTCTCCTGCAGCGGATGGGTCGCCCGCCTCGGCGTGAAGCCCTTGTCGTACATCAGCCGATAGGCGACGGCGAACATCGCCAGCAGCACGCCCACCCGCATCAGGAACGGCACGCCGAGGTTGGTCAGCTGGGCCACCACTCCGCCGAGCACCGATCCACCGAGCATCGCGGCGCCGGAGACGACCTGCCCGCGCCCGAACACGGCCTCGAGCGGCCCTTGGTAGTCGCTCGCGCGCAGGGCGTCGACCAGCCAGGCCTCGACCGCGCCGGAGAAGAAGGTGAAGCCCAGGCCGAGGAGCAACGACACGACGGCCCAGCCCCAGAACGGCGCGCTGATCTGCCACAGCGCCCAGTAGAGGCCGGTGGAGGCCGCGAGGGTCACGGTGCCGAGCAGGTAGGAGACGCGACGGCCCCAGGTGTCGGCGACCACGCCGGTCGGGACCTCGAAGAGCACCATCCCGCCGGTGAAGAACGCGTTCGCCGCGAACGCCTCGGTGTTGCTCAGGCCGGCGTCAAGGAGGAACAGCGTGTTGATGCCCCAGATGAACGAGGCGGCCAGGGTGTTGCCGAGCAGGAGGGTCAGGTAGACGCGCTGGACCTTGCGCGCCTCGTCCGTCATCTCGGCCCGCACCATTCCTACCGGCCGGCGGCTGTGAGCAGCGTGGTGATCGCGTCGGCGATGCCGGCGTGCACGGCCGGGTCGGCGACGAGACCGTCCGGGCCGACTGCTTCCCTGGCGACTGGCACGTGGCGGCACGCGTCCTCGACCACGCGGGCCTGTACATACCCGAGCACGGTCGCCAGGGTCGCATGCGCACCCTCGCCGCGGCGACTGTCGACGGCGGCCTTGACCCAGGCCACCGGCTTGTCGGTGAGCTGGGTGCCCCCGACGGTCCAGTCCAGCAGGTTCTTGAACGACCCGGGCAGGGTGCCGGCGTACTCCGGCGTGCAGAAGAGCACGGCGTCGGCTGCGGCGATCGTGTCCCGCAACTGCTGGACGGCCGGCGGCAGGGGCTCCCGGTCGTCGTCCGGGTCGAAATGCGGCAGCACCGACACGTCCAGGTAGGTCTCGACGTCGACTCCCGCCGGTGCCGCGACGGCGGCGGTCCGGCACAGAGCAGTATTCGTTGAGGCGGCCCGGGTGCTGCCCGAGACCACCAGCACTCGACGTCGTACGTCGGCAGGTGGCACGCCGACTGCAACCGCCCTCGCTGCCATGCTGTTCCTTGCTGGCCCCTCCGCACAGAGGCGACTGTCGGTGGGCCCTGCGAGTCTTCCCGGCATGACCGACACCGGCGCCCACGACTTCGACTTCGTCTTCGGCCGATGGGTCGTGCACAACCGCAAGCTGCGCGACGGCAGCGACCCGACCTGCGAGGAGTGGGTCGAGTTCGACGCGACCAGCGAGGCCTGGCCACTGCTGCGCACCGGCTGCCACACCGACCGGATCGAGGCGGCTGCCCCGACCGACGGTGAGCCGTTCGAGGGAGTGACCTTCCGGCTCTACGACCCGGTGGCAGGCACCTGGCGGATCTGGTGGAGCTCCACCCGGGCGCCCGGCCGGCTGGACGAGCCGGTGGTCGGACGCTTCGACGGTGACATGGGCACCTTCGAGTGCGACGACGTCGTCGGCGGGCACCCGGTGCGGGTTCGCTACACGTGGCACCGGGGCGACCCGGCCGCCCCGCGCTGGGAGCAGCGGTTCTCCTTCGACGGTGGCGCGACCTGGGTGCTCAACTGGGTGATGCAGCTGGCCCGGGCCGCCTAGGGGCCGCAGTTCGCCGGGCACGCACCGGCGAGCATCACCAGCCCGTGGTTGTAGTCGGCGAGCAGCACGTCGGCCCGGCAGGTCGCCGGTGACGTCACCGACCGCGAGCCCGCGGGGCTGGTAGTGCGACGCGTACGGGGCTGCGAACAGCTGCTCGTTCGGCCAGCCCGCCGGTGGCCGGCTGCCGGTAGACACCGACGTTGTTCCACCCGCCATGCGCCGTCACCACGTCGCCGCGGTGGTCGCCGTCGGTGTCGGCCACCACGACCGGCTCGGGGATGTCCTTGCTGCCCAGCGTGTACTGCAGCTCGGTCCGGCCGTCGGCACCCGTCTGCACGACGATCAGCCGGGAGTCCGGCACGTTGCCACCGGCCGTGACCACGACGTCGACGCGACCGTCACCGGTCACGTCGCCGGCCGCCAGCGAGTCCGGGCCACACCGTGCCGGTGAGCGCGGTGATCGACCAGGTGTCCCAGTTGCCGCGGGGGTCCGCCGGTCGCGAACGAGTAGTCGGTCAGCACCTCGACGCTGGCGGGCGGTGCCGCCACAGCAGCACCACCTCGTCGTGCCCGTCGCCGGTGACGTCGCCCGCCGCGAGCACGGGGTTGGCCGTGCCGTGGGACGCCGATCGTCTGCCGCGGCCGCGAAGGTCCGTCGCCCTGGCCGGCGCAGCAGGACCGCCAGCCCGCCGGACGGACCCTTGACCGAGGCGAGCATGTCCGGGTGCCCGTCGCCGGTGAGCTCGGCGACCAGCACGTCGCTCACCGCGCCGACCGTCGGGGTCAGGACCGGGGTGGCCGGTGAGGCCGGTCGGCGAGCCGAGGAAGACCTTGACACCGCCGTCGGTCGCGACGACGACGTCGTCGGTGCCGTCGCCGTCGAGGTCACCAGCCGCGGCAGCCTCGCTGTCCGCGTACTCGTTGCCCGTGGGGATCCTGGTGACCGATGGCTCGGAGGCGCTCTGGTTGAAGTCGTGCACGAACAACGAGTAGTCGTTGGCGTCGTCGAAGTAGAAGCCGGTGACGACGACCGCCTCGTTCTGGCCGTTGCCATCGACGTCGGCGGCGACCACGGACGTCGGCCAGGACCCGGTGGCGAAGGCGCGGTACGACCGAAACCGACCGCCTGCTGCACCACCTGGGTGATGCCGGCCGTCGCCGCCGCGTACCGGGTGTCGCCCTCGTAGGCAACCGTGACGGGATAGCTCCCCGCGGTGCTGAAGGTCCGGTCGAAGGACGCCACCCCGTTGGGGTTCAGGACTGAGAGGAGGGTCTGGTTCTGCACCGTCAGGCTGATCGCTCCGGAGGGCACAGCAGTTCCCTGGCCGCTCGACACCAGGACGGTGAAGACCACCCGGTCGCCGCTGCTCGACGGGTTCGACGATGGCGAGATCGTGACGGTGGGCGTGACTTTGGTGGCAGGGGGCGTCGTGACAGTCGCAGGGGGCCGAGTCCGCCGAGGTTCCGGAGGCACCTATCGCCCGGACCGTGTACCGGTAGGTCGTCTGCGGGCTCAGCCCGTTGTTGGTGTACGACGTCGGCGGCACCGGCACCTGCTGACCGGGTGAGCCGGGGCCGGCGCTACCGACAGTGGCGACCAGTGCCGGCCCCGCGGTCCCGGTGCTGCGCCACACCTGGTAGCCGACGGCGCCCGTCGACCCCGCCCAGCCGAGCAGGACCGAGGTGGCGCTCTGCGCCGTGGCCGTCAGCGAGGTCGGCGGCGCAGGAACAGTCGCCACCGTGACCGTGGCCGACGGGGCGGAGGTCCCCTTCTTGCTCACCGCAGTGACGGCATAGCTGTACGTCGTCCCGGCCGCCAGGCCGGCATCGGCGTACGACGTGGACGTCGCCGTCGACACGACCGCGAGCGCTGCCCCCGGAGCGCCGCGCAGGACCTGGTACGAGGTCGGCGCCGGGCACCGCGGTCCAGGCGAGCCCGACGGTCGCGCTCGTCACCGACGTCACGCGCAGCCCGGTCGGGGCAGACGGCGGTGGTGGGGCGGCTGCCGCCGGCTGGGCGAGTACCGCGACCAGCAGCAGGCCGAGCGTGACCGACCAGCGACGACGCCGCATGCCGAACCCCCCATCGCGCCGCCGCGGGACACCCGCCCCGCCCCACCCTTCCGGCGCCTTTTCCGCGGATGCTGCCAGCCGGTCGCCGCGGCGGGAAGGCCGCGGTGACGGCTCGTCCCGAATGTCCGCAAGATCCAACCGACCGGACGACCCGACGGCGAGCAAGCGGCCCGCAAGTCGGCCGCAAGACCCCGGGGCACTGTTCTCGCACCGGCCCAGCCGCACCGGACGGGCGACACGACGACAGGGAGGGAGGGGAGCACAGTGTCCGGACTGAACCAGGACGTGCTGCGCGCCATCGAGATCGAGCGCCTGCGTCGGGCCAAGCAGTCGCGCCACGCGCGCGAGGTTGCCCGCTGACCGCTGCGGGGGCGGGAGCCACGCTCCCGTCCCCGGGGCCGGGCAGCGCTGCCGGCCCTGAGCGGAACCACACCCGCACCGACGACGGTCGGGACGGCGCCCCGGAGGGGAGGAGCCGGCCCGACCGTCGGCGTGCGCTGAGCGTGAAACCGGGCGACCACGACCGCGAGTCGTCCGCAGTGGCGACGGTCGCGTGCCCTAGGGTCGGCGATCGTGCGGGTCGGAGTCGTTGCCGAGCAGCGCGCCGGGGAGCGCCGGGTCGCGCTGGTCCCGGACGCCGTCGGCAAGCTGGTCGAGGCCGGGCTCGAGGTCGCGGTCGAGTCCGGCGCCGGGGCGCCACGCGTTCGCGACCGACGAGGCCTACCGCGAGGCCGGCGCCGAGGTCGTCGACGACGTGCTCGCCGAGCAGCGACGTCGTGCTCACGGTCTCGCCGCTGACCCTCGAGCAGGCCCGGCCGGCTGCGGCCCGGGCGCCCTCACCCTCGGCTTCCTCCCGACCGGCGCGCAACGCCGAGCTCGCTCGCCGTGCTGCGCGAGCGGCAGGTGCTGGCGTTCGCGATGGAGCAGGTGCCGCGCATCTCGCGCGCGCAGTCGATGGACGCGCTGTCGTCGCAGGCGCTGGTCGCCGGCTACCGCGCGCGCCCTGGTCGCCGCCGAGCGGCTGCCGCGGTTCTTCCCGCTGTTCATGACGGCCGCCGGGCACGGTGGCGCCGGCCAAGGTGCTCGTGCTCGGCGCCGGCGTCGCCGGGCTGCAGGCGATCGCCACCGCCCGCCGGCTCGGCGCGGTCGTCGAGGCGTACGACGTGCGCGCCGGCCTCGGCCGACGAGGTGCGCTCGATGGGCGCCACGTTCCTCGACCTCGGGCTCGACTCGCTGGAGGGCGCCGGCGGCTACGCCCGCGAGATGGCCGAGGAGCGGGCCGCCCGGCAGCGCGAGCTGCTCACGCCGTACGTCGGCGCAGTCCGACGCCGTCATCACCACGGCGGCGGTGCCCGGCCGGCCGGCGCCGCTGCTGCGTGACCACGGCGATGGTCGAGGCGATGCGGCCCGGCTCGGTCGTGGTCGACCTGGCCGCCGAGAGCGGCGGCAACTGCGAGCTGTCCCGCGCCGGGCGAGGACGTCGAGCACCACGGCGTGCTCGTGCAGGGCATGCCAGGACGTCGCCGTCGTCGATGCCGGTGCACGCCAGCCAGCTCTACGCCCGCAACGTCGTCAACCTGCTGCTGCTGATGACAGCCGACGGGCGAGGTCGTGCCCGACTTCGACGACGAGATCGTGGCCGCCTCCTGCGTCACCCGACGCGAGACGCCGGAGGGCACCGCATGAGCGACGGCATCACGCTGCTGACGTTCTTCGTGCTCGCGGTGCTTCGTCGGCTTCGAGGTCGTGTCGAAGGTCTCCACGGTGCTGCACACGCCGCTGATGTCCGGCGCCAACGCGATCCACGGCGTGATCCTGGTCGGCGCCGATCATCGTGACCGGGCACGCCGACTCGGGCGTCGCGCCTGGTGCTCGGCCTCGCTCGCGGTGGTGCTCGCGACGGTCAACATGGTCGGCGGCTTCGTGGTCACCGACCGGATGCTGGAGATGTTCGGCGCGGCAGCCGGCCGGCCGGCACCGGACAGCCGACGGCGAAGGGCGACGCGTGAACGTCCTGTCGCCCGACCGTCGAGGCGCTCGGCTACCTGGTCGCCGCGGTCTGCTTCATCCTCGCGCTCAAGGGCCTGTCGTCGCCCGCGACCGCCCGCCAGGGCAACTGATCGGCGCGGCCGGCGCGGTGCTCGCCGTGCGTCGTGGTGTTCCTCGCCGAGGACCTCGACCACGTCGTGCCGATCCTGGTGGCGATCGCGGTCGGCACCGCGCTCGGCGTCCCGGCCGCGCGCCGGGTCGCGATGACCGCAGATGCCGCAGCTGGTCGCGCTGTTCAACGGCGTCGGCGGCGGCGCCGCCGCGCTGGTCGCCGCGCTGGAGCTGACCGGCGGACGCCGGTGCGTGCCTCGTTCCGCTGGCGGCGGCAGCGGCGCGTTCACCGTGCTCGTCGGGTGCGGTCGTCGTTCGCCGGCTCGTGCGTGACGTTCGCCAAGCTGCAGGAGCTGATGACCACCCGGCCGGTCGTCTTCCCGGGCGGTCCGGTCGCTTCGGCGGCGCGCATCGCTCGTCGCCGTCGGTCTCGCGGTCGGCGTGCGTGGTCGATGCCCACGACGGCAGCGCGTCTCGCCGTGGCTGCTCGTGCTGCTCGGCGTCTCGTCGCGCTCGTCGTCGGCGTGCTGTTCGTGCTGCCGGTCGGCGGCGCCGACGTACCGATCGTCATCTCGCTGCTCAACGCGTTCACCGGCCTCACCGTCGCGGCGAGCGGCTACGTGCTCGACAACACGCTGCTGCTCGTGGCCGGCACGCTGGTCGGGGCGTCCGGCACGATCCTGACCCGGATGATGGCCTCGGCGATGGGCCGGTCGACCGCGTCAGCATCCTGTTCGGCGCGTTCCAGGGCGGCTCGACGGCCGGCTCGACCGAGGTCGAGCGACCGGCCGGTGCGCTCGGCGCAGCGCCGAGGACGTCGCGATCCTGCTGGCTACGCCCGCAAGGTCGTCATCGTCCCGGGCTACGGGCTGGCGGTCGCGCAGGCGCAGCACACGATCCACGAGCTGGTCGAGATGCTGGAGGCGCAAGGGCGTCGAGGTCGTCTACGGCATCCACCCGGTCGCCGGCCGGATGCCCGGGCACATGAACGTGCTGCTCGCCGAGGCCAACGTGCCGTACGAGCAGCTCAAGGAGATGGACGAGGCCAACTCCGAGCTGCCCTCGACCGACGTCGCCCTCGTGGTCGGCGCCAACGACGTCGTGAACCCGGCGGCGAAGACCAGCCCGGGCAGCCCGATCTACGGCATGCCGATCCTCAACGTCGGCGAGGCGAAGGCGGTCGTGTTCCTCAAGCGCTCGATGCGGCCCGGGCTTCGCCGGCATCGAGAACGAGCTGCTCTACGAGCCCGAGACCACGCTGCTCTTCGGCGACGCCAAGGACTCCCTGACCAAGGTGCTGCAGTCCCTCAAGTCGGCTCTGAGCCCGCGCTCACGGTGCGCGTGACCTGCTGCAGGCCGTGACCCGGCAGGCGGGTAGTCGTTGCGGCAGGACGCGACCTGTCGCACCGGGAGCACGGTGAAGGCAGGGCCGCCGAGCTGCCGCGAGCTCGACAGGCCGCGCGGCCGGACGTGACCACGCCGACCGAGCGCAACGCGGGGGTGCGCGATCGCCGTGCTCGCCCTCGTCGTCGTGGTCTCCTGCTCGCCATCGTCAGCGGTGCCACCGACGCGTTCCGCCGTGACCGCCGACGCCCGCCCGGCCGGCGCCACTGGCCGCCCGGGCACCGGGGCCGCGGGCCGAACAGCAGTCGCAGATCTCGAGGTAGAGCACGTCCGGGTCCGGCAGGTGCCTGATCCGGCGCAGCGCCTGGTCCTGCCCCGCCGACTCGATCACGATCTCGCCGTAGCCCAGCAGCCGGCCGGCCGGCGGCCGCGAGTAGCTCATGTCGGTCACCTTGATCAGCGGCATCATCGCGACCCGGCGGGTGACGAGCCCGGTGCGCAGGAGCAGCCGCCGGTCGGTGACCACGAACCAGTCCTCGCGCCACTCCAGCACCCGCCAGGTCAGCCGGGCCAGCAGCACCACCCAGCCCGCCAGCAGCAGGTCCCGGGCGAGCGGCAGCCCCAGCGGCAGCACCTGGTCGAGCCACATCAGCACGACCAGGCCGCCGAGGGCGCCCAGCGCCGGTCCCAGCCAGGCGGGCCCAGTGCCGGCGTACGGCGATGACCCGGCGCTCGGTCGGCAGCAGGAAGCGCTCCAGGCCGCGGAGGCCCCCGGCGTCCACGAGCTCAGCGCACGAGGGCGTCGAAGAACGCGCCGAGGCTCTGGCCGGCGTCGCTGATGCCACCGAACGCCGCGTGGACCATGTCGGCGGCCTTGCCGGGGCTCTCGATGATCGTGTAGACGACGAACGCGACGCCCAGCCAGAGCAGCACCCGCTTGGTCGTGGCGGCCATGGTGCGGATCTCCTCGCGACAGGATCAGGACGAACTCGGACATACTGCCCCGATCCACTCGTACGCCGGGTGAGGCGCGCCGAGCGGGCGGCGACCGCCTCGGGCAGGCTGGGCCGGTGCCCGAGGTCCGCCTGCTGACGACCGCCGAGGTGCCGCCCGAGCTGCTCGCGGCGGCCCACGACCTGTGCGACCGGGCCTTCGCGGGCCGGTTCGACGACACCGACTGGGACCACGCCCTGGGCGGCTGGCACGCGCTGGCCCTCGAGGGCCTGCAGCTGGTGGCCCACGCGTCGGTCGTCGATCGGGTGCTGTACGTCGGCGGCCGTGCGTTCCGGGCCGGCTACGTCGAGGCGGTGGCCACCGAGCCGGGCCGGCAGGGGACCGGCCTCGGCTCGCTGGTGATGGCGCCGCTCGGGGCGGTCATCCGGGCCGAGACCGAGCTGGGCGCTCTCTCGACCAGTGCCCACGGGTTCTACCAGCGGCTGGGCTGGGAGCGCTGGCGCGGACCCACCTACGTGCGCCGCGACGGCACGCCGGTGCGCACCGCCGAGGAGGACGACGGTGTGATGGTGCTGCGGCACGGTCCGAGCCTGGGCCTGGACCTCAGCGCCGGCATCACCTGCGACCAGCGCGCGGGCGACGACTGGTGAGGCTCAGACGACGCCGTAGAGGCGGTCGCCGGCGTCGCCGAGGCCGGGGACGATGTAGCCGAGCTCGTTGAGCCGCTCGTCCAGCCCGGCGGTCACGACCTGGACCGGCACCGGCGACGCGCCGAAGGCCTGCTCCATCACGGCGAGCCCCTCGGGCGCCGCGAGCAGGCAGATCGCGGTGATGTCGTCGGCGCCGCGGTCGAGCAGGAAGCTGATGGCCGCGACCAGCGTGCCGCCGGTGGCGAGCATCGGGTCGAGCACGTAGCACTGGCGGCCGGACAGGTCGTCGGGCAGCCGGGTCGCGTAGGTCGAGGCCTGCAGGGTCTCCTCGTCGCGGATCATGCCCGAGGAAGCCCGACCTCGGCCGTCGGCAGCAGCCGCACCATGCCGTCGAGCATCCCCAGGCCGGCCCGCAGGATCGGCACCACCAGCGGCTTCGGGGCCGCCAGCCGGACGCCGGTCGTCGGCGCCACCGGCGTGGTGATCTCGACCGGCTCGGTGCGCACGTCGCGGGTCGCCTCGTAGGCGAGCAGGGTGACCAGCTCGTCGGCCAGCCGGCGGAAGGTCGGCGAGTCGGTGTGCTCGTCGCGCAGGGCGGTCAGCTTGTGCGCGATGAGCGGGTGGTCGGCGACGTGGGTCCGCATGGCAGCACAACCTAGTGCCCGGCGCAGCGGGCCAGCCGGGCCGCCCGGGACCGCTGCCCCCTGCCGCTCGGCGCTGATCTCTGCCACGATGCGCGGAGGGGCGCAGCGTGCGCCGGCGCGGCGGACTGGCACAGGAGGTGGCGTGGCCGAGGACACCCTCGTCGACTTCGCCGTGGTCGTCTTCCGCGAGGAGGGGCAGTGGCAGGTCGGCTCGCTGCCGCACCGGCTGCCGCCGAGACTGCCCGCGCTGCGTCGCACGCCGTGCGCCAGCAGCCCAGCGAGGGCCCGACGCTTCGCGCTCTGCTCCTACGGCGACGACTTCTTCCTGGTGATCCGGCCCGACGGCGACGACGTCCGGCTGATGATCTCCGACGCGACGGCAGCCGGCGAGTGGCCGATCGCCCGCCAGGCGCTCGAGCCTGGTCGACGAGCCGCAGCCCGAGGACGACGAGGCGGCCGCGCCGGCCGGCGACCTCGACATCTTCGCCGACCTCGGCATCGACTCGATGGAGCTCGTCGCCGTCTGCTCCGACCTCGAGCTCTACCCGGACGAGATGCTCGGGCAGGTCGCGGCACGGATCGGGTTCGGCCCCCAGTTCGAGAGCGTCGTGGACGACGACCTGACCTGAGCGAGGAACGGTGTCCTACTTCACCGCGGTGCTGGCCCGCGAGGGCCGGATGTGGACGGCCCACGACCTGGACGTCGACGCCGAGGCCGACCTGGCCGAGCTGACCGTCGACCTGCGCGCGGTCGCCGAGGCCGACGAGCCGGTCCTCCTGCTGGTCGAGCGCGAGGACGCCTGGTGGGCGGTCGTGCGGGTCGACGGCGAGGAGGACCCGCGGGTCTTCGTCTCGGACGTCGCCGGGGCGGCCGCATCGGCGTACGCCGAGGTGCTCGCCCTCGCTGACCCGGACGAGGAGGAGGAGCCCGGCGCCGGGCACCTGCGGCGGCGACCTCGACGTCCTCGCCGACCTCGGGACGCCACCGGAGACGCTGACCGAGATGTGCGAGGACGAGATGCTGCCGATGGACGCGCTGGCCGCCGTCGCCGAGGCGGGCCGGCTTCGCCGAGGTCCTCGACGCGCTGCGCTGACACCTAGGCTGACCGCCGTGGATGACGGTCGGTACGACGGGTGGATGCGGCTCGCTCTCGCCGAGGCCCGCTTGTCGGAGCCCTCCGCCGACGTACCGGTCGGCGCGGTCGTGGTCGGACGCGGCCGGCGAGGTGGTCGGCCGTGGGCACAACGTGCGCGAGGCCGAGGGCGACCCGACCGGCCATGCCGAGGTCCGCGCGCTGCGAGGCCGCCGCCGAGGCGGTGGGCGAGTGGCGGCTGACCGGCTGCACCCTGGTGGTCACCCTCGAGCCCTGCACGATGTGCGCGGGCGCGCTGGTGCTGGCCCGGGTGGACCGGCTGGTCTACGGCGCCGAGGACCCCAAGGCCGGGGCGGTCGGGTCGCTGTGGGACGTCGTGCGCGACCGTCGGCTCAACCACCGGCCCGAGGTCGTGTCGCGGAGTGCTGGCCGCGGAGTCCGGCGAGCTGCTGCTCGCCTTTTTCCGGGGCCAGCGAGACGTCCGGTAATCTCTGCGGCGGTGGCGTGTCCGAGCGGCCGAAGGAGCACGCCTCGAAAGCGTGTGATGGTGCAAGCCATCCGTGGGTTCAAATCCCACCGCCACCGCCAACCGTCGGCGACATTCCCGCAGGTCAGCAGGCCTGTGGGGTGTCGCCGAAGTGCGCTCCAGATGCCTCTGGTCACAGGAATGGTCACGGGAGCTCCCGCGAGTGGGCTACTCCTGGTCGCCGATCACCAGTGCGGCTACCCGAGCGGCCGCGATCGCCTGCATGTCCTTCAATCCCACCGCCACCGACCGTCGACGACGTCCCGCAGGTCAGCAGCCTGTGGGATGTCGCCGATGGCGGCCGTGATCGCCCCGCGTCCACATGTGACTCCTGGTCGGCCAGGGCTCGACGCAGGAGGACGACATGGCCCGCACACTTCGGATGGCGGGTTGGAGTTGCCGCCGTGAGCGCGATGGTGCTCGCAGCTTGCAGCGCTGAAACCTCGACGGCACCACAGGCGTCGGGACGGACGAGCGGGACTTTGAGCGCATCAGCGGCGGGAATTGAATCGGCGCGTCCTCGGATCGAACTTCCTGTCGAGAGAGATGACACAGTCGAGGGCTTGCTCGACGTCGACGGTTCGCCCGGCATCTGGAAGCCGGTCCAGGCACCGCACTGGATGGACGAAGCCGACCCGGAGCTCGGCGTCAGGAACCTGAAGCAGGTCATCGCTGTGGCGAACTGAGCTCGTCTGGGAGCCGGAAATCCCACCGCCACCGGCAGCACGTCGGCGACATTCGCGCAGGTCAGCGGCCCGTGGGGTGTCGCCGCTCCCGGTTGAGGAGCACAGTGCAAGGCGTGCTGCAGTTGCGCTCGTCCCGGAGGGACCGCCTGGCGGCCGTGCTTGTGCTTGCGGGGCTCGTGGCTTTCGTGGTCCTGGTCTACGTCCTGGTCGTCCTCGGCGGGGGACTGCTGATCGGCCACACCGACTCGCCCCAGGTCGGTCTGTCCATCCTGGCCACGGCTGTGGTCGCCTTCGGGTTCGAGCGGGTCCGCACCCGCCTGCAGCAGCTGGCCGCCAGGCTCGTGCTCGGCAGTCGCGCCGCGCCGTACGAGGTCCTGCAACAGGTTCTCGCAGACGGTGGGCGGCACGTACGACAGCCGTGGAGCTCGCGGGGCGGATGGCCCAGGTGCTCGCGGAGGGCACCGGTGCCCAGTGGTCCCAGGTATGGCTGATGGTGCAGGACCGGCTCACCCTTGCGGCGACCTGGCCGCCGGGCACCCAGGCCGACGACTCGCCACCCGGGGAGCACGAGCCACCCGGCCGGCGGGCCCTTCCGGTGCGGCAGTCCGGGGAGGTCCTGGGCGTGCTGCGGCTGCGCGAGGACCCTCGGCGGCCGATGACGCCGGTCGAGGAGCGGCTGTTCGCCGGGCTGGCCGGGCAGGCGGGTCTCGTCCTGCGTGGGGTCCGGCTCCGGGCCGAACGCGCGCAGCGGCTGGCCGAGCTCTCGGCCCGGACCGAGGAGCTGCGCGCGTCGCGGGAGCGCCTGGTCGAGGCCCAGGACGCAGCCCGGCGACGGCTCGAGCGGGACATCCACGACGGCGCCCAGCAGCACCTGGTCGCCATGGCGGTGAACCTGAGGCTGGTCCAGACCTTGGCGTCCCGATCGCCCGAGCGGGCCGCCGGGGTCCTGACCGCTCAGTGCGAGGCGGTGACCCAGATGCGCACGGCGCTGGTCGACCTCGCCCGCGGCATCTACCCGCGGCAGCTCACCGACGAGGGCATCGGCCCGGCGCTGCAGGCAGCGTTGGCGGGCAGCCCGGTCCCGGTCGACGTGGCGACCCATGACGTCGGCAGGTACGACGTCGCGGTGGAGACCGCGCTGTACTTCTGCTGCCTGGAGGCGGTGCAGAACGCCGGCAAGCACTCCGGCGCCCAGCGGGTGGTGATCGACCTGCGGGACGGGCCGGACGGCCTCGTGCTGACCGTCGAGGACGACGGCGAAGGGTTCCGACGAGAATCCGCCGCGGCCAGGCGTTGGCCTGGCGAACATGCGGGACCGGATCGAGGCACTCGGCGGCGCGCTGCTGTTCGAGAACGCCGCGATGGGTGGCGCGCCGCGAGCTCAGCGTCCGGCGTGCCCCTGCAGCGTGCGCGGGTCACTGGCTGGTCCGGTTCGCGTGGCTGCTCGCCGGGCTGACCCTCGTGTTCGAGGTCGCCGACACCCTGATGACCGCGTCCTACCGCGCGCTGTTCTCCGAGGAGACAATCGCCGTCCACGGCTGGCCGTTCAACACGTTCGCCGTCATCGGGTCAGCCATTCATGGGTGCCCTGATCGTGTCCCGCTATCCCCGGCACCCGGTCGGCTGGCTGCTGTCAGCGGTGGGGACCGGGGCGTCGATCTCGTTGACGCTGGAGGCCTACAGCATCTGGGTCCTCGACCACGACGGTCCCGGGTCGCAGAGGGTCGGCCAGGTCACCGGCTGGCTCTCGCTGTTCTCCGGCGGGCGCGTACGCGTTGACCCTGCTGACGGTCATGTTGCTGATCGCACCCGGACGGCGCCCTGCTGTCGCGACGCTGGCGCTGGCCGGCGGCGGTCGGCATGGCGGCTTCGCGTGCATCCTGATGCGGACTGCTGATCCTTCCGGGTCTCTCCGCGGGGGACATGGTCCTGGACGAGGGCGAGACCGGTGGCGCGGCGGTCACGGGGCTGTTCACCGTCGGGCTGCGACTGATCACCGTCGGCCTGACGGCCTCGGTCGTGTCGGCGGTCATCCGGATGCGTCGCGCCCAGGGGGTCGCTGCACCAGCAGCTGCGCTGGATCCGGCGTCCGGGGTGTTCCTGCCCGCCGGCCTGATCTGGCGCCAGGTGGTCCAGCACGCCAACGGCGGTGAGCAGACCTGGTTGGCGACGCTCCCTCTGCTCGTCGCGTACATGCTTCATCCCCATCTGCACGGCCGTTGCGATCCTGCACTACCGGCTCTACGACATCGAGCTCATCATCAATCGCGCGGTGGTCGCTGGCGGTCGGCACCGCGTTCGTCGCCGCCGGGTACGTCGCCCTGGTCGTGGGGCTCGGCGGCCAGGTCGGTTCGCGCACCGGTGGCTTCTGGCCGTCGCTGCTCGCGACCGCCGTCGTCGCCCTGGCGTTCCAACCGTTGCGCAACTGGGTGGCACGCCTCGCAGACCGGGCGGTCTACGGCTCGCGAGCCGTGCCCTACGAGGCGCTCTCCGACTTCAGCCAGCGGCTCGGCGACGCCCCCGCTCCGCAGGCGCTGCTGCCAGCCGTCGCCGAGGCCGCAGGTCAGGTCGTGTCTGCTCGTCGCGCCACCGCCAGCCTGCTCGTGCAGGGCGTCGGAGCAGACTGACCGCGCACCTGGCCGGAGAGCGCCGCACCGGGTGAGGTGTCCTTCGAAGTGGTAGGTCCTAGACGGAGGCGAGGCATTCGGCACGATCGCGGTGAGAGCCCCCCGGGCCGGCAACATTCGGGACGGGGAGACGCGGTTGCTCGCAGGATCTTGCCGACCAGGCATCGGTGGCATTCCGCAACGCCTCCCTCGACGCCGAGGCAGAGGCGACCCTCGCGGCACTCGAACGTCGCGGGCCGAGGCGCTAGCCGCGTCCCGGAGAAGGATCGTCGAGGCGCGCGACGCCGAGTGCCACCGGTTGGAGGCGATGATCACCCGGGACGTGTTCCCGCTGCTCGACCGCCTCGCGGTCGAGTCCGCCGGCTGCGGGACCGCCGCGGAGGCGGACCTCCGCTGGACGGGATCGAAGAGTTGGTCGACGAGGTCACCACAGCGCTGGAGGCGCTGCGGGAGCTGAGCCACGGTGTCTTCCCGACGCAGCTGGAGCGGGCAGGGCATCGGCCCGGCCACTCGTCGTACCTCGCGAAGTCCGAGCGCATCGGTCTCGCTGCGGATGCACGACGCAGCCGAAGGGTCGCCGGTTCGGGACGCACGGGCCGAGGCGGCCGCGTACTTCTGTTGCGTCGAGGCCGTCCCGCACTGCTCGTCCGAATGGTCAGGTGGTGATCCAGGTCGACGGAGACGACCTCGTGGTCCGCATCGCACGGGATCGCCCGCGACGGCGTGGACCTACAGCGGGTGAACGACAGGGTCGAGGCTCTGGCCGGGTCGCTGCACCATGAGGCGAGCGCCGGCAACGGCGTTCTCTTCCTGCGCGTGCCCATCGACCGGGTGCCGCAGGCCCAGCCTGCGTGACCATGGACAAAGGGTGTAAAAGGGCGTAGAACCCCCAGAATGGATACCGCCATCAGCGCCGGTACCAGCCGGCGCACCTTCCTGTCCGCCGCTATCGCGGCCGCATCCGCCGGAGCGGCGACCCCGCTCGTCGGCACCGCTCTGGCCTCGCCCGCCCACGCCGAGGTCAAGCCACCCGCGCTCCCTCCCCCGCCGACCGCGCAGTCGCCGGACGCCGAGCTCAGCGCACTGCTCGCCAAGGTCGACCCAGCCAGGATCGAGGCGACCATCGAGAAGCTGGTGTCGTTCGGGACGCGACACACGCTGTCCACGCAGGACGACCCGGTCCGCGGGATCGGGGCGGCGCGGGACTGGATCTTCGACACTCTGCAGGGGTACGCCGCGGCCTCCGGCGGCCGGCTCACCGTCGAGAAGCAGTCGTTCGTGCAAGCGGTCGGCCCCCGCATCCCGGTGCCGACCGTCATCACCAATGTGATCGCCACCCTGCAGGGTGCCAGCGAGCCGAACCGCACCTACGTCGTGACCGGGCACTACGACTCGCGCGTCACCGACGTCCTGAACGGCACCAGCGACGCCCCGGGTGCCGACGACGACGGGTCAGGGGTCGCTGTGGTGCATGGAGCTGGCCCGCATCCTGTCTGCCGCCCGCCAGCCGGAGGCGACGATCGTGCTTCGCCGCCGTGGCCGGCGAGGAGCAGGGGCTCTTCGGGTCGGACTTCATGGCGAAGCAGATGAAGGCGGCCGGCGTCGACGTCCAGGGCATGATCAGCAACGACATCGTCGGCAGCAGCACCGCGGACGACGGCACCCGCTACAAGCACCTGGTGCGGCTCTTCTCCGAAGGCGTCCCGACGACGGAGACGGCGCAGCAGACGTCGATCCGCCAGGCCATCGGGGGCGAGAACGACGGGCCGTCGAGGCAGCTGGCCCGGTTCATCCGCGAGGTGTCCGACAACGGCGCCACGGGCATGGACGTCCGGTCGATCTACCGGCGCGACCGCTTCCTCCGCTCGAGCGACCACGTCTCGTTCCTGCTGCAGGGCTACCCGGCCGCGCGGCTCACCGAGGAGGCCGAGAACTTCGCGCACGAGCACCAGGACGTCCGCGTCGAGAACGGCGTGCAGTTCGGCGACCTGATCGAGTTCTGCGACTTCGACTACATCGCAGGAGTGGCACGGGTCAACCTGGCGGCGTTCTGGTCCCTGGCCAACGCACCCGGCACGCCCAAGAACGTGCGCATCAACACCACGGCGCTCACCAACGACTCGACGCTGCTCTGGGACGCCGACACCGCCGCGGATCTTGCCGGCTACGAGGTGGTGTGGCGGGAGAGCACGACGCCGGAGTGGGAGCGCGCGATCCCCGTCGGCAACCACACGGAGGTCACGCTCGACATCTCCAAGGACAACGTGCAGTTCGGGGTGCGCGCTGTCGACACGAAGGGCCATCACAGCCCGGCGGGCTTCCCCAGACCGAGCTAGCCACCGTCCGCAGTCCTGCGCGGCGCCCGCCGGTCAGCGGGCGCCGAGCTCGGCTGCCTGCAACGTGTGGTCGACCACCGCGGCGGCGACCGACGTCAGGGTGCGCTTCTGTCTGCGCGCGTAGGACCGCATCACGACGAAGGCCTCCGCCGGGGTGATCCGGGACCGTTCGGCGAGGACGCCCTTCGCCTGCTCGATCAGCACCCGGCTGTTGAGCGCCATCTGCAGCTGCTCGGCCAGCACGTCCTTCTGCCGGCCGACCCGCTCCTGCAGCAGGCCGATCGTGGCGACGTCGGCCATGGCCTGACCCACGGCGAGGTCGTCGTCGTCGAGGCGTCGGCTCGGCTCGGGTCGAACAGGTTGATGGCTCCGATCACCTCGTCGCGCAGCCGCATCGGCAGCGCGTGTGCCGACCGGAATCCCAGCTCGGCGGCCTCGGCCGCGAAGCCCGGCCAGCGGGCCTGCATCTGGTCCTCGCCGACGTTCACGACCTGCTGGCCGCTGTGGAAGCAGTCCAGGCACGGACCCTCGGAGTGCTGCAGCTCGAAGATCTCGACCAGTCGCGCCGACTCCGCGGAGGACGCGATGACCCGCAGCTGGCCGCGCTGGTCGGCGAGCATCAGCCCCGCGGCGTCGACGCCGAGCAGCTCGACGCACCGCTCGGTCAGCGTGTGCAGGAAGTCGATCACGTCGAACTGCGCGACCAGGGTGTCGGCCAGCTCGACGAACACCCGGGCGAGGCGCTGTTCACGGGTCATGCCGGTCGTTCCTTCTCACGACCCCGCCGACGTGGCGCGTGCTGGTCACTCATGGTGGTCGTCCTCCGGGTCGAACCTCAACGTCCGGCCGACGACCTCACGGGCCACGTCGAGGATGGGGCGCTCGGCGGCGTACGAGTGCGCGCGGAGCAGCACCAGCGCGGCGGCCAGGCCCAGACCGGCCTGCACGGACACCATGCCGGTGGCCTGGTGCACCTCGGCGCGGTCCTCGATCATCGCCAGGAGCCCTCGGCTCGCCGGTGACGCCGTCGGTCCCCGACTGCAGCTGCAGCAGGATGGCGGTGGCGGCGTCGGCGAAGGCCAGGGCCTCGGCCAGCTCGCCGTCGTCCAGGTCACCGACGACGTCCCGGTAGAGATCCAGGACCCCGACCCGGATGCCCCCGACCTGCAGCGGGAAGGCGAAGATCGCCCGCACCCCCGCGGCCAGCGCCCCTGCTGTGAAGCCCGGCCAGCGCTGCCAGGCGGTGCGAGCCAGGTCCGGCTGCAGGACCGGCCGGCCGCTGCGTCGACGCGTCGACGCACGGGCCCTCGCCCAGCGTGAACTGCAGCTCCTCCATGATCTGGGCCGCGCCGTCGGTGCTGGCGAGCATCGCGCCCGGGCCGGCGTCGGACATCACGATGATCCCGGCCCCGGTGACGGGAACGGACGCGGCGCACATCGTCACCAGACGGCCCGGCAGGTCGTCGACCACATTGTCGGGCGGTGTGCAGCGCAGGTCGGCGAGGATCTGCGCGGTGCGGGGGATGCTCCGAGCCATGCACGGCCTCGATGCTCTGGCACAGGACGAGCGCCGGGGTCCGGGGCGAGCGTGATGCACGACGGTGTGGTGCCAACCTACGCCCAGTAGTCAGTGGCCTGCCGGGGTCTCCTCGAGCACGGACACCAGGCCGGGCAGCTCGCCGTTCATCACCCGGTGCCGACGGCGGGTCTCCAGGACCCAGGTCGCGCCCTCGCGGGCGGCCTCGCGGCCGATCTGTGCCCCGATGCTGCCCGCGGCTGCCAGCACCTGCAGGGCCAGCCGGACCGGGACCCTCGTCGCCGTACCGCCACGCGTGTCTGCCATCCCACCACGTCTCCAGGTCTCGTTGCCGATCTGTCCCCGGGTACATCGGCAGCACGACGGCCCGAGTCCACCCTCCCGATGCATCATTCGGTCTGGGTGGACCCGGGCCATCACGGGCTCAGTGCGCTGCCGGCAGCCTCCGGTCCAGCCAGGCCGGGAGCCACCAGTTGTGCCGGCCGAGCAGGGTCATCGCCGCCGGCAGCAGCACGGCCCGCACGATCGTCGCGTCGATGAGCACCGCCGCCGCGAGACCGACTCCCAGCTGCTTGAACTCGAGCAGCGACAGCGTCCCGAAGATGCTGAACACCCCGACCATCACTGCCGCCGCGCTGGTCACGACCCCCGCCGACGAGGTCACCCCCTGCGCCACGGCGGCCCGGGTCGGCATCCCCGTCGCGTGGGCCTCGCGGATCCGGCTGACGACGAACACGTGGTAGTCCATCGACAGCCCGAACAGCACCACGAACAGGAACAGCGGCAGCCAGTCGATGATGGTGCCGTTGCCGCGGAAGTCGAGCAGGCCCTGGCCCAGCCCGTGCTGGAAGACCAGCACCAGCAGCCCGTACGCCGCCCCGACCGAGAGCAGGTTGAGCACCACGGCGGTGGCCGCCACCACGACCGACCGGAACGACACCACCAGCACCACGAAGGTCAGGCCCAGCACGAACGCCATCACCCAGGGCAGGTGGGAGCGCATCGAGGACCCGAAGTCCACCGTGTACGCCGTGGGCCCGGTCGTCGCGACCTCGGTGCCCGGCAGGTGGTCCGCCAGCGTCGGCGCGAGCTGCTCCCGCACGAACGTGAGTGAGCCCCGGGCCTGGTCGGTGGTGAAGTCGCCGGTCACCGGCAGGTCGATCGTCGCGGTCCGGCCGTCCGGCGCCACCTCGGGCCGCACGTCGTCGAGCGAGGCGAACCGGCCGCTGCGCGCCGCGCCGGCGACGAGATCGTCGACGCCTGTCTGCAGAGCGGTGCGGTCCAGCTGCTTCCCGTCGGGCGACCAGACCACGACGGTGTGCGCGAAGCCGGTCTGCGGGAAGGCGGCGGTCATGGCGTCGTACGTGTTCATGATGGGGATCGAGCGCGGCAGCGAGTCGGCGCCCGCCTCGCCGGTGCGCATCCCGAGGGCCGGAAGGGCCAATGCCACCATGGCGAGCCCGGCGACCAGCAGCGAGACCAGCGGCTTGTGCAGCACGACCCGCATCACGGCCGGCCAGAACCGGCCGGCGCCGTCGCTGCGGCGCAGCCGGTGCACCAGCGGCACCCGGGGACGGTCGATCCGGTCGCCGAGCAGCGAGAGCAGCGCGGGCAGCACCGTCAGCGAGCCGAGCACGGCGACTGCGACGACCAGCATCGTGCCGATGGCCATCGAGGCGAAGGTGGCGTCGCCGGAGAGCAGCAGCCCGGACATCGCGACGCACACGGCGAGGCCGGAGACCACGACGGCTCGACCGCTGGTGCGGGCGGCCGTCTCGATGGCGTCGGCGCGGCTGGCGCCACGGTCGCGCTCCTCGCGGGCCCGTCGGACGTAGAACAGGGAGTAGTCGACGCCCACGGCCATGCCGATGAGGAGGATGACGCTGTTGAGCGTGTCGGTCACCGGGGTCACGTGCGACACGAGCGCGCTGAGCCCGATGGCCGCCGCGACGGCGGACAGGGCGAGCACCAGAGGGACACCGGCGGCGATCAGGGCGCCGAAGGTCAGCAGCAGGATCACCAGGGTGATCGGCAGGCTGAGCTTCTCGGCCCGGGAGAAGTCGGACGAGACCTGGTCGCCGATCGCGACGTCGAGGGACGCGTCACCGACCTGGGCGATCCGCAGGTCGGGCTGGCCGCGGGCGACGGCAGCGGTGGCGGCGAGGACCGCCGGGACCTTCTCGTCGGCAGCGGTGACCGCCTCGTCGCCGGTGGCGTCGCCGACCGCGAGCACGACCGGCAGGATCGCGGCCTGGCCGTCCTGGGAGAAGGTCAGCCCACCGACCTTCGCGACCTGCGGCAGCGCCGTCAACCGGGTGCGCAGCTGGTCGGCCGCGCCGCGAGCCGCGGCCGGGTCCAAACGGCCGTCGCCCGCGGGCCTGATCAGGACCCGTTCGGTCGGGGTGGCCGGGAAGCCGGCCTGCTCGACGACGCGGTCGGCCCGGCCGGACTCGCCGGTGCCCTGCTCGGCGGAGGTCAGGAGGCGGGTCCCGGCAGCACCGCCCGCGACGAGCACCACCGCCACGAAGACGAACCAGCCGATCACCGCCTTCAGCCGGTGCCGGGTGCTCCAGCGGGCGAGCCGGAGCACGAACCCACCGGACGGGACGGTCTCCGGCGCCGGTGCTGAGGGGCGGTGCGGGGGAGCGATGGCGGTCATGACGAGCCCTTCGTAAGTCGGTCGATCGGTCGTCACTTACCGTCGTCGCGGCGGCCCGCGCCGTCTCTGGGGCCAGTGGCCGACTCGATCGGGGGATAACCCCCCGCCGATGACGCCCGCCAACCACATCGTGCCGGGACTCGCGAGTCCCTAGCGTGGACGCGTGCTGAAGAACCTGTGGGGCCTGCGGACCTGGCTGTCCCTCGCCTACGTCGTGCTCGGACTGCCGTTCGGCATCCTGACGTTCACCGTCACCGTCGTCGGCCTGTCCTTGGGCGTCGGGCTGGTCCCGCTGTTCCTCATCGGTCTCGTCGTGCTCTGGGTGACCGTGCAGCTGGTTCGCGGGATGGCCGTCATGGAGCGGGGCCGGGCCACCCTGTTCCTCGACGTCGACCTGCCCGGTCGCCCGCGCCAGCTCGTCGGCGACGGCAGCGCCCTGCGCCGTGGCTGGCGCCGGCTCACGTCCCGGGGCACCTGGAAGGAGATCGCCTACTGCCTGCTCCTGCTGCCGATCGGCACGGTCTTCTTCACGCTGGTGGTCACCCTGTGGTCGGTCGCCCTCGCGGGAGTACTTCTCCCGGCGTACGGCTATGCACTGCCGGGAGGCGAGGTGGCGAGCTGGCTGCACTGGTCGAGCTCGGCCGAGGTCTGGACCGGGTTCGCCGTCGGCGTGCTGGCGCTGCTCGTCGCGCCGGGCGTCACCCGCGGCCTCGCGGCCGCCGAGCTGGAGATGGTGCGCGCGCTGCTCACGCCCAGCGGAGCCGAGCTGCTCACTGCCAAGGTGTCGTCGCTGACCGAGTCGCGGGCCCGGGTGGTCGACGCGGCCGACGCGGAGCGGCGCCGGATCGAGCGCGACCTGCACGACGGCACCCAGCAGCACCTGGTGTCGCTGGCGATGAACCTCGGCATGGCCAAGGAGAAGCTCGACTCCGACCCGGAGGCCGCCCGCCAGCTGGTGGCCGACGCGCACCAGCAGGCCAAGGACTCGATCACCGAGCTGCGCAACGTGGTCCGCGGCGTCTACCCCGCGGTCCTGACCGACCGCGGCCTGGACGCGGCGCTGTCGGCGCTGGCCGCCCGGTCGCCGGTGCCGGTGCGGCTGCAGGTCGACCTGCCCCGGCGCCCCAACCCGACCGCCGAGGCGATCGCCTACTTCGTGGTCTCCGAGTCGCTGACCAACGTGGCCCGCCACTCCGGTGCGCGCAGCGCCACGGTCTACGTCGAGCAGTCCGGCGACCGGCTCAAGCTGGCGATCGTCGACGACGGCCGCGGGGGTGCGGTCGAGGCCGCCGGCAGCGGCCTGACCGGTCTGCGCGACCGGGTCGCGGCGGTCGACGGCCGGTTCACCCTGACCAGCCCGCCCGGTGGCGGGACGACGATTGCCGTGGAGGTCCCGTGCGAGTCGTGATTGCCGAGGACTCCGTCCTGCTGCGCGAGGGGCTGGTCCGGCTGCTGACCGACGGCGGCCTCGAGGTGGTCGCCGCGGTCGAGGAGCCCGAGGCGCTGCTGCGCGCGGTGGACGAGCACCGGCCGGACATCTGCGTGGTCGACATCCGGATGCCGCCGACCCACACCGACGAGGGCGTGCGCGCTGCCCTTGTCATCCGGGCCCAGCACGCGGATGTCGCGGTGCTGATGCTCAGCCAGTACGTCGAGGAGCGCTACGCCACCGACCTGATCGCCTCCGACACCCGCGGCTTCGGCTACCTGCTCAAGGACCGGGTCGCCGACGTGACCGAGTTCGTCGAGGCCGTACGCCGGGTGGGCGCGGGCGGCACGGCGCTGGACCCCGAGGTGGTGTCCCAGCTGCTCGTCCGCAGCCGCCGCAAGGACCCGCTCGGTGCGCTGACGCCGCGGGAGACCGACGTGATGCGGCTGATGGCGGAAGGGCGGTCGAACAACGGGATCGCGGCTGAGCTGGTGGTCAGCGAGGGCGCCGTGGAGAAGCACGTCAGCTCGATCTTCACCAAGCTGGCGCTGCCGCCGGCCGAGCAGGACCACCGCCGGGTGCTGGCCGTGCTGCGCTACCTCGAGGGCGGCTGAGCGTGAGCGGCCCCGGACCGCTTGCTCATTCGGAGGTGGGCGGCGTACGCCGGGGAGGAGCCGCGTCGGCCCCGCCTTCCTCGTGCACGCTGCCCTCGACCGGCGGCGGCTCGTCCTCGCCGCGGCGGCGCAGCAGCCCGATGCCGGGCAGGCCGGTGATGACCCGGCGAAGGTCGTCGGCCACCTCGAGCAGCTCGTGCACGTCCGGGCCCACTCGCTCCAGGGTGCGCAGCATCGGCAGCACGTCGTTCTCGAGGTGGTCGAGCACCAGCGGCATCCGGTCCACCAACGCGATGGCCGCGGTCACCTCGGCCGGGGACAGGCCCTCGGCGAACCGCTCCAGCGACGGCGCGAGCTTGCGCAGCGACGGCTCCCAGGCGACCAGCGAGGTGTCGACCCGGTCGAGCACGCCGCGTGGCGCCGTCGACCGTCCGGCTCGGCGTCGCGGGTGACGATCTCGGCGGTGTCGAGGATGGCGTGGGCCCGCTGCGGTCGCCTCGTCGGCGTGGGTCACGACCTGGTCGGCCCGGTCGGCCACCTTCTCGGCCCGGTCGAGCAGGGCCTCGACCCGGGTCATCGCCGCGGCCGCGCGGGGCACCAGGCCGAGGGCGGTCTCGAGGGCGTCGGCGGCAGCGGCGGCGCCGCCGAGGACGGCGGCCGGGCCGGGCAGGGGGATGCGCATGCTGCTCCTCGTTCCCCGGTGACCCGGGGCGCACGCGTCGGACAGCAGGTCAGCAGCCGGACGGCACCGGCTGCGGGCTCGGTGACAGCGCCGCCGCGGCCGCCGGCACCGGCTGCAGCCGCACGAACGCCGCCCCGAGGACCAGGTCGACCGAGGCGTCCGTGCGCTGGTCGGGCACCGCGACGACCTGTCCCGACCTGGGCGGACACGGTGCGGGCGGCGCCCGCGCCGGCCGTGCTGCTGACCGCACCTCCGCGAGCGCCGGTCACCTGCGCTTCAGCGGGTCGTTGTCGACCTTGCCGACGTGGAAGCCGCGCCGCTTCAGCTCGCGCGGCCACCCGGCGCGGCGAGGCCGCGCTGGTCGGTCGCGTTGTAGACGTTGACCTTCACCTAGCCTCGGTGCCACGACGGGCGGCGGCGGGCTCGGTGTCGGGCAGGTACGCCGGGGAGTGGTCGACGCGGTCGTCGGCGGTGTCGCGGTCGGGCCACCACCACGCCGTCCCGGCCAGCGCCGCCGTGAGCAGGACCGCCAACAGCACGGCACCGCGCCGGGACGGCCGGTCTCCCCGGCGTACCGGCTTGGCGACCGCCCTTGCCGAGCGGCGTGAGCATGCTCATCTGCGGCGAACCTGGTCAGTCGGGCAGCTCGAGGACGCGGGCGTGCAGGACGGGCGCTGCTGCGAGGGCGGCGCGCAGGGCGCGGTGCAGGCCGTCCTCGAGGTAGATGTCGCCGCGCCACTCGCACGACGTGGGCGAACAGGTCGCCGAAGTAGGTCGAGTCCTCGGCGAACAAGGCCTCCAGGTCGAGCTCCGCTTGGTCGTGACGAGCTGGTCGAGCCGGACCTGGGTCGGCGCCAGCTCGCCCCACTGGCGCTGGCTGTAGCCCGTGGTCGGGGTACGGCTTGTGGTCCCCGACGCGCCTTGAAGATCACCCTCGCCGAGCATAGGCTGGCCGCCTCCTCGACCCGGCGCTGGGAGAGTCTCATGTCGGCAAAGGACGGGTCGGACGAGCAGTCTGATGTCGTCGCCGCGGTGCAGCAGGGCTACGCGTTCGACGGCCCGGCACTGGAGCTCGGCGCGCTGGTCGTCGACGGCACAGCCCAGCCGGACGCCGCGGTGCGCATCCCGCTCGCGATGGTCAACCGGCACGGCCTGGTCGCCGGCGCCACCGGCACCGGCAAGACCAAGACGCTTGCAGCTGATGGCCGAGCAGCTCTCCGCGGCCGGCGTGCCGGTGTTCGCGGCCGACATCAAGGGTGACCTGTCCGGGCTCGCCGAGCCCGGCGAGCCGAGCGAGCAGGTCGACGACGCGGGCGACCGAGGTCGGCCAGGCAGTGGAGCGGGCTCGCCTGCCCGGTCGAGCTGCTTCGCCCTCGGCGGCGCAGGGCGACGGGCTGACGCTGCGGGCGACGATGACGTCGTTCGGCCCGACGCTGCTGGCGAAGGTGCTGGGGCTCAACGAGGTGCAGGAGTCCTCGCTCGGCCTGGTGTTCCACTTCGCCGACAAGGCCGGGCTGCCGATGCTCGACCTCAAGGACCTGCGGGCCGTCGTGCAGTTCCTCACCAGCGACGAGGGCGAGGAGGCAGCTCAAGGAGCTCGGGCGGGCTGTCGCGGGCGACGGCGGGGGTGATCCTGCGCGAGCTGATCGCGTTCGAGGACCAGGGCGCGGACGAGTTCTTCGGCGAGCCGGAGTTCGACACGGCCGACCTGATGCGCGTCGACCGCCGACGGGCCGCGGCGTCGTGTCGCTGCTCGAGCTGCCGCAGGCTGCAGGACCGGCCGCGGCTGTTCTCGACGTTCCTCATGTGGCTGCTCGCCGACCTGTTCCACGACCTGCCCGAGGTCGGCGACGTCGACAAGCCCAAGCTGGTGTTCTTCTTCGACGAGGCGCACCTGCTCTTCGACGACGCGTCCAAGGAGTTCCTCGACGCGATCGCGCAGACCGTGCGGCTGATCCGGTCCAAGGGCGTCGGCGTCTTCTTCGTCACGCAGACGCCGAAGGACGTGCCCGGGTGACGTGCTGGCCCAGCTCGGCAACCGGGTGCAGCACGCGCTGCGCGCCTTCACGCCGGACGACGCCAAGGCGCTGAAGGCGACGGCCTCGACGTTCCCGAACTCCGTCCTACGACCTCGAGGAGGTGCTGACCCAGCTCGGCATCGGCGAGGCGGTCGTCACCGTGCTCTCCGACCGCGGCGCGCCGACGCCGGTGGCCTGGACGCGGCTGCGGGCGCCGCAGTCGAAGATGGCGCCGGCCGACCGCGGCGGTCTGACGGCGATCGGTCGCGGCCTCGCCGCTGCACGGGAAGTACGCCGAGCAGGTCGACCGCGAGTCGGCGTACGAGCGGCTGGCGGCCCGGCTGCGCGAAGCCGCCGGTTGCGCCGACGCCGGTCCGGACGCGAGCCACGGCTCCAGCGGCGGACGAGTCGCCGCCGCGCGCACCGCGAGCCGGAGAAGTCGACCGCCGAGAAGGTGCTGGAGTCTCGGCGCGTTCAAGCAGGTCGCCCGCTCGGCCGCCGCGGTGCTCGGGCGGGAGATCACCCGGCAGCATCTTCGGCACCCGCCGCCGCTGACCGCCGCCCGTGCTGCACTCGACACTGTCGAAGCCTGGATGGGCGGAGGATGCGAGATTCGAACTCGCGAGGGTGTTACCCCAACACGCTTTCCAAGCGTGCGCACTAGGCCACTATGCGAATCCTCCGCGCGACGAGGATACCGGAGCAGCCGTGTCCCGATCCCTGCCACGGTGGTGCCCACGCAACCGAGATCGTTCCGCAGACCTCGACTGTGGCGCTCGTGCAGCGAGATCACGCGCGTACGCAAGTGGCTGTAGTCGCGCGCGAGAGTGCACTGTGGGGCTGCGGACGTCATGGGCGCCGGCCCGGTGGCGCCATCGACGGGCTGCGTTAGACTTGGCCGCGACCCCTCGTGCGGCGTCACCCCGCTGAACTCCCCCAGGGCCGGAAGGCAGCAAGGGTAGGCAGGCTCTGGCGGGTGCGCGGGGGGTCCTTTCGTGCCGCCGCGTGGGACGGCCCGACCGATGCGTCGGTCGGCCCGGCTAGGGTCGATGCCGTGTCCCAAGCGCTGTACCGCCGCTACCGCCCGGAGACGTTCGCCGAGGTCATCGGCCAGGACCACGTCACCGAGCCGCTGCAGCAGGCGCTCGCGCCACGACCGCATCCACCACGCCTACCTGTTCAGCGGCCCGCGCGGCTGCGGCAAGACGACCAGCGCCCGCATCCTGGCCCGCTGCCTCAACTGCGAGCAGGGCCCGACCGCCGACGCCGTGCGGCGATGTGCCAGTCCTGCCAGGACCTCGGCCCGAGCGGCGCCGGCAGCCTCGACGTCATCGAGATCGACGCGGCCAGCCACGGCGGTGTCGACGACGCCCGCGACCTGCGCGAGCGGGCCTTCTTCGCCCCGGCCTCCTCGCGCTACAAGATCTACATCATCGACGAGGCCCACATGGTCTCGCCGCGAAGGCTTCAACGCGCTGCTCAAGCTCGTCGAGGAGCCGCCGCGAGCACGTGAAGTTCGTCTTCGCGACCACCGAGCCGGACAAGGTCATCGCGACCATCCGGCGCGCACCCACCACTACCCGTTCCGGCTGGTGCCGCCCGGCGAGCTGCAGGCCTACCTGCGCCTCGATCTGCGAGCAGGAGGGCGTCGCGGTCGACCCGCGGTGCTCTCGCTGGTCGTGCGGGCCGGGCGCGGCTCGGTCCGCGACTCGCTGAGCGTCCTCGACCAGCTGATCGCCGGGCGCCGGCACCGAGGGGCTGACCTACGCCGTGCGCCGCTGCGCTGCTCGGCTACACCGACGCCAGCCTGCTCGACGACACCGTCGAGGCGTTCGCGGCCGGTGACGCGGCCGCGGTGTTCCGCATCGTCGACCGGGTCGTCGAGGCCGGCCACGACCCGCGCCGGTTCGCCGAGGACCTGCTCGAGCGGCTGCGCGACCTGATCATCCTCGACGCCGTGCCCGACGCGGCCGGCAGCGATCCTCGGCGAGCATCCCGCCGACGAGCTGGAGCGGATGCGCCAGCAGGCGGCCCACTTCGGCGCCGCCGAGCTGTCCCGCGCCGCCGACATCGTCAACGCCGGCCTGACCGAGATGCGCGGCGCCACCGCGCCGCGCCTGCAGCTCGAGCTGATCTGCGCCCGGGTGCTGCTGCCCGGCCGCCGACGACGACGAGCGCGGCCTGGCGGCGCGGCTCGACCGGCTCGAGCGGCGGGTCGCCATCGCGGGTACGCACCGGCCGAGCCGGCCGCTCCGCCCGGCCGTACGCCGGTCGCGGCGCCCGCCGGCGGCAAGCCCGGCTCCGGCCGCAGCCGGCCGGCTCCGGCGCCGGCCGCCGCAGCGGCCACCCGCTGCGCCGCCGGCCGCCGCAAGCCCGACCCGGTCGCCGAGGCGGCCGCGGCCGACGCGCAGCCGACTCGCGGCACCCGCCGCAGCCACCTGCGGAGCCCGCGAGCGGCGCCTGCCAGGTCCAGCACGCCGTCCGAGCCCGCTGGCGGCCGGCGGCGTCGACCTGATCACCGTCCGGCGGATGTGGCCCGACGTGCTCGACGGTCGTCAAGGGCATGCGGCGGTTCACCTGGACCCTGCTCAGCCAGAACGCGCAGGTCGCGGCGTCTCGACGGGCGGCTGACGCTCGCGCTTCATGGTCAACGCCGGGGCGCGGGACAGCTTCCTCGGCGGCGGCAGCGACGAGGATCGTCCGCGAGGCGCTGATCCAGGTGCTCGGCGTCGACTGGAAGGTCGAGGCGATCGTCGACCCGTCCACGGCGCCGACCGAGAGCCGCGCGCCGGCCCCGCCGCCGGCACCGCCTCGCCTGCCGCCCGCGCCGTCGGGGCGGGCCGCCGCCGAGGCCGCGGTGGCCGCCGCAGGCGGCCGCGGCGACCGCCGTAGCCCGCGGTCGTCGAGGCCACCCCGTCGCGCCGACGACGAGGACGCCGACGACGGCGACGCTCACCCACCAGGACCTGCTGGCCCGCGAGCTCGGCGCCAAGGTCATCGGGGAGTACGACGCGAGCTGAGCACGGCCCATCGGGGGACCGCTCCGGCGCGCCTCGACCGACGTACGGCTCGCGGCACGACGCCGGGGCCGAGTCCCGGGCTGCCGCAACCGTGCAGCCGAGCGCGAGAGCGAGCCGAGACCCGTGTTCCCACGCAGGCGACGGGCCCGACCAGCATCGGGCCTCGGCCCGGTGCGGACCTGTCGTCGCTGATGGCGCAGGCCCAGCAGATGCAGCAGCAGGCTGCTCGCCGCCCAGGAGGAGCTGGCCCGCGACCGAGGTCACCGGCACGCGCCGGCGGCGGCCTCGTCCCCGCGACCGTGACCGGCGCCGGTGAGCTCATCGGGCTGGAGCATCGACCCGAGCGCGATCGACCCGGCCGACCCGGAGGGCCTGGCCGACCTCGTGCTGGCGGCGATCCGGGACGCGCAACCGCGCGGCGGCCGAGCTGCAGCAGCAGAGCGATGGGCCCGCTCGCCGAGGGGCTCGGTGGCGTCGGCGCTCGGCGGCCTCGGCCTGCCCGGGGCTCTAGGAGCCGGCGCATGTACGAAGGCGTCGTCCAGGACCTGATCGACGAGCTCGGGCGGCTGCCCGGCGTCGGTCCGAAGAGCGCCCAGCGCATCGCCTTCCACCTGCTCGCCGCCGACCCGGCCGACGTACGCCGGCTGGTCACCGCGCTGACCGAGGTCAAGGACAAGGTGCGGTTCTGCACGCATCTGCGGCAACGTCGCCGAGCAGGAGGAGTGCCGGATCTGCCGCGACCCGCGCCGCGACCTGTCCATCATCTGCGTGGTCGAGGAGCCCAAGGACGTCGTCGCGATCGAGAAGACCCGCGAGTTCCGCGGCCGCTACCACGTGCTCGGCGGCGCGATCAGCCCGATCGAGGGCATCGGCCCCGACGACCTGCGGGTCCGCGAGCTGATGACCCGGCTGGCCGACGGCGACGGTCACCGAGCTGATCCTGGCCACCGACCCGAACCTCGAGGGCGAGGCCACCGCCACCTACCTGGCCCGGCTGGTCAAGCCGATGGGCCTGCGGGTCACCCGGCTGGCGAGCGGGCTGCCGGTGGGCGGTGACCTGGAGTACGCCGACGAGGTGACCCTCGGGCGGGCCTTCGAGGGACGGCGGCTGCTCGACGTATGACCCGCCGACGCGGACTGACCGACGTACCAGCGCACACCTGCCGACACGAACCAGAAGGGGGCCCGATGACTACCACTGACGACCTCGAGCGACTTCACGTCGAGATCGCCGACCAGGTCGAGAGCTTCATGCGTCGCCGTCCGCGAGATCGCGGCGGCCGAGGACCCCGACTACGCCATCTCGCTGCTGCTGCTCGAGGTCTCCCAGCTGCTGCTGGCCGGCGGCCGGCTCGGCGCGATCTCCGACGTGGTGCCGGACGAGCGGTTCGAGCCGGACGCCGGGTTCGACCCCGACGTCGAGGGGCTGCGCGACGTCGCTGGCCAACCTGCTCGAGCCGATCGACGAGCACGCCGCGCTGTTCGACCCCTACGCCGACGAGCCCGAGCTGTTCACCAGCCGGCTCTCCGACGACATCGCCGACGTGATGAGCGACCTGCTGCACGGCCTGCAGCACTACCGGGCCGGGCGGTCCAGCGAGGCCCTGTGGTGGTGGCAGTTCTCCTACCTGTCCAACTGGGGCTCGACCGCGTCCTCGGTGCTGCGGGCGCTGCACTCGGTCGTCTCGCACGTCCGGCTGGACACCCCGATCGACGAGACCATCCTGGTCGAGGACCGCCTGCTCGCCGAGACCGTCCACGAGGTCCACAAGTCCTGACCGCTAACCGCGCGTTCGTTTACGCCATGGTCGACTCCCCGGGCGGTCCGGGTGTCGGACTGTCCGGCCCGCGGACGGGTGCGTCCGTAGACTGGTGGGCGCCCGTCTGACGTCGTACGCCGAGGAGGTCCGTCGTGGGCCTGGTCGTGCAGAAGTACGGCGGCTCGTCCGTGGCCGACGCCGAGGGCATCAAGCGGGTCGCCAAGCGCATCGTCGACACCCGCAAGGCCGGCCACGAGGTCGTGGTCGTCGTGTCGGCGATGGGGGACACCACCGACGAGCTGGTCGACCTGGCCCAGCAGGTCAGCCCGCTGCCGGCAGGCCGCGAGCTGGACATGCTGCTCACCGCGGGCGAGCGGATCTCGATGGCGCTGCTCGCGATGGCGATCGCCAACCTGGGGCACCAGGCCCGGTCCTACACCGGCAGCCAGGCAGGCGTCATCACCGACTCCAGTCACGGCAAGGCCCGCATCATCGACATCACGCCGGGCCGGATCCGGTCGGCGCTGGACGAGGGCGCGATCGTCATCGTCGCCGGCTTCCAGGGCGTCTCCCAGGACACCAAGGAGATCACCACGCTCGGCCGCGGCGGCTCCGACACGACCGCGGTGGCGTTGGCAGCGGCGCTGAATGCCGAGGTGTGCGAGATCTACACCGACGTCGACGGCGTCTTCACCGCCGACCCGCGGATCGTGCCGACGGCCCGCCGGCTGCCGCGCATCTCCTACGAGGAGATGCTCGAGATGGCGGCCTGCGGCGCCAAGGTGCTGCACCTGCGGTGCGTCGAGTACGCCCGCCGCTACGACATCCCCGTCCACGTCCGGTCGTCGTTCTCGACCCGCGAGGGGACCTGGGTCACCGACGACGAGACCACCTTCGGGAAAGAGGGATCGACCCCATGGAGCAGGCGATCATCTCCGGCGTGGCGCACGACCGGAGCGAGGCCAAGATCACCGTGGTGGGGGTGCCGGACAAGCCCGGCGAGGCGGCCGCGATCTTCCGGGCCGTGTCGGCCGCCGAGATCAACATCGACATGATCGTGCAGAACATCTCGGCCGCCGCCACCGGACGTACCGACATCTCGTTCACCCTGCCCAAGAGCGACGGCCAGACCGCGATGAGCGCGCTGGCCCGGATCCGCGACCAGGTGGGCTTCGAGGACCTGCTGTACGACGACCAGGTCGGCAAGGTGTCGCTCATCGGGGCCGGCATGCGCTCGCACCCCGGCGTCTCGGCGACCTTCTTCGGCGCGCTGGCCGACGCCGGCGTCAACATCGAGATGATCTCGACATCGGAGATCCGGATCTCGGTCGTCGTGCGTCAGGAGGACGTCGACAGCGCGGTCACCGCGGTGCACACCGCGTTCGAGCTGGACGCGAAGGAGACCGAGGCGGTCATCTACGGCGGGACCGGCCGATGAGCACCCCAAACGGCCTGCGTGTCGGCGTCGTCGGTGCCACCGGACAGGTCGGCACCGTGATGCGGGCGCTGCTCGACGAGCGCGACTTCCCGCTCACGGAGCTCCGCTTCTTCGCCTCGGCCCGCTCGGCCGGCAGCCGGCTGCGCTGGCGGGACCGCGAGATCACGGTCGAGGACGCCGACACGGCCGACGTCAGCGGCCTGGACATCGCGCTCTTCTCGGCGGGTGCCGCGGCGTCCCGGGTGCTCGCTCCCCGGTACGCCGGTGCCGGTGCCGTCGTGGTCGACAACTCCTCCGCCTGGCGGATGGACCCGGACGTCCCGCTGGTCGTCAGCGAGGTGAACGGGGCCGCGATCGCCGACGCCCGCAAGGGCATCATCGCGAACCCCAACTGCACGACCATGGCCGCGATGCCGGTGCTCAAGCCGCTGCACGACGAGGCCACCCTGACGCGGCTGGTCGCCAGCACCTACCAGGCTGTGTCCGGCAGCGGTGGCGCCGGTGTGGACGAGCTGGACAAGCAGGTGCGCCAGGTCGTCGACCGAGCCACCGAGCTGGTGCACGACGGGTCGGCCGTGCCCTTCCCAACGCCGGAGAAGTATGTCGCGCCGATCGCGTTCAACGTGCTGCCGATGGCCGGCTCGGTCGTCGACGACGGGTCGTTCGAGACCGACGAGGAGCAGAAGCTCCGCAACGAGAGCCGCAAGATTCTCGACATCCCCGACCTGCTGGTGTCCGGCACCTGCGTACGGGTCCCGGTGTTCACCGGGCACTCGCTGTCGCTGAACGCCGAGTTCGTCCGCCCGCTCTCGGTGCAGCGCGCGCTGGATCTGCTCGGGTCCGCACCGGGGGTCGTCGTCACCGAGGTCCCCACCCCGCTGACCGCAGCCGGTCGCGACCCGTCGTACGTCGGTCGGGTCCGGCAGGACCCCGGTGTGCCGGACGGCCGCGGTCTGGCTCTGTTCGTCAGCAGCGACAACCTGCGCAAGGGTGCGGCGCTCAACGCCGTGCAGATCGCCGAGCTGGTGGCCGCGGCCCGCTGATCAGCGCGGCGTCAGCTCGAACGCCCAGTCGTCGACGCCCTTGCGCGGCCCGGTGAGCTGGACCGGGTCGCTGCCGTCGTACTTCATCAGCACCAGCCCGTTGCGGAACTCCGACGTTCCCTCGCACGGCTTGCTGCAGCCCGCGAGCGTCACGACGTGCTCGTCGTCGGCCCAGGCCAGCACCTGCAGCGCCTCCTGCCGGTAGACCGTGCCGGTCTGGTTGTCGGTGATGGCCGTCGGCAGCCCCGAGTCCTGGGTGATGGTGTACCGCCCGTCCGGCGAGCTCAGCGGGAACTGCGCCGCGTCAAGGTAGAGGTTCGAGTTGTACGCCTCGTCCTCGGCTCCGGTCACCGGCCGACCCTGCAGGTCGAAGTACTTCTCCGAGGGTGGGCCGGACGGGCTCCGGATGCCTGCCCCGTCGGCGGTCCAGCCAAAGTCCGCGCGGCCGCCGCCGAACGGGTCAGTCGAGGCAACGCTACGGAACTCCGCGGCCCCGGCCGCGACGTCCACCAGCACGAAGCCGGTGCGCTTCGCGTCCCCCATCCGGAACGAGTTCTTGCCCTCGGGCTTCTGCAGATCCGGGTCGCCGTCGTACGCCGTCGCCAACACCGTGGAGCCGTCCGGCGACCATGCCAGCGAGGCGACCGGATGGTCGAGCTGGACCCAGCGTGTCACCTTGCCGGTCGCCAGGTCGACGAAGCCGACCTGGGAGGACGGCAGCGGCCCTTCGAGGATCGCGGCGGTCGCGAGCCCGGGCGCCACCGCGGCGTAGGTCCAGTTCCTCGGCTCGTACCGGCCGGTGGTCGGGTTCGCCACCGCGTACCGGCGCTGCAGCGTCTGCCAGCCGTCCGGCGGGGCCGGCACCTGCGTGTAGGTCACGATCGCCGACACGGCCACGTCGCCGGCCAGCACGACCTCCTGCGGTGGGTTGTGCGCGGTGTCGGCGTGCAGCTCGTCTCGCGGCCCGCCGCTCGCCGGTGTCCCGCCGCCGCCGTCGTCGGTGCGCACCGGCCCGACCGTGCCGCCGGCGACGAGCGCGGCCACGACGACGGCCGCGGTCGCGAGGCCCGCCACTGCGGGCAGGACCAGCCGGCGACGGCGCGCCTGTCGGCGGGCCAGCACCCGGTGGGCCAGGTCGTGCGGGACCTCGGCCTCCTGCGACCAGTCCCGCAGCGTCTCGGCGAGCAGGGTGGCGTTCATCGGGTGACCTCCTCGGTCAGCTGCAGGTCGGTCAGCCCCGGCGTCCGGGTGCGGAGCTGGGCCAGGGCGCGGTGCGCGGTGCTGCGCACCGTGCCGACGGTCACGCCCAGCGCCTCCGCGACGTCCCGCTCGCTCATGTCCTCGAGGTAGCGCAGCACCAGCACCGCCCGCTGGCGGTGGGTCAACGTGGACAGCGCCGCGCGCAGCGCCATCCGCAGGTCGACGGTGCCGGTGTAGTCGGGTGCCGCCAACTCCGGCAGCACGGCGTGCGCCGTCTCGTTCCGGTTGCTGGGCCGCCGCCACCAACTGACCTGATGCCGGTACATCGCACGCCGCACGTACGCCTCGGGCGCCTCGATGCCGCCCCAGCGGGGGAGCGCCTTGCCCAGGGCCGACTGCACCAGGTCCTCGGCGGCGTGCTGGTCGCCCCCGGTCAGCAGGTAGCCCAGCCGCATCAGCGCTGGCCCGCGCGCGACCACGAAGTCGCAGAAGCTGCGTTCCTCGTCGGCGTTCATCCCCGGGACCCCTTCGTCGCCACATCCTCCTAGACGCATGGGAGTTCCGCCGCTATGCCTCACCGACGGCAGTTCGCGTGCCAGAGTGTCAGCGAGCCGACAGACGGCCACCGGACTGGCCGGCACGATCGTGGTACCCGCCGGAGAGGACCAGCGACCGGCGTACGGCAGGAGAGGAACCGAGACCATGGCAGTCCCCGGCAAGCGAGACCCGCGCAACGACGCACCCGTCGACGACGAGCAGGACGTGGAGGGCCACGGCCTGGAGTTCGACGGCGTGGACGACTCCGGCCTGGCCGAGACCCAGGGCCCCGGCCGGGTCCGGATCCGGGCGATGGACGACCCGCGCGCGAACCAGCAGTAGCGACGCGGGTGCCTCCCATGTGACACCGTGGTCGGGACAGATTCCGTCGACGGCAGCAGGAGGCACGCGCTGAGCGAGCACGCCGATCCGGTCCTCACGGACCTGACCGACCTGGCCGAGCTCGGCTCGGTCGTTGGGCCCGCGCTGGCGCCCTTCTCCGCCGCCGAGCGGCTGCAGGACCTCGTCGACGCAGCGCGACAGGTCTTCGCGGCGGGCGCCTGCTCGATCGCCCTGCTCGACGAGCAGGAGCAGAACCTGGTCTTCGAGGCCGCCAGCGGCCGCGGCGCCGATCTCGTCCGCGGAACCGTGATCCCCATCGGGTCCGGCCTGGCCGGCTGGGTCGTGTCCTCCGGCCAGACCCTCGAGATCTCCCAGGTCGCCGACGACCCGCGGTTCGCCCGGGACATCGCCGAGCAGACCGGCTACGTCCCCCGCACCCTGCTCGCCGCCCCGCTGGAGACCCGCGACGGCACCGTCGGGGTGGTCGAGGTGCTCGACCGGGGCACCGGCGACGACGCCGGCGAGCGCGACCTGGTGATCCTCGCGCTGTTCGCCCGGCTGGCCGCCGAGACTGTGGTGTCGGCCCGCCTGTTCACCCACATGGGCTCGCTGCTGCTCGGTTCGCTGGCCACCCACGCCTCCGACGGGCTGGCCGAGGCCCTCGCCCGCGCGGCGGAGCAGGCCGGCACCGACGCCGACCTGGCCGACCTGGCCGAGCTGTTCGCCCGCCTGCAGGCCACCGGCCCGCGGGAGCGACGGCTGGCCGTCGACGTGCTCACCCGGGTCATCTCGTACGCCGAGTCGGCGCCGCCCTCGTGACCTGGACCCCTGCCTGGGCCTGGCAGTTCGCCGAGGGGCACCGCTCCGAGGTCGAGGGGCTGGGGCTGGCCGGTCCGATCTCGCGGGACTGGGCCTGGGGCGGCGTGACCGGGGCGGGGGTCAAGGTCGCGGTGATCGACAGCGGAGTAGAGGACGGGCACCCTGCGGTCGGCCGGCTGGCCGGCGCGGTGGCCGTGGAGATCGACGACGAGACCGGCGAGACCCTCTATGTCGACGGCCCGCACGAGGACCGGTTCGGCCACGGCACCGCCTGCGCCGGCCTGGTCCGGCGGGCCGCGCCGGACTGCGACCTCTACAGCGTGCGGGTGCTCGGCTCCAACCTGCGCGGCCGGGCGGCGGTCTTCGCGGCCGGTGTGCGGTGGGCGCTGGCGAACGGGATGCAGGTGGCCAACCTGAGCCTCGGCACCGGGCGGGCCTCGCAGTTCAGCGCGTTCCACCGGCTGGCCGACGAGGCGTTCTTCGCCGGCTGCACGCTCGTCTGCGCCGTGAACAACATGCCGGCCCCGAGCTACCCGTCGGAGTTCGCCGCAGTGGTGTCGGTGGCCTCGATCCGCGGCTCCGACCCGTTCGAGTACTACTACAACCCGGCGCCGCCGGTGGAGTTCGGGGCACCGGGCATCGGGGTGGAGGTGCCGTGGACGGCCGGGCGCACGATCCACGCCACCGGCAACAGCTTTGCGGCGCCGCACATCACCGGTCTGATCGCCCGGCTGCTGTCCAAGCACCCCGGCCTCACCCCGTTCCAGGTGAAGACCGTGCTGCACGCGCTGGCGTCCAACGCCCGCTGACCGCGGCCGCGCCGCAGCAGTCGCGGATCTTGAGACGGCGCGCCGGGGGTACTCGGCAGGCCGTCTCATGATCCGTCGCAGCGGGGCGCGCGGCGTGGTCAGGCGAGGAGGCCGCCGTGGCGGCGCAGGGACGCGAGGTCGGTGACCTCGATCCGGCCCCGCTCCAGCCGCACGGCGCCGGCGTCGGCCAGCTTGCCCAGCACCAGGTTCGCGGTGGGCCGGGTGGTGCCTGCCATGCCGGCCAGGTCGTCCTGCGTGATCGGCACGACGACCCGCGCCGCACCGGACCGGTAGATCTCCGCGAGCTCAACCAGCCGCCGCGCCACCCGCTCGTCCACGCCGAGGTACATCGCCTCGAGCAGCGCCTGGCTCAGGCGCTCGACCGTCTCGGCCAGCAGCCGGTTCACGACGTTCACCAGCTCCGGGTGCAACCGACGGGCCTGCTCGAACACCGCCCGCGACAGCGTCACCGTCTCGGTCGGCTCCAGCGCCACCACGGTCGCGGTCCGGGTGTGGTGCTCCTGCAGCAGGGCCAGCTCGCCGAAGAACCGCCCGGGCGACAGGACGGCCAGGGTGGCGACGTCGCCGCCGGTAGAGGTCACCCGTACCGCCAGCCGGCCGCTGCGCACGATGTGCAGCGTCTCGCCCGGCTCTCCTTCGTGGAAGACGATCTCGTTGCGGGCGAACGTGCGCCGCCCGCTGACCGCGAGCAGGCGGTCGCGGTCCCGGTCGCTGAGCATGTCGAGCACGGCTCCCGTCACCACCGCAGTCGACCACATCTACCCGGGTACGACGAGGCCCCCGCGTGCAGGGTGCGCGGGGGCCTCGTCGGGTCGGGGTCAGGGACGGTGCGCCGTCCCCGTGCTGCTGTGGCCGGCGCTGGCCGTCGCCGCCCTGCTGCGGCCGGTGCTCGATGCGTCGGCGCCGCTGGTCGTCGTGGCGGTGGTTGTCGTGGTGGGCGTCGGGTGCGGCAGACCGGCCTTGCTGCGGCCTTCGGAGGCCAGGTCCGAGATGGCGGCGCCCTTGTCCCGGCCGGTGAGTTCGGTGGTGGTGGCGAGCTCGGAGACGGCTTCGCCCTTGGTGGCGGCCGTGGTCGCGGGAGCGGCGGCCGGCGCGGTGGTCTCGGTGGCGGTGGCTGCGCTTCCGCCACGGGTGGCCGGGTGGGTCCCGGCGGCGTCGGCCGGGCCGGGCACCGTCACGCCGACGGTGCCGAGCATCGTGCGAGCCGTGTCCTGCGCAGCGCCGGGGAGAGCCCCGGTGGCGGCAGCGGCCACACCACCGGTGAGCAGGGCGCCGGTGGCGGTGGCAGCGATCGCAGCGGCCTTGAGCGAGGGGAACATGCGTGTCCTTCGGTTCGGGGTGGACGCCGCGGACCGGAACGCGACCAGCGCCGCCGCCTCGCCGGGCTGCGGGCCCGGCTCGGTGGGCGCGGTCGCAGCGGCGAGCACGGCCGCGACCCGCGGGTCGGGGGCCGTCGCCTGGCTGCGGCGCCATCTCATCGTGACCATGTCGGACCTCTAACCGTTCGCCCGGTCGGTGGCGTTACACCCCGGTGCCGGCTGCTCGACCGGAGCGGGCGGCGGGAGCAGCGTGCGCAGTCTGGCCAGGCCGCGCATGGTGGCGATCCGGACTGCGCCGGGACGCTTGCCGAGGACCGCGGCAGCCTGGGTGGCGTCCAGCCCGACGACGTGGCGCAGCAGCACCGCCTCGGCCTGGTCCGGCGGCAGCCGGCCGACCAGGGCCAGGGCCGCCTCGGTCGACATCAACTCGTCCACGGCTGCGGGGACGTCGGCAGCGGCTGCTACCCCGGCCAGCTCGGCGGTGGCGTCGACCGGCACCGGGGTGCGCGCGGCGGTCCGGCGGGCGTCGACGAGCCGCGCTCGTGCGATCGTGAACACCCAGCGCGCGGAAGCCGTCCTCGTCGCCACGAAACCTGCCGAGCCCGCGGACGACGGACACCCAGGTCTCGGCGGCCACGTCGTCGGCGAGCCGACCGCCGATGGTGCGCAGGTAGCGCAGCAGCACCGGCTGCACCGAGCGGAACAGCGTCGTGAAGGCAGCGTCGTCGCCCTCGCGGGCGGCGACGAGCAGGTCGGCGAAGTCCTCGCGCATGGCTCCGTGGGGTCGGTGGCTGGTCCGTGCGGCCCCCGAGCCGCGGTGCAGAAGTGCGGAAGTGAACTCGATCCTTCCACGGATTTCAACCCCGCAGACCTGGGGCCGACTCACTCGTCGAGGCGGGGCAGTCCCCACAGCATCTGGTAGAGCACTCCCGGTCGACCGCTGGCGTCGAACGCACCGAACGACACCGTGGGGTTGTCCGGGTCCGCGGCGTCGACCAGGAAGGCCTGTTCATCGAGCGGGACCGCCTCGGTCTCGCCGTCCTCGCCGGAGATGAGGAGTCCGCCTTCGGTAGCCGTGACTTCGACCCGCCGGTCGGGCCACGCGTAGACGCCCTTGAAGCGCGAGAGGTCGCCGGCCGCACCGGGCGCCGGGTCGAGGGACAGCGGCGTGACGCCCAGTCCGAATGCCGACTGCATCAGGTCGGCGAAGAGCGAGCGGTACAGCGCCCGCCCCGTGCTGCCGTTCGTCATCAGGACCACGGCTGCCTGCTGCTTCGGGAGGATCCGCAGTACCGACCGCTCGCCGTTGATGACACTGTCCCATCCCCACACGCGGCCGCCCGCCCAGTTGAAGCAGGCCCAGCCGAGGCACCAGGAGTCCAGCCACCCGTAGATCGAGACTTCCGCATGCACCGCGCGAAGTGGGGCGAGTGACGGGTCCTCGAGGTGCAGCGCCGCGAACCGGAGCAGACCAGGGGCGACGCTGGGGGCACCGGCAACCGCGCTAGCCCCTCTGGCAGCACCGGGCTCAAGCGGTCGGCGAGGGCAGCAAACGAGAAGGCCGCCTCGGCACCCGCCGGACGGCAGGAGAAGACGGCAAAACCGTGCTCCCGCGCCCGCCTCACCGTTGCGTCGAAGAGCGTCGTCTTCCCGATCCCTGTCTTACCGTCCACGACAAGCCCTTGTGGTGTGGACAGCCGCGAGAAAGGGTCAAGTCCCCGGGGGTTGTGTACGACGGGTGATCCTTCGTCGTTGTTGTTCAGGCGGTGATGGCCTGCAGGGTCAGGTCGTCGGTCACCTCCTCGGTACGTGGTGTCGACGGCTTGGGATTCGGGCGAGGACGTCGAGTCCGAGGTATCGGCGGCCTTCTGCCCATTCGTCGTGCTGCTCGGCCAGGACGGCGCCGACGAGCCGGATGATCGAGCTGCGGTCGGGGAAGATCCCGACGACGTCGGTGCGTCGGCGGATCTCGCGGTTGAGGCGCTCGTTGGGGTTGTTGGACCAGATCTGGCGCCAGATCTCCTTGGGGAACGCGGTGAACGCGAGGATGTCGGCGCGGGCGCTCTCGAGGTGGTCGGCGACTGCGGGAGCTTCTCGGTCAGGGCGTCGACGACCCGGTCGAACTGGGCGTGCACCGAGGCGGCGTCGGGCTGGTCGTAGACCGAGTGCAGCAGCGCTTTGACCCAACCCCAGGGAACTCTTCGGAGTCGCCGACATCAGGTTGGCCGCGTAGTGGGTGCGGCACCGCTGCCACGACGCACCCGGCAAAGTCGCCGCGATCGCCGCGACCAGCCCGGCGTACCCGGCGAGCCGGTCGCGGGCGGTGGCGATGATCTCGGCCTCGGTCGCCGTCGTCCCCGGCGCGCAGCACGATCACGGCGGTCACGTTCTCGCCCCACATCGGGTCGGGCAGCCCGACCACGGCGGCCTCCGCGACGGACGGGTGCGTGTACAGCACCTCCTCGACCTCGCGGCTGTAGACGTTCTCGCCGCCGGTGATGATCATGTCCTTCATCCGGTCGACGATGTAGAAGAAGCCCTCCTCGTCGCGGCGGGCCATGTCGCCGGTGTGGAACCAGCCGCCGTCGAACGCCTTCGGCGTGCCCTCCTCGTTGCGGAAGTAGCCCTTCAGCACCTGCTCGCCGCGGATGACGATCTCGCCGACGACGCCGGGCGGGCACTCGTTCATCTGCTCGTCGACGACCTTGACGTCGGCGAGGCACATCGGCGTGCCGCACGAGGCGAGAGGTGCTCCTCGCCGTTGACGGCGCGCTCGTGGGCCGACTTCGGGAACGTCAGCACGTTGCCGCCGAGCTCGGTCATGCCGAACCCGGAGTAGACGATCGGGCCGAAGCGGTCGATCGCCGCCGCGCAGCACCTCGACCGGCATCGCCGCCGCGCCGTAGCCGATGCTGCGCAGCGAGTCGAGCTGTACTCGTTGATCTTCGGGTGCTGGAGGACCATGTTGAGCATCGTCGGGGCCATCGACGTGCCGGTGATGCCGTGCCCGTCGACGAGCTGCATCCACAGCTCGGGCTCGAACATCGGCGTCAGCACGATGCGCCCGCCGCTGATGTGGGTCACGGGCACCGAGTAGCCGGAGACGTGGCACAGCGGGAACGCGATGAGGTTGCTCTCGTCGGGCTGCGGCTCGTACTCGATGACGGACTCCAGCATCGCGACCGTCAGGTTGCGGTGGGTGAGCATGGCGCCCTTCGGGAAGCCGGTCGTGCCGCTCGTGTACAGCAGCCACGCCGTGGCGTCCTCGTCGATGGATCTCGCGGCGGCTCGTCGGCGGACGCCGCGCCGACCACGTCGGCGTAGCGGGGGTGCCGTCGCGACCGTGCCGTCGTCGATGACGACGACGTGCTGGACGCGTCGGCGATCGTCGGCGAGCAGCGGCTCGATCTGGTCGAGGAACTTCGCCTGGACGAGCAGCACGCTGGCCTCGGCGTTGTTCAGGATCCACGCCCACTCCTTCGGGTGGAGGCGGTAGTTGAGGAACGTCAGCGCCATGCCGGCCGCCGGCACGCCGTAGTAGCACTCGACGTACTCGGGCAGGTTCTCGGCGAGGATGCCGACGCGGTCGCCCGGCGCGGCGAGCTCGCGCATGGCGTTGGCGACCTGCCGGGCCGGTCGCGGAGCTCGCCGAACGTGATCGTCGCGGTCGCCCGGTGACGATCGCCGGCGGTCCGGGTGCTTGCGGCCGTTGAGCCGACGATGTCACTCAGCAACATTGGACCCCCCGATCGCGCCGAGTCTCGGCGGTAGTTGACGACAGTATCAACGTCGGTCTCGCGGCTCCGATCGGCCGCTGGGCGCGTCACGTCGCGGTGGTACGGCAGGCCGAGTGCGTTGCAGTAGAGCCGGGTGAGCTGCTCGGCGGCCATCGTCGAGGTCGAACGGCTCACCGAGGACGAACCACACGTAGGCCGACGGTCGATCATCGAGACCGAGTGCGCTGGCCGCGTACGCGGCGTCTGCGGTGTCGACGAGGCCCGCTCCTGCCAGCGCCGGATCGAGGTCGTGCTGCGCTGGACGTAGTAGCGGCGGATGGCGCGGCGGATCGCGGCGAGGAGCGGGTGAACGTCGCCACCTGCTCGAGGACGCCCATCATCCGTGCGTTCGGCCTGTAGCCCCGCAGGTATCCCCGGTTGGCCCGCTCGATGCGGGCGGACAGGGGGCTCCCCGGCGGGAGGTGCGGTTCGGCCTCGCGCGGCCTGCAGCAGGTCGGCCTGGAGGGCGTCGGCGACCTCGGAGAAGATCTCGTCCTTGGAGTTGAAGTACGTGTAGAACGTGCCGTGGGCGACGCGGACCCACTTGGAGATGTCGCCGACGCTCGTCTTCGATGAACCCCTGCCGTTCGAACAGGGACCGCGCCGCCTTCACGAGGGCGGCAGGCGGGGCGAGGCACGCGGGCGGTGAGCGGCGCGGCGAGCGGCGCCGCGACGACCGCAGCAGCCTGCGCCGCGGTCGCGGAGCTGCCTTGCCGACCAAGCTGTGTACGGTGACACAACCTGACACGAGTGCGCTCGAACCTCGGCGAGCGGCTTGGCGTTTGTGTGAGCGCATGAACGAACGTCGTCGTCTGTGCGCTCACACAAACCAGCGGCACGGACGGAGCGCCTCGCGGACCTCGGCGACGGCACCCTCGCCGTCGTTGACGATTCGGTCGTAGGTGAACTGCAGCGGCACGAAGCCGTCGAGCAGCGAGGCGGTTGAGGCGCTCGCGTGTCGATGCCCATCTGCGCCGCGGTGCGGTGCCAGCGGTAGCCGAGCGTCTCGACGACGACCGGTGTGCCCGGGAAGCGGAAGTCGACGCGGATCAGGCGGTCGCCGCGCGTGCCGAGCACCTGTTGGGTCGAGCGGGCGGGGAAGCCCGGCGTCGTCGACGAGGCGGAGGAACTCGCGCTCGAGCCAGCTGTGCGCGCCGCGCGTGATCTCGCAGCCCTCGATGACGGCGAGCAGCTTCGGGATCCCGTACGCGGCCCGGACGTCCGCAAGTCGCGCGATCCGGCGGTGCAGGAAGTCCTCGCTGGTCTTGCCGTCGCGCAGGGCGCTGTCGAGCGCGCGATCGTGAGCGCTGCGGCGAGCTCGTGCACGACGCGATCTCGATCAGCGCACGCGTCGCCGGAGACGCGTCGGGATGCCGTCGACGCTCGCGCCGGTCGAGCAACGGCAGTTCGGTCGTCGTGTGGATGACGTGCCCGATCCGCCGGACGTTGCGACCGACGCGGGATGAGCACGTGGAACGGCGGCTTCAGCGCGAACCCGTCGAAGCGGTGCAGCGCCGCAGCAGTCGGTCCGCACGCCCAGCGCGGTGCTGCCGATGCCGTCGAGGAGCTCGGCGAGCTCGATGAGGTTCCGATACGGGAAGCCGCTCAGGTCTCGGCTACGAAGCTCGCGGACGAGCTGACCGTCGGAAGTCCGGCACGTGCCGGGTCGTCGTGGTCATGCCGCAGACATCAACCGCGCGGGTGTGACACGCGTTCGCTGCGACGAGCGGTTTGTGTGAGCGCACAAACGGCGACGTCGTTCATGCGCTCACACAAACTGGGGCGAGTCCCGGGGGCGTCGACGGCGTGTCGCGGCTCAGAGTCGGCGAGCTTGGCCATCTGCGTCCCGTCGAGGTAGTAGCGGCGGTGCCAGATGCCCGGTGCCGTCCTCGTCGCCGACGGGCATCCGCCACGTGGTCGACCGCGGGCGACCCGGCCAGCGACACGCCGATCAGGGCGCGCGGCTGGTCGATCGTGCCGTCGACGTAGGCGTCGGCGGCCGTCCGTCGGCGACGTAGCGCTTGGCGATCGCGCGGTACAGGTCGCGCCACTCGTCGTCGTCGCCGCGGCTCGTGGACGATCCGCGCCGTGCCGCTGCACGGTGACCTTGCGGTACGGCAGCGGGTCCTCGTCGATCGACAGCGCCGACCCGCGGATCGCGCCGGATGTTGGCGAGGAACACGGACGGCCCGCGCGGGGTGAACACGATGTCGTCGCCCTGGCGGATGAACCAGATCGGCACGCACCGACGGGTACCCGTCGGCGTCGATCGTCGCCGATCCGCAGCAGGTGGCCCGGCTCGTCGAGGAACTGG
>CAVSKC010000014.1:0-365361 GCA_963728425.1 uncultured Actinomycetota bacterium
CCCTGCTCACCGCTCGATGTCCGGTGGTGTTGGCACCGGCGATGCACACCGAGATGTGGGAGCACCCGGCCACCGGGACAACGTCGCCACGCTGCGCCGCCGCGGTGTCGTGGTGCTCGACCCGGCCGTGGGGCGGTTGACCGGCGCCGACTCGGGTCCGGGCCGGCTGCCCGAGCCGGCCGAGATCTTCGCTGCGTGCCTCGCGCTGCTCGGGCCCGGTCGCGGGCCGGTCGCGGCCCGGCGGCCGCGCCGACCTGAGCGGCCGGCACGTCGTCGTGTCGGCCGGCGGCACCCGCGAGCACCTCGACCCGGTGCGCTTCCTCGGCAACCGGTCCTCCGGCCGCCAGGGCTATGCCCTGGCCACGACCGCGGCCGCGCGGGGGCCGAGGTAACGCTCGTCGCCGCCAACGTGACCCTGCCCGACCCGGTCGGCGCCAAGATCGTGCCGGGTGGTCTCTGCAGCCGAGCTGCGCGAGGCCGTCCTCGCCGCGGCCGACGGCCGATGCGGTCGTGATGGCGGCGGCGGTGGCCGACTTCCGCCCGCGCGACCACTCGGAACGAAGATCAAGAAGTCGGCCGGCGAGCCCGACCCGATCGTGCTGGTGCGCAACCCCGACATCCTCGCCGAGCTGGCCGCGCGGCCGCACGGCGGCCAGGTGGTGATGTCGGATTCGCCGCGGAGACCGGCGACGCCGAGGGGGACGTGCTGACCCACGGCCGGGCCAAGCTGGCCGCCAAGGGCGCCGACCTGCTCGTCGTCAACGAGGTCGGTCGCGACCGCGGGTTCGAGGCGCCCGACAACGCCGCGGTCATCCTGGGCAGCGACGGGACCGAGGTCGACGTACCCCCGGACCAAGGAGGCGCTCGCCGACCGGGTCTGGGACCTGGTCGCGGGACGCTGGGCCAGCCCTCGACCACCGTTAGACTCTTCCGACCGCGCTCGCCGCAGCTCGCCTAGGAGACCCGTGTCCCGCCGCCTGTTCACCTCGGAGTCCGTGACCGAGGGTCACCCGGACAAGATCGCCGACCAGATCAGCGACTCGATCCTCGACGCGCTGCTCGCCGAGGACCCGCGCAGCCGCGTTGCGGTCGAGACGCTGATCATGACCGGCCAGGTGCACGTCGCCGGTGAGGTGACGACCGAGGCCTACGCCGACATCCCGGCATCGTGCGCGAGCGGATCCTGGAGATCGGCTACGACTCGTCGGCCAAGGGCTTCGACGGGCACTCCTGTGGCGTGTCGGTCTCGATCGGCGCGCAGTCGCCGGACATCGCCCAGGGCGTCGACGACGCCCACGAGGCCCGCGGCCGAGAGTGTCGAGGACCCGCTGGACCGCCAGGGCGCCGGCGACCAGGGCCTGATGTTCGGCTACGCCTGCGACGACACGCCCGAGCTGATGCCGCTGCCGATCGCGCTCGCCCACCGGCTGGCCCAGCAGCTGGCCGCGGTCCGCAAGGACGGCGCGGTGCCCTACCTGCGGCCGGACGGCAAGACCCAGGTCACGATCGAGTACGACGGCGACCGCGCGGTCCGGCTCGACACGGTCGTGGTCTCCAGCCAGCACGCCGCCGACATCGGCCTGGAGTCGATGCTGCAGCCGGACATCGCCGAGCAGGTCGTCAAGCCGGTGCTGGACGGGCTCGACATCGACTCCGACCGGCTACCGGCTGCTGGTGAACCCGACCGGCCGGTTCGAGATCGGCGGCCCGATGGGCGACGCCGGGCTGACCGGCCGCAAGATCATCGTCGACACCTACGGCGGCATGGCCCGCCACGGCGGCGGCGCGTTCTCCGGCAAGGACCCGTCCAAGGTGGACCGGTCGGCGGCCTACGCCATGCGCTGGGTCGCCAAGAACGTCGTCGCCGCCGGGCTGGCCCGCCGGTGCGAGGTGCAGGTCGCCTACGCCATCGGCAAGGCGCAGCCGGTCGGGCTGTTCGTCGAGACGTTCGGCACCGAGACCGTGCCGGTCGAGCGGATCCAGGCCGCGGTGATCCGACGGTGTTCGACCTGCGCCCGGCCGCGATCATCCGCGACCTGGACCTGCTGCGGCCGATCTACGCCCAGACCGCCGCCTACGGCCACTTCGGCCGCGAGCTGCCCGACTTCACCTGGGAGCGCACCGACCGCGTCGACGCCCTGAAGGCCGCCACCAGCGGCTGACCCGCACGGCGCCGACCGACGCCGGAGTCGACCACGTAAAGCACGCGCGCACCCGCTGTCGCCAGGCGTGCACGGCGTGGCGAAGCGTGGCGTCCGGCGTGGTGACGGCGGGCGTGCGGTCTGCGGCGGGTGTTACGACCGCGGTCTGGTGGGATGGAGGTCGTGACCACGACGAGGCGACCGAGCCGGAGCAGCTGGCGCTGCTGCGGGCCACCGTGCGCACCTCCCGTGCCCGGCCGCCGCGGCCGCGTCCCGAGCCGGCCGCCGAGCTGCCCGGTGGCCCGGGTCGCGGTCGATGTCGCGCTGCCCCACCTCGACCGACCGTTCGACTACCTGGTGCCCGCCGACCTGGCCGAGCAGCGCAGCCCGGTGTGCGGGTGCGGGTCCGGTTCGCCGGGCAGGCTGGTCGACGGCTACGTGCTGGAGCGGGCCGACGAGAGCGAGCATGCCGGGCGCGCTGGCCCGCCTGGCAAGGTCGTGTCGCCGGAGCCGGTGCTGAGCCCCGAGATCCTCCGGCTGGCCCGGGCCGTCGCCGACCGTTATGCCGGCAGCATGGCCGACGTGCTCCGGCTGGCCGTCCCGCCGCGCCACGCCCGGGTCGAGGCCGCGCCGCCGGGCGCGGTCCGCCTGCGCCGCCGGGCCGACCCGCCCCGGCGGGTGGGCCCACTACGACGACGGCGCCGCCCTGCTGGACGCGCTCCACGCCGGCGCCACCCCGCGCGCCGTCTGGTCGGCGCTGCCCGGCCCCAGCTGGCCTGACGAGGTCGCCGCGGTTGGTGGCCACCGCCTGGCCGCCGGTCGCGGCGCCCTGGTGGTGCTGCCCGACCAGCGGGACGTCGCGCGGGTCGACGCCGCCCTGGCCGACCTGGCCGGCGCCGACCGTCACGTGGTGCTGACCGCCGACCTCGGCCCGGCCGAGCGCTACCGGCGCTGGCTGCGCGGTACGCCGGGGCGACGCCGGGCGTGGTCGGCACCCGGGCCGCGATGTTCGCGCCGGTCGCCGACCTGGGCCTGGTGGTCGTGTGGGACGACGGCGACGACCTGCACGCCGAGCCCCGGGCGCCCTACCCGCACGTCCGCGAGGTGCTGGCGCTGCGCGCCAGCCGCGAGGGCGCCGGCCTCGCTGGTCGGCGGCCATTCCCGCACGGCCGAGGGCGCCGCGCTGGTCCGATCGGGCTGGGCCCGACCGCTGGCCGCCGGCCGCGACACGGTCCGGCAGGCCGCGCCGCGGTGCGGGTCCGGCGACGACTCGGACCACCCGGCCGACGCCGGCGCCCGGGCCGCCCGGCTGCCGAGCCTGGCCTGGCGCACCGCGCGCCAGGCCCTGCGCCGGCCCGGTGCTGGTGCAGGTGCCCCGCGGCGGCTATCTGCCCGGCCTGGCCTGCGCCACCTGCCGGGCCCCGGCCCGCTGCCCGATGTGCCACGGCCCGCTGGGCAGCCCCGGCGGTGGCGGGGACCCCGCCTGCCGCTGGTGCGCGGCACCCGCGGCCACCTGGGCTGCCCCAGCTGCGACGGCACCGGTTCCGGGCCACCGCGGTCGGCTCCCGGCGCACGGCGGAGGAGCTGGGCCGGGCATTCCCCGGCGTCCGGGTGCGCACGCGGCTCCGGCGGCGACGGTGCTCGCCACGGTCGGGCGCGAGCCGGCCCTGGTGGTCGCGACGCCCGGTGCCGAGCCGGTCGCCGAGGGCGGCTACGCGGCGGCGCTGCTGCTGGACGGCTGGGCGATGCTGTCGCGGCCCGACCTGCGCGTCGACGAGGAGGCCCTGCGCCGCTGGCTGGCTGCGGCAGCCTTGGTCCGGCCCGGCCCGGGGGGCGGCACCGTCGTGATCGTCGCCGAGGCCGCGATCCCGGCGGTGCAGGCGCTGGTCCGCTGGGACCCGGCGTCGTTCGCCGACGCGAGCTCGCCGAGCGGGCGGCGCTGCGGCTGCCCCCCGCGGCCCGGATGGCGTCGCTGACCGGGTCGGCCGACGCGCTCGCGGGTTTCCTCGCGGCCGCCGAGCTGCCGCCGGCGGCCGAGGTGCTCGGGCCGGTCGCGGCCGGCGAGGACCGGGAGCGGTTCACCTGTGTGCGCGTGCCGGGCGCCAGGTGGCCGGCGAGCTGGCGGCGGCCTGCACGCCGCCGCCGGAGTCCGCAGCGCGCACAAGGAGACCGGCACCGTTCGCATCCAGGTCGACCCCCTCGAGATGGCATGAGCAGCCCGACGACCCCCACCGCCGTCGTCTTCGACCTCGGCGGGGTGCTGATCGACTGGGACCCGCGCTACCTCTACCGCAAGCTGATGGCCGAGGACGAGATCGACCCGTTCCTCGACGAGATCGGCTTCCGCGCGTGGAACCACGCCCAGGACTTCGGCGGCTCCTGGGGCCCGGCGGTCGAGGCGCTCGCGGCGCGGCACCCGCACCGGCGCGAGCTGATCGCCGCCTACCCCGACCGGTTCCCGGAGACGCTGGGTGGCCCGATCGAGGGCACCGTCGCGATGCTGGAGGAGCTGCACGCGGCCGGCACGAGGCTGGTCGCCCTGACCAACTGGTCGACCGAGACGTTCCCGCATGCCCGCGCGGCGTTCGGCTTTCTCGACGCTTCGAGGGCATCGTCGTCTCCGGGCGCGAGGGCGTCGGCAAGCCCGACCCGGCGCTGTTCGACATCCTGCTCGACCGCTACGCCCTGGAGCCGGCCCGGACCGTCTTCATCGACGACTCGCCGACCAACGTCGCCGCGGCAGCCGCGGCCGGCTTCCGCGCTGCCGTTCACCGACCCCGAGCGGCTGCGCGCCGACCTCAGCCGGCTGGGCCTGCTCGACGGTGCCGGATCAGGCTGACGCCGTCGCGCACGGTCAGCATCACCACCTCGACCCGGTCGTCGGCGAGCACGTGGTCGTTGAACTCCCTGATGGCCGCGGGTCCGGCTCGGTGATCGCGGGGTCGAGCACCCGGCCGCTCCACAGGACGTTGTCGACCAGGATCACGCCCTCCGGTGCGAGCTTGGCCAGGGTGGCCTCGTAGTACGCCGAGTAGCTCGCCTTGTCGGCGTCGATGAACACGATGTCGAACGGCCCGTCGAGCGTCGCGATCGACTCCAGCGCCGGGCCGGACCGGATCTCGATCACGTCGGCGTACGGGCTCGCCGCGATGTTCCGCCGCGCCATCGCCACGTGCTTCTCGCTGATGTCGCAGGTGATGATCCGCCCGCCGGGCGGCAGCGACTCGGCCATCGACAGCGCCGAATAGCCGGTGAACGTGCCGATCTCGAGCACCAGCTGCGGCCGGGCCATGGCGACCAGCGCGGCCAGGAACCGGCCTTCGAGCGTGCCGACCATCATGTCGGGGCGCCTGGTCGGCGCCGGGTCTCGCTCGGCCAGCGCCGCGAAGTACGGGGGCTCCGGCGTGGTGTGCTCGACCGCGTACTGCTCGACGCGGGGGTCTGCGATGTCGATGTCGCATGACCGAGCGTCACGACCGCGAACGCGTGGGCCTTTGCAACCGTTCCGTGGCTCGACCTGTCGTAGCACTGGGCGCAGTCCTGACGGCTGTCGCCTCGAGGAGCGCACGTGCCCGTCCAGCCCATCCGGCTGTTCGGCGACCCGGTGCTGCGCACGCCGGCCGAGCCGGTCGTCGACTTCGACAAGGAGCTGCGCGGAGCTGGTCCGCGACCTCACCGAGACGATGCTCGACGCGCCGGGTGTCGGGCTGGCCGCGCCGCAGATCGGCGTCGGGCTGCGGGTCTTCACCTACTGCGTCGACGACGAGCCGGGCACCTGATCAACCCCATCCTCGCCCTCGGCGACGAGGAGCAGGACGGACGAGGAGGGCTGCCTGTCCTTCCCCGGGCTCGCGTTCCCGACCAAGCGGGCGTGGAGCGTGGTCGCCAAGGGCCAGAACATGCACGGCGAGCCCGTCACGATCGAGGGCACCGAGCTGCTGGCCCGCTGCGTGCAGCACGAGACCGACCACCTCGACGGCATCCTGTTCATCGACCGGCTCGACCGGGCACAGCGCAAGGCTGGCGATGAAGGCCATCCGCGAGGCCGACTGGTCCGGGGAGACCTCGCTGACCGTCAAGGTGTCGCCGCACGCCACCCGCGGCCTCGCGCTCTAGGCGCGGCCTTCCGTGCGGCTGATCTTCGCCGGCACCCCCGCCAGGCCGCCGTCCCCTCACTGGACGCCCTGCTGGACTCCCGCCACGAGGTCGTCGGCGTGCTGACCCGGCCGGACGCCCCGGCCGGCCGGGGCCGTCGCCTGGCGCCGTCGCCGGTCGGCCCTGCGCGCCGACGAGGCGGGCCTCGAGGTCATCAAGCCCGCCGCGGCTGCGCGACCCGACCTGCTCGACCGGCTGCGCGAGCTCGCTCCCGACGCTGCGGCGATCGTGGCCTACGGCGCGCTGGTGCCGCCGGACGCGCTGACCATCCCGACCGCTCGGCTGGGTCAACCTGCACTTCTCGCTGCTGCCCGCCTGGCGCGGCGCCGCCCCCGTGCAGCACGCGCTCGCTGCACGGCGACGACGTCACCGGTGCGACGACCTTCCCGCTCGAGGAGGGGCTCGACACCGGGCCGGTGCTCGGCGTGCTGACCGAGCCCATGCGGCCGCGGGACACGAGCGGGCGACCTGCTCGACCGGCTCGGCCACGCGGGCGCCGGGCTGCTGGTCGCCACCCTCGACGCGCTGGAGCGCGGCGAGCTCACCGCCCGGCCGCAGCCCGCCGACGGCGTCTGCGCTCGCCCCGAAGCTGACCGTCGAGCGACGCGCGGCGTCGACTGGTCGGCTCCCGCGTTCCACGTCGACCGGCAGGTCCGCGCCTGCACGCCGGCGCCGGGCGCCTGGACGACCTGGGCCGACGACCGCATCGGGCTCGGCCCGGTCACGGTGGTCGACGGCCGAGCCGCCGTCACGGGCACCTCGGCGCCCGGGCGAGGTCGGGTCGGGCGCGGGAGGTGCTGCGTCGGCAGCGGCGACGGCGGCTGGTGCGGCTGGGCGAGGTCCGCCCGCCCGGCAAGCGCGCCGATGGCCGCGGCCGACTGGGCCCGCGGCGTGCGCGGCCTCGACGGCGGACCCTGGTTCGCGTGACCGGCCGACCGGCCGCGACTCCGGCGCTGCAGCCGCGCCGGTCACGCCCGGACGCGGCAGGCCGCAGCCCGGACTGCGCCGCGCCGGGTCGCCTTCGACCTGCTCCGCGCCGTCGACGAGCGGGACGCCTACGCCAACCTGACGCATGCCCGGCCTGCTGCGCGAGCCCGGTCGCTGCACGGCCGCGACGCGGCGTTCGCCACCGAGCTCGCCTACGGCACGCTGCGCGGGCGAGGCACCTACGACGCGGTGCTCGCCGCCTGCGTCGACCGGCCGCTCGACGCGGTCGACGCCCCGGTGCTCGACGTGCTGCGGCCTCGGCGCCCACCAGCTGCTGGCGATGCGGGTGCCCGACTCACGCGGCGGTCGGGGCGACCGTCGAGCTGGCCCGGGCGGTGCTCGGCGAGGGCCGCGCGCAAGTTCGTCAACGCCGTGCTGCGGCGGGTCGGCCACCGACGACCTCGCCACCTGGGTGGCGCGGGTGGCGCCGCCGTACGACGACGACCCCGTGGGCAACCTCGCGGTCGTCCCACTCGCACCCCCGGTGGATCGTCTCGGCGCTTCCGCGACGCGCTCGGCGGCTCGCTCACGCAGACACGGCGGCGCTGCTGGCGGCCGACAACGTCGCCCCCACGGTGACGCTGGTGGCCCGGCCCGGCCGCGTCGACCGTCGACGAGCTGGTCGCGGCGGGAGCCGGACCCGGCCCGGTGGTCGCCCGTCGCGGCCGTGCTGCCCGGCGGCGACCCCGGCGACCTTGCGGCGGTGCGCGACGGGCGGGCCGCGGTGCAGGACGAGGGCAGCCAGCTGGTGGCGCTCGCGCTCGCCCACGCGCCCGTCGACGGGCCGCGACGACCGGTGGCTGGACCTGTGCGCCGGGCCCGGCGGCAAGGCGGCCTGCTCGGCGCGGTCGCGGCCGGGCAGCGGCGGCGCCCGGCTGGTCGCGAACGAGGTCGCCCCGCACCGCGCCGGCGCTGGTCCGCCGGGCGGCGGTGACACGCGCCGACGTCGTCGTGGCCGACGGGCGGCGGCCCGGCCGTGGCCGGCCGCGGCCTTCGACCGGGTGCTCGTCGACGCGCCCGTGCACCGGGCTGGGCGCGCTGCGCCGCCGGCCCGAGGCCCGCTGGCGGCGGCGGCCGGAGGACGTGCCGGCCTGACGCGCCCTGCAGGGGACCTGCTCGCGTCGGCGCTGCGGCGGTGCGCCCCGGCGGCGTCGTCGCCTACGTCACGTGCCGCCCGCACCTGGCCGAGACCCGCAGTCGTCGTCGACGGACGTGCTGCCCGGCAGCGGGCGGCCGGCCACAGTCGAGCGGGTCGACGCCCGGCCGTTCCTGCCGGGCGTACCCGACCTCGGCGACGGCCCGGACGTGCAGCTCTGGCCGCACCTGCACGGCACCGACGCGATGTACCTCGAGCCTGCTGCGTCGCGGCTGACCACGGTCGAGCTCGGTCTGGCTCGCTAGACTCCGCGGCCGTGGGCGTGCAGATCTCTCCGAGCATCCTGTCGGCCGACTTCGCCGACCTGGCCGGCGAGGTGGCGCGGATCGCGCCGACGCGCCGACTGGGTGCACGTCGACGTCATGGACAACCACTTCGTGCCCAACCTGACGATCGGGCTGCCGGTCGTCGAGCGGCTGGCCGCGGTCAGCGACCTGCCGCTGGACTGCCACCTGATGATCGACGAGGTGGACCGCTGGGCTCCCGGCTACGCCGAGGCGGGCGCGCGCAGCGTCACGTTCCACGTCGAGGCGTGCGCGGCGCCCGTGCGGCTGGCCCGGACCCTGCGCGAGCACGGGCGTGCGCGCAGGCATGGCCCTGCAAGCCCGGCCACCGCGGTCGAGCCCTACGCCGACCTGCTCGGCCGAGCTCGACATGCTGCTGCTGATGACGGTCGAGCCCGGCTTCGGCGGCCAGTCGTTCCTCGACGTCGTGCTGCCGAAGATCCGGGCCGCGCGCGAGCTGGCCAAGGACCGCGACCTCGACCTGTGGCTGCAGGTCGACGGCGGGGTGGCGCGCCGACACGATCGAGCGCTGCGCCGAGGCCGGCGCGGACGTCTTCGTGGCCGGTTCGGCGGTCTACGGGGCCGACGACCCGGCGGCCGCCGTGACCGGGCTCCGCGCAGGCGCAGGCGGCCACGGCGCGCCTGGTGGTCGCGCACTGAGCTGCCGTCCGGGTGCGGTTCGCCAGGCGTACGGACGGGTCGACTATGCCGTGCACGCTTGCGAAGCGTCCGCTGTCATGCTGAACGTGGTCGATTCCAGGTGGGGGCGAGTGTCGTGGCACAGTTCCGAGCAAGACAGCACTAGAGCGTGCTCCGGGGTCGGTGCAATTCCGAGCCGGCGGTGACAGTCCGCGACCCGGCCGGGACCAGGCGGCAACGGCCGTGACCGGCCGGTTGACCTGGTGGAACTCCAGGACCGACGGTGAAAGTCCGGATGGGAGGCAGCACGCCGGGTGTCCGACGGCTGACGCGGTCGACGATCGTCGTCCGCCACCGGCCCGCGGCGCCCGCCGTCCGGCGACTCTCGGCGAACCCCCGGAGCGCGCTCGAGACCGAGCAGGAGCGCCCGTGGCCACCGACCAGCGCGGCGATCGCGAGCGCGCCGCCATGCGCCGCGCCGTCGCCCTGTCGGCGTCGGTCGGCGAGGCGACCCGACCCAACCCCGTCGTCGGCGCGGTGGTCCTCGACCCGGCCGGCGCCGTGGTCGGGGAGGGCTGGCACGCAGCGGGCCGGCGGCGCCGCACGCCGAGGTGCTCGCCCTCGCGACGCGGGTGACCAGGCCCGCGGCGGCACGGTGCGTGGTCACCCTCGAGCCGTGCAACCACACCGGCCGCACCGGGCCGTGCGCCGAGCGCCTTGTCGACGCCGGCGTCGCCGGGTCGTGGTACGCGGTCGCCGACCCGACCGCGCGGGCGCGGCGGGGGACCGCGACGCCTGCGCGCGGCGGGCGTCGAGGTCGAGACCGGGGTGCTCGCCGCCGAGGCCGAGCGCGTCAACGTGCGCTGGCTGACCGCGTGCGGCTGCGGCGGCCGTGCGTGGTGTGGAAGGTCGCCGCGACCCTGGACGGCCGGGTGGCCGCGCGCCGACGGCACCAGCCGATGGATCTCCAGCGCCCGAGTCGCGGGCCGACGCCCATGCGCTGCGCGCCGAGCTGCGACGTCGATCGTCGCGGCGTCGGGCACGGTGCTGGCCGACGACCCCGCGCTCACCGTGCGCGACGCCGCCGGCGACGCTGGTGCCCGACCAGCCGCTGCGGGTCGTGGTCGACACCCACGGCCGTACGCCGGTCGGCGCACGGGTGCGGGACGCGGCCGGCCGAGACCTGGGTCGCGACCGCGGACGAGGTGGGCGCCGACGCCAGCGGCTGCGTCGACCTCGCGGCGCTGCTGCACGAGCTGCACCGGCGCGGGCACGTCGGTGGCGCTGCTCGAGGGCGGGCCGACGCTGGCGGGGTCGTTCGTGCGCGACGGCCTGGTCGACGAGTTCGTGGCCTACCTGGCGCCGACGCTGCTGGGCGCCGGCGATCGCGTCGCTGGAGGGCACCGGCGTCGGCACGCTCGCCGACGCGCGTGCGCGCTCGACATCACCGACGTGACGCGGGTCGGCCCGGACGTGCGGATCGCGGCCCGGCCGGTCGCGCCGCTCGACAGCGCCGGAGGTGGTGTGACGTGTTCACCGGCATCGTCGAGGAGCTCGGCGAGGTGGCGGAGCTCGTCGACCTGGGCGACAGCGTCGGCTGGGGCTGCGCGGTCCCGATCGTCACGTCGACGGCGCGGGGCACGGCGACTCGATCGCGGTCAACGGGGTGTGCCTGACCGTCGTCGAGTCGGGCAACCGACGCGTTCACCGCCGACGTGATGCGCGAGACCCTCGACCGCAGCTCCTCGGCGCGCTGGCGGTCGGGTCGACCCGGTCAACCTCGAGCGGCCCGATGCGTGCTCGGCGGGCGCCTCGGCGGGCACCTCGTCCAGGGCCACGTCGACGGCGTCGGCACCATTGAGTCGCGTGACGTCGCAGCGAGCACTGGGAGGTCGTGCGCGTCTCGCTGCCGGCCGACCTGGCGCGGTACGTCGTGCGAGAAGGGCTCGATCACGGTCGACGGCGTCTCGCTCACCGTCGCCTCGGTCGGCGACGATCGTTCACCGTCAGCCTGATCCCGACGACCCTCGCGCTCACCACCCTCGGCCGCAAGCGGGTCGGCGACCCGGTCAACCTCGAGGTCGACGTCATCGCCAAGTACGTCGAGCGGCTGCGCTCGACCAGTCCCCGCCCCCGTCCGCACCAGTCCCGCGACCGACCGGAGCCCCGCATGAGCGTGTTCACCGACCTGTACGAGGCCCACCTCACCATCAGCGGCCACGACATCACCTGGCGGGAGATCCTCGGCAACGCGTTCGGGCTGGCGTCGGCTGTCGGCGGCATGCGCCGCAAGGTCTGGGCCTGGCCGGTGGGGATCGTCGGCAACGTCCTGCTGTTCACGGTCTTCCTGTTCACCGCGACCGAGGGTGACCACGGCGGGAGCCCGCTGTACGGCCAGGCGGGGCGGCAGGTGTTCTTCATGGTCGTGTCGGTCTACGGCTGGTGGCGCTGGTCGGAGAACCAGCGCAGCGGCTCCGGCGCGCCGGCTGTGGTGCCGCGCTGGGCCACCGGCCGGGAGCGGATCGCGTACCTCGCGGCGGCCGCGGTCGGGGTGGTGGTGTGCTACTACGCGTTCCGGGCCATCGGCGCCGGGTTCCCGGCGGAGTGGTGGTTCTACCTCGCCGACGCGTGGATCTTCGTCGGTTCGATCGTGGCGACCTACGCCATGGCCCGCGGCTGGGTGGACTTCTGGCTCTGCTGGATCGCGGTCGACCTGGTCGGGGTGCCGGTGCTGCTGCACTCGCACTTCTACCCCTCGGCCGTGCTCTACGGGATCTACGGCGTCTTCGTGATCTGGGGCTTCGTCACCTGGCTGAAGGTGGCCCACAGCGAGGGGGCCAGGCTCGCTGCAACGCAGCGGCCGGACGAGGTGCGGGCATGAGCCGGGCCGGTCCGGCTGGACCCGATCGAGCGGGCGATCGCCGACATCGCGGCGGGAAAGGCCGTGGTCGTCGTGGACGACGAGGACCGCGAGAACGAGGGGGACATCGTCTTCGCCGCGGCGAAGGCCACCCCCGAGCTGCTGGCCTTCACGATCCGCTACACCTCCGGCGTCGTCTGCGTGCCGATGGAGGGCCGCGACCTGGACCGGCTCAAGCTGCCGCCGATGACCGCCGTGAACGAGGACCGCAAGCGGACGGCCTACGCCGTGTCGGTCGACGCCCGCGACGGAATCGACACCGGCATCTCGGCCGCCGACCGGTCCCGCACGATCAGGGTGCTGGTCGACTCGGCCACCGAGCCCTTTGAGCTGACCCGGCCGGGGCACGTCTTCCCGTTGCGGGCCGTCGACGGCGGCATCCTGCGCCGCACCGGGCACACCGAGGCCTCGGTGGACCTGGCCCGGCTGGCCGGGCTGACTCCTGCGGGCGTCGTCGCGGAGGTGGTCAACGACGACGGCTCGATGGCGCGGCTGCCCGAGCTGCGCCGGTTCGCCGACGACCACGGCCTGGCCCTGGTATCCATCGCGGACCTGGTCACCTACCGCCGACGTACCGAGACGCTCGTGGAGCGGGTCGCCGAGGCCCGCCTGCCGACCCGGCACGGGGAGTTCCTGGCGGTCGGCTACCGCAGCACGGTCGACGCGGTCGAGCACATGGCCCTGGTGCGCGGCGAGGTCGGCACAGGCACCGGTGTCCTGGTCCGGCTGCACTCGGAGTGCCTCACCGGGGACGTGCTCGGCTCGCTGCGCTGCGACTGCGGACCGCAGCTGGAGGCGGCGCTGCGGACAGTGGCCGAGGCAGGCAGGGGTGTCGTGGTCTACCTGCGCGGCCACGAAGGCCGGGGGATCGGGCTGCTGCACAAGCTCGCCGCCTACCGCCTTCAGGACGGCGGGCGCGACACCGTGGACGCCAACCTCGACCTCGGGCTGCCGGCCGATGCCCGCGACTTCAGCGTCGGCGCGCAGATCCTCGGCGACCTCGGGATCACGTCGGTGCGGCTGCTCACCAACAACCCGGCCAAGCGGGTGGGCGTCGAGGAGCACGGGCTGACCGTGCTTGAGCAGGTGCCGCTGGAGGTGCACATCACGCCGGAGAACATCGGCTACCTGCGGACCAAGCGGGACCGGATGGGGCACGACCTGCCGGGGCTGGACGGCGCCGGCAGCACCACGGGAGCGCTGACATGAGCGGTGCCGGGTCGCCGGACCTCGAGGTCGACGGCCGCGGGCTGCGGGTCGCCGTGGTCGCGGCGCAGTGGCACCAGGTCGTGATGGACGGCTTGGTGGCCGGCGCGCTGCGCGGCCTGGCCGAGTGCGGGGTCGAGGAGCCGCTGCTGCTGCGGGTGCCCGGGTCGTTCGAGCTGCCGGTGGCGGCGGCCCGGCTGGCCCGGTCCGGCTTCGACGCCGTGGTGGCGCTCGGGGTGGTGATCCGCGGCGGCACGCCGCACTTCGAGTACGTCTGCGCGGCGGCCACCGACGGGCTGTCCCGGGTGGCGGTGGACACCGGCGTGCCGGTCGGCTTCGGCCTGCTCACCTGCGACGACGAGAAGCAGGCGCTGGACCGGGCCGGCCTCGAGGGCTCCCGGGAGGACAAGGGGTTCGAGGCGGCGGTCGCGGCGGTGGCGACGGCGGTCGCCCTGCGGGACGCCGTGCGGGGGACCGCGGATTAGTCGATGCCTCTACGTTGTCGGGCATGATTCCCGCACGCTGCTCCCTGGTCACTCTGGGCGTCGATGACGTCGCCCGATCCAAGGCCTTCTACCGATCCCTGGGCTGGGAGACCGGCGTAGACATGGACGACTTCGCCGTCCTGCGCACCGCCGGCCCGCTGATCGCGCTCTACCCGCTCACCGACATGTCCCGCGACACCGGCGACGACGTCCCGGCTCACCGGGACCGCCGGGTCCACCTCGCGATCAACCTCGCGTCGCCGGCGGAGGTCGACGACGCGGTGGCCGAGTTCATGGCTGCCGGAGCGGCCCTGCTGCGGGCGCCCGAGGCAGCGGAGTGGGGTGGCTACACCTCGATCGTCGCCGACCCCGACGGGCACGCCTGGGAGATCGCGCACAACCCGGGGTGGCCGCTGGACGCGGACGGAATGCCGCAGCTTCCCTGACCTCTGCGACGATGCCGGGGTGAAGTCCTTCGACGACCTCTTCGCCGAGCTGAGCGACAGGGCGGCAACGCGCCCGGACGGGTCGGGCACCGTAGCGGCGCTGGACGCCGGCGTGCACGAGATCGGCAAGAAGGTCGTCGAGGAGGCCGCCGAGGTCTGGATGGCCGCCGAGCACGAGAGCCCGGAGCGCACGGCCGAGGAGATCTCCCAGCTCCTGTATCACCTCCAGGTGCTGATGATCGCGCGTGGCCTCACGCTCGATGACGTCTACGCTCGTCTCTAGTCCACTCCTGCTGAGAGGTCCTTCGCCGTGCTGCGCGTCGCCGTGCCCAACAAGGGCTCCCTCGCCGAGCCCGCCGCCGACATGCTCCGCGAGTCCGGCTACCGGCAGCGCTCCGACCCGCGCGAGCTGGTCCTGCTCGACGCCGCCAACGACACCGAGTTCTTCTTCCTGCGGCCACGTGACATCGCGACCTACGTGGGCTCCGGCGAGCTGGACGTCGGGATCACCGGCCGCGACCTGCTGCTCGACAGCGGCGCGCCGGCCGAGGAGATCCTGCCGCTGGGCTTCGCCGAGTCGACCTTCCGGTTCGCCGCCAAGCCGGGGTCGGCGTCCGCGGTGGCCGACTTCGCGGGCAAGCGGGTCGCCACGTCGTACGGCGGTCTGCTCGCGAAGTACTTCGCGGACCGGGGGGTCGACGCGGAGGTGGTCCGGCTGGACGGGGCGGTCGAGACGGCCGTCCGGCTCGGTGTCGCCGACGTGATCGCCGACGTGGTGTCCACCGGGACCACGCTGCGCCAGGCGGGCCTGGAGATCGTCGGCGAGCCGATCCTGGAGTCGGAGGCCGTGCTCGTACGCCGGTCAGGGGCCGCCGACTCGCCCGCGGTGGGCCAGCTGGTGCGGCGGATGCAGGGCGTGATCATCGCCAAGCGGTACGTGCTGATGGACTACGACATCCGGGCCGAGGGCGTGGAGGACGCGGTCCGGCTGACGCCGGGCATCGAGTCGCCGACGGTGTCGCCGCTGCACGACCGCGGCTGGGTCGCGGTGCGCGCCATGGTGCCGCGGACCGAGACGAACAAGATCATGGACGAGCTGTGGGAGATCGGCGCCCGCGGCATCCTCGTCACCGACATCCACGCCTGTCGCCTGTGAGTGGTCGCGCCGACCCTGGGCGCACCGTGTTCCGGCCGGTGCGCGCGAGGGTCGTCGTCTACGTCTGCGCGGCTGCGGTGCTGGTCACCTTGGTGACGCTGGCGGTCGTGCTGCCGTCGGGTGGGCCGCACCCGTGGGGGCCGGGGTCGCGGCTGGGTGTGGTGCTCTTCGGGCTGGTCGCCGTCGCGGTGCTGCACCGGCTGGCCTCGGTGCGGGTGGAGACCTCGGACGACGGGATCCTCGTCGCCAACGTCATCGGCCGTCGGCGGCTGGAGTGGGCCGAGGTGGTCGGCGTGCGGCTCTCCCGCGACGACCCGTGGATGCTGCTCGACCTGTCCGATGGAACCGCGCTGGCGGCGATGGGGGTGCAGAAGTCCGAGGGGGAGCGAGGCCAGCGGCAGGCCCGGGAGTTCGCCCGGATGGTGCAGGAGCACACCCAGGTCCCCGGTCACGAGTAGTCGGCGGTCAGAGCCGGAGCCGGTCGCGAGCGGATGCGACGCCTGGTCCGGGAGTCCTGGCCGGTCCGATAGTCTGTCGAGGTCGGTCTGCGGGGTGTGGCGCAGCTTGGTAGCGCGTCCGTCTGGGGGGCGGAAGGTCGCAGGTTCAAGTCCTGTCACCCCGACCCGTCCGGGCCTTGACCTGTTCCTACAGGTCAGGGCCCGTTCTGGTTCGTCAGCGGACGTTCAGGCGGCCGGCGCCGGTGATGCCGAGCAGCCGCTGACGGTCCAGCTCCTCGGCCGAGATCGGCGCCTCTGCGGGTGCCTCGGCCTGCTCGGAGACCTGCTGCTCGAGCGGCACGTGCGCCGAGGCCTCGAGGTCAGCGAGCGACCCGCCGTACTTGCTGCGTGGCTCCACGGGCATGCCCCATCGTCGGAGGTTGTGCAGACCCGGGTCAACGTCTCCTCAACCTAGACATATGTATGAATCAGTCATATAAAGGACAGATGACGACAGCCAATGCGACATTCCAGGTGACCGGGTGGGACGAGCAGACCTTCGTCGAACTCGACGGGAACGGCAAGCTCACCCAGGCCACGGTGCAGCAGGCGATCAGCGGTGACATCGAGGGCAGCTCGGACGTGCGCTGGCTGATGGCCTACACGGCCGACGACCGGGCCGAGTTCGTCGGCGTCCAGACCGTGACCGGTGCCCTGGCCGACAAGAGCGGGTCCTTCGTGCTGCGCAGCGTCGGCACCTTCGACGGCAAGCAGGCGGTCGGCGACCTCACCGTCGTCGAGGGATCGGGCACCGGTGACCTCGCGGGCATCGCCGGCACCGGCACCTTCGAGGCGCCGATGGGGGACACGGCGACCGTGACCCTTGACTACTCGCTCGCCTGACGGCGCCGACCCGGCCAGGGCGGCCAACATCCTCGGCGCGCTGGCACTGGTCCTGACCGACCGGATCAGCGACGCGGTCGAGGATGCGGCCGTCCAGGCCGAGACCGGCGCGGTGGCGCTCTCCGCGCTGCGGCACGTGCTGCCGCCGGACCCGTCCATCGACCTGGTCCGGCAGGTCCTCGGACTCACCCACTCCGGCACGGTGCGCCTGGTCGACCGGCTCGAGGCCGCCGGCCAGGTGCGGCGCGGCTCCGGCCGCGACGGCCGGACGAGAACGGTCGCGCTCACTGCCGCCGGCCGCCGAGCCGCGACCCGGGTCACCCGCGAACGCGCCGGCGAGCTCCACGCGGCGCTCGCAGTCCTGACCAGCGACGAGCAGGAGCAGCTGGCCGACCTGGCCGGCCGGGTCCTGGCCGGGTTGCGCCGCGACGGCGCCGAGGGCCCGGTCGAGCGCTGGACCTGCCGCCTGTGCGACACCACGGCGTGCGGCCGGCCCCAGGGCCGGTGCCCGGTCGCGGGAGCGCACCCGCCGACCTGGGAGCACCGCTAGGCTCGGGCCCGGTGAGCCGGGAAGCCTGGTCGGCAGCAGGTGCCGCACGTCCTCGAGGAGCCTGACCGTGGCCGCCCGACCGCCCAGCGTGAGACCCGCCCCGTGACCGACGTCGTTCCCTTCGCGCTGCTCGTCGCCGTCGTGAGCGTCGCCGGGCTGCTCGCGGTCTGGTCCAACCGGGTCAGCGAGCGCATCCGGGTCCCCGCGCCGGCCATCTTCCTGGCGGCCGCCGCGGTCGCGTCGCACACCGTCCCGGGGCTCGACGACCTGCCCGTCATCACGGTCCAGCGGGTCGTGACGGTGATGCTGATCCTGCTGCTGTTCGACGGCGGCATGCACATCGGCTGGCGCCGGTTCCGGTCGGCCGCCGGTGCGGTGCTGTGGATCGGCGTGGTCGGGACGCTGGTCACCACGGTCGGGGTCACCCTGCTGGCCCACCACGTCTTCGGGTTCGACTGGCGCCCGGCCCTGCTCCTCGGCGTGGCCCTGGCCCCCACCGACCCCGCCGTCGTGTTCTCGGTGCTGGGGCGCCGCGAGGTCGGCGGCCGGTCCGGCACCGTGCTGGAGGGGGAGTCCGGCGCCAACGACCCGGTCGGCATCGCGGCCATGGCCGCCCTGTTGGTGACCGCAGATTCCGCCGGCTGGCACGCCGTGGGGGAGGGCACCCTGGAGTTCGCGCTCGAGATGGTGCTGGGGCTCGCGGTCGGTGCAGGCGGCGGCTACCTGCTCTCGGTGCTGATGCGCAGGATGCCGCTGCCGAATGGTGCCCTCTATCCGTTGCAGACGCTGCTGGGCGCCGGCGCCATCTACGGGCTGGCCACCGCCGTCCACGGCTCCGGCTTCCTCGCCGTCTTCGTCGCCGGGATCCTGCTCGGCGACCTGCGCGCGCCCTACAAGGGCGAGATCGAGCGGTTCCACGGCTCGCTGGCCAGCCTCGGCGAGATCGTGGCGTTCGCGCTGCTCGGCCTCACGGTCCCGCTCGCGGACCTGGGCGACGCGCACGCCTGGCTGATCGGGCTCGGCCTCGCGGTGCTGCTTGCCCTCGTCGTCCGACCGTTGCTCGTCGGCGCCCTGCTGCTGGTCGTCGACCTCAGCCGCGGTGAGCGGCTGTTCGTCATGTGGTCCGGCCTCAAGGGCGCGGTGCCCATCCTGCTGGGCACCTACATCCTCACCGACGGCGGCCCGGACGCCGGCCGGCTCTACGGGGTCGTGGTCGTCGTGGTGGCCTTCTCCGTCGTCGTCCAGGGCGGGCTGGTGCCGACCGTTGCGCACCGCCTCGGCGTCCCGATGCGCATCGTCGAGCCGGAGCCGTGGTCGCTGGGGATGCGGTTCCGGGACGAGCCGACCGGTCTGCGCCGCTACCAGGTCGGCGCCGGTGCGCCGGCGGACGGCTGCACGCTGGCCGACCTCGATCTCGGCGAGGACGCCTGGATCAGCATGATCAGCCGGGACGGTGCGTTGGTGCCGGTGCGCGGCGACACGGTCGTGCGGGCCGGCGACGAGGTGCTGCTGCTGGTCGACTCCCGGGCCGAGACCGATCCCGCTCGCCTGTTCACCTGACCGAGGCTGGCTAGGCTCGCCAGCATGAGAGCCGCGGGACTCGTTCTCGCCGGCGGCCGGTCCTCCCGGATGGGGGTCCCCAAGGCGGCGCTGGAGTGGCACGGCTCGACCCTGCTGCGGCGCACCTGCGGCGTGCTGCAGCGGGCCGGGCTGCAGCCGGTGGTCGTGGTCCGGGCACCCGGACAGGAGCTGCCACCCCTCCCGGCCGACGTCGAGGTGGTCGACGACCCGCGCGAGGGGCTGGGTCCGTTGCAGGGCATGGCCGTCGGGCTGACGGCCCTGGCCGCGCGGGCCGACGTGGCGTTCGTCTGCTCCACCGACCTGCCGTTCCTGCACGCCGAGCTGGTACGCCGGGTGCTGAGACCCTTCGGCCAACCCGTCGACGGTGCGGCCCTCGACGTCGTGCTCCCGGTGGCCCGCGGCTACCCGCAGCCCCTAGCTGCGGCTTACCGGACCCGTCTCGCGCCGGTGGTGGCCGCGCTGGTCGCGGCCGACCGGCTTCGGCCGGCCTTCATCTTCGAGGACGCGACCGTGCTCCGCCTGGACGATGACGCGCTGCTGGCCGACGCTGCGCTGCGCGTGGCCGACCCGACCCTCGAGTCACTGGTCAACGTGAACGAACGGTCGGACTACGACGCCGCGCGGGCCCGGCCGGCCCCGGAGGTGACCGTCGAGTGCTTCGGCGTGCTCGCCACCCGCAGCGGCCGCGGGCCACGGGCCGCCCGCGCCGCAACCGTCGGGGCCGCCGCCCGCGCCGTCGACGTGGTCCTCGACCGACACGTCCTGGCAGCGGTCAACGGCGACCAGACCGGCCGGGACGGCGAGCTGCCGCTGATGGCGGGGGACACCGTGGCCTTCCTCTCCGCGGACGCCGGCGGATGACGCCCGGCGGCTACTTCGGTCGAGCCCTGGTCGTCGACGTCACGGACGGGACCAGCCGGGTCGTCGAGCTCGACGACCGGACCCTGCGCGAGCACGTCGGCGGTGCCGGGCTCGGCGTACGGCTGCTCGCCGACCTGGCCCCGGCCGGCGTCGACCCGCTCGGGCCGGACGCTCCGCTGGCCTTCGTGTTCTCGCCGCTGGTGGGCACGCCGCTCACGACCAGCGCGAAGTTCGCCGTGGTGGCCAAGTCACCCCTGACCGGGATGCTCACCGACGCGCTGGCGTCGAGCCACTTCGCCATCGCCGGCAAGCTCACCGGGCATGACGCGATCGTCGTCGTGGGACGGGCGGCCCAGCCGAGCGTGCTGCTGGTCGACGGCGCGGACGTGCGGCTCGAGCCGGCCGACGGCGAGGTCGGCCGCTCGGCGGCGGACACCGAGGTGTCGGTCCGCGACCGGTTCGGCCGCGCGTTCAAGGTCGCCGCCATCGGCCCGGCGGGGGAGCACGGCGTGCTGTACGCGACGCTCTCGCACGACGGCCGGCACGCCGGCCGCGGCGGCCTCGGTGCGGTGCTCGGGGCCAAGAACGTGAAGGCGGTGGCGGTACGGCCGAGGACCAAGGTGGCCCCCGCCGACCCGGCCGGCGTGCTGGCGGCCGCCAAGGACCTGCGGACCCGCTCGTTCGGGGCTGCGACCGCGAAGTACCGCGAGCTCGGCACGCTGGCCAACCTGCTGGCGTTCAACGCCCTCTCGACCCTGCCGACCCGCAACTTCCAGGCGGCCACCTTCGACGGCGCGCCGGCCCTCGCCGCCGAGGAGCTGGCCGAGCTGCGCGGCACGGCCCGCAACAGCTGTGCCTCCTGCACGATCGGCTGCGAGCACATCTACCAGCTCTCCAGCGGCCGCGGCGGCCGGACCATGCGGGTGGAGTACGAGAACGTCTTCGCCCTCGGTCCGATGTGCGGGGTGTCCGACCCCGACGACGTGCTCGAGGCGAGCGCCCGGTGCGACGACCTGGGCATCGACACCATCTCGGCCGGCGGCACGATCGCGTGGGCGATGGAGTGCGCCGAGAAGGGGCTGCTGGACGCCCCCTGGCTGCGGTTCGGCGACGGCGCGGCGCTGCTGCGTGCGCTGGACGAGATCGGCAGCGGCACCGGCCTGGGGCCGCTGCTCGCGCTGGGCTCGCGGCGGGCGGCGGCCGAGGTCGGCCAGGGCTCGGCCGACTTCGCCCCGCACGTCAAAGGTCTCGAGCTGCCCGGCTACGAGCCGCGGTCCCTGCACGCGATGGCGCTCGGCCTGGCCGTCAACGCCCGCGGCGCCGACCACAACCGGTCCGGTGCCTACGAGGCCGACCTGGGCGGTGACCTCGACCGGCTCGAGGGCGGCCCGGCGCACGTGGCCGCGGCCGTCGAGACCGAGGACCGGGCCGCGGTGATGGACTCGCTGATCCTGTGCAAGTTCCTCCGCGGGGTGTTCACCGACCCGTGGGCCGAGTGGGCGCACCTGCTCTCCCTGGTGACCGGCTGGGAAGTCGACGCCGCCGAGCTGCACGAGACCGCCCGCCGGATCGTGCTGTCGAAGCGCGCCTACAACATCCGCGAGGGCTGGCAGCCGGAGGACGACTGGCTCCCGGCCCGGCTGCTCGAGGAGACCCTGGAGATGGGCTCCGGGCGCACCGCCGCGCTCACTCCCGAGCGGCTCCGGGCGATGGTCGACGGCTACTGGGCCGCCCGGGGTCTGGACGCGAGCGGCCGACCGACGTCGGTGGTGGACATGCCGGCGTACGACGGGTGAGGCTGACCACGTGACCACGACTGCTCGCGCGCCGGCCGACACGGCGACCGTCGCGGTCACCATCGACGGCCGGCCGCTGACGGTGGCCGAGGGCACGACGATCTGGGCGGCCGCGCGCGACGCCGGCATCGACATCCCGGTGCTCTGCCACGACGAGCGGATGGACCCGGTCGGGGTCTGCCGGATGTGCGTCGTCGACGTCGGCGGGCGGGTGCTCGCCGCGTCCTGCGTGCGGCCGTGCGAGGACGGCATGTCGGTCACCACCACGTCCGACGACATCGAGCGCAGCCGGGCCACGCTGACCGAGCTGCTGCTCGCCGACCAGCCCGCGCCCGAGGACGACCCGAAGCAGACGACGACCGGTGACAACCTGCTGCTGGCCCTCGCCGACGAGGTACGGCGTCACGGCCGGCGAGCTGCCGCCCGGGCCCGGCCGGGGCACCGACGTGTCCAACCCGGTCATCGCGGTCGACCACGACTCCTGCATCCTCTGCGACCGCTGCGTGCGCGCCTGCGACGACCTGCAGGGCAACGACGTGATCGGCCGCAGCGGCAAGGGCTACGCCACCCGGATCTCCTTCGACCTCGACGACCCGATGGGCGCCTCGTCCTGCGTCACGTGCGGGGAGTGCGTGGCCGCCTGCCCCACCGGCGCCCTCACCAACAAGCCGATCCACGACGTGCCGATCCGGCCGCGCACCGAGCTCGACGCCGTCGACAGCGTCTGCCCCTACTGCGGGGTCGGCTGCGCGATCACCTACTACGTCGACCGGGACCGCGGCGCCATCGCGTTCGCCGAGGGCCGCGACCAGCCCGGGTCGCAGGGCCGGCTGTGCGTCAAGGGCCGCTACGGCTGGGACTACGCGGCGTCACCGCAGCGGCTGACCGTGCCGCTGATCCGGATCGACGAGTCCTACCCGAAGGGCCCGCTGTCCGGCGACGTCATCGGCGGCGACTCCGGGCACCGGGCAAGCGCCGGCGCAAGCCCGGCGGCCTGGTCCCCTACGACGAGGTGCTGCCGCACTTCCGCGAGGCCAGCTGGGACGAGGCGCTGGACCTGGTGGCGCGGCGGTTGCGCGAGGTGCACGCCGAGCGCGGCCCCGGCCGGCATCGCCGGCTTCGGGTCGGCCAAGTGCTCCAACGAGGAGGCCTACCTCTTCCAGAAGCTGCTGCGGACCGCGTTCACGACCAACAACGTCGACCACTGCACCCGGCTCTGCCACGCCTCCAGCGTGGCCGCGCTGTTCGAGGGCATCGGGTCCGGCGCCGTCTCCACGACGTACGGCGACGTGGCGAACTCCGACGTCATCCTCATCACCGGCAGCAACGCCACCGCCAACCACCCGGTCGCGTCGTCGTTCTTCAAGCAGGCCCGGCGCGACGGCATGACCGTCATCTACGTCGACCCGCGGGCCGACAAGCTCGCCGACCACGCCGACATCTACTGCCAGCTCAAGCCCGGCACCGACGTCGCGTTCTACAACTCGATGATGCACGAGGTCATCCGGCTCGGGCTGGTCGACCGAGACCTACGTCGCGGAGCGCACCAGCAACTACGACGCGCTGGCGCGCACCGTGGCCGACTACCCGCCGGAGCGCGGCGAGCAGATCACCGGCGTGCCGGCCGACGTGATCCGGCGGGTCGCCCAGGTCTGGGGCGAGGCGAAGGCCGGCATCATCTTCTGGGGCATGGGGATCTCCCAGCACACCACCGGCACCGACAACGCGCGCTGCCTGATCGCGCTGTGCGCCATCACCGGCAACGTCGGCAAGCCGGGAGCCGGGCTGCACCCGCTGCGCGGCCAGAACAACGTGCAGGGCGCGTCCGACTCCGGGCTGATCCCGATGTTCTTCCCCGACTACCAGTCCGCCGACGACCCCGTCGTGGTGGCGCGGTTCGAGCAGGCCTGGGGTGCGCCGCTGCCGCCGAAGCGCGGGCTCACCGTCACCGAGATCGTCCACTCGGTGCTCGAGGGCGGCCCGGACGGCACGCCGGGCGTCGGCGCGATGTACATGATGGGCGAGAACCCCTTCATGTCCGACCCGAACACCAACCTGGTCCGCGAAGGCCTTGTCGGCGCTGGACTTCCTGGTGGTGCAGGACATCTTCGTCACCGAGACGGCCGAGTTCGCCGACGTGATCCTGCCGGCGACGTCGTACCTGGAGAAGGACGGGCACGTACACCAACACCGACCGCCGGGTGCAGCGCGGTCGCACCGTGCTGCCGCCGCCCGGCGACGCGCGGGCCGACTGGTGGATCACCCAGGAGGTCGCCCGCCGGGTCGGGCTGGACTGGTCCTACCCCTCACCGCGCGAGGTGTTCGACGAGATGGTGCCGCTGATGCCGAGCTACCGGAACCTCAGCTGGGACAACCTCGGCGGCACCGGCAAGCTGTACCCGAACGACGACCCCGAGCACTCCGACGGCACGGTCGTGATGTTCGACGAGCGGTTCAACACCGCCGACGGGCTGGCCCACCTGGTGCCGGCCGAGTGGCTGCCGGCCAAGGAGCTGCCGGACGAGGAGTACCCGTTCGTGCTCAACACCGGCCGGCTGCTCGAGCACTGGCACACCGGCTCGATGACGCGCCGGTCGTTCGCGCTGGACACCATCGCGCCGCGGGCCGAGGTCTACCTGAACCCCGACGACGCACTCCGGCTCGGCCTGGTCGACGGTGGCATGGCCCGGGTCCGGTCGCGGCGCGGCGAGATCGAGCTGCACGTGCGGGTCTCGGCCCGCGAGGCCCGCGGCAACGTGTTCATCCCGTTCCACTTCCGGGAGGCCAGCGCGAACCTGCTGACCATCGACGCGATCGACCCGGTCGGCAAGATCCCCGAGTTCAAGTTCTGCGCAGTCGCGGTCGAGCCGGCTGGGAGCCCGCATGACCGAGGGCCGAGCCGGGCGACAAGGCCGCACGCCCGGCGCCGAGGCCCGGGCCGGCCGCTTCCCCGGGCCCAGCCTGATCCCCGCGCTGCACGCGATCCAGGACCGGCTCGGCTGGCTGCCCCGCGAGGAGCTGGCCAGCGCTCGCGACCGACACCCGGCGGCCGCTCTACGAGATCCAGGGACTGGTCTCGTTCTACCCGCACTTCCGCACCGAGCCGCCGCCGCGGGTGTCGCTGCACCTGTGCCACGACCTGTCCTGCTGGCTGCGCGACGGTGACGCTGCCAACGCCGCGGCTGCACGACCGCTACGACGACGACCCGGACGTCGAGGTCCGCGAGGTGTCCTGCCTGGGTCGCTGCGAGGTGGCCCCGGCCGCCGCGGTCGACGACCAACCGACCAGGACCGAGGCCGCCGTCGACCTGGTCGAGACCGCGAGGGCCGGCAACGCCTACGAGTTCTACCGGCCGCTGCCGCAGCGCTGGCCCAACGACCCCTACGACGAGGGGGCACCGCGCTACCAGGTGCTGCGCGACCTGCTGGCGGGCCGCCGGCAGGCCGACGAGGTGGTCGAGACCCTCACGGCCTCCGGGCTGCGGGGGATGGGCGGTGCCGGCTTCCCGACCGGGAAGAAGTGGTCGCTGGTCGCCGCACAGGCGGCCACACCGGCGTACGCCGTGTGCAACGCGGACGAGTCCGAGCCCGGCACCTTCAAGGACCGGCAGATCCTGGCCGACCAGCCGCACCTGGTGCTCGAGGGCCTGCTGGTCGGCATGGTCGTGGTCGGCGCCGAGGAGGGCTGGGTCTTCGTCCGGCACGAGTACGGCCCGGAGACCGACGTGCTGCGGGCCGAGCTGGACCGGCTGCAGGAGGCGGGGCTGCTCGGGGCCGACGTGCTCGGCACCGGCCGACGGCTCTCGGTCGAGGTGTTCGTCTCGCCCGGCGGCTACATCCTCGGCGAGGAGACGGCGCTGCTCGAGTGCATGGAGGGCCACCGGGGCGAGCCCCGGAACAAGCCGCCGTTCCCCGGCGTGCACGGCCTGTGGGGAAAGCCGACCCTGATCAACTCGGTCGAGACGCTGGCCGACGTGCCCGCCATCCTCACCCGCGGCGCGCAGTGGTGGCAGGACCAGGGCGACGGCGACTCGGTGGGGCTGAAGTTCTTCGCCGTGTCCGGGCACGTCGAGCGGCCGGGCGTCTACTGCGTGCCGATGGGGACCACCGTGCGGGCGCTGCTGGACCTCGCCGGCGGGGTGCTGGGCGGGCAGCGGCTGGCCGCCGTGCAGCCCGGTGGTGCGTCCTCGAACTTCCTCGGCCCCGACGACCTGGAGGCCCGGCTGGACTTCGACTCGCTGGCCGCGGCCGGCTCGATGCTCGGCTCCGGCGCGCTGGTGGCGATGGCGGAGGGCACCGACCTGCTCGCGGCCGCGACCAACACGCTGCGGTTCTTCCGGGACGAGTCCTGCGGCAAGTGCGTGCCCTGCCGGGTCGGCTCGACCAAGGCCCACGTCCTGCTCACCGAGTCGATGGCCGCCGGCGGGCTGGACGACCGGGGCGAGGCCCGGGTGCTGGAGCTGGAGCGGACCCTGCGCACCACGTCGATCTGCGGCCTCGGGCAGGTGGCGCTGGGGCCGGTGGCCAGCGTCCTTGGCCTGCAGCGCGGCGGGCCGCGCCGCGCGCCCGCAGCCGCGGGACTGACGCCCATGACGCACCAGCACGGCGGCCACGGCCGCGAGTTCTTCACGACGACGACCGTGGGCGCCGCACTCGCGCTGCTGGCCTCGCCGCGGACCACACCGGTCGAGCGGGTGGCGCTGGCCGACGCGCTGGGTCGCACCCCGGCCGCACCGGTGACCGCCACCGCTGCGCTGCCGGGCTTCGCGCGGTCGACCGTCGACGGCTTCGCGGTCCGCGCGGCCGACACCTTCGGCGCGTCCGAGGGCCTGCCCGCCTACCTCGACGTGGCGGGGTCGGTTGCGATGGGTCGGCCCGCCGAGGTGCCGGTGCGGCCCGGCGCCGCGGTCGCGGTGCCGACCGGCGGGGTGCTGCCGGACGGTGCCGACGCGGTGGTGATGGTGGAGCACACCCAGGTCACGATGCCCGGGTCGGTGGAGGTGGTGCGGCCCGCCGCACCCGGCGACGGCACGGTGCGCGCCGACGAGGACGTGGCCGCCGGCGCCGAGATCGCCCCCGCCGGGCGACCGCTGCGGGCGCAGGATCTCGGGATGCTCGCGGCCGCCGGCGTGGTCGAGGTGTCGGTGCACCGCCGCCCGCGGGTGGGCATCCTGTCGACCGGTGACGAGGTGGTGCCGCCGGAGACGGTCGGGCTCATCCCGGGCCAGGTGCGCGACGCGACCGCCGCGGCGCTGGCCGGACTGGTCATCGGGGCGGGGGGCGAGCCGCTGTTGCTGGGCATCGTCGGCGACGACGCGGACGAGCTGGAGCGGGTGCTCCGCGACGCGCTCGAGCGGTGCGACGTCGTCGTGGTCTCGGCCGGGTCCTCGGTGGGCGCCCGGGACGAGACCGCCGGCGTGGTGGCCCGGCTCGGTGCCCCGGGGATCCTGTGCCACGGGCTGGCCGTGCGACCGGGCAAGCCGACGCTGCTGGCCGACTGCGGCGGGGTCCCCGTGATCGGGCTGCCGGGCAACCCCCTGTCGGCGCTGGTCGTGTTCCGCCTGGTCGGGCTCCCCGTCGTACGCCGGGTAGGGGGCACCACGGTCGTCCCGCCGGAGCCGACCGTGCGGGCCCGGCTGGACCGTCAGGTGCCGTCCCAGACCGGCCGGCTGGACGTCGTGCAGGCCCGGGTGACCGCCCTCGGCGGACGGTCCGGTCGCCAGCCCGCTGTTCGGTGCCTCAGCGCTGCTGTCGGTGCTGACGTCGGCCGACGGGTGGCTGGTGGTGCCCGAGGAGGCCACCGGCCTGCCCGCCGGCACCCCCGTCGACGTCACCCTGTACCGATGACCGGCAGCCCGTTCGTCAGCGACGTCCCGGCCGGGGCGGCAATCGCGGCCTGGCAGCGGGCCATGACGGCGGCCGGCTGCCCGGCCCGGCTCCCCGCGGTCACGGTCGGCATCGAGGAGGCGCTCGGCCTGGTCACCGCGGCCCCGGTCTGGGCCCGCCGCTCGTCGCCCGACTATGACGCCGCGGCCATGGACGGCATCGCGGTGCGCGCGGCCGACACCTTCGGGGCGACCGAGAGCCGGCCACTGCTGCTCGCGGCCGGGGACTTCGAGGTCGTCGACACCGGCGACCCGATGCCACCGGGGCGGGACGCGGTGGTCATGCGCGAGGACGTGCACCGCACCGCGGCCGGCGAGGCCGAGCTGCGGGCCGCCACCGCGCCCTGGACGCACGTCCGGTCGATCGGCGAGGACGTCGCGGCCGGCGAGCTGCTGCTGCCCTCCGGCCACCGCCTGCGGCCGTTCGACCTGGCGGCCGCCGCCTCGGCCGGGGTCACCGCGGTCGAGGTGCGGCGCGCGCCGCAGGTCGTGCTGGTGCCGACGGGCGACGAGATCCGCCGGGTCGGCGTGCCCCTGGCAGCCGGCGAGATCCCCGACACCAACTCGCTGATGCTCGCCGGCCAGGCCCGCCAGCTGGGGGCCGAGGTGACGGTCACGCCGATCGTCCCGGACCAGCCATCGCTGATCGCCGCGGCCGTGCACGCAGCGGCCGCGGTCAGCGACCTGGTGGTCGTGCTTGCCGGCTCCAGCGCCGGCCGCGATGACTGGACAGCGCAGGTGGTGGCCGACGAGGGCGTGCTGGCGGTGCACGGCGTCGCGGTCCGGCCCGGGCACCCGGTCGTGCTCGGGGTCGTCGACGCGACCCCGGTGATCGGGGCACCCGGCTTCCCGGTGTCGGCCGCGCTGACGTTCGACATCTTCGCCGCCCCGTTGCTGGCCTCGCTCGAGGGCACCGCGCCGGCCCGGCGGCCGACGGCGACCGCGCGGCTGGCCCGCAAGCTCGCGTCTCCCGGCGGCATGGACGACTGGGTGCGGGTCCGGCTCGGCCGGGTCGGGGGACGGGTGGTTGCGACCCCACTGCCGCGCGGCGCGGGCGTGCTGACGTCGTTGGTGCGGGCCGACGGCCTGCTGCTCGTCCCCGCCGGGCTGGAGGGGCACCACGCCGGCGAGGACGTCGAGGTCGAGCTGCTGCGCGGGCTGGACGAGGTGGCGCGCACGATCGTGGCGATCGGGTCGCACGACCTGGTGCTCGACCTGGCCGCGTCGGGGCTGCGCGAGCGAGACCCGCAGCTGACCCTGGTGTCGTCGAACGTCGGCTCGCTCGGCGGCCTGGTCGCGGTGCGGGACGGCCTGTGCCACCTGGCGGGATCGCACCTGCTGGACTCGGCCACGGGGGAGTACACGCTGCCCTTCCTCGACCGGGTCCTCGGCCCGGGCGAGGGGGTCGTGGTGCGGCTGGTGCACCGGCAGCAGGGGCTGATGGTGGCGCCCGGCAACCCGCTGGGGCTGGGCGGCATCGCGGACCTGACCCGGCCGGGCCTGCGCTACGTGAACCGGCAGCGCGGCGCGGGCACCCGGGTCCTGCTCGACCACGAGCTGGCCCGCTCCGGGCTCGACCCGGTGGACGTGGAGGGCTACGGGCGGGAGGAGAGCACCCACCTCGCGGTCGGCGCCGCCGTCGCATCCGGCCGGGCCGACGCGGGCCTGGGCATCCTGGCCGCCGCCCGAGCCTTCGGCCTGGACTTCGTGCCCGTGGCCGAGGAGCCCTATGACCTCGTCACCACGGCGGCCACCCTCGACGACGGTGTGCTGGACCCGCTGCTCGACCTGATCGGCGACCCCGGGTTCGCCGCGTCGGTCGAGGCGCTCGGCGGCTACTCCACGGCCGAGTCCGGCCGGCGGATCCGATAGGAAGTTGAGGGTGAGCATCCCCTTCCCGGAGCCGACGCAGCCGGCGACCTCGCGCACCGCCGTCCTGCTCGGTTACCTGGACTACTTCCGGTCGGTCCTGCGCGGCAAGCTCGCGGGCCTGGACGAGACGGCTCTGCGCGGCAGCGTGCTCCCGTCCGGCTGGTCCCCGCTGGAGCTGCTCAAGCACCTGACCTACGTCGAGATGCGCTGGTTGGACTGGGGGTTCGAGGGCCGGCCGGTCGACGACCCGTGGGGCGACCAGCGGGACGGCCGCTGGCACGTCGAGCCGGAGGAGACCCTCGCGGGGCTGCTCGCGGAGCTCGACCGCCGGGCCGGGGTGACCACGGCGATCGCCGGCCGCCATGAGCTGGCCGAGACCGGCGTACCGGGGGAGCGGTGGGACGGCGCCGAGCCGGCCACCCTGGAGCGGGTCCTGCTGCACCTGGTCCAGGAGTACGCCCGGCACTGCGGCCACCTCGACGTGGTGCGCGAGCTTCTCGACGGCGCGGTGGGCGAGCACTGAGGCAAAGGGCCGAGATCGACATGGGCCTGTCCTGACCGCGCGACTAGGCTCGCACCAGCACTCCGGTGACGACCGGGGGCACAGCGGAAGGGGACCGTGTGCCGGGAGCACCTGGGCCGAGCGACCGCGTGGTGACCCTGCCCAACGCGCTGAGCGCCCTCCGGCTGCTGGGCGTCCCGCTGTTCCTCTGGCTGGTGCTCACCGAGCACGACGGGCCCGCGGTGCTGGTGCTCATGGTCAGCGGTGTCACGGACTACCTGGACGGCAAGATCGCCCGGGCCTGGGGCCAGACCTCGCAGCTGGGCACCTTGTTGGACCCGGCCGCCGACCGGCTCTACATCCTCGCCACCCTCATCGGTCTCACGGTGCGCGACGTGGTGCCGCTCTGGCTGACGCTGCTGCTGGTCGGCCGCGACGTGCTGCTGGCGTTCACGCTGCCGGTGCTGCGGCGCCACGGCTACGGCCCGCTGCCCGTGAACTTCCTCGGCAAGGCCGCGACCTTCAACCTGCTGGCCGGCTTCCCGCTGCTGCTGCTCGGTGAGTGGGACGGGCTGGTCGGGGACGTGGCCCACGCGTTCGGCTGGGCGTTCGCCATCTGGGGTACGGCGCTGTACTGGTGGGCAGGAGTCCTGTACCTGATCCAGGTGCGCGACCTGGTGCGCGCCGACCGGTTGAACCCGCGGGAGGGGGTGGCGGCGTGAAGGCGGTCGTGATGGCCGGGGGCGAGGGCACCCGCCTGCGCCCGATGACCGTCAGCATGCCCAAGCCGCTGCTCCCCATCGTCAACAAGCCGATCATGGAGCACGTCCTCCGGCTGCTCGCGCGGCACGGCTTCTCCGACACGGTCGTGACCGTGCAGTTCCTCGCCAGCCTGGTGCGCAACTACTTCGGCGACGGCGAGGACCTGGGGATGTCGCTGCAGTACGTCACCGAGCAGACGCCGCTCGGGACGGCCGGCAGCGTCAAGAACGCCGAGGACCTGCTGCGGGACGACACCTTCGTGGTGATCTCCGGCGACGCTCTCACCGACTTCGACCTCACCGACCTGGTGAAGTTCCACCAGGACAAGGGCGCGCTCGTCACCGTCTGCCTGACTCGGGTGCCCGACCCGCTCGAGTTCGGCATCACCATCGTCGACGACGAGAACCGGGTGCAGCGCTTCCTCGAGAAGCCGACCTGGGGCCAGGTGTTCTCCGACACCGTGAACACCGGCATCTACGTGATGGAGCCCGAGGTCTTCGACCACGTCGAGGCCGGGGAGTCGGTCGACTGGTCCGGCGACGTGTTCCCCAAGCTGCTTGACCTCGGGCTGCCGGTCTACGGGTACATCGCCGAGGGCTACTGGGAGGACGTCGGCACCCAGGAGTCCTACATGCGGGCCCAGGCCGACGTCCTGACCGGCCAGGTGGACGTAGACCTCGACGCGTTCGAGGTGTCCAACGGCGTCTGGGTCGCGGAGGGCGCCGACGTGCACCCGGACGCGGTGCTGCGCGGCCCGCTGTTCATCGGCGACTACGCCAAGGTCGAGGCGGGGGCCGAGCTGCGCGAGTTCACCGTGATCGGCAGCAACGTCATCGTGAAGACCGGGGCCTTCCTGCACCGCGCCGTGGTCCACGACAACGTGTTCGTGGGGCCGCAGACCAACCTGCGCGCGTGCGTGATCGGGAAGAACACCGACGTGATGCGGGCCGCGCGGATCGAGGAGGGTGCGGTCGTCGGCGACGAGTGCGTCATCGAGGAAGAGGCGATCGTCGCCACCGGCGTCCGCATCTACCCGTACAAGAACGTCGAGGCCGGAGCCGTCGTCACCGCGGACCTCATCTTCGAGTCGCGCAGCCAGCACCGTCTGTTCGGCCCGCGCGGTGTCAGCGGCATCGTCAACGTCGAGATCACGCCGGAGCTCGCGGTGCGGCTGGCCAGCGCCTGGGCCAGCACGCTGAAGAAGGGCTCCACCGTCACGACATCCCGGGACGTGTCCCGGGCGGCCCGCGCGCTGAAGCGCGCGGTGATCTCGGCGCTCGCCTCGAGCGCGATCGACGTGGTCGACCTCGAGGTGGTGCCCGTCCCCGTGGCGCGGCTGCAGACGGCCCAGGGCGGCTGCGCCGGCGGCGTGGTGATCAGGACCTCCCCGGGGCAGCCCGAGAGCGTCGACATCTCCTTCCTCGACGAGAGCGGCGCGGACCTGTCCCAGGCCGCGCAGCGCAAGCTCGAGCGCACCTATGCCCGCGGCGAGTTCCGGCGCGCCTTCCCGGGCGAGATCGGCGACCTGTCGTTCCCGCCGCGGGTGATGGAGGCTTACACCCTCGAGCTGCTGCGCACCGTCGACGTGTCGGGCCTGCCCGAGCACGGTCTGAAGGTCGTGGTCGACACAGGCGGCGGCACCGCCTCGCTGGTGCTGCCGACCCTCCTCGGCCGCCTGGGCCTCGACGTCCTCACCGTCAACAACGGCCTGGACGAGGCGTCCCCGACGGAGACGGCGGCCGAACGCGGCGAGTCCCTGCTCCGGCTCGGTCGGCTGGTGGCCTCGTCCAAGGCGGCGTTCGGCGTGCACTTCGACCCGGTCGGGGAGCGGATCGCCCTGGTCGACGAGAAGGGGCTCGCGATCGACGACGAGCGGGCCTTGCTGGTCGTGCTCGACCTGGTCGCGGCGGAAACCAAGGTCGGCACGGTGGCCCTCCCGGTGACCACGACCCGGGTCGCCGAGCAGGTGGCTGCCTTCCACGGGGTCGACATCCGGTGGATCGCCACCACACCGGCCGCGCTGACCGAGGCGGTCGTGGCTGAGGGGGTCGTCTTCGGCGGTGATGGCCGAGGCGGTTTCGTGGTGCCGCACTTCTCCACGACGTACGACGGCATCGCGGCCTTCGTGCAGCTGGTCGGGCTGGTGGCGCGTACCAAGCTGCAGCTGTCCGAGATCGACGCCCGGATCCCGAGCAGCCACGTGAGCCGCCGGTCCGTCCCGACCCCGTGGGCGGCCAAGGGCGTCGTCATGCGCGCGGTGGTCGAGGAGGCGGGCACCCGGCGGCTGGACACGACCGACGGGGTGCGGGTGCTCGAGGAGAACGGGAACTGGGCGCTGGTGCTGCCCGACCCCGCCGAGCCGGTCACCCACGTCTGGGCCGAGGCCGGCAACGACTCGACGTCGGCCGCCCTGCTCGAGCGCTGGGCCGAGGTCGTCGCTCGCGCCGGCACCTGAGCGATGTCAGCGCCCACCCCGAACACCCGCCCCTCGCGGCCGGACGACTCGATGCTGCTGCTGCGCAACCTGGTCGAGGACTCGCTCGACGAGGGCTACGCGCGGGCCGCCGCCCGGCGCGCCGCCGGCGAGCCCCCCAGGCGGTCGGCCGTGCTGGTGCTCACCGTCGGCCTGCTGCTCGTCGGGCTGCTGCTGGCCACCGCCTTCGCACAGACCCGGCAGCGTGCGGGTTCCGCGGCCGAGGCCCGGGACGCGCTGGTCGCCGAGGTCGAGCAGCGGTCCGCGGCCAACGACAGGGCCCAGGCCCAGCTGGACCGGCAACGGGCCGCGGTGCAGCGGGCCCAGCGCCAGGTGCTCGCCCTGTCCGGCGCCGGCACCGAGCTCGCGGACCGGCTGGCCCGGCTCGAGGCGGCCACCGGCGCCGCGCCGGTGACCGGGCCGGGCATGGTGGTGCGGCTGGACGACGCGGCCGGCGACGGCGCCGGCTCCGACGTGGACCCGCGCACCGATGTCGACAACGACGGCCGGGTCACCGACCGTGACCTGCAGACGGTGGTCAACGAGATCTGGGCTGCAGGGGCCGAGGCAGTGGCGGTGAACGGGCAGCGGCTCACCGCCCTGTCGGCCATTCGGTCGGCCGGGGACGCGGTCCTCGTCGACTTCCGGCCGCTGACACCGCCGTACGAGATCGAGGCCGTCGGCGACCCGGACAAGCTCCGCGAGACGTTCGTGGGAGGGTTCGGGGGCAGCTACCTGCAGGTGCTCCAGGGCTACGGCATCACGTACGCCGTGGAGGACAGCGACCGGCTGCAGCTGGCCGCGTCCGCGGGTGTCCGGCTGCGCTACGCAGCCGAGCCGCAACCGGCCGAGACGAGGAGCAACGGGACGTGATAGCCGCCATCGGCCTGGTGCTCGGCATCGTCGCCGGCATCTTCCTGGAGCCGACGGTCCCGACCTGGCTGCAGCCCTACCTGCCCATCGCGGTGGTGGCGGCCCTGGACGCTGTGTTCGGCGGGCTGCGGGCGCTGCTCGACGGCATCTTCGACGACCGGGTCTTCGTGGTCTCCTTCGTGGCCAACGTCCTGGTCGCTGCCCTGATCGTGTACCTCGGTGACCAGCTGGGTGTCGGGTCCCAGCTCTCGACCGGCGTCGTGGTCGTGCTGGGCATCCGGATCTTCTCCAACGCCGCCGCGATCCGGCGGCAGCTGTTCCGGGCATGACCGGCCAGCGCACGGCCTGGACCCGGCTGCGGTCCGCGCTGCGCCCGCACGCCAGCCGCGGGAACCTGCTGCCCGGCCTGCTGTGCGCGCTGCTGGGCTTCGCCGTGGTCGTGCAGGTGCGCTCGACCCAGGACGCGGGTCTGGACGGCCTCCGCCAGTCCGACCTGGTCCGCATCCTGGACGACGTCACCGAGCGCTCCGACCGGCTCCGGACCGAGGCACGCGACCTCGAGGAGACCCGCGCCCGGGTGACGAACGGCAGCACCGGCAGCCGCGCGGCGCTGGAGGAGGCCCAGGCCCGCGCCCGGGTGCTCGGCATCCTCGCCGGGACCCTGCCCGCGACCGGCCCCGGCATCGAGCTCACGATCAGCGACCCGGCCGGCAAGGTCGGCCCGGAGGTGCTGCTCGACACCTTGCAGGAGCTGCGCGACGCAGGGGCTGAGGCGGTCGAGATCTCCTCGCTGGACGGGCCGGCCGTCCGGGTGGTGGCGGCCACCTCGTTCGAGGCGCCGACCGACGCCAGTGGCGGGGTCGACGCCGGGCGGGTCGTGGTCGACGGGACCGAGCTCACCTCGCCGTACCGGTTCCGGGTGATCGGCGACTCGCGCACCCTGGCGGCGGCGCTGGACATCCCCGGTGGTGTGCTGGACGTGCTGCGCCAGGACGACGCGCAGGGTGTGGTGACCCAGCGGGACCGGGTCACCATCACCTCCTTGCGGGCCGCTCCGTCGCCTCGTTACGCTCGCCCGGCCCAGGACTAACCCAGCTTGAGCGTCCGTTGATCGCTTTGAAAGTGAGCGCGCGTGATCCCCGAGGACCTGCAGTACACGAAGGACCACGAGTGGGTCCGCCGCGAGGGCGACACGGTCCGGGTGGGGGTGACCGACTACGCGCAGGACGCGCTGGGCGACATCGTCTTCGTCACCCTCCCGGACACCGGGACCCAGGTGACCGCGGGCGAGACCTGTGGCGAGATCGAGTCGACCAAGAGCGTCTCGGAGCTGTACGCGCCGGTCACCGGCACCGTGGTGGAGCGCAACGACGCCCTCGACGCGGCGCCGGAGCTGGTGAACTCCGACCCCTACGGCGACGGCTGGATGATGACCATCCGGGTCGGCGACGGTGCCGACGCCGGGGGGGATGGCGGGCTGCTGGACGCCGCCACGTACCAGGCGAGCCTGGACGGCTGACACTCGCCCGTTCCGGTTGACCACGTCCCGCAGGGGCCGTAGGTTTCCGCAGGACCTCGACCTAGGGTGGAGGTTGACGGATCGCCCTACTTCGAACGCTCCGGCGGGGAAGGCACGCCTGATGCAGTTCTGCACGCAGTGCGGGCACAGCAACACCGACGATGCGCGCTTCTGCAACAACTGCGGCGCGGCCCTGAAGCCGGCCGCACCGGCGCCGCCGTCCCCGGGCGAGACGTCGACCATCACCATCGGCGGGGCCCTCGAGCCGGGTGAGCCCGCGGACAAGTCCGAGGCCCTGTCCACCGCGGACCAGTCCGCCGTGGAGGCGCTACCGCCGGGGTCGGCGCTGCTCGTCGTACGACGTGGGCCGAACTCGGGCAGCCGGTTCCTGCTCGACTCGGACACCACGACCGCGGGGCGCCACCCGAGCAGCGACATCTTCCTGGACGACGTGACGGTCTCCCGACGGCACGCGGAGTTCGTCCGGGTGGCCGACGGCTTCAGCGTGCGCGACGTCGGCTCGCTCAACGGCACCTACGTGAACCGGGAGCGGATCGACGAGGCGACGCTGACGGGCGGTGACGAGGTCCAGGTCGGGAAGTACCGACTGGTGTACTACCCGAGCCAGCAGGCCCGATGAGCCCGGCCGCATGAGCGCGGCGCCGGCCTCCCACTCGCTGATGAGCATCGGGGAGGTGCTCACCCAGCTGCGGGCCGACTTCCCCGACGTGACGATCTCGAAGATCCGGTTCCTGGAGTCGGAGGGCCTGGTCGAGCCGGCCCGCACCCCCTCGGGCTACCGCAAGTTCAGCCATGCCGACGTGGGCCGCCTGCACTACGTGCTGGCGACCCAGCGCGACCACTACCTCCCGCTGCGGGTCATCAAGGACCACCTGGACGCTCTGGACCGCGGCCTCGAGCCGCCGGCTGTGCCGGGGGAGCGGCCGCAGGTCCCGAGCTCGGCGGGGCGCCCGGACTGGTTGCCCGGCCCGCGCGCGCTGGGCGAGACCACCGAGCTGCGGCTCTCCCGCACCGAGCTGATGTCGTCGGCCGGAATCGACGACGCGCTGCTCACCGAGATCGAGGGCTACGGGCTGGTGGCACCGGTGCGGGGCAGCGCGGCCTCGGCCGCGTACTACGACGCCGACGCGCTGGTCATCGCGACCGCCGTCGCGGAGATGGCCGGGTTCGGCCTGGAGCCCCGGCACCTGCGCTCGTTCCGGACCGCGGCCGACCGCGAGGTGGACCTGGTCGGTCAGGTCGTGACGCCGCTGCTGCGGCAGCGCAGCCCGGAGGCCCGGTCCCGAGCCGAGGAGGTGGCCCGCGAGATGGGCGCCCTGTCGTTGCGGCTGCACACGGCGCTGGTGCGCGCTCGCCTCCGCGACGTCGTCGGCCGCTAGGGGACGATCCGCCCGAGTAGGGTGGCTGACGTGAACGAGCTGGACGTGGTGGGTGTGCGGGTCGAGATGCCGTCGAACCAGCCGATCGTCCTGCTCAAGGAGTCCGGCGGCGAGCGCTACCTGCCGATCTGGATCGGCGCCGGTGAGGCCACCGCCATCGCGTTCGCCCAGCAGGGCGTCGTGCCGCCGCGGCCGCTGACCCACGACCTGATCCGCGACCTGCTCGAGGCCGCCGGCCAGCAGCTCACCCAGGTGCGCATCACCGCCCTGCGCGACGGCGTGTTCTACGCCGAGCTGGTCTTCGCCAGCGGCCTGGAGGTCAGTGCCCGGCCGTCGGACGCGATCGCGCTGGCGCTGCGCACCAGCACCCCGATCTTCGGTGCCGAGGAGGTGCTGGCCGAGGCCGGCATCGCGATCCCGGACGAGCAGGAGGACGAGGTGGAGAAGTTCCGCGAGTTCCTCGACCAGATCTCGCCGGAGGACTTCGAGGGCCCCGCCCCACCATGAGTCAACCTCCACCGGAGGTCGAGACTTTTCCCCGACACGGGCGCGCCGCCGTTGACCGGGTGCCGCCACCGCCGTACCGTCACCAGCAGGAAACGCCCCTCATGTAGTTCCAACCGTGTGATCTGTCCCGGTACGCCGGTCGGTGAGCGTGGTCCTTCCCCCGGGGCGTGAGACGGAGGTCGGCGTGAGCGACACCAGCTCGACGGGCAGCACGGCCGGCCCTGACCGGGCGGCGCAGGAACGCGCCCGCGCCCGGGCCGGGCAGCAGGGCCTGCTGTTCACCGACGACCTGCCGCAGCTGAACGAGGACCTGGGCTACCGCGGGCCGACCGCCTGCTCGGCGGCCGGGATCACCTACCGGCAGCTGGACTACTGGGCCCGCACCGGCCTGGTCGAGCCGAGCATCCGCACCGCGGCCGGCTCCGGGAGCCAGCGGCTGTACAGCTTCACCGACATCCTGGTGCTCAAGGTGGTCAAGCGGCTGCTGGACACCGGCGTCTCGCTGCAGAACATCCGCACCGCCGTCAGCCACCTGCGCGAGCGGGGCGTGGACGACCTGGCCCAGATCACCCTGATGAGCGACGGGGCCAGCGTCTACGAGTGCACCTCGGCCGACGAGGTCGTCGACCTGGTCCAGGGTGGCCAGGGCGTGTTCGGGATCGCGGTCGGGCGGGTCTGGCGCGAGGTCGAGGGCTCGCTGGCCGAGCTGCCGGGCGAGCGCAGCGGTGACACCGAGCCGGCTGCCGACTCCGCCGGAGACGACGAGCTGTCGGCCCGGCGCAAGGCCCGCGCCACCGGCTGACCGGCCCGCGCACGGGGTAGGGTGTACCTGCTCACGATCCCGTGTGGGAGAGACCGTGCCTTCGGGCCCGGCGCCGAAGGGGCAACCTCCCCGGAACCTCTCAGGCACCCAGGACCACACGGACGAGGCAGCTCTGGAGCGCCCGCGACAGAGGGGGACCGTACGCCGGCCGGGTGGCCGCCGTGCGGGCCGGTGATCCCTCTGGAGGCCCCGTGACCGACGCCGCTGCACAGCCCCTGGACGCCAGCGTCCCGTTCGCCCGCCGCCACATCGGCCCGGCCGCCGAGGACCAGGCCAAGATGCTCGCGGTGCTCGGCTACTCCTCGCTGGACGACCTGGTCGACGCCGCGGTCCCGGCCTCGGTGCACAGCGACACCCCGCTGGCCCTGGAGGCGGGCCGCGCGGAGCACGAGGTGCTCGACGAGCTGCGGGCGCTGGCCGCCCGCAACCAGGTGCTCACCTCGATGATCGGGCTCGGCTACCACGGCACCGTGACGCCGCCGGTCATCCTGCGCAACGTGCTCGAGAGCCCGGCCTGGTACACGGCGTACACGCCCTACCAGCCGGAGATCTCGCAGGGCCGGCTGGAGGCCCTGCTCAACTTCCAGACCATCGTCACCGACCTGACCGGGCTGCCGGTCGCCGGGGCCAGCCTGCTGGACGAGGCGACCGCTGCTGCCGAGGCCATGACGCTCGCCCGGCGTACCAGCAAGGCACCGGCCGGCGCGGTGTTCGTCGTCGACACCGACGTGCTGCCGCAGACGCTGGCGGTGATCCAGACCCGCGCGGAGCCGCTCGGGCTCGAGGTGGTCGTCGCCGACCTGCACGCCGACGGACTGCCCGACAGCGACACCTTCGGCGTCCTGCTGCAGTACCCAGGAACGTCGGGCGTCGTGCGCGACCTCGCCGACATCGTGGCCGCGGCGCAGGAGAAGGGCGCCGTCGTGGCGGTCGCCGCCGACCTGCTCGCCCTCACGCTGCTGCGCTCGCCGGGCGAGATGGGCGCCGACATCGCCGTCGGCACCACCCAGCGGTTCGGCGTCCCCATGGGCTTCGGCGGCCCGCACGCCGGCTACATGTCCGTGCGCAAGGGCCTGGAGCGGCAGATGCCCGGCCGGCTGGTCGGTGTCTCCATGGACGTCGACGGCCACCCGGCGTACCGGCTGGCGCTGCAGACCCGCGAGCAGCACATCCGTCGGGAGAAGGCCACCAGCAACATCTGCACCGCCCAGGTGCTGCTCGCCGTCGTCGCCGGCATGTACGCCGTCTACCACGGCCCGGACGGCCTGCGGGCGATCGCCCGGCGGACCCACTCCTACGCCGCCGCGCTCGCCGCAGGCCTGCGGTCTGTCGACGGGGTCGAGATCGTGCACGACGCCTTCTTCGACACCGTCCTCGCCCGTACGCCGGGCCGGGCCGACGCCGTCGTCGCCGCGGCCCGCGAGCGCGGGGTCAACCTGCGCCTCGTCGACGCCGACCACGTCGGGATCACCACCGACGAGACGACGACCCGCGAGCACCTCGCTGTTGTCTGGGCCGCGTTCGGTGCCGACGCCGACGGGTCCGACGCCGACCGGCTGGCGGCCGAGGACCGGCTGCCGGCCGAGCTGCTGCGTCACGACGACGCCGAGGTCCTCACCCACCCGGTGTTCCACGCGCACCGGTCCGAGACTGCGATGCTGCGCTACCTGCGCAAGCTCTCGGACCGCGACCTGGCCCTGGACCGCTCGATGATCCCGCTCGGCTCCTGCACGATGAAGCTCAACGCCACCGCCGAGATGGAGCCGATCACCTGGCCGGAGTTCGCGGCCGTGCACCCGTTCGCGCCGGTCGAGCAGGCCGCCGGCTATCTCGAGCTGATCGGCGAGCTGGAGGCGTGGCTGTGCGAGGTCACCGGCTACGACGCGGTCTCCCTGCAGCCGAACGCCGGGTCGCAGGGTGAGCTGGCCGGGCTGCTGGCGATCCGCGCCTACCACCGGGCCAACGGCAATGACGGGTCGCGACCGGTCCGTATGCCTGATCCCGTCCAGCGCGCACGGCACCAACGCCGCGTCCGCGGTGATGGCCGGCATGAAGGTCGTCGTGGTGAAGACCGCCGACGGCGGCGACGTCGACCTCGACGACCTGCGGGCGAAGGTCGAGGAGCACCGCGACGACCTGGCCGCGATCATGGTGACCTACCCGTCGACCCACGGGGTGTTCGAGCAGGACATCTCCGAGCTGTGCGCGCTGGTGCACGAGGCCGGCGGCCAGGTCTACGTCGACGGGGCCAACCTCAACGCGCTGGTCGGCGTCGCCCGGCCGGGGCACTTCGGCGCCGACGTCTCGCACCTGAACCTGCACAAGACGTTCTGCATCCCGCACGGCGGCGGCGGCCCCGGCGTCGGTCCGGTCGGCGTGCGCGCGCACCTGGCGCCGTACCTGCCCAACCACCCGCTGCAGCCCGAGGCCGGCCCGGCGACCGGCGTCGGGCCGGTGTCGGCGGCGCCGTGGGGCTCGGCCGGCATCCTGCCGATCTCGTGGGCCTACGTCCGGCTGATGGGCGGCGAGGGGCTGACCCGAGCGACCCAGGTCGCGATCCTCAGCGCCAACTACGTCGCCGCGCGGCTGGGCCCGCACTACCCGGTCCTCTACACCGGCCGGCCGGGCTGGTGGCGCACGAGTGCATCGTCGACCTGCGGCCGATCACCAAGGAGACCGGCGTCACCGTCGACGACGTCGCCAAGCGGCTGATCGACTACGGCTTCCACGCGCCCGACGATGTCGTTCCCGGTGGCCGGCACGCTGATGATCGAGCCGACCGAGAGCGAGGACCTGGCCGAGCTGGACCGGTTCTGCGAGGCGATGATCGCGATCCGCGCGAGATCGACGCGGGTCGGCGTCGGGGGAGTGGACGCGCACGACAACCCGCTGCGCGGCGCGCCGCACACGGCGGCTGCGCTGGCGGGGGAGTGGGCGCACGCCTACAGCCGGGCGCGAGGCGGTCTTCCCGGCCGGGGTGGACCCGCCGGCGAAGTACTGGCCGCCGGTGCGGCGGATCGACGGCGCCTACGGCGACCGCAACCTGGTCTGCAGCTGCCCGCCGGTGGACAGCTACCGACTGACCGCCGTGAGCGGGGCTAGCGCCCGGCTAGGGTCGACGTAGCGTGCGTCAGGCGGCGACGTCGGTGGTCGGTGCGGACGGTGCGGGGCGATGACCCGGCCGTCCGGCAGCAGCTCGCCGGTGTCCTCGAACAGCAGGACGCCGTTGCACAGCAGGCTCCAGCCCTGCTCCGGGTGGCAGGCGACGGTGTGCGCGGCCTCCCGGTCGGGGGCGTCGGCTGACGGGCACTGCGGTTGGTGCGAGCACATGGTCTGCGGCTTCCAGTTGTGGCACGTACGGTGGTGTGACACTGAGTCACCTAACTCTCCCCCTTAGTGTCGGTCCGTGCAGTCGCAACATGAGGGCTGACCCGAACTACGTGTGGAAATGGACCGAACGGATGATCTCCCTGGGGACGACAGGTCGGGTCCGGACGGGTGATGGGGGATGCCCGTGAGCCAGGTGTCGCGGTCGCACCCGCGCTGCCGGAGCACCGGCACACCCAGCGGAGATCACCGACGCCTTCGCCGAGGTGGTCCTGCCCGCCGGGCAGGACCGGGCGTGCTGGACCGGCTGCACCAGCGCCACCGGCGTGACCGCACCGCCACCTGGCGCTGCCGCTGGACGACTACCCGGGTCTGGCCGGCTTCGGCGCCGCCAACGACGCCTTCATCGAGGTGGGCACTCGAGCTCGGGGCCGCAGGCGATCGGCGACGCGCTGGCCGCGGCCGGGCTCGACGCCCGACCGACGTCGACGTGATCTGGTCACGACGTCGGTGACCGGCGTCGCCGCCCCCAGCCTCGACGCCCGGCTGGTGCCGGTGCTCGGGCCTGCGCCCGGACGTCCGGCGGGTGCCGGTGTTCGGGCTCGGCTGCGTCGCCGGCGCCGCCGGGATCGCCCGGGTGCACGACTTCCTGCGCGGCGACCCGGACGCGGTGGCCGTGCTGCTCTCGGTCGAGCTGTGCTCGCTCACCCTGCAGCGCGACGACGCGTCGATGGCCAACCTGGTCGCCAGCGGCCTGTTCGGCGACGGCGCCGCGGCCGTGGTGATGGTGGGGGACCGGCGCGCCGAGCGGCTGGGCCTGCCCGGCCCGCGGGTCGTGGCCACCCGCAGCCGGCTGTACCCGGACACCGAGCGCGTGATGGGCTGGGACGTCGGCGGCAGCGGCTTCCGGATCGTGCTCGTCCGCCGGCGTGCCGGAGCTGGTCGGGAGCACCTCGGCGCACGACGTCACCGGCTTCCTCGGCGACCACGAGCTCAGATCGGCGACATCGACACCTGGGTGGCGCACCCCGGCGGCCCGAAGGTCCTGGAGGCGATGGCGCGGGCCCTCGACCTGCCGCGCCGGCGCGCTGCGACGCACCTGGCGCTCGCTGGCCGCAGGTCGGCAACCTGTCGTCGTCCTCGGTGCTGCACGTCCTCGCGGACACGCTCGCCGACGCCGCCGCCCGCCGGCCGGCGCACCGGGGGTGCTGCTCGCGATGGGCCCGGGCTTCTGCTCCGAGCTGGTCCTGCTGCGGTGGTGACCGGCGTGAGCAGCACGGCCTGGTACGTCGGTGCTGGTGCCTGCTGGTCGGCGCTCGAGCGGCTCGCCGAGCTCGTCGTCGCGAGCGCAACCGCCGCTGGCGCTGGCTCAGGGCGGCGTCGAGTCGGGCGCGGGCACTACCCGTTGATGGTGCTGCTGCACACCGGCCTGCTGGCCGGCTGCGGTGGCCGAGGTGCTGGTGCTGGACCGGCCGTTCCTGCCCTGGCTGGGCTGGCCGATGCTCGTCCTGGTCGTCGCCTCGCAGGCGCTGCGCTGGTGGTGCATCGCGACGCTCGGGCCGGCAGTGGAACACCCGGGTCATCGTCGTGCCCGGGCTGCCGCCGGTGACCGCCGGGCCGTACCGCTGGCTGCGGCACCCGAACTACCTGGCGGTGGTGCGTCGAGGGCGTCGCGCTGCCGCTGGTGCACACCGCCTGGGTGACCGCCGCCGTGCTTCACCGTGGTGAACGCCGTCGCTGCTGCGGGTCCGGATCGCGGCCGAGGAGCCGGCGCTGGCACGCTGGCCAGCGACCGGCCGTGACCGACGTCGACCTGCTGGTCGCCGGCGGCGGCCCGGTCGGGCTGGCCGCCGCGATCGACGCCGCGCGCCGCCGGGCTGGCGGTCGCCGTCGTCGAGCCGCGGGCCGGCCCCGGTCGACAAGGCGTGCGGCGAGGGGCTGATGCCGGCCGCGGTCGCCGCGCTGCGCGGCTCGGTGTGCCGGTGACGGCCGGCCGTTCGTCGGCATCCGCTACCTGTCGCCGCGGCCGCGTCGGCGGCCGCGGCTTCCGCGCGCGGGCCCGGGCTCGGGCGTCCGCCGCACCGCGCTGCACGCCGCGCTGGCCGCCCGCGCCGAGCAGGCTGGGCGTGCGGCGGGTGACGCGGCCGCGGTCGCGAGCGTCGAGCAGGACGCGGACGGGGTCGCGGCCGCCGGGCTGCGGGCGCGCTGGCTGGTGGCGGCCGACGGGCTGCACTCGCCGGTACGCCGGCAGCTCGGGCTGCGAGTCGACCGGCGACCGGGGCGCCGGCCGGTACGGCCTGCGCCGGCACTACCGCGTCGCGCCCTGGACCGACTACGTCGAGGTGCTACTGGGCCGCGCACGCCGAGGCCTACGTGACCCCGGTCGGCCGACGGACCTGGTCGGCGTGGCCGTGCTCGGCGGCCGCGGCGGCACGCTACGACGAGCCGCTGGCCGACTTCCCGGCCCTCGCCGCCCGGCTGCGCGGGGCCGCGCCCGGCCACCGCCGTGCGCGGCGCCGGCCCGCTGCGGCAGTCGCGCCCGCGTCGCCGGTGCCGGCCGGGTGCTGCTGGTCGGCGACGCGGCCGGCTACGTGGACGCGCTCACCGGCGAGGGCGTCGCCGTCGGCCTGGCCACCGCCGCGGCGGCGGTGGCCGCGGTCGCGGCCGGTCGGCCGCAGGACTACGTGCGGCCTGGCGCCGGGCGACCCGGCGGTACCGGTGGTCGGCGAGGCGCTGCTGCGCGTGACCGCCCGGCCCGGCCCTGCGCCGCGGCCTGGTCCCGCTGGCCTGCGGCCTGCCCGCCGGTCTTCGCCCTGGCCGTCGACCGGGTCGACCTGAGCCGGGACGAATCGGCGTCCGAGACCCGACAACTACGGCAGCGACTGTCGGAGATCCATGAAATCCTGGGCAAGGTGCGGTGCAGTGCGGTGACGGTGGGCCTCGGGGACGGTGGGCCGGCCGGAGCACCTCGGGACGTCCGCCGGCGCTCCGACGCGGCCGTGCGCTCGTGCGCGAGATCGTCCTGCTGGTCGCGCTGTTCCTGGGCTACCGCCTCGGCCGGCTGGCGATCACCGGCCACGACGACCTGGCGATCACCAACGCCTGGCGGGTCTGGGACGTCGAGCGGCTACTGCGGCTGCCGGACGAGGAGACCCTGCAGGACTGGGTCCTGCAGTGGCCGGACCTGCTCAGGGCGGCCAACTGGTACTACGTCGCCGTGCACTTCCCGCTCACGCTGGCCTTTCTGGCCTGGGGCTGGCTGCGGCGCCCGCCGCCGGAGTACCGCTGGGCCCGCCGCCTGATCATCACCCTCACCGCCTTGGCCCTCGTCGTCCACGTGCCATGCCGCTGGCGCCGCCGCGGATGCTGAGCAGCCTCGGCTTCCTGGACACCATGGCGGTGTTCGGCCCGTCGGCCTACGGCGGCAGCACGGCCACCATCGCCAACCAGTTCGCGGCCATGCCGAGCCTGCACGTGGGCTGGGCGCTGCTGATCGCGGTCGTGGTGGTGCGGACGGCGCCAGCCGCTGGCGGTGGTCGCTCGTGGCGCACCCCGTGCTCACCACGCTCGTGGTGGTCGTGACCGCGAACCACTACTGGATCGACGCGATGGCCGCCGCGCTGTTGCTCGGCTGGTCGCGATCGCCGTGACACCGGCCCCCGGGGTCCGGCGTCTGCTGCCTCTGGCTGCAGGCTCCGCGGCCGGTCCGTGCGCCGGTGCCGGCCGGGCACGGCGCGGGCCGAGCGCTGCCGGCTCAGGCCGTCGTGACGCAGAGCACCGGGTCGCTGGTCGGCTGGTCCGAGCCGCCGCCGGCTCGACGGTCACGCCGAGGGCGTCGCGGGGACAGTCGTCCACGACGCCGTGAGCTCGCCGCCGCGGCCCAGGACACCCGCCGACTGAGACGTCCTCGCCGGAGATCAGCCAGAGCTGGTAGACCCGGTCCGCGGGCAGCTCCGGCAGGTCGGCCGCCCGGAAGATCGCGGTCCCGTCGGCAGCGACCACCGTCCGGCGCTGCCACGGGCGATCGGCCTCGACGGTCCGCTCGACGCGGTCCGGGTCGGTCGCGACGGCGGCGATCGCGCTGCCCGCCCTCCGCCCGCTCGGCCTCGCTCGGCCTGCACGACGGCGACGGCACGCCGAGCCCGATCGCCACCACGAGCAGGACGGCGGCGGCAGCCGTCGCGGGCTGCCGGTACCAGCGCCGGGCCCGGGCCGCGTCGCGGTCGGCCACGCCGGACGGCGTCGACCACCCGCGGGGACAGCTGACGGGTTCGCGCCGTCTCGGCCAGGACCCGGTCGCGCAGCGCGGCGGAGCGGGCCGGGCGACGGCCGTCGGCGAGCCGGGCCGTGGTCGCCGCCAGCTCGGCGACCTCGTCGCGGCAGGCGCGGCAGGTCCCGCAGGTGGGCTCGAACTCGTCGCGCTCGACGCCGTCGAGGGCGTCGGCCGCGTAGGCGCCGGTCAGGGTGTGGATGTCGGGGTCGGTCATGCGCATCACCCCCAGACAGTCGCGCAGCCGGATCAGGCCGTCCCGCATCCGGGTCTTCACCGTGCCGAGCGGTGCGTCGAGCAGCTCGGCGACCTCGCGGTAGGTGTAGCCGCCGTAGTAGGCCAGCGTCACCGACTCGCGCTGGAGGTCGGTGAGGTGCTCGAGGCAGCGGCGCACCTGCTGCTGCTCGAGCCGGGTCTCGACCCGCTCGGCGACCTCGTCGTAGGCGGGGACGTGGTCGCGCAGCGCGACCCGCTGCTCCCGGTCGTGCGCCGACTGGGCCGAGCGGACCCGGTCGACGGCCCGCCGGTGGGCCATCGTGTGGATCCAGGTCGTGGCGCGCCGCGCGTCCGCGTCGAACCGGGTCGCCGTGCGCCACACCTCGACCAGCACCTCCTGGGCGACCTCCTCGGACTGGGCGGGGTCGCGCAGGACGCGGCGGACCACGCCGAAGACCGAGCCCGCGATCCGGTCGTAGAGCAGCTCGAAGGCGGCCTGTCGCCGCGGGCGACCCGCGTGAGCAGGTCGTCGAGCGTGGCGGCGGCCGCGTCGAGGTCCGCGGCCGCGCGACGCAGGGGAGGGCCATGCGCGTCATGGTGCCATCTGCGGCAGGCATGGTCGGGCTCATCCGGCCGGTCCCCCTTCCGGGGGTCACGGGCCGGGCAGCCGGTGCTGCCGCACCTTGGTTCGGCGCGGGGCCCGGCCTGGTTGGTCAGGTCGGACCGGTCAGGTCCGCTTGGTCAGGTCCGCCCTCCTCCTCCTGGGCGCTGGCGCAAGGCCCGGCCCTGGCTCCCGGGAGTGGGTGGCCCAGGTCGCCTGCAGCACCGCGAAGCCGGCCTCCTCGAGCGTCCGCACCACCTCGTGGTCGTCGTCGATCACGATCTCGACGTCCCGGTCCGCCGCCAGCCGCGCACGGCTGCCAGCTTCATCACCCGGGCCGGCCGGTAGTCCCCGGACGGCCGCATGCCAGCGGGCCGGCGCGGCAGCCCGTGCCGGGTCAGCCAGCGCTCGGGTGACCCGCCGCAGCCCCTCAGGCCGGCCGGTGAGGTAGGCGAGGTCGTGCTCGGTGGCCAGCTCGCGGGCCAGCGCGAGCCCGGTCTCGAGCGGCGGGTCGTCCGTCGCGGCGGCGAAGAAGGCCCGCCAGTCTTGCGGCCCCCCTCGAGGTGGTGCACCCGGTGCCCCACGTCGGCCAGCACGCCGTCGACGTCGAGAGACCGCCGAGCGGACGGGCTCACTGCCGCACTCGAGCCGGGCCGACCCTTCTCGACCCGCAGCTGGGCCGGGACCCGCTGCCGCAGGTCGGCGACGTGGCTGACGATGCCCACCGTACGGCCGCCGTCGCGGAGGCCGTCGAGCACGCCCATCACCTCGTCGAGGGTGTCGTCGTCGAGGCTGCCGAAGCCCTCGTCGACGAACAGCGTCTCGAGCAGGGCGCCGCCGGCCTCCGCCGGTGACGACGTCGGCGAGGCCGAGGGCGAGCGCCAGCGAGGCGAGAAGGTCTCGCCGCCGGAGAGGGTCGCCGGGTCGCGCTCCACGCCGGTCCAGGCGTCGAGCACCCGCAGGGTCAGCCCGCCCCGTGCCCGGCCGCGGCCGCCGTCGGCCGTGTGCACCAGGCTGTAGCGGCCGGAGGACATCCGCAGCAGCCGCTCGCTGGCGCTGGCGGCGACCTGCTCCAGGCGCGCGGCGAGCACGTAGCCGGACAGGCTCATGCGCAGCGCGTTGTCCGCGCTCTTGCCCTCGGCCAGCCGGGACAGGCCGTCGACGGTCCGGTGCCGCTGCGGCCATCGGCGGCTCGCTCGGCCAGCAGTGCCCGCAGCTCGGCGGCCCGCCGGAGCAGCGCGTCGCCCGCGCGGTCGACGGCGCGGGCAGCGCGGCGGCCGCCGCTGTCGCGAGCCTGGGCGGCGCGGCGGCCTGCTCGCGCAGCCCGTGCGAGGTCGGGCGCAGGGGCGTCGGCGCGGCCGCGACAGCCGGGCTCGGCGAGCTGCGCGCGTGACCGCCGCTAGCTCGGCCTCGTGGCGGCGCCTCAGCCTCGTCGAGCTCGCGTGAGGACCGTCGTCGTCGCGAACGGCCGCGCAGCGACCTGCCTCGAGCGAGTCGAGGCCACGGTCGTGGGCCGCTGCTCGGCCCGCGCCAGGGCGCACCGCCGACCTGCGGCCTCGAGCCGGTCGACGGTCGTCGACCTGCCGGACCAGGGCGTCGAGGTCGCGTCGGCCAGCCGCGCCAGCCGCGCCACGCCGGGCCGCGATGGACGGGTCGGTCGCCGCGTGCGTCGTCGCAGGGCTGGCTCGCAGCGCCCGGCAGCCGGTCGTCGGTCGGCCGTACCTGGGCCTTGAGGGTGCGCGGCGTCCTGCGTCCAGGGCGACCCGGTCGACGCACCCAGCCCTCGTGCTCCTCGCCGAACCGGGCCAGCGCGGCCGCGTCGGACTCGGCCGCAGCGGCCAGCTCGGCCAGCGTGGCTGCGGCCGCCACTGTCGCGTCATCGAGCTGCCCGGAGCGCCGCCGTGGGCCTCGTCCCCGGCCGCGGCGCGCCGCGCGGCGCAGCTCGCCCGCCGCGTGTCGAGCGCCGCGAGCTGGTCGGCGGCGGCAGTCCGCAGGTCCTCGGCGCGTGGCCGGCGGCCTCGGCCGCGGCAGTCTCGTCGTCGCGGCCGATCGAGCCCGCGGCCGGCCGGCGGGCCGGGGTGCTCGGTGCTGCCGCAGACCGGGCAGCCGGCGCCGTGCGACCAGGCCGGCGGCCAGCTCGGCCGCCATCCCGTCGAGCCGCGGCCTGCCGCGAGGCTCCAGCCAGGTCTGCCGCGCGGCCTGGGCGCCGTCGGTGCGCGTGCGCACCGCGTCGGCGAGCGGCGACGCGCTGGGCGTCGAGCCGGTCGCGGAGTGCGGCCGCCTTGCTGCGGCCGGCCGCGAGGTCCCGGTGCTGCGACGGCGCCGGGCAGGGCCGCGACGGCCGCCTGGCTGCGGTCCCGGGCGGCCTCCAGCTCGGCACGTCTGGCGGCGAGCGCCGTCGAGGCGGGCCGCGAGCCGCTCCGCCTGGGCGTCCAGCTCGACGACCCGGCGCTGGAGCGCGTCGGCTGGCCGCGGCCAGCCGGTCGGCCTCGGCCTCGGCTCGCGCCAGGGCGCGCAGCTGGCCAGCCTCGTCGCGGCGCCGGCGGGCGCACCGAGGACAGCTCGGCGGGGGCCGGCATGCGCGGTCGAGCCCGACCGCAGGACGACCCGAGCGCCGGCCCGTCCGTGCCGGTGGCGGGGAGCACCTCGGCCAGCGTCGGTGCCGGCGGCCGCCGCGGCGGCGCGGGCCGTCTCGAGCTCCACCTGCAGCCGGCGCGACCTCGGCCACCAGCGGCACGCACCGGCGCGACCGCGCGGGCGGCCTCGGCCACCGCGGCTGCAGCCGCGTGCTCGGCCGGCCGCCGCGGTCAGCGCGGCCAGCCGCGTCTGCAGCCGGGTCCGCCGGGCGTGCGCCTCGGCCACCAGGGTCGGCGCTCTCCAGGGTCGCGGCCGACGCCTCGTGCCGATCCTCGGCGGCGGCCGCCCGGGTCTGGGCGTCCGCACGCGCGTCCGCGCCTGCTCGAGCCAGAGCCGCCACCCAGCTCGCGGCGTCGACCGGGTCGAGGTCCGTCGGCAGGTCGGCGCACCGGCTGCCTCGGCCAGCCGGGCCAGCACCTGCGCCAGCCGCTGGTCGACCTCGTCGAGGGCGCGGGTGGTCTCCTGCCGCCGGGCCACCAGCCAGCGCTCGACGTCGGCGAACCGGCGGGTGTCGAACAGGCTCTCGAGCAGCGTCCGGCGCCGCTCGGCGTCGGCCCGCAGGAAGTCCGCGAACTGGCCCTGCGGCAGCAGCACCACCTGGCAGAACTGGGCCAGGGTGAGCCCGAGCAGCCCGCCGACCAGGTGCCCGGCCTCGTCCAGCCGGGTGCGACAGCGTCTGCCAGCCGTCGACCGGTGCGCTCCTCGAGCAGCACCCTGGCCTGCTCGGTCGTGGTGCCGCTGCCCCGCTGCTTGGGGCGCTCCCACGCCGGCGACCGGGTGACCCGCAGCCGCCGCCCGCGCAGGGTCACCTCGAGCACGACCGGCCGGCCGCACGCCGTCGGCGGCGTGGTCGCTGCGCAGGACCGCGGGCCGTGCCGCGGGCGCCGGGGACCTGGCCGTAGAGCGCGAAGCAGACGGCGTCCAGGATGCTGGTCTTGCCGGCGCCGGTCGGCCCGGTGAACAGGAACAGCCCGGCCGTCGGCCAGCGCGTCGAAGTCGACCGTCTCGGTCCCGGCGAACGGGCCGAAGGCCGTGACCTCCAGCCGGTGCAGCCGCATCAGCGGGCCGACTCCGACCACGCCGGCACGGCCTCGAAGCGCCGTCGGCCAGCAGCGTCGACCTCGGCCGGCTCGGCCGGGCCGCGGACATGCGCGACGAAGTCGGTCGCGACCTCGAGGTCGCTGCGGCCCGCGCAGCCGCGCGGCGTACGAGCGTCGCGGGGTCGGCAGCCGGTCTCGGGAGCGAACCCGAGGACCAGGACGTGCGGGAACCGCCGCCGGAGCCGCTCCATCGGCTCCCGCGGCCGGCACCGGGTCGGTCAGCGTCACCTGCAGGTAGTGGCCCGTCGAACGCGGCCCAGCGTGCGGTCGGTCAGCAGGTCGTCCAGCCGGCCGCGTGACCCGGGCGAGCGGGCGCTGCACCGGGGTGGGCACGGTCGAGACGCTGCACGGCGAGCGCCCGGAGCGGCGTCCCGAGGTCGACCAGCAGCATGGCCTTGCGGTGGTGCTCCTCGGAGAACGAGTAGGGCAGCGGCGAGCCGCTGTAGCGGACCCGGTCGGTCAGCCGCTGGGCGCCGTGCAGGTGCCCCAGCGCCGCGTAGTCGACGCCGTCGAACACCGAGCGCGGGCACCGACGGCGACGCCACCGACGCTGATGTCCCGCTCGCTGTCGCTGGGCTCGCCGCCGGTCACGAACGCGTGCGCGAGCACGACCGACCGGGCTGCCCGGCCGGCCGGCCAGGTCGTCGCGGACCCGGGCCATGGCCGCGCCGAGCACGCGCGGCGTGGCTGCGGTCGTCGCAGCCGAGCTCGGCCCGCACCGCGTCGGGCTCGAGGTAGGGGAGCGCGTAGACGGCCACCGGGCCGTCCTGGTCCGCCAGCAGCACCGGCCGGTGGGCCGCCGGCCGACGTCGGTGCGCAGGTGGATGCCCGCCGCGTCGATCAGCCCCGAGCCGAAGCCGAGCCGGCGGGCCGAGTCGTGGTTGCCGCTGATCAGGACGACCCGCGGCGCCGGTGCCGGCCAGCCGGCGCAGGGCGTCGTCGCACAGCGCCACGGCGTCGACCGGCGGCAGGGCCCGGTCGTAGACGTCGCCCGACACGAGGACGGCGTCCACCCCCTCGGCGCGCACCGTGTCGACCAGGAAGTCGACGAACCGCGCCTGCGCGGACAGCAGGTCCTCGCGGTGGAAGGACCGGCCGAGGTGCCAGTCGGAGGTGTGCAGCAGGCGCATGCGCCTGACGGTAGGTCGAGGGCTGGACACAACCCCGCAGCGACGGCGTACCTGGGTCGCCATGCGTGTGCGCGCGATGGCACCAGGTCGTGCCACGGTTGGCGTCAGGAGAGCCCGGGAAGGGGCGGCGCATGGGTCAGGACGTCGCGAGCAGGCAGTTCACCCGCGAGGACCGGCAGAAGTACCGGCAGAAGGTGAAGCGCTGCCTGGACGTCTTCGCCCGGATGCTCGCCGAGTCGCGCTTCGACACCGAGCGCCGCAGCATGGGCCTCGAGATCGAGCTGAACCTCACCGATGCCGGCGGAGACCCGGCGATGGTCAACGACAAGGTCCTGGCCTTGATGGCCGACCCGGACTTCCAGACCGAGCTGGCGCAGTTCAACATCGAGATCAACATCCCGCCGAAGCTGCTCGGCGGGCGAGGTCTTCAGCGGGCTCGAGACCGACGTCCGGGCCTCGCTGAACCACGCCGACGACGTGGCCAACGAGGCGGGCGCGGACGTCGTGATGATCGGCATCCTGCCGACCGTGCGCCCGGAGCACCTCACCGAGGACACCCTGTCGCGCGAACCCGCGCTACGCCCTGCTCAACGAGCAGGTGTTCGCGGCCCGCGGCGAGGACATCCACCTGGCCATCGACGGCGTCGAGCGGATCTCCGCCTACGCCGGACACGATCGCGCCCGAGGCGGCCTGCACCAGCGTGCAGCTGCACCTCCAGGTGAACCCGGAGACGTTCGCGGCGCACTGGAACGCGTCGCAGGCGATCGCCGGCGTGCAGCTGGCGATGGGCGCCAACTCGCCGTTCTTCTTCGGCAAGGAGCTCTGGCGCGAGACCCGGATCGCGCTGTTCGAGCAGGCGGCGGACACCCGCTCCGACGAGCTCAAGGCGCAGGGCGTCCGGCCCCGGGTGTGGTTCGGCGAGCGCTGGATCACCTCGATCTTCGACCTGTTCGAGGAGAACGTCCGCTACTTCCCGTCGCTGCTGCCGATCGTCGACGACGAGGACCCGCTCGAGGTGCTCGAGCGCGGTGACGTCCCGCAGCTCGGCGAGCTCCGTCTGCACAACGGCACCATCTACCGCTGGAACCGGCCGGTGTACGACGTGGTGCGCGGCCGTCCGCACCTGCGGGTGGAGAACCGCTGCCTGCCCGCCGGCCCGACGGTCGTCGACGTGCTGGCCAACGCGGCGCTCTACTACGGCCTGGTCAAGGTGCTCGCCGAGGCGGACCGGCCGGTGTGGTCGCAGATGTCGTTCACCGCGGCCGAGGAGAACTTCCACAACGGCGCCCGGCACGGCATCGAGGCACGGATCTACTGGCCGGGCATCGGCGAGGTGCCGGCCACCGAGCTGGTGCTGCGGCACCTGCTGCCGCTGGCCCACCGCGGCCTGGGGGAGTGGGGGATCGGGACCGCCGACGCCGACCGGCTGCTCGGCATCATCGAGCAGCGCTGCCTCAAGGGCATCAACGGCGCCTCGTGGCAGGCCGACACGTTCCACCGGCTGTTCGAGGACAACGACCGGCCGGACGCGCTGCGCGAGATGGTCCGCCAGTACGTCGACCACATGCACTCCAACCAGCCGGTGCACACCTGGCCGGCGGTGTAGGCGGTCTAGCCGCCGGCCTCGCGGGCGGGCATCCCGGGCTCGATGGCGAGCAGGTCCGAGCGGTCCATCGACACGTGCACGATGTGGTCGCGGTTCACGACGTGGGCCCGCGCCCCGGGCCCGTCCTCGTCGAGCAGCACGATGCAGAAGCGGTCCAGGGCTGCGACGGTGACGCCCGGAAAGGTGCGACCGTCACTGGTCCCCACGTCGACGCGCAGTCCGCGCTGCTGGGCATGGTCGAGCGCCAGACCGATGGTGAGGACCATGCTGCTGCGCTCCATGCCCCAAGCATCGGCCCGGCGCAACACCCGCCTGAGCCGACACGCCCGGGGACGACGTCCGGCCGAGCCGGATCCAACCGAAGGGACTAGGCCAGCCGCGCCCGCTCGTCACGGCACCAGGACGAGATCAGACCACGGTAATGCGGGACGAACTGGTCGTGCTCGTGCGCGGGGAACGTCGAGGTGACCGTGTCGAGCAGGACCCGGTCGAAGTCCGCCGACTCGAAGTAGTCCAGCGCCATCTCGTCCAGGTCGCCCAGGCGGGACGCGCAGAAGTCCCGGTACCGCTCGGTGTCGAAGTGCTCGTCCGCGATGGCGTCGTAGGCGGCCAGCTTCTCGTCGTACGAGAGGTCGGTGCGGTCGGCGATCGCGAACCACGGCGTCGGGTCGACGTGCGACATCGGCTTGCGGCCGGTGCTGGTGCAGAACAGCGACCACCGAAGCAGCGCCTTCATGGCCCACGGGAAGTAGTAGTGCAAGGACGTGATCGCGACGTCGGGGCAGGCGTTCGCGTAGTCGATCGGGTGCACCTCACGGCCGGCCACCAGGGTCTCGCAGGAGTTGAACTCCCAGCGGAAGAAGGCGTTCACGATCCGGCCGATCGACACCACCTCCGCGCCGACCTCGGGGGAGAGGAAGTCGTGCGACGACCGAGTAGCGGGCGTGCATCGGCTGGTCGGGGTCGAAGTTCATCACCATCGTCTCGGCGCCGATCGACAGCGACCGGGCGAACACGTCGTACCCCTCGACCGACGCCTGCAGGTGCATCAGCATCTCGCCGGACTCGTCGTAGGCGCGATGCAGGCCCGCGGCATCCTTGATCCGGGAGACCCCGACCCAGGCGCCGCCGTCGTACGGCTTCATGAACAGCGGGTACCCGACGTGCGCCGCCACCTCGTCCAGGTCGAAGGGCCGGTTGTACCGCTCGGCGGTGAACGCGTACTTCGCGTGGTCCAGCGGGTTCTTGTACGGCACCAGGACCGTGGTGGGCACCTTGAGGCCGAGCCGGATCATCGCGCAGTAGGCCGCGTGCTTCTCCATCGCCTGGAAGGTGAACGGCGAGTTCAGCAGGTACACGTCGTCCATCAGCGCGACCTTCTTCAGCCACTCGCGCGGGTGGTAGTACCAGTACGCCAGGCGGTCGATCACCAGGTCGTACGACGGTTCGTAGCGCAGGTCGAAGGGCTCGACGGTGATGCGCTCGACGTCGAAGGTGTGGCCGTTGCCGGCCCCGTCCTCGACCCGCCCGGTCCGGCGGACGAGGTGCTCGAAGACGCTCGGCCAGTCGTTCTCGGTGCCGAGCAGCAGCCCGATCAGGTGTCGGCTGTCCGTCACGTGGTCGTCCTTCCGCCGGTGTAGTCCGGACCCTATGGCCGCCCCCGCGACGGTGTCGACAGCCCCTACGCTGGCGGGGTGGACGTGTGGTTCGTGTCGGCCGCCGGTGCCGAGCAGCACGACCTCGCCGGGCTGCCCGCCCTGCTGGCCCGCGAGGACGGCTTCACCTGGGTGGACATCCCGCAGTACGACGACGCGGCGCACGACGTGCTGCACAGCACCTTCGGCTTCCACGAGCTGACCCTGCGGGCCTGCCGGGAGCGCAACCACGTGCCGAGCACCCACGCCTACTCCGACTACCTGTTCCTGGTCCTGCTCGCGCCGGAGACCGGCGTGATGGGGCACGTGCACCTGATCGAGCTCGATCAGTTCATCGGACGGCACTTCCTGGTCACCGTGCACGGGCCGATCAACCCGGCCGTGCCCATCGAGCGCGCCCTGGTGGAGACCCAGACGCGCTGCGCCGGATCGAGGAAGGCCGGCTGCGGCCCGCGACGCCGATGGACCTCTCCTACGCCATCGTCTCGGCGGTCGCCCGCCGTCAGTACGCCGCGGTCGGGGACGTGGCCGAGAAGGTCGCGGGGCTCGAGCAGCGCGTGATGGTGGACGACTTCCGGCACCCCGAGGCGCTGCTCGAGGAGATGTTCCTGGTCCGGCACGAGCTGCTCACCGTGCGCACGATGGCGCGCAGTGCCACGACATCTACGGCCGGGTGACCGCGCTGACCGGACGGGCGGTGCCACCGGAGATCCGGCCGCTGCTGGCCGACCTGGGCGACCAGTTCGACCGGGTCCGCAACCTCAGCGACGGCGAGAAGGAGTTCCTGTTCGGCGTCATCGACCTCTACCAGACCCGGGTGGCCACCCGGATGACCGTCGCGGTCGAGCGGCTCGCCGTCCTGGCGGCCGTCACCCTGCCGGTCACCGCGGTCGCATCCGTCTACGGCATGAACGTGATCGTGAACGAGCGCACCCACGTCCCTCAGCTGCTGCTGGTGCTCGCCCTGATGGTGGCGATGAGTGCGACGCTGCTGCGCTGGACCAAGCGGCAGGGCTGGTGGTGACTGCGGCCTAGGCTGTGCCCCGTGCTTCCCGAGGTGACGGCGACCCGCTACGTCACGCCGTTGCGCGAGGGCGGCTCGCTGCCCGGCCTGATGGAGGCCGACGACCTCGGCACCTACGTGGTGAAGTTCCACGGCGCCGGCCAGGGCCGCAAGACGCTGGTGGCCGAGGTCATCTGCTCGCGGCTGGCCCGCGGTCTCGGGCTGGACACGCCGGACCTCGCGGTCGTCGACGTCGATCCCGGCCTGGCGCCCTGCGAGCCGGACGAGGAGGTCCAGGACCTGCTCCGGGCCAGCCCCGGCGCCAACCTCGGGGTCGACTACCTGCCCGGTGCGCTCGACGTCGACGCCCGCACGGTCGACCCGGTCCTGGCCGCCCGGATCCTCTGGTTCGACGCGCTGATCGGCAACGTCGACCGGTCCTGGCGCAACCCGAACATGCTGCTCTGGCACGGCCGGGTGCACCTGATCGACCACGGCGCCGCGCTCGATCTTCCACCACTCCTGGACCAACCTCGAGGCCTCCGCCAGCCGGCCCTACGACGCCGCCGACGCACGCGCTGGCCGGCACCGGGCCGGACGTGGACGCGGCCGACGCCGAGCTGGCGCCGCTGCTGGGGACCGACCTGGTCGAGGCGGCCGTGGCCGACGTACCGGATGTGTGGCTGGCCGACGAGCCGGGCTTCGCCTCGACCGAGGCCGTTCGAGCCGCGTACGTCGGTCAGCTGACCGCCCGGGTCGCGGCCCGCGAGTCGTGGTTGCCGAGCCTCCGCGCCCTGCGGCGAGCGGCCGCCTCGTGAGCCGGGTGCCGTTCGAGTACGCGGTGCTGCGGGTGGTGCCCAGGGTCGACCGGGGCGAGTCGATGAACGCGGGCGTGCTGCTCTACTGCCAGGCGCGCGACTTCCTCGGGGCCCGGGTCCATCTCGACGCCGACCGGCTGCGGGCCCTCGACCCGGCTGCCGACCCGGCCGCCGTCGAGCACGCGCTGCGCACTGCGGCGGGCGTCTGCGACGCCGACCCGTCGGCCGGCCCGGCGGGGGAGGAGGACCGGGGCGGCGGTTCCGCTGGCTGACCGCGCCGCGCAGCACGGTGGTGCAGCCGGGGCCGGTGCACACCGGTCTCACCGAGGACCCCGAGGCCGACCTGGACCGGCTGCTCCAGGTGCTCGTGCTGCCGGCGACCTAGCCCTCAGACCATCCGGGGCAGGTGGTGAGCGGCCTGGCGCTGCCAGGACGACCAGTCGTGCGGGACGTCGTGCCCCCACACGTCGAGCTCGTGCGGAATCCCCTTGCTGGCGAGCAGCGCCGCGAAGTCGCGGGTGCTCGGGAGGGCACCGGGTGGGGTCGACCTCCCACGCGCCCTGCCCGACCACGAGGGTCAGATGCAGGTTCCGGCGCAGCCAGTCGAGGTGGTCGCCGTGCAGGTTCGACACGTACTCGGTGGGATTGTGGAAGTACGACGCGTCACCGCGGTCGCCCCAGGCGTGCCAGCGGGCCGGGTCGTAGGAGCCGGACAGGCACAGCGCCCGCGGGAACACATGCGCGTGCCGCAGCGCGATGTTCGCGGCGTGGAAGGCACCGAGGCTACAGCCGAGGGTGGCGATCGGGGTCAGGCCGCCGCTGTCGTCGTGGATGTAGGGCACCACCTGCTCGATCACCCAGCGCTCGTACTGGTCGTGGCGCGCGGCCCGCTCCTCCAGCGGCAGCGACCGGTCCGACCAGGTGGCGTCGTCGGCGGAGTCGACGCAGTAGAGCTTGAGCTGGCCGGCGTCCAGCAGGAACCGGACCGCGTCGACCATGCCGTTGTTCTCGAAGTCCCAGGCCCGGCCGGCCTCGGAGGGGAACACCAGCACCGGGCTGCCCCAGTGGCCGTAGCTCACGACCTGCCCGCGGAATCCGCTCGCTGGCGAGGTGAGCTCGGCCGTCCTGGTCATCCGGCATCCCGGCGGGCGACCTCGTTGAGCAGCCCGGTCAGCCACGGGTGGAACGCGTCCCGCCAGGCCGTGTAGCTGTGCACGTCGCGCACCTCCCGCAGGGTCACGTCGTAGCCCTGCGCGGCCAGCGCCCGGGCCATGATCCGGTTGTTGGCGAGATTCTCCTCCAGCGAGCCGCAGGTCAGCACCGTGGGGACCGGTGCCGGGTGGGCGCCGGCGCGCAGCACCTGGTCGACGCTGCGGACCACCCGGTCGTAGCGGGCGAACCGGCTCTCGTGCTGGTCGTGCCGCGGATGGAAGAACGAGCCGGACTGCAGGAACAGCGCATCCAGGCAGCCGCCGCTCTGGCGTTGGGCGTGCAGCATGGCCAGCGCGCCGAGGCTGGCGCCGATGCCGACCACAGAGGTCGTGGCCACCTCGGTCCGCAGCCGGGGGAGGGCCGCCAGGCACAGGGCCCGGGTGTAGGCGCCGTCCGCCGAGTACCGCTCGTCGCGGTGGCCCGGCCCGAGCAGCGCGGCCCGCAGCGGCGGCAGCGCACCGGACCAGACCAGGCTCGCAAGGTACGACGTGAGGCCGGCCAGCTCGTCGTACTCCGGCCCGTCGTGCACGAGCAGCAGCGGAGCGGGCACCCGGTCGCCAAGTCCGTCGGGCGCCCAGAGAGTGACCGGGAGGCTGTCGGTGAGGGAGCGCGAGCCGATGGTGAGCTCTCGTCGCCGTCCGGGCGGGCCGGGCCGGGTCAGCCAGTCCGGCGGCCGGTATCCGGGGAACTCGAGCACCGACTTCTCGCCGAACGCCCCGGGCACCCGCCGCGGGTTGGCCGGGTCGGTCACGGACCGGGTGGTGCCGTCCGGCGTGCGGTGACCTGGAACAGATACTCCATCCGGTCGACGTCCGGCCGGTCGAGCTCGAGCACCCAGTCGGTCCCGTCGTGGGCGAGGTCCAGGTCGCCCGGCACCCGGACCTCCTGGTAGAGCCGCACCGCGGCGAGCTTGTGCTCCGGATCGGCCAGTCGGAAGGTCACCGTGTGCTCGGTGACGGTCGGCCCCGGATCCAGGGTCGGCTCGGCGGGCATCCGGCAACCCTAGAACGAGGGTGGGGCTAACCGGAGGACCAACTCGGTGGTCCGCCCCCTCGTCGCGCCCAGCCGGCGTCCCTACCGTGCAGGTATGAGCTACGACACGGTGACCCAGCCGGCCCCGACCGCGCCCCCGACGAGCTCCGGACTCAGGACAACTGCCCGTGTGACGGCGGTGGTCCTGTCCTTGCTGCTCATCGCCTACGGCGTGCTCTCGGTGGTCAGCCTGATCGCCCGCGAGACGGCGCACCGCAGCGCGACGTTCGGCGGTGTCACCAGCCTGACGGTCGACCTCGGGTTCGAGTCGCTCGAGGTCCGCGGGTCGACCAGCGCGTCGTCGGTGCGGATGACGCGGTCGTACTCCTGGTCGTTCGACCGGCCCAGCGTGGGGGCGACCGAGGCCGGTGGACGGCTCACGGTGCGCTCGGACTGCGGGTTCAGCGTCGGCCGCGGGTGCAGCGGGCACGTCCGGCTAGTAGTGCCGGAGGGACTGCCGGTGACCGTCCACACCAGCGACGGCGGCGTGCTGCTGCGCGACCTGACCGGCTCGGTGACCAGCTCGACCTCGGACGGGCACGTGACCCTGCGCAACCTGTCCGGCGTGGTGGACGCCAGCTCCTCCGACGGCGGCATCGACGTGAGCGGGGTGACCGGGCAGCTCACCCTGCGGACCCGCGACGGCTCGATCCACGGCAGCGGCCTGCGCACCTCCCGGGTCACGGCCGAGTCGTCCGACGGCGGCATCGACCTGCGGTTCGCCGCGGCGCCGGACCGGGTGCAGGTGCAGAGCCGGGACGGGTCGATCGGCGTGCACGTGCCGCACGACGGCACGAGCTACCGGGTCACCACCGATGTCAGCGACGGGCACCAGGACGTGTCGGTGCCCACCGATCCCGGCGCGGCTCGGCAGATCGACCTGAAGGCCAGCGACGGCTCGATCACCGTCGACACCAAGGGCTGAGTCAGGGAATGCGGACGTCGCGGTCGCGTCAGGGCCGGGACAGCTGGGCCAGCCGGCGGCCGTGCGCGGAGTCGTCCACCAACTGGGCGAGCCGACGTTCCCGGGTCTCCGCGCGCTTGGCGCTGACCACCCACCAGGTCGCCGTGTGCCGGTACGACGGGGGCTGGGACGAGAAGAACTCCCAGGCGCCCGGGGTCGCGCAGAAGACCGCCTCCTGCTCGGCCGTCAGCGCGGCCGTCTCGCGCTGCTCGTAGGCGTAGGTGCCGGACCGGTCGGCCCGCCGGGCCACGTTCACAGCGCTCCAGGTGCTGCCAGGGCGGCGTGGGGTGAACCGGATGACGTAGCTCTCGTCGTCGAGCCTGCGGCGGACCCCGTCGATCCAGCCGACGCACAGCGCCTCGTCGACCGACTCGGGCCAGGTGACGCTCGGCGGGCCGGTGCCCGTCTTCCAGTAGCCCAGCAGCAGCTCGCCGCCCTCGTCGGCGTGGGCGAGGAACCAGGCCCGCAGCGCCTCCGGGGCAGCGAAGAACTGCGGCGTCACGGCGGCCAGCCTGTCAGAGCAGGGCCAGCTGGGCCGGTGCTTGCGCAGGCGGCGGACCGACCGGCGTACGGTCCGCGTGGCCGGTGCGCCAGATGCCTGCCCGCTCCCGACCGACACCGTGCACCTCGGCCAGCCGGCGGACCGTCTCGCTGATCCGGTCCTGGTAGGCCTTGGGCGCGTAGGTGCGGGTGCCGTAGAGCTGGGCGTAGCGGGGGAGCAGGTCCGGTCGCTCCCGCCGGAGCCAGGCCTGCCACCACTCGCGAGCGCCGGGCCGCAGGTGCAGCACGATCGGTGACACATGGGTGGCGCCGCTGGCCGCGATCGCCGCTACCGTCTCCTCGAGCTGCTCGTCGGAGTCGGTGAGGAACGGCAGGACCGGCGCCATCAGGACCCCGGTGGGGATGCCCGCATCGGTGAGCCGGCGCACGACCTCGAGGCGGCGGGCCGGAGGTGGTGCGCCCGGCTCGACCCGGTGCCGGATGTCCCGGTCGACCGAGCCGACCGACAGCGCCGCCGACACGTCGGTGACCTCCGCCGCGGCGACCAGCAGGTCGAGGTCGCGCAGGATCAGCGCGCCCTTGGTGAGGATCGAGAACGGGTTGGCCGCCTCGGTCAGGGCCGGGATCACCTCGCGCATCAGCCGGTAGCGGCCCTCGACCCGCTGGTAGCAGTCCACGTTGGTGCCCATCGCCACGTGCTCGCCCGCCCATGACGGCCGGCGCAGCTCACGGCGGAGCACCTCGCCGACGTTGGTCTTCACCACGACCTGCGAGTCGAAGTCCGCGCCGCTGTCGAGATCGAGGTACTCGTGCGTCTTGCGGGCGAAGCAGTTGTGGCTGATCACCCCGTTGGCGATGAAGTCCCCGGTACCGGTGGTGATGTCGAACATGGGGATCTCAAGTCCGAGGTCCTCGATCGCGACGATGTCCAGGGGGGTGCGGCATTCCACGCTGAACCCGACCAGGTCTCGTTTGCGGGTGATGGCGGGATCGACCATCTGGAGGAACCGCATCCGCTGAGATAGTCCGCCCGTCACCTGGACGTTCCGGAGCCCGTTCGGCGCCTTGGTCTTCGCAATGACGTGGGGAACTGCGAGGGCGGTCATGGCCTGCGATGTCTGGCCGATGATCTCGTCGTCGGTGTTCGCGATCCGAAGGACTCCGTGGGAGTGCGACCCCTCGGCGTCGAAGATGCCCGCGAGGAAGCCTCGTCGCCAGCTGTCCGACGCCTCCTTCGGCCAGGCGATATGAGCAGTGATCGCGGCATGCTTCTGGGTCGCCTCATTGAACCGAAACGTCGTGGTCGCGACCCCGAGCTGATCGAGATAGCAACGGCTGCGGTCCAGCGCTTCGGCATCGGAAGCGTCGCCGCGAATCATCCCGGTGAGGTAGCCCCGCCGGTAGTCCGCGTCGATCTTCGGCGGGTCCGCCATGCAGCCGAAGCCGAGCAGCGAGTTTCCCGTCGTGAGGTACGGGCGGCGCTCGGCGCCATGCATCTTTCCCGTGACGTGCTTCCACCCGCGCTCAGTGAGGAACCGGTGGTCAGCGCTGGCCACGATGCGGGTTCCGTCCGCGAGCGTGATCCGGAATGCTCGCTTCGTGGTCTGCCAGTGCGCAGACACCGTGGTGACGACGTACTGCCGGGAGAGGCCGACCCGACAGGTCCCGTAGACCTCGTCGCCGACCCTGACCTCGGCCAACGGCTTGGGCCGACCGTCGGCCATCAGGATCGGGGTGTCACCGGCCAGGCAGTAGACGCATGCCATGGAGCAGCCTCGGTAGGGGTTGACCGTCCAGCGGAACGGCATCCGGGAGGCGTCGGGGACCTTGTTCAGCGCCGACCGGCTGGTCACCTCGTGGAACGTCATCCCGGCAAACTCCGGGGTGTCGAAGGTCCGGGTGACCGCGCCGCGGGGGAGCAGCGGGAGGGTGCCGACAGTCCTCTCGCCGGCGTCCTCGGTCAGCCGCAGCTCGTCCCACCGCACGGAGCCATTAGAACACCTGTTCGAACGACTGTCGAGCATCCGGCCCGGGTCACGAGCTCGTTGGCGACACTGCGGCGCAACCGCGCCGCACTGTGGATCAACGGTCGAGCAACGGTCCGGCGGGACTGTGGTGACCGGAGGTGTGTGAGGGGGTCATGTGTCCCGAGGCCCTGGCGATCTGGGGTTGTGGTGCGAACTGGGTGCGCGACAGGGTGTGGTGGCGTCCATCGGTCATCGCAACAGTGGAACTAGAGGAGAGGTCCCCGATGTCAAAGTTCGGAATGCTCCGCTTGCCTGCGCGTCGACTCCGGTCCGCCCGGGTGGGAGCGCTGGTGCTCGCCCTGTGCGCGAGCAGCCTCGTTGGTCTGACGATCGCCGCCCCACAGGCCGGCGCCGGCTCGACAGGCGCCACCCAGACGTATGTCGTTCTCTACAGATCAGGAGCCTCCACGGCGGGCGCGTCGAGCGTGATCGGCTCTGCAGGTGGATCGGTCGTCGCGAACTACTCAGCAGATCGGCGTCGTCATCGCCCGGTCCGACCAGTCGGCGTTCGCCACCACTGTCCAGAAGCAGTCCGGCGTCGAAGGCGTGTCGGCGACGACGCGGTTCGGCGTTGGCTTCAGGGACGAGTCTGCGGACAGCGTGACGGCTGACGCTCCGGCCCCGGGCAGCGACGGCGAACCGCTGTCGGGTCTGCAGTGGGACATGGAGCAGATCAACGCGTTCGCTGCCCACGAGATCTCCGGTGGTGACCCGGACGTGATCGTCGGGGACCTGGACACGGGCCTCGACTTCACCCACCCCGACCTTGCGCCGAACTACCGGGCCGACCTCTCCGCGGACTGCTCGAGCGGTGCCGCCTCGCCGCTGCCGGCGAACAACGACGCCAACGGGCACGGAACCCACACCGCCGGCACCATCGCCGCAGCAGTCAACGGAATCGGCGTGACCGGAGTGGCCCCGAACGTCGGCCTTGCCGGAGTCAAGACGAGCAACGACGACGGCTTCTTCTTCCCCGAGATGGTGATCTGCGCGTACATGTGGGTCGCGGCCAAGGGGATCGACGTCACAAACAACAGCTACTTCGCCGACCCGTGGCTCTACAACTGTGTCAACGACCCGGCCAACGGGCGATCTGGAAGGCGGAGCGCCGCGCGATCGGTTACGCCCAGTCCAAGGGCACTGTCGTGGTGTCATCTGAGGGAAATGACAGCACCGACCTGTCTCACCCGGCCATCGACCCGATCAGCCCGGACAACACGACGCCGGTGACGCGCGAGATCACCAACGCCTGCTCGGTCATACCCGTCGAGGTTCCAGGCGTCATCGGCGTGACCGCGACTGGTGACCTGTCGCTGAAGGCGTACTACTCGAGCTACGGCATCAGCACAGCCGACGTCGCCGCACCCGGTGGTGACCGGCGGTTCCAGGTGACCGCGGACCCGGGAGGCGGACGGGTGCTTTCGACCTGGCCGTCGACGGCTCCGTGTGCGATCCAGATCTTCGACCAAGGTGCGAAGTACTGCTGGATCCAGGGCACGTCGATGGCTGGGCCGCACGCAGCCGGTCTTGCGGCGCTCCTGCTGAGCAAGGGAGTCGCTCCGAGGGCGGTAGAGGCGGCCATGGAGACCAGCGCCAACCCGCTGCCGTGTCCGACGGACATGACCATGTACGCGGCCTTCCCGCAGTTCAGCGGGGAGCCGCAGGAGTGCACAGGCGGGCTCCGACACAACAGCTTCTACGGCGCCGGTGAGATCGACGCCTTGGCGGCTGTCAGGTAGCAGCAGTCCTGAACGAGGGCGGGCTGGGTCTATCGATCCGATCCGGCCCGCCCTTTGCCTGCACGGGGTGTTTCGCCTGCGGCTAGCGGCGAGCGGGGGTCGGGTCGCCCGGGAGGGAGTCGGCCTTGACCGCGCCGCGACGGCCGCGGGGGAGCGGCTTGCCGGTCGTGCTGTCGCGCCCGGTCTGCTGCTCGGCCTCGGCGTTCATCTCGGCGCCGAGCAGGACCACGTAGTTGGTGATCCAGAGCCAGAGCAGCAGGACGACTACGCCGGCCAGGCTGCCGTAGGTCTTGCCGTACGACGAGAAGAGGCTGACGTAGAGGGAGAACCCGACCGAGGCCACCAGCCAGAGCGCGGTGGCCGTGACGGCACCGACGGAGACCCAGCGGAACCTGGGCGCCGCCCGGTCCGGCGCCACCCGGTAGAGCACCGAGAGCGCGAGCATCATCGCTCCGGCCAGCAGCAGCCAGCGCACGACCTGCGCGGCGACCTGGACCGCGACCGGGGGATTGAGGCTGTTGACCACCGCCGGGAAGACGCCGACCAGCGTGATCGCCACCACCACGAACACGATCGCACCGAGGGTCATGACCAGCGACAGCGCCTTGCGCCTGACGAGACCACGGTCGTCGTCCTCGTCGTAGGTGATGTTCACGGCGGTGATCAGGTTGCCCATCCCACCGGAGGCACTCCAGAGCGCCACGAGCAGCGCCACGATCAGCCCGATGCCCAGCGCCTGCTGGTTGGTGGCGACCAGGTTGGTCATCTGCTCCTGCAGGAGGGTCTTGGCCGGCGCGGGGATCGTCGAGCCGAGCTGGTCGATCTGGCTCGAGATCTGCGAGGGGGTGGCCACCAGCCCGTAGAGCAGCACAGCCGCGATGATCGCGGGGAACAGCGCGAGGAAGGCGTAGAAGGCGACGCCGGCGGCCACCAGGGGCACCTGGTCGGCCTTCGCCTCCCGCCAGGCCCGGCGCAGCACCTGGACCCAGCCGCGGCGCGGGATCTCGCGGGGCCGGTCGGCGGCAGCGCCCGGGACGTCGGTGGCGCCATCCTGGTCGCGCAGGTCGATGTCGGCGGTGGTGCGGTCGGCGGTGGCACGGCTCATGTGTCACCGATGACCCACCGTTGGGCGGCCAAACACGGGCCCAGGACAATCGGGGCGACCCGACAGCCACGTCCCACGTCCTGGAGCCATGAGGCTGCTGAGGGACCGGGCTCGCCCCCGCCGTACCCGGATCTTAGTTCGTATTGACATAATGTCCATTATCGGCGTAACGCTCACCTCAGCACCCGGACGGACACCACACCACGCGCGCACCCGTGCTGACGTGTCCGCGGCCGTGCTTTACGTGGTCGACTTCGTGCCGTGGCGCAGCGCTATCCCTTCCTCGAGCATGACGGGCCACTGGCGTTCGCGCACCGCGGCGGTGCGGCCGGCGGGCTGGAGAACTCGATGGCGGCGTTCCAACACGCCGTCGACCTCGGCTACCGATATCTGGAGACCGACGTGCACGCCACGGCGGACGGCGTCCTGCTGGCCTTCCACGACAGCACCCTGGACCGGGTCACGGACCGCCTCGGTCGGGTCGCCCGGCTGCCCTGGTCGGAGGTGTCCCGGGCGCGGATCGGCGGGGTCGAGCCGATCCCCTTGCTGGAGGACCTGCTCGGGGCCTGGCCTGACATAAGACTGAACGTGGACGTGAAGGAGGCCGGCGCCGTCGGGCCGCTCGTGCGCAGCCTGGCGCGCACCGGCGCCACCGACCGGGTCTGCGTGGCCTCGTTCTCCCACCGGCGGCTGCAGGCGGTGCGGGCCGCCGTGGGGCCGCGGCTGTGCACCTCCCTGAGCAGCCGCGAGGCGCTCCGGCTGCGCGCGGCCGCCCTCCACCCGGCCGGGCACCGGCTCGCGCTCGCGCGGCGGCGCCGTGCGCCCAGCTGCCGGCCCGGGTGGGCCCGCTGCGGGTGGTCACCGCGAGCCTGGTCCGGCTGGCCCATGCCCGCGGCCAGCAGGTGCACGTCTGGACCGTCGACCAGGCCGCCGAGATGCACCGTCTGCTCGACCTGGGCGTGGACGGGCTGATGACCGACGAGATCGTCACGCTGCGTGACGTGCTGCGGGCGCGGGGCCAGTGGCCGGTGTGACGCAACCGACGCCGGTCCGTGACCGGAAGACAGGTTGCCAGGGCCTGTCAGGGGAATCCTCTGGGCGTCCGGGTCGTTGAACCGGGCGTACGACAGCGCCCACGGGGGCTGTCCTGACCGGCGGGGAACCCCGCCGACCCCCATCCCGGAGGAGATCGACATGGCCGAGCGAGCACTGCGCGGCTCGCGCCTGGGCGCCCAGAGTTACGAGACCGACCTCGGCGTGGAGATGGCGCCCCGGCAGAGCGTCACCTACGCGTGCCCCCGCGAGCACCGCTTCAGTGTTCCCTTCTCCCTCGAGGCCGACGTGCCCGAGGTCTGGGAGTGCACAGTGTGCGGGGACGAGGCGCTCCGGCTGGACGGCACCCGCCCCGAGCCCAAGAAGGGCAAGCCCGCCCGCACCCACTGGGACATGCTGCTCGAGCGGCGCAGCGTCAAGGAGCTCGAGGTGCTGCTGGCCGAGCGGCTGGAGCTGCTCCGGGCCGGCACCCCCAAGTCGACCGGCGGACGCAACCAGCGCAAGAGCGCCTGACCCGCTTCCTGCTGGCGACCTGACGTCCGGGTCGCGCCACTACCCCCCGGTGGCGCGGCCCGGACTTCTCTCGTCCGGGGGGTCCTCGTCGGGAACGCCGGGTGACCGGTCGACCGGCTCGTCCCGGACCACCTCGCCCGGCACCACCCGACCCGACCGACGTCCTGGCCCGTACGCCGATCCGCCGCCCGGTCCGGCCGGGCCGAACCGGGTGACCGCCACGACAGCCCGCCGCATGAAGAACCCGATCAGCAGCCGCCGCGCCAGCGGCCGGGTCGGCGGCAGGATGAAGAAGAAGCCCACCAGGTCGGTCACGAACCCGGGCGTCAGCAGCAGCGTCCCGCCGACGAGGACGAGCGCGGCGTCGGCAAGCTCCCGGCTCGGCAGCTGCCCCGAGGTCGCGGCCGTCTGCAGCGCGCGCCAGGCCCGGCTGCCCTCGTGGCGCACGATCCAGGCACCGAGGGCGCTCTCGAAGATCAGCAGGAGCACCGTCGGGAGAGCCCCGATCTGCTGGCCCACCTGCACGATCACGTAGATCTCGACGATCGGCACCACCAGGAACGCGACGACCAGGAACCAGCCCATCCGTCTCACTCCTTCCCGGCCGGCGACCCGGCCCGCAGTCGCATGGCTCGCTCCCGCGCCGCCCACACCGTGACCCGCCACAGCGCCTCACGCACGATCGCACCGTTCATCTTGGAGTCGCCGCGCACCCGCTCGACGAACTCGATGGGCACCTCGGTCACCCGTAGGCCCTGCTGCACGGTCCGCCAGACGAGGTCGACCTGGAAGCAGTAGCCGTGGCTCGCGACGCCCGCCAGGTCGAGCTTCTCCAGCGTGCTCCGCCGGAACGCGCGGTACCCGCCGGTCGCGTCGTGGACGCCGAGCCCCAGGGCCTTGCGCACGTAGACGTTGCCGGTCTGCGACAGCGCCCGGCGCCGGGCCGGCCAGTTGACCACCGAGCCGCCCGGCACCCACCGGGAGCCCAGCACCAGGTCGGCGTCGGGCAACGCGGCCAGCAGCCGCGGCAGCTGCTCGGGCTGGTGCGAGCCGTCCGCGTCCATCTCGACCAGCACCTCGTAGCCGCGCTCGAGCCCCCAGCCGAACCCCGCCAGGTAGGCCACGCCCAGTCCTTCCTTGGCGGCCCGGTGCAGCACGTGCACCTGCGCGTCGGTCGCCGCGAGCGCGTCGGCCAGGGCACCGGTCCCGTCCGGGCTCGCGTCGTCCACCACGAGCACGTGCGCCATCGGGACACTGGCCCGGACCCGGGCGACGATGTTCTCGACGTTGAGCCGCTCCTGGTAGGTGGGGACGATGACCAGCACGCCCTCGCCCCGCACGACGTCTTCCGGGAGCCCCACGACGTCGGCCGGGGCCCTCGCCGGTCACGGCCGGCTCCCCCGGCGCCGCCGGGCCGCGGCGCGACGACACCGACGACACTGCGGCCGCGGCCAGGCCAGCAGCGGCCAGCAGCCACTCCGGCCAGCCAGCCCAACCGGGTGGCCAGCGTCTGCCGGTCGCGGAGCGGCACCTCTGCCACCAGCGTGCGGGCGACCTTCTCCGGGGCCTGCTGGGCCACCGTGCCGTCCGCCCGCACCACCGCGCTGATGCCGCTGGTCGCGGTCACCAGCACGTCCCGTCCGGTCTCGACGGCGCGCAGCCGGGACATCGCCATCTGCTGGTAGGGCTGCCCGGTGCCGTTGTACGTGGCGTTGTTGGTCTGGACGACGAGGACCTGGGCACCGCCGCGGACCACGTCGCGGACCAGCCCGTCGTAGGCCACCTCGAAGCAGATCACGTCACCCACCCGCGCCGGCCCGACCGTCAGGTTGCCGGGTCGGTGCCCGGCGTAGAAGTCCCGCGGGATCTGGTCCAGCCGCGAGATCAGGCCGGTCAGCTCGGCGCGGAACGGGATGTACTCGCCGAAGGGCACCGGGTGCCGTTTCACGTAGCGGGCGCCCGGGCCCGGTCTGCGGGTCCCAGACGATGCCGGTGTTGCTCACGTGGTCGGGTCCCGGGCCGTCCAGCACCGCGCCGACGAGCACGGGCACACCGACGTCCCGCACCGCGTCGTCGATCAGGGCCCGCGCCGAGGGGTCCTGGAACGGGTCGATGTCCGAGGCGTTCTCCGGCCACACCACCAAGTCCGGGCGGTCGACCCGGCCGGCCCGGACGTCGGCGGCGAGCCGGTGGGTCGCGTCGACGTGGTTCCGCAGCACCTGCTCGCGCTCGCCGAACGGGTCCATCCCGACGCCCGGCACGTTCCCCTGCACGAGTGCCACCGTGACCGGCCGCCCCTCCCCCGCGCCGACCGGCAGCAGGGGACCGGCCACGGGCACGGCAACAGCAAGCAGGACCAGCGGGACGGCGCGGCGCCATGACCCGGCCGCCAGCCACGGCCGCCGCGGCGAGGGCGCCGCACAGGGCGGTCGCGAAGGTCACCAGCGGCGCGCCACCCACGGCGGCGTACGGCGTGAACGGCGAGGCCGTCTCGGCGAAGGCGAGCCGACCCCACGGGAAGCCCCCGAACGGCACCGTGTCCCGGGCCAGCTCCTCGGCCACCCACAGGCAGGCCACCCACAGCGGCCAGCCGGGTAGCCGCAGCACCGACGGGGTCAGCGCCCCAGCGAGCGCGAGGAACGAGGCCTCGAGCAGGGCCACCAGCAGCCAGGCATCCGGCCCGATGACCGTCAGCCAGGACAGCAGCGGCACGAAGGTGGCCAAGCCGTGCACCAGGCCGACCGCCGCGGCCCTCCGGGCCGAGAGGCCGCGGCTGAGCAGGACCAGCAGCGCGACGCCCACCGGCGCGAGGGGCCAGAGGTCGTAGGGCGGGAGGGCGACGGCGACCAGCGCGCCGCTGACGGCGGCACCGGCCAGCCGCGGGCCGAGTCCCCTGGGCCGCCAACGCGACGGCCCGGGTGGTTCGCCGGCGGCTGCCGCCGCGGGCTGACCGGTCGCCGTGGTCGTCACGAAGAGTCGCTCCCGGGCACGTCGCGGACGGACCGGCACGTGATCCGTGCCGGGCTGCGACGGTACAACGTGTCAGCGCGCCAGGCGGTGCCGACCGGTGGTCCTGCCCGGAAGACGGGTCAGGGCCCGAACCGCCCTTCGGACCGACCTCGTCCGGCCGGCTGCCGGATCGAAGGCCGTTGTCTACTGGGCGGTCGGGCCCTTCCCGTGTCTCACCCCTAGGTCTCTCCCTCACCCGGGGCGACGCCGGCGGTCGGACCTGGCACCCGGACGGCGCTTGCGCATTGCGCCGTCCCTGGCCCGAAGCCGGCAGGTGTCGCGGAGGGGGATTCCTCGTGGGTGTCCTGTGGTGGACGTCGTTACCTTGGTGGCGCGGCCCGCTGCTGTCAACTCCCCGCTGACCTGCACCGATGCGCAAAGGTGCAGGTAGGGGACCTGACGTCGGACCGGACTATTTCCCTTTGTGGGCAAGGGATTGGGCGTGTCGGACCGGATGCTCTACCCGGACATCACCCGAACGGGCCATTGACCGGCAAAGACCTCGTCAGGTTGTGATTGCAACCGGCACCACGACCGTGCCGACGGCAGTCACCGCGACGATCGGCGGGTCGAGGACCACCGCGGCCGACGGCCCAGCTGTCTGATCCCCGCCCCCGGCGACCGCTCCGCGGCAGACGACCCGGGCGACCAGGGACAGGTCGCGGCTGCGGGTGCCGACCCGGGTGACGGTGGCCTCCACCTCCACCACGTCGCCGGCCCGGACCGGAGCCCGGAACTGCACGTCGGAGTAGGAGGCGAACAGGCCCTCGTCGCCGTCGGTGCGGATGCACACCTCGGTGGCGACGTCACCGAACAGCCCGAGCACGTAGGCGCCGTCGACCAGGCCGCCGGCGTAGTGCGCGTGCGCGTACGGGACGTAGCGGCGGTGCGTGACGGCCAGGCCGAGCCGCGGGTCGTCGGTCATCGTCGTCCTTCCATGGCGTGCACCAGATAGCTCGCCACCTCGCCGGGCGTGGTACCGCGCCCGAAGATCCGGTCCACGCCGAGCTCGGCAGTGGCGTGCTCGTCGAACCGCGGGCCGCCGACCACCATCAACGGTGTCCGACCGGCCGGGTACGACTCGCGGAACGCTGCCGACATCTCCCGGGTGTTCGTCAGGTGGGCGTCGCGCTGGGTGACCACCTGGGAGACGAGCACGGCGTCGGCCTTCTCCTCGCGCGCCCGGGCCACCAGCTCCGGGACCAGCACCTGGGCACCGAGGTTCACGACCTTGATCTCGCGGTAGTACTCGAGCCCTTTCTCGCCCGCGAACCCCTTGATGTTGAGGATCGCGTCGATGCCGACGGTGTGCGCGTCGGTGCCGATGCAGGCGCCGATGACCACCAGCTTGCGGCGCAACGTCTTCTTGATCGCGCTGTTGACCTCCTTGGCGGTCAGCAGCGGGTACTCGCGTTCGAGGACCTGGACCTTGGAGACGTCGACCAGGTGGTTCACCGCGCCGTACACCACGAAGAAGGTGAAGTCGGGACCCATCGCCTTGGCGTGCACCAGCATCGCCGGGTCCATGCCCATCTTCGCGGCCAGCTGCAGCGCTGCCCCCTCGGCTCGCTTGTCGTGCGGGATCGGCAGGGTGAACGAGACCTGCACCATGCCGTCGCCGGTGGTGTCGCCGTAGGGCCGCACGATCGGCCCCTTGGAGCTGCTCACTGCCGTCCCTCCAGGATCTCGGTGGCCGGGTTCCAGTAACCGTCGCCCTGCGTCACCACGCCGTCGTAGCCCTTGCCGCGGTCGGCGGGGCGCTTCATCAGCCCGAACGTGCCGTCCCCGATCGCCTCGAGCAACGGCGCCTTCCCCGGCTCGTCGGTGATCCGCTCGAGCAGCGTGACCGCCTCGTCGAGGACCTGGTGGGCCCGGGTCTGGATGAACCCGCCGGGCTGCGGGTGGAAGTCCTCGTGCAGCCGGCCGGCGGCGTCGAGGACGTAGCGGACGTTCTGCAGGGCCAGGTCGCGGTCGGACAGGAACGGCGTGACCACCGCCTCGGTCATCATGCCGACGAGCAGGATCCCCTGCCCGGTAAGAGCGCCGACGAGGTTGAAGAAGCCGTCCAGCAGGTAGCCGCGGAAGACGTCTCCGGTCATGTGCTTGGTGGGGGGCATCCACTTGAGCGGCGCCTTGGGGAACAGCTCGCGGGCGAGCAGGGCGTGGGCCAGCTCGAGCCGGAACGAGTCCGGCACGTCCGGGTTGATCTCGAAGGCATGCCCGAGCCCGAGCTGCCAGTCCTGGAGCCCCGCCTCCTTGGCGAAGTACTCATTGAGCAGCTGGGACACGGTGACGGTGTGCGCCTCGTCGACCGCGTCGGCGGTGGTGAGGTAGTTGTCCTCGCCGGTGTTGATGATGATCCCGGCCCGGGCGTGGACCTGTCGGGAGAAGCGTTGGTCCACGAAGGTCCGCACCGGGTTGATGTCGCGGAAGAGGATCCCGTACATCGAGTCGTTGAGCATCATGTCGAGCCGCTCGAGGCCGGCCAGTGCGGCGATCTCGGGCATGCACAGGCCGGACGCGTAGTTGGTCAGGCGGACGTAGCGCCCGAGCTCCTTGGAGACCTCGTCCAGCGCGGCGCGCATCAGCCGGAAGTTCTCCTGCGTGGCGTAGGTGCCGGCGTACCCCTCGCGGGTCGCACCGTCGGGCACGTAGTCCAGCAGCGACTGGCCGGTGGACCGGATCACCGCGATCACGTCGGCACCCTCACGAGCGGCCGCCTGCGCCTGCGGGATGTCCTCGTAGATGTCGCCGGTCGCGACGATCAGGTAGATCCACGGCTGGCGCGGGGCGTCGCCGATCCGGGCGACCATCCGGTCCCGCTCGGCCCGGCGCCGGTCGATGGTGGCGATGCCGCGGCCCACCGCGCGGGCCGAGGCCTTCCGGGCCCGCTCGGCGTCCCTGCCGTCGGGGACCCGCAGCTCGACGCCGCCGGTGGCGGCCCGCTGGGCGAGCGCGGTCAGGTCGCCGTCTCCGCTGCGACGCAGCGCGTCCCACACCGGGAGCGCCACCCCCTGCTCGAGCCCGGCCTGGTCCCGCACGGCGTCCGTCAGCCGGTTGACCCAGGGGATGCCCTCGGCGTCGGCGCCGGTCAGGCCGGCCAGCCGCAGCACGGCCCGCTCGACCGACACGGTGGTGTGGGTCCGGGCCAGCCGGACGATCGGGCGGCCCGCCGCGCGGGCCAGCGACCGGGCCCGACGCACGGTCGCGGCGTCGAGGTCCAGCTTGCCGACGGTGCGCGCCGGGCGTGCCGTGCTCACGGACGTCTGCCTCTCTCGAGCCGATGACAAGGGAGGATCTCCCGTCCCGACGTGCGTCGGCCGGAGATCCTCCCGTCATTGTGCCGTACCGGCAAGGCGTGGGCCTCCCCCGCCGTGTCGGGTGACACCCGGAGGCCCTGGATGGTCCATCCTTCTCAGGAGAACTCCCGGCGGTCCGGTGGGTGGCATGGCAGGGTTATGCCCGGTTTGCACCGACGCGCCGCAAGCCGAGGTCGACACATGCACAGCACAGGCAGGGACGGGGAACGGTGACGTACGCAGCAACGAGCAGGTCAGGACGGGTCGTCGGTGCTGGGCTGGTGCTGCTGGTGTCAGCGGCACTCGCAGCCGGAGCCCTGGCCGGCGGACCGGTGGCCGCGGCGACCGCCCCCGGGGCGCCGGCGATGCCGAGTGCCCTGACCCCCGGCAACGCGACGGCTCCGGTGTTCCCGTTGCGCAGCGTGCCGGCGTTCGCGGGACCGACCCACGTCTCGGCCCGGGTCCGGGCCGGCGACGGAGTCATCGACCAGCGGTTCAACGTGCCGACGCCGCCGGGCTCGACGCTGCTCTGGGGCGACTGGAACCGGGACGGCGCGTACACCCCGGCGGTGTTCACCAACGGCCACTGGGTCATCTACGACGCGATGGTCGGCTCCGCTCCGGTGCCCAGCCGCGAGTTCGACTTCGGCATGCCAGGCGACAAGCCCGTCGTGGGTGACTTCAACCGCGACGGCCGCACCGACGTCGGTGTGGTCCGTGGCGGCGTCTGGCTGCTGCGCGGGTTCCCGTCGGCCGGCACCACCTGGCGCCGGTTCGCCTTCGGGCGGCCGACCGACACGCCGGTCACCGGGGACTGGAACGGTGACGGCCGGGACGGCGTGGGCGTCCGACGCGGCGCACGCTGGTTCCTTCTGCAGGCCCCGGCCCGGCTGAAGAAGAGTGCCGGCCCGACGTACACGTTCGCGTTCGGGAAGAACACCGACCGCGCGGTCGTCGGCGACTGGAACGGCGACGCGAAGGACACGGTCGGCGCGGTGCGCGGGGGCACCTGGTTCCTGCGGGACCGGCTGTCCCTCACGCCGACGAAGCGAATGACCGCCAAGCAGCGCCGGGTCGAGGCGCGCTCCACGGTGACCCGTCGCTCGGTGCCGGTGCCGCGGGAGGTCGGCATGGTGGCTGTGCCGTGGACCACGCCAGCCGGCCCGACCGGTGCCGCCTGTGCCACCGCGGCCGCCGGCGTCGCCCGCCGCGACCAGGTGTCGCCGCTGGTCCGCCCCAGCCTCCTGCTCGACAAGCTGCTGCCCTACGACCCGGCCAACCTGGCGGTGGCGAGCGACCCCGTGTTCCAGCTGCGCACCCTGCTGCTGGAGTCGGAGCGCTACCTGCTCAATGCCCAGTACCTGGAGAAGTGGTTCCCGTCGCGGGGGCAGCGGTTCACCGACTTGCTGGCCCGGTTCACCCCTGCCGAGCAGGAGTACGCGATCCGTCGACCGGCGATGGCAGCGCTCACCACCGCTATCGCGGCCCGGACGGGCGCACACAGCGATGGCGCGACGGGGCGCAGCCGCGAGGACGCGATCCGGTACACCGACTTCCTGGTGCGCTCGATCGCCTGCGAGCACGTCGCCGTGACACCGGGTGGCTGGGGCGCGAGCTTCCAGACCGCTCACTGGGCGACGCTGGCCGGCGAGGCCGCCTGGCTGATCTGGGACCGGCTCACCCCGCAGACCCGGGAGTACGTCGCCCAGATGCTGGCCTACGAGGCGGACGACCAGACCACCCACCCGGTGGAGTACTGGGCCGACGCGGCCGGCACCGTCGTCTCCCGCGGTGACACGAGAGCAGAGAACGACTCGTGGAACAGCGCGGCCCTCGAGCTTGCCCTGTCGATGATGCCGACGCACCCGCACGCCGCGAACTGGCGGCGCAAGGCAGTCGACCTCGAGGTGGCCGCCTACTCCCGGCTGTCGGACATCAACGCGCCGACCGTGGTCAACGGCGTCACCCTCGCCGCACGCCTCGACGGGGCCAATGCCTACGACGACGGGACGGTGGAGAACCACCACATCCTGCACCCCGACTACATGACCAACATCCAGCACAACTGGTGGGCCCTCGACTTCGCCGGGCTGGCCGGCCGCCGCCCACCGGCGTCCGCCGTGCAGAACGGTGCGCTGGTCTACGGCGCGTTCACAACCCTGTCGTTCACGGCCGGTGCACCGTCGCCGGTCGACGGTGCACTTTTTGCAGCGCCCGGCGGCACGATCTACCGACCCGGCAGCAACGACATCTACTTCCCGCAGGGATCCACCTGGGGCGAGGTGCGCCGGGCGCCGTTCATCTCCTTCGACGCGCACGCGTACGCCTACGGCCTCGACTCGATGGCCGCGTGGTCGGCCAGGGACGCGCTGAGCCAGCACCTGATCGGCCAGCAGAGCTTGGTTGCCAACAACGGCACTGGCGACGGACGGACCTACAGCTACGACCCGCCGACCGCGAACCGCGAGGACGCGTACAACGGCCGCGAGGAGTATTCCGCGTCCCAGCTGGCGGCCGCCTGGCTCGCCCTCTACGTCAGCCGCAACGCCTGGGACAAGGCGTTCAACCTGCCCGCCCTGGACGGCGCCTCTTACGCACCGCTGCCGCCGCTGACGAGGTCGGCGACCGGGTGGTCGTCGGTGCCGCACAGCACCAGCCCGGACGAGGAGCGCCGTAGCCCGTAGGGGATCTCGCGCAGCCGGTCTCACGCCGCCGGTCGGCGCCCGTTCTTCGGACCGGTGCGCGGCCGGCCGGCCGTGCGGCGTAGCGTCCGACGGCAGTCCACGACCGCGCTGAGAGGGGCCACGCAGATGTTCTACCGGGTCTCCCGGCGGGTCGTGTTCACCGTCTTCTGGCTGCTCTGGCGGCCGCACATCGACGGCCGGGAGCGGATTCCGTCCACCGGGCCGCTGATCGTGGCGAGCAACCACCTCTCGTTCATCGACAGCATCGTGATCCCAGTCGCGGTGCCGCGGAAGGTCGTGTTCCTCGCCAAGGCCGAGTACTGGGAGGGCCGCTCCCCCGCCACCTGGCCACGCCGGTTGTTCTTCGCCGCGTTCGAGGCCGTTCCGGTCCAGCGCGAGCAGCAGCAGGACGCCCAGGCCTCCCTCGACCTGGCCCGTGGCGTGGTCGAGCGGGGCGACGCGTTCGGGATCTACCCGGAGGGCACCCGGTCCCGCGACGGGCGGCTCTACCGCGGCCGGACCGGGGTGGGCTGGCTGGCGCTGGCAACGGGCGCCCGGGTGGTCCCCGTCGGAGTGGTCGGCACCGACCGGATGCAGCCCATCGGGGCCACGGTCCCCCGGGTGCACCGGGGGGTGGCGATCCGGTTCGGTGAGCCGGTCGACCCGGCTGACTTCGCCCATCTCCCTCCGGGCCGGGCCCGGCGGGAGATCACCGACGCCGTGATGGACCGGATCGCGGCTCTATCCGGGCAGCCCCGGGCCGACGGCTACAACGAGCACAGCTCCGGCGTCTGATCAGCCCAGGTCCGGCAGCGGGGACACGTGCAGCTGGGTGCCGGGCAGGTCGGTGGTGATGCCCTCGCTCACCAGGCAGCCGGGCGACTGGGCGTCCAGCACCGTCACGGTGTGGCCCTGCACGATGAAGCGGAAGGTGAGGGCCCGGTCGCTCCCGCAGATCGTCCCGGCGTACGAGAGGGCGGCGCGGCCGGGACCGAGCCGGACGATGTCGACCGGGTAGCCGCCGCCGGTGCGGTCGAAGGAGCCTCCGATGCCACCGCCAAGAGACAGCGCGCCGGTGCCGTCGGCACGGACCTGGAGCCGGAAGGTCGAGACATCGACGTGTCCCGCTGAGCGGGTCACCTTGCCCTCCAGCAAGCCGACCGGCAGGCCGGATGGCGACAGGGTGACCCGGGTCGGCGGCACCGGCCGGTCGTTGTCATGCAGCGCGACGACCGAGGACGTTGCGGCCACGATGGCGAGCACGGCGGCTGCCGCGGCGAGGATCGCGGTGCGGCGAGTGCGGCGCTGCCGGTCGAGCCGCCGGACCAGCTCGGCCCGGCCCTGCCCGAGGTCGACCGGCTGGTCGTCCGGCCGGTGCAGGGTGGCTTCGAGGACGCGCTCGAGCTCGTCCGTGGTCATGCCGATCCCTCCAGGTGCTCAGCGACCGAGTGCAGGCCGCGGGAGGCGTGGGTCTTCACCGAGCCGACCGAGATGCCGAGCGCGTCGGCGATCTCTGCCTCGGACGCCCCGTCGTAGTAGCGCAGCACGAGCACCTCACGCTGGCGGCGTGGGAGCAACCGCAGCGCCACCACCACCGCCTCCTGCTCCAGGTGCGCCATTGCTGCCTGATCGGCCGGTGCGGTGTCGCGTTCGAGCTGCGTGTGGCGGCGGTCGCGGGCCACCTTCAGCCTCCGGAGCCGACTGCGGCTGCCGTTCACGACGCTGGCGCGCAGGTAGAAGAACGCGTCCTCGGTCCGCCGGACGTGCTGCCACCGCCGGCTGAGGCCGACGAACGCGTCCATCACCACGTCCTCGGCGTCGGCGGGGTCGTCCAGGAGGTGCCGGGCCAGCCGCACGAGATGGGCGTAGTGCACTTCGAACACGGCCACCACTCCCGGCAGACGCCCGCTGGGCAGCTCGGCGAGCGAGGCGTCCGGGGTCCAGGCTGTGGCGGCACTGGGCTCGGGCCGCCCGTGGGTTGTCCCTGCAGGTTCGTCACGGCAGCTTCTTCAGCTCGGTGACCGGAGTCGATCCTGACGCTCCACGATGGCACGTCTGTGCTCAGCCGTTGCCCGGGGCGGCCGGACCGGGCGGCAGGGGGTTGATCTGCAACGTGGCTCCGACCAGGTCGGCCGCAAGGTCGGGGCTGGTGAAGCAGCCGTCCAGCTGCGTGGTCGTCGATGGTCAACATACGGTCCTGGACGGTGAACCCGAGGGTCAGGGCCCGAGGGTTGGCGCAGATCGGTCCTGTCGTAGCTGACCGCGACAGAGCCGGGACCAAGCCGGACGTACTCGACGTCCTTGCTGCCGCCACCTTCGTACCCACCGCCGAAGCCGACTGCTCCCGTCCCGTCGGCTCGGACCAGGAGCCGGACGTTGGAGACGTCGACGACGCCGGAGGTGCGGGTCACCTTGCCCTCCAGCAAGCCGACCGGCAGGCCGGACGGGGACGCCACGACGTCGGTGACCTCGGCCTTGCTGACCTTCGGCGGGCGGCCGCCGCGCTGTCCGCGGCGCCGTCCGAACATGCCGGCCAGCATCGCGGCGGCCGCGGCAATGAGAACGGTCAATGGGTACGTCCGGGTGCGGGTCATGCCTGTTCAGACGTGCGGGCGGGCCCTGCGTTGACAGGGCCCGCCCGATGTTCCCGGAAGCCTCAGACCGGGTGCGGTGCCTGATGGGCGGCGTGCCGGGCGACGATCTTTGCGGTCGCCGCGATCACCGCGACGACGAGCAGTGCCGCCATGGCGTAGCCGACATAGGTCCACAGGCTGCTTCCGGACCCGATCGGTGCCGGTGTGGTGCCGCCACCGGACGAGCTGCCGTTGTCAAGAGGGGCGGGACCGGCCTGAGCGGGCCCCGCCATGACGACCAGGAGCAGCGTGCCGAAGACGGCGGAGATGAGATTGCGATTGCGGAGCATGGCGGGTCTCTTTCCTGGTGGTGGTGCGAACAGGGCGGAGCGCTCACCACACAAGACGCCGTCGCGCACCCGACGTTGACACGACCGCGGCCGCGGTTTCAGCCCGATGCGTCGCGGTCGAAGACCGTCGTCCCCCGCACCACCGTGCGACGGCAGCGCGGCGCCGCGTCGTCCGCCTCTAGCGGGGGCAGCCCGGTCGCGGGGTCGAGCTCGTCGACGTCCCAGACCGCGAACGTGGCGGGCGCCCCGGTGGCCACCACGCCGTCGGCGTCCCGCCGCGCCGCCCACCAGCCGCCGCGGGTGTGCGCGTCGAAGGCGGCCACCAGGTCCAGCCCGGATCCGGGGGTCCGGTGCCGGACGGCAGCACGGACGCTCCCCCACGGGTCGATGGGCGTGACCGGCGAGTCGGAGCCGAGTGCCAGCGCGATGCCTGCCGCTGCCATCGCCGCGTACGGGTTCAGGGACAGCGCCCGCGGTAGCCCGAGCCGCTCGGCGTACATGCCCGTCTCGCCGCCCCAGAGCCGGTCGAACGCCGGCTGCACCGACGCGACCACGCCGAGGCGGGCGAGGAGCGGCAGGTGCTCCGGAGCCACCATCTCGACGTGCTCGATACGGTGCCGGGCCGCCCGCAGCCGGTCGGCGCCCAGCCGGTCGGCCGCCTCGGCGTAGCCCGCGACCACGGCGTCCAGCGCGCCGTCACCGATCGCGTGGAAGCCGGCCTGCAGGCCTGCCTCGGTGCACGCCACGACGTGGTCGCGGACCGCCGCGGCGTCCAGGTAGCCGTGCCCGGCGTGCGGCGCGTCGGCGTACGGGTCGCGCAGGGACGCGGTGTGCGAGCCGATCGAGCCGTCGGCGAACAGGTCGCCGGCGGCGCCCAGCGCCCCCAGCTCCCTGGCCTGGGCGACTCCGCCGAGGCTGGCTGCCTCGCCCCAGTAGCCGACGGCCTCGGGCCCGGGCTCGGCTGCGGACAGGGCGAAGAAGGCGGTGAGGTCGTCGGCGCCGGCGATGTCCGGGCCGGACAGCTCGTGCAGCAGGCCGACACCCAGCGCTGCGGCGTGCTCGCGGGTGGCCCGCTGCAGCACCTCCCGCTGGGCCGGGGTGATCGACTCGCGGGCCACCCGGCGTACGACGTGATGGGCCTCCCGGGTCAGGTGCCCGGACTCCGACCAGCCGTCCAGGCCCCGCACCTCGGGTACCGCGGCGAGCAGCGCCGAGGAGACCACGGCGGAGTGCACGTCGATCCGGGACAGGTAGACCACTCCCCCGTACGACGCCCGGTCGAGCTCCTGGCGGGTCGGTGCCCGGTGCTCGGGCCAGGTCGTCTCGTCCCACCCGTGGCCGAGCACCACGCCGCCGCGGGCCCGGCGGCCGGCGTCCTCGACCTGCCGCAGGCAGTCGGCCAGGCTGGCCGACCCGGTGAGGTCCAGCCCGGTCAGGGCCAGCCCGGTGGAGGTGGCGTGCACGTGCGCGTCGACGAACGCCGCGGTCACCAGGGCGCCGGCCAGGTCGACCACCTCGTCGGCCTCGTAGGCGACGTCGGCGACGAGTTGGTCAGGGTCGTCGCCGACCCAGGCGATCGCGCCGCCGCGCACGAGCAGGGCGGTCGCCGCCGGGTGGTCGGGGCTGCGGACGTGGCCGTCGCGGTAGAGGGTTGCCGTCACCGGGTCGAGTCTGTCAGCCGCCGTTCGAAGAGGGTGCGGACGGCCGGCTCGGTGCGCATCAGGTCCAGCGCGAGCTCGGCGTGGCCCGGGACGTAGCCGTTCCCGATCAGCATGGTCACGTCCGCGGCCAGCCCCTCGGCGCCCAGCGCCGCGGCCGAGAACGAGGTGGCCATCGAGAAGAAGATCACCGTGCCACCCTCGGCGGTCGACAGCACGGCGCCGTGCTCGCAGCCGGGCACGTCGACGCACACGACGGTGACGTCGGCCGGCGCACCCAGCGCGCGCTCGACCGCGGTGGCCACCGCCACTGGGTCCCGGGCGTCGGCGAGGGCGACCTCGTCGGCCAGGCCGACCTCGCGCAGCAGCGCGGCCTCGGGCTCGACCGGGACGATCCCGACGGTGCGGGCGCCGGCCCGATGGGCGGCCGCCAGCGACATCGACCCGCTCTTGCCCGCACCGCCGATGACCGCGACCCGCGCCCCGGGCGGGTACGACGACACCACCCGGGCCGTGAGCGCGGGCGCGCCGCAGACGTCCATGACCGCCATCGCGAGCTCGCCGGGCAGGTCGTCGGGGATGCGGGCCGCGATCGAGCGGCCGAACAGGATGGCCGTGCCCTCGGCGGGGACCTGCTCGGAGCGGCCGTCCCAGCGGGCCAGGCCGTCGGTGATCAGCAACGGCGTCAGCGACAGGGACACCAGGGTGGCGACCCGGTCGCCGGGCCGCAGGCCGAGCGGCGAGTCCGGCCCCACCTCGTCGACGACGCCGACCAGCATGCCGCCGGAACCCGTGACCGGGTTCTGCATCTTGCCGCGAGCCGCGACGATCTCGAGCACCTCCCGGCGTACCGCCGCGCCGTCCCCGTCGTGCTTGGTGGCGAGCTGCCGGAACGACGCGGCGTCGAGGTTCAGCCGCTCCACCCGCAGCCGCACCTCGTCCGGGCCGATCGCCGGGGAGGCGTCCAGCCGCTCGGCGGCCTGCGGCAGGGAACCGGCCGGGGCCAGCACGCGGTGCAGGCCCACGGGCGAGGTGGTCACGAGGCGGTCCTTCCGGTCAGGGGGCGGTCGGGAGGAAATCCTACGGTGTGGCGTTGGTATGACCGCAACATCTCCCGTACCCTGGCCATACGCCGGGAGAAGCACGCCCCGTTCCCGCGTCCGACCACCGTGCCGCCTGCGTGAGGAGCACCACTCGTGACCGCCACCCCTGCCGAGCTGCTCGAGCAGCCGTACGCCTACCGGCGCCACGAGCTGGTCGAGCCTGACTGGCGTCGGCTGCCCGGCTTCGCCGACGTCACGGCCGAGGAATGGGCCAACGTGCAGTGGCAGCGGGCGCACTGCGTGAAGAACGTCAAGCAGCTGCGGGCGCTGATGGGCGACCTGGTCGAGGACCGGTTCTACGCCGACCTCGAGCGGGACCAGGCCGAGCGGGCCACCATGTCGATGCTGGTGCCGCCGCAGATGATGAACACGATGGTGCCGACCGGCCCCGCCGACGGCCAGACGTGGACCGAGGCGTTCTACGCCGACCCGGTGCGCAACTACATGCTCCCGGTGTTCTCCGACCGGCGCACCGACTGGCCCTCGCACCCGCACGCGACTCGCGACTCGTTGCACGAGCACGACATGTGGGTGGCCGAGGGCCTCACCCACCGCTACCCGACCAAGGTGCTGGCCGAGCTGCTGCCGACCTGCCCGCAGTACTGCGGGCACTGCACCCGGATGGACCTGGTCGGCAACTCGACGCCGGTCATCGACAAGCTGAAGTTCGACCTCAAGCCGGTCGACCGCTACGACGCGATGATCGACTACCTGCGCCGCTCCCCCGGCGTCCGGGACGTCGTGGTCTCCGGCGGTGACGTGGCGAACATGCCGTTCAAGAACCTCGAGGCCTTCGTCGCGCGGTTGCTCGACATCGAGAACATCCGCGACATCCGGCTGGCCACCAAGGCGCTGATGGGCCTGCCGCAGCATTGGCTGCAGGACGACGTCCGGGCCGGTATGGAGCGCCTGTCAACCGTGGCGCGGGCCCGAGGCGTGCACCTGGCGATCCACACCCACGTGAACAACGCCGCCTCGGTGACGCCGCTGGTGGCCGACGCGACCAGGGCGATGATCGAGGCCGGCGTCCGCGACGTCCGCAACCAGGGCGTCCTCATGCACGGGGTCAACGCGTCCACGACCGAGTTGCTCGACCTGTGCTTCGCGCTGCTCGACGGCGCCGGGATCATGCCCTACTACTTCTACATGTGCGACATGATCCCGTTCTCGGAGCACTGGCGGGTGTCGGTCAAGGAGGCCCAGCGGCTCCAGCACGGCATCATGGGCTACCTGCCTGGCTTCGCCACTCCGCGGATCATCTGCGACGTGCCGTTCGTCGGGAAGCGCTGGGTGCACCAGATCGAGGAGTACGACGAGGAGCGGGGCATCTCGTACTGGACGAAGAACTACCGCACCGGTATCGAGACCACCGACCCGGAGGCGCTGTCCCGGCGCTACGAGTACTACGACCCGATCCACATCCTGCCCGAGGCCGGGCAGGCATGGTGGCGCGAGCACGGCCCGTCGGTCGACCACGACGCGGCACACCTGGCCGCCGAGGCGTCACGCACGGCAGCCGCGGCCCAGCTCACCGGCTAGTTCAGGCGTCGCTGAGGCTGCGCGACGTGCGGAGGTCGATCTCGCGGCGGTCAGCCTCGTGGAGACGCCGGGCCAGTCCGATCATCAACTTGCGCATGAGAGCCGGGCTGGCCTCGACGGTCGCCCAGAACCGACGCCGGCCGATCACCATCAGCTCGACGGGGGTCGTCGCGACCACCGAGGCGTCCCGCGGCGCCGGGTCGATGACGGCCAGCTCGCCGAAGTAGTCGCCCGGGCCGAGCGTGGCCACCTCGACGCCGCCGCGGGTGACCGCGAGCTCGCCCTCGATGACCATCCAGAACTCTTCGCCGGGTGTTCCCTCCCGGACGACCCGGTAGCGGGCGGGGTAACGCAGGTGGTCGGCCTGGCGCACGATCAGGTCCAGCTCACGCTTGGCCAGCGTGGAGAACAGCGGGACGGCGCGCAGCCGCTGGATGTACAGGTCCTTGCTCATGCGGCGGCTCCTGGGCAGGCCCCACCGTCCCCATGACGGTCGGCGGTCGTGGTGACACTGGACTACGCCACGGGGCGCCTGTCAATGACCAGAACGGGCTGGCAAGGGCCCGAACCGTCAGAGGGGTCAGCCGGAGAGGTCAGGCCCGGCTGCGGAAGACCTCCGTCACCCACAACTGGCCGTTGACCGACACGAAGCCGACGCCCACCTGCTCCATCCGCCGGTCCAGGATGTTGGCCCGGTGGGGTGCTGAGTGCATGAAGGCACGGTGCAGGTCCCGGACGCTGTAGCCCATGCCGACGTTCTCGGCGATGGCGTTCCAGCAGCACAGCGACGAGAACGAGGCTGTGTGGAACAGCAGCCCCTGGCCGGACATGGCGCCGGAGTGGGTCCGCGCGGCGGCCATCAGGTCGGGGCTGGTGCGCAGCGGCGGGAGGCCGTGGTTGGCGCGGGCGGTGTTGATCTTCTCGACCATCCGCGTCGCGCGGGTGGTCGTGGCGCCGGCGGGCGCGGCGCCTATCAGGGCGCTGGAGCCGACCAGGGTGAGGGCTAGCAGGGACATCAGGGCAGGGCGAACAGAGCGAATCAGCACGCGAGGTCCTTCGGCAGGGGACAGGTCCTCCCCCGTGCGGCCTCAAGCCTTCCCCCAGCCAAGGAGAATTAATCCCTAAACCCCCGCCGGAGCACAAGTCGGGCGCGCGTGTCTTGCGCTATCCGGAGGCGAACTTGACCGGCCCACGCTCAGACGTCCAGCGGCCTTTGCTCGTAGGGAGTGCTCAGGACGATCGTGGTGCGGGTGGAGACGTTCGCCTCGGCCCGGATCCGGGCCAGCAGCGTCTCCAGCTCGGACGGGGCCCGGACCCGGACCTTGAGGATGTAGCTCTCCTCGCCCGCGACCGAGTGGCAGGCCTCGATCTCGGCCAGCGCGCGCAGCCGCTCGGGTGCGTCGTCCGGGGCGCTGGGGTCGATCGGCCGGATCGAGATGAACGCGGTCAACGGCAGCCCCACAGCCTCCGCGTCGATGACCGCCGCGTAGCCGCGGATCACACCCCGCTGCTCCAGCCGGCGGACCCGTTGGTGCACAGCAGAGGTGGACAGTCCGGTGGCCCGGCCCAGGTCGGTGTAGCTCATGCGGCCGTCGCCGCCCAGCAGGCCGACGATCTGGCGGTCGATGTCCTCCACGCGGGACACCGTACGGCGTGGCCCGGTCACCGGACAGGACCGCGGCCGCCGCAGCAGCGCCGGGGAGGGCGCCGCCGCGGCGGCCGCGGTGGTGCGTGAGCCGCGTCAGCGGACCTCGCTGATCGTGCCGTCCGCATGGCGGACGTACTTCACGGCAGGACCGAGGACTGCTCCCGACCCGGTGGCTGCGCCGTGGCTGCGGTGGTGGCTCGCATGACGTGCATGCGTGCCGCCGCCCGCAGCGGAGGCGTCCGCTGCCGAGGCGGGCTGGGCGAAGGTGCTGCCGCCCACCGTGCCGGCCACCAGGGCCAGCAGGAAGGCTCCTCGCCCTGCCGTTGTGCTGCACAGGACCGTGCGCATCGAGCTCTCCCGTCCGAGGTGCCGTCCCGGCTTGCGCCGGTACGGCTCGACGTACGAGCCGGTCTCGCCACTCACTCCCCACGTCGCCTAGGCGACCGATCTTTCCTCCGTGCCCACGCTCCCCCGAGGGAGTATGGGTCGGTGAGGGCAACGTGGATCACCGTGTCCCGAACACGCCGCCAGGACGGCGGCGCAGGGGAACCATCGACAGGTAACCCGGCCGTCTTGAGCCTGGGCCAGACGCCGAGTGTGGCGACCGGGGTCGATCGGCCTGCGACCACCGGGTGAGGTGGCGGGCGATCACCATGCGCTGCACCTGGTTGGTGCCCTCGACGATCTGCAACGCCTTGGCCTCGCGCAGGTAGCGCTCGACCGGGAAGTCGGAGACGTAGCCGTAGCCGCCGAGCACCTGCACCGCGTCGGTCGTGACCCGCATCGCCATGTCGGTACAGAACAGCTTGGCCATGGCAGCCTGCTGGCCGAACGGCTCGCCCCGGTCCCGGCGGCGAGCCGCGTCGAGGTACAGCGCCCGGCCGGCCTCCACGCCGGTGGCCATGTCGGCCAGCATGAAGGCAAGACCCTGGAACTCGACCAGGGTGCGGCCGAACTGGCGGCGCTCCTGGGCCCAGGCCAGGGCCGTGTCCAGGGCGCCCTGGGCGAGGCCGACGGCGCAGGCCGCGATACCCAGCCGGCCGCCGTCCAGCGCGGCCAGCGCGATCTTGAACCCCTGCCCTTCGGCACCCAGCAGCCGGTCGGCGCCGATCCGGGCGTCGTCGTAGCGGACCTGGGCGGTCGTCGAGCCGGTGAAGCCCATCTTGTGCTCCGGCTCGGCCGCGGACACCCCGGGCGTCGAGGCGTCGACCAGCATGCAGGAGATGCCCCGCGCCCCGTCGTCCGAGGTGCGGCAGAGCAGGGTGTAGAAGTCCGCCTCGCCGCCGTGGGTGATCCACGCCTTGGTGCCGTTCACCACATAGTCGTCGCCGTCGCGGACCGCGCGGGTGATCATGGCGGCCGCGTCCGAGCCGGACTGGGCCTCCGACAGGCAGTAGCCGCCCAGCAGCTCACCACCCACGAGGTCCGGCAGCCACCGGGCCCGCTGCTCGTCGGTGCCGTACTCGGCCAGCGGGAAGCAGGCCAGCGTGTGCACGCTGACGCCCTCGGCCACCGTGGCCCAGACCGTCGCGAGCTCCTCGACGACCTGCAGGTAGACCTCGTAGGGCTGGCCCCCGCCGCCGTGCTCCTCGGAGTAGGGCAGGCCGAGCAGGCCGGCCTTGCCCAGGGTCCGGAACACCTCGCGCGGGAACCGGCTGTCGGCCTCGTCCTGGGCGGCCCGCGGCGCCAGCTCCTCGCGGATCAGCTCGCGGGTCAGGGCGAGCAGCTCGGTGGCCTCCTCGGTGGGCAGGTGACGCTGCACGGGCATGGCTCAGGCTCCCAGGTCGACGTACTGCCGGTCGGTGACGTTCAGCCGCTCGATGCCGTCCGGCGTTGCCACGACGATGTCCTCGATCCGGGCACCGTGCCGGCCGGACAGGTAGATGCCCGGCTCGATCGAGAAGGCCATCCCCGCCTCCAGCACCGTGGCATTGCCCTCGACGATGTAGGGCTCCTCGTGGGTCTCGACCCCGATGCCGTGACCGGTGCGGTGCACGAAGGCATCTCCGTAGCCGGCGGCCGCGATCACGTCCCGGGCCGCGGCGTCGACCGACTCGGCGGTGACTCCCGGGCGGGCCTGCGCGCAGGCGGCCAGCTGCGCCTCGTGCAGCACGGCGAAGTAGTCGGTGAACTCCGCCGGTGGCTCGCCGAGGGTGTACATCCGGGTGCAGTCCGAGCAGTAGCCCTCCGGCGTGGTGCCGCCGATGTCGACCACCACCGGGTCGCCGGCCTCGAGCACCCGGTCGCCGACCTCGTGGTGCGGCGACGCCCCGTTGGGACCGGACCCGACGATGACGAAGTCGACCGTCGCGTGGCCCTCGTCCAGGATGGCGGCCGCGATGTCGCGACCCGCCTCGCGCTCGGTGCGGCCGGGCCGCAGGAACTCGGCCATCCGGGCGTGCACCCGGTCGATCGCCTGCCCGGCCCGGCGCAGTGCGTCGACCTCCTCGGGACTCTTGCGCATCCGCAGCTCGCCGATGACGCCCGACGCCAGGGACTGCTCGGCGCCGGGGAGGGCCGCGCGCATCCGCAGCACCTGCTCGGCCCACATCCGGTTGGCCAGCGCCACCCGGGCCGGCGAGCCCAGCCGGGCGGCGATCACGGCGTACGGGTCGTCGGTCTCGCCCCAGCCCACCACCTCGACGTCCAGGTCGCGGACCGGCGACGCGAGCACCGCCGGCACCTCGAGGCCGGGCGCCAGCATGAACGCCGGCCCGTCGGCGGGCAGGACCAGGCAGGTGAGCCGCTCCAGCGGCAGCGCGTCGTAGCCGGTCAGCCAGCGCAGGTCCGGGCCGGGCGTCACCAGCAGGGCGTCGACCCCGGCGCCGGCGGCGGCCTTCTGGGCGTGTGACACACGGTCGGGCGAGGTGAGGTGGGCTGTCATGGACCCAATCTAGACGTACGCCGGCGCGCGGTCTGCGCCGCCCGTGGGCCCAATCTGGCAGGCTCGCACCCGTGACCGCGGACCCCGGCAAGCTGCTGCTGCTCGACACCCCCTCGCTCTACTTCCGGGCCTTCTTCGGCGTGCCCGACACGATGACGGCGCCGGACGGCTCCCCGATCAATGCCGTCCGCGGCCTGCTCGACTTCATCGCCCGCCTGGTCGGCGACCGCAAGCCGCGGCGACTCGTCGCGGCCATGGACGCCGACTGGCGTCCCGCCTTCCGCGTCGACGCGCTGCCGTCGTACAAGGCGCATCGGGTGGCCACCGGCCACGAGGAGGAGGTCCCCGACGCGCTGTCCCCGCAGGTAGCCATCATCGAGGACGTGCTCGAGGCGCTGGGCGTCGCGTGCTTCGGGGTCGAGGGGTACGAGGCTGACGACGTGATCGGGACCCTCGCGATCCGCGACCCGGGTCCGGTCGACATCGTGACCGGCGACCGCGACCTGTTCCAGCTGGTCGACGACTCCCGTGCGGTGCGGTTGCTGTACACCGCGCGCGGCGTGGGCCGGGCCGACGTCGTCGACGAGGCCTGGGTGGCCGCCAAGTACGGCATCCCGGGTCGCTCCTACGCCGACTTCGCCACCCTCCGTGGCGACCCCAGCGACGGGCTGCCCGGTGTTGCCGGGGTCGGCGACAAGACCGCGGCCGCGCTGATCACGAAGTACGGCTCGCTGACGGCGCTGCTCGAGGCCCTGGATGCCGGTGACACCGCGATGCCGGCGGGTGCGCGCGCCAAGCTGGCCGCGTCCCGGGACTACCTGGCGGTGGCCCCGAAGGTCGTCGCGGTGGTCGGCGACGTGCCGCTGCCGGCGTACGACGACGGCATCCGGGCCACGCCGCGCGACCCGGACCGGCTGGTCGAGCTGTCCCAGCGCTGGGGGCTGGACAGCCCGCTCAACCGGGTGCTGTCGGCCTTCACCGAGGTGCAGCCGAAGTACTGAGCGCCGCGGTCAGGTCGCAATGCCGCGCTTCGCGAGCAGGCCGGAGCGGCTGGCGGCGTATCCGACCATCCAGTGCGGGCGGTAGCGGTACATGCATATCTCGTCGCCCCACTCCAGCGGTGAGCTGCCGTAGTGCGCGGTCCAGTGGCCGAGGGTCTCGTCCCAGTCCGGGTCGGACTCCTTCATCCGTTCCGCCTTGCCGTGGCTGAAGACGGCCATCTCCTCGCCGTCGACGTGGGCGACGCTCACTGCGGGCCGGTCGCGCAGGTGCCGGGCCTTGGCGGCCGTGCCGCTGGTGCTGAAGCTCCAGCTGGCGTGCAGGAAGTGGCCGTCCAGTGCACTGATCCGCGGTTCCCCGTGGGCGGTCACCGTCGCGACCGCGAGCACCTTCATGCCGGTCAGGAGCGCCACCAGGTCGGCCGCGGTGAGCACGCGGTCCTGGTTGATGATGCTGCGCAGGTGCTCGGTCGACGTGGACAGCGAGCGGTCCAGCAGCTCCTGCAGCGCAGCGGTCTCGGCCGCGGTCTCCAGCACGACTCTCACGGTAGAACGTGCGACCGACAGTCGGTCAGGCCACCGAGGAGTAGGCCACCACACCCCGGCGCAGCAGGTCGGCCGCCTTGCGCGCGGCGACGCCCACGCTCTCCGCGCCGGGCTCGAGCCGACCGGCGTCGGCTAGCTGGCCGAGCAGGTCGACCACCTGCTTGGTCCAGCGGACGAAGTCTCCGGGCGCGAGGTCGGCGTCCCGGAGCACCGCGTCCAGCGGCTGCCCGGAGGCCCACCGGTAGGTCGCCCAGGAGAACCGCAGGTCCGGCTCCCGGGCCGGGGTGAGGCGGTGCGCCCGCTCCCGCTCCTCCAGGGCGCCCCAACGACGCAGGGTCTCGGCGAGCACCTCGCGGGTCCGGCCGGCCGGCAGCTGCGGCGGCCCGGTGTCGTCGTCCCGGCGCGACTCGTAGACGAGCGGCGCCACTGCGGCGGCGAGCTCGGCCGGGGTGAGGTCCTGCCAGACGCCCTCACGCAGGCACTCAGCTGTCAGCAGGTCGAGCTCGGTGTAGAGCACGCCGAGAGCCCGGCCGGTCTGGGTCACCTCGTCGCCGTGCAGGTAGCCCAGCTCCTCGAGCAGGTCGCAGATCCGGTCGAAGGTCCGGGCGATCGTGTGGGTGCGCTCGCGCACCCGGCGGGACAGGTTGTCGGTCTCGCGGCGCAGCCGGTGGAACCGCTCGCCCCAGCGGGCGTGGTCCTCGCGCTCCGCGCAGCCGTGGCACGGGTGCGCGCGCAGCGCGGCCCGCAGGCTCACCAGCTCGGAGTCGTCGGCGGCCGCGGACCGGGGCGGCCGGGCTCGGCCCGGCGGGCGGTCGGCCAACCCGGTGCCGCGCAGGGTGGACGCCAGGTCGCGGCGCGAGGCGGGGCTGCGCGGGTTGAAGGTCTTCGGGATCCGCAGCCGGTGGAGAGCCTCGACCGGCACCGGGAAGTCGGCCAGCGAGAGGCGGCGAACCTGGCGCTCGGCGGTGAGCACCGTGGGCCGCGGCCCGTCCGCGCTGGTCGTCGCGCCGGGGTCGAGGACCACCGCCAGGCCGCCGCGACGGCCGGCCGGAACCTGGATGACGTCACCGGGTCGCAGCGCTTCCAACGAGGCGGCTGCCTGCGCCCGTCGGTTCGCCGCGCCGCTGCGCGACAGTCCCGCCTCCCGGTCGGCGATGGCCCGACGCAGCTCGGCGTACTCCTCGAAGTCGCCGAGGTGGCAGGTCATGGCCTCGCGGTAGCCCTCGAGCGCCTCCTCGTTGCGGGCCACCTGGCGAGCGAGGCCCACCACCGCCCGGTCGGCCTGGAACTGCGCGAACGACGACTGCAGCAGGTCGCGGGCCCGAGCCCGGCCGACCTGCCCCACCAGGTTGACCGCCATGTTGTACGACGGCCGGAAGCTGGACCGCAGCGGATAGGTCCGGGTCGAGGCGAGCCCGCCCAGCGCGGCCGGCTCGAGCCCCGGCGCCCAGACCACCACCGCGTGACCCTCGACGTCGATGCCACGTCGGCCGGCCCGCCCGGTCAGCTGGGTGTACTCCCCCGGCGTCACGTCGGCGTGACTCTCGCCGTTCCACTTCACCAGCCGTTCCAGCACCACCGACCGGGCCGGCATGTTGATGCCCAGGGCCAGCGTCTCGGTGGCGAAGACCGCCTTCACGAGACCGCGCACGAACAGCTGCTCCACGACCTCCTTGAAGGTCGGCAGCATGCCGGCGTGGTGCGCCGCGATCCCGCGCTCGAGCCCCTCGAGCCACTCGTGGTAGCCGAGCACGTGCAGGTCCTCGGGCGGGATGTCGGCGCACCGGGCCTCGACGAAGGACCGGACGTCGGCCCGCTCCTCGGGGGTGAGCAGCCGCAGACCCGCGTGCAGGCACTGCCGCACGGCTGCGTCGCAGCCGGCCCGGCTGAAGATGAACGTGATCGCCGGCAGCAGCCCCTCGGCGTCCAGCCGCTCGAGCACGTCGACCCGGCTCGGCCCGCGGACCCCGCGGGGACGTCGGCCGCCCCGCGACGGTCGCTGCGCTGCCGACCGGGCGAACCGGTCCTGCTCGCGGGACAGCCGCACCAGCTCGGGGTTGACCTTGGCCGTGCCGTCCTTGGCGCTGCGGTCCTCGACGAACAGGTCCCAGAGCCGGCCGTTGGCCATCACGTGCTGCCACAGCGGGACCGGCCGGTGCTCCTCGACCACCACCTCGGTGTCGCCGCGCACCGTCACGAGCCAGTCGCCGAACTCCTCCGCGTTGCTCACCGTCGCCGACAGGGACACCAGCGCCACCGAGGCGGGCAGGTGGATGATGACCTCCTCCCAGACCGCTCCGCGGAACCGGTCGGACAGGTAGTGCACCTCGTCCATCACGACGTAGCCGAGACCGCCGAGGGTGCCGCTGCCGGCGTACAGCATGTTGCGGAGCACCTCGGTGGTCATCACGACCACCGGTGCCTCGCCGTTGACACTGTTGTCGCCGGTGAGCAGCCCCACCTGGTCGGCGCCGTAGCGAGCCACCAGGTCGGCGTATTTCTGGTTGGACAGGGCCTTGATGGGGGTCGTGTAGAAGCACTTGCGTCCCTCGGCGAGGGCGAGGTGCACGGCGAACTCGCCCACGACGGTCTTGCCGGCGCCGGTCGGGGCAGCCACCAGCACGCCGCCGCCGGACTCGAGCGCCTCGCAGGCGCGCACCTGGAACGGGTCGAGCCCGAACGGGTACAGCGCGGCGAAGGACGCGAGGTGGGAGCTGGCGGTCGCCTGGCGCCGGCGCGCGTCGGCGTACCGCTGCGCGGGAGATGCCATGCACCTCAATCTACGTGCCGGCCGGTCGATCCCCGCTCGTGCCGTGCGGGGCGAAGACACGCATCCCGTCGGGCACCACGTCACAGGTGACCGGAAGCACGGACACCCGCTCGCCGTCGGCATAGGCGGTGACACCCGGTGAGGTCAGGGTCACCTGCCGGGCCCGGCGCACGGTCACCGCCGGGTGCCGGACGTGGGTGCCCTTGTAGACCGTGGGGAACACCCGCAGGAACTCCGGCTTGGAGATCGGCCCGAGCACCGTGATGTCGAGCAGCCCGTCGTCGAGCCGGGCGTCCGGGCAGACCCGCATCCCCCCGCCGTACGACGGCCCGTTGCCGACGGCCACCAGCATCGCCTCGGTCGTCCACGGCTCGCCGTCCAGGACGAGCTCGTACGGCACCGGCCGGAAGGTGCGCAGCTCGGCGAGGATGGCCAGGTTGTAGCGGCTCCGGCCGCTCGGCCAGGACATCCGGTTGGCCCGCTCGTTGACCATCGAGTCGAACCCCGAGCCGAGCACCCCCGCGAACCACCGGCCGTTGGCCCGGCCGAGGTCGACCGCGCGGGTCGTGCCGCGCACGACGAGGTCCACGGCGGCGACCGGGTCGTCCAGGCTGAGGCCGAGTGCCCGCGCAATGTCGTTGCCGGTGCCCGCGGGGACGACACCCAGCGGTACGTCGGTGCCGGCGACCACCTGCAGCGAGATGTTGACCAGCCCGTCACCGCCCACCGCCACGACACCGTCGACCCCGGCGGCCACCCGGTTCCGCACCCGGTCGAAGGCCTCGTCGGCGTCCCGACCCGTCACGACGTCGACGTCGATGCCACTGCTGCGCAGCCGTTCTGCGACCGGCTGGAGAAGCCGTCCGCCTCGTCCCTTGCCGGACGTGGGGTTGACCAGCAGGGCGATGCGGCGCGTCACCGCGCGAGCGTACCGACCGGGGGCCTACTCGTCGTCGAGCCGGCTCGGCCGGGTGTCGAGGGGACTGGTCTCGTCGTCGGCCAGGTCGTCGTACTCGATGTCGGGGCGGCCGCGGCGGCCGTCGTGGACCCGGCAGAAGACGTAGGCGACCAGGATCAGCAGGCACAGCGGCAGCGCCAGGGCGGTCATCGTGAACGGGTCGCCGGTGGGGGTGGCGACGGCGGCGAAGACGAACACGCCGAACACGATCTGGCGCCACCAGCCGGCCAGCCGCCGGGCCGGCAGGATGCCGGCCAGGTTGAGCAGCACGATGAACACCGGGACCTCGAAGGCCAGCCCGAAGACCAGCATCAGCCGCATCACGATCGACAGGAACTCGTTGAAGTCCACGATGCTGCCGACCTGGTCGGGGGTGAACCCGAGCAGCAGCTTGGTGGCCCGCGGCAGGATCCAGTAGCAGACCGCCGCGCCGACGAAGAACAGCGGGATCCCGGTGACCAGGAACCCCACCGTCCACCGGCGCTCGTTGCGGTGCAGCCCCGGGGTGACGAACGCCCACAGGTGGTACAGCCAGACCGGGCTGGCCAGAAACACCCCGGCCACCAGAGCGACCTTGACCTGCAGGTTGAACGGACCCAGCAGGCCGTTGATCACCAGCGGCCCGCAGCTACCGCCACCGACGTTGTTCGACACCTGGACATCGCAGATCGGCGCCGACAGCCAACGGATCAGCGTGTCGTAGTAGATCCACCCCAGGGTCACCCCCGGGACCAGCGCGACCATCGACCAGAACACTCGCCGGCGCAGCTCACGCAGGTGCTCCATCAAGGGCATCCGGCCCTCGGGATTGCGCCCGCTGCCCGAACGGCGCCTGCGCATCGCGAACGAGGTCACGTGACCGTGCTACCCGCTGACCGAACGCCCGTGGTTGAGCGGGTCAGCGTTCGGTCTGCTGCTCGGTGGCCCGAGGGGTGCCTTGGTCGCGGTCCTCGACGGTCCCGGGCAGCACGCGGGGAGCCGGTCGGACGTCGCTGCGCTCCGCGTGGTCAGAGCGCGACTCACGGTCGTCGTCGTCGTCCCGCAGGCCCTTGGTCTCGGCCTTGAAGATCCGCAGCGACCGGCCCAGCCCGCGCGCGGCGTCCGGCAGCCGCTTGGCGCCGAAGAGCAGCAGCAGGAGGGCAAGAACGATGATGATTTCCCAGCCCTTGAAGTTCGACATGTGCTCTCCTCGTGTGTGGCGTCGGGATCGATGCTACGTCCACCAGACAGCATTCACCGACGGTTTGTCTCGCCGGGGAGCCGGGGGTCGCTGAGCTCGGCCAGCCGGTCGGTGACCTCGGTGAGCCGGTCGGTGGCGACGCCCAGCTCGCGGGTCAGCGCTCGGGCCGTGCGCCACAGGTGGCGTCCGAGCAGGAAGAAGGCGCCCGCGGCGGCGAGCAGCAGGACCAGCCAGACGAGTACCCAGAGCACCGCTGGAGGCTACCGGGTGGTGCGACGGAGGGTGTGGTCAGGCCTGGACGCGAGGGGTGATCATCGCGGCGAGCAGGTCGACCCGGTCCAGCGTGAGGGCGAAGTCCAGCACGTCGTCGTACGTGATGGTGGCACCGTGGTGCTCCTCGAGCGCCTCGGCCGGGATCAGCCACTGCTCGGCGACCACGCCACCGGACACCAGGAGGGTGACGACCTCGTCGTCGGCGGGCTTGCGGATCTCGTCCTGGCAGGTGCCGCACAGGAAGGCGTAGAAGGACCACTCGGAGCGGGAGCAGACGACCAGGCGCATCTGGGCGGGAGTGAGCTCCACGTCCCCGCACACGGGGCACGAGGTCTTGATGGTGGTCATCTCCGCTTACCTCCCTGCCGGGCTCCTTCTCGGAGCGTTAACGAGATGTTCGGCAGGGTTCCGCGAACGCTTGAGCAGAATGGTCCGGTCGCACCACAGAGAGGGGCCAGACGGACAGTCACAGGTCCATCCGGGTGACCCCGATCGGGTCAGGCGGCGGAGTAGGCGGCCAGGGCGCTCCGGGCGGCGGCCGCCACGTCGTCGGCCAGCTCGGGCGGGTCGAGCACCCGCAGCGCTCCGCCCAGGCGCAGGGCGAGCTGCCGGAGCCAGGCGTCGTCGGCCACCCGGAGCCGCACGAGCAGGAGGTCCCCGCCGAGCTGGTCGACCTGGTCCACCGCGTAGTAGTCGGCGACCCAGTGGGCCGCCGGGGCCAGCTCCAGGGTCACCGGGATGTCGTCCGGGCTGGCGATGAACAGGCCCTCCGCCAGGTCCCGCTCGGTGGCGGCCGGCGGCACCTCGGCCGGCAGGTCCAGGAGCGTGATGGCGTCGACCCGGTCGAGCCGGAACAGCCGGACGTCCTCGGCCCGCCGGCACCAGCCCTCGAGGTACCAGTGGTCGTCGACCAGGAGCACCCGCATCGGGTCGACGTCACGTTCGGTGGTCTCGTCCCGGGCCGGCACGAAGTAGGACAGGTGTACGCGGCGCCCCTCGGCCAGGGCGCGGCGGACCTCGGCCAGCGGGCCCTGGGCCTCTACCTCGACCCGGACCTGGCTGCTGACGACCGCGGACTCCCCCGCTGCCGCCTCGAGCTTGAGCAGCGTGCGCTGCAGGGCGTCGCGGTCGTGCAGCCCGGGTACGTCGGTCAGCGCCCGCAGCCCCACCAGCAGGGCCAGCGCCTCGTCGACGTCCAGCCGCAGCGGCCGGGCGATCGCGTCGGCGTTGCTGAGGAAGACGTTCCCGTCGTCCCAGTCGACGTCGATCAGGTCGTCCGGCAGGTGGCCCGGGGTCCCGCAGACGAAGAGCAGCTCCAGGTCCTTGACCAGCTGGGCCTGCGAGATGTCGAACTCGGCGGCGGCCTCGGCCAGCGGGATGCCCTGCCGGCTGACCAGGTACGGCACCAGCGCGAGCAGCCGGGACAGCCGGTCGGTGGCGGCCGCGGTCACGGGGCCACCTCCACGACGTCCGGCCCGACCTCGGCCGCGGACTCCAGCACGCCGCGCAGGCGCCGGATCACCGCGTCCCGCAGCTCCGGCGGCGCCATGGCGGTGACGTCCGCGCCGAAGCCCGCGATCTCCTCGGCCAGCACCTCGAGGTCGCTGTAGGGCACGGTCAGCTCGTCCCAGCCGCCGGTGCCCGCACCGGAGCGGGTGGCCGTCGCCCGGCGCCGCAGGCGGAGCCCCGAGCCGGGGCGGGCGCAGACCCTGGCCTCGGCGTTGGCCCGTGGTGGCACCAGGCTGGCCACCTGGGCCCGCAGGTCGATGCCCACGGGGACCTGCACGTCGCCGGGGCGACCCACCGCGCGCACCGGTCCGGCGACCCGGGAGAGGCGGAAGACCCGGGTGGCGCCGCGCATCAGGTCGTGCCCCACGACGTACCAGCGTCCGTGCCGCGACACGATGCCCCACGGCTCGAGGTGCCGCTCGGTGACGCCGGCCTGGCCGGGTGTGCGGTACGGGAACCGGATCGGGCGCCGGTCCCGCACCGCGGCGTAGACCGGCTCGAAGGCCGGCTCGCTGGTCCGGACCCGGGGCTCGATGCCGACCAGGCTGCCCAGGTCGGGCTCCACGCCCGCGGCCTTGAGCTTGAGGACCGCCCGGGAGGCGGGTGCGGCCAGGCTGGCCTGCTGCCATACGCGCGACGCGAGGCCGAGCACGGCCAGCTCGTCGGGGGTGAAGGACACCTCGGGCAGCGCGTAGGCAGCCCGGTCGACCCGGTAGCCGACCTCGTCGTCGAACCAGGCGTCGTTCCCGCCGGTCTCGAGCGGGATGCCCATGTCCCGGAGCTCTTCCTTGTCCCGCTCGAACATGCGGTCGAAGGCCTCGTCGGAGGGGCACTCGGCGTACTGGGGCACGGCGGTGCGGATCTGCTCCTTGGCCAGGAACTGGCGGGTCGACAGGAGGCAGATGACGAGGTTGAGCAGCCGCTCCGTCTTGTGCGCGGACATGTCCCGAGAACCTACCTGTCCCTCACCGGTCCGCGCTTCTCCGAAACGATCACGCCGGCCGCCGGGGAGGGGCTCAGCGGACGTCGAGGAGGTCGACGACGAAGATCAGGGTCTCCCCCGGTCCGATGACCGAGCCGGCGCCGCGGTCGCCGTAGCCGAGCTCCGGCGGGATGACCAGGCGTCGGCGGCCGCCGACCTTCATGCCGACGACGCCGCGGTCCCAGCCGGCGATGACGTTGCCGGCACCGAGCGGGAACGCGAAGCTCTGACCCCGGTTCCAGGACGCGTCGAACTCCTCGCCGCTGGAGTACGCGACACCGACGTAGTGCACGACCGCCGTGCTGCCTGCGGTCGCCTCGGCACCGTCGCCGACGGCGAGGTCGGTGATCTCGAGGTCGCCGGGCGGCGGCCCTTCGGGGAAGTCGATCTCGGGCTTGTCGGTCACTTGCCGTCCCCCTTCGCGGGTCCGTGCACGCCGAGGACGTCGATGACCACGGCGACGCTCTCCTTGGTGGCGTCGGTGCCGTCCTGCGCGGGCAGCGTCAACAGGACCCGGCTGCCGGCGGGGATGCCCACCAGCAGGTCGAACGGGCTCGGCTGGGCACCGCCGATCGGGACGCCCTGCGGACCCTGGCGCACGCCCTTCTCGTCCTTCTGCCACGAGCTGCTGAGCGCCTTGCCGGTCCAGTTGACCGCCGTGTACTCGACCACGGCGAGCTTGTTCTTGGCCACCTCCGGGCCGGTCCCCTTGGCCAGGACGGTGACCACCGGGCTCTTCGGCGGCGTGGTGCCGGCAGGAACCGTGATGGTCGGCTCGGCACCCGGCTCTCCGGCAACCTTCGGCAGGTCGGTCGGGATGTCGGTGGCGGCGGTGTTCTTCAGTGTCGCGCCGGACTTGGAGTAGGACGCGATCACGTCGACCACGAAGATGAGCGAGTCGGTGCCCTTGATGCCGGCCTGCGAGTTCCCCGTCTTGCCGTAGCCGTCCTTCGGTGGCACGACCATCAGCACGCGGCTGCCGGACTCGACGCCGACGAGGGCCTTGTCCCAGCCGGGGATGACCCCGCCGACGCCGATCGGGAAGGACGCCGGGACCTTGCGGTCGTAGCTGTTGTCGAAGACCTTGCCGGACTTGAAGACCTTGCCCAGGTAGTCGGCGACGAGGAGGTCACCCTTGGCGACCTTCGGCCCGTCGCCCTCCTCGAGCACGTCGACCTCGAGCTTCTTGGCCGGCTTGGCGCCCTTCGTCACGGTGACCTTCGGCTTGCTGCCGTAGGACCCAGAGACCTTGACGTCGGACGACGTGGTGCTGCCGCTGGCGCCCCCGCAGGCCGTCAGGGAGCCGGCCAGCAGGACAGGAAGGAGCAGCAAGGCAAATCGGCGCACGAAGGAACCTCAGAACAACAGGGGGTGTGGGGGACGGCGTCCACCCTAACCCGGCTTCCTGTGAGCCCTCACAGGCGGACGCCTGCACGCCTCGTGGCCGGGAAATCGTTGCGCAGTCGTCACATGCTGGCGATCAGCTTCTCCACCCGCTCGTCTACCGACCGGAAGGGGTCCTTGCAGAGCACGGTGCGCTGCGCCTGGTCGTTGAGCTTGAGGTGTACCCAGTCGACCGTGAAGTCCCGTCGCCGCTCCTGGGCCCGCCGGATGAACTCCCCGCGCAGCTTGGCCCGGGTCGTCTGCGGCGGCACCGACTTGGCCTGGAAGATCTCCAGGTCACGGGCCACCCGCTCCGCGGCACCGCGCCGCTGGAGCAGGTAGAACAGGCCGCGATCCCGCGAGATGTCGTGGTAGGCGAGGTCCAGCTGGGCGACCCGCGACGACGACAGGGCCAGGTCGTGCTTGGCGCTGTAGCGCTCGATCAGCTTGTGCTTCATCACCCAGTCGATCTCGGTGCCGACCGAGTCCAGGTCGCCGGTCTCGACGGCCAGCAAGGTGCGCTCCCAGAGGTCCAGCACCTGCTTGACCACGCCCTCGTCCAGGCCGCGGCGGGACGCGAAGTCGCGGGCCTTGGTGAAGTACTCCCCCTGGATCTCCAGCGCACTGGCCTCGCGACCGTTGGCGAGCTTGACCTTGCGCTGACCCGTCATGTCGTGGCTGATCTCGCGGATCGCGCGGATCGGGTTCTCCAGGGTGAGGTCGCGCATCACGACGTTGGCCTCGATCATTCGCAGCACGAGGTCGGTGGCGCCGAGCTTGAGCAGGGTGGTGGTCTCGCTCATGTTGGAGTCGCCGACGATCACGTGGAGGCGGCGGTAGCGCTCGGCGTCGGCGTGCGGCTCGTCGCGGGTGTTGATGATCGGGCGTGACCGGGTCGTCGCCGACGAGACGCCCTCCCAGATGTGCTCGGCCCGCTGGCTCACGCAGTAGACGGCCCCGCGCGGAGTCTGCAGCACCTTGCCGGCTCCGCAGACGATCTGCCGGCTCACCAGGAACGGAATCAGGATGTCGGCCAGCCGGGTGAACTCACCGTGCCGCCCCACCAGGTAGTTCTCGTGGCAGCCGTAGGAGTTGCCGGCCGAGTCGGTGTTGTTCTTGAACAGGTAGACGTCGCCCGCGATGCCCTCCTCGCGCAGCCGCCGCTCGGCGTCGACCAGCAGCCCTTCGAGGATCCGCTCCCCCGCCTTGTCGTGCACGACCAGCTCGCGGATGTCGTCGCACTCCGGGGTGGCGTACTCCGGGTGGCTCCCGACGTCGAGGTAGAGCCGGGCGCCGTTGCGCAGGAAGACGTTGCTGGACCGCCCCCACGACACGACCCGCCGGAACAGATAGCGCGCCACCTCGTCCGGCGAGAGCCGCCGCTGTCCCTTGAACGTGCACGTGACGCCGTACTCGTTCTCCAGCCCGAAGATCCGGCGATCCATGACGACACCGTACGCCGGGAGAGGTGCCCCGGTGGGGAGGACCTACGTGCGGCTCAGGACGAGTCCGTCGACCTGGACGGTCAGCCCGCTGGTGAGCACCCGCAGGGTGATCGTGGCCGGGCCGCGCTTGACCGCAGGCAGCATGAACACCTGCCGCCGGTGCCGGCTCGGGGAGGTCAGGTTGACCTTCCCGATCCGCTTCCCGTCGACGAGGACCGCGACCTTGCCGCAGGTCCGGCAGGTGGTGGCCACCAGGCCGACCCGCTTCACCCGGGCGCCGGTGCGGACCAGCGTGGCGCCTTTGCTCGTCGTGGACAGCGCGGAGCCGTTGTAGAACGTCGAGGCGCTCTTGCGCTTCCAGCCCGAGGAGACGCTGAGCCGCTTGTCGTCCAGGGCCCGGGCCAGGCACCGCTGGCCAGACCAGTCGGAGAGCTGGCCGGCCCGGTTGTGGGCCCGGACCGAGACGCAGTAGTCGTAGCCGGCGCGCAGGCCCAACGGCGTGTCGGTGACCGTCGTGCCCTGCCAGGACGCGGGCCGGGTCCAGGATCCGAAGCTGCCGTCCCACCGCGCCTTGCGGAACCGGACGTCGTAGGTGGCCACAGCGCTGGAGGTGTTGCCGCCGAACCAGGTGAACCGGGTCTTGGTGAGGACCGTGCCCAGGGTCGTGGGCCCGGTCATCCGCGGTGCGGGCTTGCCGCTGGTGAGCAGGTTCCACACGCCGCCGGTGCCCGCGTTGTCCAGCGCCGCCTGGTCGACCACGATGGTCGGTTTCGGGCCGCCGTACGGTGCCCAGGAGGGGACGAAGGTCGCCACGCCCGTGACCACCCGCCAGATCAGGCCGGTCGCGCCGCTCTGCAGGAAGGTGCCGTCCTCGGGCCGGTCCGGCAGCGAGTCGAACTGGGTCTGGGACAGCGTCTGCACCGGCTGCGCCGCCCCGCCGACCGACTCCCAGGTGCTCACGTAGAGCGGCGCGCCACCGGCGATGCGGTACAGCTCCCCGCGACCTGCGACCTGGACGAAGGCGCCCTCGGCGGCCAGCTGCGAGGGGGCGACCGCAGCGTCGACCGCATCGTTGTCGATGTTGACCGTGATGCCGCCCCAGGTCTCCTGGTGGCCGCCCTGGTACTGGTGGATGCGTTGGTGGTTGGCCCAGTACTGGTCCGGGATGGCGGGCTCTCCGGTGGTGGCCGAGCTGCCGTTCCACCGGGCGAACCAGATGTCGTCGGGCTGGTTCAGCGCGGTCGACGGCACGTTGTTGTCGAGCAGGATGGCACCCAGCGTGAGCGAGCTGGAGTAGATGCCGGAGGCGTAGCCGCGGGCGTGCAGGCGGACCGTCCACTGGTCCAGGAAGGTGCGGGTCGCCGAGAGGCAGGCGCTGTTGGTGTAGCTGAACGCCTCCATGTCGAAGTAGACCGGGTTGCCGATGCCCAGGCCGAGCGCGTTGAGCTGGGCGATCGCGTCGTCGGCGGCGGCACCTCCCTGTGCGGCGGCCTGGGCCGGGTCGATCCGGTTCGGGTAGGCGGTGCAGGAGGCCTGCAGACCGACGTACGTCGGGATGAGCGTCCAGCCCTGCGCGATGGTCTGGGTCACCCAGTCGGCGGTCAGGTTGGCCTGGGTGCACCCGCGGCTGGCGCCGCCGATGTACATGTTGGCCGCCTTGTAGGGCGAGGCCGAGTACCAGGTGGACATCGTCGTGAGGGGTTGTGCGGTGCAGGCATCGAAGCCGAGGCCGCTGAAGACGGTGTCGGACGGCGACCGTGGGGTTGAAGCAGTCGCGGTGGCCGTCGTCGTCGCGGTGCTCGAGCTGGTCGCCGTGCTGCTGGCTGCGGCGAACGTCCGCGCGTCGACGAGCCCGGACGGGGCGGTCACGTCCGCGGTCGCGTCGTCGTAGGTGACCGAGCCGGCGATCTGGCGGGCGAGGGTCGGGTCATCGCCGGCGGACACCACCACGCCGACCTTGAAGCCGTCGGCCGTGACGACCCGGTCCGGGGAGACGACACCCTGCAGGCTGCCGGTCGTCAGGTGCACGGCCTCGGTGCGGCCGACGAGGTGTGGTGGGCAGGTGGAGCGGCTCGGGTCGCCCAGGTAGACGGCGTGCCGGTCGAAGCGCACGCAGCCCGCGCGGCCGGCCAGGTCGCGCACCGGCCACGAGTCCGGCACCTGAACCGTGACCCCGCGGAACGAGACGGTCCGGGTCCCGGGCGTGTCGCTCGCCGCGGCCGCCGCCGGCAGCACGCCGAGCCCCATCGCCGTGGCTGCCGCCACGGCGATCGGTGCCACGCCGACCCGTTGCCGAAAACTGCCGCGCACCGATGCCCCCAAGGCTCTGCCACGTGTCCGGCCGAGCGACCGGTCGCGGGCCAGCCTACGGGTGAAATGTCCGTGCCCCGGCGGGTGCCGCGCCGGGCAGGATGGTCCGGCGGGCCCTTCGCGATGATCAAGGCTGTGGCCTGGACCTTGTGGGGACAAGGTGTGAGTCTTGCCAGTTGCTCAGGCCGGGTCGGCATCTCCGGAGTCGGTGGCCGCCGGACCGGGCGGCTCGTGCGAGCCGCCGGCGAGGGCGGTCGGCGGGCTGCTGGCCTCGTCCCCGTTGCCGGCCCCGGCGTCCGAGTCGCCGAGCAGGCGGCCGAGCGCGGCGCCGGTGAGCCGGCGGAACTTGCGCCGCGGCCGGGCCCGGTCGAGCACCGCCACCTCGAGCTGGCCGGCCGTGAGCGAGCGCTGATCCCCCGAGACGGGGTCACGGCCGAGCAGCTCAACAGCGAGGCGCAGGGCCTCCTCGAGCGGCATGCCGTCGCGGTAGCGCTCGGTCAACGCGGTGCTGATCGCCTCGGCCGAGCCGCCCATGGCCACGAAACCGTGCTCGTCGGCCACCGACCCGTCGTACGTCAGGCGGTAGATCTGGTCGTCCTCGGCGGTGACGCCCACCTCGGCGATGACCATCTCGACCTCGTAGGGCTTGGACTCGACCGTGAAGATGGTGCCGAGGGTCTGGGCGAAGACGTTGGCGAGCCCGCGGCCGGTGACGTCCTGCCGGTCGTAGGAGTAGCCGCGCAGGTCGGCGTAGCGGACACCGGCCATCCGCAGGTTCTCGAACTCGTTGTACTTGCCGACTGCCGCGAACGCGATCCGGTCGTAGATCTCGGAGATCTTGTGCAGCGCCCGCGAGAGGTTCTCGGCGACGAACAGGATGCCGCCGTCGTAGGCGATGACGACCACGCTGCGGCCGCGGGCGATGCCCTTGCGGGCGTAGTCGGCCCGGTCCTTCATGACCTGCTCGGGTGAGACGTATCCGAACTGCATCGTCACGAGGTGCTCTCCTTGCGGCTCGTCGGGCTGGCGCTGGCGGCGGCGGTTTGGGCGGTCATCGCAGCGGCGCCTGCGGGCCGCCGGGGCTGTCCATCCGGCCGGCCACGACGACGTCGACGATGGCTCCGACCTCGTCGTCGGAGAGCCGGCGGTAGCCGTCCGTGGTGACGGTCGAGACGACCGGGAAGATCCGGCGGGTGAGGTCGGGCCCGCCGGTGGCGGAGTCCTCGTCGGCTGCGTCGTAGAGGGACTGGACGGCGCAGAGGGTGGCGTCCTCGACCGAGAGCTCCTCGTGCCAGAGCTTCTTCAGGGCGCCGCGGGCGAACAGGGAGCCGGAGCCGACCGAGTGGAACTTGTGCTCCTCGTAGCGGCCGCCGGTGACGTCGTAGGAGAACAGCCGCCCGGCCTGCGCGGGGTCGTCGGCGTCGAGGTCGTAGCCGGCGAAGAGCGGGACGACCGCGAGGCCCTGCATGGCCATCGCGAGGTTGCCGCGGATCATCAGGGCCAGCCGGTTCGCCTTGCCCTCGAGGGACAGGGTGGCGCCCTCGATCTTCTCGTAGTGCTCCAGCTCGACCTGGAACAGCCGCACCATTTCGATGGCGATCCCGGCCGCTCCCGCGATGCCGACGCAGGAGTAGTCGTCGGCGTGGAAAACCTTCTCGATGTCGCGCTGGGCGATGTAGTTGCCCATCGTCGCCCTGCGGTCGCCTGCCATCACGATGCCGCCGGGGAACGTCAGCGCGACGATGGTGGTGCCGTGCGGCGCCTCGTTCGTCAACGCGGTGGCCGGTGGGGTGCGGCGGCCGGGCAGCAGCTCGGGGGCGTGGCTGCCGAGGAACTCGGCGAACGACGAGCTCCCGGGGGTGAGGTAGGCGGCCGGCAGCCGGCCGGAGCCGGAGTGGTCGTTGGGCAACGGATCCCTCTCTCACGTGACCGCACGGACGATCTCGACCCTACTGCGATCAACCGGCCGTCAGGACGCGGTGCCGAAGTCGGCGTCGGCCAGTCGCGCGCGAAGCACACGTTCCATGACCGACGGGTCTGCGTCTTGCTGCTCGGCTGCGGCATCCAAGGGGCGATCAGGGACCGGTCGAAAGCCACCTCTCTCGAGGTACCGGGCGGCGCGCCGCACGACGACTGGGTCGTCGCCGAGCTGGCCGAGGGCCGCGTTGCACCGGAAGCACAGAAGCCCGCGGACCTTGTCGGTCTGGTGGTCGTGGTCGACGTGGGCGGCGGGCTCGGTCTGGCAGATGGCGCAGACACCGTGCTGCGAGTCCAGCATCGCGTCGAGGGCTTCGACCGACAGACCATACGTGCGCATCAGGTGCTTAGCTCGATCCTTGGCCGTGAGACAACTCTTGCACTGCCAAGCCAGGCCGTCGTTCGAATTGATGCGCGTGGACCACTCTGAGACCGGCAGCACTCTTCGGCAACCGCGACAGAACTTGTGACCGTCCGGGACATCCGCCGGCCGAGAAACTTGGCCCTCGTCAGCTCGGCGGACACGATAGGCAGCGGCCGCGCACGAACGACAATGCGCCTGGTGCCCGTCACGAGCCGACTTGTTGCCCGCAAACTGGCTCAGCGGCTTGATGGTCTCGCACTTGCGACACCACTTCTCCCCGGGGCTAACGCCTGGGGCAACCTTGAGTTTGCGTGGCCGATGTTCTCGCGCGTACTCCGACGCGCATGCACGGCAGTAGTTCTGCCGGCCGTCCGGCGACGCGCGACGAACGGCGTACTCGTCGATGGGCAACTGCTGCCCACAACGCGTGCAGCGCTTGGTCTCCGTCATGAGAGCAAATCGATGATTCTCTGGAGGATCGTCTCTACTGACCCCCCTTTTGTACAAAGCCTCTTACAAAATCCTCTGAATTCGTTTCGAGTACGTCATCTATCTCGTCCAGCATCGCGTCGATGTCCTGGTCGAGCTTGTCCTTGCGCTCGGCGACGTCGGTCGACGCGTCGGCCTCGACCTCGTCGACCTCCTCGGACGTCTTGCTCGTCCGCTTCTGCCCGCCGGTGTCCTTGCTGGCCATCTGGTGCCCTCCCACGTCGCGCTTGGGTCCCCTTGACCTTAGTCGGCAGGTTGGACACAACCCAGGAGGGCGCGACGGGAGGAAATCCGCGTCGGAGCCGCGCGATTCAGCGATCCTGAGCGGGCCAGTCCTGGCCGGCGGGGCCCAGGTCGCGCAGGTCGGCACGGTCTGACGCGGCGTGGTCCCGGTCGTGGCCGGCCCAGACTCGGTCGATCTGGGACTGAGCCCGGTCCCGCGCGTCGGCTTCGGGGTTGCTGAGGCCCTGCTCCGCACGGAGGGCGGCCGCAGCCTCGCGCGCCCAGGCGGCGCGCTCGCGGATCTCTGCGGAGCGGTCCCGGGCATCTGCCGCGGCCACCAGCTCCACCAACCGCTGCGCCCCGTGGTCAAGCGTGTCGCGCAGCCGCGCCTCGCGGGCATCGGCGTCCCGGTCCCGCTCATCGGCGCGGGCGGTGCGTTCTGCCAGCAGCGCGTCCCGGGCATCGGCCAGGGCTTCTCGAGCCTCGGCGAGCAGCTCGTCGTCCTCGGCGTCGGGCGCCGCGCTGGTCGGCACGGATTCCTCGATCATCGCAACCTCCCTCGTCTGGTCGGACCGACGGAATTATCCGCAGCCGAGGACCGGCTCAAACCGTGTCGAGGAGATCGAGATATCCGCGCTGGCCCGGTGAGCCCGGACATATCGGGCATCTGCGGCGCCGGGGCAGGCGCCGTCAGCCGCCGGTGATGCCGCGACCAGCTCGTCGGCGGTGTCGCACCGGTCGAGCAGGTCGCCGACGTGCTCCTTGGTGCCCCGCAACGGCTCCAGGGTCGGCACCCGCTGCAGCGAGTCGGGCCCGGGCAGGTCGAAGATCACCGAGTCCCAGGACGCGGCGGCCACCTCGTCGGGGTACTTCGCCAGGCACCGGCCGCGGAAGTAGGCGCGGGTGTCGTCCGGCGGCTCGGTCACCGCGCGGGCGACCTCGGCGTCGGTGACGATCCGCTCGAAGCGCCCGGACGCCGCCAGCCGGTTGTACAGGCCCTTGTCCGGCCGGACGTCGGAGTACTGCAGGTCGACGGCCTCGAGCCGCGGGCGACGCCCAGTCCAGCCCGTCGCGGGAGCGGTAGCCCTCGAGGATCGGCAGCTTGGCCACCCAGTCGAGCTCGCGCGAGCAGCGACATCGGGTCGGACTCGAGCCGGGCGAGCACCGACTCCCAGCGGTCCAGCACGTCGGTCGTCACCGGGTCGGCGTCGGCGCCGAAGCGGTCCTCGACGTACTTGCGGGCCTGCTCGGCGTACTCCATCTGCAGCTGGACGGCGGTCAGCTTGCGCCCGGACCGCAGCGGTCACCAGCTCGCGCAGCGTCGGGTCGTGCGAGACCGCGTGCAGCGTGGCGACCGGCCGGTCGACCGTCAGGTCCACCGACAGGAACCCGTCCTCGATCATCGCGAGCACCAGCGCCGTCGTGCCGAGCTTGAGGTAGGTCGAGACCTCGGCCAGGTTGGCGTCGCCGATGATGACGTGCAGCCGGCGGTACTTCTCCGCCACCGCGTGCGGCTCGTCGCGGGTGTTGATGATCGGGCGCTTCAGCGTGGTCTCGAGCCCGACCTCGACCTCGAAGTAGTCGGCCCGCTGGGAGATCTGGAAGCCGTCGCCGCGACCGTCCTGGCCGATGCCGACCCGGCCGGAGCCGCACACGACCTGCCGGGAGACGAAGAACGGCGTGAGGTGCCGGACGATGTCGGCGAACGGCGTCTCGCGCCGCATCAGGTAGTTCTCGTGGGTGCCGTAGGAGGCGCCCTTGTTGTCGGTGTTGTTCTTGTAGAGGTTGATCGGCGGCGTGTTCGGCACCATCGCGGCACGCCGGCTCGCCTCGGCCATGATCCGCTCGCCCGCCTTGTCCCAGATCGAGCGCGTCGCGCGGGTTGGTGCACTCGGGCGCGCGAGTACTCCGGGTGCGCGTGGTCGACGTAGAACCGGGCGCCGTTGGTGAGGATGACGTTGGCCAGCCCGACGTCCTCGTCGGTGAGCTGGCTGGCGTCGGCGACGTCGCGGGCCAGGTCGAACCCGCGCGCGTCGCGCAGCGGGCTCTCCTCCTCGAAGTCCCAGCGGGTCCGCCGGGTGCGGCTCGGGGTCGGCGCGACGTAGGCGTTGACGATCTGGGAGGAGATCAGCATCGCGTTCGCGCCCGGGTTGCCGGGCACGGAGATCCCGTACTCGGTCTCGGTCCCCATCACCCGCCAGACGGTCATGCCTGCCAGCCTACGCGGCGGTGCCAGACTCGGACCCGTGACGGACCCGGACCCGCCCGAGGAGCAGGTGGCGATCGTCGACGACGACGGAGGCGTCGTGGGCTCCGCGCCGCGGTCGGTGATGCGCCGCGACAACCTGCCGCATCTCGTCGTGGCAGTCCTGGTGCGCGACCCGGCGGGACGCGTCTACGTCCACCGGCGCACCGACAGCAAGGACGTCTTCCCCGGCATGCACGACTGCTTCGCGGCGGGCTGCATGCAGGCCGGCGAGGACCCGCCGGCGGCCGCCGCGCGCGAGGTGGCCGAGGAGCTCGGCGTGACCGGCGTACCGCTGCGAGCCGGTGTTCGTCGGGCTGGTACGACGACGGCCGCACCCGCCATGTCTGCCACGTGTTCACCACGACGTACGACGGTGCAGATCGCCCACCAGGCCGCCGAGGTCGCGTGGGGTGGCTGGATGACGCCGCCGAGCTGTCGGCCCGCCTGGCCGACCCGAGCTGGCCGTTCGTCCCCGACGGCCGCCAGCTGGTCGAGACCCTGCTCGCTGACGGTCACCTGTGACTCTGGCAGCGGCTCGACCGCGTGGCGGCCCGACCTCGTGATGACCCGGCCGCCGTGTGACCTACAGGTACTGGCCGGTGTTGGCGACGGTGTCGATGGAGCGGCCGGCCTCGGTGCCCTGCTTGCCCTGGATGAGGGTGCGGATGTAGACGATCCGCTCGCCCTTCTTGCCGGAGATGCGGGCCCAGTCGTCGGGGTTGGTGGTGTTGGGCAGGTCCTCGTTCTCCTTGAACTCGTCGACGCAGGCGGCGAGCAGGTGCGAGATGCGGATGCCCTTCTGGCCGAGCTCGAGGAAGTCCTTGATGGCCATCTTCTTGGCCCGGTCGACGATGTTCTGGATCATCGCGCCGGAGTTGAAGTCCTTGAAGTACAGGACCTCCTTGTCGCCGTTGGCGTAGGTGACCTCGAGGAAGCGGTTCTCCTCGAGCTCGGAGTACATCCGCTCGACCGTGCGCTGGATCATCGCCGACACCGTGGCGTCGCGGTTGCTGCCGTTCTCGTCGAGGTCGTCGTCGTGCAGCGGCAGGTCGGCGATGATGTACTTCGAGAAGATGTCGCGCGCCGACTCGGCGTCGGGACGCTCGATCTTGATCTTCACGTCGAGCCGGCCGGGACGCAGGATCGCCGGGTCGATCATGTCCTCGCGGTTGGAGGCGCCGATGACGAGGACGTTCTCCAGGCCCTCGACGCCGTCGATCTCGGACAGCAGCTGCGGGACGATGGTGTTCTCGACGTCGGAGGAGACGCCGGACCCGCGGGTGCGGAACAGCGAGTCCATCTCGTCGAAGAACACGATGACCGGCGTGCCCTCGGACGCCTTCTCGCGGGCCCGGTGGAAGACCAGGCGGATGTGCCGCTCGGTCTCGCCGACGTACTTGTTGAGCAGCTCGGGGCCCTTGATGTTGAGGAAGAACGAGCGGCCCTCGGGCTTGCCGGTCACCTCGGCGACCTTCTTGGCCAGCGAGTTGGCGACGGCCTTCGCGATCAGCGTCTTGCCGCACCCGGGCGGGCCGTAGAGCAGGACGCCCTTCGGCGGGCGCAGCTTGTGCTCGGTGAACAGCTCGGGGTGCAGGTAGGGCAGCTCGACCGCGTCGCGGATCATCTCGATCTGCGCGGCCAGGCCGCCGATCAGCGTGTAGTCGATGTCGGGGACCTCTTCGAGGACGAGCTCCTCGACCTCGGACTTGGGCACGCGCTCGTAGACGTAGCCGGACCGCGGCTCGAGCAGCAGCGACTCGCCGACGCGCAGGTGCTCGTCGCGCAGCGGCTCGGCCAGCCGGACGACCTTCTCCTCGTCGGTGTGCCCGACGACGAGGGCGCGCTCGCCGTCGGCGAGGACCTCCTTGAGCATGACGACCTCGCCGATGCTCTCGAAGTCCAGCGCCGCGACGACGTTCATCGCCTCGTTGAGCATGACCTCCTGGCCGCGCGCAGCGTCGTCGAGCTCGACGCCGGGGCTCACGGCCACCCGCAGCTTGCGGCCGCCGGTGAAGATGTCGACGGTGTCGTCCTCGTTGCGCGGGAGGAAGACGCCGAAGCCGGCCGGCGGCTGGGCCAGCCGGTCGACCTCCTCCTTGAGGGCCACGATCTGGTCGCGGGCCTCCTTGAGGGTCGCGACCAGCCGCTCGTTCTGGGTGGTGACGGCGGCGAGGTCGCCTGCAGGTCGGCGACCCGCTCCTCGAGAGCACGCAGGTGGCGTGGCGACTCGGTGAGCCGCGGCGCAAGGCCTCGACCTCGTCCTGCAGCGCGCTGACCTGCGGGTCCAGGTCGCTCGCTCGAGCGCGACGAACGGCGTCGGCCGTCGCCTGTCTGGACGGTCCGTGGACGACACGGCGTCACCTCCCCTGGGGGCACTCCCGGCACGGGAGCCGTACGTCTGTGACCCTACCTTCGGCAGGTCCGGCGGGACCTGCGACCTGCACGTCTCGTCACCTGTCGACTACGGCGTGTCGCCGGACGGGTCGGCGTCAGGCCGTCGGCGACCTGTCTCGCCGTACGCGCCCTTGGCCGGCCGCCGGCGGCGCAGCGGCGGCGCGACCCCGTCGGCCAGCCGGCGGGTGGTCAGCAGGAAGCCGGTGTGCCCGACCATCCGGTGCTCGGGGCGCACGGCGAGGCCCTCGAGGTGCCAGCCGCGCACCAGGGACTCCCAGGCGCTCGGCTCGGTGAACGTGCCGTGCTCGCGGATCGCCTCGGCGGTCCGGGACAGCTGGGTCGCCGTGGCGACGTAGCAGATCAGCACCCCGCCGGGCACCAGGGCGCCGGCGACGGCGTCGAGGCAGTCCCACGGCGCGAGCATGTCGAGCACCACCCGGTCGACCTCGGTCTCGTCCAGGCGTCTCGGCCAGGTCGCCGACGGTGAGCCGCCAGGCCGGGTGCGGCGCCGCCGAAGAACGACTCGACGTTGGCCCGGGCGATGTCGGCGAAGTCCTGCGCGCCGCTCGTAGGACGAGACCAGCCCGTCGTCGCCGACCGCGCGCAGCAGCGACATGGTGAGCGCACCGGAGCCGACGCCCGCCTCGACCACCCGCGCCCCGGGGAAGATGTCGGCCATGTGCACGATCTGGCCGGCGTCCTTCGGGTAGACGACGGCGGCACCGCGCGGCATCGACAGCACGAAGTCGGCGAGCAGCGGCCGCAGCGCCAGGTAGGTGACGCCGCCGGTGGTCGTGACCGTCGTGCCCTCCGGGCGCACCGATCAGCTCGTCGTGCGGCGAGCGAGCCCTTGTGGGTGTGGAACTCCTTGCCCGCCGCCAGGGTGATGGTGTGCATCCGGCCCTTGGGGTCGGTGAGCTGCACCCGGTCGCCCACCGCGAGCGGGCCGCGGCGGTGCGCGGCGCCGGTCGGGCGACCGCCGGCGGGCCGGTGGCGTCGGGACCGTCAGCGGTGTCGGGCACGGAGCGCGAGTCTAGGTGCGGCGTGAGCGCGCGCTCGACGTCGGCGGTGGCGAGCACGCCGTAGACGTCCCCGTTGGCCTCGACCACGAGGTACTCGCTGGCCGGGCTCGCGGTGATGCGCCTCGACCAGCTCCTCGCCGTCCAGCTCGGCCTGCAGCGTCAGGCCGGCTCGAGCCGGCGGGACAGGTCGCCCACCGGGACCCAGGGCCGGCGCTCCACCGGCGTCGCGCGGACCGCCGCCTCGTTCACCAGCCCGACCGGCGTCGCCGCCGCTGTCGACCACGACCAGGCCACGCGCGCCGGCCGCCTCGCGCGCGGCGCAGCGCCTCGGCCAGGGGCAGCGTCGACCGGGCACCGGGATGGCCCGCCGGGTCAGGGCCGGGCCGACAGCGCCGGCAGCCGCTGCTGCACGCCGCCCTGCGACGATCGCCTGGCTGGCGCCGACCCAGATGAACGACCCGAGCAGGCCCGCCCAGATCACGTCGATCAGCGTCGGCGTCCCGGCTCCGCAGCGGCGCCACGAGGAACGGGACGCCGAGGACGACCACGGCGACGACCCGGCCGAGCCAGCCGGCGACGACCGTGCCGGTGTGGCGGCGGCCGGTGGCCCGCCACACCGCCGCGGAGACGACCCGGCCGCCGTCCAGCGGGCAGCCCGGGCAGCAGGTTGAACACGCCGACGACCAGGTTGCTCAGCATCAGGCCCCGGGCCAGGAGGCGGCCGACCGTCCCCGGGTCGAGCAGCTCGCCGACCAGGAAGGCCAGCCCGGCGACCAGGAGCGAGACCAGCGGGCCGGCGACGGCGATGCCCGCCTCCCGGCCCGGGGTCTCGGCCGGTCGCTCGATCTCCGAGACGCCGCCCAGCAGGTGCAGGCTGATCCGCCGGACCGGCAGCCCGACCCGCAGCGCGACGACCGTGTGGCTCAGCTCGTGCACCAGGACCGAGAGCGTAGAGCAGGATCGCGAAGGTCAGCGACACGGCGTACCGCCACGGGCCCAGACCGGGGACGGCCCGCTCGACGGTGGCGGCGAACCCGACGGTGATCAGCGCGGCGACGAGGAACCAGGCGGGCGTGACGTCGACCGGCACGCCGAACGGGCGGGCGATGACCAGCCGGCGCGGGCCGGGCCGCGGGGGGCCGGGTGGCCGCTGCTGCCGGGAGCGCGCCGGGTCGTCGTCCACAGCCGTCGAGTCTAGGTGCGCCGGTGCGTGCTCCCCGGTCATGTCCGGGTCGGTCGTACTGTCGCTGGCATGAGCACGGACGTCACCGAGACCGGCGGTCAGCAACGGACGCCGCGGACCGCCGCACCCGAGGTTCGGCGGCCGTCGCTGTCTCCCTCGCGGGCCAGCGACTTCATGACCTGCCCGCTGCTGTACCGGTTCCGGGTGATCGACCGGCTGCCCGAGCGGCCCAGCCCGGCTGCGACCCGCGGCACGATGGTCCACGCCGTGCTGGAGCGGCTGTTCGACCTGCCGGCGGTCGAGCGGGTCCCGCGCGGGCGCACGCGATGATCGCGCCGGAGTGGGAGCGGCTGCTCGAGGCCGAGCCCGAGCTGGCCGAGCTGTTCGACGACGACGAGGGCCGCGACGAGTGGCTCGACCTCGGCGGCAGAGCTGCTCGACTCCTACTTCGCGCTCGAGGACCCGACGCTGCTCGAGCCGGCCGAGCGGGAGCTGTTCGTCGAGTGCGACCTGGACTCGGGGCTGCGCCTGCGCGGCTACGTCGACCGGCTGGACGTGGCGCCGGGCGGCGACATGCGGGTGGTCGACTACAAGACCGGCCGGGCGCCCCGGGAGGGGTTCGAGGCCAAGGCGATGTTCCAGATGCGGTTCTACGCCCTGGTGCTGTGGCGGCTGCGCGGCGAGGTGCCGCGGCTGCTGCAGCTGCTCTACCTCGGCAGCGGCGAGGTGCTGCGCTACGAGCCGGACGAGGCCGACCTGCGGGCCACCGAGCGCAAGGTCCTGGCTCTGTGGGACGCGATCGCCGAGCCACCGAGCAGGGCGACTGGCGGCCCAGCCCGAGCAGGCTGTGCGACTGGTGCGACCACCAGGCGCTCTGCCCGGCGTTCGGCGGCACCCCGCCCGAGCTGCCGGTGCTGCCCGTGCCCGCCGTGCCGCAGGCCCGGGCGGCGGACGAGCGCCCCTCGCCGCACACCCCCGGCGACGAGGTCTGACCGGGCTCGGCTCGACGCCTCCAACCCCCCGGATGCTTTGCCGCGCAACGACATCGGCCCACCCTGGGACACCCTGAGATATGACGGATGTCATCCCCACTGCACCCTGAATGCGGTGGGACTCGGTCGGGGTCTCGATCTACGGTGGGCGCACAAGCCCCTGACGAGGAGTAACCGTTGACAAGCCCTGCCACCACCGCGACCCCGACCACGTCGGCCGCCCGGGCCGTGGACCTCACCAAGGTCTACGGCGAGGGAGACACCCAGGTCGTTGCGCTCGACGCCGTCAGCTGCGAGTTCGCGGCCGGCCAGTTCACCGCGATCATGGGCCCGTCGGGGTCCGGCAAGTCGACCCTGATGCACTGTCTCGCCGGCCTCGACAGCGCCACGTCCGGCGAGGTCTGGCTCGGCGAGACCGCCCTCACGGCGCTCAACGACAAGGCGCTCACCCGCTTGCGTCGTGACGAGATCGGCTTCATCTTCCAGTCGTTCAACCTGGTCCCGACACTGACGGCGATCGAGAACATCACGCTCCCCATGGATCTCGCGGGAAGCGATCACGACAAGGAGTGGCTGGACCGGCTGATCGAGACCGTCGGTCTGCGCGACCGCCTCTCGCACCGCCCCAGCGAGCTCTCCGGCGGGCAGCAGCAGCGCGTCGCCTGCGCGCGTGCGCTCGCCAGCCGACCGACGGTCGTCTTCGCGGACGAGCCGACCGGCAACCTCGACTCGAGGTCCAGCGGCGAGATCCTCTCGTTCCTGCAGGACTCGGTCCGGAGTCTCGGGCAGACCATCGTCATGGTCACCCACGACGCCGTGGCCGCGTCGTTCGCGGACCGGGCCCTGTTCCTCGCGGACGGCAAGATCGTGGACGAGGTCGCGAACCCGAGCGCCGACGACGTGCTCGACCGCCTGAAGAGCTTCGAGCTGCCCGCCCACCGGGGGAACTGACGCATGCTGCACGTCACCTTCAAGAGCCTTCTCGCGCGCAAGCTGCGGCTCCTTCTCACCGCCCTGGCCGTCGTTCTCGGCGTCGCCTTCGTCTCGGGCACGCTGATCCTGGGCGACACCCTGAACTCCACCTTCGACAAGCTTTTCACCACGGCGTACTCCGGCACCGACGTCGGCGTGCGAGGCAAGGCAGCGTTCAACGTCAGCGTCGCGGACGGCGGCGACTCGACGCAGTCCCGACCGCCAGTGCCGGCCGACCTGCTTGACCAAGTGCGGCACGTCGACGGTGTCCAGCAGGCCGAGGGCGACAGCTCAGGTTTCGCCCAGATCGTGCGGCCGGACGGCAAGGTGGTGGAGACGAGCGGTGCTCCCACCCTCGGCGGGGCGTGGCTCGGAAAAACCCCGCTCAATCCCTACCGCATCACCAGCGGCTCCGCGCCGAGAGGCGCGGACGAGGTCGCAGTAGACGGGCAGACCGCGACCGACAACGACCTGTCTGTCGGCGACCAGATCAAGGTGCTCACTCAGTCCGGCTCCCATGACGAGACCATCAGCGCGATCGTCAGCTTCGGCAACGGCGGCAGCCTGGCGGGGGCCACCGTCACGCTCTTCGACCCGACCACCGCACAGACCCTGATGGGGTCGCCCGGGACGTTCTCCGAGATCCTGGCGGTCGGTGACGGAAGCGTCTCTGACGCCGCGCTGAGGGCCAGGGTCGCGAAGGTGCTCCCGCCCCACTACGAGGCCCTCACCGGCGCTCAGCTGGCCGCCGCCGACTCCGGCGACATCAAGGACGCCCTGAGCTTCTTCAGCATCTTCCTGCTGGTCTTCGCGGTGATCTCGATCTTCGTCGGGTCCTTCATCATCTTCAACACCTTCAGCATGCTGGTCGCGCAGCGCAGCCGCGAGCTCGCCCTGCTGCGCGCGCTCGGTGCGAGCCGTGGTCAGGTCAATCGGGCCGTCATCGCGGAGGCGTTCGTCGTCGGCGTGCTCGGTTCGACCCTGGGCCTCGGCCTCGGGGTCCTGCTGTCGCTCGGGCTCAAGGCGGTCGTGGGCCTGTTCCTCGGCGACTTGCCCGCCGGCGGGCTGGTCTTCCAGCCCAGCACCGCGGTGTGGGCCTACGTGGTCGGGATCGTCGTGACGATGGCGGCCGCCGCAGGCCCGGCCCGGCGGGCGACCCGGATCCCGCCGGTCGCGGCCATGCGGGACGACATCGCTCTGCCGGCCGGGTCGCTCCACCGCCGCGCGATCGCCGGCACGCTCGTCCTCGCGCTCGGGATCGCGGCGATGGCCGCCGGTCTCGTCGGCAGCGCCGGCATCCTGTGGGTCGGCGTCGGTGCTCTCGGGGTGTTCCTCGGCGTAGCGATGCTGAGCCCGTTCGTTGGACGCCCCGCAGTCGGCGCCATCGGGGCCGTTCTGCCCCGTCTGTACGGCTCGACCGGCGTCCTGGCCCGCGAGAACGCGCGGCGGAGCCCGCGACGGACGGCGGCGACCGCGTCAGCACTGATGATCGGCCTGGCGCTCGTGTCGGCAGGTGGAGTTCTTGCGGCATCCATCGTCAAGAGCGCCAACGACGTGATCGACCGCAGCGTCGGCGCCGACTTCATCGTCACCACCAAGAACTTCCTGCCGATCCCTGGCAGCGTCGCCGACGAGGTCCGCAAGGTCGACGGGATCGCCGCAGTCACGTCCTTCCGTAGCGGCCAGGCCAAGGTGGCGGGCAGTGTCGCCAGCCTCCAGGGCGTCACCGCTGACACGGTGGACAAGACGCTGCAGCTGAAGATCGTGAAGGGTGACCTTGCCAGCCTCTCCGACGGGGACGTGCTGGTCGGCGAGAAGCTCGCCGACGACAAGGGATGGAAGGTGGGTCAACGGCTGCCGGTCACCTTCGGCAAGACCGGAAAGTCGAGTCTGACGATCGGGGGCATCTACGCCGAGAACCAGATCGCGGGCAACTTCCTGATCAGCCTCGACACCTACGACGCGAACTACACGCAGCAGCTGGACCAGGTGGTGGCGATGACCACCACTCCGGGCGCCGACCTCGCCAAGGTCCGAAAGGACATCAAGGCCGCGACAAAGTCCTCGAACCTCGAGGTCCGCGACCAGAGCGAGTTCAAGGACGAGCAGCGCAAGCAGATCAACCAGCTGCTGGCCTTCATCTTCGTGCTCCTCGCGCTCGCCGTGCTCATTGCGGCTCTCGGCATCGTCAACACGCTCGCGCTGTCCGTGATCGAGCGGACCAGGGAGATCGGGCTGCTCCGGGCCGTGGGCATGGGTCGGCGGCAGGTTCGCCGGATGATCCGGCTCGAGTCGGTGGTCATCGCGATCTTCGGGACGGCGCTCGGACTGGTTCTCGGTGTGGCGCTCGGCAGCTCCATGGTGACGGCGCTCCACGACGACGGGATCGACCAGCTCGTGATTCCGTACGGCCAGCTGGTCGTCTACCTGGTCGTGGGTGCGGTGATCGGCGTCATCGCGGCGGTCTGGCCGGCCCGGCGCGCGTCGCGGCTCAACGTGCTTCAGGCGATCGCGACGGAGTAGCCGAATGGGGGACGGACGGACCTCGGCAGCCGGGCGGCTCGCGCTCGGCGCCGTGGTCCTCGCCCTCCTCGTCGTGCCCGGTCGGTTGTTGGCCGCCGAGCACGCGATGGACCACGAGCTGGTCCCCTACGCCGGCACCGAGCACGCGCGTGCGACGGTCGGCGAGACCCGGCAGATAGACGCCCGGGTCGTCGGCGCCGACCACGACGCGATCCGGCTGGTCGAGCTCCGGCCCCGCATCGCGGTGGACTCCGCGGATGCCGACATCAGCATCGAGGTCTGCACGACCGGTGCGGGCTGCACCGCTGTGACAGCGGCACACGGACCACGGGTGTGGCTGTCCGGCACCGGCGCGTCCCGGCTGGTGGTGTCTGTCATCCCGCACCGAATCGGAGAGGTGCGCATCGACGGGCTGGACGTCACGTACCGGGATGCGGGTCGGCTCGGGACCGAGCACGCCGGCAGCACCATCCAGCTGACGGTGGTCTGACCGTCAGCCCTGATGCACGCGGTCGGCCGCCAGCTCGCCCAGGTGGGCCAGGTCCAGCTCGGTCAATGACGCCGCCCGCCGGTCGCCGATCTCAGGCGGCACCGGCACCAGGCTCGGCACCACGACGGTGAGGCAGCCTGCCGCCACCGCCGAGGTGGCCCCGGTCTCGGAGTCCTCCAGCGCCACGCACCGGACCGGGTCGACGCCGAGGAGCTCGGCGGCCAGCAGGTACGGGTCCGGGTCGGGCTTGGTCTGCGCCACGTCGTCGCCGGACACGGTCACGGCGAAGTGCTCAGTCCCGATGGCCGCGAGCACCGCGTCCACCACCGGCCGAAGCGATGAGGAGACCAGCGCGCACGGCACCCCCGCCTCGGCCGCCTGTGCCAGCAGCCGTTCGGCACCGGGCTGCCAGCGGACCGGCCCGGCCCGCAGGTGGCGGACCATGCCCTCGAGCAGTGCCTGCGACAGCTGGTCCGGCGACACGTCGGGGCGGTCGGCGTGGTCGAGCATGTACCGCACCGACTTCTCCAGCGGGCCGCCCACGAGTGCGGCCTGGTGCTCCTCCCCCCACGGCGCGCCCAGGCCCGCCATGAGCTCGGTCTCGACCGCGAACCAGGTCCGCTCGGTGTCGACGAGCAACCCGTCCATGTCGAACAGCAGCGCAGCGGGCAGCGGGCCCGCCGGCAGCACGGCCGCGGCGTCGCTCACTTGGCGTTGAAGTAGGTCGCCTCGGGGTGGTGCAGCACCAGCGCGTCGGTCGACTGCTCTGGGTGCAGCTGGAACTCCTCGGAGAGCTTGACCCCGATTCGCTCCGGCTCGAGCAGGTCCACGATCTTGGCGCGGTCCTCCAGGTCCGGGCAGGCGCCGTACCCGAAGGAGAAGCGGGCGCCCCGGTAGCGCAGGTCGAAGTAGTCCTCGGGCTTGTCGGGGTCCTCCCCCGCGAAGCCCAGCTCGGCCCGCATCCGCTTGTGCCAGTACTCCGCCAGCGACTCGGTGAGCTGCACCGACAACCCGTGCAGCTCGAGGTAGTCGCGGTAGGCGTCCTTGGCGAACAGCTCCGCGGTCACCTCGGCGATCCGCGGGCCCATCGTGACCAGCTGCAGGCCGAGCACGTCGACCTCACCGGACGAACGCGGCCGGAAGAAGTCGGCCAGGCAGAGGTGCCGGCCGTGCCGCTGGCGCGGGAAGGTGAACCGGTAGCGCTCGGCCGCGTGAATGCTCGGCGCGTCCAGCAGAACCAGGTCGTCGCCCTCGGAGACCACCGGGTAGTAGCCGTAGACGATCGCCGCCTCGAGCATCTTCTCGGCCTGGATCCGCTCGAGCCACATCCGCAGCCGCGGCCGGCCCTCGGTCTCGACGAGCTCCTCGTACGACGGGCCGTCGCTGGCCCGCGACGACTTGAGCCCCCACTGCCCCATGAAGGTGGCCCGCTCGTCGAGCAGCGAGGCGTACTCCTGCAGCTGCACGCCCTTCACGACCTTGCTGCCCCAGAACGGCGGCTCGGGCACCGGGTTGTCGGTGGCGACGTCGGACCGCGACGGCATGTCCTCGGGCGCGGTCGCGTCCGGCCGGCCCACCGGCTTGACCCGCCGCGGTCGCAGGGCGGGCAGCTCGGCTCCGGGGACCCCGCGCTTGACGTTGATCAGCGCGTCCATCAGCCGCAGTCCCTCGAAGGCGTCCCGGGCGTAGCGCACCTCGCCCTCGTAGACCTCGGCGAGGTCCTGCTCGACGTACGGCCGGGTGAGCGCCGCGCCGCCGAGGATGACCGGGAACTTCGCGGAGATGCCGCGGGAGTTCATCTCCTCGAGGTTCTCCTTCATCACCACGGTCGACTTGACGAGCAGGCCGGACATCCCGATGACGTCGGCGCGGTGGGTGTCGGCGGCATCGAGGATCGCCGACACGGGCTGCTTGATACCGATGTTGACGACGGTGAACCCGTTGTTGGACAGGATGATGTCGACCAGGTTCTTGCCGATGTCGTGGACGTCACCCTTGACGGTGGCGAGGACGATGGTGCCCTTGCCTTCCTCGTCGGTCTTCTCCATGTGCGGCTCGAGCCAGGCCACCGCGGTCTTCATGACCTCGGCCGAGGAGAGCACGAACGGCAGCTGCATCTCGCCCTTGCCGAAGAGCTCGCCGACCACCTTCATGCCCTCGAGCAGGTGGTCGTTCACGATGTCCAGCGCGGCCTTGCCGTTGTCCAGCGCCGACTGCAGGTCGGCCTCCAGGCCGTTGCGCTCGCCGTCGATGATCCGGCGGGCCAGCCGCTCACCCAATGGCAGCGCGGCCAGCTCCTCGGCCCGACTCGCGCGCACGCTGGCGATGTCGACGCCCTCGAACAGGTCCAGGAACCGCGACAGCGGGTCGTAGCCCTCGCGGCGTCTGTCGTAGACCAGGTCCAGCGCCACCTCGCGCTGCTCCTCCTGGATCTTCGACATCGGCAGGATCTTGGCCGCGTGCACGATCGCGGAGTCGAGGCCGGCCTTGACGCACTCGTTGAGGAACACCGAGTTCAGCGTGATGCGGGCCGCCGGGTTGAGGCCGAAGGACACGTTGGAGACGCCGAGCGTGGTCTGCACCGTCGGGTAGGCCGCCTTGAGCGCCCGGATGGCCTCGATGGTCTCCAGGCCGTCCCGGCGGGTCTCCTCCTGGCCGGTGCCGATCGGGAAGGTCAGGCAATCGACGACGATGTCCTCGACCTTCATCCCCCAGTTGGTCGTGAGGTCCTCGATCAGCCGGGTGGCGACGCGCACCTTCCACTCGGCGGTGCGCGCCTGCCCGTCCTCGTCGATGCACAGCGCGACCACGGCGGCGCCGTGCTCCTGGACGACCGGCATGACGCGAGCGAACCGCGAGCCGGGCCCGTCACCGTCCTCGTAGTTGACCGAGTTGACGACCGATCGGCCGCCGAGCAGCTCGAGACCGGCCTCGATGACGGCCGGCTCGGTCGAGTCGAGCACCAGCGGCAGCGTCGAGGCCGTGGCGAACCGGCTGGCGATGGACTTCATGTCCTCGACGCCGTCCCGGCCGACGTAGTCGATACAGACGTCGAGCAGGTGGGCGCCGTCGCGGGTCTGGTCGCGGGCGATCTCGATGCAGTCGTCCCAGCGCTCCTCGAGCATCGCCTTCTTGAAGGCCAGTGAGCCGTTGGCGTTGGTGCGCTCCCCGATCGACAGGAACGAGGTGTCCTGCCGGAACGGCACGTGCTGGTAGAGCGACGCGACCCCCGCCTCGGGCCGGGGACGGCGGGTCGCGAGACCACGTCCCTGGACCTTCTCGACGACCTGGCGCAGGTGCTCCGGCGTGGTGCCGCAGCAACCGCCGACCAGGGCGAGACCGAAATCCTTGGTGAAGTGGTCGTGGGCCGCCGCGAGCTGTTCCGGCGTGAGCGGGTAGGACGCGCCGTCCTTGCCCAGCATCGGCAGCCCGGCGTTGGGCATGCAGGACAGGATCGTCCGGGCATGCCGGGACAGGTGGCGCAGGTGCTCGCTCATCTCGTCCGGGCCGGTGGCGCAGTTCAGCCCGAGCACGTCGATGCCCAACGGCTCGAGGGCGGTCAACGCGGCGCCGATCTCGCTGCCGAGCAGCATCGTGCCGGTCGTCTCGACGGTGACCTGGCACATCAGCGGGGCCTCGGACCCGGCGGCCTTCAGCGCCCGCTTCGCCCCGATGACCGCCGCCTTGGCCTGGAGGAGGTCCTGGGCGGTCTCGACGAGGACCGCGTGGACACCGCCGGTGAGCATCCCGCGGACCTGCGTCTCGTACGCGTCGCGCAGCGTGGCGTACGGCACGTGACCGAGCGTGGGGAGCTTGGTGCCGGGGCCGATGGAACCGATCACCCAGCGCGGCTGGTCATCCGTGCTCCGGTCGTCGGCCACCTCGCGGGCGATCCGGGCGCCGGCCTCGGCCAGTTCCTCGATCCGCGCCTCGATGCCGTACTCCGCCAGGTTGGCCAGGTTGGCGCCGAACGTGTTGGTCTCGACCGCGTCGACGCCGGCGTCGAAGTAGGCCTCGTGCACGCTGCGGACGATGTCCGGCCGGGTGACGTTGAGCACCTCGTTGCAGCCCTCGTGGCCCTCGAAGTCGTCCATCGAGGGGTCCTGGGCCTGCAGCATCGTCCCCATGGCGCCGTCGGCGACCACGACCCTGGTCGCGAGGGCCTCGCGGAAGGCGGCTGGGGAGTTCGACACGCGTGGAGTAGACATCGCGGGCGAGTCTACGGCGGGCCACACGTCGTACGCTGGCGACGACCAGTGGGTGACCTGCGGGCACCGGCGCGACGTACGGCGAGGAGAGTGCCCGGGTGATCGAGCTCGACGGCTTCCCCGAGCTGGTCGACCCCCTGCTGATCGCCGCCTTCGAGGGCTGGAACGACGCCGGCGACGCCGCCACCTCGGCGGTGGAGCACCTCGAGGACGTGTGGGAGGCGGTCGCGCTCACCGAGCTCGACTCCGAGGACTACTACGACTACCAGGTGAACCGGCCGAACGTGATGCAGGGCGACGACGGCCGCCGCCTGGTGACCTGGCCCACCACCCGGGTGTCCTACGCCCGCCTGGCCGGCGTCGGCCGGGACGTGGTGCTGATCCGCGGCATCGAGCCGAACATGCGCTGGAAGCAGTTCACCCACGAGATCCTCGGTGTCTGCCACGAGCTCGGCGTCGAGCTGGTCGTGACCCTGGGCGCGCTGCTGGCGGACTCGCCGCACACCCGGCCGGTGCCCGTCACGGGTACCTCGTCGGACGAGGGGCTGACCCGCTCGCTGCACCTCGAGCCGTCCCGCTACGAGGGACCGACGGGGATCGTCGGGGTGGTGCAGGACGCCTGCACCCGGGCCGGCGTCCCGGCGCTGTCGATCTGGGCGGCGGTCCCGCACTACGTCGCCCAGCCGCCCTGCCCCAAGGCCACCCTGGCGCTGCTGCGCCACATCGAGGACCTGCTGGACATGCCCATCCCCCTCGGCGACCTGCCCGAGGACGCCCGGGCCTGGGAGCGGGGGGTCGACGAGCTCGCGGAGGAGGACCCCGAGGTCGCCGACTACGTCCGCTCGCTGGAGGAGGCCAAGGACCTCACCGACGCTCCCGAGGCGTCCGGCGACGCGATCGCCCGGGAGTTCGAGCGGTACCTGCGGCGGCGCGGCGACGACCCGCCGCGCGCCTGACCATTTGTCCTAGACCTGTATGCTCCGAGCATGACAGGTACCCGGGCGGCCGCCCTGGCGCAGGAGCTGCGCGAGCGGATCGCGCTGGCCGACACCGGGCCTGGCGGCGCCCTGGAGAGCGAGGCCGTGCTCGGCGGCCGGTACGGCGTGAGCCGGGTGACGGTGCGCCGGGCCCTCGAGGAGCTCCGCGCCCAGGGGCTGGTCGAGGCCCGGCGCGGCGCGGGCTGGTTCGTGACCGCCGCGTCCTTCCACCAGACCCTCGCCCTGGGGACCTTCCGGCACGCCGAGTCGGCGGTGTCGCAGGCCGGCAAGTCAGCCACCCGGCGGGTGGTCGACTTCGGCTACCGCGCGGCCCCCGCCGCGATTGCGACCAGCCTCGGCCTCGACGGCGACGGCGAGGCGCTCTACGCCCGCTCGGTGCGCAGCGTCGACGGGGTGCCTCTCGACCTCGCCCACGAGTGGGTGCCGGGCGGGCTGGCGGCGTCGGTCAGCCGGGCCGACGCGGAGGGCGCCGGCATCTGGGCCACCTTGCAGCACCGGGGCCACCGGATCGACGTCGTCCGCCAGTCCATGACGGCCGCACTGACCACGGCCGCCGACGCCGAGCTGCTCGGCGAGCCGGCCGGCACTCCCCTGCTGCTGGTACGCCGGCTCGCGCTGGACCCGTCCGGCGCCCCGCTCGCCTTGTCCGACCACCGCTACCTGGCGCACCGGTTCAGCCTCGAGGTCGAGTTCCGCGGCTGGTCCAGCGCGGCCACCGCCGAGCCACCCGGCCTGCGCAGCACCCCCGACCAGAGCAGCACCGTCACCGAGGAGAGGCAGTCCGCACCGTGAAGATGCTCGTCACCGGAGGGGCCGGCTTCATCGGCACCAACTTCGTCCTGCGCACCGCCGTGACCCGGCCCGACTGGCAGGTCCGGGTGCTCGACGCCCTGACCTACGCCGGCAACCCCGACAACCTGGCCGGCGTCGCAGACCGGGTCGAGCTGGTGCGGGGCAGCGTCGCCGACGCCGAGCTGGTCGACCGGCTGGTCGCGGACACCGACGTGGTCGTCCACTTCGCGGCCGAGTCCCACAACGACAACTCGCTGGACGACCCGTGGCCGTTCGTCGAGACCAACGTGCTGGGCACCTACCACCTGCTGCAGGCGGTGCGCCGCCACGACGTCCGCCTGCACCACGTGTCCACCGACGAGGTCTACGGCGACCTCGAGCTCGACGACCCGGAGCGGTTCACCGAGCAGACGCCCTACAACCCGTCCAGTCCCTACAGCGCGACCAAGGCGTCGGCGGACCTCCTGGTGCGCGCTTGGGTGCGCTCGTTCGGCGTACGGGCGACGTTGTCGAACTGCTCGAACAACTACGGCCCCTACCAGCACGTCGAGAAGTTCATCCCCCGCCAGATCACCAACGTCATGCAGGGCGTCAAGCCGAAGCTCTACGGCCAGGGCACCAACGTACGCGACTGGATCCACGTCGACGACCACAACGACGCGGTGGTGGCCATCGTCGAGCAGGGCCGGCTGGGCGAGACCTACCTGATCGGCGCCGACGGGGAGCGCAACAACCGCGAGATCGTCGAGCTGCTGCTCGACCTGATGGGCAAGCCGGCCGACTGGTACGACCTGGTCAGCGACCGGCCGGGGCACGACCTGCGCTACGCCATCGACTCGGCCAAGCTGCGGGCCGAGACCGGGTGGGCGCCGCGCTACCACGACGTGCGGGCCGGCCTGGAGCAGACCGTGGCGTGGTACCGCGAGCACGAGGACTGGTGGCGGGCCGCGAAGGAGGGCGCCGAGGCGACCTACCAGCGCCTCGGCCGCTGACCGCCGTACAAGCAAGACCTCGCCCGCCTTGCGAGGCGTATCGGTACTTCCCGAGGTGCAGGCGCCTCGCAACGTGCCGACCCGCCTGCCATACGTGGTCGACGGGCGGAGGGGCTCAGAGGTGTACGCCGAGGAGGGCGTCGGCGGTCCGGCGCACCAGTCCGGGGGCGGCGGCGTCCGGCCCACCGCGGGTGACGGCCTCCGCGGCCCAGCGGTCGACGGCTGCTAGCGCCGCGGGAGCAGCCAGGTCGTCGGCCAGGTGCCGGCGCACCTCGGCCAGCACGCCGTCGGCGGCCGGCCCGGTCGGCCGGGACACCGCGTCCCGCCAGCGGGCCAGCCGGGTCTCGGCCGCCACCAGGTCGTCGGCCGTCCAGGACCAGTCCCCGCGGTAGTGGTGGGCCAGCAGCGCCAGCCGCACGGCCATCGGGTCGTGTCCGTCCCGGCGCAGCGCCGAGACGAAGACCAGGTTGCCCTGCGACTTCGACATCTTCTCGCCGTCCAGCCCGACCAGCCCGCCGTGCACGTAGTGGCGGGCGAACGGCCAGCTGCCGGTCAGCACCTGGCCCTCGGACGCGCTCATCTCGTGGTGCGGGAACACCAGGTCGCGCCCGCCGCCCTGGACGTCGAAGCCGTCGCCAAGGTAGCGCAGGGCGATCGCAGCACACTCGACGTGCCAGCCCGGCCGGCCGTCGGGCAGCTCGGGATCGCCGGTGGCCCAGGACGGCTCGCCGGGGCGGGCCGCCTGCCAGAGCAGGCAGTCGAGCGGGTGCTTCTTGCCGGGGCGGTCCGGGTCACCGCCGCGCTCCGCGAACAGCGCGAGCATCGTCTCGTCGTCGAGGTTGCCGACGCCACCGAACCTCGGGTCGCTGTGCACCGAGAAGTAGGTGTCGCCGTCGACGTCGTACGCCGCTCCCTGCTCGCGCAGCGTGCGCACCGCCGCCACCACGTCGGGGATCGACTCGACCGCGCCCACGTAGTTGCGCGGAGGCACCACGCCGAGACTCGTCATGTCCTCGCGGAACAGCGTGGTCTCGCGGTCGGCCAGCGTCGCCCAGTCCTCGCCGTCGCGCGCGGCCCGCTCGAGCAACGGGTCGTCGACGTCGGTGACGTTCTGCACGTAGTGGACGTCGTGGCCCGCGTCCAGCCAGGCGCGGTGCACCAGGTCGAAGGTGACGTAGGTGGCCGCGTGCCCGATGTGGGTCGCGTCGTAGGGCGTGATGCCGCAGACGTACATCCGCGCGGTCGGCCCCGGCGCGGTGGGACGCACCTGGCCGGTGGCGGAGTCGTGCAACCGCAGCGGCAGCCCGGTGCCGGGCAGGTCGGGGATCTCGGGAGCGGGCCACGCGTGCACGGCGGCGATCCTACGTGGGCGAGAGCCGCCGCTGCCGCGCGGTCAGAACGGCGGCCAGGGGATCGCCGGCCACCCCTCGGTCGGGTACGGCAGCCGGCCCTCGTGCAGCAGCCGGTCGACCCGGCGGCGGCAGGCGAGCACCTCGTGGCGCGAGACGAGGTCGACCAGGGTCGTGCCGAGCGCCCCGAGCAGGTCGTCCCGGAGCGCCTCGAGCACCGCCACCTCCGTCGGTGTCAGCGGCTCCCCCGCCCAGCCCCACAGCACGGTGCGCAGCTTGGGCTCGGCATGGAAGGACACCCCGTGGTCCACGCCGTGCACGGCGCCCCCCGGCTCGACCAGGACGTGGCCGCCCTTGCGGTCGGCGTTGTTGAGCACCACGTCGAGCACGGTCATCCGGCGCAGCCGCTCGTCGTCGGCGTGCCCGAGGACGACGGGCTCACCGTCGGAGCCGAGGGCGTCGAGCACTCGCAGCCAGGTGTCGGGCAGCGCGGCCGGCGCCATCACGTCCACCAGCGTTCCCGCGTCGTCGTCCACGGTGTCGATCCAGAGCTGGACCATGCCGGGGCCGAACGGCCCCTCGCGCAGCACGGTCGGCGGCACGATCCCCCAGCCCGTGGCCTCCGACACCGCGAACGCCGCGACCTCGCGGCCGGCCAGGGTGCCGTCCGGGAAGTCCCACAGGGGGCGCTCGCCGGCGACCGGCTTGTACACGCACCGGCCCGACATCGTGCCGTGCCCGATCTCGCAGAAGAGTGTGGCGTTGGACGCGTCGACCAACCGCCCCTCCACCACGATCTCGCCGTGCCGGAGCAGCTCCAGCGCCGAGCCCACCTCCAGGTCGCTCACCCGCCCGGGCTCAGCGGCGGTAGCCGTTGGCGCGCGGGCACACGTGCCCGCCGGCGTCGAGCGGGCCACCGCAGAACGGGCACGGCGGCCGCCCGGCAGCCACGACGGCCTGGGCCCGGCTGACGAAGGCCCGGGCCGCAGCCCCGGTGAGCCGGACCCGCAGCAGCGGCGGGCCGTCGACCTCGTCGTCGTCGATCAGCGGCGGGTCGTCGTCGTCGCTGTCGTCGTCGTCCTCGGTCAGCGCCTGGGCCTCGATCACGATCCGCTCGTCCTCGGGGTCCCAGACCAGCGCCATCACGCCGACCCGGAACTCCTCCTCGATCGGCGCGTCCAGCGGGGCGGCGTCGGTGGCTTCGGCCGGTGTGACGGCGGGGACGTCGGCCTCGCCGGCCGACCGGCGTACGACCTCGTCGAGCAGCGCCTCGACCCGCTCGGCCAGCACCGACACCTGCTGCTTCTCCAGCGAGACGCTCGTCGTCCGGCCGCCGCCACGGGCCTGCAGGAAGAAGGTGCGCGCCCCGGGCTCGCCGACGGTGCCCGCCACGAAACGCTCGGGCGGGTCGTACTCGAAGACGATGCGAGCCATGGATCCGACCCTATGCGGTCGCGCCGGCCCCGCCACCGACGACGGCGTCGGAGGTGGCGGCACCCTTCCGCCGCGTGCGGCGGGCCCCCTTGCGGGGCACCAGGAAGCCGAGGTCGCTGCCCAGGTCGTTGCTGCGGATCACGAACGGACGCAGCGCCGTGTAGGTGACGATGCTCACCGACGACGGGTCCACCACCAGCCGCTGGAACTGGTCCAGGTGCATCCCGAGGGCGTCGGCCAGCACCGACTTGATGACGTCGGCGTGGGAGACGACGGCGTAGACGGCGTCGTCGCCGAGCCGGGTGTTCCAGTCCCGCACGGCGTCGACGGCGCGGGCCTGCATGTCGCGCATCGACTCACCGCCCTCGCCCGGGAACGTCATCGCCGACGGGTGCGACTGCACCACCTTCCAGAGCGGGTCCTTGGCGAGCTTCTTCAGCTCACCCCCGGTCCAGTCGCCGTAGCGCACCTCGCCCAGCCGGTCGTCGACGTGCCGCTCCACCGGGTCGTGTCCAGCGAGCATCAGGTCGGCGGTCTCCACGCAGCGCTGCAGCGGGCTGGTCACGACGGCAGCCAGCGGTACGCCGGTCAGCCGGGCCGCCAGCGCCGTCACCTGGGTGCGGCCCGTGTCGTCCAGTCCGACGCCCTCGGTCCAGCCGGCCAGCACGCCGGCGCCGTTGGCCGTGGTGCGGCCGTGCCGGACGAGCAGGACTGTGGTCACGACCGCCAACTCTACGGGTGACAATGGGCCGGTGATCGTCGACTGCGCGCTCTACCACCACGGGGTGCGTGAGGTGTCTCCCGAGGACTTCTCCGCCGCCCTCGACACTGCCCGCGCGCAGGGCAGCAGCTTCATGTGGGTCGGGCTGCACGACCCCACGGCCGAGGAGCTCGCCAAGGTGGCCGCCGAGTTCTCGCTGCACGCCCTGGCCATCGAGGACGCCCTCAAGGCCCACCAGCGACCCAAGGTCGAGGAGTACGCCGACTCCCTCTTCGTGGTCCTCAAGACGGTGCGCTACGACGAGCCGACCCAGCAGATCGAGCTCGGCGACCTGATGGCCTTCGTCGGGGACTCGTTCATCGTGACGGTCCGGCACGGCCAGGGGCGGGCCCTGTCCAACCTGCGCAAGCGCCTCGAGGCGCAGCACGACCTGCTCGAGTGCGGCCCTTCCGCAGTGCTCTACGCGATCGCGGACAAGGTCGTCGACGACTACCAGGTGATCGCCGCCGCGGTGGAGGAGGACATCGAGGAGGTCGAGCAGCAGATGTTCTCCCCCGAGCGCAGCAACTCGGCCGAGCGGATCTACAACCTCAAGCGCGAGGTGATCGAGTTCCGGCACGCGGTGCTGCCCCTGGTCGAGCCGATGAGCCGGCTGGCCAGCGGCGCGGTGCCGCACGTGCACGAGCGGATGCAGCCGTTCTTCCGGGACGTCGCCGACCACGCGGTCCGGGTGTCCGAGCAGGTCCAGGGGTTCGACGACCTGCTCACCTCGGTGCTCAATGCGAACCTCGCCCAGGTCAGCGTGCAGCAGAACGAGGACATGCGCCGGATCTCTGCCTGGGTGGCGATCGCGGCGGTGCCCACCGCCATCGCGGGCATCTACGGGATGAACTTCGACCACATGCCGGAGCTGCGGTGGGAGCTCGGCTACCCCGGCGTGCTGACCCTGATGGCCGCCATCTGCCTCGCCCTCTACCGCGGCTTCAAGCGCAACCACTGGCTGTGAGGGCTGGCATCGACCCGAGCTCCGATGGCCTAGCGCAGATGTCCGCCATACCCTGATCCATAGCGTTTTGTCTGCACGGTCTGAGGCATTTCACTGCCAAGAGCACGTCAAGCGGGTCACTATGGCCCGCGGGGGAAGGCGCGCTGGTGCGCGCGGGACAGACCAAGGGTGGGGAAGCACGATGCGACGGGTGCCGGTGCGGCGCGCCGCGGCCACGACCGCGGTCGTGGCCACTGCTGTGTGTCTCCTGCTCAGCTCGGGGCTTCCGGCGTCGGCGTCCGACCCCACCCCCACCGGCAGCCCGAGCCCGTCCCCCACGGCCACCAGCACCTCGGCCGACAGCCACCAGACCAAGGCCGAGCGCCGCCGGCAGCAGCGCAAGGAGGCCGAGGCCCGCGCCAAGGCAGCCGAGAAGCTGGCTGCGGCGCAGGCAGGAGCAGGCCGAAGAGGACGCCCACGACGCGGCCGCGCTGGTCGCCGCCTCCAAGGACCTGGCCAAGGCCAAGGCCGACCTCGTGGTGGCGCAGGCCGCGCTGCAGGATGCGCGCGACCAGCTCGAGCAGGCCAAGGCGGCCGACGAGGCCGCCCAGACCGAGCTCGAGGCATCGGTCCTCGCCGAGCAGCGCGCCACCCGTGACCTGAGTGCGGTCGAGAGCCGGATCGGTGTCCGGGAGCAGGACCTCGGCCGGCTGGCCCGATCGGCCTACCAGAACAACGGCGCGATGGGCGAGTGGGCCATCGTGCTGTCCTCCACCACGCCCAACCAGCTCGCCGACCGGCTCGCGTTCCTGCAGAGCGTCGGCAGCGCCGGCAACGCCGTGCTGGCCGACCTGCGTGAGGACCGGGCCGACCTCGCCAACGCCCAGGCCACCATGACGGCCGCCCGGCAGCGCCAGGAGCTGGCCCGGGCGGCCGCCGCCACGGCGCTGCTCGCGGTGGCCAGCAAGGCCGAGATGGCGAAGGCGGCCGAGCAGCAGGTCAACGCGGTGGTGGCGGCTCGCGCGGCTGCCTTCAAGGCGGCCAAGAAGGCGGCCCTGGAGGACAAGCGCCAGTACCAGGTTCTGGTCGCCTACTCCGGCGCCCTCGAGGCCCGGATCCGCGACCTCGCGGCCAAGCTGGCCAAGCAGCCGAACCCGCCGCAGGGCACCGGCGAGATGGTGCGCCCCGGCCTCGGCGTCGTGACCTCGCCCTACGGGCCGCGGTTCCACCCGATCCTGCACTACGTGAAGATCCACACCGGCATCGACTTCGCAGCCGCTGACGGCATCGCCTACGCCGCCGACGACGGTGTCGTCCTGCTCACGGAGTTCAACACGGCGTACGGGAACATGACCGTCATCGACCACGGCACCGTCGGCGGGCTGCGGATCACGACGCTCTACGCCCACCAGTCGGCGGTCGGGGTCAAGCCCGGCGACCGGGTCGTCAAGGGGCAGGCGATCGGCGTGATCGGCTCGACCGGCTACGCGACCGGGCCGCACCTGCACTTCGAGGTGCGCATCGACGGCGAGCCGATCGACCCGGCGCCGTTCCTGGCGAAGGCCAAGCTGCCGACGGCGCTGCCCTCCGCCACGGACGCTGCCTCGCTGCTGCACACCCGCTGAGCGTGACCTAGCCGCCGCTCGCTCGTTTGTCACGGTGACCCCGTGGCTAGGAGAGCAAGCATGCGTCCGCCCAGCAGCGCCCTCGCGACGGCTGCTGCCGCAATTGCGGTCGCCGCCGTGGTCGCGGGGACCGCCGGCGGAGCCCAGGCCGACCTCGGCATCCCGCTGCCGACGGTCAGCCCGCTGCCCACCGTGTCGGTGCCGACCTGCCGCTGCCCACCGCCTCGGTGCCGCTCCCCTCGACGTCGCTGCCCGGCGCCACGTCACTGCCCAGCGCGTCGCTTCCCGGCTCGGGCGGCTCGGGCTCGGGCGGCTCCGGCTCCAGCGGGTCGGGAACGACCTCGTCGGGTACGACGGGCTCCGGTACCACCGCCACATCCGGTGGCACGGCCGGCCCGACCACGGCGGCCGAGCGGAAGAAGGCGGCCCGCCGGCAGGCCGACGCGACGCCGATGATCGCCGGCACGCCCGCTGCCAAGGACCTGGTCGACGACGAGTCCAGCCCGCAGCTGTACGCCGCCAGCCAGCAGTTCCTCGCGGCCGACCAGGCGATCGCGGAGATCGACCGACAGAAGCACCTGCTCGCCCGGCTGAAGCAGAGCGCCGCAGAGACCGCGCAGCTCTACCGGGCGATGGGCTACGACGTGGCCGGTGCGGAGCAGATCGCGGCCGCCTGGCACGCGCGCTTCGACTCACTCGCGCCGGATACTGCGGCCCCGACGCAGCGGCTGGTGGAGGACAGCGCCACCCGTGCGGACGAGCGGCACGGGGTGCTCGTCGTCGGGCAGCAGCAGGTGCGTGCCGAGTTCGAGCAGCTCGCCGCCCGCTACCGCGTCGCCAAGCAGGCCCTGGCCGACGCGAACAGCCGCCTGACCGCCCTGGCCGCGCAGCGCTCGACCGCCCTGCAGGCCGTGCGGGCCGCGCGCGGCAGCGATGTCGCCCTCAACCAGGCGCGGCTCGCGGAGTCGGGCCAGCTCGGCTCGCAGATCGACGCGCTGTCCCAGGCGTTGGCTCGCCGCGGCGACACGGTGCAGGGCACCGGCACCTTCGCCCATCCCCTGGACGGCGTCATCACCTCGCCGTTCGGGATGCGCTTCCACCCGATCCTGCACTACACCAAGCTGCACACCGGGACGGACTTCGCCGGCGGCTCGGTGATCCACGCGGCCGACGACGGCCGGGTGCTCATGACGGTGGTCAGCACGGCGTACGGGAACTTCACTGTCATCGACCACGGGATGGTCGACGGCAAGCGGGTCACCACCGCCTACGCGCACCAGTCCCGGTTCCTGGTGCGGCCGGGGCAGCGGGTCAGCAAGGGCGACCCGATCGGCATCGTGGGGGCCACCGGCTACGCCACCGGGCCACACCTGCACTTCGAGGTCCGCGAGGACGGCACCGTCGTCGACCCGATGCGCTTCCTGCACTGACGCCGCGGCCCACTCGGCGCTCGAGGGATGCGCCGAGCGGGCCGGCCGCGCGAGGTTCCGATGGGAGTCCACGGATGGCTGAAACGTTCGACGCCTCGATTGGGCCGAGCCACTCGCCGTACGTTTCACCCAACGGCCGTCAGGTCGGGCTGATGGCTCCGGTGGACAGCAGGACCAGCAGGACGACGCCGAGGGCGACCCGGTATGGCACGAACAGGCTGATCTTGTGGCCGGCGACGAACCGCAGCAGCCAGGCGATCGAGGCATAGGCCACCACGAACGACACGACGGCGCCGACCAGGAGGGACCCGACCGGCACCGACTCCTTGACGGCGTCTTTCAGCTCGTAGAGCCCGGCGCCCACCAGTGCGGGGATCGACAGGAAGAACGACAGCCGGGTCGCGGCCACCCGGTCCAGGCCGCGGAACAGCCCGGCACTGATCGTCGCGCCGGACCGCGAGACACCCGGCACCAGGGCGATGCACTGCACCAGCCCGATCACCAGGGCGTCTCTCAGCGTGGTGGACTTCTCGGACCGAGCCTGGGTGGCGCGTGCCTCGGCGAGCACCATCACCGCGCTCCACGCAATGAGCGCGACGGCCACGACCCACAGGCTGCGCAGCGAGCCGGAAATCAGGTCCCGCAGCAGGAAGCCGATCACGCCGATCGGAACGCTGCCCCAGATGACGAACCAGGCGAACCGGTAGTCGAACGAGCCGCGGACCTCCGGACGGTGCAGGCCGGCCACCCACGCGGCGACGATTCGCACGATGTCCTTGGCGAAGTAGACGAGTACGGCGGCGATGGCACCCATCTGGATGATGGCCGTGAAGGCGGTGACACCCTTGTCGTCGATCGGCAGGTCCAGCATCTTCTCGGCGATCGTCAGGTGCGCGGTGCTGGAGACGGGGAGGAACTCGGTGAGCCCTTCGACGACCCCGAGCAGCACGGAGTCGAGGATCGAGATGTCGGTCACGCGGCGCTACTCCCCCAGCCCGGACTCGTCAAGCACCTCGGCCATCGTGCGCAGCGCCGCGACCCGCTCGTCCAGGCTGCCGCCGTACGACGCCACCGAGATCGTCGTCACTCCTGCTTCGGCGTAGGCCGACAACCGGTCCCGGATGCGTTCACGGGGCCCGATCAGCGAGGTGCGGTCGATGAACTCGAACGGCACCGCCGCGGCGGCGTCCCGGTGGTTGCGGGCCAGGTACAGGTCCTGCACCTCGGCGGCGGCCTGCTCGTAGCCCATCCGGACCGCGAGCTGGTTGTAGAAGTTCTGCTTCTTGCTGCCCATGCCGCCGACGTAGAGCGCGGCGTAATGGCGCAGCGGCTCCGCGCAGGCCTGAAGGTCGTCGCCGATGATGACCGGCACAGTCGGTACGACGTCGAAGCCGGCCAGGTCCTTGCCCGCGGTGGCTCGGCCCGCGGAGACGTGCGCCAGCTGCTCGGTCGCGTGCTCGGGGGCGTAGAAGATGGCGAGCCACCCGTCCGCGATCTCGCCGGTGAGCTCGAGGTTCTTGGGGCCGATCGCCGCGAGGTAAAGCGGGATGTCGGCCCGGGCCGGGTGCACCGTCAGCCGCAGCGCCTTGCCAGGCCCGTCCGGTAGCGGCAGGGTCCAGAACTCGCCCTTGTGGCGCACCGTTTCGCGGGCCAGCGCCATCCGGACGATGTCGACGTACTCCCGGGTGCGCGAGAGCGGCTTGTCGAACCGCACCCCGTGCCAGCCCTCAGAGACCTGCGGCCCGGAGACGCCGAGCCCGAGCCGGAACCGGCCGCCGGACAGGGAGTCCAGCGTCGCCGCGGTCATCGCGGTCATCGCCGGCGTGCGCGCCGGGATCTGGAACACGGCCGAGCCGATGTCGATCCGCTCGGTCTGGGCGGCCACCCACGCCAGCACCGTGGCGGCGTCCGAGCCGTAGGCCTCTGCCGCCCAGGCCGAGCTGTAGCCCAACCGGTCCGCTGTCTGGGCCAGCACCAGGTTGTCCTTGTCGTTACCGGCACCCCAGTAGCCGAGGTTCACACCGAGCCGCAGGGATCCCATGGCCGCCGACCCTAGCGATCGGCGTGGGCTCACCCACGACCAGGCAGGTACGTCGGTAGGTTGCGACCATGGAGCAGCGCAGGCTGGGCCGGTCCGGCCTGAAGGTGAGCCGGCTGGCCCTGGGGACGATGACCTGGGGCCGCGATACCGACGAGCACGAGGCCGGCGACCAGCTCAAGATCTTCCTCGAGGCCGGCGGCACCCTGCTCGACACGGCGGCTGGCTACGGCGACGGCGAGTCGGAGCGGGTGATCGGCGGCCTGCTGGGTTCGGCGGTCGACCGCGAGGAAGTGGTCCTCGCCACCAAGGCCGGCATCTCCCGGCGTACCGGGGAACGGGTCGTGGACACCTCGCGCCGGGCCATGCTCGACTCGCTGGACGGGTCGCTGCAGCGGCTGGGCACCGACCATGTCGACCTGTGGCAGGTGCACGCGTGGAGCGACGAGACGGAGCTGGAGGAGACGCTCTCGGCGGTCGACCACGCGGTGGCCACCGGCCGGGCGCGGTATGCCGGCATCTCGAACTTCTCCGGCTGGCAGACCGGCCGGGCCGTCACGATGCAGTCCGTGGTCCCCGGGCGGGCGCCGCTGGTGTCGACCCAGGTGGAGTACTCGCTGCTCCAGCGCGGCATCGAGCGGGAGGTGCTGCCGGCGGCGGAGGCTCTCGGTCTGGGGGTGCTGCCGTGGTCGCCGCTGGGGGCCGGGGTCCTGACCGGCAAGTACCGCTCCGGCACGCCCGCGGACTCCCGGGCGGCGTCGCCACACTTCGCGCGGTTCATCGAGCGGTTCCTCGACGACCGGAGCCGGCGGGTTGTCGAGTCGGTGTGCACGGCGGCGGACGGGCTGGACGCGTCACCGCTGGAGGTGGCCCTGGCTTGGGTGCGCGACGCGCCGGGCGTCACCGCTCCGGTGGTCGGGGCGCGGACCGCGGCCCAGCTGAAGGGCTCGCTCGAGTCGGAGCGGCTGACGCTGCCCGCCGAGATCCGCAGCGCGCTGGACGAGGTGTCGGCACCCCCGACGGGCTACCCCGACCGCTGACGCGGTTCTCCCCAGCCGCGCCGGGCCGGTGCGCCACAATGGTCGCGATGGCGGACTGGGAGTACCAGCACCTTTATCTGCCGCGCGGCACCAGCCGGGGCGCCGCACGACGGCTGCTGACCGACCATGCCGAGTACGGCCACTGGGAACTCGCCCGGCTCCGCCTGTTCGCCGACGGCAGCCGCAAGGTCGTGCTGCGGCGCCGGGTGATCCGGGTCGTCCGCACCGGGTAGTCGCGTCAGGGGCGAGCTGGCGCCGCGGCGACGGCCTGCCGTTCCGTCGCCGCGGCTTGACTCCTCCAACGAGCCTCCCTGCCCGGGGTCACGCCCGACTCCCCACCGGCGTACACCAGTGAGGCGCCCGGGTCTGTCAGCTGGCGGAGACAAACCGGTCCAGCACCCGGACGCCGAACTTGAGCGACTCCACCGGCACCCGCTCGTCGACGCCGTGGAACAGCCCGCTGAAGTCGAGGTCCGCGGGCAGCCGCAACGGAGAGAAGCCGAAGCCCCTGATGCCGAGCAAGCTGAACGACTTGTTGTCCGTCCCCCCGGAGAGGCAGTAGGGCACCACCCGTGCGCCCGGGTCCTCGGCCTGCAGGGAGGCGACCATCGCGTCGACCAGCGCTCCGTCGAACGTCGTCTCGTACGCGATGTCCTGGATCACGGTCTCGCGCCGGATGTCCGGCCCGATCAGCTCGTCGATGGTGGCCAGCAGCTCGTCCTCGAGGCCGGGGAGGAACCGGCAGTCGATGAACGCCTCCGCCGACTGCGGGATCACGTTGTGCTTGTAGCCGGCTTTGAGGAAGGTCGGGTTGGCGGTGTTCCGCAGGGTGGCGCCGACGATCTTGGCCAGGTTGCCGAGCTTGGCCAGCGCGGGCTCCGGGTCGGCCAGGTCGACCTCGATGCCGAGCACGTCACCCATCTGCTGGAGGAACTGCTGCACGGTCGGCGTCATCCGCAGCGGCCACTCGTGCCGACCGACCCGGGCGACGGCCTCGGCCAGAGCGGTCACCGCGTTGTCGTCGTTGACCATCGAGCCGTGCCCCGCGCGGCCCGCGGCCACCAGCCGCAGCCAGTGGATGCCCTTCTGCGCCGTCTCCAGCAGGTAGACCCGCTCGCTCCCAGCCGTGAACGAGAATCCGCCGACCTCGCTGATCGCCTCGCTGACCCCTTCGAAGTGGTCCGCGTGGTTGTCGACCATCCAGTGCGCGCCGAGCTTGCCTCCCGCCTCCTCGTCGGCCAGGAAGCAGAGCACCAGGTCGCGCGGCGGCTTGCGTCCCTCGCGGCGCATCTGCCGGACCAGCGCGAGCACCATCGCGTCCATGTCCTTCATGTCGACCGCGCCGCGGCCCCAGACGCAGTCGTCGATGACCTCGCCCGCGAACGGGTCGTGGGTCCAGTCGGAGGCCTGCGCCGGGACGACGTCGAGGTGACCGTGGATCAGCAGGCCGGGTCGGCTGGTGTCCTCGCCCTCGAACCGCACCACCAGGCTGGTACGTCGGTCAGCCGACTCCAAGATGGCGGGTTCCAGCCCCACCTCGGACAGCTTCTCGGCGACGTACTCCGCCGCCGCGCGCTCCCCGGGCCCGCTGTCGTCGCCATAGTTGGACGAGTCGATCCGGATCAGGTCGCGGCAGATCTCGACGACCTCGTCCTGCGCGCTCGGGACGTCGGTGCGGGGCTCAGACAAGGGACCTCCTCCTGCCGTGGCGGGTCGCGGCTCCATCCTGCCGCCCGCGGTGACTGCGCCGCCATCCTGCCCCACGAGGCCGTCCAAGAGCCCGCGGCGGGTGGAGTCCCGGTGGTGCGGTCTTTGCTAAGGTTGCTGACGCGCTCCGGCCGGCCCACCAGGTCGACCACCGCGCGCACGACACCTCGTCCGGGTGGCGGAATTGGCAGACGCGCTAGCTTGAGGTGCTAGTGCCCTTTACCGGGCATGGGGGTTCAAGTCCCCCCTCGGACACACATCGCTCGACACGAAGCCGCAGGTCACAGGCCTGCGGCTCTTGTGATTCATGTGTCCGAAGGCCGACTGGTCACACATTGGTCACAAGTCCTGAAACGGCTCGGCCGTTTCGGCGCACTCAGGCGCCCGGTTGCACGCCGAGAATCAGTGCCGCGACCCGGTCCGCGGCGTCGGTCTCCATCGACAGGAGCACGTGGCTGTAGACGTCGAGAGTGATGCCGATGGTCGAGTGAAAAAGCTGCTCTTGGACGACCTTCGGCTGCACGCCGGCCTTGAGTGCAAGGGTCGCCCACGAATGGCGGAGACCGTGCACGGACAACGGCGGCAGACCATTTCGGACCTTGGCGAACGACGGTGGACGCTCGGCAGAATCTGCCCAACGACTTGCCGGCGTGCCTCTGAGGTTCCTGCGCCGGCCGCAGGCGCGATGGTCGCGGCCGGTCCGGCGAGCCGCGACTGCTCGCGAATTGCACCTACGCGCGGTCAAGGGCGACGGTGACTTCAGTCTTAGTCGGCTGACGAGACATGCCGTGCCAGCCCGAGTCGTCCCCCCGCACCATCTGGTCGATGGTGTCTCGAAGCTCGCGCGCCTCAACAGGGGTCAACCATCAGCTACACCGTTGATAGGGGCTCGCCGGGCTTGCCTTCGATCCGCATGTTGCGATCATGCCGAATGACGCGCTCGAGATGGGCACCTTTTGCGCGGGAACGTTCCCGCGGGAACGTCGTGGCTGACTCTCAGACACATCTGCGACTGATGCGGCACCACAAGCGTCGAGCTCGTCTCATCAGGCGCCTTGGCACCAGATGTGTCCGGGAGTCAGCGTGCGTGGCGGCCCGGTCGAGTAGTGCCGGTTCCCGGGCGCTCGTGTCTGCCGCCGCGTGGATGCGTGTGAAGGGCAGATACCGAGCACTCCTCGCGGCACGTGAGTGTGTTTCGGAGGAGGAACCGTCAGACCAGTTCCGGCACCCTCAGGTGCGCGAGAACGAGATCGAACTCGGCGACGTCCTCGATCTGGGCGCCTGAGGCCTCCGCCACCTTGGTCCGGAGCTGTGCCGCGGCCAGTCGAGCTGCGCTCCATCGCCTCTCGACTGTCCCACGTCACAGAAGAGACGGCCCGGCCCGATTGCCGGTTCACCATGAGACTCGCGCTGCAGAAGCCAGCCATGCCCTCGGCGGTCGGAAGCACATCGGAACGGAAACGCTCGATCGCGTCGTCTACGCGCTCAGGCTCCGTCCGCAGCCACGTGCAACGCACGCAGGTGCTGTCGTTGGTCCGGTGGTCCCGGTGCAGCACCGCGATCTCCCACTCGTCCACCTGCGGGTTGCCGCCGAGGATCCTGCCTGCTTGCTCACGCATCGGTCGCAGTGCTGCGTCGGCTGCGCGCATGGACCGCTCGTCACTCCACGCGCTGGTCGCGATGCAGCGCCCAGCCTCGCGGTCAACGAGCATGGACAGGCCGATACAGCCTTCCATGGCCATGATCGCCGGCATAACCTCCTCCGTCACATACTGGATGCCCCCGTCGAGCTCAGTCTTGCGGGCCTGGAACGTCGTGGAACGCGCGTGCACGGCCACCATCGCCTCTCCGAACGGGCGGCGCCACGCCGGCACCGCCGGACACTACTCACCCTGCTCCAGCCCGCTGGCCTTGGCAACGGCCCAGCCCAGAGGGTGGGGCGGACGCGGGACCGTCGAATCTCTCCACGTCCGGCGCTCCCTGCCGTCGGCCGCGGCATGATCGGACAGCCGCCGTAGGCGCCAGCTGGTACGCGGGCCGGTGTCGGTGTCGGCACCGCCTCACCGCGACAGTCATGGCAGGCAGGGACCTGGCCCTGGTCACGTCCGCACATCGGCCATGAGAGCGCGCACCTAGGGCAGCGCCATGCCGGTTCCTGCGCGATAACGCAGCGTCTGTGGGGCCACCGCCCGGGCCAGATTCGGCGGCTCGTATGACTTGATACAAGGGTGCAGCTGGCTGGGGTTGACCTCAACGAGCTGCCCGCAAACGACAAGCGAAGATGGTTGAGGGAGGCCGCGAAGGCACGCGGACGGTGCTGACAACGACCGTTGTCGCCTTGGATGCCAGACGAGTACGAGCTGCCGAAGATCTTTTCGTAGCCATCCCGCACCGGGCTGTTCCGCCGCCGGAGTGATTGACGCGGTAACCGCGGTTTCGTACTATGTGGACATGAGTGACATGACGGCGACCGACGCGAGGGAGCACTTCTCCCAGGCGCTCGCTGCCTCGAGCCGCGAGCCGGTCTTCATCACCCGCCACGGCAAGCGGGTCGCTGCCCTCGTCACGGCGGAGTTCTACGAGCGCGCGATCGAAGCGCTCGAAGATGCCGAGGACATCGCCGCCGCCCGCGCGGCCATCGACGAGGACGGACCCTCGATCCCTTGGGAGGTCGTGAAGGCCGACCTCGGTCTGGCGTGACCTACCGGGTCGAGTTCCGCCCGGCAGCGGCCCGCGAGCTCCGCAAGCTCGACAGAACCGCGCGAGACCGGATCTCCAAGGTCATCTCGCTGCTGGCCGACGAACCTCGACCGCCGGCGGCCAAGATGCTCACCGGCGATGACACGCTGCGGCTCTGGCGGGTGCGAACTGGCGACTACCGGGTCATCTACAGCATCGAGGACGACGTGCTGCTGGTGCTCGTCATCAACGTCCGGCACCGTCGCGAGGCATACGGCCGCTGAGACCCGACCAAGATCGCCGGATTGGTCACAGGATTGGTCACAAGTCCGGCTGGACGGCGCCGAATCTCGGCGAACCTCCGCCGTGACAACCGGCAGATTCACCTTCTGAAGCGGACCGGGACGGACCCCTGTGTACCCAACGCGGACGGCCCGCTTCGGAGTTCAAGCCCCCCTCGGACACGGCGCCGTTCGTGGCGGGAATGGCCATCTCGCTGGCCGACCACGGCGGCCCGTTTGAGATGGCCAGAGAGACGATGGCGACCGTCCGATCCGCCACCAGCCCGCCCAGCCGCGAGCAGCTCCTGAGCGAGATCGCCCTGGACCTGCAGGAGCGCACTCGTGCGCGCCCTGGCGTCCGAGGATCGACCTGTCGTGACGGCCTATCCGAAGAACTCCACGATCTTGGCAGTGTCGTCGGAGAAGGCCCACCGCGCCGTGATCTTGCCGTCCTTCATGTGGTAGATCTCGGCCGTCCGATACTCAAGCGTCTTGCCACCACGCCGAGCCGTGACGTCCATCAGCTGAACCGCGTGGTCGTCGTTGGCGACGACGTCGTGCAGCTTCGCCTCGATCTCGAAGTCGCCGATGGACTCGGCGTAGCGCTGCCCCAGTGCCTGCTTGCCTCGAGTCGGCTCGGCGCGACCGATCTCGTGCCACTCCACGTCATCAGACAGCACGTCGAACGCGGCTTCCATGTCGCCCGTCTTCATCCTGTCGGCCATGTCGTTAAGGATCTTCGCGTTGGGGTGCTCGTCCATGGTTTGTCCTCTCCGTGCTCGGCCTCTGCGGACGCCAGCCACTGTCGCACGCACGACGCGGGACCGCATCGGTTACGGCTTCTCATCTACGCTCCCGGCCATGAGCGGAGACACGCAGTCGCTGATGGTGCCGACTTCGGATGGCCGTCGGCTCGAGGTGCTCGTGAGCGGTCCGGTCGACGGGCTGCCGGTGGTGTTCCACACAGGTACGCCAAGTGGGCCGGTCCCCTACGCGCCGACGACGCGAGCCGCCGCCGACAACGGGCTGCGACTGGTGACCTTCGGGCGTCCGGGATACGGCCGGTCGACGCCGCAGCCGGGCCGCTCGGTGGCCGACGTGGTGGCAGATACGGTGACGGTGCTTGACCACCTGGGTGCCGCCGAGTTCGTCACCATGGGGCACTCCGGCGGCGGGCCGCACGCGCTCGCCTGTGCCGCTCTCCTGCCCGACCGGTGCCTCGCCGCGGCGTCGGTCGCGGGAGTAGCGCCGTGGGACGCGGAGGGCCTCGACCTGATGGCCGGCATGGGGCCGGAGAACATCGAGGAGTTCGGCCTGGCGATGAAGGGCGCCGTCGCTCTCACGCCGTTCCTGGAGTCCGCCGGCGAGCGGCTGCGCTCCATCGAGCCGGCAGAGGTGGTCGAGGCATTCGGCGGCCTGGTGCCTGAGGTCGACAAGTTGGTGCTGACCGGCGCGGTCGCCGACTACTTCGCCGACGGCTTCCACAAGGCGTTCCAGACCGGCATCGCCGGCTGGCTCGACGATGACCTCGCCTTCGTCCGCCCCTGGGGCTTCGACCTCACCGAAATCACCGTGCCGGTCAGTGTCTGGCAGGGCGCGCAGGACCTGATGGTGCCGTTCGCCCACGGCAAGTGGCTCGCGGCGCATGTGCCGGGCGCCACGGTGCACCTATACGACGAGCACGGCCACCTGTCGCTCACCGAGGACCACGTCCCGGCGATCCTGGCCGACCTCGCGGCGACCGCGAGGTCACGGCAGGGCTGAGTCGCAGAGCTGCCGACAGCCCACTACGCACGAGGCCCGGGGCCCCCCGCCGCGCCCCGGGACTCGTGCGAGTCATGTCCCCGTCAGTCGCTGACCGACAGCGAACCCAGCAGGCCGTGCTCCTCGTCCTGCGGCCCTGCGGTGAAGAGCACCTCGTCGGTGCCGCCCTCGGTGCCGTTGCCGGGCTGCAGCGCCCAGAGGCCGTCGATACTGATCGGCTGCTCGTCCTCACCGCGGATCACGCCGGTCGGGGCGAGCGTGCCGGGGTCGAACGCGTGGATCCGGCCGTCACCGAAGTTGCCGACCAGCAGGTCGCCACTGAGCGCCCCGAAACCTGCCGGTGCGATCGCCAGTCCCCACGGCGCGTTCAGCAGACCGTGACCGTCGGCCCGGTCGAGCAGGCGCCCGTCGAGGCTGAAAACGTCCAGCCGGCCCAGGCCGGCACCGGCCACCTCGTCCTCGCGGTCGGCGTCCTGCTTGGCGTAGGCCACGTAGACCTTCCCGCCGAGCACCGCGACGTTGAACGGCGCGAACCCGTCCGGCAGTCGCCGGTCCTGGAAGTTGCCCGCTGTGATGACCCGTTGGAAGAGGCCGTTGTAGACGTCAACCGTTCCCGCCGAGAAGTCAGCCGCGTAGAGCATCGGGCCGTTCTCGGTCTGCCCCATCGCCAGGCCCTTGTAGACCGCGCCCGGAGTCACCACCGCATCCTGCGCCTGGGTGGAGGGCGCCGGCGGCGGCACGGTGGGCGCCCAGCCGGAGAGGTGGCCGCTCTCGCCGACGAACAAGAACCGTGCCGCTGCACTCGAGCCCTCCGACCCATGCACGACGAACGACGTAGTTGGGTTGGAGACCATCCCGGTCGGCGCGCCGCCGGGGATGTTGACCACGAGCGGGTTGATCGACTGGGTGCCGCCGTGCACGCCGCCGGCGTACAGCGTGGCCACGTCTGTCCCGTTGTCCGACACCCACAGCGGCGAGGTGCCCAAGAATGCGACTCCCCAGGCGTTGACCAGGTTCGGATCGGTCACCTGCGCGAGCCCCGGCACATCGGAGACGAGGTTGCGCACCTGGTATGTGCTGTCCGTGGCGGCGCCCACCGGGCCCGCGGGGACCGCCAGGGCCACCCCCAGAGCTCCGGCTGCGACGGCAGCTGCTGACCAACGAGTCCGACGTATGTTCATGACCGCTCCTCGCGCGTGTCGGTGTTTCCCGGTCCGTGGCAGGAACGGGGGGCGGCGGCGGTTGGTTCAACGGCACCGGGACGGGGGTGGGGCAAGCCGCCGGTACGCCGGGTGGCGGGCCCCGAAGACCGGCGGCCCGCCCCCTGGGTGCGAGCGCGCCGCGCAGGCACTCTCGAGTGGTCGGGCCGACGCCCGACGTCACCGAACCGACTTCATCGAAGAGGAACTCCCATGAGCAAGCGCACCGCCCTGATTGCCGCAGGGGTCGTCCTGGCAGCGGGCGGCGGTGTCACCGCCATCGCGGGCGGCGCAACCCTCGCGCTCGCCGGAACCGACGGCACGCTGTCCACCGGGCAGCACGCCATCACCTCGGACACGGCTGCCCTGGTCTCCGACCGGGCTGACATCGACGACTTCGACAGCGCCCACGTCGGGCATCCGTCCCTGGACCTGTCGATCAGCGGCTCAGACCGACCCGTCTTCGTGGGTGTCGGCCCTGCCGATGCCGTCGACCGCTACCTGGCCGGTGCCTCGGTGGAGACCGTGGACGACATCGACGCAGGTCCGTTCCACCTGGAGACCACGGTCCGCAGCGGCACCGCCCAGCTCGCGCCGCCGGTCGACCAGGACTTCTGGGTCGCCCGCTCCAGCGGTGCTACCTCCGCGGCTACCAGCTGGGACCTGCACGACGGCAAGTACCGCGTGGTCGTCATGAACGCCGACGGAACCCCTGGCATCCACGCGGACGGGAAGTTCGGCCTGCACGTCCCGTGGCTCGCGCCGGTCGCGTTCACGGCGCTCGGTGGCGGTGCTGCCGTGCTCCTGGCCGGCATCACCATCCTCGTCCTCGGGCTGCGTAACGAGCCGGAGCCGACTCCGACCGACAGCCCGTCGCCGTACGTGCCTGTGGGGTTGTAGACCGTAGGCTGCCCCGGTGGGCCGACTCGACGAGGTGGACCTCACCCTGCGCCTGACGCGCAAGGAGGAGGCCAAGGAGCTCGCAGCGCAGCAGGAACGCCTGCTGCGGCTGCGGCTCGCCCTGGGCGGCCAGATCGGCGGCGAGATCGGGAAGCCCCTGTGCGTCGTCTTCGAGGGCTGGGACGCATCGGGAAAGGGCGGCGCGATCAAGCGGCTGGTCGACCACCTCGACCCCCGCCACGTGCGGGTCTCACAGTTCGCTGCCCCGACGTACGACGAGAAGCGGCACCACTTCCTGTGGCGGTTCTGGCCGGTGCTGCCCGGCTGGGGCGGGATGGCGGTCTTCGACCGATCCTGGTACGGCCGAGTGCTGGTCGAGCGGGTCGAGGGGTTCGCCACCGACGAGCAGTGGCGCCGGGCGTACGACGAGATCGTCGGCTTCGAGAGCACCCTGGTGGCCGAGGGCATGATCCTGGCGAAGTTCTGGATGCACCTCTCCCCGCAGGAGCAGGCCCGCCGGTTCGACCGCCGCAAGGACGACCCGCTCAAGTCGTGGAAGCTCACCGACGAGGACTGGCGCAACCGGGAAAAGCACGACCAGTACGTCGCGGCCGTCGAGGAGATGCTGGCGCGCACCGACCACCCGGCGGCGCCCTGGTACGTCGTCCCGGCCGAGGACAAGCGCTACGCCCGGGTCGCCGTGGTCCGTCAGGTCTGCGACGCGATCGAGGCCGCCGTCCCCGGCCTGGCCTGACCGACACCCTTAACCGTCACCTTGCTGCCCCCACCTCGTTGTCAGGGCGACGAGAGGGGACACGGTGGGGCGTTCGCAGGACCGGCGCGCGATGAGCCACGACATCGAGCTGCTGGCCGACCGGGTCGAGGAGTCAGGTCAGGGGCACCGCGCGGCGGAGCTGCGGGACATCGCCGCCCACCTCCGGGCCAAGGCCGACCAGAGCCGGACGACTACCCGGCGGCGGTCGCGGGGCCTGTGGTGGCGCCGGTTCCGGAGCCGCCGGCTCAGCTGAACGGCGGCTCGTCAGTCAGGTGCACGGCAGCCTCCTCGGCCGCGGCCCCGCCACCGTCGATGCCGACGTCGGTGGCCACCGAGTTCGTCTCCTCATCACCGTGCGCCCCTTCGTCGGGCGCCACCAGCCGGCCGGACCGCGGCTCGGCCGTACGGTCGTCGTCGCGTGGGTCATCCTCGTCGGACCACTCGTCGTCGACGGTGACCTCCGGCTCCTCCTCGGCGAGCAACTGGTCCAGGCTCTCCCCGCGGCGCTCCTCGTCCAGCGTGGTCCCGAACCGGGTGGCGCCGCGGTAGCCCTCGCCGGCGTCGACGCCGGTGTCCAGCACGTCGGCCCCCAGGTCGTCGGTCTCCAGCGAGTCGGACGGCTCCAGCACGCCGTCGTCCTCGGCTGGTTCGTCGTCGTACGACGTGCCCGGGTCCTGCTCCGTCACCCTGCTCACCTCGTCCTCTGGTCGGGAGACCGGGCTCCAGTCAACACCGCCACCAGCCGGCCGCGCGCCTAGGGTGTCGGCCGTGGGCATGCTGAAGTCGGTCGGCGTGGTGCTGCACCCGTCCCGGGCGCCGGAGCAGGCGATCATGACCCTGCTCGATTGGGCCGCGGGGCACGAGCTCCCGGTGCTCGGGCTGGTCGAGGAGGTGGGCCGGATCGACTGCGACGCTGTGCCGGTCGCCGCCGAAGAGCTGGCCAGCAGGTCCTCCCTGCTCGTCTCTCTGGGGGGCGACGGGACGATGCTGCGGACGATGCGCCTCGCTCATCTGGCCCGCACGCCGGTCCTGGGGGTCAACAACGGCCGGCTGGGGTTCTTGCCCGAGGTGGACCTGGACGACCTGCCGGACGCCCTGTCGGCGATCGACCGGCACGACTTCACCTACGAGGCGCGGGCCAGTGTCACCTGCTTCATGGACGGCTCCCCCGCGGTCGCCTACAACGACGTGGCGCTGGTCCGGGTGCCGGGAGACGGCGTCGCCGGAGTCGAGGTGCTGGTCGACGACGAGCCGTTCGTCCGCTACGCGGCTGACGCCGTGGTGGTCGCCACGCCCACCGGCTCCACGGCGTACAGCTACTCGGCCGGCGGCCCGATCGTGTCCCCGCGGGTCGAGGGGCTACTCGTGATCCCGGCCGCACCGCACTCGACCTTCAACCGGGCCTTGATGCTGCACCACGACGAGAACCTGATGCTGCGCGTGCTCGGGTCAAGCGGCCGCCTCGCCGTCGAGGTGGACGGTCAGGTCGAGGGACACGTCGGGCCCGGCGACGAGCTGGAGTTCCACGTGGACGCCGGCGCCGGCAAGGTCGTCCGGCTCGGCCGGACCACGTTCTACGAGCGGGCCCGGCGCAAGCTGCAGGTCTCCGGCAGCGCCGAAGCGTTCTGACCGCGCTGCGGGGCGGAGCGGGCGGGAGGCGAAGCGGACCGGTAGGCGTCATGTCGCGCAGGCCGACAGCCGGTCCGCTTCGGGGAACGGCGCTGGGTCACCGCTGGCCCGGAAGCAGCCCCAGCTGAAGTGGACCGGTAACCGTCGTCTCTCGCAGGCCGACAGCCGGTCCGCTTCGGGCAGCGTGGCTGGCTCAAGGCCGCTAACCGGTCCGCTTCCGGCAGGACCGCGCAGCCGCCGCAGGGCGGAAGCAGAAGGGTCCTCCGGTTGTTGTGTTTGGCATCACTGATAGTTCTGACCCCGAAGGGGGTGGACCCGCCATGCCCACCACCACCGACAACACTGCCTGGACCCGGACCGACAGCGCCGCCTCCGAGCCCGACCTGGACGCCGTCGGCACCCCGGCCGACCCGGTCCGCGGCTACCTGGACGCCATCGGGCGCACCCCGCTGCTCACCGCGGCGGAGGAGGTCGACCTGGCCAAGCGGATCGAGGCCGGCGTCTACGCTGCCGAGCTGCTCCGCCGCGGCGAGGCCGACCCGGCGTCCCTGGCCGGCCGCGACCGGGCCGAGCTGGCTGCCGTCGCCGCCGACGGAGCGGCCGCCAAGCTGCACATGATGAACGCCAACCTCCGGCTCGTCGTCTCCATCGCCAAGAAGCACACGCACCGCGGCATGGCGCTGCTGGACGTCGTGCAGGAGGGCAACCTCGGCCTGATCCGGGCGGTCGAGAAGTTCGACTACACCAAGGGCTTCAAGTTCTCGACCTACGCCACCTGGTGGATCCGCCAGGCAATCGGCCGGGGCATGGCCGAGCAGTCCCGGGTTGTCCGGCTGCCCGTGCACGTCCTGGACGAGCTGGCCAAGGTCACTCGCACCGAGCGCGAGCTGGTGCAGCGGCTGGGCCGGGACGTCACCGCCGAGGAGATCGCCGCCGTCACCGGTCAGAAGCCCGAGCGGGTCACCGACCTGCGTCGGGTCAGCCGGGACCCGGTCTCGTTGGACGCACCTGTCGGCGACGACGGGGGCAGCGTGCTGGGCGACCTGGTCCTGGACGCCATCGCGCCCGCCGCCTCCGAGGTCGTGGAGCGCGAGCAGCTCTCCGGCGAGCTGGAGCGGGTGATCGACACCCTGCCCGAGCGGGAGGCGCTGATCGTCCGGATGCGGTTCGGCCTGTACGACGGTCGGCCGCACACGCTGGACGAGATCGGCCGGCACGTGGGCCTCACCCGCGAGCGGATCCGCCAGCTGGAGAAGTCCGCGCTGGTGCAGCTGCGCGAGCCGGAGGCCCGGGCCCAGCTGCTGGACCTGGCCAGCTGAGCTTGCCGACGTCGCGTTAACGCCCGCGTCGTCGCCCGATCCGCCGGGCGATGGCGCGGGCGTCGCGGTTGATCTGGAACAGCATCCCGGCCATGGTCGGCAGCATCCCGATGAAGTGCAGCCCGGGGGCACCGGGGTCGGTCCGCGCGCCGTGGACACGCGGCGCGCCACCGGCGTCGAGCACCCCCAGGTGACCGACCAGGTCCTCGAGCCCGCGTCGGTAGCCGGTGGCCGCCACCACGACATCGACCTCGAGCTCGCGGCCGTCCGCCAGCACGACGCCGTCCGCCCCGAAAGACGCCACCGCCGGCACGACCTGGACCCGACCGGCGTACAGCTGATCCACCAGACCCACGTCGATCAAGGGCACGACGGCGGTCCGCAGGAACTGGGTCTTCAGACCCGTGGTCGGCCGGGGCAGGCCGAACGGCGCCAGGTCGGGCGCGGTCAGCCGGGCCAGCCGGCGGCTCACCGGGTCGACCAGCCGGGCCGGCAGGTACTGGTTGGGGATGCCGAGGATCGTCGTCGGGATCGGGCCGGTCTGCCGCCGGATCACGTGCGGCGGGGTCCGGCAGGACAGCCAGACCTCGCCGGCACCCTGCTCGGCCAGGTCGGCCGCGATCTCGGCACCGGAGTTGCCCGTCCCGACGACCAGCAACCGCTTCCCCCGGTACGGCGCCGGCGATCGGTAGCCCGAGGAGTGCAGCAGCTCGCCGCCGAACTGCTCGGCGCCCGGCCAGTCCGGCACCACCGGCACCCGCTGGTAGCCCGTCGCGACCACCACGGTCGCGGACCGGCGCGGCCCGGCATCGGTCGAGACCGTATAGCCCTCCCCCGTCCGGTCCACCCGCTCGGCCGCCACCCCGAGCTCGGGCTCCAGGCCGTGCCGGCGGGCGTAACCGGCCAGGTAGGCCGCGTAGTCGTCCTTGGCCAGCCATCGGCCGGCGGACCGCGGCGGCCGCAGCCCCGGCAGGCCGGACTGGATCCGCGGCGTGTGCAGATGCAGGCGGTCGTAGCGCTGCCGCCACGAGTCGCCGACCGCGGTGCCGGCGTCCAGCACGGCGGTCGGCACCCCGCGGGTGACCAGGCACCCCGCCACCGCGAGCCCGGCCGCTCCCGCCCCCAGCACCAGCACGTCGTCCTCGCTCACCGGGGCAGCCTCCCATGAGGCCTGGAGTGGTGCCGATGCACCAGATATGTCGGTGGCCGGACGCGTGCCCCCGTACGGCTCAACCGACGAGCCCTTCCCACCGATGGTCCAGAGGACAGAGGAGGCAGGTCGGTGAGCGAGCCCGCGAGCGGCGGAGCGGCACCAGCCCTGGGCGAAGGAGTCGCCTGGGGCTTCTGTGCGCTCGGCGGCGCCATGGTCGTGGCGCTCGTCGCGCTGCGATCCGGGGAGCTGGCCGCCGCACCCGTCGCCGTGATGGGGGTCGGCGCGGCGATCGCCGCAGCCGTCGGCAGGAAGCGCAATCGGCCTCAGGTGTCCTACCCGTGGCTGCTCTTCTCCCTCGCCTGCGTCGGCTTCATCGTCGGGGCCGTGCTGCGGCAGGTCCTCGCCGGGACCAAGCTCGCACCGCTCGCGGACGTCGCCACCCTGGCGGGGTATCTCGCGACGACGGCTAGCTTCGTCGGACTGCTGCGCTGCCGTCAGTCCAGCGACCGGCGGCTGCACAGTGTCGTCGACGGCAGCATCGTCCTGGTCGCCGTCAGTGCGCTGGCCCTGGTCGCTTTCACCCTTCCGACCGCCCGCCAGGCGGGCTTCTCCGAGTTCGCGGTCGTGCAGGGCGCCTACCCCGTGATCGACGCGGTGATGATCTTCGTCGCGATCCTGCTGTCCTGGACCTCGGCCCGTCGGGTGACGTCCTTCTGGCTGCTGGCCGTCTCGGTGGTGTTCATCCTGATCGGGGACATTGGCTACGCCTTCCTCGGCACCGAGGGCAAGACGGTCGGGTCGCCGTTGCTCGACCTGCCGTTCGTGGTCGCCTTCTCCCTGTTCGGGGCCGCCGCCTTGCATCCGTCGATGCGCGTCCTGTCCGCCGTCCAGCAGCGACCCGTGCAGGCGTGGTCCCGTGGCCGGGTCGGCCTGCTCGTGCCGATGCTCCTGGTCCCGCCGGTCGTGCTCGTCTGGAACGACGACTCGCCCTCCACCTGGATCGGCGCGGTCGCGGGTGGGCTGCTGGCACTGCTGGTGCTCTCCCGGGCCGTGACCGCTGTGCAGGCCCATGCGAAGGCCCAGGAGGGTCTGGCCTACCAGGCGACCCACGACGCGCTGACCCGTCTGGCCAACCGGGCCCGGCTGGTGCAGGTGGTCGACGAGCTGCTGCTGCGGGCCGACCGCGCGGGTGACCGGGTCGATGTGCTCTTCCTGGATCTCGACTCGTTCAAGCTGGTCAACGACACCTGGGGGCACCAGGTCGGTGACCGGGTGCTGCGGCTCGCCGCCGAGCGCCTGCTGACCGTGACCGACGCGACCGACGTGGTGGCACGGATCGGCGGCGACGAGTTCGTGCTCGCGCGCTACGTCGGGCTGCACACCCCCGGCGGCGACCAGCTTGCGGCCGCCGTGGTCGAGGCGTTCCGCCAGCCGCTGCCGGGTGAGGACGCACTGGTGACGACCGTGTCGATCGGCCTCGCCGGCTCCGGTATGAGCGGCGGCGCCGCCGGCCCGGACAGCGCCGAGAGCCTGCTGCGCGACGCCGACACGGCGATGTACCGGGCCAAGGCCGCGGGCCGCAGCCGGTGCATGGTGTTCGACCCGTCGATGCACGACTCGGTCCGGCAGCGGGTCGAGACCGAGCTGGCCCTGCGCTACGCCCTGGCCCGCAACGAGTTCCTGCTGCACTACCAACCCATCGTCTCGGTGCAGACCGGCGAGGTCGTCGGCGCGGAGGCGCTGCTGCGGTGGGCGCACCCCAGCCTGGGTCTGGTCTCCCCGCTGGACTTCATCCCGATCGCCGAGGAGACCGGGCTGATCGTCGAGATCGGCGAATGGGTGGTCACCGAGGCGGTCCGCCAGGCCGCGCGCTGGCGGGACCAGCGGGCCGACATCGGCCTGCCAGCGCTGTGGGTCGCGGTCAACGTCTCGGCCCGTCAGCTGCGCGACCCCTCACTGGTCGACCACGTCGAGGCCGAGCTGCTGCGGCTTCACCTGCCCGCGAGCCTGCTGGTTCTGGAGATCACCGAGTCGGCGATGATGGCCGACGAGGACGTGGCCGCGACCCTGCTGCACCGGCTGCGCGACCTCGGGCTGACCCTCGCGGTCGACGACTTCGGCACCGGCTACTCGTCACTGGGCCACCTGCGCCGCTTCCCCGTGTCCAAGGTGAAGATCGACCGGGCGTTCGTCGCCGGCATCGAGCACGACGCGGACGACGCCGAGATCGTCCGGGCGGTCGTGGCGATGTCGCTGGCCATGCGCCTGGACGTCGTGGCCGAGGGCATCGAGACCGAGGGTCAACGGGTGCTGCTCCAACAGCTCGGCGTCCAGCTCGGCCAGGGCTGGCACTTCGGCCGGCCGATGCCGGCCGAGGACTGCACCTTCGTGCTCCCTCAGCCCGCCCGCGCGAAGTCGTAGCCCACGTAAGTCTGGGCGTCGATGTCGGCCATCTCGACGTGCGACGCCCAGGTCGACGCCAGCCAGCGGATCGCCCGGGGCAGGTGCAGCTTGTCCTTGTTGTAGGTGCAGACGTCGATCACGGCCAGGCCCTCGCGCCGCGCGACCGGCTCGGTCATCGCCCGTACCAGGTCGCCGAACACGCCGGTGCCGTGACTGTCCGGGTGCACGCCGAGGAAGCCGATGTAGAAGACCAGCCCCGCCGCGTAGCGCTCCGGCCACCGCCGCTCGAAGTACTCCGGGGACACCAGCGGCATCGAGCGCAGGTGCGCGGTCATCGTGCTCAGCCCCTGTAGCGACCCGTCGTCACCCCAGACCAGGAACTTGTCGACGAGCTGGTCGGCCATCACGGCGTCGAACTCCGCGCCGTACATCACGTGCCGCTGGACCGCGAGGTAGCGCAGCTCGTCGAACGACTGCAGATAGAGCTTCCACGCCTCCTCGCGTTGATCGCCGTCTACGACAGCCTGGATCTCCACCTGCGTCACGTGCGCCCTTTCCCGGACCTCGACTGCGGCGGACGCTACGGAGCAGCCGGGTCCGGCGTGGGCGACATTGCCTGCTGTTGGGGCAACATCACCCGTTAGGGCTATCAAGTCTGGTGCTTACGTCATCCGTCGGCGGGTCCACGAGCGTGATCCGGACCGCGCGGAACCGGGCCGGTGCCGAGTCCAGCACCGCCCGGCGCGGATCGGGTACGTCGAGCAGGGGCGGGACGACCAGCGGCCGGAGCGTGGCCAGCCTGGCGTCGGCAAGGACCGTGTCGACCGACCGCCGGTCGCCGCCGAGGACCACCGCGTCCAGCGTGGCCGCCACCGGCACCAGCAGGGTGGCCGCGAGGTCGGCTGCCGCGGCCAGCGCCACCCGCACCTGGCCCTCGCGTCGCCGGGCGAACCGTTGCTGCGACCAGCCGCCCGCGGCGCTGCGGCCGTGCACCTGCCGGGACCCGACCTTGGAGACCTCCAGCCGGTCACTGTCGAAGACACCCACCGCGTGGCCGCCGAGCCGCACCAGCAGCACGCCGACCCGCCGCGGCCGCAGCACGTGCGCCGCGATCCCCCGGTCCGGGCTCGCCGGGTCGACCGTCAGCGGCGGGAACGGCACCTGGAGGCGGGCCACCGCACCGTCGGCGGCGGTCACGACCACCTCGTCGGCGGTGGCCACCGTCGTGACCTCGCCGTGCCGCTCGGCGAACCGGGTCAGCCAGCCGGGCACCCGCTCGGGGCCGACCTCGACCCGCCGGCCGCCGGCCACCTCGCGCGCTGCCACGCCCCCATGCTCCCCTAGCCTGCGGTCGACTCGAGGAGGACGGCCATGACCGACGAGGTGACCCAGCTGCGGCTGGTGGTGACGGTGCCCGACTTCGACGCCGCGCTGGCGTTCTACCGGGACGAGCTCGGCCTGCCCGAGGAGGCGGCCTTCAGCGGCGACGGCACCCGGGTGTCGATCCTCGGCGCCGGACGGGCCACTCTCGAGCTGGCCGACGCCGGTCATGCGGCGTTCGTCGACGAGGTCGAGGTGGGACGCCGGGTGGCCGGCCAGGTCCGGGTCGCGTTCGAGGTTGCGGACTCGGGCGCCGTGACCGACCGGCTGGCCCGCGCCGGCGCCACGGTGGTGGCACCGCCGACCCTCACGCCGTGGCAGTCGTTGAACTCCCGGCTGGACGGGCCGGGCGGCCTGCACCTGACGGTCTTCGCCGACGCCCGGGACGAGCCGGTCCACCGCACCGAGGCCGAGCTGATGGTCGGCCGGGTCGGCGCGCGGGAGCTCCTCAACGCGCCGGTGCTGCTGGTCGAGGCCGACCCGACCTGGCCCGGGACCGCCGCCCGGCTGCTGGCCGACGTCCGCGCGGCGCTGGGCGACCGGGCACTGCTGGTCGAGCACGCGGGGTCGACCTCGGTGCCCGGGCTCGCGGCCAAGCCGGTGATCGACCTGGTCCTCGCCGTCGCCGACCCGGCCGACGAGGAGTCGTACGTCGGTGCGCTGACCGCTCGGGGCTACACGCTGCGGGTCCGCGAGCCCGACTGGCACGAGCACCGGATGCTGCGGCTGGACGAGCCGCGGGTGAACCTGCACGTCTTCGCACTCGGCTCGGTCGAGATCGACCGGATGCTGGCCTTCCGCGACCACCTGCGCGCCGACCCGGACGACCGGGCGCTGTACGAGCGCACCAAGCGCGGCCTGGCCCGGCGCAGCTGGGAGGTCGTCCAGCACTACGCCGACGCGAAGGGCCCAGTGGTCGAGGACATCGTGGCCCGCGCCACCCGGCGTACCGCCCTGCCTGTCGTCGGGGTGCACGTCCTGCTCGGCGAGGACGACGCCCGGGCCGCTCCCCTGGCTCGCCTGCTCGGGTTGCCCCTGCTCGACGTCCGCACGCTGCTGGCTGCTGGCGTGGACCCCGACGTGGTGCCTGGCGCCCTCGCCGCCGTCGCGGCGGGCTGCCCGGCGTCGCTCCTGGTGGGCGACGTCCCGAGCGACGGCCTGCCGGGCAGGGTCGTGCGGGTGAGCGACCTCCGGCCGCTCGAGGTGGACGAGTTGGCCCGCGCGGTCCGCCAGCTCGCGCGCTAGCCGACTGGGGCTGCGCTGGTGCCGTGGTCGCGATGGATGGCGACCAGGACCGCCGGGGGAACCGCGACCAGGACGACCACCCAGGGCAGCGGCAGCCCCAGCGGCACCAGCGCGGCGACGGCCAGGGTCGCAACGATGGCCGCCGACATCGGGACGGCGCTGGCCCGGTAGCCCTCCGCGAGCGGGGCGTGCAGCAGCCAGACCGTCGCCAGGTACAGGGCGACCGGGACGACGACGGCCATCGCCACCAGCTGGTCGGACGCTTCGACGTGGTGGCTGACCGCCTCGACGGTGACCTCGAGGCCGGCGCCCAGCGCTGCCAGCGAGCCGAAGATCGCGTAGTGGCCGTAGCCCCACACGAACCCGAGCTCCCGGCGTCGGGCCAGGCCGTCCCCGGCCTCCTTGAGGAAGTACATCCACCACAGAGCGAACAGCAGCGCGAGGCCGCCGCCCCCCACGAGCAGCAGGTCGAGGTCCCAGCCGGTGTCCTCGACCACCACCTGCAGCGCCACGTTGGTGGCCAGGACGCACTCGCCCAGCACGATGATCGTGAACAGGCCGTAGCGCTCGGCGATGTGGTGCGGGTGCCAGGCCGTCATCCGGGCGCGCTCGGCCCACACCGGCACGGCGAGCTCGGCGACCACGAGCAGCCAGAACACCGCCAGGCCCGCTCGTGGGGCAGCAGCAGCCGCAGCACCCAGCCGACCTGCACCACCGCGATGCCCAGCACGTACCGGTACGCGGTCTGCCGGTGCTCCGGGTCGCCGCGTGCGGCCCGGGCCCACTGGGCCAGCATCGCGACCCGCATGATGACGTAGCCGATGGTGCCGGTGAGGAAGTCCTGGTTGCCGAACGCGTCGTGGATGCCGGCGGCGAAGACGAGGACCCCCGCCATCTGCACGAGGGTGAGCAGCCGGTAGGGCACGTCGTCGGTGTCGTAGGCCGAGGCGAACCAGGTGAAGTTCATCCAGGCCCACCAGATGGCGAAGAACACCATCAGGTAGCCGAGCAGCGAGTCGCCGACCTGGCCGTCGGCGATGCCGTGCGCCAGCTCGGCCGCGACCTGGGCGACCGCGACCACGAAGGTGAGGTCGAAGAGCAGCTCCAGCGGGGTGGCGACCCGGTGCTCCTCGTCGACCGGTCGGCCGGTCATCGGCACCCGCCAGCGCAGTGACGGCAGCTGGGGCGTGGTGGCCATGCCACGGACGCTAGGACATCGAGCCGCGATCTGGTCAACGACTGACCCTTGACTCACCCCTATCAAGGCCATAGCCTTGCCGGATGTTCGTGCTCACCGTCGACCAGCAGCACTCCCGGCGCACCGCGGACCGGGTCGAGGCCCTGCTGCGGGACCTGGCCGACCGCCGCGGCGACCTGGTGCGCCCGTTCGAGCGCACCGCCGGCGACGAGGTGCAGGCAGTGGTCGAGCGCCCGGACGTCGTCGTGGACCTGACCCTGCTGCTGGTCCGGGAGCGGGCGTGGAGCGTGGGAATCGGAGTCGGCGCGGTCGACCTGCCGATGCCGGCCAGCACCCGGGCCGGCTCCGGTGCGGCCTTCCTCCACGCCCGGGCGGCGGTGACGGCGGCCAAGACGCGCACCACCGGGCTCGCGGTGGTCGGCCCCGAGGACGCTCCTGGCTCGCCGGGCGCAGACCGGGCTGGACCTGGTGGCCGCGCTGCTGCAGCGCCGCACCGACCGCGGGGTCGAGGCCGTCGCCCTGGCCCGGCAGGGCCTCAGCCAGCTCGAGGTCGCCCGCCGCCTCGGGGTCACCAAGCAGGCCGTGTCGCAGCGGTTGCAGGCCGCCGACTGGCACCTCGAGGCTCCCGGCCGCGAGCTGGCCGGCCACCTCTTGTCCGTGGCGGATGGCACAGTGTCCGGATCATGATCGTCGCCGCCCTCGTCCTGCTCCTGCTCGCGGCGGCCGCCCCCGCTGCTGACCGGCCCGCTCCGTCGGGTCGTCGCCGACCCGGTCCTCCCGGTCGCCGTCCTCGCCGCCGCCCTGCTGGCGGCCGCGGCCGCGCTGGCGGCGGCCGCCGACGACGTGTCCGGCTGGCAGCGGGCCGCCGCCGCCGTCCTGGGGGTGCTGGTGGCGGTGACCGCGGGCAGCCACGTGGTGCGGGCCGTGTTCCGGCTGACCCGGCGCGAGGTCCGCCCGGCCCGGCCGGGTGCGGTGGCCACTGATGCCGTGCCGCCGGGCGCGGCGGCGCCGACCGGCGAGCCGCCGCTGGACCTGGAGTCGCCGGCATCGGTGCTGCGCGGCGGCGCCTGGATCGGCTACCTGGAGCGCGGCGCTGTGGCCGCCACCCTGCTCGCGTCCTTCCCCGAGGGGCTGGCGCTGGTGCTGGCGGTCAAGGGGGTCGGCCGCTACCCCGAGCTGCGCGACGCCGGCAGCGGCGGCCGGGCCGGGCCGACGCACCCGAGGAGTTCATCATCGGCACCCTGGCCAGCCTGCTCTGGGCGGCTGCCGCGGCCGGCACCGCCGCGCTGCTGCGCTGACCGGGCCGGCGACCGCCGACTACCGCCGACCGGCGCTACCTCTACGGTGTCGGCATGCGCATCCTGATGGTCGGCGGCACCCGGTTCATCGGCCGGCACGTGGTGGCCGCCGCGCTCGCCCGCGGCCACGACGTCACGCTGTTCCACCGCGGCCGGACCGGCCCCGACCTGTTCCCCGAGGTCGAGCACCGGCTCGGCGACCGCGACAGCGACCTGTCGGCGCTGGCCGACGGTGAGTGGGACGCGACCGTCGACACCTGCGCCTACTTCCCGCGGCAGGTGCAGGCGCTGGCCGACGCGCTCGGCGACCGCGGCGGCCACCATCTGCTCGTGTCCAGCGTCTCGGCGTACGCGGTCGCCGGAGGGCCCTGGCCTGACCGAGGACTCCCCGCTCGCCGAGCTGGACGACCCGACCGTCGAGGTGGTCACCGACGAGACGTACGGCGGGCTGAAGGTGCTGTGCGAACGGGCGGCGGTGGACCGGCACGGCCCGGACACCCTGCTGGTGCGACCGACGTACGTCGTCGGGCCGGACGACTACACCTGGCGGTTCCCGTGGTGGGTGGCCCGGCTGGCCCGTGGCGGCGAGGTCCTCGCCCCGGGGCCCGAGGACGCGCCGGCCCAGGTCATCGACGTCCGGGACATGGCCGCCTGGATGGTGGGGCTGCTCGAGCAGGACCTGTCCGGGGCGTTCCACGCGGTCAGCCCCGAGCCGGTGTTCACCTGGCGGCAGCAGCTCGAGGCGATCGCCGGCGCGGTCGCGCCCGCACGGCACCACGCTGACCTGGGTGGACGCGAGGTTCGTGCCCGCCGCCGGGCTGGCCCCCGGGACGCTGCCGCTGTGGAGCGGCGACGACCCGGACGTCTGGATGATGGCCGCGGACCCGGCCAAGGCGTACGGCACCGGCCTGTCGCCGCGGCCGCTCGCCGAGACCGTGCGCGACACGCTGGCGTGGATCCGCTCGGTGCCGGAGCCGGCCGACGCCGGGCTGGCACCGGACCGGGAGCGCGAGCTGCTCGCCGCCTGGCACGCGCTGACTGCTGACGCGCTGACACCGGCGACGCTCGCGTCAGGCTGTCGCGTGTACATGACGATGCCGAGGCACATCTCGTCCGAGGTGCCCTCGCCCCAGGTGACGTAGCGCGGCTGCTCGTCCTCGAGCTCGGGCAGCATGACCGCAGCGTCGCGTCGTGGGTGCAGGTGACCCGCAGCGTGTCGCCGGCTCGCACCCGGGCCGGCCGCTCAGCGGGGTCGCGCCCTGGTTGTCGAAGTCCCAGACCGGCCGGTCGAGCAGCGTGCGCTCGCGCGGCCCGCCGGGGTCGAGGGTCACCGAGATCGACCGGCCGAGCAGGTGCATGTGCCCGGCCACCGCCCGGACCGTCATGCCCTGGCGCCCGGCGGTCGCAGTGCTGGGTGTTGCCGGCCCGCGGGTCGGTGAAGCTGCCGCCGCAGAGCAGCTGCAGGCCGGAGACGGTGCGTCCCGAGTTGGAGTCCGAACCGCGCCGTCAGGTCGAGATCGCCCGGGGCGGTCGCACAGCGGACCGGTCTCCCCCGGCGGTGCAGGGCAGCTCGACCGGCGCGACGAGCAGCATCGTCTGAGCGGCCTTCAGGTGCGGCGTCCGCGGGGGCCAGCCGCAGCCGGACCGCCGTCGAGTCCGGCGACGACCCGCCCGCAGGTTGTAGTGCACCTGCAGCACGACCCGGCTGCCCTTCTCCAGCAGCTTGCCGGTGCCGCGGCCGAAGACCGACTCGCCGCCGCCCGGCGCCCAGGCGGCCAGCCACGGCGCGGAGTCCAGGGCGCTGAGCGCGGTCGTCGTCCGGTTCGGCAGGGCGGTCCCGCCGAAGCAGGTCCAGCCCGCGGCCCGGCGTCTGCGCGTCGTGCGCCTCGGCGGCGGCCACCTGGGCGGGCGGCGACGCGTGAACAGGATCGCGTGGTGGACGACCGCGGCGTTGCCCGGCAGCACGTCGCGTGCCGGTGACGAACGGTCGGCGGCCAGGCGCGGGTCGAGCAGGAAGCAGTGGTAGTCGTCCGTGACCGCCGGACGGCGCTGCCGGCAGGTACGGACCACCCGGCACCGTCAGGGTCCGGAACCGCTCCCCCGGCCGCAGCGGCGCGGCCGCGTCGGCGCGGGCGTGACGCTGCGGGCGCCGGCGGCGCGCTTGCCGGCGGGACGCGGACTCGGGCAGGCGGATCCGCCGCGGGCGGCCGCCTGGTGCAGCCGGCCCCGAGCAGGCGGCCAGCAGCGAGAGCCGCCGCGGCGAGCACGGCCAGCAGCCCGGGGATCACTCACCGGCAAGAGTAGCGCGCGCGGGTCGCCGGCGTCGGAGGCTTCCGTCGGCCGAGAAGCGGGTATGCACGGCGCCGACCGCACCATCCTGCCAGGAGGCTTCCATGTCCGCCCCGACCGCCGGCTCCGCCAAGGGCAGGCCGAGGGCACTGCCCACCAGGCCGCCAACAGCGGCGGCTTGAACAGGGCGGCCCGCCTCGGCTTCCTCGCCAAGGGCCTGGTCTACGCGCTGATCGGCGTGCTGGCGATCCAGGTCGCCTTCGGCGACAGCAGCGGGCCGACCAGAAGGGTGCGCTGCAGACGATCGCCGACAAGCCCGGCGGCAGCGTCGTCCTGTGGCTGATGGTCCTCGGCTTCCGGCGTACGCCGTGTGGCGGCTTCAGCGAGGCCGCGTGGGGCCGGCGGGACGAGACCGACGAGAAGAAGCGCACCGCGAAGCGCATCGGCTCGGCGGCCAACGGCCTGGTCTACCTCTTCTTCGCCGTGCTGGCGTTCAAGACGGTGACCGGCTCGTCCTCGTCGTCGAGCAGCGGCGCGGACGTCACCGCCAAGGTGCTCGAGTGGCCGGGCGGGCAGGCCCTCGTCTTCATCGCCGGGCTGGTCGTCATCGCGATCGCCGTCGGGCTGGCCATGCGCGGCCTCAAGACCGACTTCGAGAAGCACCTGAACACCGGCGGGATGAGCCGGACCACGTTCACCGCGGTGCGCCGACTGGGTCAGGTCGGCTACGTGTGCCGCGGCGCCGTCTTCGCGCTGATCGGCGTCCTGGTCGTCAAGGCGGCCATGGACCACCAGCCGGGCAAGGCGCAGGGCTTCGACGTCGCGCTGAAGAGCCTCGCCGGTGCGCCGTGCGGCCAGGTGATGCTGATCGTCGCCGGCCTCGGCCTGGTCTGCTTCGGTGCGTACTGCTGGCCGAGGCGCGCTACCGCCGGCTCTGAGGGCCGAGCGCGCAGAACGCGACCGCGGCGGCGGCCGCGACGTTGAGCGAGTCGACTCCCCCGGACATCGGGATCCGCACCGCCAGGTCGGCGGCCGCGAGCGCCGCGGCCGAGCAGCCCGTCGCCCTCGGCGCCGAGCAGCAGGGCGAGCCGGTCCGGCGGGTCGGCGGCGAGCTCGCGCAGGTCGACCGGCGTCCGGGCTCAGGGCCAGCGCGAGCACCGTGAGCCCGGCGGCGCGCACGGTCGCGAGGCCGCCCGGCCACGGCGTCCAGCCGGGTCCAGGGCACCGCGAACACGGCGCCCATGGACACCTTCACCGAGCGGCGGTAGAGCGGGTCGGCGCACCGCGGGGTCGACCAGCACGGCGTCGACGCCGAGCCCCGCGGCGGCCCGGAAGACCGCGCCGACGTTGGTGTGGTTCGTGACGTCCTCGAGGACGACCAGCCGGCGGGCGCCGGCCGAGCAGCTCGAGCGCGTCGGGCAGCGGCCGCCGCTGCCATCGCGGCCAGCGCGCCGCGGTGCACGCGAGTAGCCGGTGACCTGCTCGAGGACGTCGAGGTCCGGCGAGGTAGCACGGGCGCGTCGACCCGCGTCGACGACGTCGGCCAGCGCCGGCAGCCACTTCTCCTCGAGCAGCATCGAGCGCATCCGGTAGCCGGCGTCGAGCGCCCGCCGGATGACCTTCTCCCCCTCGGCGACGAACAGCCCCTCGGCCGGCTCCCGTCGGGTGCGCAGCGCCATGTCGGTCAGCCCGACGTAGTCGTGCAGCTGCGGGTCGTCGGCGCCCGCGACCCGCCGTACGGCACCCATCGTCGTCAGCCCACCGACCGTCAGTCCGTCAGGATCTTGACGATCGCGACGACGCCGACGAGGACGATGATGCCGCGCAGCACCGGCTGGCGGGATCCGGCGCCCGAGCCGGCGCCCCGAGCTGGCCGCCGACGACGACGCCGAGCGCGATCAGTCCGGCGGCCTCCCAGGCCACGTCGGTGACCGCGATGAACACCACGGCGGCCACCAGGTTGACCAGCCCGGCCAGGACGTTCTTGGCCGCGTTGATCCGCTGCAGGTCCTCGTCGAGCAGCAGGCCCATCACGGCGATGAGCAGCACGCCCTGCGCGGCGCCGAAGTAGCCCGCCGTAGACCCCGGCGCAGCAGCACGCCGGCGTAGAGCAGGGAGCCGCCGTGCTGCCGGTCGGAGCCGGCCGCGCGCGGCCAGCCAGCGGCGACAGCCGCGGCTGCACGACGACCAGCACGCAGGCCAGCGCCGATCAGGACCGGGACGATCGCCTGGAACGCGTCCTCCGGCGCGGTCAGCAGCAGCGGCACCGCGCCGAGGACCGCGCCGACGGTCGAGGCGGTGCCGAGCCGCAGCAGCCGGCGCCGCTGGCCGGCGAGCTCGGCGCGGTAGCCGATGGCCCCGCTGGCCGACCCGGGGACGAGCCCGACCGTGTTGCTGACGTTGGCCAGGACCGGGCGGGTAGCCGACCGCCAGCAGCACCGGGAAGGTGATCAGCGTTCCGGAGCCGACCACGGTGTTGATGGTCCCGGCGGCCAGGCCCGCCAGGGCGACCGCGACGGCCTCCCAGAGCGTCACCGGGCGACCTTACGGGAGCGCTCGGCACCCGGCGCCCGTGCAGACGCGGCCCGGTCAAGGCAGCGCCGGGTCGGCGCCGACACAACGAGGGTGACCCGCCCGCCGTACGGCTGTGCTGGTGGCCGGCGTCGTGCTGCTCGCCGGGCTGCCGGCCGGCGCCGCACGCGCCGACTCGGCGGCCGACGCGCGGGCCCGCGGCCGAGGCGGCAGCCGCCCGCGTCGAGGCGATGCGGCCGGGGGTCGAGCGGGCGCTGCGCGGCCTACGACCGGTGCGCTGGCCGGACCTCGCCGGCGGTGTCAGCCGCAGCATCAGCGCGCAGCAGGCAGCCGACGAGGCCGCCCGGCTGGCCCGGGCGGACCGACGCGCGGTCGACAGCCGGGTCCGCGCCCTCTACATGTCGGGCGGCACCGCCCGCTCTCGATCGCCAGCGTGCTCGGCGCCGGCTCGGCCGGCGAGGCGCTGCGGCGGGCGTCGTACGTGCAGCGGCTGGTGCGGGCCGGCGAGCCAGCGCGGCGACCGCCAGCGCCGACACCGGCGCGGCACTGCAGGACCGGGCCGACGCGCTGCAGCGCGCTGCCGAGCGAGCCACGACCACGGCCGCCGAGGTGCGAGCGGCGGTTCGCCGAGCTGTCCGCGGCGCTGGCCGCCGCGACCGCCGAGCTGGCCCGCCTCGGACGCCCGGGCCCGCGGGCTGGAGGCCGCCGAGACGGCTGCCGCCCAGGTCGCCGCGCTCAACGCGGCGGTCGCCGCCGCGGGCCAGGCAGCGGGTCGCCTCGGCCCGCGCCAGCGACGTCGTCCCGCCGGACGTACCTGCGGCTGTACCGTCGCCGCGGCGCGGACCTGCCGGGGCATGTCGTGGACGCTGCTGGCCGCGGTCGGCCAGGTCGAGACCGGGCACGGCGCCAACACCTCGTCGTCGTACGCCGGTGCGCAGGGGCCGATGCAGTTCATGCCGGCGACCTTCGCGTCGTACGGCGTGGACGGCGACGGCGACGGCGACGCGCGACATCCAGGACCCGGCGGACGCCGTCTTCAGCGCCGCGCACTACCTGTGCGCCAACGGGGCCGGCCGTGGCGAGGAGGCGACGGCCCGCGCCGTGTGGCACTACAACCACGCCGACTGGTACGTCGCGCTGGTGCTCAAGCTGGCCGGCCAGTACGCCGCGCGCGACGGCGGCTGACTCAGGCCGTGTCGGCGCCGTCAGACCCTACGGCGCCGTGCGGTGCCGGCGGTGTCTGCGGTCCGTCGCTGATGCCGCTGCCGAGCATCCCGCCGATGCCCTTGAGCGCCTCGCCGAGCTCGCTCGGCACGATCCAGAGCTTGTTGGCGTCGCCCTGGGCGATCTTCGGGAGCATCTGGAGGTACTGGTAGGCGAGCAGCTTCTGGTCCGGGTCGCCGGCGTGGATGGCGTCGAAGACCTTCTGGATCGCCTGGGCCTCGCCCTCGGCCCGCAGCACCGCGGCCTGCGCGTCGCCCTCGGCCTTGAGGATCGCGGACTGCCGCTCGCCCTCGGCGGTGAGGATCTGCGACTGCTTGAAGCCCTCGGCGGTGAGGATCGTCGCCCGCTTCTCGCGGTCGGCGCGCATCTGCTTCTCCATCGAGTCCTGGATGGAGGTGGGCGGGTCGATGGCCTTGAGCTCGACCCGGTTGACGCGGATGCCCCACTTGCCGGTCGCCTCGTCGAGCACGCCGCGCAGCGCCGCGTTGATCTGGTCGCGGGAGGTCAGGGTCTCCTCGAGGTTCAGGCCGCCGACGACGTTGCGCAGGGTGGTGACGGTGAGCTGCTCGACGCCCTGGATGTAGTTGGCGATCTCGTAGGTCGCGGCCTTGGCGTCGGTCACCTGGAAGTAGATGACCGTGTCGATGCCGACGACCAGGTTGTCCTCGGTGATCACCGGCTGCGGCGGGAACGACACGACCTGCTCGCGCAGGTCGATCAGCGGCCGGAGGCGGTCGATGAACGGGACCAGGATGGTCAGGCCCGGCGTCAGGGTGCGGGTGTAGCGGCCGAGCCGCTCGACGACGCCGGCCCGGGCCTGCGGCACGATCCGCACGGTCTTGGCCAGCGCGACGAGCACCAGCAGCACCAGCTGCCGCGACGACGGCGAGGACGATGAGCCGAGTCCATCAGATCTCCGATTCGTAGACGACCGCGGTGGCGCCGTCGATCTCGCACGACGTCGACGTGGCGACCGGCCTCGATCGAGCTGGCGCGGGGTCGAACGAGCGGGCCGACCAGACCTCGCCCTTGAGCTTGATCCGGCCGCCGCTCTCGCCGTCGACCCGCTCGAGGACGAGCCCGCGCTCGCCGACCAGGGCCGCGGTGCCGGTGCGGATCGCGAGCGGCGTGCGCAGGTGCCGCAGCGCGATCGGCCGGACGACCGCCAGCATCGCGACGGACACGACCAGCGCGACCAGGACCTGCAGCAGGACGCTGTCGGTGACCAGCGCCGTCGACGGCTACCGGCGAGCGCGCCCGCTGCGAGCATCGCGAAGACCAGGTCGAGGGTGGTGACCTCGACGATGCCCAGGACGACGGCGAGGCCGATCCAGGCGACCCAGTCGTAGTCCCCGAAGCCGTCCACGCCGCCATCCTAGGGAGAGGGCCGCTGTCACACCGGTCAACGCGCGGCGCACCCCCCAGTTCCGCCCGCCGTCGTCCCTCGTCGCTGAGGCAGCGATGGACCTGCGCCGGGCGGCGTCATACGGCGCGGGCGGTCCAGCGGTCGCCGGAGCGGCCGCAGCTCCAGGGCGAGGCCGAAGGTCTCGGCGAGCGTCGCCGGCGGTGAGGGTGCGCTGGCGATCGGGCCGGCCGCGACGACCTGGCCGCCGCGGAGCAGCAGCACGTGGGTGAAGCCCGGCCGGGATCTCCTCGACGTGGTGGGTCACGAGCACCAGGGCGGGCGCGTCCGGGTCGGCGGCGATGCGGCCGAGCCGGCGGACCAGGTCCTCGCGGCCGCCGAGGTCGAGGCCGGCGGCCGGCTCGTCGAGCAGCATCAGCTCGGGGTCGGTCATCAGCGCGCGGGCGATCTGGACCCGCTTGCGCTCGCCCTCGGAGAGGGTCCCGAACCGCCGGTCGGCGAGGTGGGCCACGCCGAGCGCGGCGAGCAGCTCGTCGGCGCGCGCCGCGTCCAGGTCCTCGTAGTCCTCCCGCCAGCGCCCGACCATGGCGTACGACGCGGTGAGCACGACGTCGCGGACCGTCTCGCGGGCGGGCAGCCGGTCGGCCAGCGCGGCGCTGGACGAGGCCGATCCGCGGCCGCAGCTCGAACACGTCGACCGCGCCGAGCGTCTCGCCGAGGATCGTCGGCGCTGCCCCGGCTCGGGTGCAGGTTGGCCGAGGCGAGCTGGAGCAGCGTCGTCTTGCCGGCGCCGTTGGGCCCGAGCACCACCCAGCGCTCCCCCTCGGCGACGTCCCAGTCGAGCCGGTCGAGCAGCGTCGCACCGTCGCGCAGGACGCTCACCCGCGAGAAGTGCAGCACGTCGGACATGCCGCCCAACCTATCCAGCGGCGCGACCGACCTACCCTGACCGGCGTGCGAGAGCTCTCGAGCGCGGGTCGGCTCGCGGCCTGGGGCAGCGCGGCGCTGGCCGGCGCGGTCAGCCCGGACGACGCCGCGGACGAGGTCTGCGGCGCGCACGACGCGGCGCACCGGGTCGCTCGGCCTGCCCGGCGAGGCCGGCGCCGGTGAACCTCGCCTACGCGCTCGGCCCGGCTCCGCGTCGCTCGGTGTGACCGGGCTGCGGCTGGTGCTCCCCGGTCCCGGGCGACGCCGCCGGCCTGCCCGGTCCCGCCGGCGTTCAACGAGCGCGCGGTCGGCCGCGGCGAGGCGGTGCTGACCGTCGGCGGTCCGCCCGCTCGGGCTGCTCGGCGAGTCGCGCGGCACCTGGTCGGTCCACCCGGTCGGCGCGCCGGGCCGGCGGAGCTCCCGCTGGCCGTGCGGGACGCGTCCCGGCGCTGACCGGGTCGATGCGCGAGGCCGCCGACGTGCTGGTCCGGCTGGACGTCGCCCGGTGGGAGCCGGCCGCGGCCGAGGTCCTTGCCGCGCGGTCCGCGTCGGTGCGCCCGGCGCTGCCGATGTCCGCCGGCCCGGAGGCGCAGCACGTGCTCGAGCAGGCCCTGCGGATCGCTGCGCGATCGTCGAGCTGGCCCGGGCCGGCGACGGGGCCGCCGTCACCGCCGGCGAGATGGCGGCCCGGACGCAGGTGCTGCGCGACCTGCGACACGGCCGCCCGGCGGGCCGCTCGAGGCGGCGTGCAGCCGCGCCGGCCGGTGTGACCTGAGCTCAGAGCAGTCCGCGGTAGAGGTCCAGGGTCCGGGTGGCGATGGTCGCCCAGGAGAACGACTCGACGGCGCGGCGCCGCCCGGCCTCCCCCATCTCGCGGGCCCGGCCGGGTCGGCCAGCACCTGCGTGAGCGCCGCCGCGAGGTCCGCCTCGAACCGCGACGGGTCCAGCGGGGTGCCGCTGCCGTCGTGCTGCCTGCTCGATCGGCACCAGCAGCCCGGTCTCGCCGTCGGCCACGACCTCCGGGATGCCGCCGGTCGCGGTCGCCACCACCGGCACCTCGCAGGCCATCGCCTCGAGGTTGACGATGCCCATCGGCTCGTAGACCGACGGGCAGGCGAACACGGTGGCGTGGGTGAGGATCTGGATGACGTCCGGCTTCGGGCAGCATCTGCTGGATCCACACGACGCCGTCCCGGTCCCGCCGCAGCTCCTCGACGAGCACCGTGACCTCGGCCAGGATCTCGTCGGTGTCCGGCGGCTCCGGCGCAGAGCACCAGCTGCACCGACGGGTCGAGCGACAGCGCGGCGCGCAGCAGGTGCGGCAGCCCCTTCTGCCGGGTGATCCGCCCGACGAAGACGACCGACGGCCGGTCCGGGTCGATGCCGTGCCGCTGCAGCACGTCGGTACCCGTGTCGGGCTGGTACTCCTCGGTGTCGATGCCGTTGTGCACCACGTGCACCCGGCCGGGGTCGACGTCCGGGTAGCAGCGCAGCACGTCGTCGCGCATCCCGCCCGACACGGCGATGACCGCGTCGGCCGCCTCGATCGCCGTCTGCTCGGCCCAGGACGACAGCGCGTACCCGCCGCCGAGCTGCTCGGCCTTCCACGGCCGCAGCGGCTCCAGGCTGTGCGCGCTCATCACGTGCGGCACGCCGTAGAGCAGCTTGGCCAGGTGCCCGGCGATGTTGGCGTACCAGGTGTGCGAGTGCACCAGGTCGGCGCCCTCGCAGCCGGCCGACCATCGTCAGGTCGGTCCCGAGGGTGCGCAGGGCCGGCGTTGGCGTCGGCCAGCCGTCCGGCACGCCGTACGCCGTGACGCCGGCCTCCTCGCCGCGGTGCCCCCATGCAGTGGACCCGGACGTCGACCAGCCGACGCAGCTCGCGGGCGAGGTACTCGACGTGGACCCCGGCACCCGCCGTAGACCTCGGGCGGGTACTCGCGGGTGAGCAGGTCGACGCGCATGGCGTGATTGTGGCCGACGGGCACGCAGGGGTAGCGTGCGCACATGCCGGAACAGGATCCTGTCGATCGTCCTCGCCGGAGGCGAGGGCAAGCGACTGATGCCGCTGACCGCCGACCGCGCCAAGCCCGCCGTGCCGTTCGGGGGGATCTACCGGCTGATCGACTTCGTGCTCTCCAACCTCGTCAACGGCGGCTACCGCAAGATCGTGGTGCTGACGCAGTACAAGAGCCACAGCCTGGACCGGCACGTCTCCGCGCACCTGGCGGCTGTCCGACGATGCTCGGGCAACTACATCGCCCCGGTGCCGGCGCAGCAGCGGCTCGGGCCGCGGTGGTTCGCCGGGTCGGCCGACGCGATCTACCAGAGCCTCAACCTGATCGGCGACGAGCAGCCCACCCACGTCATCGTCTTCGGCGCCGACCACATCTACCGGATGGACCCCAGCCAGATGGTGGCCCAGCACGTCGAGATCGGGCGCCGGCGTGACGGTCGCGGCGATCCGGCAGCCGATCGAGCTGGCCGACCAGTTCGGCGTCATCGAGACCGCCAACGACCGGCGCCGTGATCGCCGCCTTCCGCGAGAAGCCGACCGACGCTGTCGGCCTGGCCGACGACGCCGGACGCAGGTCTACGCCTCGATGGGCAACTACGTCTTCACGCACCGACGTGCTGCTCGACGCGCTGCGCCAGGACGCGCTGGACCCGACCAGCAAGCACGACATGGGCGGCAACATCATCCCGATGCTGGTCGAGCAGCGGCGAGGCGCACGTCTACGACTTCCGGGACAACGACGTGCCCGGCTCGACCGAGCGGGACAAGCGACTACTGGCGCGACGTCGGGACGCTGGACGCCTTCTACGACGCGCACACCGACCTGATCGCCGTGCACCCGGTCTTCAACCTCTACAACAACGACTGGCCGATCTACACCTCGCACGACCCGCTGCCGCCCGCGAAGTTCGTGCACGACTCCGAGGGCCGGGTCGGCCAGCGCGGTCGACTCGTTCGTGTCCAGCGGCGCGGTCGATCTCCGGCGCGCAGGGTCGAGCGCTCGATCCTGTCGCCGTGGGTGACCGTCCACTCCTGGGCCGAGGTCACCGGCAGCGTGCTGATGGACAACGTCACGATCGGCCGGAACGCCGTCGTGCGCAACGCGATCCTGGACAAGAACGTCGTCGTGCCCGAGGAGCGCCCGGATCGGCGTCGACCCCGACGAGGACCGGGCCCGCGGCTTCGTGGTCTCCGAGGGCGGGATCACCGTGGTCGGCAAGGGCCAGCGCGTCGCGCTGTGACGCTGGGAGCGACATGCGTCTCGAGCCCCTTTACCGGCTGACCTTCGGCTATACCCAGTCATGGAGCGCGAGCCTGGGACCGGACAGCGACGAGGCGCAGCACTTCTTCCTGGCCGAGGGACAAGCCACCGGCGTCCTGTCGGGCCGGTTCCTGGCCGCCAACGCACCGCACCAACGGTCCGACCGCACCTTCCAGCCGGACCTACACGGGGTGATCGAGACCGGGACCGGCGAGTCCGTGCTGGTGCACATGACCGGCTACGGCCGCGCCTACCCGCTGGGCCGGCGGCAGATCGTCGGCACCGCCATGCACGCCAGCGATGCCGAAGCCTTCCGGCGGCTCAACGACGCCGTCTGCCCGCTGGTGGGCGAGGTCCGGACGCTGGCCGACCGGGTGGAGCTGGTCGTCGACGTCGCCGAGCTGGTCTGGGAGCCGATCGTCGACTGAGCACCTGCCCCAGGAAGATCGTCACTAGGCCCCACAGTGCGGCTACCACCCTGCGATGCCGGCGGCTTGCTGAGCGTGCGAGTGCTGACCAGCAGGCGGCACTGTGGGGCCGGACAACGATCATGCTGTCTCACTGCCGGCCGGTCCGCGCCGCTCCGGCCGGGCGCGACAGTAGCGTTGCCCCGTCATGGAGAGGAACCAGAGCACGGCCGGCGCGCTGCTCGTGACCGTCACCGGCCGCGACCGGCCGGGGGTCACGTCGACGCTGTTCGAGACGCTGACCGGCCTGGACGCGACCGTCGTGGACGTCGAGCAGGTGGTCATCAGGAACCGGCTGGTGCTCGGCGTCCTGCTGCGCACCTCGCGTAGTGCCGAGGCACGGGTCCGGACCGCGCTGGAGACGGCGCTGGCACCGCTGGGGATGGAGGTCGAGGTCACCGCCGGGGACGCCGACGAGGGCCCGCACCGCCGCGGCCGCAGCCACGTCACGGTGCTCGGGCACCCGCTGCGCCCCGCCGCGCTCGCGGGCATCGCGGGCTGCATCGCCGACTACGGCGGCAACATCGACCGGATCGTGCGGATCGCCCACTACCCCGTCACGGCCGTCCAGCTCGAGGTGTCCGGCGCCGACCCGATGCTGCTCCGCCAGCCAGCTCGCCCTGACCGCCGCCGCCCTCGGCGTCGACGTGGCGGTCGAGCGGTCCGGGCTGCACCGGCGTGCCAAGCGGCTGGTCGTGATGGACGTCGACTCGACCCTCGTGCAGGGCGAGGTGATCGAGATGCTGGCCGAGCGGGCCGGCTGCGGCCCCGAGGTCGCGGCGGTCACCGAGGCAGCGATGCGTGGCGACCTCGACTTCGCCGACTCGTTGCGCGCCCGGGTGCGGCTGCTCGCCGGGCTGGACGAGGCGGCGCTCGACCGGCGTACGGGAAGACCTGGTCCTCGCGCGCGGGGCACGCACCTTCGTCCGCACCCTCAAGCGGCTCGACTACCGGATCGCGGTGGTCAGCGGCGGCTTCACCCAGGTCACGGACGGGCTGGTCGAGGACCTGGGCATCGACTACTCGGCGGCCAACACCCTGGAGATCGTCGACGGTCGCCTCACCGGCGAGCTGCTCGGTCCCGTCGTCGACCGGGCCGGGAAGGCCGACGCGCTGGAGCGGTTCGCCCGCGAGGCCGGAGTCCCGGTCTCCCAGACCGTGGCGATCGGCGACGGCGCCAACGACCTGGACATGCTGGCCCGGGCCGGGTTGGGCATCGCCTACAACGCCAAGCCGGTCGTCCGCGTCGCCGCCGACGCCGCGCTGAACGTGCCCTACCTGGACGCGATCCTGTTCCTGCTCGGCATCTCCCGAGACGAGGTCGAGGAGGCAGACGCGGCCGAGGGCATCGAGGTGCTCGACGCCGCCGACCTGAGCGGGCCTACCGGGTGGGCTGCCAGATCTCCCGCAGCTGACCCTTGGTGGCGTCCAGCTCCACGATGGCGATCGCGCCCGGCTTCAACCCGTGCAGGTCACCGGTCAGGTTCATGACCACCTGCTCGAGGGTCGGGTTGTGCCCGACGACCAGCTGCACCGGCACGTCGGTGCTGCCGACGTGCTCGACCACCTCACGCGGGCCGGCCTGGTACAGGTCCCGGGCGACGACCACCTCGGCCGCCGCAGGCAGCGACTCCTGGACGGCCTCCCAGGTCTGCTGGGCCCGACGCGCCGAGGACACCCAGGCGTGGTCGACCCGGTCCACCTGGCCGGCCAACCAGCGGCCGGCCGCGGCGGAGTCGTTGAGCCCGCGCGACGTCAGCCGCCGGTCGTGGTCGCTGCCCTCCTCACCGCTCTCGGCCTTGCCGTGGCGGACGATGACCAGGAGTCGCGGCGCGCTGTCCATCCCCACATCGTGCCCTGCGCCGCCACGACCTCTACGCTCGCACCCGTGCCCCTGCGCCCGGTCAGCCCCGTCCCGGCCGGCATCCTCTGCGTCATCGGTGGTGCCGAGGACCGCACCGGGTCGCGGGTCGTGCTGCGCGAGTTCGTCCGGCTGGCCGGCGGCGACGGGTGCCGGCTCGCGGTCGTGGCCACCGCATCCTCGCTCGGCGAGGAGATCCTCGACTCGTACGACGTGGTGTTCCGCGAGCTGGGTGCCGGCGACGTACTGCGGCTGCGACCGGAGTCGCGGACGGATGCGGACGACCCCGCACTCGCCGCCCGGCTCGGCGATGTCGACGCCGTGTTCATGACCGGGGGCAACCAGCTCAAGCTGACCCAGGTGGTCGATGGCACCGCCTTCGGCGAGGCGGTGCGGGCGGCGTACCTGCGCGGCGCCCTGGTGGGCGGCACGTCGGCAGGGGCCAGCGCCGTCAGCGAGCACATGATCGCCTTCGGGGACGAGACGGACACCCCTCGGCAGGGCGTGACGGCGTCGGCCGCCGGGCTGGGCCTTCTGCCGGACGTCATCGTCGACCAGCACTTCTCGCAGCGGAACCGCTACGGCCGGCTGCTGTCCTTGGTGGCGCGGTCGCCGCGACTGCTCGGCATCGGCATCGACGAGGACACGGCGGCCGTCGTACGCGGGGGGCACCTGCTCGAGGTGACCGGCAGCGGCTGCGTGATCGTGGTCGACGGGTCGTCCGCGGTGAGCGACGCGCACATGGCCGAGCTGGGCGCGCCGCTGCTCGTGTCCGGGGTCCTCGTGCACACGCTGCCGGCCGGAGCCCGGTTCGACCTGACCACCCGTCGTCTGGTCGACTTCCACGAGGAGAACCTCGCCCACCAGATCGCCAACCGCCCCGCGGAGGACACGACAATGAGCCCCGAGACGCGCACTACGAGCGGCCAAGCCGGACCTCGCGATCCTGCAGACGCGTGTCTACCGGGGGCCGAACCTGTGGTCGTACGAGCCGGCCGTCCACCTCGTGGTCGACCTCGGCTCGCTGGAGGACTACCCCACCAACACCATCCCCGGCTTCGTCGACGGGCTGCTCGAGGCGCTGCCCGGCGTGGGGCTGCACTCGTGCTCCCGCGGTCACCGCGGCGGCTTCCTGGAGCGGTTGAAGGAGGGCACCTGGCTCGGGCACGTCGCCGAGCACACCGCCCTGCAGCTGCAGAAGGAGGCCGGCCACGAGATCCGCCGTGGCAAGACCCGGGGCACCGGGGTCCGGGGCCAGTACAACGTCATCTACGGGTACGTCGACGAGCAGGTCGGCCTCGCCGCCGGCGCCCTTGCAGTCCGCCTCGTCAACCACCTGGTCCGCGCCGACCCGGAGTTCGACTTCGACGCCGAGCTGGAGCGGTTCCTGCTGCGGGCCCAGCGGACCGCATTCGGGCCGTCGACCCAGGCGATCCTGGACGAGGCGGTGTCCCGCGACATCCCGTGGCTGCGGCTCAACGAGCACTCGCTGGTGCAGCTCGGCCAGGGCGTCCACCAGCAGCGGATCCGGGCCACGATGACGTCGAACACCTCGGCCCTGGCGGTCGACATCGCGGGCGACAAGGAGCTGACGACCCGGCTGCTCGCCGCCGCCGGACTGCCGGTGCCCCGCTCGGAGTCGGTGCGCACGGTGGACCAGGCCGTCAAGGTCGCCAACCGGATCGGCTACCCCGTCGTGTGCAAGCCGCTGGACGGCAACCACGGCCGCGGCGTGATGCTCAACCTGCAGGACGCCGACGAGGTCCGCGCCGCCTTCCCGACCGCGCAGGAGGAGTCCCGCCGCGGCTGGATCGTGGTCGAGTCGTTCGTCACCGGCAAGGACTACCGGGTCCTCGTCATCGGGGGCCGGATGGTGGCCCTGGCCGAGCGAGTACCGGCGCACGTCGTCGGCGACGGCCTTCGCACCGTGCTCGAGCTGGTCGACGAGACCAACGCGGACCCGCGCCGCGGCGTCGGCCACGAGAAGGTGCTGACCCGGATCAAGGTGGACGACGCCGCGGTCGAGCTGGTGCGCGAGCAAGGCTTCGCGATGACCGACGTACCGCCCGACGGCGTCCAGGTGAAGCTCACGCTCACCGGGAACATGTCCACCGGCGGCATCTCGATCGACCGCACCCTCGAGGCGCACCCGGACAACGTCGAGATCGCCGAGGAGGCCGCCCGGGTGGTCGGCCTGGACGTGGCCGGCATCGACTTCATCTCCCCCGACATCGCCGAGCCCGTGCGCGAGACCGGCGGCGCCATCTGCGAGGTGAACGCGGCGCCGGGGTTCCGGATGCACACCCACCCGACGGTTGGTGACGCGCAGTTCGTGGCCAGCCCGGTGCTGGACTCGCTGTTCCCCGCCGGCCGGCCGAGCCGGATCCCGATCGTGGCCGTCACCGGCACCAACGGCAAGACGACGACGTCACGGATGATCGCGCACGTGTTCAAGGGCATGGGCCGCAAGGTCGGCATGACGTCGACCGACGGCATCGTGATCGACGAGCGGCTGGTGATCCGGTCCGACGCCAGCGGGCCGAAGTCGGCCCGGATGGTGCTGCAGAACCCGCGGGTCGACTTCGCGGTGTTCGAGGTCGCCCGCGGCGGCATCCTGCGCGAGGGTCTCGGCTACCAGCGCAACGACGTCGCCGTGGTGCTCAACGTCGCACCGGACCACCTCGGGATGCGCGGCATCGACACCCTCGAGCAGCTGGCCGAGGTCAAGCAGGTCGTCGTCGAGGCCGTGCCGCGGGACGGGTTCGCCGTCCTCAACGCCGACGACCCGCTGGTGCGCGGGATGCGCCGCCGCTGCTCCGGCGAGGTGGTCTGGTTCACGATGGCCGAGGCCGGCAGCGAGGTGCTCGAGATGGTCGAGGACCACTGCCGGCGTGGTGGCCGCGCGGTGCTGCTCGAGCGCAGCGACCTCGGCGAGATGATCGTGATCCGGCACGGCCGCCGCGCCATGCAGCTGGCCTGGACCCACCTGCTGCCGGCCACCTTCGGCGGCAAGGCGAAGATGAACGTACAGAACTCGCTGGCCGCCGCCGGCGCCGCCTTCGCGGCCGGCGCGCAGCTGCACGACATCCGGCAGGGCCTGCGGACGTTCACCACGTCGTACTACCTGTCCCCCGGCCGGCTGAACCAGATCGACGTCGGCGGCACGATGGTCATCGTCGACTACTGCCACAACGCCCCCGGGATGCGGATGCTGGGCGACTTCGTCGAGCAGCTGGCCGAGAGCGCCCAGCAGACCTCGGAGCTGGCCAAGCCGCAGCGGGTCGGCGTGGTGGCCACCGCCGGCGACCGACGGGACGAGGACATGCGCGAGCTGGGCGCGGTCGCGGCCGAGCACTTCGACGTCCTTGTGGTCCGTGAGGACGAGGCCCTGCGCGGCCGGCCGCGCGGTGCGGTTGCGGCTCTGGTGGCAGACGGCGCGCAGGCCCGGATGGCCGAGGGCGCCCGCTGCAAGCAGGTCGAGATCGTGCTGGAGGAGATCCCGGCGGTGCACCACGCGATGGCCCGCGCCAACCCGGGTGACCTCGTCGTGCTCTGCGTGGACAAGCACGGCCCGGTGCTCGCCGAGCTCGAGTCGATGTCGCACCAGGCGCAAGCCGGCGCCCACGTCGGCGAGGCGGTGGGCGACCCCGACGCGGCCACGTCGTGAGCCGCCGCTACCTCGTCCTGCACGGCTGGCAGAACCACCGGCCCCCCGAGCACTGGGAGTGGCTGCTGGTCGACGCGCTGCGTGCCCGCGGCGAGCAGGTGCTCTACCCCCAGCTCCCCGCGGCGGACCACCCGGTCCTCGACGACTGGCTCGACGTCTTCGCCGGCGAGTGGCGGCAGATGGGCGGCGGCGAGCGAGTCGTGGTCGCGCACAGCCTGTCCTGCCTGCTCTGGCTGCACGCCGCCGAGCGCGGACTGGTCGACCCGCCCGCAGACCGGGTGCTGCTGGTGGCGCCGCCGAGCCCGGCCGTCACGTCGTCGTACGACGACATAGCCGGCTTCCTGGCACCGGAGGACCCGGCGTCGGTGTGGGCCTCGTCGCTTGCGACGGTGCGGCTGGTGGCCTCCGCCGACGACCCCTACAGCACCGAGGGCACCGCGGACGCGCTGTACGGCGGCCCGCTGGGCCTGGACAGCGAGATCCTGCCCGGGGCCGGCCACGTCACGATCGAGGACGGCTTCGGGCCCTGGCCCGCGGTGCTGGACTGGGCGCTGGACCCGGTCACCCGGTTCGGTTCCGCCTGACCGGGAGCGCTCGGCGGGCGCTACGGTCAGTAGTCATGGCGCCGCTCCCACCCCCGCCCGCGCAGTCGGTCGGCTTCTGCCGGTCCGCCGACGGGGTCCGGATCGCCTACTCCCGCCTCGGCCAGGGGCCGCCGCTGGTCGTGTCCACCTGCTGGCTGAGCCACCTCGAGTACGACCTGCAGAGCCCGGTCTGGCAGCACTTCGTCCGGGGCCTCGGTGAGGTGTCCTCGACCGTGCGGTACGACGAGCGCGGCTTCGGCCTGTCCGACTGGGATGTCACGGACTTCTCCTTCGAGGCCCGGCTGAACGACCTGGAGGCGGTGGTCGACGCCGCCGGGCTGGAGCGGTTCGCCCTGCTCGGGATGTCGCAGGGCGGTCCGGTCGCGGTCGCGTACGCCCACCGGCACCCGGAGCGGGTCAGCCGGCTGGCCCTGCTCGCCAGCTATGTGGCCACGGTCGGACAACGGCTCCGAGACCATGCTGATGGAGGAGACCTTCACCAAGATGATCGAGGTCGGCTGGGCCCGGCCGGAGGGCCGCTTCCGGCGGGTCTTCACCGATGCGCTGATGCCCGGCGCGAGCCCGGAGCAGATGACCTGGGTCGACGAGCTGATGCGACGGTCGACGAGCACCGAGAACGCGGTCGCGTTCCGCCAGGCCCGGCTGAACGTCGACGTGACCGACCTGCTGCCGCAGCTCCAGCTGCCGACCCTGGTCATGCACTCCCGCGGCGACCAGATGAACCCGATCGCGGGCAGCCGGCGGCTGGCTGCGGAGATACCCGGGGCCCGGCTGGTCACGCTGGAGTCGGACAACCACGTGCTGCTGGACGGCGAGCCGGCCGCCGAGGTCTTCTTCGCCGCCATGGCCGACTTCCTGGCACCTGACGCGGCGGCTGCGGCAACCGGCCTACCGGTGGAGGTGCCGCGCCAGTTCGGGGCGCCCGATCCGGCCGCCCTCGCGCAGCTGACCGGGCGGGAGCGCGAGGTGCTCGACCTGGTCGCGGCCGGCCGGGAGAACCGGGAGATCGCCGAGGCGCTCACCCTCAGCGTCCGCACCGTGGAGCGGCACCTGCAGACGGTCTACCGCAAGCTCGGGCTGACCGGCTCGGCCCAGCGGACCGCAGCCGCCGCCCTGGTGCGCGGTGCGGGCGACTACGCGCGCGCCGCCACAACCGGCGGCTGAGCCAGCCGGAAGTTACGCGTCGGCGCCGTGTCGCGGGTCCGCCGCGCTCCTTAACGTCGTGAGCACACCGACGACATGAGGAGTTCCCGCATGACCATGACCACCGACCAGCTCGAGGCCGACCGCGCGCTCAAGGCCAAGCACCGCGCGATGTGGGCGCTGGGCGACTACCCCGCCGTGGCCCGCGACATCGTCGGCGACCTCGGCCCGATCCTGGTGCAGGCCAGCGGCGTCGGCCCGGGCGAGCGGGTGCTCGACGTAGCCGCCGGATCGGGCAACGCCAGCATCCCCGCGGCCGCTGCCGGCGCCTCGGTCATCGCCTCGGACCTGACCCCCGAGCTGTTCGAGACCGGACGCAAGGCCGCCGCCGAAGCCGGCGTCGAGGTCGACTGGCAGACGGCGGACGCCGAGGCGCTGCCCTACCCGGACGCGTCCTTCGACACCGTCCTGTCCTGCCTCGGGGTCATGTTCGCCCCGCACCACCAGGCCGGCGCCGACGAGCTGGTCCGGGTCCTGCGTGCCCGGGCGGCACCCTCGGCCTGCTCAGCTGGACCCCGGAGGGCTTCATCGGGCAGATGTTCGCCACCATGAAGCCGTACGCGCCGGCGCCCCCGCCCGGGGCGCAGCCGCCGCCGCTGTGGGGCAACGAGGAGCACGTCCGAGCCCTGCTCGGCGACCGCGTCACCGAGGTCTCGGCGTCGCGGGCGTCCCTCATCGTCGACGAGTTCGCGACGCCGGGCGACTTCCGCGACTACTTCAAGGCCAACTACGGCCCGACGATCGCGGTCTACCGGGCGATCGCCGACGACCCGGAGAAGGTCGCCGCGCTGGACCGCGAGCTCGAGGAGCTCGCCCGTCGGTTCGACCGCGGTGACAGCCGCTGCGTGCTCGAGTGGGAGTACCTGCTGCTCACCTGCGAGCGCACCTGAGGGTCGCGCCCTGAAGGTGAGATGGCCCGGTCCGTGCCGGAGAGCCATTGGTTGGTTCCGATGGACGTTCGCGCTTTGGTTGTCGCGTGGCTGTTCACAGCCACGTGGCTGACTCTGAGACACAACTGTGGCTGGTGCGGCGCGACACGCGTTAGTTCGTCTCATCAGGCGCCTCAGCACCAGTTGTGTCCGGGAGTCAGCGCGCGTGGCGGCCGCCCGGTCGAGTACTGCCGGGTTCCGATCGTCTTGGTCACCTGTCTCAGCTGCACGGTGAGGGGCGCGTCAGGGCGCCGCGGCGGCCAGGACCTTGGCCCGGATCTCGTCCGGGCCGTCCGCCGTGGCGCCCGCCGAGGCCAGCCAGGCGGCGATCTCGCCCCGCTCGGCGTGGCACATGACGCCGATCACGTCGCCGGGGACGGCCTGGTCGACGAGCGCCTGCAGCCCGGCCAGCTCGGTGGCATGCACCGGTACGTCGTGCACGCCGACCGCCGCGGCGCCCTCCTGGAGCAGCTCGGCGAGCTCGTCGGCGTCGCGGCCCCGCAGGTAGTGCTCCTTGTGCCCGATCACGACCTGGTCGGCGCCGCGGGCGGCCATCTCCCCCACGGCGCGGATGATCTCGTCGGTGCGGTCGCCGGGGGTGCCCATCACCAGCCGCACCGACGCGTCCGGTCCGCCCAGCCCGCGCAGCACCTCGAGCAGGGCCGCCACTCCTGCCTCGTTGTGGGCCAGGTCGACCACGACGGTCACGCCGTTCAGCTCGTAGACGTTCATCCGGCCCGGGTTGTCCTCCGACCCGGGCCGGAACGACCGCAGCCCGTCGACCACCGCGGCCCGGGGCAGCCCGACGCCGAGGCCGGCGCCCACCGCCGCCAGCGCGTTCTCCACGTTGACGTGCGAGAGGCCGGCCAGGGTCATCGGCACGTCCACCACGGGGACCAGCGGGTCCGGCTCGACCCGGGGCTCGAGCACGGTGATGTCGCCGTCGATCAGCGTCACCGCCCGACCACCCTCGTCAAGCACCTTCCGCAGCGCCGGCGACCCCGGGTCCCGGGAGAAGACGCACACGTTGGCAGTGACACCGAGCCGCATCGCGAAGGTCCGGGGGTCGTCGCCGTTGAGCACGACCCAGCCGCGGGCCCGGGTGACGCGGGTGACCACCGCCTTCACCTCGGCGAGCTGGTCGACGGTGTCGATGCCCTGCTGCCCGAGGTGGTCGGCGCTCACGTTCGTCACGACCGACACGTCGTTGTGCACGACGCCGAGGCCGCGCAGCAGGATCCCGCCGCGCGCCGTCTCGGTGACCGCGAGCTGCACCCGCGCGTCGTCGAGCACCCGGCCGGCGCCGCTCGGCCCGGAGTAGTCACCCGGCTCCACCAGCTCGCCGTCGATGTACACCCCGTCGGTCGACGACCAGCCGACGACCAGGCCGGCACACCGGCCCATCCTGGCCACCATCCGGGACGTCGTCGTCTTGCCGTTCGTGCCGGTGACCGCGACGACTGGGACGTGCGGGCGCCGGGCACCGGGTGCCTCACCGAGCTCGGAACGGCGCACCAGTGCGGCCGCCGCGGCCAAGACGGCGTCGACGTCCTCGGCCGGCAGCGCGTCGAGCACCCCGGCGACCGCGTGGCCGAGGGCCTGGGCCCGGTCGCGGTGCCGCCAGGGAAACGCGACCACGGTGCGGTGCAGCTCGGCCGTCGGCCGGCTGCGGACGGCAAGCCGGCTGGTGCCGGACTCGCGAGCCACCCGGCGTACGACGGCAACGACGACCCGAAGCGCGAACCGCTGCCGCAACCCCGTCCCCGCAGCGCCCGGTCGGGCCGCGGCGAGGCCCAGCGACTGGCCCACCTCGCGGGCCGAGGCGTCCGGCAGCGCCAGCAGGGTCGAGATGTCGAGCGTCAGCTTGACCGCGGCGCGGGGGAAGTAGAGGTTCGCGCCCTCGAGCACCCGCAGCTCGACCAGCGACGGCCGCACGGCGTCCAGGGGAACCAACCGTCCTTACGCGCCCATGGCGTGCACGCCGCCGTCGACGTGCACGATCTCCCCCGTGGTGCGCGGGAACCAGTCCGACAGCAGGGCGACACAGGCCCGCGCGGCCGGCTCGAAGTCGGACACGTCCCAGGCCAGCGGTGCCCGGCTGGACCAGACGTCCTTGAGCTCGTCGAAGCCGGGGATCGACTTGGCCGCCGTGCTCAGCAGCGGACCGGCGGCCACCAGGTTCACCCGGACACCTTCCGGTCCGAGGTCCCGGGCCAGGTAGCGCGACGTCGACTCGAACGCGGCCTTGGCCACGCCCATCCAGTCGTACTTCGGCCAGGCCAGCGACGCGTCGAAGGTCAGGCCGACCACCGAGCCGCCGGTCGGCATCAGCGGCTGGGCCGCCACGGCAAGGGCCTTGAGCGAGTACGCCGAGATCTGCAGCGCCGTCGCGACGTCGGACCACTCGGTCTTGAGGAAGTTGCCGCCCAGCGCCGCCTCCGGGGCGAAGCCGATCGAGTGCAGCAGCCCGTCGAGGCCGTCGACGTGCTCGCGGACCCGGTCGGCGAGGGCGTCGAAGTCCTCCGCGTTGCTCGCGTCCAGCTCGATCACCGGCGGCGCGGTGGGCAGCCGCTTGGCGATCGTCTGGGTGATCCGCATCGTCCGGCCGAAGGACGTGAGGACGAGCTCGGCACCCTCCTGCTGCGCGATACGTGCGACGTGGAACGCGATGGAGGACTCCATCAGCACCCCGGTCACGAGGATCCGCTTGCCGTCCAGGATGCCCATCTAGTGCCCCATTCCTAGTCCGCCGTCCACGGGTATCACCGCACCCGTGATGTACCCCGCGTCCTCGCTGGCGAGGAACCGCACGACGTTCGCGACCTCGTCCACCGAGGCGAACCGGCCGAGCGGGATCTGCCCGCGGTACGTCTTCTGCAGGTCATCGGGCAGCTCGGCCGTCATGTCGGTCTCGACGAAGCCGGGCGCCACCACGTTGTAGGTGATGCCGCGCGAGCCGAGCTCGCGGGCGAGCGACCGGGCCAGGCCCACCAGGCCGGCCTTGGACGCCGCGTAGTTGGTCTGCCCCGCGGAGCCGAGCAGCCCGACCACCGAGGAGATGAAGACGACCCGGCCGCGGCGCAGCTTCAGCATCCCCTTGGAGGCACGCTTGGCGACCCGCCACGAGCCCGCGAGGTTGGTGGCCACGACGGTGCCGAAGTCCTCCTCGGACATCCGCATGATCAGCTGGTCGCGGGTGACCCCGGCGTTCGCGACCAGGACCTCGACGGGTCCCTGCTTCTCCTCGACCTCCGCGAAGGCGGCCTCGACCGACTCGGGGTCGGTGACGTCGCAGCGGACGCCGGCCAGTCCCTCGGGCGGCTGGCCGGACCGGTAGGTGACGGTGACCCGGTCGCCGCCGGCCGCGAGGGCGCGGGCGATGGCCAGGCCGATGCCGCGGTTCCCGCCGGTCACCAGCACGGACCGGCCGGAGGGGGCCGCGGTGGGCTCGGATGGCTGATCGGTCACGGGCGCGACGCTATCGGGCTACCGCCGGGTACCCCAACCGGGCCTCCGACCCGGCTGGTTGCGGCCGGACGGCGGCATCCAGCGCTCGCATGGGCCGCGTTAGGGTCTGTTCCGATGCGCGCGATCCAGGTCAAGCGGTTCGGGGGCCCCGAGGTGCTCGAGGTCGTCGACCTGCCCGCGCCCACAGCCCAGGGCTCGCTGCAGCTGCTGGCGGTGACCGCGTCCGGCGTGAACTACGCCGACACCCACCAGGCGGCCGACGACTACCTCGCGCCGCAGACGCTCCCGTTCGTGCCGGGCGCCGAGGTGGTCGGTGTCGACCCGGACGGGCGCCGGGTGGTCGCGCTGGTGCCCTCCGGCGGGTACGCCGAGCAGGCGCTGGCCCATCCGGGCACGACGTTCGCGCTGCCGGACGAGGTCGACGACACCACCGCCCTCGCGTTCGTGCTGCAGGGGACAACGGCATGGCACCTGCTGCGCACCAGCGCGCGGATGGCGCCGGGCGAGACGGTCGTCGTGCACGCGGCAGCCGGCGGTGTCGGTTGCCTCGCCGTGCAGCTGGCCCGCGAGCTGGGCGCCCGCCGCATCATCGCGACCGCCTCCTCGCCGGAGAAGCGCGACCTCGCTCGCGACCTCGGAGCCGACGTCGCGCTCGACCCGGGGCCGGTCACCGGCGACTCGACCGACCTGCGCGACGCCCTGGTCGAGGCCAACGAGGGCCGGCCCGTCGACATCGTCCTGGAGATGGCCGGCGGCCGGGTGTTCGACGCGTCGCTGCGCGCGCTGGCGCCGTTCGGCCGGGTCGTCACCTACGGGATGGCCTCCCGAGTGCCGCCGACCCCGGTGCAGCCGGACCGGCTGATCGGCACGTCGCGGTCGGTCGTCGGCTTCTGGCTGGCCCACGCGCTGCGGCTGCCCGGCGGCCTGCGACCGGCGATGGAGGAGCTGCTGGACCTGCACGCGGCCGGCCGGCTGCACGCGGTGGACGGCGGTCGGTACCCGCTGGAGCACGCCAGGCGGGCGCACGAGGACATCGCCTCCCGGCGTACCCAGGGCAAGCTCGTCCTCGACCTCGCTCTGACCCCTGACCCGCTAGAACCTCTTACCTAGCCCGCACTCGAGGAGACCACCCGTGCCTGAGATCGACGCGGCCTTCACCGACCTGCCGCTGCGCCGGCTCGCCGACGCCGCGCTGAGCCGGGCCAAGCCCTCGGTGCCGAGCACGCCGACATCCGGATCGAGCGCATCAAGGACTCGCGCCTGAGCCTGCACGACGCCCGGCTGGACGGCACCAGCGACGGCGAGGACGTCGGGTTCGCGGTGCGGGTGGTGCTACGACGGCTCGTGGGGGTTCGCCTCGCACGTCGACCTGACGCCGGAGTCGGCGGAGCGGGTCGCCGAGCAGGCCGTCGAGGTGGCCAAGGTCAGCCGGCCGCTGTCGACCCAGCGCGTCGAGCTCGCCGACGAGCCGGCGTACGGCGACGTGACCTGGGTATCGCCGTACGAGGTCGACCCGTTCTCGGTGCCCGACTCGGACAAGGTCTCGCTGCTGGCCGACTGGAGCTCGGGCCTGCTGGCGCACGACCTCGTGGCGCACGCCGACGCATCCGTGCACTCGGTGCTCGAGAACAAGTTCTACAGCCGACCTGGCCGGGACGACGACGACCCAGCAGCGGGTCCGCATCCAGTGCCAGCTCGAGGCCGTCGGCATCGACAAGGAGTCCGGCCGCTTCGACACCATGCGCACGCTGGCGGCACCGGCCGGGCGCGGCTGGGAGTACCTGACCGGCAGCGGGTACGACTGGGCGGCCGAGCTCGACGAGCTGCCGGAGCACCTGACCGAGAAGCTGCGGGCGCCGTCGGTCGAGGGCGGTGACTACGACCTGGTCATCGACCCGACCAACCTCTTCCTCACCATCCACGAGTCGATCGGGCACGCGACCGAGCTCGACCGGGCGCTCGGCTACGAGGCCAACTACGCCGGCACGTCGTTCGCGACCTTCGACCAGCTCGGGACGCTGAAGTACGGCTCCCCCGTGATGAACGTGACCGGTGACCGGGCCGCCGAGCACGGGCTGGCCTCGATCGGGTGGGACGACGAGGGCGTCGCCGGGCAGCAGTGGGACATCGTCAAGGACGGCCTGCTCGTCGGCTACCAGCTCGACCGCGCCGATGGCCCGGCTGAAGGGCCTCGGCCGGTCCAACGGCTGTGCGTTCGCCGACTCCCCCGGGCCACGTGCCGATGCAGCGGATGGCCAACGTGTCGCTCCAGCCGGCCGCTGGCGGGCCCTCGACCGAGGAGCTCATCTCCAGGGTCGACCGCGGCATCTACGTCGTCGGCGACAAGAGCTGGTCGATCGACATGCAGCGCTACAACTTCCAGTTCACCGGGCAGCGGTTCTTCAAGATCGAGAACGGCCGGCTGGCCGGCCAGCTGCGCGACGTCGCCTACCAGGCGACGACCACCGACTTCTGGGGCTCGCTGGAGGCGGTCGGCGGGCCGGAGACCTACTACCTCGGCGGCGCGTTCAACTGCGGCAAGGGCCAGCCCGGCCAGGTCGCGGCGGTCAGCCACGGCTGCCCGGCGACACTGTTCCGCGGCGTGCGGATCCTCAACACCCAGGCGGAGGCGGGCCGATGAGCACCACGACAGTCACCGGCGTGAAGGCGCAGGAGGTCGTCGAGCGCGCACTGCAGCTGTCGACCAGCGACGGCTGCATCGTGATCGCGCAGGAGTCCAGCGAGGCCAACCTGCGCTGGGCGGCGAACACCCTCACCACCAACGGCGTGATGCGCGGCCGGCAGCTGACCGTCATCGCGACGATCGGCGGCAGCGAGGGAACGGCCACCGGCGTCGTGTCGCGCAGCAACGTCGGCCTGGACCAGGTCGAGTCGCTGGTGCGCGCGGCCGAGGAGGCTGCCCGCACCGGCCGCTCCGCAGAGGACGCACGGCCGCTCATCACGCCGGACCAGCTGCCGGCCGGTGCGCAGGGCTGGGAGGAGGAGCCGGCCGAGACGTCGATCGGGGTCTTCGGCGCAGCTCGCCTCGACGCTCGGCGAGGTGTTCCTCGACGCGCGGGCCGCCGGCCGCGAGCTGTTCGGCTTCGCCGAGCACCAGCTGCACACGACGTACCTGGGCACCTCGACCGGCGTGCGGGTGCGGCACGCCCAGCCCACCGGCCGGATCGAGGTCACCGGCAAGACCGCCGACTGGTCCCGCTCCTCCTGGGTCGGGCAGAGCACCCGCGACTTCAGCGACATCGACATGGCCGCCGTGGACGCCGAGCTGGCCCGCCGCCTCAGCTGGGCGAAGCGCCGGGTCGACCTGGACGCCGGCCGGTACGAGACGCTGCTGCCGCCGAGCGCGGTCGCCGACCTGATGGCCTACATGTACTGGACCGCAGTGGCGCGCGACGCCGACGACGGCCGCACGGTGTTCAGTCGGACAGGGCGGCGGCACCCGGGTCGGCGAACGGCTCGCCGACCAAGCCGCTGCGGGTGTGGAGCGACCCGGCGGCCGAGGGCCTCCAGTGCGACCCGGTCGTGTTCGCGACGTCGTCCGGCTCGTCGCAGTCGGTCTTCGACAACGGGCTGCCGCTCAGCGAGACCGACTGGATCGCGGACGGCGAGCTCAGGGCGCTCATCCAGACCCGGCACTCGGCCGAGCTGACCGGACTGCCGATGACACCCGGGCGTCGACAACCTGCTGATGGGCTCGGCCGACGCGACCCGCGGGCTGGACGAGATGGTCGGCCGACACCCAGCGCGGCCTGCTGCTGACCTGCCTCTGGTACATCCGCGAGGTCGAGCCGCAGACGCTGCTGCTCACCGGGCTGACCCGGGACGGCGTGTACCTGGTCGAGGGCGGCGAGGTGGTGGCCGAGGTGAACAACTTCCGCTTCAACGAGAGCCCGGTCGACCTGCTGGGCCGGCTCACCGAGGTGGGCCTCACCCAGCGCACCCTGGCGCGGGAGTTCGGCGACTACTTCACCCGTTCGGCGATGCCGACCTGGCGGGTCGGCGACTTCAACATGTCCTCGGTCAGCAAGGCGAGCTGAGCCGGCACTGAGCAGGTGTCAGTTGCCCCGGCAGAGGCCCAGCGTGCCCGGCGCGCCGTGTGGCAGCCCGTAGTAACGCCACGAGTCGGCCGCGGTCTGAACCTGGGACGCGAGCTGTCCCTCGGGGTCTCCCAGGTCGAAGTCGTTCAGCCCGCTGGCGGCACAGGCCGAGTGGGCGTGATCCAGAGCGCCGGTCGTGTTGGTGTTGTTGAGTGTGTTCGGCGGGCCCTTCACCTCACCGGCGAGCACCGGACCAGCTGAGACACCGGCAACGGCGACCGCGCAGGCGGCGATCGCGAAGAACCGCTTGATGACCATCGTCTCTCCCGTTCCCCTGGCGGCGCCGACAGGCGCCAGATCTCCAGAACCTTGTGGAGTTCACCTATGGGTGATCGTGTGCCGGGGGCACCTGCCCAACCATGGCCTATCTGGGTGGTTGACCGCCCGTGCCGGATCCGATCACGGACTGTCACCCGTCGAGCTGCGCCCGCGGGCACGTGCTGGGGCGCCGGGACTCGCGCTGCCGTCCCCACCCGATCGGCAGCGCGAGCCCCTGCTCGCGCGGCCCACTGTTCGACCGCTCACCTGGCTCATCGGGCTCGCACCCGGCGGCGTTACGGACGGGCGGCAGGTGACGGTGCCGTCAGGAAGGAGTCACGACCCGGGTGGGTCGCCGGCTCCCGCGTGGGCACAGGTCGCGGCCGCCGGTGCTCCTTCGTGACGGCACCGGCCGACCGGCGTACGCCGGGATGACGGTCAGGCGTCCTCGAGGCGGAAGCCGACCTTCATGCCGACCTGGAAGTGCTGCGGTGCCCCGTCCACGACCTGGCCGCGGACCTGGGTGACCTCGAACCAGTCGAGGTGCCGCAGGGTCTGCGCCGCGCGGGCGATCCCGTTGCGGATGGCGTCGTCGACACCGGTCTCGGAGGTGCCGACGATCTCGGTGACGCGGTAGGTGCGATTGCTCATGGCGGGCTGCTCCCGGGGCTCGACAGGTGACCTACTGTGAAGGTGTGATGCGTCGACCCGGCAGGCCAGGCCGCAAGGTCGAGCGCGCACCGGTCTACCAGATCACGGGTGCCCGCCGGGGGGTTCGCGACGACGTCGACTCCCGGACCCGCCGCTACCTGATCTCGATGGGCATCCGGACCGTCTGCTTCGTGCTCGCCGTGCTGTTCCACGGATGGGTCCGCTGGGTGCTGATCTTCCTGGCCCTGACACTGCCCTACGTGTCCGTGGTGTTCGCCAACGGCGGCCGGGAGCGGATCGAGCAGATGCCCGACGCGGACCTCGCCCAGGACCGGCGCGCCATCGACGGCACTCAGGGCTGACGTGACACCGATTCGTGCAATACTCATTACTGAGCGTCGCGCCCCGGGGCGGCCGGTGGCTGGCCGGGGTGCGGACGCAGCGAGCGCGATGCCGGGCGGCTCCCCCCGTGGCTGCCCGGCATCGCCCCTGGCCTTGCCCCCTGTGGAGCAACCGCGGTGAGCACCGAGACCACCTCGCCGGTCTGCTCGGCCAAGGGCTGCAAGGCACCCGCGACCTGGGTCCTGGCGTGGAACAACCCCAAGCTGCACGCGCCGGAGCGGCGCAAGACCTGGACGGCGTGCGACGCCCACCGCGAGCACCTCACCGGCTTCCTCGAGACGCGGGGCTTCCTGCGCCAGACCGTGCCGTACGCCGAGTGGCCCGCCGACGAGCCGACCTGACCGGAGCCTGAGGTCAGCCGCCGATGGCTGACATCGGCCGGGTCGGCTGCAGGAAGCCCGGGTCGTCGATGCCGTGGCCCGGCAGCTTGGCCAGCAGCGAGGCCCGCATCCGGGCGCCGAGCTCCTCGTCCGAGGCGCCGGCCCGCATCGCCCCACGCAGGTCGGACTCCTCCCGAGCAAACAGGCAGTTGCGCAGCTGTCCGTCGGCGGTGAGCCGGACCCGGTCGCAGGAGCCGCAGAACGGCCGGGTGACCGAGGCGATGACGCCGACCCGGCCGGGGCCGCCGTCGACGACCCACTCCTCGGCTGGAGCACTGCCCCGCTCGTCCTCGCCCACCGGGGTCAGGTCGAACTCCGCCTGCAGGCTGGCCAGGATCTCCTCGGCGGTGACCATCGTGGCGCGGTCCCACCCGTGCTGGGCGTCCAGCGGCATCTGCTCGATGAACCGCAGGTGGTAGCCCTCGCCCAGCGCCCACCGGAGCAGCGGCGCGGCCTCGTCGTCGTTCACGCCGCGCATCAGGACCGTGTTCAGCTTCACCGGCGTGAGGCCGGCGTCGGCCGCACCGGCCAGCCCGGCCAGGACGTCGGCGAGCCGGTCCCGGCGGGCCAGCGTGACGAACCGCTCGCGGTCCAAGGTGTCGAGCGAGACGTTCACCCGGTCCAGGCCGGCGGCGGCCAGCGCGGGAGCCACCTTGGCCAGCCCGATGCCGTTCGTGGTCACCTGCATCCGTGGCCGCGGCGACAGCGCGCCGACCCGCTCGACGATCGACACCAGACCCCGGCGCAGCAGCGGCTCGCCGCCGGTGAACCGCACCTCGGTCACGCCCAGGCCGACGGCCACCGAGACCAGCCGCACCAGCTCGTCGTCGGTGAGCAGCTCAGGCCCGGGCAGCCACTCCAGGCCCTCGGGCGGCATGCAGTAGGAGCAGCGCAGGTTGCACTTGTCGGTCAACGAGACCCGCAGGTCGGTCGCGACGCGACCATAGGTGTCCACCAGCACCCGCCCACCCTACGTCGCCGTACCGACGTCCGGCGGTTACCGTCGGGACGGTGTACCGGTTCCTGCTCACCCGCCGCTGGCTGGGGCTGCTCGCGCTGGCCCTCGCCGTGGCGGCGGCCTGCGTGCTGCTGGGCCGTTGGCAGCTGCACCGGCTGGAGGCGCGGCACGCCAAGAACCACGTGATCACGAGCAACGCGACGGCCCGCCCGGTGCCGCCGGACGGCCCTGATGTCCACCGCTCGAGGCCCCGGCACCGACGACCAGTACGCCCGGGTCCGGGTCACCGGGCACTACGACCGGGCGCACCAGCTGCTGGTGCGCAACCGACCGTTCGAGGGCGCGAACGGCTACTACGTGCTGGTCCCCCTGGTGCCCGCCGACGGACCGGCGCTGCTGGTCGACCGCGGCTGGGTGTCCGCGGGCGAGTCGGCCACCGATCTGCCGCGGGTGCCTGCGGCGCCGACCGGCGAGGTCACCGTGGTCGCCCGGGTCCGCCCCAGCGAGCCGGCGTCCACGACCGGCACGCCGCCGCGGGGCCAGGTGACCCGCATCGACGTCGCCTCGATCCGAAAGGACCTCCCCTACGACGTGTACGCCGGGTACGGCGACCTGGTGCGCGAGCAACCGGCTCCTCGCAACGCCCCCGCGCTGCTGCCGCCACCCGAGACCAGTGAGGGCCCGCATCTGGCCTACGCCGTCCAGTGGTTCCTGTTCGCCTGCTGTGCCCTGGCCGGCTACGTGGTGCTGGCCCGCCGCGAGGCAGCGGACCGGCGACGGGCCCTGGCCGGCCCCACGACCACCGTCGCCGTCCGGATAGCGGGTTAGGAGAGCACGCCATGGCGTCCCGCATCGAGGACTACGCCCTCATCTCGGACCGGATGTCCGCCGGGCTGATCGGCCGGGACGGATCGCTGGACTGGCTGTGCGTTCCCCGGTTCGACTCCGAGGCGGTCTTCGCCGCCCTGCTGGGCACCGAGGACAACGGCCACTGGCGGTTGGCCCCGCGCGACGGCCCCGCGACTTGCACCAGCCGGCGCTACCGCGGCGACACCTTGATCCTCGAGTCGCAGTGGACGGCGCCGGGCGGCGCCGTCCGGGTCATCGACTTCATGCCCGAGCGTGGCGAGGCGCCGGACGTCGTGCGGATCGTCGATGGCATCGACGGCCGGGTGGACATGCGCAGCGAGCTGCGGCTGCGGTTCGGCTACGGCGACGTCGTCCCGTGGGTCCGGCACCTCGACGGCATGCTGGAGGCGGTCGCCGGGCCGGATGCGATGTGGCTGGCGTCCGACGTGGCGCACCACGGCCGCGACTTCGCGTCGTTCGCCGACTTCACCATCGAGGCGGGCCAGCGCGAGTCGTTCGTGCTGACCTGGAACGCGTCGTACAAGCACCGACCCGACCCGGTCGACCCGGTGGCCGCACTGCTGGAGACCGAGCGGTTCTGGCAGAGCTGGGCCGACAGCTGCACCTACGAGGGGCCGTACCGCGACGCCGTCCTTCGCTCGTTGCTCACCCTGAAGGCCCTGACCTACGCACCGACTGGCGGCATCGTGGCGGCGGCCACGACCTCGCTCCCGGAGGAGATCGGCGGGTCGCGCAACTGGGACTACCGCTACTGCTGGTTGCGGGACGCCGCGTTCACCCTGCAGGCACTGGTCAAGACGGGTTACACGGAGGAAGCCGCCGCCTGGCGGGAGTGGCTGCTGCGCGCCATCGCCGGCAGCCCGGAACGGCTGCAGATCCTCTACGGCGTCGCCGGCGAGCGGCAGGCGATGGAGCGCGAGCTGACCTGGCTGTCGGGGTACGAAGGCTCGTCGCCGGTCCGGGTCGGCAACGGCGCGGTCGACCAGCGCCAGCTCGACGTCTACGGCGAGGTGATGGACACCCTGTGGCTGGCCCGCTCCTACGACCTGGACCCGAGCGAGGACGCCTGGCGGATCCAGCGCGGCCTGATGACGTGGCTGGAGAGCGGCTGGAAGGAGCCGGACGAGGGGCTCTGGGAGGTGCGTGGCGGGCAGCAGCACTTCACCCACTCCAAGGTGCTGGCCTGGGTGGCGGCGGACCGGGCCGTGCGCACCGTGGAGCAGGGGCAGTTCGAGGGGCCGCTCAACCGCTACCGGTCGCTGCGCGACGAGATCCACGCCGACGTGTGCGCCAACGGGTACGACGCCGACCGGCAGACGTTCACCCAGTCCTACGGCTCGAAGGCGCTGGACGCCGCGCTGCTGCTGATCCCCCAGGTCGGTTTCCTGCCGCCCGAGGACGAGCGGGTCCGCGGCACCCTGCGGGCCGTGCAGAGCGGGCTCGCGGTCGACGGGATGGTCCGGCGCTACAACACCGAGCACACCGACGATGGTGTCCCCGGCGACGAGGGCGCCTTCCTGGCCTGCAGCTTCTGGCTGGCCGACGCGCTGGTGCTCGACGGTCAGGTGGCCGCGGGCCGGGCGCAGTTCGAGCGGCTGCTGTCGCTGTGCAACGACGTCGGGCTGCTCGCCGAGGAGTACGACGTGGCGGCCGGGCGGCAGCTGGGCAACGTGCCGCAGGCCTACAGCCACCTGGCCCTGGTCAACTCGGCGCTCAACCTCGCCCAGGTCCCTGCCCAGGGCGAGACCGCTCCGGCGGAGCAGCGCGCTGCCCGCGCCGGCTGACCGGTGCGCCTCAGCGCAGGGCAGGCTGCACGAGGGTGAGGCTGCCGGCGTCGGCATCCAGCTCGGCCTCGACGCCGAGGGGGACGGTCAGCTGCGGTACCGCGTGACCGAACGGCAGGCCGGAGACCAGCGGCACCCCCAGCGGTGCCAGCCGCTCCACCAGCGTCTCGTGCGCGGCGGGCCCGCAGTCGCGCCACGAGCCCAGCACGATTCCCGCGACCCCGTCGAACCACCCGGTGCGCAGCAGCTGGGTCAGCATCGAGTCGATCCGGTACGCCGGCTCGGCGACGTCCTCGAGCACGGCCAGGCCGCCGCGGGCCGGCCGGTGCTCGGGCGTGCCGACGGTGTTGGCGAGCAGCGCGAGGGTGCCGCCCACGAGGACGCCGCGGGCGCGGCCGCCGACCTCGCACTGCAAGCCGCCGCTGACGAGCACCCGGACCGACTCGGGGTCGAACAGGGTGGACCGCAGGTGCTGCACCGACTCGTCGTCGGGCGCCGCCCCGGCGAACGCCTCGGTGGCCGCCATCGGCCCGGCCAGGGTGACCAGGCCGAGCCGGTTGGCGACGGCCTGGTGCAGCACGGTGACGTCGCTGAAGCCGACCAGCACCCGGGGCCCGGCCACCCGCATCGCGTCCCAGCCGAGCAGGTCGACGACCCGCGCGGCGCCGGATCCGCCCCGGGCGCAGACGACGGCCTGGGTGGCCGGGTCGCACCAGGCTTGTTGCAGGTCGGCCGCCCGCTGCTCGTCGGTGCCGGCCAGGTGCCGGCGGCTCTCGAGCGCGTGCCGGCCCACCACGACGTCCAGCCCCCAGGAGCGCAGGGTGGCGACCCCGCGGTCCAGCCGCTCGGGGACCAGCGTGCCGCTGGTGGCCACTACGGCCACCCGGTCGCCGGGCACCAGCCGCCGCGGCCGGTCCAGCGGCTGCAGCGGCTGCAGCGGCCGCGGCAGCTCGGTCACGCGGCGGTCGGCGGCGGCGGGACGTCCACCTCGATCTCGCCGCCGAGCCGGGCGCCGGTCCGCAGGGCCAGGTCGTCACCGCTCCAGAAGCTGCCCGGGTCGTACCAGCTGGGGCGCCGCCCGGCCGGCAACAGGCCCATCGCCTCGTAGGTGAGGGCAACCACCTCGGCGCAGTAGGCGGTCTCCAGGCCGACGTCCCGGGGGTCGTGCCCGAACTTCGGCAGCCGGCCGCCGACCCACCGGCCCGCCAGCCGGGCCGTCGACGGGAACGGGGTCCCGTCGAGCTTCGCGACGGTGCGCAGCACGGCGTCCTCCATCGCCGGGGTGACCGGCCGGTCCAGCTGGCGCAGCCAGGCCCGCTGGCCGTACCGGTGCGCCCAGACGTGAACCGCGTCGGCCAGGTCGTGCAGCTGGACGCCACGCTGGTGGGTGCCGGACCAGACATCGGGCAGCGACCGGCCCAGCTCGGCGTGCCACATCAGCGGCGGCAGGTCGTCGAGGACGATCGCCATGCCCACGTGGTTGACCGGGCTGTTGGTCGTCACCCGGATCGCCCGGTCGGCGGCGCTGCTGCCGCGGAACAGCCACAGGTCGCCGGTCCGGGTGAGCTCGACGGCACCCGCCAGCGACAGCCGGGGCTCCGGCGTCGTCCTCTCTCGTCCGCTCGGCACGCTGGGTAGCCTAGGCAGCATGCGGTGGTGGAAGGTGCTGGGGCTCGCGGGACTCGTCGGGGTTGCCGCGACCGGGGTCGTGGTGACCCGAGCGGCCCGCCAGCGCACGGCGTACACGCCGGACGAGGTCCGGGCCCGCCTGCTGGCCCGGCACGCCGAGGCCGAGGCCCGCGCGACCGGTTCCTAGCCGCCTGCAACCCGGGCGCCCGGTCGCGAGTCATCCTCGTGACGACGCTCCACCACCAACCACGAGGGACGGCACCCGATGCCGCTCCGGGCCACCCTTGCGACCGCGGCACTGGCCGCGCTGGCTGCCGGCAGCGCGCCGGCGATGGCTGCCACCGTCGGCCCGACCGCCGTACCGTCCGCGGCCTCGTCTACGCGGCCGGGGCAGCCGGTGAGGAGGGCGCCGCCACGGTGCCGATGGAGCGGGTCAGCGGCACCCCGCTGGACGGCGTGCACCAGCATGTGGCTGCCGAAGGGCGAACTGAGGGCGGCGAGCGATGGACGGTTCCGGAGCTCGGACCTGCGGGCCCGCAGAGACGGCTCCTGGCGGGTCGCGTACGCCGGCAGCGCGCGGTTCGACAAACAGCTGTCACGCTCCGTCGCCGTCGACGTTCCCTAGCGCGGCGGTTTGACGGCGCGAGGCCGGGACGGGGCAGGATGTGCCGACATGGACCTCGGACTGCAGGACCGCGTGTACGTCGTCACCGGCGCGAGCCGCGGACTCGGCCTGGCCACGGCCACCGTGCTGGCTGAGGAGGGGGCGCAGGTGCTGATGTGCGCCCGCGACGAGGCCGCCCTGCAGAAGGCTACCGAGTCGCTGGCGGGTGACCGGGCGATGGCGCTGCCCGGCGACCTCACCGACACCGCCCTGGGCGAGCGGCTGGCCGCCGCGGCCATGGGGCGCTGGGGCCGCCTGGACGGCGTGCTCATCAGCGTCGGCGGGCCGGCGCCCGGCGAGACGCTCGGCCTCAGCGACGACGCCTGGCGGGCGAGCTTCGAGTCGGTGTTCCTGGGCGCGCTGCGCATCGCCCGCGCGGCGACCGCGGTGATGGGCGAGGACGGCGGCTCGCTGGTCTTCGTGCTGTCCACCTCCGTCAAGCAGCCGATCGCTGGGCTGGCGGCCTCGAACGGGCTGCGTCCCGGCCTGGCCATGCTCGCCAAGACGATGGCCGACGAGCTCGGGCCGCGGAACATCCGGGTCAACGGCCTGCTGCCCGGTCGGATCGACACCGACCGGGTTCGCGAGCTCGACGGTGGTGGCGCGAAGGGCCGCAAGGCGCGGGCGGAGTCCGAGTCGCGAATCCCGCTGGGCCGCTACGGCGAGCCCGCCGAGTTCGGCCGGGTCGCGGCATTCCTGCTCTCCCCCGCCGCATCGTTCGTCAGCGGGACGATGGTGCCGGTCGACGGCGGGATGATGCGCACGATCTGACCGAGCCGGTATGACGGGTAGCGTGCCGCCGGTGAACGTCTGGGACGCCGAGCACGCGCTCGACGCGGACCAGGCGCGGCAGCTGCTGGCGGAGCAGTTCCCCGAGCTCGCCCTCGACTCGGTCGAGCCACTCGGGGTCGGCTTTGACAACACGGTCTACCTGGTCGACGGGGAGTGGGCGTTCCGGTTCCCGCGACGGGAGGTGGCGGTGCCGCTGATGGCCCGCGAGCTCGGGCTGCTCCCGGACCTCGCCGGCCGGCTGCCGCTGGCGGTGCCGGTGCCCGAGCTGGTGGGCCGGCCGGCGGGCGGCTACCCGTGGCCGTTCTGGGGCGCTCGACTGGTCCCTGGGCAGGAGCTCGCCGACGCCGGCCTGTCCGACGAGGAGCGCGTCGCGCTCGGCGCGCAAGTGGGCGGCTTCCTCGCGGCCCTGCACGATCCGGCCGTCGCCCGGGACCTCGGCGGCCACCTGCCGCACGACCCGATGCGCCGCGGGACGCCCAGCACCCGCGGGCCGATGGCCCGGGACCTCCTTGACCGGCTGGCCGGGCGGGGGAGCTGGCAGCCGGGCTCGGCGACCGACCGCGCGGTCGACCAGGTGATCGCGGCAGCGGATCCGCTCGGGCCACCCGACAGCGAGCCGGTCGTGGTGCACGGGGACCTGCACCTGCGGCACCTGCTCGTCGGTCCCGACGGGCTGGCAACCGGGGTCATCGACTGGGGTGACTCCTGCCTCGCCGACCCGGCCCTGGACCTGTCCCTGGCCTTCGGCGCCTTCAGCGGACCGGCCCGCGCGGCGCTGCTGGCCGCCTACGGCCGACCCCTCGACGAGAAACGAGAACTACGGGCCCGGGTGCTCGCTCTGGCGCTGTGCGCCGCGCTGGCCGACTACGGCGACCTCGAGGGCCACGCGACGCTGCGGGCCGAGGCACTGGCGGGTGTCGCGCGGGCGGTACGTGACACGGCGACCGGCGCCGGCGTCGCTCTCGCCGCGGCGCTGCTGCTCGCCGGCTGCACGCCCGACGGGTCGGCCGCTCCGAGCGATCTGCCCGACCCCATGCCGGTCGCGAGCCGCAGCGGCGACGGGCCCTGTCTGAGCGGCTACGACGCCGGGAGGGTCGAGGGTGCGCAGCTGGTCGGGGTCGACGCGCACCCACGGGCCGTGGTGCTCCTCTGGTACCCGGGGCGCAACGACGTGACTGCACGGTCCGGCGCACGGCCGGCGGCACGGCTGTGGCCCGCCGGCTGGCCGCCGACATCCGCTCAGCTCCAGAGTCCACGGGAAACTCGAGCTGCCCGGAGGATGACGGGTCGGTGGTCTCGCTCTACTTCACGGTGGACCCCGAGGCCCGCCCGCAGCGGGTGGACGTCCGGCCGAGCGGCTGCTCTTCGATCGTGGCGCCGCACCGCAGGGTGCGTGATGCGACGTCCCAGCTCATCCTCGACCTGGCCCGCGTCGCGCCGTCGCCGTGGCGGGCGCGCCTGCAGGCCCGGGTCTCGTGAGCCCGGTCAGGCCACCTCGACCGGCGTACTCGTCGACGTCTCCTGCGAGGCGAACTGGGTCTCGTAGAGCTCGGCGTACAGCCCGCCCGCCGCGAGCAGCTGGGTGTGCCGGCCGCGCTCGACGACCCGGCCGTCGGCGATGACGAGGATCTGGTCGGCGTCCCGGACGGTCGAGAGCCGGTGCGCGATGACCAGCGAGGTCCGACCCTCGAGGGCGATCTTCAGGGCCCGCTGCACCGCGACCTCGGACTCGGAGTCCAGGTGCGCGGTCGCCTCGTCGAGCACGACGACGTCCGGGGCCTTGAGCAGCAGCCGGGCCAGGGCCAGCCGCTGCTTCTCGCCGCCGGAGAGCCGGTAGCCGCGGTCGCCGACCGTCGTGTCCAGCCCGTCGGGCAGCGACGCGACCAGGTCCCAGATCTGGGCAGCGCGCAGCGCGTCGAACAGCTCGGCATCGGTGGCCTGCGGCCGGGCGTAGAGCAGGTTGGTGCGGATCGTCTCGTGGAACATGTGCGCGTCCTGGGTCACGACGCCGACCACCTCGTGCAGCGACGCCAGCGTCACGTCGCGCACGTCGTGGCCGCCGACCAGGACCTCGCCCTCGACCGTGTCGTAGAGCCGGCCGACCAGGCTGGTGATGGTGGTCTTGCCGGCGCCGGACGGCCCGACCAGGGCGGTCATCGTCCCCGCCGGTACGGTGAACGACACGTCGTGCAGGACCTGCTGGCTCGGTGCCTGGTCGAGGACCGCGACCGACTCCAGCGAGGCCAGGGAGACCTCGTCCGCGGTCGGGTAGCGGAACGACACGTTGCGCAGCTCGACGGCGGTGGTGCCGCGCGGCAGCACGTCGGCGTCCGGCTTCTCGTCGATCATCGGCGGCAGGTCGAGCACCTCGAAGACGCGCTCGAAGGAGACCAGCGCCGTCATCACGTCGACCTGCACGTTGGACAGCGCGGTGAGCGGGCCGTACAGCCGGCCGAGCAGGGCGGTGAGGGCCACCAGCGTGCCGAGGGTGATCGTGCCGTCGATGGCCAGCACGCCGCCGACGCCGTAGACGAGCGCTGTCGCCAGCGAGGCGACCAGGGTGAGGCTGGTGAAGAACACCCGGCCGTACATCGCCTGCTTGATGCCGATGTCGCGCACCTGGCCGGCCTTCGTGGAGAACGCCGCCGACTCGTCGGGCAGCCGGCCGAACAGCTTGACCAGCAGGGCGCCGGAGACGTTGAAGCGTTCGGTCATCGTCGTGCCCATGCCCGCGTTGAGCTGCATGGCCTCGCGGGTGATCGCCTGCAGCCGGCGACCGACCCAGCGGGCCGGGAGCAGGAACAGCGGCGTCAGCACCAGCGCGCCGAGGGTGATCTGCCAGGACAGGTAGAGCATCGTGGCGAGCACCAGGATCAGGCCGATGACGTTGGAGACCACCGAGGACAGCGTCGAGGTGAACGCCTGCTGGGCGCCGACCACGTCGGTGTTCAGCCGGCTCACCAGCGCACCGGTCTGGGTGCGGGTGAAGAAGGCCACCGGCATCCGCTGCACGTGCGCGAACACCCGGGTGCGCAGGTCGTAGATCAGGCCCTCACCGACCTGGGAGGACAGCAGGCGCTGCCACAGCGTGAGTCCCGCGTCGACCACGGCCAGCAGGGCCACGCCGAGCGCGACGGTCACGACGGTCGACTTGCTGCCGGCGTCCGGCTGGGACACCTCGTCGACGATCACCTTGAACAGCAGCGGGAGCGCCACCACGAGCAGCGCGTCCAGGACCACCAGGACCAGGAAGACGACGATCTGCCGCCGGTAGGGCCGCGCGAAGTCGACGATCCGCGGGATCGTCCCCGGCGCGAGCTTGCGCTTCGCGACCTCGCCGTCCCGGGTGAGCGACCGCATGGCCGCCCACGGGTTCTGGTGCATCGACACCGGCGCCTCCTGTAATCACTGTTACACCTGTCTGCAAGCCGCAACGCTGGCCGGACGCGGGTGCTTCCCTGATGACGGTACGTCGACCTGCCGACAGGTCACCCCGGCAGCGCGGGTGAGCCGCCGGTCAGAAGGCGTTCACACCGGTGAGCGCCCGGCCGATCAGCAGCTTCTGCACCTGGCTGGTGCCCTCGTAGAGGGTCGTCACCCGGGCGTCCCGCAGCATCTTGGCGGCCGGGTACTCGTCGACGTACCCGTAGCCACCGTGGACCTGGATGCAGTTGTTCGCCACCCGGATCGAGGCCTCGGTGGCGAACAGCTTGGCCTTCGACGCGGCCAGCGAGTACCGCTCACCGCGAGCCTTGAGATCGGCCACCGCCCAGGTCAGCAGCCGGGAGGCGTCCACGTCGACCGCGGAGTCGGCGATCATCTCCTGCACCAGCTGGTGGCCGGCGATCGGCTTGCCGAACTGCTCGCGCTGGGTCGAGTACGCGACCATCGTGTCCAGCGCGGCCTGCGCGATGCCGGTGCACGAGGCCGCGATCGACATCCGGCCGTCGTCCAGGGCCGACAGCGCGACCTTGAGCCCGGCGCCCTCGTCGCCGAGCAACGCCTCGGGGGCCACCTCGACGCCGTCGAGCACCAGCTCCGCGGTGTCGCAGGACCGCAGCCCGAGCTTGCCGTGCAGCGGGTTCGCGGTGAAGCCGTTGCTGTCGGTCGGCACCAGGAACGCCGAGACGCCCTTGGCCCCTGGGCCACCCGTGCGGGCCATCACCAGCGCCACCTGGGCGATCGACCCGTTGGTGATGAAGACCTTCCGGCCGCTGATCCGCCACCGGCCACCGGGCAGCGCCTCGGCGCTCGCGCGCAGGTCGGCCGGGTTGGAGCCATGGTCCGGCTCGGTCAGCCCGAAGCAGCCGAGCACCTCACCGGTGGCCATCCGCGGCAGCCACTGCTGCTTCTGCTCCTCGGTCCCCCACCGGTCGATCGAGCCGGCGACCAGCCCGAGGTGCACCGACATGATGGAGCGCACGTTGGCGTCGCCGCGGCTGAGCTCCTCGATGAACAAGCAGTAGGTCAGCGGGTCGGCTCCCCCACCGCCGTACGCCTCGGGGATCGACATTCCGACGAAGCCGGTCTTCTTGAGCCCGTCCAACGCCTCCTGCGGGAACCGCTCCTCGCGGTCGTTGCGCAGCGCGTCCGGGGTGACCACCTCGGCTACCCATTCGCGTACCGCCAGCTGCACCGCCCGCTGGTCGTCGCTCAGGACGAGGTCCACTCAGCTTCCCTTCATCAGGTCACGCAGCCGGCCGGCCTGGGCTGCCCGCTCGGCGGCCCGCTGCTCGTCGTACGTCCGTCTGCTCGCTCCGCGCAGCAACGCCTTGGTCGCGCGCACCGCGCCGGCCGGGGACGCCAGCAGCGCCGCGGCCAGGTCTCGGGTGGCCGCCTCGAGCTCCTCGACCGGTACGACGATGGTGGCCAGGCCTGTCGCCGCCGCCTCGGCCGCGCCCACCCAGCGCCCGGTGGCGCAGATCTCGAGGGCGCGGGAGTAGCCGACCAGGTCGACCAGTGGCTGGGTGCCGCCGAGGTCGGGGACCAGCCCGAGGGACGGCTCCTTCATCGACAGCTGCGCGTCGTCCGCGAGCACCCGCAGGTCGCAGGCCAGCGCCAGCTGGAAGCCGGCGCCCACCGCGTGGCCCTGCACCGCCGCGATGCTGACGATCCGGTCGTCGCGCCACCAGGCGAAAGCCTGCTGGAAGCCGTCGATCACCGCGTCCAGAGCCGCATCGTCCAGGGCGGCCAGCCCGACCAGGCCGGGCTCGCCGTCGACCCCGGTGGTGAACATCGCCCGGTCCATGCCGGCCGAGAACGACGCACCCTCGGCGCGCAGGACGACGACCCGGACGGCGTCGTCGGCGAGCAGGGCTTCACCGACCGCGATCAGGGCACGCCAGGTCGCCGGGGTCTGGGCGTTGCGCTTCTCGGGGCGCGCGAGGGTGACCGTCGCCAGGGCGCCGTCGCGCTCCAGCCGGACGCCGGCGCTGGTCCAGGTCTCGGGCGACCCTGGCGCGGTGGTCAGGACTTCTTGCCGCGGGTCGCGCCGCCGCGACCGCGCAACGTGACGCCCGACTCGGCCAGGATCCGGTGCACGAAACCGTACGACCGCCCCGTCTCGGAGGCGAGCTCGCGGATGCTCGACCCCGACGTGTACTTGCGCTTGAGGTCCGCCGCCAGCTTGCTGCGGTCGCCTCCGGTGATCCGCGCGCCCTTCTTGAGCTCGGCCACGCCAGCCTCCTGAAGTCGGTGTCCCGGGCCCCATGATCACCCTCCCCACCCAACAGCGCCAGACCCGATCTCGCCCCCCGCCCCGGCTGTCCGCATTCGACCACGTATGGCAGGCAGGACGGTACTTGGCGAGGCGCATACACCTCGCAAAGTGCCGACACGCCTGCCATACGTGGTCGACGGCAGCACGCCGGCGGACGCCTCAGCACGCGTGCACACGTGCTGAAGTGTCCGCACACGTGCTTTACGTGGTCGACGCCCCGGCGCTGACGGGGAGTCAGGCGAGTGCGACGAGGTCGGCGTAGTCGTCGTTCCAGAGGTCCTCGACGCCGTCCGGGAGCAGGATCAGCCGTTCGGGCGCCAGCGCCTCGACCGCGCCCTCGTCGTGGGTCACCAGCACGACGGCACCGGCGTAGCTGCGCAAGGCGCCGAGGATCTCCTCGCGGCTGGCCGGGTCGAGGTTGTTGGTCGGCTCGTCGAGCATCAGCACGTTCGCACTGGACACCACCAGGGTGGCCAGCGCCAGCCGGGTCTTCTCCCCGCCGGAGAGCACGGCCGCCGGCTTGTTCACGTCGTCGCCGGAGAACAGGAACGAGCCCAGCACCCGGCGTACCTCGACGTCGTCCAGGTCCGGCGCCGCACTGCGCATGTTCTGCAGCACGGTGCGCTCAGGGTCGAGAGTCTCGTGCTCCTGCGCGTAGTAGCCGATCTTGAGCCCGTGGCCGGGCAGCACCTCGCCGGTGTCGGGCTCCTCGACGCCGGCCAGCAGCCGCATCAGGGTGGTCTTGCCCGCGCCGTTGAGGCCCAGGATGACCACCCGGCTCCCCCGGTCGATGGCCAGGTCGACGTCGGTGAAGACCTCGAGCGAGCCGTACGACTTCGACAGCCCCTCGGCGGTCAGCGGCGTCTTTCCGCACGGCGCCGGCTCGGGGAAGCGCAGCTTCGCGACCCGGTCGGTGCGGCGCACCTCGTCCAGACCGGACAGCAACTTGGCGGCGCGCTTGTCCATGCTCTGCGCCGCGCGGGCCTTGGTCGCCTTGTAGCGCATCCGGTCGGCCTGGGCCTTGAGCACCGAGGCCTGCTTCTCGACGTTGGCCCGCTCCCGCTTGCGCCGGCGCTCGTCCGTCTCCCGCTGCAGGAGGTACGCCTTCCAGCCCACGTTGTAGATGTCCAGCTCGGCCCGGTTGGCGTCGAGGTGGAACACCCGGGTCACCGAGTGCTCGAGCAGGCCGACGTCGTGGCTGATGACCACCAGCCCGCCCTTGTACGAGCCCAGGTAGTCGCGCAGCCACAGGATCGAGTCCGCGTCCAGGTGGTTGGTCGGCTCGTCCAGCAGCAGGGTGGCGTCGCTGCCGGTCGAGGCGAACAGGATCCGGGACAGCTCCACCCGGCGGCGCTGGCCGCCGGACAGGGTGCGCAGCGGCTGTTCCAGCACCCGGTCGGGCAGGCCCAGGCTGGACGCGAACGACGCGGCCTCGCTCTCCGCCGCGTAACCGCCCGCGGCCTGGAACTCGGCCTCCAGCCGCGGGTAGCGGCGCATCGCCTTGTCATGCGTCTCGGCGTCGGCACTGGCCATCTCCCCCTCGGTGGCCCGCATCCGGCGTACGACGGTGTCCAGACCGCGTGCGGAGAGGATCCGGTCCCGGGCGAGCACCTCGAGGTCACCGGTGCGCGGGTCCTGCGGCAGGTAGCCGACGCTGCCGGACCGGGTGACCGCTCCGGCGGCCGGCTGGCTCTCGCCCGACAGCACCCGGGTCAGCGTGGTCTTGCCGGCGCCGTTTCGCCCGACCAGTCCCACCCGGTCGCCTGGTGCGATCCGGAACGTCGCGTCCCCGAGCAGCAGCCTGGAGCTGACCCGCAGCTCCAGGCCGGTCGCGGTGATCATGGGAAGTCCTTCGGCGTCGCAGGTGCGGGTGGGCCCTAGCGCGAGTGGGTACAGCGAGGTGAGCTCACGGGCACGGCGCGGACATACGCCGTAGTCTACGCGGGCGCTGAACGAGGGAAGGTGCCCGCGGTGGGGATCAAGTTCGACGACCAGTCGGTGGACACGTCCGGCGTATCCGACCAGCGCGGCCGCGGGATCGGCGGGCCGGCGGCCATCGGTGGCGGGGGGATCGGCGTCGTCGGCCTGATCATCTACCTGCTCATCAACGTGCTCGGCGGCGGCAGCGGTGTCGACACCACCCAGCTGGTCCCCCAGGACGGCACCGTGCAGGGGCAGGGCACCGGCGAGGGCGACCTGGAGACCCGCTGCAACACCCAGGGAGCCATCGACAAGTACGACGACTGCTTCCTGGTCAAGGTCTACAACGAGATCAACGAGGTGTGGACCGACGAGTTCGCGCGCGCGGGCGAGAAGTACGAGCAGCCCGGGCTGACCTTCTTCACCCAGGCCGTGAGCACCGGCTGCGGCCAGGCGTCGTCGCAGGTGGGGCCGTTCTACTGCCCGCCGGACCAGATGATCTACATCGACATCGGCTTCCTGCAGCAGCTGCAGCAGCAGTTCGGTGCCCAGGGCCGCTACGCGCAGGCCTACATCCTGGCGCACGAGGCCGGTCACCACCTGCAGACGCTGTTCGGCACCGAGCGCAAGGTCCGGGCTGCTCAGCAGTCCCAGCCGAGCAAGCAGAACGAGCTCTCGGTGGCGATGGAGCTGCAGGCGGACTGCTACGCCGGCGTGTGGAGCAAGCTCGCCGACGACGCGGGGAACGTGTCGATCGGGGACGCCGAGGTGCAGCAGGCCCAGGATGCGGCCGCCGCGGTGGGAGACGACCGGATCCAGCAGCAGACCCAGGGCCGGGTGGACAAGGAGTCCTGGACCCATGGGTCGGCTGCGCAGCGCAAGCAGTGGTTCAGCACCGGACGTACCACCGGCGACGTGAACGCCTGCGACACCTTCAAGGGCGTCTGACCGGACCCGTCGGCCGGGCCGAAGCCTCGCCCCGTGACCGGATAGTTGCCGGTTCGTGACGGTAGCGGCCTGTCGGCTGTCGCACCCAACCGCAAGAGTGGCGCTCGTGCGTCACTTCTCGCTGCTGCGCCCCCTCGGGCGGATCTGGCAGCTCCGGCGGGCCCGGCGCCAGCACATCGAGGTGATCGACGCGTCCTGGCACGTGGACACCGAGGCGATCTGCCCCGACTGCCTGCAGTGGATCGGCCCGGCCGACTTCGTCCGCCGTAACGCCTTCGACCTGCTCGAGCACGAGGTGTGCCCGCCCGCGGTCGTCCGGCAGCACCGCGGCTGAGCGGGCCGAGCGCTCGGCAGGCTCAGACGTTGAAGCCGAGGGCCCGCAGCTGCTCGCGGCCCTCGTCGGTGATCTTGTCCGGGCCCCACGGCGGCATCCAGACCCAGTTGATCTTGGTCTCCTTGACCAGACCCGACAGCGCCGAGTTGGTCTGGTCCTCGATGACGTCGGTCAGCGGGCAGGCCGCCGAGGTGAGGGTCATGTCCAGGGTGCACGCGTTGTCGTCGTCGACGTGGATGCCGTAGACGAGCCCGAGGTCGACCACGTTGATGCCGAGCTCGGGGTCGACCACGTCGCGCATGGCCTCCTCGACGTCGTCGACCTTCGCGATGCCCCCGGGGGTGCCCGCGTCGGCCTGGGTCACGGTCTCGCTCATGCGGTCTCCTCGATCGTCTGCACGTCGTCATCAGCAACCGCCTGCGCGGTCGCATCCTTCCAAGCCATCCAGCCCAGCAGCGCGCACTTGATCCGCGCGGGGTACTTCGACACGCCCGCGAATGCCACGGCGTCCTCGAGCACGTCCTCCTGCTCGGCGACCACCGCGTCGGTGTCGCCCTTGGTGCGCATCAGGGTGAGAAACGCGTCGTACGCCTTGGTCGCCTCGCCCAGCTCCTTGCCGACCACGAGGTCGGTCATCACCGACACCGAGGCCTGCGAGATCGAGCAGCCCAGCGAGTCGTAGGACACGTCCGAGACGACGGACTGCTCGTCCCAGTCCTTCGATCTTCACCCGCAGGGTCACCTCGTCGCCGCAGGTCGGGTTGACGTGGTGCACCTCGACGTCGAACGGCTCCCGCAGGCCCTTGTGGTGGGGCGTGCGGTAGTGGTCCAGGATGATCTCCTGGTACATCGACTCGAGCTTCACCGGACACCTCCCGGTCGGCCGAAGAAGCGCTTGACGTGCTCCAGGCCGTCGACCAGCGCGTCGACCTCGGCGGTGGTCGAGTAGAGGTAGAACGACGCGCGGGTGGTCGCCGGGACGCCGTAGCGCAGGCACACCGGCCGGGCGCAGTGGTGCCCGACGCGCACCGCGATGCCGAGCTCGTCGAGCACCTGGCCCACGTCGTGCGGGTGCAGGTCGCCGAGAGCGAAGGAGATGGCGGCACCGCGCGGCCTCGGGCGTCGCGGGGCCGATGATGCGCAGCCCCTCGACCTGCTGCAGGCGGTCCAGCGCGTACGCCGTGATGTGGCGCTCGTGCGCGTGCACCGCGTCCATGCCGATCCCGGTCAGGTAGTCGACCGCCGCGCCGAGGCCGACGGCCTGGGCGATCGGCGGCGTGCCCGCCTCGAACTTGTGCGGCAGCCCGGCGAAGGTCGAGGACGCCATCGTGACCGTCTCGATCATCTCGCCGCCGCCGAGGAACGGCGGCAGCGCCTCGAGCAGCTCCTGGCGGCCCCACAGCACACCGATGCCGGTCGGGCCGCACATCTTGTGGCCGGTGAAGGCGACGAAGTCGGCGCCGAGCGCCTGCACGTCCAGCGGCATGTGCGGCGCGGCCTGCGAGGCGTCGACCACGACCAGCGCACCGACCTCGTGGGCGCGGCGGACCAGCTCCTCGAGCGGGTTGACCGTGCCCAGGATGTTGGACACCAGCACGAACGAGACGACCTTGGTGCGCTCGGTGATGACGCTCGTCGATGTCGGACAGGTCCAGCCGGCCCTCGTCGGTCAGGCCGAACCAGCGCAAGCGTCGCGCCGGTGCGAGCGGTGACGAGCTGCCACGGCACGATGTTGGAGTGGTGCTCCATCTCGGTGATGACGATCTCGTCGCCCGGGCCGAGGCCCCGTCCCGGCGAGCCCCGGTCGGCCCACGCGATGACGTTCGCGGCCAGGTTGAGCGCCTCGGTGGAGTTCTTGGTGAAGACCACCTCGTCCCGGTCGGCGGCGTTGACGAAGGCGGCCACCTTGTCCCGCGCGCCCTCGTACAGCGCCGTGGCCTCCTCGGCGAGCACGTGGATGCCGCGGTGCACGTTGGCGTTGTGCCGCTTGTAGTAGTCGTCGAGGGCGTCGAGGACCTGACGCGGCTTCTGCGAGGTCGCCGCGTTGTCCAGGTAGACCAGCGGCTTGTCGCCGTGGACGAGCCGCTCCAGGGCCGGGAAGTCCTTGCGGACCTTCTCGACGTCCAGGGCGGGGGCGCCCACCGGAGCGGTTACCGAGCTCATGCCTGTGCAACCACCTTGGGAAGGAACTTCTCGTAGCCCTCGGCCTCGAGGGTGTCGGCCAGCTCCGGGCCGCCCTCCTCGACGATCCGGCCGCCGACGAAGACGTGCACGAAGTCCGGCTGGATGTAGCGCAGGATCCGGGTGTAGTGCGTGATCAGCAGTACGCCGGTCTCGCCGCCGGCCCGGACCCGGTTGACGCCCTCGGAGACGACCTTGAGCGCGTCGATGTCCAGGCCGGAGTCGGTCTCGTCGAGGATCGCGATCTTCGGCTGGAGCAGCTCGAGCTGCAGGATCTCGTGGCGCTTCTTCTCGCCGCCGGAGAAGCCCTCGTTGACGCTGCGCTCGGCGAAGGACGGGTCGATCGACAGGCGCGCCATGGCCTCGCTCACCTCCTTGACCCAGGTGCGCAGCTTGGGCGCCTCGCCGTCGATCGCGGTCTTGGCGCTGCGCAGGAAGTTGGACACCGAGACGCCGGGCACCTCGACCGGGTACTGCATCGCGAGGAAGAGCCCGGCCCGGGCGCGCTCGTCGACGGTCATCGCCAGCACGTCGTCGCCGTCGAGGGTCACGGTGCCGCCGGTGACGGTGTACTTGGGGTGGCCGGCGATCGAGTAGGCAAGGGTCGACTTGCCGGAGCCGTTCGGGCCCATGATCGCGTGCGTCTCGCCGGCCTTCACCGTCAGGTCGACGCCGCGCAGGATCTCGCGGGTCGGCTCTGCGCCCTCGCTGCCGGTGTCGACCGTGACGTGCAGGTCGCGGATCTCAAGGGTGCCATCGTGCGGCTCAGCTCTCCTTGGCGTGACGTTGACGAGGATGTCGTCGCCGTCGATCTTCACGGGGTACACGGGTACGGGCTGGGTGGCGGGCAGGCCGGTCGGCTCGCCGGTGCCCAGGTCGAAGCGCGAGCCGTGCAGCCAGCACTCGAGCGTCTGGCCCTCGATCTCGCCCTCGGACAGCGCCACGTTGGCGTGCGAGCAGACGTCGTGGATCGCGAAGACGTCTCCGTCGCTGCGGACCACCGCCACCGGCACGCCGTCGAGGACGACCCGGACGGCGGTGCCGTCGGCGACGTCCGCGACCGCGCAGGCCCGGGTGTACTGGTCGAGGTCGGGCACGGTCAGTGCACCGCCGCTTCCAGCTCAGCCTCGACCCGGGCGATCAGGCGGTCCTGGACGTCCGGGATGCCGATCTGGTTGATCACGTCGGCGAAGAAGCCGCGGACCACCAGGCGGCGGGCCTCGTCGGCCGGGATGCCGCGGGACTGCAGGTAGAACAGCGCCTCGTCGTCGAACCGGCCGGTGGCGCTGGCGTGGCCGGCGCCGACGATCTCGCCGGTCTCGATCTCGAGGTTGGGCACCGAGTCGGCGCGCGCGCCGTCGGTGAGCACCAGGTTGCGGTTGAGCTCGTAGGTGTCGGTGCCCTCGGCCTCGGCCCGGATCAGCACGTCGCCGATCCAGACCGTGTGCGCGTCCTCGCCCTGCAGCGCGCCCTTGTAGGCGACGCTGCGAGCGGCAGTGCGGCACGGCGTGGTCGACGAACAGGCGGTGCTCGAGGTGCTGGCCGGCGTCGGCGAAGTAGACAGCCGAGCATCTCGATGTCTCCCCCGGTCCCGGCGAACCGCGCCTCGGTCGCGACCCGGACCAGGTCGCCGCCGAAGGACACGACGATGCTCTTGAACCGCGCGTCCCGCCCGACCGTGACCGAGTGCTGGGCCGGCGTGCACGGCGTCGTCGTCCCAGTCGTCGATGACCACGACGGTGAGCTTGGCGCCGTCGCCGACCAGGAACTCGACGTTGTCGGCGAAGGTCGCGCTGCCGACGTGGTCGAGCACGACGAGCGCCTCGCCGAACGGCTGCACGTCGACCAGCAGGTGGCCGAAGGCCGGCCCCTTGTCGACGCCGTCGCCGCGCAGCGTGACGACCGTGGGTGCGCTCGCGACGGTGTCCCGGGGGACCGTCAGGACGGTGGCCTTCTCGAACGACGACCAGGCGCGGGCCGCCACCCGGTCGGCCGGCATGCCGGCCTGGCCGAGGCGGGCGTCGCCGCGGGCCAGGGTCTGCACCTCGACCTCGGGCGCCGGGTCGACCTGGACGGAGACTGCGCTGTTTTCGACGCCAGCGTCCCCGTCGTCCTCGTGCAGGTGCCGCAGGCGGTGCAGCGGGGTGAACCGCCAGTCCTCCTCGCGGCCGGTGGGCACGTCGAAGTCGGACAGCTCGAACGAGCGGTGCCGCTCGCCCCGGCTGTCGCCGGGGACGGGCACCGCGCCGTGCGAGTGCGGCTTGCCGCTGAACCCGCCGGTCTCCGGACTGAGGATCTCGGACGCGACCGTCAACCCACAGCCCCTTCCATCTGCAGCTCGATGAGCCGGTTGAGCTCCAGGGCGTACTCCATCGGGAGCTCCTTGGCGATCGGCTCGACGAAGCCGCGCACGATCATCGCCATCGCCTCGTCCTCGGTCAGCCCGCGGCTCATCAGGTAGAAGAGCTGGTCGTCGCTGACCTTGGAGACGGTTGCCTCGTGCCCCATGGTCACGTCGTCCTCACGGACGTCGACGTACGGGTAGGTGTCGCTGCGGCTGACGGTGTCGATGAGCAGCGCGTCGCACTTCACCGTCGAGCGCGAGCCGTGCGCCCCCTCGAGCACCTGCACGAGTCCCCGGTACGACGTGCGCCCACCGCCTCGCGCCACCGACTTGGAGATGATCGTCGAGGACGTGTGCGGCGCCGAGTGCACCATCTTGGCGCCGGCGTCCTGGTGCTGGCCCTCGCCGGCGAACGCGACCGAGAGCGTCTCGCCCTGCGCGTGCTCGCCGAGCAGGTAGCACGCGGGGTACTTCATGGTGACCTTGGAGCCGATGTTGCCGTCGATCCACTCCATCCGGCCGCCCGCCTGCACCGCGGTGCGCTTGGTCACCAGGTTGTAGACGTTGTTCGACCAGTTCTGGATGGTCGTGTAGCGGACGTGGGCGTCCTTCTTCACGATGATCTCGACCACGGCGGAGTGCAGCGAGTCGGACGAGTAGATCGGCGCCGTGCAGCCCTCGACGTAGTGCACCGAGGACCCCTCGTCGGCGATGATCAGGGTGCGCTCGAACTGGCCCATGTTCTCGGTGTTGATCCGGAAGTAGGCCTGCAGCGGGATGTCGACCTTCACGCCCGGCGGGACGTAGATGAACGAGCCACCCGACCACACGGCCGTGTTCAGGGCGGCGAACTTGTTGTCGCCGACCGGGATGACCGTGCCGAAGTACTCGCGGAACAGGTCCTCGTGCTCGCGCAGCGCGGTGTCGGTGTCCAGGAACAGGACGCCCTTCTCCTCCAGGTCCTCACGGATCTGGTGGTAGACGACCTCGGACTCGTACTGCGCGGCGACACCGGCGATCAGCCGCTGCTTCTCGGCCTCCGGGATGCCCAACCGGTCGTAGGTGTTCTTGATGTCGGCCGGCAGCTCGTCCCAGGAGGTCGCCTGCTTCTCGGTGGAGCGGACGAAGTACTTGATGTTGTCGAAGTCGATGCCGGAGAGGTCCGAGCCCCAGGTCGGCATCGGCTTCTTGCCGAACAGCCGCAGCCCCTTGAGCCGGAGGTCGAGCATCCACTGCGGCTCGCTCTTGAGGTTCGAGATGTTGCGCACGACGTCCTCGGACAGACCGCGCTTGGCGGTGCTGCCCGCGGAGTCGGGGTCGGACCAGCCGAAGGCGTAGCGGCCGAGGGTGTCGACCTCGGCGTGCGTGGTCTCGGGGATGGCGGTCACTGAGCGCTCCTCCGGTTGTCGGCGCCCGGGTCGTCCTGGTCATGCCGGACGGTCGGGACGTGGGTCGTGCAGACGCCATCGCCGTGGGCGATGGTGGCCAGTCGTTGGACATGCGTGCCGAGCAGGCGGGCGAAGACCTCGGTCTCGGCCTCGCACAGCTCGGGGAACTGCACCGCGACGTGCGCGACGGGGCAGTGGTGCTGGCACAGCTGCTCCCCCGCAGCCGGGCCGCTCCCGGCCGGGCGCGTCGTGGCAGCGTAGCCGTCGCCCGACAGGGCGGCCGCGAGCGCCTCGGTGCGTTGCCCGGGGGCAGCCGCCTCGACGACCGGGCGGTAGCGGGCCTCGAGCTCGCCGACCCGCTGGCGGGCGAAGTCCGCCACCGCTTCCCGGCCGCCGGTCTCGGACAGGAAGCGCAACGCGCTGGCCGCCAGGTCGTCGTACTCCTGGTCGAAGGAGTCACGACCGGCGTCGGTGACTGCGAACAGGCGGGCCGGCCGGCCGCGGCCACGGACTGCGCTGGCGCGCGGCGCGCGCTCCTCGATCAGCCCGTCGGCGAGCAGCGCGTCCAGGTGACGACGGACCGCGGCGGGGGTGAGGCCGAGGTTCTCGGCCAGCAGGGCCGCGGTGGTCGGGCCGTTCTCCATGACGGTGCGCGCGACGCGGTCGCGCGTCCTATCGTCCAGGCCGGTTTTCACAACACCAGTGTGCCGTTATTACCCGCGCATCGCAAACACGGGGTCCTCCCTAGACTCGGCGGGTGCCCGCGCCTCCCGCTGTCGAGGTCGTCGACCTGGTCAAGCGCTACGGCTTGACCGCGGCGGTCGACGGGCTGACCCTCGAGGTGGCCGCGGGCACGATCACGGCGGTTCTCGGCCCCAACGGCGCCGGGAAGACCACGACGGTCGAGACCTGCGAGGGGTACCGGCGCCCGGACAGCGGCACCGTCCGGGTCCTCGGGATGGACCCCTGGACCGATGCCCGGGCGCTGCGCCCCCGGGTCGGCGTGATGCTCCAGCAGGGCGGCGTCTATCCCGGCGTGAAGGCCGAGGAGATGCTGCGCCACGTCGCCTCGCTGCACGCGCACCCGCTCGACGTGCCGACCCTGGTCGAGCGCCTCGGCCTCGGCGCGGCCGGCCGCACGACCTACCGGCGGCTGTCCGGCGGGCAGCAGCAGCGGCTGTCGCTGGCCATGGCCGTGGTCGGACGGCCCGAGCTGGTCTTCCTCGACGAACCGACCGCCGGGCTCGACCCGCAGGCGCGCCGGGCCACCTGGGAGCTGGTCGAGGCGCTGCGGCACGACGGCGTGACCGTGGTGCTCACGACTCACTTCATGGACGAGGCCGAGCGGCTGGCCGACGAGGTCGTGGTGGTGGACCACGGCCGGGTGATCGCGGTCGGCAGCCCCGGCGAGCTCACCGCCGCCGGCGCCGGCGGCAGCCTGCGGTTCGACGGCCCGCCTGGCCTGGACGTCGCCGGGCTCGCGGCGGCCCTCCCGGCGGCCAGCCGGGTCGACGAGGTGGCGCCGGGCCGCTACGTCGTGCACGGCGACGTCGACACCCACCTGCTGGCCGACCTCACCCGCTGGTGCGCGGACCGGGAGGTCATGCCGGAGGGGCTGACGGTCGGCCGCCGGTCCCTCGAGGACGTCTTCCTGGACCTGACCGGCTCGGACCTGCGCGCGTGAGCACGACCACGAACTCGGGCACCTTCGCGCCGGACCCCGGCGCCGCGCCGCTGGGCCGGATGCTGGCCGCCCAGACGGGGCTCGAGGTGCGGATGGTGCTGCGCAACGGCGAGCAGCTGCTGCTCACGGTGGTCATCCCGGTCCTCGTGCTCACCGTCTTCGGCAGCGTCGAGGTGATGGACCTCGGGAACCGCGCTGCCCGGGTCGACTTCCTGGTGCCCGGCGTGCTCGCCCTGGCCGTCATGTCGACCGCGTTCACCGGCCTGGCGATCGGCACCGGGTTCGAGCGGAGGTACGGCGCGCTCAAGCGGCTGGGCGCGTCACCGCTGCCGCGGGGAGCGCTGCTGGCGGCCAAGGGCCTGGCGGTGCTGACGATCGAGGCCCTCCAGGTACTGCTCCTCGGCACGGTCGCGCAGCTGATGGGCTGGGACCCGCGCGGGTCGTGGCTCGCCGTCATGCTGCTGGTGCTCGCCGGCACCGCCGCGTTCAGCTCGCTGGCGCTGCTGATGGCCGGGACCCTGCGGGCCGAGGCGACCCTGGCGGCCGCGAACCTGGTCTACCTCCTGTTCCTGGTCAGCGGCGGCATCGCCGTGCCGCTGGACCGGTTCCCGGACTCGGCCCGCCCGGTCCTCGACGCCCTGCCGGCCGGCGCGCTGTCGGAGGGTCTGCGGGTGGTGCTCCGCGACGGGCACGCGCTGCCCTGGTGGTCGGTCGGCGTCCTCGTGGGTTGGGCAGCGGTCGGCGGCGTCCTGGCCGCCCGCACCTTCCGCTGGGAGTAGCGCCCGTACGCTGGGTCCCATGCTCGACCGATGGCGCGGCTGGACACCCAGCCCGACCGCCGTACGCCGGGTGTTCCTCGCCACGCTGGTCGCCAACGTCGGCATCGTGGTCACCGGTGGAGCGGTGCGGCTCACGGCATCCGGGCTGGGCTGCCCCACGTTCCCGCGCTGCACCGACAACAGCCTGGTGGTGACCCGCGAGATGGGCGGCCACGGGCTGGTCGAGTTCGGCAACCGGATGCTCACCTTCGCCCTGTCGGCCGTCGTGGTCGCGGCCGTCGTCGTGGCCTGGCGGGCCGGGCGGCGCGACCTGCGGGCCGCCGCGCTGCTGCTCTTCGGCGGGATCGTCGCCCAGGCGGTGCTCGGCGGCGTGACCGTGCTGACCGGCCTGAACCCGGTCACCGTGATGGCTCACTTCCTGCTGTCGGTGGCGCTGATCGCCGTCGCCACCCGGGCGCACCTGCTCTCGGCCGGCCAGCGGGTGCAACCGCGGCGCGAGGTGCACCCCGCCGTGCAGCTCGGCGGTCGCAGCCTGCTCGTGGTGACCGCCCTGCTGCTGCTCGCCGGCACCGTGGTGACGGGCACCGGTCCGCACTCGGGCGACAAGAACGCCACCCACCGGCTGCCGTTCGACCTGGTGGAGGTCACCCAGCTGCACGCCGACCTGGTCTTCCTGCTCGTGGGTCTGACCATCGGGCTCGCCGTCGCGCTGCAGGCCACCGACGTACCTCCCGTGCTGCGACGGCGGGTCCGGGTGCTGCTCGGGGTAGTGCTCGCCCAGGGTCTGGTCGGCTACGCCCAGTACGCCACCGACCTGCCGGTGGCTCTCGTCGCGGTGCACGTGCTGGGCGCCTGCCTGGTCTGGGTGGCGGCGCTGCGACTGGTGCTGGCGATGACCACCCAGGTGGCCGCCGTCACCTCGGGACGGACGGTGCAGGAGCTCAGCCGTCTCCCCCGCCACGACCTGACGAGCCGCTACCGCTACCGCTGCCGTCGTCCCCGCCCCTGCCGTCGTCGACCGAGAACTTCGCCGCACCGCCCGAGCACCAGCTGTGCACCTCGACCCGGCCGTCACCGCTGGTCGCCTCGAACCGGACCCGGGCGTCGACCACCTGGCCGCCGTCCACGTCGTCGATCTGCCAGCCGATCGCCGGCGAGGCGCTCACCGTGACCAGCCCGGCGCGGCACGAGCCGGCCACGAAGCCGCCCCGCGTGGTGACGCTGTGGACCGTCGGCTCCGGATCCGTGGCTGCACCGGTCCCGGTGGGGCGGGGGCTGCTCGCCGACGAGTCCGTGGGTCGCGGGCTCGAGGTGCCGCCCGTCGGGCGGCTGTCCGCGGTCGGCGGAGGGGCGGCGGCCGTCGCACCCGCGGGGTCGCTGAAGGGCTCGCCCACGAGACCTGCTGCGGCGAAGCCGACCCCGACCGAGGCCGCCGCGAACAGCGCCCACACGGCCGCGAGGGCCCACCGCCTGTCCATGCCGACGATCCTGCCCGCTAGTCACCTAACGTGCGGTTAACGCCGGCCCAGCACGGGCCCAGGTTCGCGCCGACCGGCGGGGAGCACCGATAGCGTCAGCGACGTGGCCGTGCTGCTGATCGTCGAGGACGACCTGCGCATCCGCACGGCGTTGACCCGCGCCATGACGGAGCGGGGCCATGCCGTTTCCTCCGAGCCGGCCGGGCTGCCCGCGCTGCAGCGGATCATCGACGACCCGCCGGACCTCGTCGTGCTGGACCTCGGCCTGCCCGACGTCGACGGCCTGCAGGTGCTGCGGATGCTCCGGCCGGTCAGCAGCGTCCCGGTGATCGTGGCCACCGCCCGGGACGACGACGTGGCGACCGTGGCCGCGCTGGACGCCGGCGCGGACGACTACCTGGTCAAGCCGTTCAGCGCCGAGCAGCTCGACGCCCGGATCCGGGCCGTGCTGCGCCGCTCGGCGGCCCCCGGCACCACGGTGCTCGAGGTCGGCGACCTCGTCGTCGACATCCGGGCCCGGACGGCGGTGCTCGGTGGCCGGTCGCTGGACCTGCGGCCCCGGGAGTTCGACCTGCTGGCCTACCTCGCCGCCCGGCCGGGCGAGGTGGTGACCAAGCGGACCCTGCTCGCCGACGTCTGGCAGTCGCCGTACGGCGGGGCCGACAAGACCGTCGACGTGCACCTGTCCTGGCTCCGGCGCAAGCTCGGCGAGACCGCCGCCGCCCCGCGGATGCTGCACTCGGTGCGTGGCGTCGGCGTGAAGCTGGTCCCGGCCGCGGCGCCGGACCTGGACTGAGGCGACGTGCGACGCCGGCTGGCGCTGCTCGTCGCGGCCACGACGTCGGTGGTGCTGCTGGCGTTCACGCTCCCCCTGGCGGTGCTCATCGACCGGGCCGCGACCAACGCGGCGGTCACCTCGGCCGGGGACCGCAGCCAGCGGATCGTGCCGGCCGTCGCGGCGGGCAGCGCCGACGAGATCGCGCAGGCCGTCGCGACGGTGTCCGACCCCGACTACGTCGTGCGGGTGCGGCTGCCGTCCGGCGACGTCATCGGCCGGCCGTTCCGCACGGCGGCACCACCGGTGGACCCGGAGCTGCGCGCCACCGCCGTACGGACCCTGGACGACGGACGGGTGATCCTGGACCAGCCGGTCGTGCGGCAGGACGGTACGGCGGTGATCAGCACCCTGATGCGCGAGGACGTGCTGGACGCAGGGGTGTGGCGAGCCTGGGCCGTGCTGGCCGCGCTGGCGCTGACGTTGTTCGGGCTGGCCCTCCTCGTGGCCGACCGGCTGGCCCGCTCGATGACCCGGCCGATCACCGAGCTGGCCGCGACCGCCGAGCGGCTCGGGCGCGGCGACCTCACGGCCCGGGTCGAGCCCGGCGGCCCGGACGAGGTGCGCGAGGTCGGCGCGGCGCTCAACCGGCTGGCAGCGCGCATCAGTGAGCTGCTGACCCGCGAGCGGGAGTCGGTGGCCGACCTGTCGCACCGGCTGCGCACGCCGGTCACGGCGCTGCGGCTGGACGTCGAGTCGCTGCCAGGCGGAGACGGCCGCGACCGGCTGATCTCCGACGTCGACGAGCTGACCCGGCAGATCGACGCGCTGATCCGGGAGGCCCGGCGCCCGGTCCGGGAAGGGGTCGAGGCCCGCTGCGACGCCCGGGCGGTGGTGGCCGAGCGGGTGGCGTTCTGGGCCGGCGCTGGCCGAGGACCAGGGCCGGGTGGTCGCGCTGGTGCTGCCGGCCGGGCCGAGCCCGGTGCGGGCCGCCGCAGCGGACCTCGAGGCGGCGCTGGACGCGCTGCTCGGCAACGTCCTCGCGCACACGCCGGAGGGCGCACGGGCTGGCCGTGGCGCTGGCTCCGGGACCCGACGGCAACGTGGCTGCTGGAGATCGACGACGAGGGGCCGGGCTTCGCCGACTCGCGCCGTGCTCGAGCGGGGCGAGAGCCGGGCCGGGTCGACCGGGCTCGGGCTGGACATCGCCCGGCGCACGGCGGTCGCCTCCGGCGGGGACCTGACGATCGGGCGCAGTCCCGGCGGCGGCGCCCGGGTCACGATGCGGCTCGGCCCGCCGACCAGCGCTCCGGACTGGTGAGTTCCGGGGCTCGAGCGAGCCGAATGAGCCCTGAAAGACACCGGTCGACGGCAGCCAGCGCGCTTCGACCGGCATCGGTCAGAACGGCAGCAGCGGGTCGATCGCGACGGCGACGAACAGCAGCGTCAGGTAGGTGATCGAGCCGTGGAAGAGGCGCATCGCGCCCGCCTCGACCGACGTGCCGGCCAACGGGGACCCGCTGGCCTCGAGCCGGGCCCGGCGCAGCAGGAGGTGCGCCTCGCGCAGGAAGGCAGCGCCCAGGACCAGCGCGGCCGACGCCGTAGACCGGGGTGGTGCCGGCGACCGGCCAGAGCAGCAGCGAGGTCGCCACCATCACCCAGCTGTAGGCGACGATCCGCCGGCCGCACGGTGACGTGCCGGCCACGACCGGCAGCATCGGCACGCCGGCCGCGGCGTAGTCGTCGCGGAAGCGCATCGACAGCGGCCAGTAGTGCGGCGGCGTCCAGAAGAAGATCACGCCGAACAGCACCACCGGCGTCCAGGCCAGCGAGCCGGTCACGGCCGACCAGCCGATCAGCACCGGCATGCAGCCCGCGGCGCCGCCCCACACGATGTTCTGCGGGGTGCGGCGCTTGAGCGCCATCGTGTAGACCCCGACGTAGAACGCGATCGCTGCCAGCGCCAGCGCGCGCGGCAGCCAGCCGGTGGTCGCCGCACAGCCAGCCGACCGACGACGGCCCCGAGCACCAGCCCGAAGACGAGCGCCTCCCGCGGGCTCACCAGGCCGGTGGCGAGCGGGCGGCGCTCGGTGCGGTGCATGACCTGGTCGATGTCCCGGTCGAGGTAGCAGTTGAGCGTGTTGGCGCTGCCCGCGGCCAGGGCGCCGCCGACCAGCGTGGCGGCGACCAGGCGCAGCGACGGGATGCCGCCCTCGGCCAGCAGCATCGTCGGCACGGTGGTGACCAGCAGCAGCTCGATGATGCGCGGCTTGGTGAGGGCGACGTAGCCGGCGACGGCCTGGCGGGCGCTGCGTGGGGGCCTCGAGCCGACCGGCACGGCCGCTGCGCGGCGTGAGTCGACGGCCGTCACACGAACCTCTTCTGTCTGCTTGTCGGGCGACTTGCACGCTACTTGCCGGATCGGCCGTTTGTGCCTGGGGCCCTCGGGCAGTCCCACTCTATCTGCCCGATGATCTGGTGGCTGCCCCGCGGGTAGGCTCGCGACGCAGTTCCTTTCGCGACCCGCCGTCACGTCGAAGGAGTCTGACCGTGTGAGCACGTCGAAGCTCGAGTGGACCGAACTCGACAGGCGGGCGGTCGACACCGTCCGGGCGTCTGGCGATGGACGCGGTGCAGAAGGTCGGCAACGGCCACCCCGGGACGGCGATGAGCCTGGCGCCGGCGGCGTACCTGCTCTTCCAGCGGTACCTGCGGCACGACCCCACCGACCCGGACTGGCTCGGCCGGGACCGGTTCGTCCTCTCCGCCGGGCACTCCAGCCTGACGCTCTACATCCAGCTCTACCTGTCCGGCTACGGCCTCGAGCTCGACGACCTCAAGGCACTGCGGACCTGGGGCTCGCTCACCCCCGGCCACCCCGAGCACGGGCACACCGCCGGCGTCGAGACCACGACCGGACCGCTGGGGCAGGGGGTCGGCAACGCGGTCGGCATGGCGATGGCGGCCCGCCGGGAGCGCGGCCTGTTCGACCCGGACACCGCGCCGGGCGAGAGCCCGTTCGACCACAACGTCTGGTGCATCGCCTCCGACGGCGACATGGAGGAGGGCATCTCCGGCGAGGCGTCGTCGCTGGCCGGCACCCAGCGGCTGGGCAACCTCATCCTGATCTACGACGACAACCACATCTCGATCGAGGACGACACCTCGATCGCGCTGTCGGAGGACACCGCGGCGCGCTACGCGGCCTACGGCTGGCACGTGCAGCGGGTGGACTGGCTCGCCGACGACGGCATCGTACGACGAGAACGTCCAGGCCCTCGCCACCGCCTTCGACGCGGCCCGCGCGGTCACCGACCGCCCCTCGTTCATCTCCCTGCGCACCATCATCGCCTGGCCGGCACCCAACGCCCAGAACACCGGCAAGGCGCACGGCAGCGCGCTGGGCGAGGCCGAGGTCGCAGGCCACCAAGAAGGTCCTGGGGTTCGAACCCGGACCAGACTTTCGACGTCGACCCGGAGGTGCTCGCGCACGCCCGCGAGCGTCGTCGAGCGCGGCCGTGCCAGCCACGCCGAGTGGGACGCGGCGTTCGCCACCTGGGCGGCGAAGCAACCCGGACGGCAGAGGCGCTGCTCGACCGGATGCGCGCCCGCACGCTGCCCGAGGGCTGGGCCGCCGCGATCCCCCAGTTCCCCGCCGACCCCAAGGGGATGGCGACCCGCAAGGCCTCCGGCGCGGTCCTCAACGCCATCGTGCCCGTCCTGCCCGAGCTGTGGGGCGGCTCGGCCGACCTGGCCGAGTCCAACAACACGACCCCGAAGGGCGAGCCGTCGTTCCTGCCCGAGGACCGCCAGTCCAAGGAGTTCCCCGGTGGTCTCGTACGGCCGGGTGCTGCACTTCGGCATCCGCGAGCACGCGATGGGCTCGATCATGAACGGGATCGCCCTGCACGGCGGCACCCGGGTCTACGGCGGCACGTTCCTGGTCTTCAGCGACTACATGCGCCCCGCGGTGCGGCTCGCGGCGCTGATGGAGCTGCCGGTCACCTACGTGTGGACGCACGACTCGATCGGGCTCGGCGAGGACGGCCCCACCCACCAGCCGATCGAGCACCTCGCGGCGCTGCGGGCCATCCCGGGGCTGGACGTCGTGCGGCCGGCCGACGCCAACGAGACGGCGGTCGCCTGGCGGACCATCCTCGAGCACACCGACCGGCCCGCCGGGCTGGCCCTGACCCGGCAGGACCTCCCCGTCTGGGACCGCGAGGTCTTCGGCTCGGCCGAGGGGACCGCGCGAGGTGGCTACGTGCTCGTCGACGCCTCCGACGGGCAGCCCCAGGTCATCATCGTGGCCACCGGCTCGGAGGTGCAGCTCGCCGTCGCGGCCCGCGAGCGCCTCGAGGCGGAGGGCACACCGACCCGGGTCGTGTCGATGCCGTGCGTGGAGTGGTTCCGCGGGCAGGACGCCTCCTACCAGCAGCAGGTGCTGCCCAGCGGCGTGAAGGCCCGGGTCAGCGTCGAGGCCGCCGTCGCGATGGGCTGGCGGGACGTCGTCGGGGACGCCGGCGAGATCGTCAGCATCGAGCACTTCGGAGCCAGTGCCGCCCACACCGTGCTCTTCGAGCAGTTCGGGTTCACGCCCGACCGGGTCGTGGCCGCCGCCCACGCGACGCTCGAACGCGTCGGCGCCATCACCGGCAGCACGACCGGCAACTGAGACCCACCCCGACCGAGGGAGCAACCCCATGACCGACACCTTGCGCCAGCTCTCCGAGGAGGGCGTGGCGATCTGGCTCGACGACATGAGCCGAGGTCGCCTCACCACGGGCAACCTGGCCGACCTGATCCGTGACCGGTTCGTCGTCGGCGTCACCACCAACCCGACGATCTTCCAGAAGGCGATCAGCGACAGCGAGCTCTACGACCGGCAACTGCGCGACCTCGCGGTCCGCGGCGTCGACGTCGAAGAGGGCGTGCGCATGATCACCACGATGGACGTCCGCTCCGGCTGCGACGTGCTGCGCGCCGCGTACGACGCCAGCGACGGCGTCGACGGGCGGGTCTCCATCGAGGTCGACCCCCGGCTGGCCCAGGACGCCGAACGCACCATCGCCGAGGCCAGGCAGCTCTGGTGGCTGGTCGACCGGCCCAACCTGTTCATCAAGATCCCGGCCACCAAGGCCAGCCTGCCGGCCATCTCCCAGTGCCTGTCCGAGGGCATCAGCGTCAACGTCACCCTGATCTTCTCCATCGAGCGCTACCGCGCCGTGATGGACGCCTTCATCGACGGCGTCGAGCGGGCCCGGGCGGCCGGCCGCGACCTGACCAACCTCGGGTCGGTGGCCTCGTTCTTCGTCAGCCGGGTCGACACCGAGGTGGACAAGCGGCTGGACAAGCTCGGCTCGCCGGAGGCCACCGAGCTGCGCGGCAAGGCGGCCATCGCCAACGCCCGGCTCGCCTTCCAGGCCTACGAGCAGGTCTTCGCCGGCGAGCGCTGGACCGCGCTGGCCGAGGCCGGGGCCAAGCCGCAGCGGCCGTTGTGGGCGTCTACCGGCGTCAAGGACCCGGCGTACGACGACACGATGTACGTCGTCGAGCTGGTCACCCGGGGCGTGGTCAACACGATGCCGGAAGCGACGCTGGACGCGGTGGCCGACCACGGCGTCATCCGCGGCGACACGATCCGTGGCGAGTACGCGTCCGCGGCCGCGACGATGACGGCGCTGGCCGACGTGGGCATCGACATGGCCGACGTCGTCGACGTGCTCGAGGTCGAGGCCGTCGAGAAGTTCGAGACGTCGTGGAACGAGCTGCTCGAGTCGACCCAGGGTGAGCTGACGCGGCTGGCGAAGGCGGGCAGCCAGTGAGCGTCAGCGTCCGCACCGGCAGCGTCGCCGGCGGGGGCAGCGACCTGACCGGGCTGGCCAAGCGGCTCGCCGAGCGGGACCCCACGATCTGGGGGCCGGACGCCGAGGCCGAGGCCGCCCATCGGCTCGGCTGGCTGGACCTCCCGGAGACCTCCGAGGCGCTGCTCCCCCAGCTCCGGGAGCTGCGGGAGCGGCTGACCGCGCGTGGCATCGACCACGTCGTGCTGGCCGGGATGGGCGGCTCGTCGCTGGCGCCGGAGGTCATCACCCGCACTGCCGGAGCGGACCTCACCATCCTGGACAGCACCGACCCGCACCAGGTCGGTGCCGCGCTGGCCGACCGGATCGACCGCACCGTGCTGGTCGTCGCGTCCAAGAGCGGCGGCACCGTCGAGACGGACTCGCACCGGCGTGCCTACGAGCAGGCGTTCCGCAAGGCCGGGCTGACCGACGCCGAGCTCGCCGAGCGGATCGTCGTCGTGACCGACCCCGGCTCGCCGCTGCACGACGAGGCGATCAAGGCGGGGTACGCCGTGGTGCTGGCCGACCCGACCGTGGGCGGTCGCTACAGCGCCCTGTCGGCCTTCGGGCTGACGCCGAGCCTGCTGGCCGGTGCCGACGTGGAACGGCTGCTCGCCGACGCGCGGGTGCTCTCCGCGGACCTGCTCGACGACGACAACCCCGGCATCCAGCTCGGCCGGGCGATGGGCGACGCGGCCACAGCGGGCCGCGACAAGCTGGTGCTGGCCGACGCCGGCTCCGGCATCGTCGGCTTCGGCGACTGGGCCGAGCAGCTGGTCGCGGAGTCGACCGGCAAGAACGGCACCGGCATCCTTCCGGTGGTCGTGGAGAGCATCGAAGCCCCCGGGTTCGCCGATGCCGGCCCGGACGCGTTCCGGGTCGTCCTCGGACCGGGCCGGCCGGGCGTGGACGCGGCGGCCGTCAGCGGCTCGCTCGGTGCCCAGTTCCTGCTCTGGGAGTACGCCACCGCCGTGGCCGGAAAGATCCTCGGCATCAACCCGTTCGACCAGCCCAACGTGGCTGAGTCGAAGGCAAACACCGCGAAGATCCTTGACGAGGCCGGCGACGGGCCGCTGCCCGAGGGCACCCCCGCCCTGGTCGAGGGTGCCGTCGACGTCCACGGCGACCTCCCGGCCCTCGGCTCCCCCACCGACCTCGCCGGCGTGCTCGCCGCGCTGCGCGGCCAGGTCGCCCCGACCGGCTACCTGGCCGTGATGGCCTACCTGGACCGGCACGGCGACGACGACGCGGCCGGGCTGCGGCCGAGGCTGGCGGCGGCCTCCGGCGGTCGCCCGGTGACGTTCGGCTGGGCGCCGCGGTTCCTGCACTCCACCGGCCAGTTCCACAAGGGCGGCCCGCAGGTCGGGGTCTTCCTCCAGATCACTGGTGCCGTCAGCCGGGACGTGGACGTGCCGGGTCGCCCCTACACGTTCGGCCGGCTGCAGCTCGCGCAGGCGCTGGGCGACCTGCGCGCCCTGACCGAGCGGGGACGCCCCGTCGTCCGGCTGCATCTCACCGACCGTGCCGCCGGGATCCGGCAGCTCCTCGCGGCCGCAGAGGCGACCGGATGACGGCCAGCTACCCACCGCTGCGCGACCTGCCGCCGGAGGAGCCGCCGCTGGTCCGGACCACCCCGCTGCCCAACCCGCTGCGCGACGCCCGCGACCGCCGGCTTCCGCGGGTGCCAGGGCCGTGCGCGCTGGTCGTGTTCGGGGTGACCGGCGACCTGGCCCGCAAGAAGCTGATCCCCGCCGTCTACGACCTGGCCAACCGCGGCCTGCTGCCACCCGGGTTCGCGATGGTCGGCTTCGCCCGTCGCGACTGGGGGGACGGCGACTTCGCCGAGCTGGCCCGCAAGGCCGCGCAGGACGGTTCCCGCACCGGCTTCCGGGACGACGTCTGGGCCCGGCTGTCCGACACCATCCGGTTCGTGCCCGGCTCGTTCGACGACGACCAGGCCTTCGACACGCTGGCCCAGACGCTGATCAGCATGGAGGAGACGCACGGCATCCAGGGCAACGCGGCGTTCTACCTCTCGATCCCGCCGGCGATGTTCCCGGTCGTGCTCAAGCAGATGCAGCGCACCCGGATGGCCGACAACTCCCAGCGCGGTGGCTGGCGGCGCGTCGTTGTCGAGAAGCCGTTCGGCCACGACCTGCAGAGCGGCATGGACCTCAACCGGCTGGTGGACGAGGTCTTCACCGCCAAGGACGTCTTCCGGATCGACCACTACCTGGGCAAGGAGACCGTCCAGAACCTGCTGGCGATGCGGTTCGCCAACACGCTGTTCGAGCCGGTGTGGAACGGCAACTTCGTCGACTCGGTGCAGATCACGATGGCCGAGGACGTCGGCATCGGCAGCCGGGCCGGCTTCTACGACACCGCGGGTGCCGCCCGCGACGTGCTGCAGAACCACGTGCTGCAGCTGCTCGCGCTGACCGCGATGGAGGAGCCGGTCGCGTTCGACGCGGAGGCGATCAGGACCGAGAAGACCAAGGTGCTGGGCGCGATCGAGCTGCCTGCCGAGCTGGAGCGCTACGCCGTGCGCGGGCAGTACGACCAGGGCTGGCTGGGCGGCCAGCGGGTGGTGGCCTACGTCGACGAGGAGAACGTCCCGAAGACCTCGACCACCGAGACGTATGCGGCCGTCCGGCTCAACGTCGAGACCCGCCGCTGGGCCGGCGTGCCGTTCTACCTGCGCACCGGCAAGCGGCTCCCCCGCCGTGTCACCGAGATCGCGGTCGTGTTCAAGAAGGCGCCGCACCTGCCGTTCGCCAAGACCGACACCGAGGAGCTCGGCCACAACCAGCTGGTGGTGCGGGTCCAGCCGGACGAGGGCATCACGCTGCGGTTCGGCTCGAAGGTGCCGGGCTCGTCGATGGAGGTCCGCGACGTCTCGATGGACTTCCTGTACGGCGAGGCGTTCACCGAGTCGTCGCCGGAGGCCTACGAGCGGCTGCTCCTCGACGTGCTCATCGGTGACGCCACCCTCTTCCCGCGCAACGAGGAGGTCGAGCTGTCCTGGAAGGTGATCGACCCGCTGGAGGCGTTCTGGGCCGGCAGCAAGCCCGCGCGCTACCGGGCCGGTGAGTGGGGACCCCGGGAGGCCGACGAGATGCTGGCCCGCGACGGCCGGGTCTGGAGGCGGCCATGACCACCATCCTGTGGGACACCAACGGCGCCGAGATCGTCAAGACGCTCGCCGCGGAGCGTCGGGCAGCCGGCGCCCTGGCGTCCGGCCTGGCGCTGACCCTGGTCGTCGTGACCGAGGAGGAGTTCGCCGAGGAGGCGCAGCGCGCGGCGACAACGGCCGCGTCCGCGCACCCCTGCCGGCTGCTCGTCGTCGTGCGCCGCCGGGTTGAGGCCGACGACCGGCTGGACGCCGAGGTCCAGGTCGGTGGCCGGCTCGGGGCGAACGAAGCCGTGATGATGCGGATGTACGGCCGGCTGGCGCTGCACGCCGAGTCGGTGGTGCTGCCGCTGCTCGCCTCGGACGCGCCCGTCGTCACCTGGTGGCACGGGCCGACGCCGGACAAGCTCGCCTACGACGCGCTCGGTGTGCTCGCGTCCCGCCGGGTCACCGACGCCACCACGGAGGGCGAGGACGCCATGGTCGCGCTCAAGCGGCGGGCCAAGGACTATGCACCCGGGGACACCGACCTGGCGTGGACCCGGACCACGCCCTGGCGGGCGCTGCTTGCCTCGGCGTTCGACGACATGGGTGAAGAGATCACGTCCGGGGAGGTGCACTCGGAGCACGGGAACCCCAGTGCCGCGCTGCTCGCCGGCTGGCTGACCTCGCGGCTCGGCGTGCGGGTCAAGCGGGTCGACTCGGCCGGACCGGGCATCACGGCGGTGGAGCTGCGCTTCACCGGCAAGAGCCGGCTGCGCATCGACCGGCCGGACGGGTACCTGGCCACGCTCTCCCGCACCGGCATCTCGGACCGACAGCTGCCGTTGAAGCGGCGCGAGCTCGGCGAGCTGCTCGCCGAGGAGCTGCGCCGGCTGGATGCCGACCAGCCGTACTCGGACTCGCTCTCGGCCGTGACCGGCGAGAAGGGCCTCGAAGCACGGCCGCCGATGCGGACCCTGGTCTGGCGGGACCCGGCCCGTCGGGCCGCTGCCAGCAAGCCGGCCAAGCCGGCCAAGAAGCCGGCATCCAAGGCAACGACGAAGGCGGCGCCGAGGTCCGTGGCCAAGTCCGCCACCAAGGCCGCCACGACGAAGACCGGGTCCAAGGTCCCAGCCCGCAAGGCCGCGACCGGGAAGAAGAAGCCGGCCCCATGAGCCCCCCCACCGTCCTCGTGCACCGCGACCCGGCGGAGCTCTCGGCCGCGGTCGCCGCCCGGCTGATCACCCGGCTGGCCGACGTGCAGTCCGCCCGGGGTGCGGCCTCGCTGGTCATGACCGGCGGGTCGATCGCCCGCTCGACCCTGGAGGCGGTGGCCAAGTCGCCGGCTCGCGGCGCGGTCGACTGGAAGCGGCTGGACGTCTGGTGGGGCGACGAGCGGTTCCTGCCCGCCGGGGACGAGGAGCGGAACGAGACCCTGGCCCGCGAGGCGTTGCTCGACGCGGTACCCGTGGACCCGGCCCGGGTGCACCCGATGCCGGCCAGCGACGGCCCGGACGGTGACGACCCGGAGGCCGCGGCTGCGCGGTACGCCGCCGAGCTGGCCGGGGCCGCGCGGCCGGAGGACCACGGCCCGGCACCGGCCTTCGACGTCTGCCTGCTCGGCGTCGGCCCGGACGGGCACATCGCCTCGCTGTTCCCCGAGCACCCGGCCCTGTACGACGATGCGCCGGTGCTCGCGGTGCGCAACTCGCCCAAGCCGCCGCCCACCCGGATCTCGCTGGGCTTCGCGGTGATCCAGGGCTCCCGCGAGGTGTGGGCGGTCGTGGCCGGTGAGGACAAGGCCAAGGCGGTCGCCCTCGCGCTCTCCGACGCCGGCCGGCACCAGGTGCCCGCCGCGGCGGCCCAGGGCCGGGACCGGACGCTCTGGCTGCTCGACAAGGCAGCGGCCGGCCGGCTGCCCGCCCAGCTCGGTCGGATCGCCTCGCCCTAGGTGTACTGACCCAGGCGATCGGCGCCCGCAGCTGAGTCAGCCGCCGGTCGAGGTCGAGGACGATGTCGGGTGCGGGCAGGTGTGAGCCGCGCGCGACACCGCCCAGCCGTGGTTCTGGTGCGGCCCGCCCACCTTGCTGGAGTCCCGCGCGACCTTCGAGACGCAGGCGCCGTGCTCGCCGCCCGGGGTGCCCTCGCCCGCGGTCCCGGCCTCGTCCGGCTTCCCCTTCTCGGCTTGCCGGTCTTCTCCGGCTTGCCGGTCTTCTCGGGCTTAGCCGTCTTCTCAGGCTTCGCGCTCTCGGTGGCCTCGTCGGTGGCCCCTTGGTCCCCGGTCACCACGGTCACCAGCCGGGTGGGTCCGGGTGCGCCGACGGCGGTCGCGACGACGAACCCGGCGACCAGTGCCACCGCGATCAGGGCGGCCAGCCTGGCCCCTCGCGTGGTGCGGTCGAGCAGCTGCGCCAGCATGTCGCCTCCCAGGGGGACCGTCACCGTGTTCATCGGGCACCGGCCCGCCGCCGTTACCCCAGCCGGCCCGACCTTGGCGGGTCGCGCCCGGATGGGACACCATGGCTCGCCATGACCCCACCCCGACAAGCGGACGACGTCCTCGTGACGCGCGCCATCGGGGCACCCGCCGAGGTCGTCTACGCGCTGGTCAGTGACGTGACCCGGATGGGCGAGTGGAGTCCCGAGACCGCGTCCTGCCGCTGGGTCGACGGCGCCCGGTCGGCCGAGGTCGGCGCCCGGTTCCGCGGCAGCAACCGCCGGGGGCCGCTGCTGTGGACCACGACCTGCACGGTCACGGCTGCCGAGCCTGGCCGCCGGTTCGCGTTCACCGTGACCTGGACCGGGGTGCCGATCTCGGACTGGGCCTACGACCTCGCACCGGCCGCCGGGGGCTGCACCGTCACCGAGTCGTGGACCGACCGCCGGCCCGGTCTCATGCGTGTCGCGTCGGTGCCGGTCATGGGCGTCGCCGACCGGGCCGGGCACAACCGGCGCGGCATGGAGGTCACCCTCACCGCGCTGGCGCTGGCCGCCGAGGCAACCGGACGCTAGGTCGGGCCCGCCGGACGCAACCGAATGGCGCCGGGGCGCGTCCAACCTCCACGTTCGCCCCGCCGGGCACCAGGAGGCCGCCATGCACCGTCGTACCGCTCTGATCGGGGCGTTGGCCGCCACCGTGGCGGCGCTCGGCGCGGTCCAGCTCGCCCCGGGCGCGGCGCCGACCGCACGGGCCGCCGGGTTGACGAGCTACTCCGGCTGCGACGAGCTGCTGGCCGCGTACCGGGCCGAGCTCGAGCGGTCGGTGACGACCGGCGTCCTCGGCTGGCCCGAGCGGATGGTCTTCTCGGCCACCGCCGAGGTACCTGCCGCCGACGGACTGGCAGGCCGCGACTCGGCGGCGACCGGGGCGGTGGGCAGCGGGCCGACCGGGACCAACCTGCAGGAGCAGGGTGTCGACGAGCCGGACCTGGCCAAGCTGCGGGACGGGCGGCTGGTCGTGCTCACCGGGAGCCGGCTGAAGGTCGTCTCCGCCGAGGCCCAACCCCGGCTGCTCGGCTCGCTGACGATGCCCGGTGACCAGGCCTACGGCGGCGAGCTGCTGCTCGTCGGCGACCGCGCTGTCGTCGTCGTCCCCGGCTGGCGGCAGGACCCGCAGGCGGGCTCGAGCGGCGGCGGCGAGCGGCGGATGCTGATGCCGATCCGTCCGGGCGTCCCGACGACCGAGGTCGTGCTGGTCGACCTGACCGGGGACCAGCCCCGGTTGCTCGAGCGGTCGACGCTACGACGGTCAGTACGTGAGCGCCCGGCTCGTCGGGGGCACCTTGCGCCTGGTCACCACCACCCGGCCGCAGCCAGTGGTCGTCTATCCCACCGAGCCGGGCCCGGTGGCCGAGCGCCTGGCGCGCACGGCCAACGAGCAGGCGGCCGCCAGCGTCGGCCTGCTCGACGTGCTGCCCCAGGTGGTGCGGCGGGACGCGGACGGCACGGTCCTCGAGCACGGCGCCGCGGTGGCCTGCGACCAGACCTTCCACGCGCCCTACGCATCGGGCGCCAGCACCCTGCTCGTCACCACGATCCGGCCGGGCGACGGGCTGGCGGCCACCGACCGGACCGCGGTCACCACCGACGGCGACCTCGTCTACGCGGCCGAGGACCGGCTCTACGTCGCGACCAGCCGGTGGGGCACCGTCGCCCCGATGGTCGCTGTCGACGACACGCGCGGTGCGATGGACCGGTCGCTGCCGACAGAGGTACGGACCCAGGTGCACGCCTTCGACACGACCTCGGACACCGAGACCGAGTACGTCGGCAGCGGCTCGGTGCCGGGATACGTGCTGGGCCGGTGGGCGCTGTCGCGCTATGACGGCGACCTGCGGGTGGCCACCACCCGGCAGCCGCCGTGGGACACCGCCGGCCCCGACCTCTCGCTCGGGACCCCGGCCGAGACCTCCTCGATGGTGGTCAAGCTGGCCGAACGTGACGGCGCGCTGGTCGAGACTGGACGGGTCGCCGGCCTGGGCAAGGGCGAGCAGATCCAGGCGGTGCGCTACTTCGGCGACATCGCGGCGGTCGTGACCTTCCGCCAGACCGACCCGCTCTATCTGCTGGACCTGTCCGACGACCCGCAGGTCCTCGGGGAGCTGAAGGTTCCCGGCTTCTCGACCTACCTGCACCCCCTCGGCGACGGACTGCTGCTGGGCCTCGGCCAGGACGCCACCAGCACCGGCCAGGTCACGGGCATGCAGGTCTCTGTCTTCGACATCTCCGACCTGTCCCACCCGGTGCTCCGGGACCGGTTGCGGCTCGGGGAGGGCTGGTCTACCGCGTCCGACGACTCGCGCGCCTTCGGCTACGACCCGGGCCGGCGGCTCGCGACCTTCCCGTTCACGTCGTACGACCCGAGCGGCGGGGGCCGGGAGCGCCCCGGCGCGGTCGGTGTCTCGGTGGCCGAGGACGGCACGCTGAGCCTGGCCGGCCGGCTGGACACGGCCGACGGCAGCTGGCCGCAGCGCGTGCTCAGCGACGGCGAACGGGTCTACGCGGTCAGCGACAACACCGTGGTCGCCGGCGACGCGAGCACGATGGCCCGCACCGGCGAGCTCACCCTGGGCGGCTGAGCGGACGGCTGCGGTACCGTCACGGCGTGCCAGGCGAGACCTCGCCGGGCCCGGATCAGGTCCGCGCCGCCGAGCTGATCGCAGCACTCTGCCTCGCGACGGACCTCGGCACCGGCCTTCCCTTCGAGCACGGTCTGCACAGCACCCTGGTCGCGATGCGACTCGCCGAGCGTCTGGGCGTCGATGCGGAGACCTCGTCCCAGACCTACTACGCGTGTCTGCTCTTCTACGTCGGTTGCACCGCTGACGCCGAGGTCGTCGCCGACCTGTTCGACGAGGGTGCCTTGGCCACGCACTTCGCGCCGGTCATGTTCGGCGGACGGGTCGAGACAATCACCGGCATCCTGCGGGCGCTCGCTCCTCGTGACGCCTCCCCGCCAGTCCGCGCCCTCCAGGCTGCCGGTCGGCTCCCGGGGGCAGTGCGCGGTCATCGGCGTCACATCACCGCGCTCTGCGAGGTCGCGGAGATGCTCACCGACCGTCTGGGCCTGCCGGCCTCGGTCCGGGGACTGTTCGTCCACCTGACCGAGCGCTGGGACGGGAAGGGCGAGCCGGCGGGCCTCAGGGGCGAGGCCGTGCCGCTCCCGCTACGCATCGTTCACGTCGCACGCGACGCGGCGTTCCAACACCTGCTCGGCGGCGCGGACCACGCCGCGCAGATCGTCCTGGCCCGGGCCGGGAAGGCGTTCGACCCGGAGGTCGCGACCCGGCTGGCCGACGACGCCGCCGAGATACTCGAGCTGGATGACGAGTCAACAGCGTGGTCGGAGACGATCGCCCGCGAACCGGACCCGAGACTGATCCTCGAGGGATCCGCCGTCGATCGGGCGCTGGCGGCGATGGGTGACTTCGCCGACCTCGTGTCCCCCTACCTGGTGGGCCACTCCTCGGGGGTGGCGGAGCTGGCGGAGCAGGCCGGCCGGCGGTGCGGCTTCGGCGCCGCGGAGCTCACGACACTGCGACGGAGTGCCTTCGTCCACGACGTCGGGCGGGTCGCCGTCCCCACCCGCATCTGGCAGAAGCCGGCCGGGCTGACGCCGGACGAGTGGGAGCGGGTCCGGCTGCACGCCTACCACTCCGAACGAGTCCTCGCGCCGGGACACGACCTGGCGGCCCTGGCGCCGGTCGCCAGCGCGCATCACGAGCGGCTCGACGGCTCGGGCTACCACCGCGGAGCAGCCGGCGCGGCACTCACGCCGACGGCGCGACTGCTGGCTGCGGCGGACGCCTACCACGCGATGACCGAACCCCGCCCGCACCGTGGGCCGATGCCTGCGTCGGCGGCAGCCGAGGCTCTCGGCCGGGAAGCCGACATCGGCCGGCTCGACACCGACGCCGTCGCTGCCGTGCTGGCGGCAGCCGGCCAGCGGGTCCCGCGCTTCGCCCGGCCTGCGGGGCTGACCGAGCGCGAGGCGGAGGTCGTCGGCCTGCTGGCGACGAGGTCTGCAGACCAAGCAGATCGCGCGTGCCCTCGGGATCTCGGCAAAGACCGCTGACCGGCATGTCCAGAACGCCTACGGCAAGATCGGCGTGTCCACCCGGGCGGCCGCGGCACTGTTCGCCATGCAGCACGGCCTCACCGACTGGGGAGAACTCCCGATGGCCCGTTCCCGAGGGCACTCCTAGCGTCCAGACAGAGCCCCGGGATCTCGCGTCGGGGCGGACGAGCGGGAGGCCGTCATGAGGGGTGCACACGCCGTACGGGAGCAGATAGGACCGCAGGTCGCCGACCGCCCGGAGGCTCGGGCTCGCCAGGACTGGAGCGCCTGGGCCGGTGTCGTCGGGCCGGTCCTGTTCACCGCGCACGTACATGGTCCAAGAGGTTCTCCGCCGGGACGAGTACAGCCCCATGGCAGAGCCGGTCAGTGCGCTGGAGGCCGGGCCCAACGGTTGGGTCCAGCAGGCGAACTTCGTGGTGTTCGGACTGCTCACGCTCGCCTTCGCCGTGGGTCTCCATCGCGGGATCCGGCCGAGCCGGAAGGGCCTCGTCGGGCCGGCGTTGCTCTTCGTCAGCGGGATCGGTCTGCTGCTCGCGGCGGCATTGCCCCTGAGGGAGGACGCCGCCGGCGTCACGTATGACCCCGGCGGGCACTTCGTCGCGGGCGTCGTGTTCTTCCTCAGCAGCGCGGTCGGGCTGGTCGCGGTGTCCCGGCGGCTGACCGGCGACCCGCGCTGGCGGGGCATCGCCACCTACACGCTCGGGTGCGGGCTGCTGGCGCTCGCGGGATTCGTCCTCCTGGGCGTACTCGCGATGCCGGATGACGCGCCGCTGCACGAGTGGGCTGGACTGGCCCAGCGGATCGTCATCCTCGGCCGTCCTCTTCCCGGCCCGGATCGTGCTCTCGGTCAGACTGCTGCGGCTCGCCCGCTCGTGACGGAGCCGTTGTTGCGGGAGACTGTCGCCATGGTCGAATCGCCGGACGTGGTCCCGATGATCGCCTACCAGGACGGCCCGGCAGCAATGGACTGGCTGGCGGCAGCGTTCGGGTTCCGCGAGCAGACCCGCTGGGTGGACGACGACGGCGTCCTCAGCCACGGCGAGATGGTGGCCGGTCGGGGGCTGGTCATGCTGGCCACGCCCACCCCGGACTACGAAGGACCGGCCCAGCACCGGGCGCACTGCGACCGGGCCGCCGCCTGGTCGAACGCACCGTGGGTCATCGACGGTGTCCTCGTGCACGTCGACGACGTCGCGGCCCACTTGGCCCGCGCCCGGGCAGCAGGTGCCACGCTGCTGTCCGACATCGAGGCCGGCCCCGGAGGCAGCTCGCTCTACCGGGTCGAGGACCTCGAGGGGCACCGCTGGATGTTCATGCAGCGGGCCGGCTGACCGACAGCCGGGAAGGAAATACGGATTCACCGGTCTTCCGCCGGTCTCAGAGGACGTCGACGTCGGCGTGGGTTGCGCCGCCGGACAGCCGGGCGTACCCGGGACCGCGGTCGAAGAACGGCTCCGCCCCGGTACGCCGGTCGCGCACCGCCGCCCGCAGCTGGTCGGTGGCGGTCGAGTCGACGGTGGCCAGCGTGCCGTCGAAGGCGAGCACCACCGCGTAGTCACGGCGGGCTCCCTCGACGCTCACCTTCCCCCACTCGACGTCCTGGACGACCTCGGCGACCGGACGGTCCAGCGGGTCGCTCCAGCCGCCGCCACCCGTCGTACGGATCCTGATCACCTCACCGGCCTGCACCGGTTCCGCGTCGGCCAGGGCGTCGACCTCCCGCTCCCGTGGCCCACCCGGGTCGACGGTCACCTGGAAGGACGCGCCGGCCCGACCGCCCTTGACCCCCCAGCAGGCGAGGATCGACCGGTCCGCTATCGACATGAAGTGCGCGTCGCGCAGCATCCGGACGTGCTTCTCGTAACCCAGCCCGCCCCGGTAGCGGCCCGCGCCGCCGGAGTCGACCGCCAGCCCCAGCCGCTCGACGAGGAACGGGAACCGTGACTCGGTGAACTCGGTCGGCAGGTTGCGCGAGTCGGGGACCACGTGAATGGTGTCCTCGCCGTCGGCGTAGTACCGCCCGCCTGAGCCGCCACCGAGCACCTCACGCATCAGGTAGGGCTCGCCGTCGCGGTCGGTGCCGTAGACGCCGGTGTAGCGGATCGTCTCCTGGTCGGCGGGCATCCGGCCGTCGACGGCCTTCGCCAGCACCCCGGCCAGGACGCCGAGCAGCCGCAGGATGACGAAGGTGCGGGCGTTCGTCGGCGCCGGGAAGATCGGTGTCAGCAGCGTGCCCGGCGGCGGGAACCGCATCTCGATCAGCGGCACGATGCCCTCGTTCACGTCCAGCTCGGCCATCCGTTCGGGGGTGTCGGCCAGGTTGCGCAGGATCGGCGCGAGCCACTTCTTGAGGAAGTTGCCGTCGGCGTAGTCGCCGCAGTGGTTGATCGGCCCGCGGGCCTGCGGCGAGGTGCCGGTGAAGTCGAGCACCAGCGGCACGTCGCGGGTCGAGTCCATCGTCAGCGTGATCCGCTGGGTGTGCAGCCGCGGCTCGTCCACGCCGTCGTGCTCCGCGTAGTCCTCCCACACGTAGGTGCCGTCCGGGATCTTCGCCAGGATCTCCCGCCGGTACGTGTCGGTGGTCTTGTCGATCAGCGCGTCGAAGCAGGCCTCGACCGTCTCCCGGCCGTAGCGGGTGAACAGCTCGCCGAGCCGGCGCGCGCCCATCAGGCAGGCCGAGCACTCGGCGTCCAGGTCGGCCGCCAGCGAGTCCGGCATCCGCGAGTTGCGGGTCATGATCCGCAGCGCCGCCGCGTTGGGCACGCCCTGGTCCCACAGCCTGATCGGCGGGACCATCAGGCCCTCCTCGAACACCGAGGTCGCCGACGACGGCATCGAGCCGGGCACCGCTCCCCCGATGTCGTCGTGGTGCCCGAACGCCTGAACAAAGGCGACCACCTCGTCCTCGACGAAGACCGGCACCGTGACGCACAGGTCCGGCAGGTGCCCGATGCCGCCCTCGGACAGGTAGACGTCGTTGTGGAAGAACACGTCGCCCGGGCGCATCGTGTCGAGCGGGAAGTCGCGCGCCACCGGGTGCACCAGCGCGGAGTACGACCGGCCGGTCAGCTTGCGCAGCCTGCGGTCGTGGATGCCGGCCCGGAAGTCGTGCGCGTCGCGGATCATCGGCGACCGCGCGGTCCGCCCGATCGCGGTCTCGACCTCCTTCTCGATCGCGGCCAGCGACCCCTCGACGATCTCCAGCACCACCGGGTCGACGGTCATGACGCCTTCCTCACCACGAGGTTGCCGAAGCGGTCGACGGTCGCCGTGAACCCGGGGTGCAGCGGTACGGTGGAGCCGAACTCCTCGACGATCGCCGGCCCGACGACCAGGTCGCCCGGTGCGAGGTCCGGGCGCCAGTAGACCGGCGTGTCCACCCAGTCGTCGAAGAACACGGGCCGTACGCCGGTTTGCGCCCGGTCCGGTCCCCCCTCGCGGGGGGCGAGCCACGCAGCCGCGGCCGGTCGATCGGCCCGACGCCGGTGACCCGCAGGTTCACCCACTCCACCGGCTGCCGGGGGTCGCCGCGGAACGCGTAGCCGTAGAGCTGCTCGTGCGCGTCGTGGAAGCTGTCGGCGACCTTCTCGGCCAGCGCGTCGTCGACCGCGCCGTCCGGGACGGGGACACGCACCTCGAAGGCCTGCCCGACGTAGCGCAGGTCCGCGCTGCGCAGGTAGCGGTGCTCGGACCGGGCGAAGCCTTCGCGGTCCAGCGCCGCCGCGGCCTGGCCCTGCAGGTCGTCGAGCACCCCGGCCACCAGGTCGTGGTCGAGGTCGGCGTGCCGGCTGACCGCCGTACGGACGTAGTCGTTGCGCACGTCGACCGTGAGCAGCCCGAACGCGGACAGGTTGCCCGGGTCGCGCGGCACCAGGACGCCGGCGAGCCCGAGCACGTCGAGCAGCCGGCACAGCAGCAGCGACCCGGACCCGCCGAACGTCGCCATGGTGAAGTCGCGGACGTCGAGACCGCGCTTGACGGTCACCTCGCGCAACGCGTTGGCCTGGTTCCAGGCCGAGATCTCCAGGATCCCGGCTGCAGCCTGCTCCACCGGGAGCCCGAGCCGGGAGCCCAGCGCCTCGAGCCCGGCCCGGGCGGCTGCCACGTCGAGCGGGATCTCGCCGCCCAGCAGGTGCGGCGGGATGCGGCCGAGCAGCACGTGCGCGTCGGTGACCGTCGGCTCGGCGCCGCCGCGGCCGTAGCAGAGCGGCCCGGGGTCGGCACCGGCCGACCGTGGCCCGACCTTCAGCGACCCCTCGGGCGTCACCCAGGCCACCGACCCGCCGCCGGCACCCACGGTCACGACGTCGATCATCGGGATCTTGCTCGGGTAGCTGCCGACGGTGCCCTCGGTGGTCAGCGTCGGCTCGCCGCCGAGCACCACCGAGACGTCGGTGGAGGTGCCGCCGCCGTCGCAGGTCAACAACCGGTCGAAGCCGGCCTCGCGGGCGACCAGCGCGGCGCCCAGCGCACCGGCCGCGGGGCCGGACAGCACGGTGGTGATCGGCTGGTGCACGACCTCCTCGGCCGACAGCACGCCGCCGTTGGACTTCATCACGTAGAACGGCACCCGGTCGTCCCCGGGCTGGGCCAGGTCCCGCAGCCGGCCGGCGATGTTCGCGACGTAGGACGCCATCCGCGGCTTCACGGCCGCGTCGACCAGCGTGGTGACGGCGCGCTCGTACTCCCGGTACTCGCGCAGCACCTCGCTGGAGATCGAGACGACCGCGGCCGGGTGCTCGCGGCGCAGCACCTCACGCATGGCCTGCTCGTGCCCGGGGTCGGCGTAGGAGTGCAGGAAGCAGACGCCGATGGTGTCGATGCCCGCCTCGCGGAACCACCGCGCCACGGCGACGGCGCCCGCCTCGTCGAAGGGGCGCACCTCGCGACCCTGGTAGTCCAGCCGGCCGCCGACGGTGCGCACCCGGTGCAGCGGCACGATCCGCGGCGGCTTGACCCAGAAGTAGGAGTTGCCGTAGCCGTCCGGCACCGACTGCCGGGCGATCTCGAGCAGGAACTCGTAGCCCTCGGTGGTGACGAAGCCGAGGTCACCGACCTTGCCCTCGAGCAGCTGGTTGGTGGCCACCGTGGTGCCGTGGCTGACCGAGACGACGCGCGGCTCGCCGCCGAGCAGCTCGAGCACCTTGCCGACCCCCGCCATGAAGCCGTCGGCCGGGTTCGACGGCGTCGACGGGGTCTTGGTGGTGACCAGTGCGCCGGTGCCCTCGTCCAGCGCCACCACGTCGGTGAACGTGCCGCCGGTGTCGATCCCGATCCGGATCCGCGTGGTCATGGCGGCCATCTAACCGCGGATCAGGTCAGGGCCTCGGCCAGCACCCAGGTCCCCGCGCCCGCGCGCTTGGCCGCGTACATCGCCCGGTCGGCCGCGGCCAGCAAGTCCTCCGGCTCGGTGTGGCCGTCGGCCGGGGCGATGCCGATGCACGCGGTGACCGACACGTCAGACCTCGCCCAGCCGGACCGGCGCGGCCAGCCGCTCCAGCACCCGGTCGCCGACGGCCGTCGCCTCGCCGACCGACTCGACGCCGGGGCACAGCACCACGAACTCGTCACCGCCGAGGCGGGCGACCAGGTCGCTGCCCCGGGCGGCGTGCCGGAGCCGGTCGGCGACGGCGACGAGCAGCCGGTCGCCGGCCCGGTGGCCGTGCCGGTCGTTGACCTCCTTGAACCCGTCCAGGTCCACGAACAGCACGACCAGCCGGGCCCGGCCGCGCCGGTCGGCCAGCTGGCTGGTGATCTCCTCCAACAGCCTGGTCCGGTTCGCCAGGCCGGTCAGCGGGTCGTGGGTCGCCTGGTGGGCCAGCTCGCGCTCGGACAGCTGCAGGGCGGCGCTCGCGGTCGCGGCGGCCAACATCGCCGCAGCGGTCGCGGCCAGCATCTCCAGCAGCGGGATGACCCGGTCGAGGCCGGGCTGCGGGTGCTGGTCGACGAGCACCAGCACACCCTCCCGCCGCCCCTTGGCCACCAGGGCCAGCACGACCAGCGAGCTCACCCCGCGGCCTCGCAGGGCCCGGGTCGCCTCGAAGCCGTCGCCCTCCTCGAGCCCGACCGCCCAGCTCGAGGTCGCCCGGGCGACGTACTCGACGAGCTGCCGGGCGTCGGGCACCGGGAGGTCGAGCAGCAGCGGCGCGAGCGGGCCCTCGGCGAGCACCGGTGGCCGGCTGCCGTCGCCCGGGATCAGCGCCGCGCTGCTCATGCCGGACACGGTCAGGGCTGCGGTCAGGGTGTGCCGACCCAGCTCCGGCCCGTCGGCGATCGTGGCCAGCTCGTAGCCCAGCCGGGCCAGCAGCTCGGCCGGCTCCTCCACCGGGACACCGCCGAGGTCGCGCACGACGTCCTCGAAGACCCGGGCGGTCGCCTCGACCCAGGCCACGTCCTCGTCGTCGACCGGGCGTTTGCACTCCACGTTCAGGGCGCCCGCGACCCGGCGGCCGAGCCGCAGCGGCACGCAGATCTCGGCCACCACGTCGGGCACCGCCCGGATGTACTCGGGGGTGTCGCCGAGGTCGCGGACGACCTGGGTGGCGCCGGCCGCGAAGGTGGACCCCAGCACACCGGCGCCCGGGGCCAGCCCGTCGTAGACCTGCCAGTAGCCGCGCTGCGCGGTGCAGCGGAGACGGCCGCCGCGCTCCAGGTAGATGCTCGGCAGCTCGAAGCCGGCCGCCACCATCACGTCCATCAGCTGCTCGGCCGCCGCGGCGACCGATCCCGCCCGCGCCAGGCCCGCGCGCACCGCGTCGGGCGTCGCTCGGTTCGCCGGCGTCATGGTCCTTCTCGCTCTGGAGATGGGGCAGGGCGCGACGGCGGGGTCCTGGCCGTGCCGACACAGGATGGCCCGTGGCGGGCGTCTGTGTCCGTGCTTCGGCGGAGATTGACCCTGCCGGGTCAGTCCATCGGCTCCCCGTGCGGCGAGGCGTGCGGGAACGACGTGGCGGCCGGCCGGGCCAGGTCGTCGGCGTACCGGCGTACCAGGTCCAGGTTGCGGTCGGCCAGGTGGTCGAAGATCTGCGGCACGCTCGAACCCGGCGTGAGCGAGGACATCGCGGTGGCCGGGTCGAGCCGGGCGCTGACCCAGCACTCGTGGCTGGCGGCCCGCGCGACCACCTCGGCGATCGGGCTCACGACCATCGAGTTGCCGAAGTACAGGACGCCGCCGGGGTCGACGCCGGTGGCGTTGGCGCCGACCAGGTAGACGTGGTTGTCGTAGGCACGGGCCCGGTTGGTGAGCTCCCAGATGTCCGCCGACCGCAGCAGCGCGGACGGCCGCACGATGACCTCCGCCCCACGCACCGCGGTGATCCGGGACAGCTCCGGGTAGTCGCCGTCGAAGCAGATGATCTGCCCGATCCGGCCCAGGTCGGTCTCGACCACGCTCACCTCGTCGCCGGGGGTCACCCAGCCGCCGCGGGAGCGCAGCTCGGTGCAGAACGGGTGCGTCTTGCGATAGACGCCGGCCACCGCGCCGTCCCGGCCCAGCAGCACCGACGCGTTGTGGACCACCCCGCGCTCGGCGCCGCGCGCGTAGGTGCCGACGACGACGTGCACCCCCAGCCGGCGCGCGGTCTCCTGCAGCGGCTCGACGACCGGGCCGGGCACCTCCGAGACGAGGTCCCACAGCTCCTCCGGGCCGAGGCCGGGGGTGAACCCGGTGGTGACCGACTCGGGCAGGACGACCAGCTCGGCACCGGTCGCCTCGACGGCCCGGGTGACCCAGTCCGACGCCTTGGCCAGGTTGCCCTTGACCGACTCGGCCGTGAGCGGCCCGGGCAGCGGCGCGATCTGGACGGCTGCGACGGTGAACGCCTTCATGGGGAGACCTCCTGCCCGCCACGGTAGCGTCGCCGGTGCCATGACAGCCCGCGACCGCGCCCTCGGGGCGCTCTACGGACTGGCCGTCGGTGACGCCCTGGGCATGCCGACCCAGGCGCTGCCCCGGCAGGTCGTGACGCAGCTGTTCGGTGACCTGGACGGCTTCCGTGCCGGCCCGGCGGAGAACGAGCTCAGCGCCGGCCTGCCCGCGGGCCACACCACCGACGACACCGACCAGGCCGTGATCGTCGCCGAGTGCCTCGTCGCAGGGCGCGGGCGGGTGGACCCGGACCTGCTGGCCCGCCAGCTGCTGGGCTGGCAGGACCGGATGGTGGCCGCCGGGTCCGTCGACCTGCTGGGGCCCTCGACCCTGCGCGCGCTCGACCTGGTCGCCGCCGGCGCACCGGCGGGCACGACCGGCCGGTGGGGCGACACCGACGGCGCGGCCATGCGGGTCGCGCCGCTGGGCGTGGCCATCCCGCCCGAGTCGCTGGACCGGCTCTGCGCGGCCGTGGCCGACCTGGACCGGCTCACCCACGACACCACCGTGGCGAACGCCGGCGCCTGTGCCGTGGCCGCGGTCGTCAGCGCCGGCGTCGCCGGGGCGGGCTGGGACGAGGCCGCCGCCTTCGGGCTGCGGGCGGCGGCCGCCGGCAGCCGGCTCGGCAGCTACGTCCCGGGAGCCGACGTGGCCCGCCGCACCGGCTGGGCCCTGGACCTGGTGCGCGACGCCGACGACGACACCCTGCTGGACCTGGTCGACGGGCTCGTGGGCACGGGGGTGGCCACCCAGGAGGCGGTGCCCGCCGCGTTCGCGATCGCCTCCCGGTCGGCGACCGACCCGTGGCGCGCCGGCCTGCTGGCTGCCCGGCTCGGCGGAGACAGCGACACGATCGCGGCGATGGCGGCGGCCATGGTCGGCGCCTGCACCGGGCTCTGCGCGCTGCCCGCGACGGCCGTCCAGCAGGTACGCCGGGTGAACGGGCTCGACCTGGAACCGCTGGTCGACGACCTGCTGCGGATCCGGGAGGCGCGGTGAACCGGACGACCCGCCTGGTGGGGCTCGCGAGCGCCGTCGTCGACCTGGTGCTGCAGGTCGACCACCTGCCCGAGCCCGGCGGCGACGTCCTGGCCAGCTCCACCAGGACCGCGGTCGGCGGCGGACTGACCGCGCTGCGGGCCGCGGCCGCCGCCGGGCTGGTGGCCGTCTACGCCGGCGGGCACGGCACCGGCCCCTTCGGCGACCTGGTCCGGGCCGCGCTGGCCGACCTCGGCGTCCTGGCGGCCCTGCCGCCGACCCCGGACGAGGACAGCGGCTTCTGCGTGGTGCTCGTCGACCCCACCGGCGAGCGCACCTTCGCGACCACCGTGGGGGCCGAAGGCCGCCTGACCGCCCGTCAGCTGGGCGTCCTGCGGCTGCGCCCCGGCGACGCGGTGTACGTGTCGGGCTACGACCTGGCCTACCCCCACGGCCCGGTGCTCGGCGACACTGTCACCCGGCTGCCGGCCGACACCCCGGTCGTCCTGGACCCCGGGCCGCTGCTGGGCGATATCTCGCGGCCGCTGCTGGCAACCGTGCTCGCGCGCACCACCTGGCTGAGCCTCAACGCCCGCGAGGCGGACCGGCTGACGGGCGGCACCGGACTCGACCCGGCCGAGACCGCGACCGCGCTGCTGGCGGACGGCGCGGGCCGGGCCGGAGTCGTGGTGCGGAACGGGGCGGACGGAGCGGTGCTGGCGGTGCCGGGAAGTGAGCCGGTGCGCGTCCCCGGCGTACCGGCCGCGAAGGTCGTCGACACCAACGGTGCGGGCGACGTGCATGTCGGGGCGTTCGTCGCCGGCCTGGCCCGCGGACTCGACCCGGTCGACGCGGTGGCGGCGGCCAACGCGGCCGCCTCGGCCTGGGTGTCGCTGCCGGGGACGGCGCGGTGACCGACCCGCGGCTGGCACCGGTGCCGGTGGTCGCCCGGTTCGCCGGGTCGCTCGGCGCGGTCGTCGACCTGGTGGCGTTCTACGCCGGCGGATCGCTCGGGACCGGCGACTTCCGGCCCGGCGTCAGCGACCTGGACCTCGCGGCGGTGGTGGGGTCGGCGCCGGACCCGGACGTGGAGGCGGCTCTGACCCGCCTCCACCAGGAGCTGGCCGAGGCGGACGACGCGGCCGCCAAGCTGCACTGCTTCTACCTGCCGCGGGACCGGCTGGCCGACCCGGCCGTGGAGCAGCTCAACTGGGCCCACGGCGAGCTCTACCGCCGACCGTTCACGGTGGTCGCGCGGGCCGAGCTGCTGCGGCACGGGATCACCGTGGTCGGGCCCGAGCCGGCGAGCCTGTTCCCCCCGGTCGACGCCACCGAGCTGCGGGCCGCCGCGCGGGCCGAGCTGACCGGCTTCTGGGCCGGCGCCGTCGCCAAGCCCCACCTGTGGATCCAGGACGTCTACGTCGACCTCGGCCTGCTCACCGTGGCCAGGGTCGAGGCCACGCTGACCGACGACCGGCTGCTCACCAAGGCCGAGGCGCTGACCCGGCTGGACCGGTTCGGCGTGCCACCCGGGCTGGTCGAGGAGATCACCCGCCGCCGGGCCGGCGACGCCGTCGTCCTCACCGATGCCCACCGGGCGACCCGCGCCGAGGTCGCCCGCGCCATCGTGGCGGACGCCATCGAGACCCTCGGGTCCGGGACGGCCGGCCGGTGACCAGCCGCCCGGAGCCGGTACGCAGCTTCAAGCGCCGGGCCAGCCGGGTGACCGCCGGGCAGCGGACCGCCCTGGACCGGCTCTGGCCCGCCTTCGGCCTCAGCGTGGACGGCAGGCCGCTCGACCTGGCCGCGCTGTTCGGGCGGTCGGCGCCGGTAGTGCTCGAGATCGGGTTCGGGATGGGTGAGGCGACCGCGGCGATGGCAGCCGCGGACCCCGGGCACGACGTGCTGGCGGTCGACGTGCACACACCGGGTCAGGGCAACCTGCTCCGCCTGCTGGAGCAGGCCGGCCTGACCAACGTGCGGGTCGCCGACGGCGACGCGCGCCAGCTGCTCACCGACATGCTGGCGCCGGCCAGCCTGGCGGGCGTCCGGCTGTTCTTCCCGGACCCATGGCCGAAGTCCCGGCACGTCAAGCGGCGGCTGCTCGACGACGGGTTCGCCGCCCTGGTGGCCGACCGCCTTGTCGACGGCGGCGTGCTGCACGTCGCGACCGACATGCCGGCGTACGCCCGGCAGGCCGCCGCGGTGCTGGCGGGGCTGCCCCTGATGGAGCCGGTCGAGGCGCCGTGGCGCTCGCAGACGAGGTTCGAGCGCCGCGGCCTGGCCGCCGGCCGGCCGGTGCTGGACCTGGCGTTCCGCCGGGTCAGGCGCTGACGTCGGCGTCCAGCGGGGCGCCACCCAGCGCGACGACGAGAGCATCGAGCTCGGTGAGCGGGACGTCGCGGGCGAACGGCCAGCCCTGGCCGTACGGGATGCCGGCCGCCAGGCAGGCGGGAGCGGTGGCCTCGTCCTCGATGCCCTCGGCGACAACGTGCAGCCCGGTCTCCACCCCGAGCCGCGCCATCGACCTGACGATGGCCGCCGTTCAGCTCGCACCGGTTGCGGCCGGCGGCCTTCGCCGCGTAGAGCGCCGTGGCCGACTGGGCCAGGGCGACGAGTGAGCAGTCGAAAGCTCGCCGCGCCGCACCGGCAGCGACCGGGCCACCACCAGCGCGCCGCCGGACAGCCCGGTCAGGCCCGAGAGGACGGCCCCGAACGGTACGGCCAGCTCGCTGCCGGAGAGACCGACGGCCGCGACCGCCAGGCCCGCGAGGGCGGCCAGGGCGAGGACCCGGCCCCACAGCACGGGGCCGGGAGCACCGGCCGCGACATCGGGAGTCCCCACATCGGACGTATCGGGGACTTCTCGCCCCCCGCTGAACGGTGCGGAGGCATCCCGCCGCGTGCCCGCGCTCGGGTCAGGCCCGCCGGCGGGCCACCACGGCGCCGACCAGCACCCCGGCCAGAGCCACCACCGCACCGAACACGGCCCCGCGCACGAACTCCGAGCCGGCGACCGTCGGGCCGGGCGCAGGGGCGGTGAAGACGGCCCCCCCGGGTGCCGCGGTCGGGTGCGCGGCCTCCTCGCGGGGCGAGGGCAGGCTCGGCACGGCCGGCGCCTTGCCGGTGAGCACGTCGTCGACGGCCCGGAAGAACTCCCCCGCCGTCTTCTTCGCGACTCCGGTGAGCACCCGCTGCCCGACGCCGCCGATCATGCCGCCGACCACGGCGTCGGCGTCGTAGTCCAACCGGGTCGTGCCGTCGCCCGCGTCGGCGAGGGTGACCCGGACGTCGGCCTGCACGGTGCCCGGCGCGCCGGCCCCGGTCGCCCGGAGGGTGAAGGCGCCCGGCTGCTCCTGGTCGGTCAGCGCGACGTCACCGGTGTAGGTGCCCTTGATCGACGCGACGCCCGCGGTCAACGTCATCCGGTAGGTGTCCGGCCCGACCTCCTCCAGCTGCTGGCAGCCGGGGATCGTGCGCACCAGGACCGCCGGGTCGTTGAGGGCCACCCAGACGGCGTCCCGGGGGGCGTTCAGGGTGGCGGTTCCGTTGACCTTCATCGGTCGTCTCCCTTGTCGTGGTCTCCTGTCGTACGACGGTGCAGCGACGGGATCTCGCCCGCGGCGTGCCGGCGCCGCAGGTCGAACAGCTCGGTCGGTGAGATCGGCATCCGGTGCAGCGGGAAGCCCTCGGCGTCCTCGATCGCGGCCGCGAACACCGCGGCGGACGGGATGACGCCGGCCTCCCCCGCGCCCTTGATCCCCAGCGGGTTCAGCGGCGAGGGGGTCTCGAGGTGGTCGATCTCGATGTGCGGGACCTCGGAGGCGTAGGGCATCAGGAAGTCCATGAACGAGGCGTTCAGCAGCTGGCCGGACTCGTCGTACACCATCCGCTCGTAGAGCGCTCCGCCGACGCCCTGAGCCACGCCGCCGTGCACCTGCCCCTCGACGATCATCGGGTTGATCAGCGGGCCGCAGTCGTGCACGACGCAGTAGCGCAGCACGTGGATCTCGGCGGTCTCCGGGTCGGTCTCGACGATGGCCACGTGCATCCCGTTCGCGAAGGTCGCCTGGGTCGGCGAGTAGTAGCCGGTGCCCTCGAGTCCCGGCTCCTCGCCGTCGGCGACCGGGGGGCCGGAGCCGCCGCCGACCGCGAACTGGGTGGCGGCCTTGGACGCCTCGTCGAAGGCGTAGCGCAGCGGGTTGGACAGCACCGCCACGGTGGCCAGCGGGATCGACGCGCCGGGCGAGCCCTTCACCCGCACGGCCCCGTCGACGATCTCGAGGTCCCCCGGGTCGGCCTCCAAGCGCGTCGCCGGCGATCCGCAGCGCCTTGGCCCGGACCTTGCGGGACGCCAGGGCGATCGCGTTGCCGCTCATGACCGCGGCCCGCGAGGCGAACGTGCCCACGGCGTAGCCGAACCGGCGGGTGTCACCGGTGACCACCTCGACGTCCTCGAACGGCACGCCCAGCTCGTCGGCGGCGATCTGGGCGAACGAGGTGAAGTGGCCCTGGCCCTGGGTCGTCAGCCCGGTCGCGACCTTGACCTTGCCGGACGTCTCGACCACGACGTGCGCGCCCTCGTACGGGCCGACCCCGGTGCCCTCGACGTAGCAGGCGAGCCCGACGCCGACCTTGCGCCCGGCGGCCCGGGCCGCGGCCGCCTCCGCCAGCGCGTCGTCCCAGCCGACCAGCTCCTTCAGCTTCTCGAGCGAGGCGGGGAAGTCGCCGGAGTCGTAGATCAGCGGCCGGCCGTCCTGGAAGGTCAGGTGGTGGTCGTAGGGCATCTCGTCGGGGGTGATGAAGTTGCGCAGCCGCACCTCGGCGCGGTCGAGGCCGAGCGCGTCGGCGATCGCGTCCATGGTGCGCTCCATCGCGAACACGCCCTGCGGCCGACCGGCTCCGCGGTAGGGCGTGACGATGACGGTGTTCGTGTAGAGCGACCACCACTCCACCGGTAGGCGCCCGGCTTGTAGGGACCGAGCAGCTGGGTGGAGGTGATGATCGGGCACGATCACGCCGTACGGCGTGTAGGCGCCGTTGTCGTGCCAGAACCGCACGTCCAGCGCGAGCAGCCGGCCGTCGTCGTCGAAGCCGACGGTGATCTCCTGCAGCTGGCCGCGCTCGTGCGCGGAGGAGACGAAGTGCTCGCGGCGGTCCTCGACCCACTTCACCTCGCGGTCGAGCCGCGGGCGGCCCACGGCACCAGCACCTCCTCGGGCCAGGGGTGCACGATCTTCACGCCGAAGCCGCCGCCCACCATCGGCGCGACGCAGTCGACCTTGCCGAGCGGCAGCCCGAGCCTGGCAGCGACCGCGGCCCGGACGCTGGTCGAGGTCTGGGTCGAGGAGTGCACGCGCATCGAGCCGTCGGCGGGGTCCCAGCGCGCGTAGCACGCCCTTGCCCTCCATCGGCATCGACGCGCTGCGCTCGATGATCGAGGTCGAGGTCAGGGTGTGCGGGGCGGCCGCCATCGCCGCCTCGACGTCGCCGACCTCGTCAGCTTGTGCGCGGCCACGTTGTCGGGCACGTCGTCGTGCACCGCGCGGTCGGCCCGGCGCGCGTTGTCGACACCGACGACGGGCGGCAGCACGTCGTACGTCACGAGCGACGCGCTCGGCCGCGTCCTCGGCCAGGTAGCGGTCGCGTGGCGACGACCATCACACGGCCTCGCCGACGTGGTTGACCTCGTCGCGCGCCAGCGGGTAGCCGGTGCGCGGCGACATGCAGCGACGGGTGCGGGATCAGCAGCGGCAGCGGCTCGGCCACCGCACTGCCCTCGGTCTCGTCGGCCGCGACCAGGTCGTCGTAGGTGTAGATCGCGACGAGACCGTCGACGTCGAGCGCCGCCGGTGGCGTCGATGTCGACGATGCGGGCGTGCGCGTGCGGGCTGCGGACGAAGGCCGCCGCCAGCGCGTCCTGGCCGAGGTCGTCGAGGAAGTGGGCGCCGCCGGTGACCAGCTTGGCGTCCTCGACCCGCTGCACCGGCTCGCCGAACAGCTTGGTGGTCATGCGGCCCGTCCCGGCTCGCGGCGTGATCTCGGCGGCGCGCAGGACGGAGGCGACGATGTTCTGGTAGCCCGTGCAGCGGCACAGGTTGCCGCTGATCGCCTCGCGGGCCTCGGCCTCGGTCGGGTCGGGTTGTCCTCGATGTAGGCCGCGACCGTGGTGAGGAAGCCGGGCGTGCAGAAGCCGCACTGCAGCCCGTGGCACTCGCCGGAACGCCTGCTGCACCGGGTGCATGTCGTCGGGCCCGCCGAGCCCCTCGACCGTGGTGACCTCGTGGCCCGTCGACCGTCACCGCGAGCAGCAGGCAGGAGCGCACCGGCGCGCCGTCGAGCAGCACCGTGCAGGCCCCGCAGACGCCGTGCTCGCAGCCCACGTGGGTGCCGGTGAGCCGCAGGTCGTGGCGCAGGAAGTCGGACAGCAGCCGCCGGGCGGGCACGCGCCGCGGCGCGCGGCACACCGTTGACCGTCAGCTGCACGTCGTGCGCGCGTCGGCCCGGCCGGCAGTGCTCATGCTGCGGCCGCGCCCGGCGGCCTCGCGCAGGGCGCGGGCGGTCAGCACCCGACCAGGTGGCGCCGGTAGTCGGCGCGTGGCGTGGATGTCTGCCTCGGGGTCGGCCTGCTGCCAGGCGCAGCTCGCCGGCCGCGGCCCAGTCGGCCGCCCCGGGCTCGGCCCCGGCGACGGCGTCGGTGAGGTCGAGCACCAGCGGCGTCGGGGCCACCGAGACGTAGGCCGCCCGGGCGGCGGCCACCACTCCGTCGTCGTCGAGCGTGACCGCGGCCGCGAGCCCGCAGACCGCGTAGTCGCCGTGCCGGCGGGCGACCTCGACGAACGTCGTGCCGCTGCCGGCGGGGAACGCCGGGAAGGACGCGGACACCGCGAGCTCGCCGGCAGCGCAGGCCGACTCAGCGGGCCGAGGAAGAAGTCGGCCGCCGGCACGATCGCGCGTCGAGCCGCCTCGCTCGCGACCTGCGACCGCGCCGCCGGTCAGCGCCAGCACCGCGGTCATCTCACCGCTCGGGTCGGCGTGCGCGAGGCTGCCGACCGTCGTGCCCCGGTTGCGGATCACCGGGTGCGCGACCAGCCGCAGCGCCTGCCGCAGCAGCGGCAGCGCGTCGTACGCCGGCCCGTCCCGCTCGACGTCGGCGTGCCGGGCGAGGGCGCCGACCCGCACGCCGCCGTCCTCCACGCGGACGTAGGCCAGCTCGGCGATGCGGTTGATGTCGACGAGGTAGCCGGGTGCGGCCAGCCGCATGTTCAGGATCGGCAGCAGGCTCTGCCCGCCGGCGAGGACCTTGCCGTCGTCGCCGACCTGCGCGAGCACGGCGAGCGCCTCGTCGGTCGACGCGGGCGCGGCGTAGCCGAACGGCGAGGGCTTCACGCGGTGATCCTGCCGCATCCGGGCCGGGGGCGTAGCAGCCGCCCCCGCCCGGATGTCCTGCGTCGCTGGTCGACGGCGCCCTGCGTGCCGCCGGCGCGGTGCCGTGCGTCTGGTCGTGGCCATGGCGTGGTCGTGCTCCTCGTGGTACGCCGAGGTGGGCGTCACGACGTCGGTCGCCTCGTCCTCCGGGTTATCGACGTACCGGAACAGGTGGTAGGCGACGAGCGCGACGACGGTGCCCATGGTGATGCCGCCGAGGCTGACCTTGTCGCTGATCATCAGCGTGACGTCACCGGCGCCCAGGATGATGCCCGCGGCCGCCGGGACCAGGTTGCGACGTCTGCCGAAGTCGACCCGGTTGCTCACCCAGATCTTCGCGCCGAGCACCGCGATCATGCCGTAGAGCACGATGGTCACGCCGCCGAGCACACCGGCCGGGATCGAGCCGACGAGCACGCCGAACTTCGGGCACAGCCCGAACAGGATCGCCGCGAACGCCGCCACGATGTAGGCAGCGGTCGAGTAGACCCGGGTCGCCGCCATGACCCCGATGTTCTCGGCGTACGTCGTCGTGCCCGCGCCGCCGAACGCGCCGGCCACGCGTGGTGGCGGCGCCGTCGCCCATGAACGCCCGGCCGAGGTCCTTGTCGAGGTCGGCGCCGGTCATCTCCGAGACGGCCTTCACGTGCCCGGCGTTCTCCGCGATCAGCACGATGACGACCGGGCAGGAACAGCAGCAGGGCCGTGAACGAGAAGTGCGGCGAGGTGAAGTCGGGCAGGCCGAACCAGCCGGCGTCGCCGAGGGTCACGCACCTTGCCGCCCGGCGTGGTGGTCTGGCAGGCGATCCGGTCGAGTCGTGTCGCCCTTGCGGCGTTCTGGGCGTGGCCGAGGTCGAGCAGCGTCCATCAGCCCGGCCAGCCGCCCAGCCGACGACGACGGCCAGCAGGATCGCGATCCGGCGCAGGAAGCCGCGCAGGAAGACGAGCAGCAGGATGGTGATGCCCAGCGTCACCAGCGCGAGCCACTGGTCGTTCTTCCAGTAGGCGTTGTTGGCGACCGGGCCGGCCAGGTTGAGGCCGATCAGCATGACCACGGTGCCGGTGAGCACCGGCGGCAGGATGCGCCGCGATGACGTGCTGCCCGCCGGCGTTCACCAGCGCGCCGATCACGAAGAAGATCACACCGGCGCGACAGGACGCCGAAGAGCACCTCGCTGAGGTCGCCGCCGCCGTTGTAGACCGCGAAGGCCGGGCCGATGAACGCCGCGCTGGTGCCGAGGTAGCTGGGGATCCGGTTGCGGACGAAGACCAGGAAGATCAGCGTGCCGATGCCGGAGAAGAACACCGCGGTGGTGCCCGGGATCCCCATGATCGGCGGCAGCACGAAGGTCGCGCCGAACATCGCCAGGACGTGCTGGATCCCGATGCCGGTGGTGCGTGGCCAGGACATCCGTTCGTCCGGTCGCACCACCTCACCGGGTGGTGGGGTCTTGCCGTCGTGAACGACCTTCCAGCTGAGCAGCGCCATGCCGGCCTCCTGAGGCTCGGGGGTGGTGCCCGTCGACTCCCGCGGCCAGCAGGGTGGCGGATCAGTGGCGGCGGGTGGTGGGAGGTTGCGGTTTGTCAGTTCCGACAGAGTCGCCGGCCCCTGTTGTTTGGAGGGATCCCACAGGCGCGTGCGCCGCGGCTGAGCGCGAGGCGTTACGGTCCGGGGGTGGTGAAACTCGCCGGTGCCGCGTCCTCGCGCCGTGCGCGACCTGCTTGTCGGACCTCCGCGGTCCGCGTCGGCTGGTCGCGCGTCTTCCCCCGCTGCGCGTACGTCGACGTCGGCGGCCGGCTGGTGGCGGTCGAGGCCGCCGACGGGCTGCGGCTGCCCTGCGCGGTGACCCTCGCCGTCCCCGGGCGGCTGCATCCGCTGGCGGCGCTGGTGCCTGGCGACCCGGTCACCGTCGGCGACCACCGCCTCGTCGTGGGCGACCTGCTGGTCGAGGTCGGCCGCTGGTGGGCGCCGGCCCAGCCCCGCGGACGCCGCCGCCCCCGCACCGGGAGCGTCCGGTGACGCGCGTCTCCGCGCCGGAGACAGTGGGACCGCCTCGTGCTCGGGCTGCTGGGCCTCGGTCCCGGGCTCACGCCGGCCGGCGACGACCTCCTGGCCGGCCTGCTGGTCGGGCTGTCGGCCCGGCCGGACCTGCGGCGACCCGCTCGCGGCGGCGGTCCAGCCGGCACGCACCCGCCCGCACCACCTGGCTGAGCGCCGAGCTGCTGCGGTTGGCCGCGGCCGGGCTCGCGGCCCCGGCCGTGGTCGCGGTGGCCGACGCCCTGGCCGGCCACGGCGGCGACGACGCCCTGCCGCGCGCGCTGCCTGCCCTGCTCGCCGTCGGGCACACGTCCGGCCCGGCCCTGGCCCGGGGCCTCCTGCTGGCGGCCGGGGCACGACGGCGAGCACGCCACGCGGCGGCGGCATGAGCACCGGTCAGGTCGCCGACGTCCTCGAGGTCCGCCGCGGCGCCTACTACGACTCGGTGACCCTGATGCAGGTCAGCCGGGACGTGCTGGCGGTCGACGGGGTGTCGGCCGCCCAGGTCGCGATGGGCACCGAGCTCAACCTCGACCTCCTGCGCGGCATGGGCTTCGCGACGCCGCCCGACGCCGGGCCGAACGACCTGGTGGTCGCCGTGCGCGCCGCGGACGGCGACGTCGCGGACCGGGCCTCGTCGCGCTCGAGCAGGCCCTCACCGCGGCTTCGGCCGGCTCGGCCGGCGGGCGACGGACTCGGCGGCGACGGACCCGCGCCGCGCACCGTGGCCTCGGCCGCCCGGCGTACCGGCGGAGCCGACCTCGCCCTCGTCTCGGTCCCCGGCCCGCACGCGTTCACCGAGGCCATGGACGCGCTCGGCGCGGGCCTGTCGGTGCTGGTCTTCAGCGACAACGTGCCGGTCGAGGCCGAGGTGCGGCTCAAGGAGGAGGCCGCGGCCCGCGGGCTGCTGGTCATGGGCCCCGACTGCGGGACCGCTGTCGTCGGCGGGCGTCGGCCTCGGCTTCGCCAACGCGGTGCGCCCCGGCCCGGTCGGGCTGGTGGCCGCCAGCGGCACCGGCGCCCAGCAGGTCATGTGCATGCTCGACACCCGTGACGTCGGCGTGAGCCACTGCCTCGGCGTCGGCGGCCGCGACCTGTCCGCGGCCGTCGCGTGGCCGCTCCACCCGCGCGGCGCTGGCCCTGCTCGACGACGACCCGGCGACCGAGCTGATCGTGCTGGTGTCCAAGCCGCCCGACCCCGCGGTCGCGGCCGAGATCACGGCGTACGCCGGGTCGCTGGGCACGCCGGTGCTGCTGGCCCTGCTCGGGCGGGGCGAGGGCCAGACCAGCGACCTGACCGACGTGGCCCGCCAGGCCGTCGAGGCGGTGGGCGGCACGTGGGCCGAGCCGTGGTCCTGGGACGACCAGCCGGCACCGGCGCCGGGCGGCGCGCTGCGCGGGCTGTTCGCCGGCGGCACCCTCTGCGACGAGGCGATGCTGATCGCGGCGGCCGAGCTCGGCGACATCCGGTCCAACATCCCGCTGCGGCCGGAGTGGGCCGTCGGGACGGACCTGCGGGCCGACGGCCACCTGATGCTGGACTTCGGCGACGACGCGCTGACCCAGGGCCGCGCGCACCCGATGATCGACCAGCGCAGCCGGGTCGACCGGATCGCGGTCGAGGCCGCGGACCCGCGCTGCGGCGTCGTCCTGCTCGACGTCGTGCTCGGGCACGGCGCCCATCCCGACCCGGCCGCCGAGCTCGCCCCGGCGATCGCCGCCGCCGTCGCCACCGCCCGCGAGGGTGGCGGGGAGCTCGCGGTCGTCGTGTCGCTCTGCGGCACCCGGGACGACCCGCAGGGCCCGCGCCGGCAGGCCGAGGCCTTGCACGAGGCCGGCGCCTCGGTCTTCCTGTCCAACGCGGCCGCGGCCCGCGCACGCCGTCGCCCTCGTCTCGGCCGGAGGCCGGTCATGAGCTTGCTCGACGGGGCGCAGCCCCTGCGGGTCGTCGCCGTCGGCGCGCAGCTGTTCTCCGACGCGCTGGCCGCGCAGGCCGTGCCGGTGACCGCAGGTGGACTGGCGGCCGCCGCTGGGCGACGCCGGGGTCGAGGCCGACCTGGCCCGGGTGCTGGCCGACCCGCGGCGCGGACCCGGCCAACGCCGCCGCGGTCGAGCAGGATGCTCACGGCCGGGGCCGAGCTGGTCGACGTCCGGCCGGCCGCGGAGGCGCTCGGCCTGGCCCGGGGCGAGTTCCTGCACGCCGGGCCGCCGATCGGCTGGGACCGGGCGTCCGGGCCGCTGCGCGGCGCGCTGATCGGGGCGCTGCTGCTCGAGGGGCTGGCCGGCACGGCCGAGGAGGCCGAGGCCGCGCTGGCCGGTGGCGACGGGGTGTCGCTGGACCCGTGCCACCACCACCGCACGGTCGGCCCGATGGCCGGCGTGGTCAGCCCGTCGATGTGGATGTTCGAGCTGCGCGACCCGGTGCACGGCGGCACCGCCTGGTGCTCGCTGAACGAGGGCCTCGGCAAGGTGCTGCGCTACGGCGCCTACGGGCCCGAGGTCATCGAGCGGCTGCGCTGGATGTCCGACGTGCTCGGGCCGCTGCTGCAGACGGCGGTGCGCTCGCCACGGACCCGGTCGACGTCAAGGCGATCGCCGCGCAGATGCTGCAGATGGGCGACGAGGGGCACAACCGCAACCGCGCGGGCACGCTGATGTTCCTGCGCGAGATCCTGCCCGACCTGATCGGGTCGGGCGCCCCGACGTCCGACGTCGCCGAGGCGGCCCGGTTCGTCGGCGGCAACGACCACTTCTTCCTCAACCTCGGGATGCCCGCCTGCAAGCTGGCCTGCGACGCCGCCCGCGACGTGCCCGGGTCGACGCGTCGTGGTCGCGATGGCGCGCAACGGCACCGACTTCGGCATCCAGGTCTCCGGCACCGGCGACCAGCTGGTTCACCGGGCCGGCGAACACCCCCGAGGGCCTCTACCTCGGCTCGTTCGGGCCGGACGACGCCAACCCCGACATCGGCGACTCGGCCATCACCGAGACCGGCGGGCATCGGCGGCTTCGCGATGGCGGCGGCACCGGCGATCGTGCGGTTCGTCGGCGGCGAGGTGGCCGACGCGATCGAGGCCACCCGGCTGATGTACGAGATCACGCTGGCCGAGAACCCGACGTACCAGATCCCGGTGCTCGGCTTCCGCGGCACGCCCACCGGGCATCGACGTCACCCTGGTCGCCCGCACCGGGATCCTGCCGCACATCAACACCGGCATGGCCGGCAAGGTCGCCGGCACCGGACAGGTCGGGGCCGGCCTGGTCAACCCGCCGGCGTCGATCTTCCCCGAGGCAGTGACCGCGCTGGCCGGTCTCGCGCCGCCTGTCGGGGGCGCTGGCTAGCGTCCGTGCGCATGCGCGCAGGTGTGATCCTTCCCGGCGGTACGTCGGTGCAGCAGCTCGAGCAGGCGGAGCTCGCCGAGGAGTCGGGCTGGGACGGCGTGTTCGTGTGGGAGGCCGGCTACGGGGTGGACGCCTGGACCCTGCTCGCCGCGATGGCGGCCCGCACCTCGCGGGTCCGGCTCGGCACCGTCCTGACCCCGCTGCCGTGGCGCCGGCCGTGGAAGCTGGCCAGCCAGGTCGCGACGCTGGACCAGCTCTCCGGCGGCCGCGCGGTGCTCACGGTCGGCCTCGGCGCTGTGTCGCCCGACCTGGCGGACACCGGCGAGGTCACCGACCGACGGACCCGGGCGGCGATGCTGGACGAGGGCATCGACCTCATCCGTGCCCTGTGGTCCGGCGAGCGCTCCTGGGCCGGCGAGCACTACCGGGTCGACTGCTCCGACTGGCTGCTCGAGGCGGCCCACCCGGTGCAGGAGCGGATCCCGGTCTGGGTGGCGGGGCTCTGGCCGAGACCGAAGTCGATGGCCCGGGTGCTGCGCTGCGACGGGGTGCTGCCGGAGTGGTCGCTCGACGGCCGCGAGGGCGGCCCGGACGACGTGCGGGCGATGCGGGTCTGGCTGACCGAGCACGGCGCGCCCGAGGGCCTCGACGTGGTGGCCCAGGGCGAGACGCCGGCCGACGACCCAGGTGCCGCCGCCGCGCAGGTCGGGCCGTGGGCGGACGCCGGGTGCACCTGGTGGCTGGAGACCCGCTGGGGCGCGCCGGCCGACGACCGCGCCGACGAGGTCCGGCGCCGGATCGCTGCCGGCCCGCCGGCGCGCGGCTAGTGGGCTCGGGCTAGAACGCGACGACGACCACGGTCACGTTGTCGATGCCACCGCGGTCCAACGCGGCCTCGACGAGGGCGTCGCACGCCTCCTGCGCGGCACCGGAGCCCAGCAGGGAGGCGATGCCCGCGGCGTCGACCATGTTCGACAGCCCGTCCGAGCAGAGCAGCAGCCGGGCGCCAGGCGGCGTCGCCACCTCGGAGACGTCGGGCTCCACCCCGCGGTCGAGTCCGAGCGCCTGGGTGATGTAGCCGCCCATGCCGTGGTCCTCGGTCACCTGCTGCAGCCGGCCGTCGGTGTCGAGCAGGTAGGCCCGGCTGTCCCCCACGTGCGCGACCCGGGCAGTGCTGCCGGCCAGCGTGGCCACGACCGCGGTGGTCGCCATGCCTGCCCGGCCGGGGTCACCGTCGGCCGCGGCGCTCACGGCGTCGTGCGCGGCCTGCAGGGCAGCCACCAGGTCCTCGGCGGAGGACGCGGCGGTCAGCCCGGACTCGCGCAGGCTCTCCGCCGCCGTTGCGCTGGCCACGTCACCGGACGGGTGCCCGCCGAGGCCGTCGAAGACCGCGATCACGTCCTCGTCGGCCACCAGCAGAGCGTCCTCGTTCCGGGCCCTGACGTGACCGACCTCGGTCCGGGCTGCCACCTGCATGCGCCCCACCGTAGGGGGGTCAGCCACCGGCGTCCGACCGGGGCCACTGCAGGTCGCCGGGGACGTCCACGTCGTGGCCGTCCCCGATGTCCGCGCACTCGACCCGGACGACCAGTTCGGCCCGCGCCGCGAGCACCGGCCGGGCACCGACGTCGCCCACCGCCTCGGCAGCGACGTCACCCCAGTGGTCCCGGCCGAGGAGCACCGGGTGTCCGCTGCGGTCGGCATAGGTCGCGACGACCAGTGCCGATCGCAGGTCGTCGCCGGCCGCGTCGACCACTCGGCGCACCGCCGCCGGCGTGAGACCCGGCTGGTCCACCGGGATCACCAGGACGGCCGCGACGGCCGCGGGCATCGCGGCCAGCCCCACCCGCAGCGACGATCCCATGCCCTCGGCCCAGTCCGGGTTGTGGACGACCTCGGCCCCGGACAGGCCGGTGAGGTCGGCGGCCCCCTGCACGACGTACCGGCTGGCGACCCCGCCCTCGCCCAGCACCCGCACGGCGCGGTCGACCAGCCGCTCGCCGTCGAGCTCGACCAGCGCCTTGGGCCCGCCGAACCGCCGCCCGGCGCCGGCCGCCAGCACCAGCCCGGCGACCGTCACAGCGCCGCGCGGTCCGGGGGCTGCTCGGCCCGGGCCGCGTCGGTGTGGATCGGGCCGTCGGTGGCGGTCAGCGGCCGGCCGGTGCCGCCCCAGCGGTGCGCCACGATCTCCGCCGCGATCGACACCGCGGTCTCCTCCGGCGTGCGGGCGCCGATGTCCAGCCCGATCGGCGAGGCCAGCCGGGCCAGCGCCTCCTCCGGCACGCCCTCCTCGCGGAGGCGGGCGAGCCGGTCGTCGTGGGTGCGCCGGCTGCCCATGGCGCCGATGTAGGCGGCGTCGGTCTGCAGTGCGGCCTCGAGCAGCGGCACGTCGAACTTGGGGTCGTGGGTCAGCACGCAGATGACGGTGCGGGCGTCGACCTGCTGGGTGGCGAGGTAGCGGTGCGGCCACTCGACGACCACCTCGTCCGCCTCCGGGAACCGCTTCGCGGTGGCGAAGGCCGACCGCGCGTCGCAGACGGTGACCCGGTAGCCGAGGAACTTGCCGACCCGCGCGACCGCCGCGGCGAAGTCGATCGCGCCGAACACGAGCATCCGGGGCGGCGGGGCGAACGACTGGACGAAGACGGTGAGCTCGTCCTGGCGGCGCTCGCCGTCCGGGCCGATGCGCAGCAGCCCGGTGCGCCCGTGGTCGAGCATGCCGCGGCCGTCGTCGTGCGACCGCGTCGTCCAGGCGCGCCGTGCCGAGCGAGCCGGCGCGAGCGGTCCGGCCAGATGACCAGGTGCGCGCCGATGGTGCCGGGGCCGTCGACGACGGTGGCGACCGCGACCGGCTCGTGCGCGCCGGATGGACGCGACGACCTCGGGCAGCTCGGGGAAGGTCGCCGCGTCCACCGGCTCGACGAACACGTCGATGATGCCGCCGCAGGTCAGCCCGACGGCGAACGCGTCGTCGTCGCTGACGCCGTAGCGCTGCAGCAGCGGCTCGCCGCTGGCCATGACCTCCTGCGCCAGCTCGTACACCGCGCCCTCGACGCAGCCGCCGGAGACGCTGCCCCGTGGCGTCGCCGTCCGGCGCGACCGCCATCGCCGCGCCCGGCTGGCGGGGGGCGCTGCGCCAGGTACCGACCACGGTGGCCAGCGCGAACCGCTGGCCGGCGCCGTGCAGGCGGGCGACCTCGTCGACCACGTCATGCACGGCGGCTCCCTCCCCGGCTGGCCGCGAGCAGCCCGGCGAGCCGCTGCAGCGCCTCGAAGGTGTGCCCGTCCACGAAGTCGTCAACGTACGGCAGCGCCGCCTGCATCCCGGCGGTCATCGGCGCGATAGCCGGGCATCCCGCGGTGCGGGTTGACCCAGACCACCCGGTGGGCCAGGCGGTCCAGCCGGGCCATCTGGTCGCCGAGCTGGGTGGCGTCGCCGCGCTCCCAGCCGTCGGAGGCGACGACGACGACCGCACCGCGGGCGACGCCCCGCTGGCCCCAGCGGTCCAGGAACGCCTTGAGCAGCTCGCCGAGCCGGGTGCCGCCGCTCCAGTCGGGCACCGCGGCCGACACCGCGAGCAGCGCGGTGGACGGGTCCCGGCTGCGCATCTCGCGGGTGATCCGGGTCAGCCGGGTGCCGATCGTGAACACCTCGGTGCCGGGGCGCCGGCGGGCGGCTGCGTGCGCGAAGCGGAGGTACGGGTCGGCGTAGGGCTGCATCGAGCCGCTCACGTCGACGAGCAGCACCAGCCGACGCGGCCGGGCCCGCCGGGCGCGGCGTTCCAGCCGCACCGGCTCGCCGCCGCGCCGGAGCATCGTCGCGGACCGTGCGACCGCGGGTCGACCGTCCCCCGGTACGCCGGTCGGTGCCGCCGCGACACCCGCGTCTCGCCGACCGGGTCGAGCAGTGCGATCAGCCGCCGGACCTCCTCCCGCTCCGCCGGCGAGAGCCCGGCCAGGTCGCGGTGCCGCAGCACCTCGACCTCGCTCGCGGTAGCGGCCGGCAGCTCCTCCGGGTCGGGGCCCTCGCCGGCCGGCCGCTCGGTGCCGGGGACCGCCACCGGGCGGAGCACCTGCACCGGCGGCACCGTGCGCATCTGCGGGGCCGTCTGTCCGCCGAAGTACGCCGCGAAGGCTCTGTCGTAGCGGTCCAGGTCGTCGGGGCCGGCGCACAAGGTCAGCCGGCCGGCCCAGTAGACGTCGTCCCGCCGGCACACGTCGAGGTGCCCCACCGCGGTGACCGTCTGGTGCACCCGGTCCGGCGAGGCGGGCACCCCGGCGGCCCGCAGCACCCGGGCGAAGCCGACCAGGGTCCGGGTCAGCTCGTCGGCGGCACCGGTGCCCGCCGTACCGACTGCTTGCGTACCGACTGACGTCGTCACCCGGCCGCCGCCCACTCGGCCAGCCGCTCGGCCACCCGCTCCTGGTCCTCGCGGTACTTCACGAACGCGCCCAGGCTCGCGGCGGCCCGGTCCAGCTCGGCCGGGCCGAGCGACCGTGCACCCAGGGCGAGCAGCGCCTCGGTCCAGTCCAGCGACTCGGCCACGCCCGGCGGCTTGAGCAGGTCCTCGCCGCGGGCCAACGCCGCGATCCGCGCCACCGAGGTGGCGAGCCCCTCGGTGGCCTCCGGCAGCCGGCGCCGGATGATCGCCACCTCGCGCTCGACGTCGGGGTGCGGCAGCCAGTGGTACAGGCAGCGGCGCTTCAGGGCGTCGTGCACCTCGCGGGTCCGGTTGCTCGTCACCACGACGACCGGCGGGACCTCGGCCCGGATCGTGCCGAGCTCCGGCACCGAGATGGTCCAGTCGCTGAGCACCTCGAGCAGGAAGGCCTCGAACTCGTCGTCAGCCCGGTCGACCTCGTCGACGAGCAGCACGGCCCGCCGCCCGCCGCTGCCTGCCTCGAGCGCCTGCAGCAGCGGCCGCGCGACCAGGAACCGCCGGTCGTAGATCTCGCTGCTCCAGCCGGTCGGGGTCGACCGTCCCGGCCGCCTCGGCGGCCCGCAGGTGCAGCAGCTGACGCGGGAAGTCCCAGTCGTAGAGCGCCTGCGCGGCGTCGAGCCCTTCGTAGCACTGCAGCCGGATCAGCGGGGTGTCGAGCATGCCGGCCAGCGCGTTGGCCAGCGCCGTCTTGCCCACGCCGGCGTCGCCCTCGCAGAACAGCGGCCGCTGCATCCGCAGCGCCAGGAACGCGGCCGTCGCGAGCCCGGTGTCGGCCAGGTAGTCCTGCTGCTCGAGCATCGCCGCGAGCTCGACCGGCGAGGCGGGTGAGGCTGGCGACGCGGGCGTGACGGTCACAACGGCACCTTACGGCGACGGGTCCAGCAGTGTCGGCGCGCGCAAGGTCTGTGGCACGCTGCCGGGCATGACCGACCCCGCCGACCGGCTGCCCGCGGCAGACCAGCGCGCGCTGGCCGTCCGGCTGTTCAACCACACCTGGGAGCTGCTCGAGACCACCCGCGACGCTGCCGGCGATCGCGAGCTGCTCGCCACGGCGCTGGCGTCCCGCCTGCACTGGCAGGACGTCGGGACCGACGAGAACCTGGCGGCCGGCGACTGGCTGGTGGCGCACGTCGCCAGCCACCTCGGCTACGCCGACCTGGCCCTGGACTTCGCGGCCGCCGCCCACGAGCGAGCCACCACGGCCGACCCACCGGTCGAGATGTGGCTGGTCGCCTCCGCCCAGGAGGGCATGGCGCGCGCTCACGCGGTCGCCGGGCACGACCAGGAGCGGGACCAGTGGGCGGCCGACGCCCGGGCCACCCTGGCCGGGGTCGACGACGACGAGGACCGCGAGCTGATCGAGAGCCAGCTAGCCACCGTGCCCGGCCTCGCGCAACCCTGATCCCAGGCCGCCGAGACCATGCCATTGAGAAAGACGGGAAGAGAATGCGCCGATGACCACGCCCCCCGTGCCCGGAGACAGCACGCCGCCCGAGCCCGGTCCGGTCGCGCTGGTCGCCCGGCTGCTGACGGTCCAGCTGCTCGCCGTGGTCGGCGTCGCCGCGGTGATCGCGGTCGTGTTCGCCCTCGCCGGCTGGGGCACCGGGGACAGCGTCACCGCGGTGCCCGGCGCGACGACCAGCTCTGCGGATGAGCCGGCCGGGTCGGGCAAGGCACCCGGGACGGCAGCCGCCAGCACCCCTGCCGCAACGCCGGTCACGACGACGCCGCCGCCGACCACCACTCCCCCCGCCGGCACACCAGGTGCCAGCACCCCGTCGTCGGACCGGCCCAAGGTCGACGTGCTGAACCAGTCGGCCCTGAGTGGCTCGGCGAGCACCGTCGCCGCCCGGGTGCGGTCCCGCGGCTGGGTCGTCGGCCGGGTCGACGACTTCCACGGCAACGTGAGCACCACGACCGTCTACTACCCACCCGGCCTGCGTCGCGAGGCAAAGGACCTGGCCGGTGACCTGTCCGGGTCGCCCCGGGTGCAGGCGGCGTTCAGCACCATCTCGGACACCCGCTTAACGGTCATCCTGGTCGACTGAAAGCCGTCAGCGGCCGCGCTTCTCCCGCATCTTCACGCTGACCTCGATCGGTGTGCCCTCGAAGCCGAACTCCTCGCGGATCCGCCTTTCGACGAACCGCCGGTAGCCGGCCTCGAGGAAGCCCGAGGTGAACAGCACGAACCGCGGTGGCCGGGTGTCGGCCTGGGTGGCGAACAGGATCCGCGGCTGCTTCCCGCCCCGGATCGGGTGCGGGTGGGCCGCGACGACCTCGCCGAGGAAGGCGTTCAGTCGGCCGGTGGGCACCCGCTTGTCCCAGGACTCCAGCGCCACGTCGAGGGCCGGCACCAACCGGTCCATGTGCCGGCCGGTCCGGGCCGAGATGTTCACCCGTGGCGCCCAGGGCACCTGCACCAGGTCACGCTCGATCTCGCGCTCGAGGTAGAACCGTCGTTCGTCGTCGAGCAGATCCCACTTGTTGTAGGCGATCACCAGCGCGCGGCCGGACTCGACCACCATCGTGATGATCCGGGTGTCCTGCTCGGAGAGCACCTCGCTCGCGTCGACCAGCACCACGGCCACCTCGGCGCGGTCCAGCGCCGACTGGGTGCGCAGCGTCGCGTAGTAGTCGGTGCCGCTGGCCTGCTTGGCCCGCCGCCGGATGCCGGCCGTGTCCACGAACCGCCACTCCCGGCCGCCGAGGTCGATCATCTCGTCGACCGGGTCGCGGGTGGTGCCGGCCACCGAGTCGACCACGACCCGGTCCGAGCCGGCGAGCTGGTTGAGCAGCGAGGACTTGCCGACGTTCGGCCGGCCCAGCAGCGCGACCCGCCGCGGGCCGCCCTCGAGGTCGTCGGTCTCCTGCGGGGTCTCGGGGAGAGCGGCGAGGACCGCGTCGAGCAGGTCACCGCTGCCCCGGCCGTGCAGGGCGGAGACCGGGTAGGGCTCGCCGAGGCCCAGCGCCCACAGGTCCGCGGCGTCGGCCTCGGTCCTCGTGTTGTCGACCTTGTTGGCGACCAGCACGACCGGCTTGCCGGCCCGGCGGAGGACCTTGACCACCGCCTCGTCGGTCTCGGTCGGGCCGACCGTCGCGTCCACCACGAACATCACGGCGTCGGCGGCGGCAATCGCGACCTCGGCCTGCGCCGCGACCTGGGCCGCGAGGCCCTTCGCGTCCTGCTCCCAGCCGCCGGTGTCGACGACGGTGAACCGGCGGCCGTTCCAGGTCGCGTCGTAGGGCACCCGGTCGCGGGTGACGCCGGGGACGTCCTCGACCACCGCCTCGCGGCGGCCGATGATCCGGTTGACGAGGGTGGACTTGCCGACGTTGGGCCGGCCCACGATCGCGACGACCGGCACCGGGCCCTGCGGAGTCTCCTCGTCGGTGGGTAGGTCGCCGCCGCTGCCGGCGTACTCGCTCATCGGTCTGCCCCGACCCGGCCGACGACGGCGAGGACCGCCTCGACGGTCTCCTCGAACGACAGCTCGGAGGAGTCGATGACGGTCACGCCATCGCCCGCCTCCAGGAAGTCGGCGACGGTGGCGTCCTGGGCGTCCCGGCGGACCACGTGGTCGCGGGTGGCCGCGATGGCCGCGTCGTCGTCCCGGCCGTGCACCTCGAGCGCGCGCCGGGCGAGCCGGGCCAGCTCGGACGCCGTGAGCAGCACCCGGGCATCCGCGTCGGGGGCGACCACGGTGGTGATGTCACGTCCCTCCACCACGATGCCGCGGTCCTCCTCGGCGATCAGCGCGCGTTGCCGGCGGATCAGCTCGGCCCGCACGTCCAGGTTCGTGGCGATGGCGCTGACGGCGGCCGAGATCCGCGGCTCGCGGACGGCGGCCGTCAGGTCCTGGCCGTCGACGGTGAGCAGGGTCGACTCGGTGCTGGTGCCGATCTCCAGCGGCAGCTCCCGGGCCAGCCGGGCCACGGTCGGCTGGTCGGCCGGGTCCACGCCCTGGGCGAGCACCCACCAGGTGAGCGCGCGGTACATGGCGCCGGTGTCGAGGTAGCGCAGCCCGAGCCGGGCGGCCACCTCGCGCGAGACGCTGGACTTGCCGGAGCCCGACGGCCCGTCGACGGCGACCACCAGACGGCGGCCGGAGGGCCGGTCGGGGGTGTCGTTGCTGGACGCGGGCATGCGGGACCTCGGCAGGATGGGGGGTGGGAACCCCCCGATGTTACGCGCCCTCGGGGTGAACGACCCACCCGAGCCCGGCCAGCGCCGTGGCCAGGCCGCCCGCGGCGGCGGGCGCCACCGCGAGCTCGACCAGGCCCACCGGCTGGCCCGGCGAGTGCTCGATCCGGATGTCTTCGATGTTCACACCGACCGCGCCCACGTCGACGAACAGCCGGCCGAGCTCGCCCGGGCGGTCGGGCAGCACCACGGGCACCAGCGCGTACGTCGTGGAGCGACCGCCGTGCTTGCCGGGCAGCCGGGCCCGGCCGGCGTTGCCACGGAGCAGGACCTCGCGCAGCGCGGTGCGCGCCCACTCCGGGTCCTCCTCGACCTCGCGCAGGGCGTGCACGACCGCATCGACGTCCTGGCGCAGCTCGGTGAGGATCCGGGCCACCGGCTCGGCGTTGGCGGTCAGGATGTCGACCCACAGGTCGGGGTCGGAGGCTGCGACCCGGGTGACGTCGCGCAATCCCTGCCCGGTCAGGGCGAGCGCGTTGTCGGCGCCCTCGGCCAGCCGGGCGGCCACCAGCGAGGCGGCGACCTGCGGGACGTGTGAGACGAGCGCGACCGCGGCGTCGTGGGCTGGCGCGTCCATCTCGACGACCACCGCGCCGCACATGTCGAGCAGGGCGCGCACCCGGGTCATCGACCGCTCGTCGGCCCCCTGCGCGGACACCGCCCAGGGACGTCCCTCGAACAGGTCGGCCCGCGCGGCACCTGGCCCGGACCGCTCCCGGCCGGCCATCGGATGGGTGCCCACGAAGTGCGGGGCCGGGCCGACGGTGGCAGCCACCTGGCGAAGCACCCCCGCCTTGACCGCGGCGGTGTCGACGACCGTGGCCGCGACGTTGCCGGCCAGCAGCCCGCTCACGACCTCGGCGGTGGCCGACGGGCTGACCGCGACGACCGCGAGGTCCACCTGCTCGGTCGGCGGGTCCACGGTGCCCGCGCCCAGCTCGGCGGCCTGCCGGGCGGCTGCCGGGTCCCGGTCGGCCAGGTGGACCACCACGTCGTGCCGCCGCAGGGCCAGCGCGACCGACGTACCGATCAGACCGGTCCCGACGACCAGGCAGGACCGGACCACGGGAGGGTCGGCGGCGCCGCGACTCACTGGGCCAGGTCCCGCCGCAGCGCGGCGGCGCCGCGCAGGTAGACGTGCCGGACCTCGCCCTTTGTCAGCGCGGTCTCGACGTGCAACATCACCCGGATCACCCGCGGCATGGCGCCGGCGATGTCGAGCTCCTGCGTGCACAGCAGCGGCACGTCGCCGATCCCGAGCTGGCGGGCGGCCAGCGCCGGGAACTCGCTGTGCAGGTCCGGTGTGGCGGTGAACAGCATCGAGATGAGGTCGTCGGTCGCCAGCTGGTTCTGGGTCAGGATCTCCCGGATCAGCTCGTCGACGGAGGCCAGCAGGTGGTCGCGGTCGTCGACCTCCAGCTGGGTCGCCCCGCGGATCGCGCGCACGGCCATGACTGCCACCTCCTCGCGCGGCAACCTATCCCGGGCCGCCCGAGGGATGGGCGAGCGCGTCCGCGCGTCGGGACACGGCCATAGGGTCGCGCCATGGCCGGCGACGGGGTGACGGGGCGGGTCCGGGCGGCCGCTGCCACGGTTCCCGCGCCGGTGCTGGTGCTGGTCGCAATCGCCTCGGTGCAGACCGGCAGCGCTTTCGCGCGCACCGCGTTCGACGTGACCGGTGCAGCCGGCATCACCCTGCTGCGGCTGGCCATCTCCGGGCTGCTGCTCGTCGCCATCGTGCGTCCCCCCGTACGCCGGTGGACGCGCGCGCAGTGGGCGGCGGCGGCGTCGCTCGGCCTGACCATGGGCGCGATGAACCTGGTGTTCTACCTGGCCATCCGCGAGGTCCCGCTCGGTGTCGCGGTGACGGTGGAGTTCGTCGGCCCGCTGCTGGTGGCGCTGGTGCAGACCCGACGCGGCCGAGACCTCGCCTGGGTGGTGCTCGCCGGCGCGGGGGTCGCGCTGCTCGGCCTGGACGGCAGCAGCTCGGTGCCGCTCGGCGGCCTGGCCCTGGCCCTGCTGGCCGGCATGTTCTGGGCCGGCTACATCCTCGCCAGCGCCCGGGTCGGCAGTCTGCTGCCCGGCCTGGACGGGCTCGCGGTGGCCTTGCTGGTGGCCGCCCTACTGGCGCTGCCGTTCGGGGCGGCCGGGGCCGGCCGGGCCCTGACGCACGGGTCCGCGCTAGCGGCCGGGGTCGCGGTCGCGCTGCTCTCCTCGGTGATCCCCTACGGGCTGGAGATGACCGCGCTGCGCACCCTGCCGACCCGGGTCTTCGGCGTGCTGATGAGCCTGGAGCCGGCCGCCGCGGCGGTAGCCGGCCTGGTCGTGCTCGGTCAGCGCCTCGGCCCGCGGGAACTGCTGGCGCTGGTGCTGGTCAGCCTGGCCAGTGTCGGCGTCACCCTCGGCCAGCGCGGCGACCGGCCGGCCCCGCAGCCGCTCGAGTAGCGCGCGTCAGCGGTCCTCGAGCGTCGCGACCAGCGTCGCGGGAGCCACGGTCCGGTAGGCCTGCTCGATCACCTCGCGGACCTCGGCCCAGTCCGGCCGGCCGTCGACCCGGACACCCAGCCAACCGGCAGCACCAGGCACATCGCGCGGACCCGTCCCAGCGGCGTCTGCGGTGCTCGGGACACGGCCGTCACCGCTCGCTTGCCGGACATCGGATAGCGGAACGGTCGTCCTGGGACCGGATCCGCATCCGTTGTCGCGACATCAGCGCGAAACCGCTCAGAGGCCGACGGCCCGGTAGAGCGCCCCGATCTCCTGCTGGCTGAGCTTGCGCTGCTTGCCCGGCTTCAGGTTGCCCAGCGAGATCGGCCCGAGGTCGGTGCGCACCAGCTGGGTCACCGGATGGCCGACCTCGGTGAGCATCCGGCGCACCACGTGCTTGCGGCCCTCGTGCAGCTTGACCTCGACCATCACCCGCGACCCCACCTGGCTGACCAGCCGGAAGGAGTCCACCTGCACCAGGCCGTCCTCGAGCTCCACGCCCTGCTTGAGGCGCTTGCCGACGTCGCGGGCCACCGGACCGGTCACCTCGGCCAGGTAGGTCTTCTCCACCCCGAACGACGGGTGGGACAGCCGGTGCGCGAGGTCGCCGTCGTTGGTGAGCAGGATGAGCCCCTCGGTGTCCTGGTCCAGCCGCCCGACGTGGAACAGCCGGGCCTCCCGGTCACCGACGTACTCCTGCAGCGACGGCCGGCCCTCCGGGTCGCTCATGGTGCTGACGACGCCCTTGGGCTTGTTCAGCACCAGGTAGACATGGTCCGGTGCGGAGGCGATCCGCAGTCCGTCGACCTTGATGACGGCCTTCTTCGGGTCGACCCGCATGCCCTGGACGACGACCTTCTTGCCGTCGACCTCGACCCGGCCCTCCTCGATCAGCTGCTCGCAGGCGCGCCGGCTCCCGAGCCCGGCCGCAGCGAGCACTCGCTGCAGCCGGACGCCATTTGCGGCATCGTTGTCCGAGTTCATTTGTCTGCTCACCGCTGGCTCCCGGCCATGTCGTCCAGCGCGTCCATGTCGGGCAGGAACGGTGCGAGCTCGGGCAGCTGGTCGATGCTGCGCAGCCCGAGCCGTTCCAGGAAGTAGGAGGACGTCCGGTAGAGCGTCGAGCCGCCCTCGCCGTCGTGCCCGGCCTCCTCGACCAGGCCACGGGCAAGCAACGTGCGCATCACGCCGTCGACGTTGACGCCGCGCACCGCGGACACCCGCGCGCGGGACACCGGCTGGCGGTAGGCGACGACGGCCAGGGTCTCCAACGCGGCCTGGGTCAGCCGGGCCTGCTGGCCGTCGAGCACGAACTTCTCCACGTACGCCGAGGCGCTGGCCCTGGTGTAGAACCGCCAGCCGCCGGCGACCTCGCGCAGCTCGAACCCGCGGTTCTGCTCGTCGTACTCCGCCGCGAGGCCGCGCAGCGCGGCGGTGACCTCGTCAGTGGGGCGCTCGGTGACCTGGGCGAGGGTCACGTCGCCGACCGGCTCGTCGACAACCATGAGGATCGCCTCGAGCGCGGTGCGCAGCGGGACGCCGTCATCGATGCGCTCGTCGCGCTCGTCGCGCTGCTCGTCCGGAGCCTGGTCGTCAGGCATGGTCATCGGTGCTCGTCTCTCTCAGGTCGATCGTGCTGTCTGGCTGGATCGTGTCCGGCTGGTCGTCCGTCGGCGGCTCGGCAGCGACGAGGTCCTCGTCGAACTCGTCGGGGACCTCGACCTCGCCCTCGTCGGTGCCGGTCCACCGGATGTACAGCTCGCCCAGCGGGTCGACCTGCTCGAACGCGACCGCCCCCTCGTGGTAGAGCTCGAGCAGCGCGAGGAAGCGGGCGACCACGACCAGGGTGCCCTCGCAGTCGGCGGTCAGCGAAGCGGAAGGTCGAGCGGCGGGAGCGCCGCAGCATCGTCACGAGCATCGCGGCCTGCTCGCGGACACTGACCGTAGGGGCGTGCAGGTGGTCGATGGACAGGTACGGGACCGGCTTGGGTGCGAAGGCGCGAGCCGCAAGGGCCGCGAACTCCTCCGGCCCCAGCCCGAGCAGCACCTCCGGGAGCAGGCCGGCGAGCTGCGGCTCGAGGGTCACCGACCGCGCGTACCGCCCCGCCTCGTCGGCCATCCGGCCTGCGAACACGGCCGCGGCCTGCTTGTAGGCGCGGTACTGCAGCAACCGGGCGAAGAGCAGGTCCCGCGCCTCCAGCAGCGCGAGGTCCTCCTCGTCCTCGACCTCGCCGCTCGGCAGCAGCCGGGCGGCCTTGAGGTCGAGCAGCGTCGCGGCCACGACGAGGAACTCGGTCGCCTGGCCGAGATCCCACTCCGAGCCGAGCGCCTTGATGTGCCCGATGAACTCGTCGGTGACCTTGGACAGCGCCACCTCGGTGACGTCCAACTTGTGCTTGGCGATCAGGCCGAGCAGCAGGTCGAACGGGCCCTCGAACAGGTCACCCAGGTCGACGTGGAACGTGCTGGAGCCGCCGGCTTCCTCCACCTCGACGGGCAGAGCGGTCTCCTCGCTCACGTCCGCACGGTAGTCGGTGCCCGCGGTGAGGCGATAATCGATCACCCGGTACGCCGGATCAGGGCGCGGGCCGCAGCCGGGACACGACCACGCTGTCCTCACCGTGAGCCTCGAGGTCGATCAGCATCTCGGCGACCGCCTCGCGGACCAGCCGGCCGCGGTCCACCGCGACGCCGTGCTCCGCGCGCAGCACCAGCCGGGCCTGCTCGATCGCGACCAGCTCGTCCTGCGAGACGTAGACGGTGATCTTCTCGTCGTGGCGCTCGCGGCCGGACGTGCGCCCGGCCGCGGGTCTGAGCCGGCGGACCCTGGCGCCGGTTCCCGGCTCGGTCGGCTCGGAGTCGTTGGCCAGCTCGCCGAGGCCGCCGGGCTCCCCCGCCACCACGCCGGTCACGTGCCCGGGCACCGTGCGAGCACCTCCTTGGCCAGCTGGCGGTACGAGTAGGCGCCGCCCGAGGACGTCGCAAAGGTCGTGATCGGCTCGCCGGCCACCGTGGTCTCGGGGAACCGCACGGTGCGCGCGATCGCGGTGTGGAACACCTTCTCGTCGAACGCCTCGACCAGCCGGGCCAGCACCTCGCGGCTGTGCACGGTGCGTGAGTCGAACATCGTGGCTACCAGGCCGTCGATCTCCAGCCCCGGGTTCAGCCGGTCCTGCACCTTCTGGATCGTCTCGACCAGCATGGCCACGCCGCGCAGGGCGAAGAACTCGGCCTCCATCGGCACGATCACCCCGTGCGACGCGGTCAGCGCGTTGACCGTGAGCAGGCCGAGCGACGGCTGGCAGTCGATGATCACGAAGTCGTACTCGGCCACGGCCGGCGCCAGCGCCCGGGTGAGCACCTGCTCGCGGGCGACCTCGGTCACCAGCTGCACCTCGGCGGCGGAGAGGTCGATGTTGCTCGGGACAGATGTCCAGCCCGGGCACGTTCGACTTGAGCACGACGTCGTCGCAGGGTGACGTCCCTGTTCATGATCAGGTCGTAGACGCTCTTGTCGATGTCGTAGGGGTTCACTCCCAGGCCGACCGACAGCGAGCCCTGAGGGTCGAAGTCGACCAGCAGCACCTTGCGGCCGTACTCGGCCAGCGCCGCACCCAGGTTGATCGTGGTCGTGGTCTTGCCGACCCCGCCCTTCTGGTTGCACATGGCGATGATGCGCGCCGGGCCGTGGGTCTCCCGGGGCGAGGGCTCGGGGAACAGCGGCATCGGCCGGCCGGTCGGGCCCATCGGCCGGTTCGCCATGCTCTCGGCTACGGCGGCCTCGGCCGCCGTGGCCTCGGCCGTAGCCGGTGCCTCGGCCGCAGCCGGCGCCTCGGCCGGCGGTGGGACCTCGGCGCGCACGTCGGTGTGCGGGGTGGCAGCTCGACGGCCGGGACCGGGGGCGCCACGTGGTCCGGGGCGGGCCCGTCGGGGGGCATCAGCGGTTGGGTGCTCACGTTGCCGTCCTCTTTGTCGACTCGTCGGCCTGTCGCCGTACCGACCTCACGAGCGACAGTAGGCAGCCGACCCGCTCGGATCACGCCGCCACGCCGTGGGCACCCGGACGGATCAGCGGGCGCGCGCGGGTGCGAGGTGGCGTAGACCTCGCGCAGCCGGTCGACCGTGACCAGCGTGTAGACCTGGGTGGTCGTGACGCTGGCGTGCCCCAGCAGCTCCTGCACGACCCGGACGTCGGCGCCGCCGTCGAGCAGGTGGGTGGCGAAGGAGTGCCGCAGCGTGTGCGGCGAGATCTCCCGGCGCAGCCCGGCCCGCTCGGCGGCCGCCCGGAGCACCGTCCAGGCGCTCTGCCGGGACAGCCGGCCGCCGCGGGCGTTGAGGAACAGCGCCGGCGACCCGCTGCCCGACGCCGCCAGGGCAGGGCGGCCGCGGACCAGGTAGGCCGACGCCGCCTCGCGGGCGTACGAGCCGACCGGCACCACCCGCTCCTTGCTGCCCTTGCCGAGCAGCCGCACCGTGCCGGAGCCCGCCGGGTCGACGTCGAGGTCGTCGACGTCCAGCCCGACCGCCTCGGAGATGCGGGCACCGCAGCCGTACAGCAGCTCGAGCAGGGCCCGGTCGCGCAGCGCCCGCGGGGTCTCGTCCGCGCCAGCCGCCGCGAGCAGGGCCTCGACCTCCTGCACCGAGATCGCCTTGGGCAGCCGCTTGGGCGGCGACGGCGGCCGGACCCCGCGGGCGGCGTCGACGGTGACCAGGCCCTCGCGCAGCAGGAACCGGTGGAACCCGCGCACCGCCACGACCGCCCGGGCCGCGGAGTTGGCGGCCAGCGGCGGGTGCTCGTCGTCGCCCTCGCGCAGGGCGACCAGGAACGCGCTCACGTCGGCCTCACCCACCGCGGCCGGCGCGTCGATGCCGCGAACCGCCAGGTGGGTCAGGTAGCGCCGCAGGTCGCGCCGGTACGACGACAACGTGTTCGCCGCGAGCCCGCGCTCGACCGCCAGGTGGTCGAGGTAGGTCTGCTGCGCCTGCTGGAGCGCCGCGTCATCGCGAGATCAGGCGAGCACCTCGGCCAGCTCCATCGACTGCACCCCGTGCGCCTCCGCGACCGGCCCGTAGGTGACGTGCCCGTCGTAGGTGTTCAGGCCGAGCGACAGGGCGTGGTCGGCCCGCAGCGCGTCCCGCCAGCCGCGGTCGGCCAGCTCCACGGCGTACGGCAGCGTGACGTTGGTCAGCGCGTAGGTCGAGGTGTGCGGGACCGCGCCCGGCATGTTCGCGACGCAGTAGAAGACCGAGTCGTGCACCTTGTAGGTCGGGTCGGCGTGGGTGGTCGGGCGGGAGTCCTCGAAGCAGCCGCCCTGGTCGATCGAGATGTCGACGAGCACCGAGCCCGGGCGCATCCGCGAGACCAGCTCGTTGGTGACCAGCTTGGGCGCCTTGGCGCCGGGCACCAGCACGGCGCCGATCACCAGGTCGGCGTCCAGGCAGGCCCGCTCGATCTCGTAGGTGTTGGACGCCACCGTCTGCATGTGGCCCTGGTAGATCCGGTCGACCTCGCGCAGCCGCTGGATGTTGCGGTCGAGCAGCAGCACCTCGGCCTGCATGCCGAGCGCGATCGCCGCGGCGTTCATGCCGGAGACGCCGGCGCCGATCACGACGACCTTGGCCGCGTAGACGCCGGAGACCCCGCCCATCAGGATGCCGCGGCCGCCCTCGGCCCGCATCAGCGTGTGCGCGCCGACCTGCGGTGCCAGCCGGCCCGCGACCTCGGACATCGGCGCGAGCAGCGGCAGCGACCGGTCCGGCAGCTCGACGGTCTCGTAGGCGATGCCGGTGACCTTGCGCGTCGACCAGCGCGTCGGTGCAGCCGCTTGTCGGCGGCCAGGTGCAGGTAGGTGAAGAGCGTCTGGCCCTCGCGCATCCGGCCGTACTCCTGCTCGACCGGCTCCTTGACCTTGAGGATGAGGTCGCCGGTGGCCCAGACGTCGTCGGCGGTGCCGAGGGTCTGCGCTCCGGCCGCCTCGTAGTCCTCGTCCGGGATCGACGAGCCGACGCCGGCGTCCTTCTCGATGAACACCTCGTGCCCGTGGCTGACCAGCTCGTGCACCCCAGCCGGGGTGATCGCGACGCGGTACTCGTGGTTCTTGACCTCGCGAGGGATGCCGACCTTCACGGCTACCAAGTCCTTCGTGTCCGGGGCGCGCCGACGTCGTTGTCGGAGCGCTCGGAGTGTAGTGCGGTCGCCTGACGTGGAACCCTGGGGCGGGCCTGATGCCTCTTACCGGCCCTGCACAGGCTGCTGCGCAGCTGGACGCACAACGCTCCGATCCCGGCAACACAGCCGGACCCGGCGGAGGTGCAGCCCTCGGCCAAACAGTGACCCTGCGTTCCGCGGGGTAGGGGTGCCCGACATGAAGCTCTACGCCGATCGTCCGGTTCGCCTCCTGCGCCAGCTGCTCGGCGACGTGCTCCTCGTCGTGCTGATCGGCCTGTGCGTCAAGCTCGGCCGGTCGGTGCGCGACCACGTCGAGGCTCTCGCCGGGCCGGGGCAGGACGCCGAGGCGGCCGGGTTGCGGTTCCAGCACAGCATGCGCGACGCGGCCGGCAACCTCTCGGACGTGCCGCTGGTCGGCGACGGGGTGAGTGCGCCGTTCCGTGGCGCCGCCGCATCCGGCCGTGACCTGGCGGCGGCCGCGCGGTCCTACCAGGAGTCGGTGGCTGACCTCGCCCAGGTGCTGGGGCTCGCGGTCGCGTTGATCCCCGCGCTGCTGCTGCTGGCCCTGTGGGTGCCCCGCCGGGTCACCTGGGTGGTCGAGGCAACCGCGGCGGCACGCCTGTCCCGGGCCGGACACGGCGCCCGGGACCTGCTGGCTCTGCGGGCGCTCGCCCGCCGGCCCCTGCCCGAGCTGCACCGCCTGTCGCCCGACATCGCGGCCGCCTGGCGGGCCGGCGAGCCCGCGGCGATCGACGACCTGGCCGCTCTCGAGCTCGACGACCTGGGTCTGCGCCTGCCACCGCAGGGATGAGGTGTCCGCGTGTGCGACCTGGCAGCATGCGTAGCTCCAGGCTCGGTTTCAGGCTGATGACTCAGGGGGATCCGTGCTCCGCACCCGTGCGCGAACTGGACCGACCGCCATGCTCATCCTGGCCGTCGCAGCCGCCCTGCTCGCCGCGCCGACCGCTGCCGCCGCCGACGAGCAGCGATTCTCGGACGCCCGCGGCGACACCCGGAGCCCCGCCGACATCGTCGGGGTGACGGTGGAGCACGGCGACCGGGTGATGGTCCGGGTGCACCACCGCAACCTGAGCTTCGCGGCCGGCGAGGCACCCGCCACCGTCCGGGTGATCTACGCAGTGCCCGGTCATTCCCCCGGCCCCGACTACTGGCTCAAGGTGGCCTACCAGTCCGATCCCACGGCACAGCTGCGCAGCGCGGGCGACTGGGGCGACCCGGCCGGGCCCTGGGTGCCCGGCTGCACCGGTGAGCGGGTACGGGTCTCCAGCGAGCTCGACGTCACCCGGGTCAGCGTGCCGAGGGCCTGCTTCGGCAACCCCGACAGGATCCGGGTGAACGTGCGCGTCACCCCCCACCCGGAGGACGTCGGGCGTGCCGACGACGCGCCGGGCGCCAAACAGCTCGGCCCGTGGGTGGGCTACGCACCGACCTGAGCCTCAAGATCGTGCCCAGGCCCCACAGTGCCACCGTCGCAACGGGACCTCGCCGGCGGGCCCCTGCTCAGCTCGGGACCGAGCGGGCCCCACTGTGGGGCGGGGGCACGATCATGGTCACCGGCGAGAGGGCAGGCCGGCGACCGCAAAGAAAGCGTCAGCCGCGCCCGGGCGACCGTTCCGGCCATGGCGCGTCGGCCGGCCGCAGTGTCGCCCAGCCGGCCTCCCGGGCCGCCGCTGCCGCGAGCACCCCGCAGACCGTCGTCGGGTTGTGCAGCTTTCCGGCCAGCACCAGGTCGCGCGCCTCGGACAGGTCGACCCAGGCCCGCGCCATCTCGCGCTCCTCGTGCTCGCGCTGGTGCCGCTCGCCCGCCGGCACCTCGCGCACCCCGCGGGCCAGGTAGCACCGGAACGCCTCGGTGCTGCCGCCGGGCGAGTTGTAGAAGTCGACCAGCACGTGCCAGTCGTCCGCGACCAGGTCGGCCTCCTCGGCCAGCTCGCGCGCCGCGGCGACCTGCGGGTCCTCCCCCGCGACGTCGAGGAGCCCGGCCGGTGGCTCCCACAGGTAGGACCGGACCGGGTGCCGGTACTGGCGCAGCAGCAGCACCCGGTCCCGGGCGTCCAGCACCACGACTCCGACGGCGCCGGTGTGGTCGACGACCTCGCGGGTCACCGACTGGCCGTCGCCGAGGTCCACCTCGTCCCGGCGTACGTCCCAGATGATCCCGTGGTGCACGGTGTTGCTGGACCGCACGACTGCAGCGACGCCGGCTCGTCGGCGATCACGCCGTCTCCGGCCGCCACCGCCGTCAGGTCGACGGTGCCGTCGGTGCCGGCCGGTGCCGTCTGGCGGGCGATCGCCGCCGCCACCAGGCCGGCGAACAGCGGGTGCGCGCGGGCCGGCCGGGACCGGAACTCGGGATGCGCCTGGGTGGCCACGAAGTACGGGTGCACGTCGCGGGGCAGCTCGACGTACTCCACCAGGTGCCCGTCCGGCGAGGTGCCGGAGAACACCAGGCCGGCCTGCTCGAGCTGCTCCCGGTAGGAGTTGTTCACCTCGTAGCGGTGCCGGTGGCGTTCCTCGACGTACGCCGATCCGTACACCTCGCGGGCGAGGGAGCCCTCGGCGAGGGTGGCCGGATAAAGACCCAGCCGCATGGTGCCGCCCATGTCGCGGTCGCCCGCCACGACGTCCTCCTGGTCGGCCATCGTGGCGATCACCGGGTGCGGCGTGTGCTCGTCGAACTCCAGCGAGCCGGCACCCTCGAGGCCGGCTACGTGCCGGGCGTACTCGATCACCATGCACTGCAGGCCCAGGCACAGCCCGAGCGTCGGGATCCGGTTCTCCCGGGCGTAGCGCACCGCACCGAGCTTGCCCTCGATGCCGCGCACCCCGAAGCCGCCGGGGATGCAGACGGCGTCCACGCCGCCGAGCTCCATCTCGGCACCCTCGGGCGTCTCGCAGTCGTCCGAGGTCACCCAGCGGATGACCACCTTGCAGTCGTTGGCGAAGCCGCCGGCCCGCAGCGCCTCGGACACCGAGAGGTAGGCGTCGGGCAGGTCGACGTACTTGCCGACCAGCGCGACATGCACCAGGTGCTTCGGGTGGTGCACCCGGCGGAGCAGGTCGTCCCACTCCGACCACTCGACGTCGCGGAAGGACAGCCCCAGCCGGCGCACGACGTACGCGTCGAGACCCTCGGCGTGCAGCACCTTGGGGATGTCGTAGATCGACGGCGCGTCCTTGGCCGCGACCACGGCCTCCTCGTCGACGTCGCACATCAGCGAGATCTTGCGCTTGACGTTCGGGGGGATGTCGCGGTCCGACCGGCAGACGATGGCGTCGGGCTGGATGCCGATCGACCGCAGCGCCGCGACCGAGTGCTGGGTGGGCTTGGTCTTCAGCTCCCCGGACGGCCCGATGTAGGGCACCAGCGAGATGTGCAGGAAGAACACGTTGTCCCGGCCGACGTCGTGCCGGACCTGACGGACCGCCTCGAGGAACGGCAGCGACTCGATGTCGCCGACGGTGCCGCCGATCTCGGTGATCACGACGTCAACCGGAAGGCCCGACGGATCATCCGCCATCGCCCGGATCCGGGCCTTGATCTCGTTGGTGATGTGCGGGATCACCTGGACCGTGTCGCCGAGGTACTCGCCGCGGCGCTCCTTGGCGATCACGGCCGAGTAGACCTGTCCGGTCGTGACGTTCGCCGAGCCGTGCAGGTCCCGGTCGAGGAAGCGCTCGTAGTGCCCGACGTCGAGGTCGGTCTCGGCGCCGTCGTCGGTGACGAAGACCTCGCCGTGCTGGAACGGGTTCATCGTCCCGGGGTCGACGTTGAGGTAGGGGTCGAGCTTCTGCATGGTCACCCGCAGCCCGCGGGACCGCAGCAGGTGACCCAGGCCGGACGCCGTGAGGCCCTTGCCGATCGAGGAGGCGACGCCCCCGGTCACGAAGATGTGCTTGGTGGTCGCCGGTGCGGCCAAGAGGGGCTCCCGTGGGCTCAAGTCGTGCAATCTACGGGCTGAAGGGAACTCCACCCGTCCACGGGCTTCGAGGGTATCAGCCGGACGCGGGTCGGGAGAGCACCGAAGCGGGGAGCACGGCCGTGGCGCCGCCACCAGCCCCGTAGGCGCCCTTCCCTCCGGCCAGCTGCTCGACCAGGGCGAGCACCAGCGACACCTGACCGGCTGACGAGTCGGCCGAGTCCACCGACGACGCTCCACCGGTGTCGACGGAGCGCAGCCACCCCACAGCCACCGGGGCACGTCCAGGGCCGGCCAGCACCGCACCCGCCCCTTCCGCGTCCAGGGCCTGCACCAGCGCCGTGACCGCCGCCTGGGCGGACGGCCGCTCACCGGGACCGGTGAGCACCACGGCGAGCTCGGCCTGCCGGCCGGGCGTGCCGTCGAGGCGCACCGCGCCCAGCTCGTGCAGCCCGGCGATCACCTCGGCGCCGTCCTGGTCCGGCTCGTCGCCCGGCTCCTTCGCGATGGTCGAGCGGGCCAGCACCGCCCCCACCCGCTCGATCGGGGTCGAGCCGGGCGCGAACGTCATGTTCGGCGGCACCAGTCGCAGCGCAAGGTCCTCCAGCGGGGCCGTCGCCTTGGCCGGGTCCAGGTAGGTGCGGGTGACCGTCAGCTCACCGGTCAGGCTGGCGTTCGCGCCCAGCAGGGCGGCCCGGGTCCGGCGTACCAGGGCGTCGCTCGCCCCGGGGGTGCGGACGATCAGGACGCTGTGCCCGTCGAGCCGGCCGTCGGTCATCGGGCCGGCCAGCGCGGACACCACCCGGGCATCGGTGCGGGCGCCGTCCTCGAGCCGGGCCAGCCGCGCTTCCAGCCGAGCCGTCCGGGCGGCCAGCCGCTCGTCCCTCGAGGCTCGGGTCGCATCGGATCGGCTGACGACCGGGCCGGCGCCGAGGGCCAGCCCGAGCGCCAGCGCGAGCACGGCGGCGACCGTGGCCAGCAGCAGGTGGCGGACGCCGGTCACTGCGGGGGCGTCCGGCCGAGGAGGTCGTTCACGGCGTCCACCAGGCTCTGCCGCAGGTCGCCCAGCGGGGTGGCGTCGGGGGCGAGCACGACCGTGGCGACCAGTCCCGCCAGCAGCACGAGCATCAGCAGCCACAGCGGCCAGGTGCGGGCCGGCCGCCGGTGCAGGGCGGCGACCGCCGAGGCGTCCACAAACCGGTCCCCCAGCCGAAGCCGGGTCAGGAAGGCGCTCGGCATGTCGGCGCGGCCCGAGTCCACCAGCGCGGCCAGCGTGGGGTGCCAGCCGACCCCGACGACCAGGGCCGGGTCGTGCGCCTCGACGAGCAGCAGCGCGGCGTCCTCGCTGGACCCGGACATCGGGAAGACCACCGGCTCGACGCCGGACTGCTCGGCGCGGTCCAGGCCGGGCACGTTGCCGTCCCGGTCGGCGCGGATCACGAGCTCGGCCCCGCTCTCGAGCACGTCCTCGCTCATCAGCCGCGGGTCGCCGACCAGCAGGTGCGGCCGCAGACGGGCGGCGAGCAACGCGTCGGCGCCCTCGTCGACCCCGACCAGGACCGGGTCGGTGGTGCGCAACCAGGACCGCAGCGACCGGAGGTCCTGCTCCGAGCCACGACCCCGGGCCACCACGACCACCGGCCGGCCCGCGAGTGGCGTGCCGACCCCGGGCACGCCGGAGCCGTCCAGCAGCAGGTCGCGCTCGCGCCGCAGGTGCTCGGTGGTGGCGTGCGCGAAGGCCCGCAGCTGGGCTCCGAGGTTGGCCCGTGCGGTCTCCATCGCGGCCGCGACGGACTGCGGGGTCATCAGCGCCCCGTGGCACACGGGCTGGTCGCCGCGGTAGAGCGTGTCGCCGTCCAGCCGCAGCTTCTCGCCGTCGTCCACCAGCCGCATCACCTCGGGCCCGACCGCGTCCAGCAACGGGATGCCCGCCTCGACCAGCAGCTGCGGCCCGAGGTTGGGGTAGCGGCCGCTGATGCTCGGGGCCGCGTTCACGATCGGCTGCCACCCGGGCGTCCACCAGCAGCTGGGCGCTGGGGCCGTCCAGGTCGAGGTGGTCGATCACCGCGAGGTCTCCGGGGCGGGCCCGCCGGGCCAGCGCACCCGCTCGGCGTTCCACCCGGGCCGGGCCGTGCAGGCCGGGCAGCGGGGGCTCGTGACGGGTCCGTCGGAGGGTGGCCAGGCGCATACGGCGATGCTGCCATGTGACGGGTGTGACGGATGGGACGTCACCCGGCGTGTACGGAACCGTCTGCGCCCGGATCACCCGTTCGGTCCCGTACGCCGGTCAGCGAGCCCCGGCGGCCCGCTCCCCCTGCGCTGCGGCCAGCAGCTCTCGGCGTGCGCCTCGCGCGGTCTCGGACTCCTCCTGGCCGGCCAGCATCCGGGACAGCTCCCGCAGCCGGCCCGCCTCGTCGAGCGCCACCACCCCGCTGCGGGTCACCGCTCCGTCGCTCGGTCTTGCGGACCACCAGGTGCTGGTCGGCGAAGGCGGCCACCTGGGGCAGGTGGGTGACGACGACCACCTGGGCGCCGCGGGCGAGCGCGGCCAGCCGCCGCCCGACCTCGACCGCCGCCTTGCCGCCCACCCCCGCGTCGACCTCGTCGAAGACCAGCGTCGGCACCGGGTCGGTCCCCGCCAGCACGACCTCGACGGCCAGCATCACCCGGGACAGCTCGCCGCCGGACGCGCCCTTTGCAGGGGCCGCGGCCGGCGCGCCGGCATGCGGGCGCGAGCAGCAGCTCGACGTCGTCGACCCCGTGCGGGCCGAAGGCCAGCGGCGCCCGTCCGACCGCGAGCCCGTCGACGTCCGGCCTCGGTCTGGCTGACGGCGACTCGACACGCGCGCGCTGGCCATCGCCAGCGCGGCCAGCTCGCCGGTCACCGCGGCCGCGAACCGCTCGGCGGCTGCCACCGCGGGCCGCCGAGAGCTGGCCGCGCCGTCCGGCCAGCTCCGCGACCGAGCGCGTCCCGCCGGGCGGTCAGCTCGCCGATCCGGTCGTCGTCGCCGTCCAGCTCGGTCAGCCGCGCGGCCGCCCGCTCGGCCCAGGCGAGCACGGCGGCGACTCGTCCACCCCCTCGACGTCGTCGCCGTACTTGCGCATCAGCCGGGTCAGCGCGGCCCGCCGCTCCTCGACGGCCGCCAGCCGCGCCGGGTCGGCGTCGATCGACGGCGGCGTAGGACGCGAGCTCGCCGGCCACGTCGGCCAGCAGGAAGCCGATCTCCCTCAGCCGGTCGGCGAGCGCGGCCAGCGCCGGGTCGTGCGACGCCCACCTGCTCCAGCGCCGACTGGGCGGCCGCGACCAGCGCGGTCGCGTCGCGGCCCTCGTCGGGTGGCCTCGGCGACCCCGAGCAGCGCGTCGTGGGCCAGCGCGGCGCCGCCGCGCAGCGCGTCGGCGTGGCCCAGCCGCTCCTCCTCGACCGCAGCGCGGCGTCCTCGCCCGGCTGCGGGTCGGCCGCCTCGATCTCGTCGAGGCCGAAGCGCAGCAGGTCGGCCTCCTGGGCCCGCTCGCGGGCCCGCGTGGTCGAGCTCGGCCAGCTCGGTGGCGACCGCCCGCAGCCGGCGTACGCCGCCGGTACGTGGCGAGCGGCACGGTGACCGCCGCGCCCGCGTAGCGGTCGAGCGCCTCGCGCTGGCGGGCCGGCTGCAGCAGCCGCTACTGGTCGGTCTGGCCGTGCACGGCGACCAGGCGTCGGCCAGCTCGGCGAGCACGCCCGCCGGCACGGCCCGACCGCCCAGGTGCGCCCGGGACCGGCCCTCGCGGACACCGTCCGGGCGAGCAGCAGCGCGCCGTCGTCGAGCTCGGCGCCGGCCTCCTCGGCCCGGGCCGCCACGGCACCGTCCGGCTCGACCCGGAGCCGGCCCTCCACCGAGCGCGGTCGCGGCCCGAGCCGCACCGCGCCGGGGTCGGCCCGGCCGCCGAACAGCAGCCCCAGGCCGGTCACGACCATGGTCTTGCCCGCGCCGGTCTCGCCGGTGACGGCGGTGAGGCCGGGCGCGAGCTCGAGCACGGCGTCGTCGATGACGCCGAGGCCGCTGATCCGCATCTCCTCGAGCACGCAGGCGAGCCTACGCGGAGGGTCGGGTCGGAACCCGTCGCTGCCGCGGCCGCGCGCCGCGCCAGCCGCGCACCGGCAGGTCGAACTTCGCCACCAGCCGGTCGGTGAACGGCGCTGAGTGCAGCCGGGCGAGCCGCACCGGCTGCGCCCCCCGGCGGACCTCGACCCGCGCGCCCGGCGGCAGCTCGACCGACCGCCGCCCGTCGCACCACAGCACGCCGGCGCCCGCACTCGGCGGCAGCACCTCGACGGCCAGCACCGAGTCGGGCGACGTCACCAGCGGCCGGGCGAACAGCGCGTGCGCGCTGATCGGCACCATCAGCAGCGCCTCGACCTCGGGCCACACCACCGGCCCACCGGCGGAGAAGGCGTAGGCCGTCGACCCGGTCGGCGTGGCCAACACGACGCCGTCGCAGCCCCAGCGCGAGAGCGGCCGGCCGTCGACCTCGACGACCAGCTCGAGCATCCGTCGCCGGCGGCCTTCTCGACCGACGCCTCGTTCAGCGCCCAGCCGCGGGTGACGACGTCCCCGTCGCTGGTGACGATGACGTCGAGGGTCATGCCGCTCCTCGACCGTCGTAGTCGCGCGCCACCACCCGGTCGACGGTCTCGTCGAGGTCGTCGCGCTCGGCCTCGGCGAGGAAGCCGACGTGGCCCAGGTTGACGCCGAGCATCGGCACCCTGTGACGGCCGGGCGAGCTCGGCGCCGCGCAGCAGCGTCCCGTCGCCGCCGAGCACGATCAGCAGCTCGCAGCCCGTCGGCGGCCGCCTCGGCGTCGCGGCGACCGACCGTCGACGTCCCGGCAGCGCCAGGTCGGCGGCCTCGTCGGCCAGCACCCGCACGCTCGACGCCGGCCGCCGCGAGCCGCTGCGGCCGCGGTCGCGCACCGCCGCAGCGCCTCGTCCCGGCCGGTGTGCCCGACGAAGAGCAGTACGTGCCTCGGTCGTCACGACGGTCCCTCCGCGACTGCCGCTCGAGCCGCGCCGGGTCGAGCGGCGGCGCGCCCCGGCGCAGCCACAGGAAGTACTCGACGTTGCCGGCCGGCCCGGGCAGCGGGCTGGCGGTCACGCCGGCCACACCCGAGCCCGTGGTCCTCGTACGCCGTCGCCGGCGACCGCCGCGACCGCCGCGGCCCGCAGCTCCGGCTCGCGCACGACGCCGCCGGTGCCCAGCCGCTCGCGGCCGACCTCGAACTGCGGCTTGACCATCAGCACCAGGTCGGCGTCCGGTCCGCGCACCGAGACCAGCGCGGGCAGCACCAGCCGCAGCGAGATGAAGGACAGGTCGGCGACGACCAGGTCGACCGGCTCGCCGACCGTCGCCGGCGTCAGGTCGCGGACGTTGGTGCGGTCCACCACCGTGACGCGGTCGTCGGTCTGCAGCGACCAGGCGAGCTGGCCGTAGCCGACGTCGACGCAGACGACCTCGCGCGCACCGCGCCGCAGCAGCACGTCGGTGAAGCCGCCGGTCGACGCGCCGGCGTCCAGCGCCCGCCGCCCGGCGACCGACCAGCCCGTCGGCCGCGAACACGTCCAGCGCGCCGGCGAGCTTGTGGCCGCCGCGGGAGACGTAGGGCTCCCCGGCGGGCTCCGCGACCACGATCGGCGTCGCCGGCGGTCCACCTGGGTGGCCGCCTTCACCGACGTACGCCCCGGGACGCGCACCTGCCCGGCCGCGACCAGCTCGGCCGCGTGCTCGCGCGAGCGCGCGAGGCCCCGGCGGACCAGCTCGGCGTCCAGCCGGGCGCGTCGGGTCACGGGCGCGCGCCCTCCGGACCGGGCTCGCCCTGGTCGCCGGTCTCGCTGCTGACCGCGGCGTCGGCCAGCGCGTCCTGCAGCACCCGGTGCACGTCCTCGTAGACCTCGACGTGCTCGGCCGGCGGAGTGTCGGTCAGCCCGTCGAGCCGGGCGACCGCGGCGCGCGATCCGCGGGTGCCGCGCGACGTCGTCGACATCCGCGTCGGTGCTCGGCGGGGCTCGTCTCGGGGTGCTCGGTCACGCGGCTCCGCCGGTCGTCGTCGCTGGCGTCGCCTTCGTCGCCGTCGCCGTCGCCGCCTGCTTCGCGGTCGTCTTCTTCGCCGCCGTCTTCTTCGCCGTCGTCTTCTTCGCCGTCGTCTTCTTGCCGGTCGACTTCTTCGCGGTCGCCTTCTCTGGCCCGGTGTTCGCGTCTTGCGGGCCGTGGTGCGAGCGGCTCAGCTCCTCGCTCGAGCTCGGCGACCCGCCGCTCGAGCCCCTTGGCGCGGCGCGCGGCGCCTCCAGCTCCTGGCCGAGACCAGGCCCAGCGCGCGACCGAGCGCTCCACCTCGGCCGCGGACCAGGTTCACCAGCAGGTGCCGGTTGGCCTTGCTGGTGGCGATCAGGTCCTCGGTGAGCGACCCGACCTGGGCCTGCACCGGGCGCGGGCACGACGGCGCCGACACCGGCCTCGCCCTGGGCCACCAGGGCCCTGCGCGGCGGCCGGGCACGTTCGCGGGTGACGTCGGTGAGCCCGTTGGCCAGCTGCAGATAGCCGCGCAGACCGTCGAGCACCATGCGCGCCTCCGTCTCGTCATGCCCGCCGCACGACCGAGCGGGCGGTCCGCGGCAGACGCTACCGCCCGGGCGCCCGACGCGCTGCGGTAGCGTCCCGCGCACGCTGCCGGTCGACCCTGACCGGCAACCGAGCCCAGAGGAGGACCAACCCGTCATGGCGACGCAAGAGGAGTGCCGCAGGCGCTGGAGCGGCTCGCCGCCCGGCTCCGGGACGGTCGACGAGGACGAGCGCAAGCAGCACGCCTTCGACCGCAGCCTGAGCTGCCGCGTGCCCGACCTCGACGTGACCTTCTCCGGCCGGCCTCGAGGACGGCCACATCCCGGACATCACCACCGACCCGGCGCCGAAGGCCCAGATCCGGCTGACCGCCGACAGCGACGACCTGGTGGCGCTGACCGACGGCCACCTCGACTTCGGCCAGGCCTGGCTGTCCGGCCGGGTCAAGGTCGAGGCGGGCGTCCGCGACCTGCTCAAGCTGCGCTCCATGCTCTAGCCGGCCTCACCGGCCCGACGGCGGCGCACCAGCCGGCGCCCGCGGCTCGGTGTATCGTCCGATGCACCGGCTGCGCCGGCCCACCACGCCGACGCGACAGCGGCCCGCAGCCCGTCGACCGCGGCTCCACCGGCCGCCGGCGCAGCCGTCACCGCCGCCGGTCCGGCGCGACGCTGCACGCGTCCAGCCACCGCAGACCCAGCCGTCCGCCCGTCCGGCCGTCGACTCCGGGTGCGGCTGCGAGCAGCCCGGACTCCAGGTCAGCCGCCAGACGTAGGTCGGCCGCTGCGCCGGCCCGGCGCGCAGCAGGTCGGCCGGCCGCGCGACACCGGTGAGCACCAGCAGGCTGGGCACCCCGCCCGGTTGGCGCCCTCGATGTCGGTGTCCAGCCGGTCGCCCACCACCAGCGGGTGCTCGCGCACCGGTGCGCCGCACCGACTCCTCGGTGCAGCGGCGTCTCCGGCTTGCCGGCGACCGCGTCCGGCGGCCGCCCGGTGGTCCGCGCGATGACGCCGACCAGGCGCCGTTGCCCGGGGCGATGCCGCGCGGCGTCGGGATGGTGGCGTCCAGGTTGCTGGCGACCCACGGCACGCCCGGCCGCGACGGCGTACGCGCCCTCGGCCAGCTGACGCCAGCCGACGTCCGGGGCGAAGCCCTGCACGACCGCCGCCGACCTCCGTCGGCCGGTCCGTGCACGGGCGCAGGCCCCGCTCGTCGAGCGCGGCGACCAGCCCCTCGCCGCCGACGACCAGCACCGCGCGACCCGGCGGCGACCCGGCGGCGACCAGGGTCGCGGCGGCCTGAGCGGACGTCACGACGTCGTCGGTCTCGGCCGGCGATGCCGAGCTCGCGCAGGTGCGCGGCCACCGTCTCCGGCGTCCGCGCCGCGTTGTTCGTGACGAACGCGGTGCGCATCCCGCGCCGGCGGCGCGGCCCGCACAGCGTGCGGCGCGCCGGGCACCGCGTCCGGGCCGACGTAGAGCACGCCGTCGAGGTCGAGCAGCGCCGACGTCGTGCCGGGTCGCGAGCGGGCTGTCGCTGCCGGCCACCAGCGTCGTCACGCCGGCGGGCCCTCGGCGAGCGGGCCGCCGCGCCAGGTCGGCGAGGTCCGGCCAGGCCGGCCTCCTCCCGGGCCCGGAGCGTCGCGCGGGCCTCGCGCAGCGCCTGCTGGTACTCCTCGCGTCCCGGGCGCATCGCCGTGGCCAGCGCCAGCTGCTCGACCGCCGCCGGTCAGGTCGCCGAGCCGCATCCGGGACAGGCCCAGCCCGAAGCGGGCGTAGTCGTTGTCGGGACTGCGTCTCGGCCAGCTCGGCGAACAGCTCGGCGGCCTCGCCGTAGCGCCGCGCGTCGAACAGTGCGCGGGCGAGCGCCTCGAGGACGCTGGCCGACTCCGGCTCCGCGCTCGACGGCATGCGCGGAGCAGCTCCGCGGCCGCCTCCGGGTTGCCGCCCTCCAGCAGGGTCCGGCCCGCGGACGTACCAGTCGTAGACCTCGCCCGCCGGCTCGCCGCCCTCGCGCGCGCTGTTCTCGGTCACCGGCCGCCCTGCCCCTCCGTCGCCGTCTCGTCCGCCCGTACCATCCTCGCCATGCCTGCCGCCGACCACGTGCCCGCCGGCCCGGCTGCGCCCGGCGGGCCGCGGCGGCCGACGGGCTGCTGGTCGCGCCGTTCCGGGGGGTGCGCTACGAGCCGGCCCGGGTGAGCGACCTGGCCGCCGTGACGAGCCCGCCGTACGACGTGATCGACCCCGACAACGCGACCCACCTCGAGCAGCTCGACCCGCACAACGTCGTCCGGCTGATCCTGCCACGCGACCCGCGGGGCGGTGCAGCCGGCGTGGGCCCCGGGCGGTACGCGCACGCCGCCGAGCTGCTGGACGGGTGGCGCGCCGAGGGCGTGCTGCGGCGCGACCCGCGGCCTGCGCTCTACGTCTACGAGCAGTCCGGGCCGGGGGTGTTGCAGCGCGGCCTGCTCGCGGCGGTGGGCCTGCGCGACCCGGCGGACCGGGTGGTCCTGCCGCACGAGGACGTCATGCCCGGGCCGGTCGCCGACCGGCTCGAGCTGATGCGCGCGACCGGAGCCAACCTGGAGCCGATCCTGCTCGTGTACGACGGCGGCGGCGACACGGCTGCGGTGCTGGACGAGGTCGCGGCCGGGCCGCCGACTGCTGGAGACCACCGCCGAGGACGGTCTGACCCAGCGGGTCTGGGCGGTCGACGGACCCGGCGCTGCACGAGCGGGTGGCCCGCGACCTGGCGCCGCGGCAGGCACTGATCGCCGACGGCCACCACCGCTAGGCGACCTACCGGCGCCTGCAGGCGGAACGGCACGCAGCCGGGCAGGGTGCCGGCCCGTGGGACCGCGGGCTGGCGATGCTGGTCGACTCCCGCACGTCGCCGCTGCGGGTGGCGGCGATCCACCGGGTGGTCGCCGACCTGGACCTGGTAACCGCGCTGGCCGCCGCCAGCGAGACCTTCACTGTCGGGCCGGCCGGGGACGACCTCGAGTCGGCCGTGGCGGTGCTGGCCGACACGGGCGCCGCCCACCCGTTCGTCGTCACCGATGGCGTGACGTACCGCCTGCTGGCCGACCCGGACCCGGCTGCGGTCGAGGCAGCCCTGCCGCCCGAGCGGCCGGCCCGGTGGCGATCGCTGGATGCCAGCGTGCTGCACCTGCTGCTCCTCGAGCGGCTCTGGCAGGTCTCCGACGACGCTCGCCGGGTCGGCTACCTGCACGACGCGGCTCGGCGGTGCGGGCCGCGCGCCGCGCGCACGGGGTCGCGGTGCTGATGCGCCCGGTGGCCGTCTCCGACGTGCTGGCGCTGGCGGCCGAGGGCGAGCGGATGCCGCGGAAGTCGACGTCGTTCGGCCCGAAGCCGCGCACCGGGCTGGTGCTGCGCATCCTGGACGACTGACCGCTCGTCTCGGCGGTGCCGTCAGCCGGCGGACGCGACCCGCCGGACCCGCGTCACCTCGACCTCGCTGCGGCTGGCCGCGCCGGCACCGACCCGCCAGAACCGCCGGCGCAGGCTGCCCTCCACCTCGACCACATCGCCAGGGACCAGGCGGGAGACGACACGTTGGACGTCGCGGCGCCAGGCGGCGCAGTCGAGCGTGTCACGGTGGGTGCCCGCTCGGCCCGGCGGCGACGGTCCGAGCTGCGCGCCACCACCAGCCGGAACGAGACGAGAACGTCGCCGCTGGGCAGCTCGCGACGGCTCGGCTCCACCGCCAGCCGGCCGACCAGCCGGACCTCGTTCACGTGCTCGGGCGGGCTGTCGTCCGTCCTGGTCGAGGGTCTCGTCATGGTCACCGTGGTCCTCCTCGTCCGGCGGGTTGGTACCCGCACACCGAGCATCGACCGGCGCCGCCAGCCGGTGGTGCGCCGCCGGCCGATCTGGGGACAACTCGCGGCCCGGCCCGGCCTGGGGACGACGGGGTGGGCTCCCGTCAGCTCGGGCCCTTGCGCCCCACGAGATGAAAGACCCGACTGAGCTGGCGGTAGGGGTCTCGTCTGCTGGCTTCGAGCTCGACCGCGGCTGTCGCCGCCACCTGCGTCGAGTCGCTCGGGTCCAGCTCGGCCCCACTGAACTCGAGCCAGTCGACGAACAGCCAGACGCCGTACCAGCGCACTGGCTCCACGCCACGGCTGCGGATGAGCTCGCTGAGCTCCTCCACCGTGTCGGCTCGGCCCCGCACTCCCAGCACCCCGATCCCGGTTCTGGCGTCGAACGCCGCCAGGGCGTCCTCCCACCGCCGTTCCAGGGCCGGCTGCACCGCCGTCGCCTTAGCGTTGCCCGTCATGATCGAGACCACGCCACCGACAACGGCGCACCGGCACAGCTGGTCGACTACCGGCTCCGGCTGCTCGAGGTACCCGAGCACGCCGTGGCACAACACGGCGGCGAACCTTCGCCCATCCACGGCCTCATCGGCGTTCTCTCCCTCGGCCTGCAGGAGCGTCACCCGCCGCCGGGCCTCAGCGGGCAGCTCCTGGAGTCGCTGCTCGGCCTTGGCCAGCATGGCCGCTGACGGATCGAGCAGCGTCACGTCGTAGCCGGCTCGAGCCAGCGGAAACGACTGATGACCCGCGCCGCCGCCGACGTCCAGAACCGTGGCCGGGGGTTTCGGCAGGTGCGCGAGCAGCTGCTGGTGCATCACATGCGTGCGCACCAGCCCCTTTACCGAGGCGTACGCCTCATCGGCGAACTTGTCAGCCAGCCCGGCCCAGTTGTCCTCGCCCACCACGCCACGATATGACTCGGTCCCGCCGAGTCTCAGTCGTCGTCGTGCTCGACGAAGGTGACGCCGCCGAGCTCGGCCAGCCGCTCGTCGGCGTCGGTCTCACCGGTCTCGTCAGCCTCGGCGGCGTGCTCGAACCAGGTGACCGCCTCGTCCTCGCGGCCGGCCGCGAGCAGGGCCTCGGCGTAGGCGTAGAAGAGCCGAGCCGACCAGGCCTTGGCGCCGGCCGGGCTTCAGCTCCGGCGCCCTGCAGCAGCAGCACGGCCGCCTCGGGCTGGCCCATGTCCCGCCGGGCGCCGGAGGCCACGATGAGCATCTCGGCCCGCCCCGCGGCGTCCAGCTTCGCGACGTCGGCGCTGCCGGCCAGCTCCAAGGCCTTCGCCGGCCGGCCCAGGCCGCGTTCGCAGTCGGCCATCATCGGCAAGCGTGCTCTGGTCGCCCGACATCCGGCGGGCCGCGCGCAGCTCGGCCAGCGCCTCGGCGTACCGGCCGGTGACGGTAGGCCGCGATGCCGGCCGCCTCCCGGACCGCGCCCACCCGGCCGGCCCGGTCCCGGGCCGCGATCGCGTGCCGGTAGGCCGGCTCGGGGTCCTCGTCGAGCAGCCGGCCTGCCATCACCAGGTGCCGTGCGACGGCGGTCGGCGTTCAGCGTCGCCAGCGAGCTCAGCTCGGCCCGCACCGCGCGGTCCAGCTCGGACCCGGTGACCTCGTCCGGCAGCGCCGGCTCGTCCCGGCGCGCCGTGGCCGGCCGGGAGCCGCTCTTGCTGACCGTCCCGCGACCGGCTGCCACCGCGGCCGCCGCGGCTGTCCCCGCCGGGCCGACCCTGGCCGCCGTGGCCGGAGCCGGCACCGGCCGGGCCCCTGCGGGCCGGTCGGTCGGGTCGGTCACCGGAGCGGCGGTCGTCGGTCACTGAGGTCTCCGTCTCGGTGTCGGCGTTACGCCTCGCGGGGCGCGCAGCAGTCTCACCTGTAAGGTGCCAGAAATGCATCAAGGGCCACCCCGTGATGGAGTGGCCCTTGATGAAAGAATGTCCGGCGGCGTCCTACTCTCCCACGCGGTCCCCCGCGCAGTACCATCGGCGCTGAGAGGCTTAGCTTCCGGGTTCGGAATGGAGCCGGGCGTTTCCCTCTCGCTATGACCGCCGAAACTCTATGGAGATATCAGGGCTCGGAAACCCGACCGTATCTCGGGAACCGCACAGTGGACGCGTAGCAATAGTCATCTCTCTCCCGAGGTCGGGAAGAAGTATGTGGTCAAGTCCTCGGCCTATTAGTACCGGTCAGCTCCATGCGTTGCCGCACTTCCACTTCCGGCCTATCAACCCAGTCGTCTACTGGGGGCCTTACCAGGTTAACCCTGTGGGAGACCTCATCTTGAAGCGAGCTTCCCGCTTAGATGCTTTCAGCGGTTATCCCTTCCGAACGTAGCCAACCAGCCGTGCCCTTGGCAGGAACAACTGGCACACCAGAGGTTCGTCCGTCCCGGTCCTCTCGTACTAGGGACAGCCCTTCTCAAGTCTCCTGCGCGCACAGCGGATAGGGACCGAACTGTCTCACGACGTTCTAAACCCAGCTCGCGTACCGCTTTAATGGGCGAACAGCCCAACCCTTGGGACCTACTCCAGCCCCAGGATGCGACGAGCCGACATCGAGGTGCCAAACCATGCCGTCGATATGGACTCTTGGGCAAGATCAGCCTGTTATCCCCGGGGTACCTTTTATCCGTTGAGCGACGGCGCTTCCACAAGCCACCGCCGGATCACTAGTTCCTGCTTTCGCCCCTGCTCGACATGTCTGTCTCACAGTCAAGCTCCCTTGTGCACTTGCACTCGACACCTGATTGCCAACCAGGCTGAGGGAACCTTTGAGCGCCTCCGTTACTTTTTAGGAGGCAACCGCCCCAGTTAAACTACCCACCAGACACTGTCCCTGATCCGGATCACGGACCTAGGTTAGACATCCAGAACGACCAGAGTGGTATTTCAACGTTGACTCCACCGACACTGGCGTGCCCGCTTCACAGTCTCCCACCTATCCTACACAAGCCGTACCGAACACCAATATCAAGCTATAGTAAAGGTCCCGGGGTCTTTCCGTCCTGCTGCGCGTAACGAGCATCTTTACTCGTAGTGCAATTTCGCCGAGTCTATGGTTGAGACAGTCGGGAAGTCGTTACGCCATTCGTGCAGGTCGGAACTTACCCGACAAGGAATTTCGCTACCTTAGGATGGTTATAGTTACCACCGCCGTTTACTGGCGCTTAAGTTCTCAGCTTCGACCCGAAGGTCTAACCGGTCCCCTTAACGTTCCAGCACCGGGCAGGCGTCAGTCCGTATACATCGTCTTGCGACTTCGCACGGACCTGTGTTTTTAGTAAACAGTCGCTTCTCCCTGGTCTCTGCGGCCGTAAGGCAGCTTCGGGAGCAAGTCCCTACACCACCCGCGGCCCCCCTTCTCCCGAAGTTACGGGGGCATTTTGCCGAGTTCCTTAACCATAGTTCACTCGATCGCCTTGGTATTCTCTACCTGACCACCTGAGTCGGTTTGGGGTACGGGCCGCCATGACACTCGCTAGAGGCTTTTCTCGGCAGCATAGGATCATCCACTTCGCCTAGATCGGCTCGGCATCAGGTCTCAGGCATGTGACAGGCGGATTTGCCTACCTCTCGCCCTACACCCTTACCCGCGGTCAACCATCGCCCGGGTTGGACTACCTTCCTGCGTCACCCCATCGCTTGCCTACTACCAGCTCGGGTCGCGCGCTCCACCAGCTCTCGTCCGAAGACGTTGCCGGCTTCAGGCGCTTAGCATCACTGGGTTCGGCATGGGCGTGTCATAGCGGGTACGGGAATATCAACCCGTTGTCCATCGACTACGCCTGTCGGCCTCGCCTTAGGTCCCGACTTACCCAGGGCGGATTAGCCTGGCCCTGGAACCCTTGGTCATTCGGCGGACGGGTTTCTCACCCGTCTTTCGCTACTCATGCCTGCATTCTCACTCGTGTGGCGTCCACGGCTGGATCACTCCGCCGCTTCACTCGCCACACGACGCTCCCCTACCCATCCACACGCCTGGACCACGTAAGGTGCCTGGCTATCAGTGTGAATGCCACGGCTTCGGCGGTATGCTTGAGCCCCGCTACATTGTCGGCGCGGAATCACTTGACCAGTGAGCTATTACGCACTCTTTCAAGGGTGGCTGCTTCTAAGCCAACCTCCTGGTTGTCTGTGCGACTCCACATCCTTTCCCACTTAGCACACGCTTAGGGGCCTTAGCCGGTGATCTGGGCTGTTTCCCTCTCGACTACGGAGCTTATCCCCCGCAGTCTCACTGCCGCGCTCTCACTTACCGGCATTCGGAGTTTGGCTGATTTCAGTAAGCTTGTAGGCCCCCTAGACCATCCAGTAGCTCTACCTCCGGCAAGAAACACGCGACGCTGCACCTAAATGCATTTCGGGGAGAACCAGCTATCACGGAGTTTGATTGGCCTTTCACCCCTACCCACAGCTCATCCCCCAGGTTTTCAACCCTGGTGGGTTCGGTCCTCCACGCGGTCTTACCCGCGCTTCACCCTGGCCATGGGTAGATCACTCCGCTTCGGGTCTAGAGCATGCGACTCATTCGCCCTATTCGGACTCGCTTTCGCTACGGCTTCCCCACACGGGTTAACCTCGCCACACACCGCTAACTCGCAGGCTCATTCTTCAAAAGGCACGCAGTCACGGCCGCCGAGCAAGCTCGACGACGACGCTCCCACGGCTTGTAGGCACACGGTTTCAGGTACTATTTCACTCCCCTCCCGGGGTACTTTTCACCTTTCCCTCACGGTACTTGTCCGCTATCGGTCACCAGGGAGTATTTAGGCTTAGCGGGTGGTCCCGCCAGATTCACACGGAATTTCTCGGGCTCCGTGCTACTTGGGATGTCACTCGGAGAGTCGCTGACGTTTCGTCTACGGGGGTGTTACCCTCTGTGCCGGCCCTTTCGCATGGCCTTCGACTACAACAACGATTTCTGACTCCCTGCCAGATCGGCAGACCTAACTGAATGGTCCCACGACCCCAAACACGCAACGCCTGCCGGCTATCACGCGTGCTTGGTTTAGCCTCTTCCGCTTTCGCTCGCCACTACTCACGGAATCGCGGTTGCTTTCTCTTCCTGTGGGTACTGAGATGTTTCACTTCCCCACGTTCCCTCCACTCACCCTATGTGTTCAGGTGGGGGTGACAGGACATGACTCCTGCCGGGTTTCCCCATTCGGAAATCCTCGGATCACAGCTCGGTTGACAGCTCCCCGAGGCTTATCGCAGCCTCCTACGTCCTTCATCGGCTCCTGGTGCCAAGGCATCCACCGTGCGCCCTTATTAACTTGGCCACAAATATTTGATGCTCGCGTCCACTGTGCAGTTCTCAAGGTACGGGCGGGCAGCCGGTCCTCGGTGCTCGTCGCGTGCCGCGGATGCTGCCAAGATCAGCAGGCGAGGTCGTTCGACGCGGGCATGGTCCCCCTCCACGACGCGGCGCCGTCGCTGACGAGCGCGGGCGCCGTCGGAAGGCCGGAGGTGTCGGGCAATGATCGCCCGTTCCCTCAGGACCCAACAGCGTGCCTAGGCAGACCGTCCGCGCTCCGTCCCACGTTCCTGCTACGCGAAGCGGCTGTACTAGACGATGAGTGGCCGCGAAGGCCTGCCAACTGGTCAATGTTCCACCCTTGAGCACCATCGCCGGAGCGAATGCTCCGAGGCATGGGCTCTGGACGACCAGCCCGAGCGGCCGAGTCGCCAGGTGCTCCTTAGAAAGGAGGTGATCCAGCCGCACCTTCCGGTACGGCTACCTTGTTACGACTTCGTCCCAATCGCCGATCCCACCTTCGACAGCTCCCTCTCTTGCGGGTTGGGCCACCGGCTTCGGGTGTTACCGACTTTCGTGACGTGACGGGCGGTGTGTACAAGGCCCGGGAACGTATTCACCGCAGCGTTGCTGATCTGCGATTACTAGCGACTCCGACTTCATGGGGTCGAGTTGCAGACCCCAATCCGAACTGAGACCGGCTTTTTGGGATTCGCTCCACCTTGCGGTATCGCAGCCCTTTGTACCGGCCATTGTAGCATGTGTGCAGCCCAAGACATAAGGGGCATGATGATTTGACGTCATCCCCACCTTCCTCCGAGTTGACCCCGGCAGTCTCCTATGAGTCCCCGACATTACTCGCTGGCAACATAGAACGAGGGTTGCGCTCGTTGCGGGACTTAACCCAACATCTCACGACACGAGCTGACGACAACCATGCACCACCTGTACAGCGCCCTTGCGGACCCCACATCTCTGCGAGTTTTCGCTGTATGTCAAGCCTTGGTAAGGTTCTTCGCGTTGCGTCGAATTAAGCCACATGCTCCGCCGCTTGTGCGGGCCCCCGTCAATTCCTTTGAGTTTTAGCCTTGCGGCCGTACTCCCCAGGCGGGGCGCTTAATGCGTTAGCTGCGGCACGGAGAACGTGGAAGGTTCCCCACACCTAGCGCCCAACGTTTACGGCGTGGACTACCAGGGTATCTAATCCTGTTCGCTCCCCACGCTTTCGCTCCTCAGCGTCAGTTTCGGCCCAGAGACCCGCCTTCGCCACCGGTGTTCCTCCTGATATCTGCGCATTTCACCGCTACACCAGGAATTCCAGTCTCCCCTACCGAACTCTAGTCTGCCCGTATCGAATGCAGGCCCAGGGTTGAGCCCTGGGTTTTCACATCCGACGCGACAGACCGCCTACGAGCTCTTTACGCCCAATAATTCCGGACAACGCTTGCACCCTACGTATTACCGCGGCTGCTGGCACGTAGTTAGCCGGTGCTTCTTCTGCAGGTACCGTCACTTTCGCTTCTTCCCTGCTGAAAGAGGTTTACAACCCGAAGGCCTTCATCCCTCACGCGGCGTCGCTGCGTCAGGCTTTCGCCCATTGCGCAATATTCCCCACTGCTGCCTCCCGTAGGAGTCTGGGCCGTGTCTCAGTCCCAGTGTGGCCGGTCGCCCTCTCAGGCCGGCTACCCGTCGTCGCCTTGGTAGGCCATTACCCCACCAACAAGCTGATAGGCCGCGGGCCCATCCCTAGCCGAAAAACTTTCCAGACCGTGTGATGCCGCTCGGTCTCGTATCCGGTATTAGCCCCGGTTTCCCGGGGTTATCCCAGAGCTAGGGGCAGGTTGCTCACGTGTTACTCACCCGTTCGCCACTGATCCCCACCCCGAAGCCCGAGGTTCACCGTTCGACTTGCATGTGTTAAGCACGCCGCCAGCGTTCGTCCTGAGCCAGGATCAAACTCTCCGTAAATGTCTATGCAGCACACCGCACCGAAGTGGGCGGGACTGCCGACATATCGAAGAGTGCCCGACGATCTGGCGAGACCGTCGAGCGATCTGGCACATGCAGACGTAACTAGCAAATAGTTAGTTGTCTGTCATGTACCAAAGGAATTTCCGACAGGGCTGCGCCGCACGATCTCCGAAGGAGCCGGCCAGCCACACCCCGGACGGGGTTTTTTGGCATTGACTTTTGGCACGCTGTTGAGTTCTCAAGGAGCGGACGCGCACCGATCGAAGCCTTTCGGCCTGGTCTCGGGGCAACCGTTCAAACTTACTCAGGCGGTACAGCGGCTGTCAAACTCGACTCAGCCGGTCCTCGCCACCCGCACGCGCCGCACCACCACGACCGCATCGGCCGCGGCGGTCGGTCACGCTCGGGAGCCACCCCGGGAACGGCCACCGATCCGGTGTCCGTCGCTCCCTGCCGGGCGACGTGGAGAACATTAGACAGTCCCCGCCGGGAAACGCAAATCCGCAGGTCAGCGCCGTTGCGGGCACCCGGCACGGCGGCTGTCAGGACGCACCCTCGACCCGGACCGCGGCCAGGGTGCGCTTGCCCCGGCGCAGCACCAGCCACGCCCGCGCAGCAGGTCGCCTCGGCCGACCGTCGGCGTCCTCGTCGGTCGACCCGCACGTTGTTGAGGTAGGCGCCGCCCTCGGCGATCGCGCGGCGGGCCGCCGACCGGCTGGTCGCCAGCCCGGTGCGCGACCAGCAGGTCGACGACCGATGGCAGGCCCGCCGTCGGCCGCGACGTCGACCGCGGCCTGGGGCAGCTCGGCCAGCGCCGCGCGCCAGCGTGGCGCTCGTCGAGGTCGGCCAGCTCGCCCCGGCCGAACAGCGCCTGGCTGGCCGCGACGACCGCGTCGCGCTGCCTCGGCGCCGTGCACCAGCGCGGTGAGCTCCTCGGCCAGCGCCCGCTGCGCCTCGCGCGGCCTGCGGCCGCTCGGCGACTGCCTTCTCCAGCTCCTCGATCTCCTCGCGCGGCGCGGAACGAGAAGCACCTGCAGGCAGCGTGACCGACGTCGCGCGTCGTCGGCGTTGAGCCAGAACTGGTAGAACGCGTACGGCGAGGTCAGCTCCGGGTCGAGCCAGACGTGCCGCCGCCCTCGGTCTTGCCGAACTTGGTGCCGTCGGCCTTGGTCAGCAGCGGGGTCGCGAGCGCGTGCACCGGCGCGCTGCTCGACGCGGCGGATCAGGTCGACGCCCGGCGGTGAGGTTGCCCCACTGGTCGCTGCCGCCGGTCTGCAGCGTGCAGCCGTACCGCCGGAACAGCTCGAGGAAGTCCAGGCCCTGCAGGAGCTGGTAGCTGAACTCGGTGTAGCTGATGCCCTGCTCGGAGTTCAGCCGGGCCGCGACCGCCTCCTTGGCGATCATCTGGTTGACCCGGAAGTGCTTGCCGATGTCGCGCAGGAAGTCGATCGCCGACATCGGCGCGGTCCAGTCGAGGTTGTTGACCATCACGCGCCGCGTTCGTCGCCCTCGAAGGTCGAGGAACGGCTCGATCTGGGCGCGGATGCTGCTCGACCCAGGCGGCCACCGTCTCCTTGGTCGTTGAGCGTGCGCTCGGCACTCGGCCGTGGGGTCGCCGATCAGCCCGGTGGCGCCGCCGACCAGCGCGAGCGGGCGGTGGCCGGCCTGCTGCAGGCGGCGCAGCGGTGAGCAGCTGGACGAGGTTGCCCGACGTGCAGGCTCGGCGCGGTCGGGTCGAAGCCGCAGTAGAAGGTGACCGGCCCGCGGCGAGGGCCTCGCGCAGGGCGCCCAGGTCGGTGCTCATGCGCGATCAGGCCGCGCCACTGCAGGTCGTCGAGGAGGTCGGTGGCGGTCGCGGTGTCCTGTCACGTCGGACGGGCCCAGCCTGCCGGATGCACCGGTGCCCGCGGCGACGCGGTACCGCCGGCCGGTACGCCGACACGCGTGGGCTCGCCGTCGAGCCAGAACCGCCACGGGCGGGCCGCGCCGTCGCCCGCGACGCCCACCCGCGGCCCGGTGCGGACTCGCGCCGCGGCTCGGCACGGCCCGCCGGTGCACGGCGAGGCGGGACCGCAGGATCGGTGGCGTCGGCGCCGTCGCAGGTCACCGGCGACGCCCAGGGCGACCGTGAGCCGGGCCGGGCCGCGGGCCAGGTCGCGCGGTGCCCGCGCCGTCGTACGGCGTGCGGCGGCCAGCTCGGCGCCCTCGACCACCTCGCCGGCCCGCAGCAGCACCGCCGAGGCCTCGCCGCTCGGGCCGCAGACGAGGTTCATGCACCAGTGCATGCCGTAGGTGAAGTAGACGTAGACCTGGCCGGGCGGGCCGAACATGACCGCCGTTGCGCGGGGTCCGGCCGCGGAAGGCGTGCGAGCCGGGGTCGCGCCTCGCCGGCGTACGCCTCGACCTCGGTCAGCCGGACCGACGACCGGCCCGGCCGGGCTCGGTGCCGGACCGACGCGCCCGAGCAGGTCGGCGGCGCGACCTCGAGCACGGGCCGGGCGAAGAACGGCGCGGCCGGCAGACGGCTCAGCGCGTCACCGGTGGCCCAGGCGCGCATGCGCGTGCGCCGCGTCGGCGAGGGCGGCGAGCTGCTCGGCGACCCGGGCCGGCGCGGTGCCGCCGTGGGTCGACGCGCGCCAGCAGCGCCCCGCGCACCGTGAGCACCGAGCGGACGTCGGGCGTCAGCCGTGCGTCGACCGCGCCAGGTCGTCGTCGTCGACCTCCCACAGCTCCAGGCCGTGCTCGTCGCAGTGCCGGACCAGCCGGCCGGCGATCTCGTGCGCGTCGCGGAACGCCACGCCGGTGCGGACCAGCCACTCGGCGACGTCGGTGGCCAGCGCGTGCCCGGTGGCGGCCGCCGCGGACATCCGCTCGTCCCGGACCCGCAGGGTGGCGACCATGCCCGCCATCGCGGGCAGCACCAGCAGCAGCTGCTCGACCGAGTCGAAGACCGGCTCCTTGTCCTCCTGCAGGTCGCGGTCGTAGGCGAGCGGCAGGCCCTTGAGCGTGGTGAGCAGCGCGATCAGGTTGCCGACCAGCCGGCCGGACTTGCCCCGGGCCAGCTCGGCGACGTCGGGGTTCTTCTTCTGCGGCATGATCGACGAGCCGGTGGCGTAGGCGTCGTCGAGCTCGACCCAGCCGAACTCCGTGGTGGCCCACAGGCACGATCTCCTCGCCGAGCCGCGACAGGTGCACGCCGATCAGCGCGGCGACGAAGCAGAACTCGGCGACGAAGTCGCGGTCGCGACACGGCGTCGATGGAGTTGGCGATCGGCCGCGTGAAGCCCAGCTCGGCGGCGACCGCGTCCGGGTCCAGCGGCAGCGACGAGCCCGGCCAGCGCGCCGGCGCCGAGCGGGCTGAGGGCGGCGCGGCGGTCCCAGTCGACGCAGCCGCTCGACGTCCCGCTTGAAGCGCGTGCACGTGGGCGAGCAGGTGGTGGGCGAGCAGCACCGGCTGGGCGTGCTGCAGGTGGGTCATGCCCGGGCATCGCGGTGCCTCGGTGGCGCTCGGCCAGGCCGATCAGCGCCGTCTCCAGCTCGGCGACGCCGAGCAGCGACCTGCCGGGCCGCGTCGCGCAGGTAGAGCCGCAGGTCGGTGGCGACCTGGTCGTTGCGGCTGCGGCCGGCCCGCAGCTTGCCGCCGAGCGCGCCGAGCCGCTCGAGCAGGCCGCGTTCGAGCGCGGTGTGCACGTCCTCGTCGTCGACCGTCGGCCGGAACGTCCCGTCCCTGCACCGCGGCGTCGAGGTCGTCGAGCGCGCCGAGCATCTGGCCGAGCTCGGTCGTCGTCGAGCAGGCCCGCGCGGTGCAGCACCCGGGCGTGCGCCCGCGAGGCGGCCAGGTCGTACGGCGCGAGCCGCCAGTCGAAGTGCACGCTCACCGACAGCCGGGCCAGCGCGTCGCTCGGGCCGCCGCCGAACCGCCCGCCCCACAGCCGGGTCGGTGCGCCGCCGTCCTGGTCCTCGCTCACGCCTCGATCATCCTCTGCTCAGTCGACCACGTATGGCAGGTGGGTCGGTACTTTGCGAGGCGCACAGACCTCGCAAGGTCCCATACGCCTGCCATACGTGGTCGACGCCGATCAGGGGGTGGGCGGCTGGGTGGCGGGGCGGTGGCGGTGCCGGTGCCGGCGACGCGCTGGTCGCGGCGGGCGGCCATCTTGCTGGGCAGGCCCCACAGCTCGACGAAGCCCTTGGCCAGGGTCTGGTCGAAGGTGTCGCCGGTGTCGTAGGTCGCCAGCTCGAAGTCGTAGAGCGAGGCCTCGCTGCGCCGGCCGGTCACCACCGCCCGGCCGCCGTGCAGGGTCAGCCGGACGTCGCCGGTGACGTGCTGCGTTGGCCTCCGTCGACGAAGGCGTCCAGGGACCGCTTGAGCGGCGAGAACCACAGGCCGTCGTACACCAGCTCGCCCCACCGCTGGTCGACGGTGCGCTTGAAGCGGGCCAGGTCGCGCTCGACGGTGACGTTCTCCAGCTCCTGGTGGGCGGTGATCAGCGCGATCGCGCCGGGCGCCTCGTAGACCTCGCGGCTCTTGATGCCGACCAGCCGGTCCTCGACCAGGTCGAGCCGCCCGACGCCCTGCGCGCCGGCCCGCGCGTTGAGCTCGAGCACGGCCTGCAGCACGCGTCACCGGCCGGCCGTCGATCGCCGACCGGCGACACCGCGGTCGAAGGTGATGACGACCTCGTCCGGCGTCCCGCGGCGACGGCCGGGTCCGCGGTGTAGTCGTAGACGTCCTCGATCGGCGCGTTCCAGATGTCCTCGAGGAAGCCGGTCTCCACGGCCCGGCCCCAGAGGTTCTGGTCGATCGAGTACGGCGACTTCTTGGTGACGTCGATCGGCAGGGCCTTCTCCTCGGCGAACGCGATCGCCTTGTCCCGGGTCATGCCCGAGTCGCGGACCGGCGCGATCACCTCGAGGTCGGGGGCGAGCGCGCCGATGCCGACCTCGAACCGGACCTGGTCGTTGCCCTTGCCGGTGCAGCCGTGCGCCACGGTCGGGCGCCGTGGTAGCGCGCGGCCTCGACCAGGTGCTTGACGATCACCGGCCGGGACAGCGCGGAGACCAGCGGGTAGCGGTCCATGTAGAGGGCGTTGGCCTGCAGCGCGGGCAGGCAGTAGTCGTCGGCGAACTCCTCCTTGAGGTCGAGCACGACGCGACTCGACGGCGCCGCAGGCCAGGGCTCGCTGGCGGATCGCGTCGAGGTCCTCGCCGCCCTGGCCGACGTCGGCCGCGACGGCGATCACCTCGGCGCCCGGTCTCCTCGGCGATCCAGCCGATGGCGACGGAGGTGTCGAGTCCTCCGGAGTAGGCAAGTACGACGCGCTCGCTCACGAGCTGTTCTCCTTGTCGAGGTGCGGGTGTGATGGCCAGGTCGAGCAGGCGGGCCGCGAGGGCGGCGCCGCCGGTGGGGTCGCGGGCGATCACCAGCACGGTGTCGTCACCGGCGATGGTGCCGAGCACGTCGGCCAGGGCCGCGCGGTCGATTGCCGAGGCGAGGAACTGGGCGGCGCCCGGGCGGGGTGCGCAGCACCACGAGGTTGGCCGACGCGTCCGCGCGACACCAGCAGCTCGGCGGCGAGCCGGGCCAGCCGGCCGGCCGCCTCGCCGTCGGCGGGGCCGCCCGCGGCGTGCGGTCGCCGCCCTCGGCCGGCACGGCGTAGACCAGGTCGCCGTCGCCGTCGCGGATCCGGACGGCGCCGAGCTCGTCGAGGTCGCGGGACAGCGTGGCCTGGGTGACCTCCATGCCGTCGTCGGCGAGCAGCCGGCGAGCTCGCCCTGCGAGTGCACCCGGCCGGGTCTCGAGCAGCTCGACGATCCGCCGGTGCCGGGCGGTCTTGGGGTGGCCAGCTGGGTCACGGAGCACTCACGCGCCGTTCCAGCAGCCAGGTGAGCAGCGCCTTCTGCGCGTGCAGCCGGTTCTCGGCCTCGTCCCAGACGACGCTCTGCGGCCCGTCGATGACCGCGGCGGCGATCTCCTTGCCGCGGTACGCCGGCAGGCAGTGCAGCACGACGGCGTCCTGCGCGGCCCGGGCCAGCGCGGCCTCGTCGACCGCGTAGGGCACGAACGGCGCGGACCGGTCGCCGGACTCGCCCTCCTGCCCCATCGAGACCCAGGTGTCGGTGGCGAGCACGTCGGCGCCGTCGCACTGCCGCGTCGGGTCGCGCACCTGCTGCGCCGAGCCGCCGGTCGCTGCGGCGATCTGCTGCGCGCGGGCCAGGACCACCGGGTCCGGGTCGTAGCCGTCGGGCGAGCCGATCCGCACGTGCATCCCCGCGGTGGCGCCGCCGAGCAGGTAGGAGTGGGCCATGTTGTTGGCCCCGTCGCCGAGGTAGGTCAGCGTCAGGCCGGCCAGCGCTCCTTGTGCTCCCGCACCGTCTGCAGGTCGGCCAGGATCTGGCACGGGTGGAACTCGTCGGTCAGCGCGTTGACGACCGGGACCCGGCTCACCGAGGCCATCGCCTCGATCCGGTCCTGGCCGAAGGTGCGCCACACGATCGCCGCGCACTGGCGGTCCAGGACCCGGGTGGTGTCCTCGATCGGCTCGCCCCGGCCGAGCTGGCTGGACTGCGCGTCGATGACCAGCGGGTAGCCGCCGAGCTCGGCGATGCCGACCGAGAACGACACCCGGGTCCGGGTCGACGGCTTGTCGAACAGGACGGCCACGGCCCGCGGCCCCGCCAGCGGCTGTCGGCCGAGCCGGTCCGCCTTCATCGCGTCGGCCAGGTCGAGCACCTCGACCTGCTCGTCGGGCGTCAGGTCGTCGTCACGCAGGAAGTGCCGGGTCACGGGGCGTCCTCTCCGTCAGTGGGGGTCGCCGCGACGCTAACCGCGTCGAGGACCGCCGGGAGGGCGCCGAGGAACGAGTCGGCCTGCGTCGTCGGTGAGGACGAGCGGCGGCACCAGCCGTACGACGTCGGGCGCGACCGCGTTGACCAGGAACCCGTGCCGGCGAGCCGCCGCCTCGACCTCGGCCGCGACCGGCGCGGTCAGCACGATGCCGAGCATCAGCCCGGCGCCGCGCACGGCCGCGACCAGCGGGTGGCCCAGGCCGCTGATGCCCGCCGACAGCGCCTTCCCCGAGCGCCTCGGCCCGCTCCAGCAGGCCGTCGGCCTCGATCGTGTCGAGCACCGCGAGGGCCGCCGCGCAGGACACCGGGTTGCCGCCGAAGGTCGTGCCGTGCTGGCCGGGCTGCAGCAGCGCGGCCGCGTCGCCGAAGGCGAGGCAGGCGCCGACCGGCAGCCCGCCGCCGAGGCCCTTGGCCAGGGTCAGGACGTCCGGCTCGACGCCGTGCGGTCTGGTGGGCGAACCACGCGCCGGTGCGGCCGATGCCGGTCTGCACCTCGTCGAGCACGAGCAGCGCACCGCTGGCCGCGGGTGACCTCGCGCGCGGTCTCCAGGTAGCCGGCCGGCGCCGGCACCACGCCGCCCTCGCCGAGCACCGGCTCGAGGACGACGGCGGCCGTGCTGCCGTCGACCGCGGCCGTGAGGGCGGCGGCGTCGCCGTACGGGACGAAGGAGACGCCGCCGGGGAGCGGCTCGAACGGTGCCCGCTTGGCCGGCTGCCCGGTCAGGGCGAGCGCGCCCATGGTGCGGCCGTGGAACGCGCCGTCCGCGGCCACGACGGTGGGCCGGCCGGTGCGCCGGGCCATCTTGAAGGCCGCCTCGTTCGCCTCGGCGCCGCTGTTGGCGAAGAACACCCGGCCGTCCCGGCCGGTGAGTGCGAGCAGCCGCTCGGCGAGACGCATCGAGGGCTCGTTGGCGACCAGGTTCGAGGTGTGTCCGAGCGTCGCCACCTGCCGGCTGACCGCCGCGACGACCGCCGGGTGCGCGTGGCCGAGGGCGTTGACCGCGATGCCCGCGACCAGGTCGACGTAGGCGTTGCCGTCGTCGTCCCAGACCTTCGCGCCGTCGCCGCGCACGAGCGTCAGCGTCGGCTCGCCGTACGTCGGCAGCATCGACCTCCGACCAGCGGCTCATGGGTGCACCTCGGTGCCGACGCCCTCGTCGGTGAAGACCTCGACGAGCAGCGCGTGCGGGACCCGGCCGTCGATGACGTGCGCCTTCGGCACTCCCCCGCGCACCGCGCGCAGGCAGGCGTCCATCTTCGGCACCATCCCCGTCGACAGGGTGGGCAGCATCGCCTCGAGCTCGTCGGCCGTGATGCTGGAGATGACGTCGTCCGGCGACGGTGCGCTGCCGTCGGTCGGCCAGTCGCCGTACGAGGCCCTCGACGTCGGTCAGCACGACGAGCTTCTCGGCGCCGAGCGCGACGGCGAGAGCGGCCGCGGCGGTGTCGGCGTTGACGTTGTAGATCTCGCCGGCCGTCCCGCGGGCGACGCTGGAGACGATCGGGATGCGGCCGTCGGCCACCAGCCCCTGGACCACGCCGGGCTCGACCTTGACGACGTTGCCGACCAGCCCGAGGTCGACCCGCTCGCCGTCGACCTCGAGGTGGTGCGGCTCGGCGGTGAACAGGTTGGCGTCCTCGCCGGAGAGCCCGACCGCGAACGGCCCGTGCGCGTTGACCAGGCCGACGATCTCGCGCTGCACCTGGCCGACGAGCACCATCCGCACGACGTCCATCGCCTCGGGGGTCGTGACGCGATGACCGGACTCGAAGACGCTGGCGATGCCGAGCCGCTCGAGCTGCCGGGTGATCTGCGGGCCACCACCGTGCACGACGACCGGTCGCATGCCGACGTACCGCAGGAAGACCACGTCCTCGGCGAAGGCCTCCTGCAGCGCCTGGTCGGTCATCGCGTTGCCGCCGAACTTCACCACGATCGTCCGGCCGTGGAAGCGCTCCAGCCAGGGCAGCGCGTCGACCAGGACGTTGGCCTTCTCGAGTGCCTTCGCGTGTCTGTTCATGTGCGAGTACGCCGAGTTCTCGTGCACGTACTCGGCGGTGAGGTCGTTGGTCCAGACCGTCGCCTCGGCGTCGCCGGCGCCGAGGTCCACGGTGATGGTGACCTCGCGGGCCGAGAGGTCGGCCTTGGCCCGGTCCTCGGCCGCGGCGCCGTCCCGGCAGACCCACACGCCGTTGAGAGCAACTGCGAGGTGCTCGGGCTGGAACGCGGCGTCGGTGGTGCCGACCGCGCTGAGGACCCGGCCCCAGTTGGGGTCCTCGCCGTGGATGGCGCACTTGAGCAGGTTGCTGCGGGCCACCGAGCGGGCGACCGTCACCGCGTCGTCGACCGTCGCCGCACGGGTCGCGGTCACCGCGATGCTCTTCGTCGACCCCTCGGCGTCGTCGACCAGCTGCCGGGCCAGGTCGGCGCACACCGACTCCACCGCCGCGAGCAGGGCCTCGTCGCCGGGTGCGACCCCGGACGCGCCGGACGCGAGCAGCAGCACGGTGTCGTTGGTGGACATGCAGCCGTCGGAGTCGACCCGGTCGAACGTCGTGCTGGTCGCCCGCCGCAGCACCGCGTCCAGCCGGTCGGCCGGGACGACCGCGTCGGTGGTGAGGACGACCAGCATGGTGGCCAGCCCGGGCGCGAGCATGCCTGCGCCCTTGGCCATCCCGCCGACGAGGAAGCCGCCGGCACCGACGGCGAGCGACTGCTTGGGCACCGAGTCGGTGGTCATGATCGCGCGGGCCGCGTCGTCGGCTCCGGACACCGCCAGCAGCGGCACGGCCGCGTCGACACCGGCGAGCAGCCGGTCGATCGGCAGGCGGTCGCCGATCAGGCCGGTCGAGCAGACGGCGACGTCACCGGCCGACAGCTCGAGTGCCATCGCCACCCACTCCGCGGTGGCGTGGGTGTCCTGGAAGCCGGCCGGGCCGGTGCAGGCGTTGGCGCCGCCGGAGTTGAGGACGACGGCGTCGACCCGGCCGTCCCGCACCACCTGCTGCGACCAGACGACCGGCGCGGCCTTGACCCGGTTGCCGGTGAACACCGCCGCGGCGGCGTGCTCGGGGCCGTCGTTGACGACCAGCGCGACGTCGAGCAGTCCGCTGGACTTCAGCCCTGCGGCCACGCCGGCGGCGCGGAACCCGTGGGCCGCGGTGACGCTCATGGCGCGACGCCGTTCACGGGCAGGCCGGCGGTCTCGGCCAGGCCGAGGACCAGGTTGGCGTTCTGCAGCGCCTGGCCGGCCGCGCCCTTGACCAGGTTGTCCAGGGCGGCGACCACGACGGCCCGGCCGCTGTGGGTGTCGGCGGCCACCTGCAGGTGCACGCTGTTGCTGCCCAGCGTCGCGGCCGTCGTCGGCCAGCTCCCCTCGGGCAGCACGTGCACGAACGGCTCGTCGTCGTACGCCGCGTGCAGCGCGTCCCGCAGCTGCTCGACCGTGGTGCCCGCAGCAAGCCGGGCCGTGCTGGTGGCGAGGATCCCGCGCGGCATCGGTGCCAGGACCGGCGTGAACGACAGCGTCACGTCGACGCCGGCGGCCGCCGTCAGCGACTGCTCCATCTCCGGGGTGTGCTGGTGCACCCCACCCGCCTTGTACGTCGACAGGGCGCCCATCACCTCGCTGGCCTGCAGTGCTGCGGTGGCGGCGCGGCCGGCGCCCGACGTACCGGAGGAGGCCACCACGACGACGTCGGCCGGCTCGACCAGGACGGCTGCGAGCAGCGGCGCCAGGGACAGCGCGACCGAGGTGGCGTAGCAGCCGGGGTTGGCCACCCGGCTGGCCCCGGCCAGCGCGGCCCGGGCGCCGGGCAGCTCGGGCAGCCCGTAGGGCCAGCTGCCGGCGTGCGGGCTGCCGTAGTAGGCCTGCCAGGCGGCCGGGCTGGTGAGCCGGAAGTCGGCACCGAGGTCCACGACCGGCAGCTCGGCGGGCAGCTGCGCGACCAGCGCGGCGGACTGCCCGTGCGGCAGCGCGAGGAAGACCAGGTCGGCGTCGGCCAGCACGGCCGGCTCGGTCGGGGCGAAGGTGGTGCCCGCGAGCTGCGGCAGCTGGGGGTGCAGGTCGGTGACCGGCCGCCCGGCCGCCGTCCCCGCCGCCACCGGGCCGACCGACAGCTCGGGGTGGCCCAGCAGCAGCCGCAGCAGCTCGCCGCCCGCGTAGCCGCTGGCTCCCGCCACCGCCGCTCTCCGTCCCACCTGCATGAGTATGCGTTGTTCCGCATCCTCATGCAAACGGGTTCTCAGCCGGTGGCCGCCGTCGCCACCACGGCGTACCGCTCGTCGTCGACGTCCCGGCCCCAGAGAGCCGACTCGCTGCTCAGGCAGACGACCTCGAGCCGCTCGACCAGCGGGTCCAGCGCGGCCACCAGGTCCTCGGCCCGGACGCCGCCCTGCCACGGCATGGTCTCGGTGCCCTGCGCGTAGGGCTGCACCGCGCCGGCCGGCCACCACCGCCCCTCGACGAGCACCAGCCGGCCGCCCGGCCGGAGCAGGCCGAGCCAGCGCCGCAGGGCGGCGTGCGGGTCGGGCAGCGTCCACAGCAGGTGCCGGGCGAGGACCGCGTCCACCGGCCCGGCTGCCGGCGGGTCGGCGGCGTCGCCGACGGTGAAGGTGGCATCGAGCCCGGCGCACTTGGCGGTCGCCTCGGCCACCATGGCCGGGGACAGGTCCACCCCGCGCACCCGGTGGCCGGCCTCCAGCGCCAGCAGGGACAGCGAGCCGGTGCCGCAGCCGAGGTCGAGCACGGTGGCGGGTGGCTCGGGCAGCCACTGGGTCAGGTGCGCCCGCCAGGCCGCCCGGGCGGCGGGGTCGCGCAGCCCGTGGTCAGGGTCCTCGTCGAGCGGGACGACTGGGTGTCCCAGAACTCGCGGACGGTCGGCAGGCCGGGCTCGGTGGGTGGGGACGTCTCGGGCATGGGCGGACATCATGCCAGGGCCCGTTGTCGGGTCGCTGACCCGGAGCATGCTGGCAGGACGGAGCGGAGGCCACGTGGCGGACCGGGCGGGGAACGACGACGTCGCTGACCTGTTGCAGCGCGACCTCGCCGAGGCCCGCGAGCACCTGGCCGCGACCAGCGAGGTGCTCGCGGTGCTCGGCCGGTCCGGATCGGACCTGGACGCGATCCTGGGCGCGGTCGTCGACGCGGCGCGCCAGCTCTGCCGGGCCGACGCGGCCCTGATCTACCTGCTGGACGGCGACGTCTACCGGGTCGCCCGGACCTCCGGCGTCCCCGCGGAGGTGTCGGCCTACATCCTGCGCACCCGTTCGCGCTGGGCCCAGGGCACGCTGAGCGGTCGGGTCGGGCTCTCCCGCGGTGCCCGGGCAGATCGAGGACGTCCTGCTCGACGAGTCGTACGAGCGCGGCGACGCCCAGCGGGTGGCCGGGTTCCGCACCGTGGTGGCGCGCGCCGCTGCTGCTGGACGACGACCTGGTCGGTGTCCTCAACCTGTGGCGCACGCGAGGTCGAGCCGTTCGACGAGCGCGAGACCACCCTGCTGACCGCGTTCGCCGCGCACGCCGCGGTCGCCATCCGCAACGCGCACCTCGTCCGGGCGCTGGAGCTCCGCAGCGCCGAGCTGGAGGTCGCCAGCCGGCACAAGTCGGAGTTCCTCGCGAGCATGTCGCACGAGCTGCGCACGCCGCTGAACGCGGTGATCGGCTTCTCCGAGGTGCTGCTCGAGCGGATGTTCGGCGACCTCAACGAGCGGCAGGAGGAGTACCTCCGCGACATCCTGGCTCCGGCCGGCACCTGCTCGAGCTGCTCAACGACGTGCTGGACCTGTCCAAGGTCGAGGCCGGGCGCGATGGAGCTGGAGCTGCACGGACGTTCGACGTCGCGCGCCGTCCTGGAGAACGCGCTGTCGATGATGCGCGAGCGCGCCACCGCGCACGGCATCCGGCTCGACCGCCGACGTCGGGCCGCGAGTCTGCCCGGCTGCACGCCGACGAGCTCCGGTTCATGCAGGTGCTGCTCAACCTGCTGTCGAACGCGGTGAAGTTCACCCCGGAGGGCGGGCACGGTGACGTGTCGCGCCACCGTCGACGGCGACGAGCTCGAGGTGCACGGTCGTCGGACACCGGCGATCGGCATCCCGCGCCGACGGACCGGAGCGCATCTTCGACTCCTTCCAGCAGGGCTGGCCGGTCCGCGAGCCGGAGCGAGGGCACCGGGCTGGGCCTGACGCTGTGCCGGCGCATCGTCGAGCTGCACGGCGGGCGAGATCGTGGCTCGACAGCGAGGTCGGCGCCGGCAGCACCTTCGGCTTCCGCTCCCGCTCGGGCCGGGCCGGCCGACGGCCCGACGCTGCCGGCCACGACGGCCGGCGCGGTCCGGTGGTGCTGGTCGTCGAGGACGACCCCAGCTCGGTGGACCTGCTGACGCGCCTACCTCGAGGGCAGCGGCTACCGGTCGTCGCGTGGCCCGCGACGGGCTCGACGGCCTGGCCGCCGTACGCCGGCGACCGGCCGGCGGCCGTCGTCCTGGACATCCGGCTCCCGGGCATGGACGGCTGGGAGGTGCTGCGCGGCGCTGAAGGCGGATCCCGAGTCGCGGCCAACGCCGGTGGTCGTCGTGTCGGTCCTGGACGAGCGCGCCGCAGGCGATGGCGCTGGGCGCGGCCGCGTACCTCGTCAAACCGGTGAGCCGGGACGACGTGCTCGACGGCGCTGGCCCGAGGTCGTGCCGCTCGGCGGCTCGGCCGCGACGGACGCGGGCGCCGGCATGACCGCGGCGACGGATCCTCGTGGTCGAGGACAACGACCGCAACCTCAAGCTGGTCCGCGACGTCCTGCAGCATCGCGGGCTACGTCGTCGTGGAGGCCCGCACCGGCGAGCAGGGCGTCGCGCTCGCGCACGGACAGCCGCCGGACCTGATCCTGATGGACCTCGGGCTGCCCGGCATGGACGGCACCGAGGCGCTGCACCTGCTGCGGGCAGCCCGCGCTCACGGCGCGCGTGCCGGTGGTCGCCGTGACGGCGTACGCGATGGCGGAGGACCGGGAGCGGGCGCCGTCAACGCCGGCTTCGACGGCTACCTCGACCAAACCGCTGGAGCGTGCTGCGCCCTGCCCGGGCAGGTGCGCGGCTACCTCGCGCGTGGAGAGGCAGACGCTGATGACCGACGAAGGTGACGACGGCGTGCGTGCTGGTCGTCGACGACCAGGCACCGCAACACGGCGGCTGCTGGACGCGGTGCTGACGCCGCGCGGCTACCGCGTCGTCGGCGGCGTCGTCCGGCGAGGAAGCGCTGCAGACTCCTCCGCGAGGAGCGGCCCGACGTCGTCCTGCTCGACATCCTGATGCCCGGCATGGACGGCTACGAGGTCTGCCGCCGGATCCGCGCCGACCCGGCAACCGCCTTCCTGCCGGTCGTGATGATCACGGCGAGCGGCCAGCAGGAGAAGCTGCGCGCGACCGAGGCCGGGGCGGACGACTTCGTCACCAAGCCGTTCGACCAGTCCGAGCTGCTCGCCCGGGTCCGGTCGCTGGTGCGGGTCAAGCCGCTACCACGAGACCATCGAGCGCCAGGCCGCCGAGCTGGCAGACGTGGAACCGAGAGCTCGAGACAGCGGGTGGCCGAGCAGGTGGCCGGAGCTGGAGCGGGTCGGCCGGCTGCGCCGGTTCCTGTCGCCGCAGGTCGCCGAGCTGGTGATGCGGGACGGGGACGAGTCGGTCCTCGAGGGCCACCGCCGCGAGATCGTCGTGCTGTTCTGCGACCTCCGCCGGCTTCACGCCGTTCGCCGAGACCAGCGAGCCGGAGGAGGTGATGGCCGTCCTGGGCGAGTACTACGCCGCGCTGGGCGACCTGGTCACCGCGCTACGAGGGCACTCTCGAGCGGTTCACCGGCGACGGCGCTGATGGTCTTCTTCAACGACCCGCTGCCGTGCGACGACGCCGCCGAAGCGGGCCGTGGGGATGGCCGTGGCGATGCGCGGACGCATCCGCGACCTCGCCGGCGAGCTGGACGCGCCGCGGTCACGACCTGGCGTTCTCGATCGGCATCGCTCAGGGCTACGCGACCCTGGGCCGGATCGGGTTCGAGGGCCGGTTCGACTACGCCGCCATCGGCAGCGTGACCAACTGGCCGCGCGGCTGTGCGCCGAGGCCGCGCCGTGGGAGATCCTACGTCACCCAACGGGTCCACGGCGGCCGTCGGCGGGACAGCGGCGGTCGACCGATCCGGTCGGCGACCTGACCCTGCGCGGCTTCAGCCGGCCGGTGTCGGTGTTCTCCGTCCGGGGACTCGACGCCGCCCAGGTGTCGACGTGATGACCGAGCGGCAGCGACCGGCCGAGCGGCCTGACCCTCGCCGACCTCGACGAGGAGCAGCGCTACGCCCGGTTCGACCAGCTGCAGACCGCGGATGGCCGACGTGTGGAACGCCATGCGCCTCAACCGGGCCGGCGAGTCGGTCGTCGTGCTGCCGTCGGTCACGCTGGACCGCGTCACGGAGGGCAGCGGGGCGCTGACGCAGGCGATGGAGGAGCGGTTCCTCTTCCTGCTCCTGCTGCTGCGCCAGCCTCGGCTGCAGATGGTCTACATCACCTCGATGCCGATCCGCCCGACGATCGTGGAGTACTACCTGGCCCTGCTGCCCGGCGTCATCCCGAGCCACGCGCGGGCGCGGCTGCACCTGGTCGCTGTCGGCGACTCCACTCCGCGCCCGCTGTCGCGAGAAGCTGCTGGAGCGCCCGCGGCTGCTGCGCCACATCGCCGAGCTCGTGCCGGACCGCACCCGGTCGCATCTGATCCCGTACAACACGACCGCCGCTCGAGCGCGACGTCGCGCTGTCGCCTGGGGATCCCCATGTACGGGGCCGACCCGCGGCTCGTCCGACTGGGGACCAAGAGCGGCTGCCGCCGGCTGTTCGCCGAGGAGGGCGTGCGTCACCCGCTCGGGTCACGAGAACCTGCACACCCTCGAGGACGTGACCGACGCGCTGCTCGGCCATGCGGGCCGCGAACCGGCCATGAGCGCGAGCGCGATCGTCAAGCTGAACGAGGGCGTGTCAGGGGCCGGCAACGCCTTCGTCGACCTGGCCGGCCTGGCCGCCGGCGGGCGTCGGCTGCCGAGCGCGGGGAGGTCGCGCGACGCGGTTTCGGGCGATGCGGCTGGAGAGTCCCGACGTGCCGCTCGACGGCGTACGTCGCGAAGCTCGCCGAGCGCGGCGGCATCGTCGAGCAGCACGTGACCGGCACCGAGGTGCGCAGTCCGAGCGTGCAGCTGCGCGTGCTGCCCGGGCGGCGACGTCGAGCTGCTCTCGACCCACGACCAGCTGCTGGGCGGTCCGTGCGGGCAGAGCTACCTCGGCGCGAAGTTCCCGGCCGACTTCGCCTACGCCCGAGCCATCTCGGCCGAGGCGCGCACGGTCGGAGCCCGGCTGGCGAACGAGGGGGTGCTCGGCCGGTTCGCCATCGACTTCGTCGCGGTCCGTCGGACACCGACGGGAGCTGGGACGTCTTCGCGATCGAGATCAACCTCCGCAAGGGCGGCACGACCCACCCGTTCCTGACCCTGCAGTTCCTGACCGACGGGCGGTACGACGCGGAGACCGGCCTGTTCCGGACTCCGGCCGGCGCCGAGCGGCACCTGGTGGCCACCGATCACCTGGAGTCACCCTCGCTGCGCGGGCTGAGCGTCGACGACCTGTTCGACATCGTGGCGCGGCACGGACTGCACTTCGACCAGGCCCGCCAGACCGGCGTCGTCCTGCACATGATCAGCTCGCTCACCGAGCTCGGCCGGATCGGCCTGACCGCGGTCGGCGACAGCCCGGCCGACGCCGACCGCCGGCACCGGCAGGCCGAGAAGATCCTGCTGCAGGAGGCGGCGGTGGCCGCCGGAGACGCGCCGATCCTGGTGTGACGCGCGACTCAGCCGAGCGGGTCGTCGTCGCCGTACGGCCGCAGCCGCAACGTGCGGGCGTCCCGGTCCGCGATCTGCCCCCGCGGCCGCCAGCAGCGCATCGAGGTCGTCCCGGGCGGCGTGCACGAACCGTCCGTGCAGCGGGTCGAGCTCGCCGCGGGCGAACCGCAGCACCGCCGTCGTCATCGCCTCCACCGGGGTCCACGCCTGCTCGTCGGGCGGTCCCCACATCGTCTCGGTCATGTCGGTGCGGACCAGCCCCGGGCTCATCTCGACCACGACGACGCCGGTGCCCTCGAGGGCTGCCGCGAGGGTGTCGGTGAGCCGGCCGAGCCCGGCCTTCGACGTCGCCGTAGGCCGACCACTCCGGCCGCGGCGTGTGTCCCATCCCGCTGCCCAGGTGCAGCACCCGCCCGGAGCCGCGGGCCACCATCGCCGGCAGCACCGCGTGGGCGAGCAGGAACGGGCCGCGCAGGTTGGTCTCGACCACCCGCCACCAGTCGTCCGGGTCGGCCTGCCACGGCAGCGCGGGCCCCCGCTCCCGCAAACCGGCGTTGCTCACCAGCAGGTCGACCGGGCCGAGGTCGCGGGTCACCGTGTCCACCGCGGCGCGGACCTGGTCGCGCTGGGTCACGTCGGCGGGCACGGCCACGGCGCGGCCACCGGCCGCAGCGACCTCCCGCAGCACCGCGTCGAGCGGGCCGCGACTGCGCCCCACGAGACCGACGGCCGCACCCTCGCCGGCCAGCGCGAGGGCCAGCTCGCGACCGATGCCGCGCCCGGCGCCGGTGACGAGCGCGACCTGCCCGACCAGGCTCACCCGCGCAGTCTTCCGCACGGCCGCCTCCCATGCAGAGATCGTTTGCGACGCCTGGAGGCCCGACACGCCGGTGGAACCGGCTTGGGGTAACGGTGGATGCACAGTCGGCGGACTGTGGCTGAGACCGGAGGTGTGTGGTGGGACGTGCGTTGTCGTTTTCGGAGCGGCTTGAGATTGATCGTTGGTGGCATGCGCGGCATCGGCGGCAGACCGAGGAGTCGATGCGGTCGCTGGCCGGCCGGATCGGCCGGGTCGCGTCGGTGATCAGCCGGGAGCTGGTCCGCAACGGTTCCGGCAAGTTGGGCTACCACGCGAACTGGGCCCAGCCCAAGGCGACCAGCGGCGGCGACGCCGCGCCAGGCCCGGCTGGTGGCTCAGCCGTTGCTGCGCACGATCGTGCTGGGCAAGCTGCGCCGGGGGTGGTCCCCGCAGCAGATCGCGGGATGGTTGACCCGGATGTTCCCCGACCGTCCGGAGCTGCTGGTGTCCCACGAGACGATCTACCAGGCGATCTATGTGCAGGCCCGCGGGAACCTGCGGGCCGAGCTGCGGAGCAGGTCGCGTTGCGCTCCGGGCGGAGTCCGGCGCCGGCCGCGGGCTCAGGCGGCGGGCGCCGGTGCGCTCCGGCCGCCCCTGGCTGGGTCTGAATGTCTCCCAACGCGCGGCCGAGGCAGCGGACCGGGCCGTGCCGGGCCACTGGGAGGGTGACCTGGTCATCGGCGCCGCCGGGAAGTCCGCGATCGTCACCCTGGTCGAACGCAGCACCCGGTTCGTGCTGCTGCGCCACCTGCCGACGGGCGCACCTCGAACCGGTGATCGCCGCGGTCTCCGAGGCCATCGGCGCGCTGCCCGGCCGCGCTGCGCCGGACCTTGACGTGGGACCAGGGAAACGAGATGGCCGGCCACGCCTCCTTCACCGTCGCGACCGGCGTGCCCGGTCTACTTCTGCGACCCCACAGCCCCTGGCAGCGCGGCAGCAACGAGAACACCAACGGGCTGCTACGCCAGTACTTCCCCAAGGGCAAGACCGACTTCGACGCCCTCGCCAAGCCGACCTGGACGACGTCGCAGAACTGCTCAACACCCGCCCCCGCAAAACCCTCGCCTGGCACACTCCCGCCGAGAAGCTCAAGGAGCTCCTCGACGCCTGACTGTTGCAACCACCGCTGAGCGCCCGGCGTGTCGGTGCCCGCAGTCGAAACGATCTTGGGATTGTGCCGCGAGTCCGGACGGCGGTGGGGCGGGGTCAGGTGCGCTGGACCGCGCCGGTACGCCGGGCCGCCTCCGCCACGGCGGCGTCCCGGGCGGCGCTCGTCTCCTCCACGGTGAGGGTGCGGTCGGGTGCGCGGAACCGCAGCGCCCAGGCCAGCGACGCCTTGCCCTCGCCGACCTGCGGCGCCGCGGTAGACGTCGAACAGCCGGACCGACTCGAGCAGCTCGCCCGCGCCGTCCCGCAGGGCTGCCTCCACCTCGGCGGCAGGCACCGTGGCGTCGACGACCAGCGCGACGTCCTGGGTGGCCGGCGGGTAGGTGGACAGCCGCGGCGCGGGGACCGGGTCGGTGACGGCACCGAGCAGGTCGAGGTCGAGCTCCATCGCACAGGTGCGCTCGGGCAGGCCGAGGGCGGCGACGACCCGCGGGTGCAGCTCGCCGGCGTGGCCCACGACAGTGCCGTCGCGGCGCAGCACGGCGCACCGGCCCGGGTGCCACGGGGCGTGCTCGTCGGCTTGGCCACCTCGACCGTGACCCGGGCCTCGCCGCGCGACCAGGCGCGCGGCCTCGACGGCGTCCGACCAGGTGGCGGCCCGGCCGGGGCCCCACCAGCCGGCCCGCTCGCGCTCGCCCGCGAGCACGACGGCGACCCGGCGCGGCTGGGCGGGCAGCGCGGCGTCCAGGCCGGCGATCTCCTCCTCGGTCGGCCGCCGGTCCACCGACGGCCGGGGCGCGGTCGGCAGCGTGCCCGGACCCGGGCGGACCACCGGCCCGACCTCGAACAGCGCGACGTTCACGGTCCCCCGGCCGACGTTGCGGCGCAGCGCCGCGAGCAGTCCCGGCAGCAGGGTGGTGCGCAGCAGCGGCTCGCTGTCGCTGAGCGGGTTGGCCAGCCGGACGGCGTTGCGCCGGTCGTCGTCCGGTGCCAGGCCGAGCGCCGTCCAGGTCGGCCGCGCCGATGAACGGGTAGCACGGTGTCTCGACGTAGCCGGCGTGCGCGAGGGCGAGGCCGATCCGGCGACGCAGCCGCTGGCTCTCGTCCCAGCCGGGGCCTGGCGGGGCCTGCGGCAGCACCGACGGCACAGTCTCGTAGCCGACCAGCCGGATGACCTCCTCGTCGAGGTCGGCCGGGTGAGCGAGGTCGGGCCGCCAGGACGGCGGCGTGATCGACCAGACGGTCGCGGAGGTGTCGACCGCGCAGCCCACCTGGGTCGAGCCGGCGCTCCACCTCCGGCGCCGCGATCGGCAGCCCGGCGGTGCGGCCGGGACGGGCCGGGTCGAGCTCGATGTGCCGCACCGCGCGCGGGTGGTCGACCTCGATGGAGCCGACGTGCACCGCTCCGCCCAGCTGCCCGAGCAGCTGGACCGCCCGGGTCGAGGCGACCGGCGGCAGCTCGGGGTCGACGCCGCGCTCGAACCGCTTCGCCGCCTCACTGGACACCTTGTGACGGCGCGCCATCCGAGCCACGGCGACCGGAGTGAAGTGCGCCGCCTCGATCACGAGCTCGGTGGACGCCGCGTCGATCTCGGTGGTGAGCCCGCCCATGGTCCCGGCCAGGCCCACCGCCCCGGAGTCGTCGGCGATGACGACGTCGCCGGGGTCGAGCGTCCGCCTGACGTGGTCGAGCGTCTCGAGCACCTCGCCCGGCTCGGCCCGCCGTACGGTCACCGGGCCCTGCAGGCGGGTGCGGTCGAAGGCGTGCAGCGGCTGGCCCAGCTCGAGCATCACGTAGTTGGTGACGTCGACGGCCAGCGACACCGGGCGCATGCCGGACAGGACCAGCCGGCGGGCCAGCCAGAGCGGCGTGCCGGCCGCGGGGTCGAGCCCGGTGACCGTGCGGAGCACCAGCCGGTCGGCGGCCGTCGGGTCGACGACGACGCCGGGGTGCCCGGTGCCGTCGACGGGGAGCGGGTCGATCGCCGCCGGGTCGTGGAACGCGACGTCGTACGCGGTCGCGGCCTCGCGGGCCAGGCCGCGCATGGACAGCGCGTACGACCGGTCGGGGGTGATCGCGATGTCGAGCACCTCGTCGCGCAGGTCGAGCAGCTCGACCGCGTCGGCGCCCAGCTTGGCGTCGCCCACCAGGTCGGCCGGCAGCACCAGGATGCCCTCGTGGTCGTCCCCGGTGCCGAGCTCGCGGGCCGAGCAGATCATGCCGTCGCTGACGTGTCCGTAGGTCTTCCGGGCGGCGATCGCGAAGCCACCCGGCAGGGTGGCGCCGGGCAGCGCGACCACCACGTGGTCACCGACGGCGAAGTTGGGCGCACCGCACACGATGCCGCGCGGCTCCGCCTCGCCGACGTCCACGTTGCACCAGCGCACGGTCTTGCCGTTGGACGCGGTCTCGTCCTGGAACGACAGCACCCGGCCCAGCACGACCGGTCCGTCGATGTCGTGGCCCGGCCGGTCGACGGTCTCCACCTCGAGGCCGGCCGCGACCAGCCGGGTCGCCAGGTCGCGCCCGGTGACGTCGGCCGGCAGGTCGGCGTACTCCCGCAGCCAGGACAGCGGCGCCCGCATCAGAGCTCAGTTCCGCACTCGTGGCAACTACTCAAGGGCCGCATCGAGCTCAGTCCCAAAAGGGCGGGCGAACCGGACGTCGCCCTCCACCATGTCGCGCATGTCCTCGGCGCCGTGCCGCGACATCAGGGTGCGCTCGATGCCCATGCCGAACGCGAAGCCGGTGTAGCGGTCCGGGTCGATGCCGCAGGCGACCAGCACCCGCGGGTTGACCATGCCGCAGCCGCCCCACTCGATCCAGCCCTCGGACGAGCAGGTGCGGCACGGGCGGTCCGGGTTGCCCACCGAGTCGCCGTGGCAGACCCAGCAGCGCAGGTCCATCTCGGCGCTCGGCTCGGTGAACGGGAAGTACGCCGGGCGCAGGCGGGTCACGGTGCCCGGCCCGAACATCGCCGCGGCGAAGTGGTCCAGGGTGCCTCGCAGGTGGGCCATCGTGATGCCCTCGTCGACAACCAGGCCCTCGACCTGGGTGAAGACGGGGGTGTGGGTCGCGTCCAGCTCGTCGGAGCGGTAGACCCGGCCCGGGGAGATGGCGTAGATCGGCGGGTCCTTGCGCAGCATGGTGCGGATCTGCACCGGCGAGGTCTGGGTGCGGAGAACCACTCCGGAGTCCGGGCTGCCGACCCACAGGGTGTCCTGGGTGGAGCGGGCCGGGTGGTCCGGCGGCATGTTCAGGGCGTCGAAGTTGAACCACTCGGCCTCGACCTCGGGGCCCTCGGACCACTCGTAGCCCATCGCGAGGAACAGGTCGGCCACCCGCTCGGACAGCGTGGTCAACGGGTGCCGGGCGCCGGGAGCGACCCGGTCCCACGGCAGCGTGACGTCGACAGCCTCCTCGACCAGGACCCGTGCGTCGCGGTCCGCCTCCAGCTCGGTCTGCCGGGCGGCCAGCGCCTCGGTGACCGCACGGCGGGCGGCCCCGACCCGCTTGCCCGCCTCCGCCTTGGCGGCCGGTGGCAGCGCCCCGATCTCCCGGTTGGCCAGCGCGAGTGCAGACCGGTCGCCGGCGTGCTCGAGCCGGACCGACTTGAGCGCGTCCAGGTCCGCGGCGGCGGCGATGGCGGCGAGCGCGGCGTCGCGGGCGGCGTCGACCTCGTCGGGGTTCAAGGGAGTCACCTGCACTGGGTCGAAGGTCTTGTTGGGTGCGGACATGGGCGAGACGGCTCCCGGGGGTGGCGGCGTGTGCCGACCGCAGTCTACGAAGACGGCCCGCGGGGCAGCAGCCGAGTATCAGACCGGCGCCCCCGGTGCTCTGTCCGTCGCGTCCGGAACCGCCGGAGGCAGCAGACGCAGGAGACCGCTCATGTGCACGCACCAGCCACCGTGCGCGACCGCGCAGGCGCCGGACCGAGGCGCAGCCCGGGTCGTCGCCGCCCACCCCGACCAGGGCTGGAGCCTGCTGTGCAACCACGTCGTGCTGTTCGAGGACGGCGGCATGCTGCTTCCCGACGGCGGGCGGATCGAGCCGTTCCAGCCGGTCGCGGCGGTCAGCTCGGCGGCCTGAGCGGACCGGCGGGTCAGACCCCGGTGCCCGGCAGCAGCTCGATCGCCTGGCCGTAGCCGAGCAGCGGGCGGCCCGACTTGAGCAGGTCGCGCAGCGCCTGCGACACGGACGGGCTGCCTTCCTGCCGCAGCCTGGCCACCGCACCGGCGACCTGGGGTGCGGCGAACGACGTACCCGACCAGAAAGCCCACGGGTCCGGTCCGTACCTGTCCGGCTGGAGGTCCAGCTCCGGGGACTCCTGGCCCTCGACGTACGTCGACACGACACCCTCGGCCACCGCCGAGCAGTCGACCCAGAACCCGTGGGTGGACCAGGCGGCCGGGCGCCGGGCCGCCGTCAGCCCGGCGACCGACACGACCCGGCGGAACGCGGCCGGCCACACCGGTGTCGTGTCGCCGTTGTTGCCCGCGGCCGCGACCAGCAGGGCCCGGTGCTCGCCCCGCTCCTGCTGCACCTCGTACTCCGCGATGATCTCCAGCGCCACTGCCATGGCCACCGGCGGGAGGTCGTCGACGGTGCTGCTGCCGAGCGAGAGGTTGACGATGTCCGCGCCCGCCTCCACGGCTTTCACCATGGCGCAGGCCACCTGCACCTCGCTGGCGATCCCGTCGGTGTCCAGGGTCTGGTAGGAGCGGATCTCGGCTTCCGGCGCGACCTGCTCGACGATGCCCGACGCGAACGTGCCGTGCCCTGCCCCGTAGTCGAGGTAGCCGTCTCCCGGGCGCGGGATCGCGTCGAGGCGGTCGATGTTGTCCGCGCTGCGAGCGATCGAGGTGAGCCACCCGTCGGTGCGCTTCTGGTCGGTGATGCCGGTGTCGATGACCGCGACGATGACCTTGTCGCCACCGGTATCGCGCGCCGTCCAGACGTGGTCGGGACGGACCCGGGTCGGCTCCGGGCCGCCCAGACCTTTGCCGATCGGCGCCAGCGGGGCCACGTGGTTGACCGAGGCCGCGATCCCATGGCCGCGGAGCTGGCGAGCGAGCCGGTCCAGCTGCCCTGGCGGCAGGTCGCGGTTGACGCACCGGACCACCCGGCCCTGCAGGCAGTCGACCGGGCGCACGTCCAGGCCGAACCGCTTGATCAGGGCTGCGGCCCGCCGCCGGTCGGCGTCCTCGGCCCGGAGCAGCAGCTCGCCCCAGGTGATGACCACAGCGCGGCCACCGCCGGTCGGAAGCAGCCCGACCCGGGGCAGCTCGGGGTCGCCCTCCCGCCGCCGCGCCAGCAGGTCGAAGAGGTGCCGGCGCAGCCTCTTGTCCCCGCCACTGCCCAGCTGGGCGAGCTGGCGGGCGAGAGGGCCGCAGTCCTTGGCCAGCCGCTCGTCGGGACGCGGGTCGGGCAGCGGCGTTCGGAACATGGGCAGGGCTCCTCGTCGGTTGGGACGAATGATCAGTTCTGTCTTACGCGTCCTGTTACCACGTGTCTACGGTGAGTACGTGACCACGGACGCGGTGGACGGCCTGCTCGAGCAGGCCTGGACCGTGTACCGCGGAGTTGTCACCGACCCGGGGACGTACGCCGGTCAGGCCGGGCCGCTGGCCGACGCGGCCCGCCGGTCGCGGGACCACGAGGCGCACGTGGTGGCCCTGCGCGCGCAGGCGTGGGCCGAGCGGTCCCGGCTCGCCGACGGCCGGGCCAAGGCGCTGCTGGACGAGGCCGCCCGGGTGGCCCGCCGGCACGGCCTGTCCGCCCGGCTGGTCGAGATCCTCACCTCGCGCAGCGCGGTCAACCTCGAGCTCGGCCGGATCCCCGCTGCCCGCCGGGACCTGGACCTGGCCGAGGCGATGGCCGGCGACCACGGCACCGCGGCGCTCGCTCTGCAGCACGCCGTGCTGCTGCACAACCTCGGGCGGCTCACCGAGGCGGCGACCTACTACCGCCGGGCGCTGGCCGACGGCACGGCCGCGCCGGAGACCAGGGCGACGGTGGCCAACAACCTGGCCCTGGTCGAGATGGTCCACGGCCGGGTACCCGAGGCCTTCGCCGCGCTGGACGAGGCGCACCGGGCCGCGGCCGGCGCCGGGCCGGCTCTCGTCGCCCTGGTCACCCAGACGTCCGGCTGGGTCTCGGTGCAGGCGGGCCGGATCAGCGAGGGCCTGGCCCGGTTCGACAGTGCGGCCCGGCTCTACGCGGCGGCCGGGCTGCCGCTCGCCGAGCACTACCTGGAGTACGTCGACGCCCTGGTCGACCTCCGGCTGCTCCCGGAGGCGCTGGCGACCAGCCGGGCCGCGGTCGACGAGCTGGACGGCTCGGACGTGGTGCTGATGGCGGCGGAGGCCCGGCTGCGGCTGGCCCGGCTGGCGCTGCTGTCCGGCGACCCGGAGCGCGCCGCCGACGTGGCCTGCGGGGCGGCCCGGATGTTCCGGTCCCAGCACCGCTCCGCCTGGGCGGCCCAGGCCGACGTGCTGGCTGCCCAGGCGCGCGGCGCCCTGGCGCCGGTCACCGCGGCAGACCTGACCTTGCTGCGGCGGGCGGCGGGTGTCCTGGAGTCCCGCCAGATCGCCTCCGCCGCGATCGAGGCGCACCTGGCGGCGGGCCGCGCAGCGATCCAGCTCGGCCGGCCGGCCGCGGCGCTGATGCACCTCGACACCGCGTGGTCGATGGCCCGGGCCGCACCGGTGCTGCCCCGGCTGAACGGCCGGGTCGCCGCGGCGCTCGCGTCCGGCGTCCGCGGGGACGACGCCGCGGTCCTGCGGCACTGCCGGGCCGGGCTCGCCGACCTGGCCGGGCACCGGTCGTCGTTCGAGTCGGCCGAGCTGCGGGCTCTCGCGTCCGGCCACGGCGCCGAGCTGGGCCGGATCGCGCTGGCCCTGGCACTGAGCACGGGGTCGGCCACCCGGGTGCTCCAGTGGATGGAGCTCACCCGGGCAGCCGCCCTGGTCGCGGTCGACCCGGAGCCGGTGGACGACCAGGACGACCACCTGGCCGCGCTCCGGGCCGCGCACGCCGAGCTCGACCGCAGCCGGGAGGCCGGCGACAGCGAGCCACCCGCCCTGCTGGCCCGGGTCCGTGACCTGGAGCGCCGAGCCCGTCGGGCCACCTGGTCGCAGCACAGCACCGCACCGGCACCGGCCGGCGCGGTCCCCAGGCCGGTGCTGCGGTCCGCACTGGGCCAACGCGTCCTGGTGGAGTACGGCCGGCTGGACGGGCTGCTGTTCGCCACGGTCCTGAGCGCTCGCCGGGCCCGGCTCGTCGACCTGGGCCCGCTGGCCGCCGTCGAGCGGGAGGCCTCGGCGCTGCTGTTCGCGCTGCGCCGGATGGCAGCGCCCGCCTCGCCACGGGCCGGTGCGCTGGCCCGCGCCGGGGCCGACCTGGCCCTCGGCCGGCTGCGGGCGCTGCTCATCGAGCCGCTCCGGCTGCCCGATGCCCCCGAGCACGTGGTCGTCCCGTCCAGCTCGCTGTGGCGAGTCCCGTGGTCGGCCCTGCTCGACGGCCCCGTCTCGCTGTCGCCGTCCGCGGCGCAATGGGTGCGCACCCTCCACTCGGCCGAGGCGCCCCACCTCGGCACCACGGTGCTCGTCGCCGGCCCGGGATTGCCGGGCGCGGTCCGTGAGGTCGAGGCGTTGCGGGCCTTGCACCCCGAGGCACTGGTGCTGGCGCCGCCGGACAGCAGCGTCGACCGGGTCACGGCAGCACTCGCCGGCGCCGACCTCGTGCACCTCGCCTGCCACTGCGTCCTCAGGGCGGACAACCCGGCGTTCTCCGCGCTGCGGCTGGGCGACGGCCCCCTGTCGGTGCACGAGATCGACCTGCGCGGTCTCGCGCCCCGACGGGTGGTGCTGGCCGCCTGCGACTCGGCCGCCGACGTCGCCTACGAGGGCGACGAGATGCTCGGGTTCGTCAGTGCCTTGCTGGCCCGGGGCACCACTGCCCTGGTGGCCAGCGTCGTCCCGGTGCCGGACCTGGACGCGGTGCCACTGATGGTGGCCTTGCACGAGCAGCTGGGCCGCGGCGTCGCGGTCGGGCCGGCGTTGCACGCGGCCCGGACCGCGATCGACCAGGACGAGCCGAGGGCCTTCGTCAGCTGGTGCGCCTTCACCGCGGTCGGCGCGGGCTGACATCCCTCAGCACGCGGGCCGGCAGGCCCGACGACCGAACGCGTCCAGCATGATCTGGCCCACCTGGCGCGGGTCCCGCGCGACGTAGGTCGCGCCACCCGTGGCCTCGCTGATCGCCTTCAACGCGGCCGCGTCGGCGTCCGGCCCGTAGACCAGGCTGATGACCGGCACCGGGCGCTGCGGGTCGTCCTCCGCGCGCAGCTGGGCGAGGAGGGTGGCGAGGTCGATCCCGTCGGCGTCGTCGTTGCGCCCGTCGGTCAGCAGGACCACCGAGTTGACCCGGTCCGGGTCCCAGCCGCGACGGACCGCGCGGACCGCGGCCAGCGTGGTGTCGTACAGGCCGGTGCCGCCGTCGGGGATCTGCTGCAAACCCGCCACGCCCAGCGCCAGGGCGGCCCGCCGGTCGTCCCCCCCGTCCGGACCGTCCAGCGGACCGACCGGCACCAGCTCGCGGTGGTCGGACCGGCCCACGAGGTCGGTCGCGAACTCCCACAGGCCGACCTCGCTGCCCCGCGGCAGCAACGGCATCGCGCCCGCGGCGGCCCGCCGGGCCAGGTCCATCCGGGTGGCCCCGCCCGCACCGGGCACCTGCTGCCCCATCGACCCGGACACGTCGAAGACCGCGAGCATCCGCGCGCCGCGGGTGATGCTGAAGTAGCTGCGCACCGCCTCCTCGATGGTGCGGCTCGCCGGCATCGGCACCACCGACGTCGGCGGCTCCAGCCCCGAACCCTGCAGCAGCTGCTGCCCGAGCGGCGCGTGCAGTGCCGTCAGCAGTCGCAGGGCGGCACCCACGACCTGGCGGTCCCGGCTCATCGCCACCACCGGGAAGTCCAGGACGAACCCGCCGGTCGCCGGCTGGACCATGTCCACCTGGGCGTCGAGGTTGGCCGACTCGTTGTGCAGCGTCACGGCCTGCTCGGTCACGGCCACCGCGACCGGGTCGTGCGCGCGGGCCACCTGGTCCAGCAGGCTCGCCGGGTCGCCGTCCAGGGACGGGTCGGTGTGGCTCAGCGTGGCGGCCAGCGCGGCGTGCGCGTCGGCAGCACCCTTCCCGGCGGTGGCCTCGAGGGCGAGCAATGCCCCGGCGGTGACCGCCGACTGGTCCGGGTGCGGCAGGCCGAGTCGCACGCCCCCGCCGGCCGACCGGGCCACCAGGGCGCCGAGACCCGAGTCCGCCTGGCCGGCGGGAACCGCGAACGCGACCGGCGTGCTCGCCACCGACGGCTGCTGACCGACCGGGTGCGCTCCCGCCGCGCCGGCCCGGGACACCCACAGGGTGCTGTCCGGGACCCACACGTCCGGACGGGGCCCGCCGGCTCGCAGCCGCACCGCCACCTGGCCCGGCGCCTCGACCGTGACCGTCGTACGCCGGCACAGCTGCGCCCCCGCGTCGATCCGGTTCAGGCCCGACACCACCACGGTGACGGCCTTCCGCACCTCGGGGGCCACCACGACGTCGACGACGCGGGCCGGTCCGGTGCAGGTCACGGGCGCCGTGCCCGCGCTGCCCGGCAGGCCGCCGGACATCTGGGTGACAACCACCGCGCCGGTGGCGGCGGCCGCCACGAGCGCGGTCCACCGGAGCGCGGTCCAGCTGCGCGGGGTGCGGTGGGAAGTGGGGGTCGGGTCTGTCGAGCTCATCGGGTCTCCTGCCGTAGCAACGGGTGCACGCGGCACAGAGCCGCCGTCGTACGGCCAGATACGTCCGCGATCCGTGACCGGGCCACGTATCAGGACCCAGGGGTGGCCGTCTGTGGGACACGGGACGCCGGCAGCCGCCGGCGTCCCGCCACTCCGCACCGAGGAAGGAGGTGACACAGATGACTCACGTGACCATCGAGGAGCTCGCCTTCGAGCTCTCGGAGACGCTGCCCGCTCGCGAGGCCCTGGGCCTGTTCAACTACGCGAACGTCGTGGCCAGCAACAGCTCCATGGCGCTCAACGCCCTGACGGTGAACTCGGTCGCCGTGTCCGGGGCCACCCAGACGATCGGCGTCTTCCAGAGCTGATCCCCGTCGTGACGACCCTTGCGGCCTGACCGCACCTGACACGTCCCGGGAAGGAGGTGACCACCATGGACAAGCTGACCCTGCAGGAGCTGGGGGGCCAGTCGGCCGAGCTGCTCCCCCACCGGGAGGCGCTCGGTCTCTGGAACTTCGCCAACGTCTACGCGACGAACTCCTCGCTCGCGCTCAACGCCGCCACCGTGAACTCGCTGGCGATCTCCGGCGCCAGCCAGACCATCCTCGTCGGCCAGTCGTGACGCGGGTAACCGGGTGCGGGCCGAGACGAAGACGGCCCGCGCCCGGTTCCGTGGACTCCACTGTGCCCCAACATTTCCCGAGAGGGGGTAACCATGTCCGGATTCATGCTGCAGGAGCTCGACCAGGAGCTCGGTGAGCTGATGCCGCGCCGCGAGGCGCTGTCGCTGGTGAACATCACCAACATCACCGCAGTGAACGTCTCGCTGGCGCTGAACGCCGCCACGATCGGCTCGACCGCAGCCGCAGGAGCGACCCAGGGGATCGTGCTGTTCCAGCACTGATCCTGCGCTGCCCGGCGGCGTCCCCACCGCACTCGCGGCCGGGGCACCGCCGGGCAGCAGCGCGCTCTACCTATCCACCGCACCCACCGCGCCGGTCGCCCGGCGACCGTCAGGGAGATCCTCATGCATGACTGCGCCGTGGAGGCGCCGCCCCTCGCCGGACCGCGACGGTCCGACGAGCTCGAGCTGCTGGGCGAGACCCAGGGCTCCGGCTACGTCGAGAGCACCTTCCTGGTGCGCCGCGAGGACGGCCAGGTGGTCCAGCTCTCGCAGCTGCTCTACGTCACCCTCGAGCACCTCGACGGCCGCCCGGCCGCCGTCGTCGCCGAGCAGGTCAGCGCCGCCGTCGGCCGCGGTCTCACCGCCGAGGGCGTCGACTTCCTGGTCGAGCACAAGCTCGGCCCGCTCGGCCTGGTCGCGGCGGAACCCTCAGCCGACCCGGCCGGCACAGCCTCCGCTGCTACCGCGGCGGCCCGCGCTCCCGACGCCGTGCTGACCCTGGCCGGCCGCCGCACCCTGGTTCCGGCGGGACCGGTGGACCGGCTGGCCCGGCTGCTGCGGCCGTTGTTCTGGTCGGTCAGCGTGGTGCTGGTCGTCGAGGCCGCGGTCGCCGGCGACTGGGCGGTGTTCACGCGCCACGACGTGGGCGCCGACGTCACCACCGTGCTCACCCACCCCGCACAGCTGCTGGTCGTCCTCGGCCTGATGGTGTCCTCGATGCTGTTCCACGAGGTGGGCCACGCCACCGGCGCCCGGTACGGCGGCGCCCGGCCCGGCGTCATCGGGATGGGCCTGTACGTCGTGTGGCCCGCGTTCTACACCGACGTCACGGACGCCTACCGGCTCAATCGGGCGGGCCGGCTGCGCACCGACCTCGGCGGGGTGTACTTCAACCTGGTCTTCCTCGTCGCCCTGCTCGGGCTCTACGAGTGGACCGGGGCGCCGGTGCTCGTCATGGCGGCGATCCTCACCCACCTCGAGATCCTGCAGCAGCTGCTGCCGATCGTCCGGCTGGACGGCTACTTCATCGTGGGCGACCTGGTCGGCGTCCCCGACCTGTTCCGCTGGGTCAAGCCGATCCTGACCTCGTTCCTGCCCGGTCACTGGCACGACCCCCAGGTACGCCGGCTGCGTGGCTGGGTCCGCTGGGCGGTTACCGGCTGGGTCGCGCTGGTCGTCCCGGTGCTCGCCGTGAACGTCTGGGTCCTCGTCACCACCGGGCCGCACCTGCTCGCGACGACGACCAGCACCCTGCGCGACTCGGCCGGCCAGCTCTCGCTGCAGCTGCACACCTACGCCGTCGTACCGGCCGCCGTGACCGCGCTCTCGATGGTCGCGCTGTCGTTGCCGCTGCTCGGGCTGTGGGTGATGGCCACCCGGATAGCCGGGCGGCTCCGCCGCGAGCTCGGGGCCTTCGCGGCCCGCGGCGCACGGCAGCGGACCGTCGTTGTGGTTGCCGTGACGGCGGTGGCCGTCGCCGTCGCCGTCACCTGGTTGCCCGAGCCCCAGCCGGTCAGCGCGACACCGGCACCCCCGCCGTCGTCGGCCCCGGTCTCGTCGGTCCCAGCGGCGTCGACCCCGGCGCCGTCGACACCGGCACCGTCGACACCGGTGCCGTCGACACCCGCACCGTCGACACCGGTCCCGTCGACACCCGCACCGTCGACACCGGCTCCGTCGGCAACCAGCACCGCGCCGGACCCGGCGCCGTGGCTGCTGCCACTCAACCCGCCCCGCTGACCAGAGCACTTCCGCCGCGGGCCGGTCGCCCGCACGTCCTCACTTGCTAAGGAGATCCCGTGCCCAGTCGTGTCCCGTGGCGAATCCTGTCCGCCACCGCCCTCACCGTGGCCCTCGTCGGCGGCGGCCCATGGGGTGCCGCGTCCGCCGCCGAGGGTGGCGGCCGCAGCATCGACAGCAGTGCGGTCGCCGAGGCCAGCGTCCCGGGCACCCACCTGTCCCGCTCGTCGCTGGACCTGGTGTTCGCCCCGGGCGGCCGCTGGGTGCACGCGACGAACTTCGCCGTGGCGCACAGCAGCTGCGACGGGTGCCGGAGCGTGGCCGCCTCGATCCAGGTCGTGGTCGTGCGCGGCGCCGACAAGAGTGTCGATGCCGGGAACGCGGCGCTCGCCCTGAACGAGGGCTGCACGTCCTGCGAGTCACTCGCCGACGCCCACCAGGTGGTCCTGCTCGTCGGCCCCCGGACGACGCTCGCCGGGTGGGTGCACGAGACCGAGATGCGGCTGCGCGCGGAGCTCGCCGACCTGGTCGCCAGCGACCTGCCGCTCGCCGAGCTGCAGGTGCGGATCGACGCGCTGGCCGACCGGCTGCAGGACGCCGCCCAGTCCGCGCTCACCGAGCACGGCAGCTCGCGGGCGTCGGCCCGGGCCGACCTGGCCGGGCCGCCCGCTGCGCCGGTCCCCTGACCTGCGCAGGCTCAAGGGGGGGACAGTTCGACGGGTGGGACAAGTTGCTTGACCGCGCCGTCACGGTGCGTTCCTATGGCAACACACCACGGTGCTACCAGAAGGGGACATCGATGGACGACCTCGACCTGGAGTGGTGCCTGGTCCGCTCGGCCGAGGGCGACCAGCTCGCCTGGGGGCGCCTGATCACCCGCTTCACCCCGCTGTTGTGGGCCGTGGCCCGGGCCCACCGGCTCTCCGACGCCGACGCCTCGGACGCGGTGCAGGGGACCTGGCTGCGGCTGGTCGAGAACCTGGGCCGGATCCGCGAGCCCGACCGGGTCGGCGCGTGGCTGGCGACCACCTGCCGGCGCGAGTGCCTCGCGGCGCTGCGGCGGGGCTCCCGGGAGCAGCCGGTGGAGCAGGACCGGGTCGTCGACCTCACCGGTGCCGACCACCGCAGCGTGGATGCCGACCTGCTCCGGCGGGAGCGGGACGCCCGGCTGTGGGCGGTCTTCGAGGGTCTCAGCGATCCCTGCCGGCGGCTCCTGCGCGCGCTGCTGGCCGACCCGCCGCCGTCGTACGAGGAGGTGAGCGCCGGACTCGGGATGCCGATCGGCAGCATCGGACCCACCCGGGGTCGGTGCCTGCGTCACCTGCACACCCTCGCGGTCGAGGCAGGTATCAGCCGCGACGATCTGACCTCTGTGTCACCGACGGAGCTCCGCAACTCCCCCGCAGCGGGCTCGACGAGAGGACGGACGTCATGACAGGCAGGGACGAGGCGCTGACCGACCCCGTGGTCGATGCACTGCTTGCCCGGTTGCGCGAGGCTGGTCTGAGCCAGGACCCGGTCCCGGCCGCCGTGCTCGCGAACGCTGCAGCCGCGCTCGAGCTGCGCGACCTCGACACCGCACTGGCCGCCCTGGTCGCCGACTCCGACGACGTCGACGAGGCACTGGCGCTGGTCCGCGGCCCGCAGAGCACCCGGCTGCTCACCTTCGAGGCTCCGGCCGTCGTGGTCGAGCTGCAGGTGGTGCCGGCCGGGTCCGCCCGACAGCTCGAGGGCCACGTCGACGGAGCCGATGGCTGGGAGCTGAGCCTCGAGCACTCTGGCGGCGTGCTGCCCGTCACCCCCGACGAGCACGGCCGGTTCCGGGTGGACGCGGTGCCCGCCGGCCGGATGCGGCTGGCCATGCGCGACGGCGCGCACACCGTCACCACCACCTGGGTGACCGTCTGACCTGACCCGTCAGTCCAGGAAGTCGGGGGTCGCGGCCGGCAGCACGAACCGGAACCGGGCACCACCGCCGGGGCCGCGGCCCACCTCGATCTGGCCGCCGTGCGCCTCGACCAGGCCGCGGACGATGTACAGGCCAAGCCCGGTGCCGCCACGGCGGCCGGAGCGCCAGAACCGGGTGAAGACGCGGTCCCGCTGGTCGTCCGGGATGCCCTCGCCCTGGTCGGTGACGGTGACGGCGGCGCCGTCACCGGCCGGCTCGACCACGATGGTCACCGTGCCGGACCCGTGCCGGACCGCGTTCTCGAGCAGGTTGCCCAGGACCTGGTCCAGCTTGTCCGCGTCGACCCACATCTCGGGGATGCCGTCGGCGACCCGCACGTCGAACCGATCCGGGTCCTCCCCGCGGGCGGCCATGGCCGCGACGTGCCGGGCCACCACCCGGCCGATGTCGACGACCTGGCGGCTGACGGTGAGCCGGCCGGAGTCGATCCGGGCGATGTCCAGCAGCTCAGTGATCAGCCGGGTGACCCGGTCGGCGTCGGCGTTGACGGTCTCCAGCATCAGCCGCTTCTGGTCGTCGTTGAAGCGGTCCCACTTGGCCAGCAGGGTGGCCGTGAAGCCCTTCACGCTGGTGAGCGGTGACCGCAGCTCGTGCGCCACGGTGGAGACCAGCTCGGCCCGGCTGAGCTCCTCGCGGGCCCGGTGCCGGGTGCCTCGCACGGCCACGACGACGCTGGTCACCGGGCCGCGGGTCTCCTGCCGGACGTAGCGGGAGGTGACCAGGACCTCCTGGCCGCCGGGCAGGATCAGGTTGCGCTCCGGGTGCCCGGTGACCGAGCGCAAGCCGTCGTAGGGACGCGCGCACGGCCACCAGGCGCGCCCGTCGAGACCTTCCAGCGGGAGCGCGTCCTCGAGCTCCTTGCCCAGCACCGCGGCGGCGCTCATGCCGGTGATCTGCTCGGCCGCTCGGTTGAAGACCACGACGGTCCCGGTCGCGTCCGCGACGACCACCCCGTCGGGGTGGTCGTCGTAGCCGGCCGGGCCTTCTGTCACCCGCGCGAGCCTACCGACGGGGCTGGCAGGTCGTGATCAGCCCAGCGGACGTACGCGGATCAACCGGTCGGACGAGTGCGGTGCGCCCGGGCCGAGGCGTAGAGGCACACGGCGGCTGCTGTCGCCAGGTTCAGCGACTCGGCCCGGCCGTGGATCGGCACCTTGACCACGGCGTCGGCGAGCGCCCGGGTCTGCTCCGGCAAGCCCCAGGCCTCGTTGCCGAACACCCACGCCGTCGGTGCGGCCAGCAGGCCGGTGTCGGCGGCCTCGTCCAGGTCGAGGTCGGCGTGGCCGTCCGCCGCGAGCACCTGCAGGCCGGCTGCCCGCAGGGCCGGCAGGTCGTCCTCCACCCGGTCACCGACGGTGACCGGCAGGTGGAACAGCGAGCCGGCCGACGCGCGCACGCACTTGCCGTTGTAGGGGTCGACACTGTCGCCGGTGAGCAGCACGCCGCAGGCACCGGCCGCGTCGGCCGCGCGGACGACGGTCCCCGCGTTGCCGGGGTCACGAGCGTGCGCGAGCACCGCCAGCAGGCGGGGGCCGGTCCCGAGCACCTCGGCCAGGGGGACGTCGAGCAGGGCGCAGACCGCGACCAGTCCCTGGGGTGTCACGGTCTGGGTCAGCGCCGCCATCACCGCAGCGTTGACGAGGTGCACGGCCGCACCGCCGGCCTCGGCTGCCGCGAGGATCTCCGGGTGCCGGTCCGCCGCGTCCCCGGTGGCGAACAGCTCGAGCACCGTGCCCGGGCGCAGCGTCGCCTCGCGCACCGCCTGCGGTCCCTCGGCGAGGAACCGCCGGTCGCGGGCCCGGAAGGCGCGCTTGGTCAGCCGCTGGGCGGCCTTGACCCGGGGTGCTCGGGGGGAGGTCAGCTCGAGGCCGGTGACCATCGCAGGTTCTCCTGTCGAAGACGTGGCCGGGACGGCAGACGCCCAGGGTGCCGCACGGGCTCCCTGGGCGTCTGGGCAGACAGGTCTGCTCGCGGGCTAGGCGGCGTCCTCGTCCTTGCTCCCGGCCACGGCCGGCAGGTTCGCCTTGGCCACCTCGACCAGCGCGGCGAAGGCCGGCGCGTCGGTCACGGCGAGGTCGGCGAGGACCTTGCGGTCCACCTCGACACCGGAGGCCTTGAGGCCCTGGATGAACCGGTTGTACGTCATCCCGTTGAGGCGGGCCGCGGCGTTGATCCGCTGGATCCACAGCTGCCGGAAGTCGCCCTTGCGCTTCTTCCGGTCGCGGTAGTTGTAGACCATGGAGTGGGTGACCTGCTCCTTGGCCTTGCGGTACAGCCGCGACCGCTGTCCGCGGTACCCGCTCGCCCGCTCGAGGACGACCCGGCGCTTCTTGTGGGCGTTGACCGCCCGCTTCACGCGTGCCACTGAATGCTCCTTGTTGTCTGCTCTGCTCGGTTAGGGGTCGCCTGTTACTTGCCGAGCAGGCGCTTGACCTTCTTGACGTCCGCGCTCGAGGTCACGACGTCGGCCGCCAGCCGGCGGGTGCGGGTCGAGGACTTGCCCTCGAGCAGGTGGCGGCGGTTGGCCTGCTCGCGCAGGACCTTGCCGGTGCCGCTCAGGCGGAACCGCTTCTTGGTGCCGCTGTGCGTCTTCATCTTCGGCATCGGGACGTTCTCCTCGGTGTCCTCGCGCGGTGGCGCGAGTCGTGCTGCGGACGTGGCGCTCCCGGCGGGGGCCGGGAGGCTTGGTGCGGTGGTGCAGGTCCTGCTCAGGCCGGCTGTTCGGCGGCCGGTACCTCGGTGCTGGTCATCGGGGGAGTCGCGGGGCGAGTCGTCGCGGGAGTCACGGGGGGAGCCGCAGCGGGAGTCGCGGCCGGTGGCTCGGTGCTGGTCGTCGGGGGAGTCGCGGCCGGTGCCGGAGCGACGGGATCGTCGCGTCGGGCCCGGTCGGCTGCCTTCTCGGCCCGGGCGTCGGCCTTCTTCTTCGTCGGTCCGAGGACCATGATCATGTTCCGGCCGTCCTGCTTCGGAGCCGACTCGACGAACCCGAGCTCCTCGACGTCGGCGGCGAGCCGCTGCAGCAGCCGGTACCCGAGCTCGGGCCGGGACTGCTCACGTCCACGGAACATGATGGTGATCTTGACCTTGTCGCCCTGCTTGAGGAACCGGACGACGTGACCCTTCTTGGTCTCGTAGTCGTGCGGGTCGATCTTCGGCCGGAGCTTCATCTCCTTGATGACCGTGTTGACCTGGTTCTTGCGGGACTCGCGGGCCTTCTGCGCCGTCTCGTACTTGAACTTGCCGTAGTCCATGAGCTTGCAGACGGGCGGGCGGGCCATCGGCGCGACCTCGACCAGGTCGAGGTCTGCTTCCTGGGCCAGCCGCAGCGCGTCGCCGATGGCGACGATGCCGACCTGCTCACCGTTCGGGCCGACAAGGCGTACCTCGTTGACGCGGATCCGCTCGTTGATCCTGGGCTCAGTGCTGATGGGGCCTCCTCGATATGCCTGAGTGCCTCCGGACACGAAAAAGGCTTCCGTGCCCGAAGCTCACGGAAGCCACAACACCCAGTTGCGCCGGGAGCATCCCAGGGGATGCGCACGCCGCGCACCGGCCCACCCGAGGGCGGACCGACAGACCGGGACCCGACGGCCTGGTGGAGCATCGGCCGATGCGGGTGGGAGGTGGACTCCGCTTGCACACCCGGGCGGCCACCAAACTGCGGCAGTCACCCGGATGGGTCGCCTGCGAGGTTACCAGCACCCGGCGTACGGCGGGAAATGCCTCAGCGCGGCGGCCAGGACCAGGCCGGCCGGCCGAGCAGGGTCTGGCCCTCGACGGCGGTCTGACCGAGATCCTTCCGCAGGACCGTCGCGGTCAGCTCACGGCCTCCCTGCTCGCCGGCGGCCGCGAGCGCGGTGAGCAGCGGCGCCGAGTGGGTGACGACCACCACCTGGGTGCGGGCGGACGTCGCGACGACCAGGCGGCCGAGGGCCGGCAGGAGATCCGGGTGCAGGCTCGACTCCGGCTCGTTGACGACCATCAGCTCGGGCGGCCGCGGGCTCAGCAGGGCGGTCAGGAGCAGCAGGAACCGGAGGGTGCCGTCGGACAGCTCGGCCGAGGACAGCGGCCGCAGCATGCCGGGCTGGCGCAGCGCGAGCGAGAAGACGCCGTCGTACGTGCGGATCTCGACCGCGCTGCCCGGGAACGCGAGGTCCAGGACCTCCTGCAGCGTCTCGCGGTCGCCGACCTCGAGGATCGTCTGCCAGGCGGCGGCCAGGTCGGCGCCGTCGTGGCCCAGCACCGGCGTCCGGGTGCCGATCGAGGGCCGGCGGGCCGGCGCGTCGGGGTCGGTCCGGAAGTGGTCGTAGAACCGCCAGCTGCGGATCCGGTCCCGCAGCGCGAGCACCTCGGGGGCGTTCGCCGGGTCGCTGAGCTCGCTCAGCATGCTGTCGAACGGCTGCAGCCGGTGCGGCGAGACCTGCCACGCCCCCTGGTCGTCGCGCACCCGGACGACTCCCCCGCGCCGGTCGGTGAGCATCGCGGCCGGCCGGGCCACCGGCCCGTTCCAGGTGGTCTCGCGCTTGATCTCCGGGTCGAGGTCGAACGCGGAGCCCGGCCCACCGGCGGGGGTCGGGAGCCCGAGGTCCACCGCGTAGCCGAAGTCCTCGGAGGCGAAGCCCAGGCGCAGGCTGACCGGGCCGGTACGCCGGGTCCCCTGAACCGGGTCGTCGCCGCTGAGCATCCGCCGGCTCACCTTCTCCGGGCCGGCCCACAGGGTGGAGGGCAGGCCGCCCTCGCGGGCCAGGGCGGCGACCGCGCCGTTGCGCGACGCCTCGGCGAGCAGCCGCAGCGCCCGGTACAGGTTGGACTTGCCGCTGCCGTTGGGCCCGGTCACGGCGGTGAGCGGGCCGAGCGGCAGGACGACGTCCCGCAGCGACCGGTAGCCCTCGACGGCCAGCGTGGTCAGCACGGCGGGCCGCCCCGGTCCGGGCCCACCGTGACGGCGACGTCGAGCCCGCGGACACCGCCGCGCAGGACGGGCAGCGCCGCCACCGCAGCCCCGATCCGCGCCGCGACGGCGGTGTGGTCGGCGTCCGGGTCGACCACGACGGTCAGGCGCGCGTCCCGCCCGGCGCACGGCGCGAGGTGCGCCGACCGCGCGGCCGGCTCGCCCTCCAGGACCTCCGCCACCGCAGCCGCCACCGCGGGGTCGTCCCAGACGGGGTGGGCTGCGCGGGCCTCGGCCAGCGCCCGGAGCTCGGGCAGCGGCAGGGTCACCGTGAGCGGCCCGGCCAGGTCGAGCACCAGGGCCTCGGCACCCTCGGCCAGCGCCACCTGCGCGGCCCGCGGCCCGGCGACCGGCACCGGCCGCGCGGCGGCGTCCCACCGGGCCAGGGCCGCGAGATCGGTGAAGACCGGCAGGGCCCGCGCTCCCTCGGGGTCGAGCAGCAGGGGGACCGCGATGTCGGCGGTCTTGTCGTGCACCAGCCCGCCGGCGGTCGTCCCGGTCTCGCCCAGGAGCGCCACCACCGGTGCCAGCACCCGGGCCCGGTGCAGCGCGGCGAGCACCGCGGGCAGCCGGGCCGGGTCGGCGGCGTGGGTCGCGAGGGCCGCGAGCAGGTCGGAGTCGGCGCTGCCGTCGTCGCCCGCGAACCCCGGGTCGGGGATCGACCTGCCGCCGGCATCGCTGGACACCGGCCGGAGCGTAGCGAGCATCCTGGACCCGTGACCGAGCGGTGGGCCGACCGGGCCGCGGCCGGCGCCCTGCTCGGCGACCGGCTGGCGGCGGCCGGGCTGACGGGGCCGCTGGTGCTGGGCCTGGCCCGCGGCGGGGTGGAGGTGGCTGCGCCCGTGGCGGCGGCCTTGTCGGCGGCCGCTGGACGTGCTGGTGGTGCGCAAGGTCGGGCGGCCGGGGCAGCCGGAGCTGGGTCTCGGCGCCGTCACCGAGGCCGGCCTGGTGGTGTGGGACGACTTCGGGCTCGCGGCCGCCGGCCTGCTGCCGGCCGACCTGTCCGGCGTGGTCGAGGCAGAGCGGGCGGAGTGCGGGCGCCGCGTGTCGGCGTACCGGGAAGGTCGTCCGGCGACGGCGGTGCGCGGGCGGACGGTGGTGCTGGTCGACGACGGGATCGCCACCGGCGTCACCGCGCGAGCCGCCGTCCGGGACGTGCGGGCCGGCGGTGCCGCCCGGGTGGTGGTGGCCGCGCCCGTGGTCGCCGCCGCGACCGTGGCCGGGCTGGCCGCCGAGGGCTGCGAGGTCGTGGCCCTGCTGACTGCGCACCGGTTCGGCGCGGTCAGCCGCTTCTACGACCGCTTCGACCAGACCTCCGACGCGACCGTGCTCTCCCTGCTGCGCTCCCGCCCGTCGCCCCGCCCGAAATGATCACGGATCCGTGATCATTTGGGTTCAACCGCGCTGAATTCACCACGGTTCGGTCACACCCGGCGCGGTAGGGGCCCCGGGCTCAACTGCCCCCGGCTCGCCCGCCCTCGGGGCTAGCCGGCGTCGGGCTCGACGATGGCGATGACCGGGCCGCCGCCGGACGGTCCCTGGTGCACGGCCGCGACCGAGACGAACACGGCGGGGTCACCGGTGACCGAGGCGACGACCCCGCCGACGCAGGACTTGATCTGCCGGTGCCAGTGCACGTCGGAGTCGTCCAGCATGATGTTGCGGCGGTCGCGGACCCGGCCGGTCGGGTCGGCCTCGCACTTGCAGAAGACGTTGACCACCCGGCCGCGCAGGTCGCTGGGGTGCGGTCGCTCCGGCAGGTCGTCCAGGCCGGCGCTGCGGATCGACTCCCAGACGCCGTCGGCGTCGAGCGCGTCCTTCATCACGCTGTGCCCGATGCGGAACCGGCCGCCGACGCCGCGCACGTTGCCGAGCACCACGATCTGCGCCTGGTCCAGCTCGACCCCCGACGAGCAGCTGGCCACCGACGAGAACAGCGACAGGTCCTTGTGGATCTGCTCTCCGGTGGGCATCTCGATCTCGCCCAGCGCGACCGCGATGCCGAGCGCGGTGGTCGAGTTGGACACGTCCATCGACTTGAGGGTGTCCTCGGTCCAGACGTCGTGGCCGCGCCGCTTGGCGTCGGTGATGGTGTCGAGGGTGAGCAGCGGAGTCTTGGTCTGCACGTAGTGCACGTCGGCCGGGTCGGTGATGCCGGCGCGCTCCATCGCGATCTTCACCCCGGCCGCGACCTTCTCGACCATCGGCAGCCGGCCGATGTCCTCGGGCCGGATCTGCTCGCTCATCGCGTAGCCGACCGACAGCCGCGGCTCGTCCGTCGCCGGGACCCTGTCGGCGTCCGTGGTGGCGAAGATGGTGGCGTGCGGCGAGATGACGCCATCCGTCCCGCCGGACCAGACGATGGGGATCTGCTTGATCTCGTCCATCGACCGGGTGCCGCGGGCCTCGAGCACCTCGCGGAAGGCTCGGTCGGCGATGATCCGGGTGTAGTCGTTGACGCCGCCGTTGCCCTCGGTCTTGCCGATGACCGCGATGACCCGGTCGGCCTCGATCAGCCCCTTGTCGATCAGGTCGGCGAGCCCGGAGGCGTCCGAGACGCTCTCCAGGGCGACCTTGTGGACCTCGATGGGCTGGGGGTTCGACATGGCGTCAGGACCTTCCTCGTTCGATGACAGTGCCGGCTCGCCCGTGCACTGCCTCCTCGATCATCTCCAACGACGTGATGACGGCGCGTCGCCCACCGGACTCCACGAACCTGACGGCAGCCTCCACCTTCGGGCCCATGCTGCCGCTCGCGAACTTCTGCTCCTGCGCGATCGCGCGCATCTCCTCCGGCGTCGACCCGGTGCAGCGGCCGCTCGTCGTCGGTGCCGTAACCGAGCACCACGTGCTCGACGTCGGTGGCGATCACGAGCACCTCCGCGCCAGTGTCCCGCGCGAGCAGCGCGGCCGCGAGGTCCTTGTCGATGACGGCCTCGACCCCGCGCAACGTCCCGTCCGGGTCGCGCACCACCGGGATCCCGCCTCCGCCGGCGCCCACCACGACGTACCCGGCGTCGGCCAGGGTCGTGATCGTGGGCGCGTCGAGCACCTCGATCGGCTCCGGGGAGGCGACCACCCGCCGCCAGCCCTTGGCGCCGCGGTCCTCCCAGACCTGGCCGTGCTCCATCAGGGCGCGGGCCTGGTCCTCGGGCAGGTAGCGACCGACCGGCTTGGTCGGGTGCGCGAAGCCGGGGTCGTCCCCGTCGACGAGCGTTCGGGTCACCACAGTGGCCGTACGCCGGTCGGCTCCGCTGTCCGCAAGCGCCTTGTCCAGCGCGTCGAGGATCAGGAAGCCGATGGTGCCCTGCGTCTGCGCGCCGCACCAGTCCAGCGGGACCGGCGGGACGACGTGCGCGGCGAGCTCGTTCTTCACCAGCAGGTTGCCGACCTGCGGGCCGTTGCCGTGGGTGAGCACCACGTCGACGCCACCGGCCACCAGGTCGGCGACCCGCTGCATCGCGACGCCGACCGCGCGGTCCTGGTCCTCCGGCGCGGCACTCCCGTCCGGCCCGGTCATGGCGTTGCCGCCCAGGGCGATGAGCACTCGCATGGCCTGGACCCTAGGCGACGCGCAACCCCTCGCCCCCGTCGAGTGGCGCGACCTTGTGGTCGACACGCCGTGCGGACCACGAGGTTCCGCCACTCAACGGCTGCTCACGGCGGGTCGACCTCGTCCAGCCACGCGCGCACCGACGCGTCGTGCTGGCCGAGGGTCGGCGGGGCCCGGTGCGCCAGTGCATCGTCGCCGTCGAACCGCAGCGGCGGGCCCGGCAGGGTGAGTCGGCCGGCGGTGGCGTGCTCCACCTCGACCAGCAGGCCCTGCGAGCGGGTCTGGTCCCAGTCGTAGACGCGGTCCAGGGTGCGCACCTCGCCGGCCGGCACCCCGACCGCCGCCAGCCGGGGCAGCAGGTCGGCCAGCGGGTGCTGGGCGAAGGCCGCGTCGACCGCCGCCACCACGGCCTCCCGGTTGCGCACCCGCTCGGCGTTGCTGGCGAACCCGGGCTCGTCGACCGGCAGCCCGAACTCCGCCGCCAGCCGGCGCCAGAGGCTCTCGCAGCCGACCGCGATCTGCAGCAGCCCGTCGGCGCAGTGGAACAGGCCGTACGGGCAGATCGACGGGTGGTGGTTGCCCTGCCCGTGCGGCACCTCGCCGGCCACTGTGTAGCGGGTGCCCTGGAACGCGTGCACCCCGACGATCGAGGCCAGCAGCGACGTGCGCACGACCTTGCCCACGCCGGTGCGGTCCCGCTCGTGCAGGGCCGCCGCGACACCGTAGGCGCCGTACATCCCGGCCAGCAGGTCACCGATCGGTACGCCGACACGCATCGGGTCGTCCGCGCCGGTGCCCGTGAGCGACATCAGGCCCGCCTCGCCCTGCGCGATCTGGTCGTAGCCGGCCCGGCCGCCCTCGGGGCCGTCGTGGCCGAAGCCGGAGATGGAGAGCACGACGAGCCGTGGGTTGAGCTCGTGCAGCCGATCGACCTGGAAGCCGAGCCGGTCCAGCACGCCGGTGCGGAAGTTCTCGACCAGCACGTCGGCCTGGCGGACCAGCCGGGTCAGCAGCGCCTTGCCGTCGTCGGACTTGAGGTCGGCGGTGACCGACTCCTTGTTGCGGTTGCAGGAGAAGAAGTACGTCGACTCGCCGCTGTCCTGCACCGTGCCGCCGGCGCCGACGAACGGCGGCCCCCAGCCGCGGCTGTCGTCGCCGCCGTCCGGGTGCTCGACCTTGATGACCCGGGCGCCGAGGTCGCCGAGCATCATCGCGGCGTGCGGCCCGGCGAGAGCGCGGGAGAGGTCGACGACGACAGTGCCGTCCAGCGGTCCGGGCATGCCCGGCAGCCTAGGACCGGCCGGCGTGGCGGACGGCGGCGGTCAGTTGCCGCGCAGCTTGGCCAGCGCCTCTTCCAGGATGGCTGCACCGTCAGCGTCGCTGCGCCGCTCCTTCACGTACGCCAGGTGCGTCTTGTACGGCTCGGTGCGCGGCGGCGACGGCGGGTTGTCCTTGTCCTGGCCGGCCGGGAAGCCGCACCGCGGGCAGTCCCAGGTCTCGGGGGCCTGGACCTGGGTGTCCTCGGCGAAGCTCGGCTTGGTCTCGTGGCCGTTGGCACACCAGTAGGACATCCGGATCCGCGGGGCACTCTCACCCCGCTCGGCTTCGCCCATCGGACCGGCGCCGACGCGGCTTCCTCGGATCGCGTTACCACTTGCCACGTGCTGCTCCCCAGCTTCTCGAGGGCGATGCATGTCGGGGGCTCGGCCCCGGCAGCGTCAGTGTAGGTCGTTCGACGCCGGCTCGGGCCGGGTCACGTCTTCAGCAGGAGGCCCAGCGCCACGATCGAGGCGATCCAGATGATGGCCATGCCGATCGTCAGCCGGTCCAGGTTGCGCTCCACCACCGACGAGCCGCCGAGGGACGAGGACACCCCGCCACCGAATAGGTCGGAGAGCCCGCCGCCCTTCCCCTTGTGCAGCAGCACCAGCAGGATCATCAACAGGCTGGAGAGGACAAGGACGATCTGCAGGACGAGCTGCACGGTGGTGGCTCCCGGGATGAGCTGACGGTAGAACGGGCTGTCGGGTCAGGCGCGGCAGTCAGGATACGTCACGAGGCCGCGGCAGTGCGGTAGCGCACGATCCCGACGAACTCCTCGGCGTCGATGCTGGCGCCGCCGACCAGGGCGCCGTCGACGTCCTCCTGGGCCATGATGCCGGCCACGTTGGCCGCCTTCACGGAGCCGCCGTACAGCACCCGCACCCCGTCGGCCAGGTCGCCGGAGTAGAGCTCGGCCAGCCGGGTGCGGATCGCGGCGCAGACCTCCTGTGCGTCCTCGGGCGTGGCGACCTCCCCGGTGCCGATCGCCCAGACCGGCTCGTAGGCCACCACGAGGGACCGGGCCTGCTCGGCACCGACCCCGTCCAGCGCGCCGTCGAGGTGCGCCAGGGTGTGTTCGACCTGGCGGCCCTCCCGGCGTACCTCGAGCGGCTCTCCGACGCAGAGGATCGGTGCGATCTTCTCGGCCAGCAGCGCCTTCACCTTGCCGTTGACCAACGCGTTGTCCTCGTGGTGGTCGGCCCGTCGCTCGCTGTGCCCGACCGTCACGTAGCTGCAGCCGAGCTTGGCCAGCATCGAGGCGGCGATCTCGCCGGTGTGCGGGCCGGGGGGGTGCGGCGACACGTCCTGGGCGCCGTACTTGATGCGGTACTTGTCGCCGTCGACCAGGGTCTGCACCGAGCGGATGTCGGTGAACGGCGGCAGCACGGCCACCTCGACGGCGTCGAAGTCGTCGTCGGTCAGCGAGAAGGCGAACTTCTGTACCAGCGCGAGCGCCTCGAGGTGGTTGAGGTTCATCTTCCAGTTGCCCGCCATCAGCGGGGTGCGTGCCATGGTTCTAACGCCCTCCAAAACTGTCATTTTCAAGTGCCATGAGACCGGGAAGCTCCTTGCCCTCGAGCAGCTCGAGGCTGGCGCCGCCCCCGGTCGAGATGTGGCTGAACGCCTTCTCGTCGAAGCCGAGCTTGCGGACCGCGGCGGCCGAGTCGCCACCGCCGACGACGGTCAGGCCGCCGGCCGCGGTGACCTCGGTGATTGCCTGGGCGACCGCGCGGGTGCCTTCGGCGTAGGGCGCCAGCTCGAAGACGCCCATCGGCCCGTTCCAGAACACCGTTCGCGCGTCGGCGATCTTCGCCGCGAACAGCTTGCCGCTCTCCGGGCCGATGTCGAGTCCCAGCCGGTCGGCCGGGATGCCGTCGACGCCGACGACGTCGTGGTCCGCGTCGGCCGAGAACTCGGTGGCCGCGACCACGTCGACGGGGAGGACGATCTCGACGCCCTTGGACTTCGCCTGCTCGAGGTAGCCGCGGACGGCGTCGAGCTGGTCCTCCTCCAGGAGGCTCTTGCCGACCTCGTGCCCCTGGGCCTTGAGGAAGGTGAAGACCATGCCGCCGCCGATCAGCAGGCGGTCGACCGCGCCGATCAGATTGTCGATGACACCGAGCTTGTCGGAGACCTTCGAGCCGCCCAGCACCACGACGTACGGCCGGTCGGGGTCACCGGTGAGCCGGCCGAGCACGTCGGTCTCGGTGACCACCAGGTCGCCCGCCGCGTGCGACAGCCGCTGCGGGACGTCGTAGACGCTGGCGTGCTTGCGGTGCACCGCGCCGAACCCGTCACCGACGTACACGTCGGCGAGACCGGCGAGCTGGTCGGCGAAGGCACCCCGCTCCTCGTCGTCCTTGCTCTCCTCGCCCGGGTTGAAGCGGAGGTTCTCCAGCAGCGCGATGTCGCCGTCGCCGAGCCCGTCGACCGCGGCCCGGGCGCTGTCACCAACCGTGTCGGTGGCGAACTCGACCGGCCGGCCAAGCACCTCGGCGAGGCGTCCCGCGACCGGCGCCAAGCTGTACTTGTCGACCGGCTGGCCCTTGGGTCGGCCGAGGTGGGCGCACACCACGACCCGGGCGCCCCGGTCGGCGAGGTCGGCGATCGTCGGCGCGCTGGCCCGGATCCGGCCGTCGTCGGTGATCGTCGACCCGTCCAGCGGCACGTTGAGGTCCGAGCGGACCAGGACCCGCTTCCCGCGCAGGTCGCCGAGGTCGGCCAGGGTGCGGAGGCGCGTCACGTCAGAGCGACTGGCCGACGAGCTTCACCAGGTCGACGAGCCGGTTGGAGTAGCCCCACTCGTTGTCGTACCAACCGACAATCTTGACTTGGTTGCCGATCACCTTGGTGAGCTTGGAGTCGAAGATGCACGACGACGGGTCGGTGACGATGTCGGACGACACGATCTCGTCCTCGGTGTAGCTGAGGTAGCCCTTCAGCGGGCCCTCGGCGGCGGCCTTGAACGCCGCGTTGACCTCAGCCGCCGTCGTGTCGCGGCTGACTGTCGCTGTGAGGTCAGTCGCCGACCCGGTGGGGATCGGCACCCGCAGCGCGAAGCCGTCGAGCTTGCCCTCGAGCTCGGGCAGCACAAGCGAGAGCGCCTTCGCCGCACCGGTGCTGGTGGGCACGATGTTCAGCGCGGCCGCGCGGGCCCGGCGCAGATCCTTGTGCGGGCCGTCCTGCAGGTTCTGGTCGGCGGTGTAGGCGTGGATGGTCGTCATCAGTCCACGCTCGATCGTGAACGAGTCGTTGAGGACCTTGGCCATCGGCGCCAGGCAGTTGGTGGTGCACGACGCGTTGCTGATGATGTGGTGCTTGCTCGCGTCGTACGCCGAGTCGTTGACGCCGAGGACGACGGTGAAGTCCTCGTTCTTCGCGGGCGCCGAGACGATGACCTTCTGCGCGCCAGCGTCGAGGTGCGCCCTGGCCTTGGTGGCGTCGGTGAAGAAACCGGTCGACTCGATGACCACGTCGGCCCCGAGCTCCTTCCAGGGCAGCGAGCCGGGGTCGCGCTCTTCGAGAGCCCGGATCTTGCGGCCGCCGACGATGATGTTCTGGTCGTCGTAGGAGACGTCCTCCTGCAGCCGGCCGAGGATGCTGTCGTACTTCAGCAGATGGGCCAGCGTCTTGTTGTCGGTGAGGTCGTTAGCCCCTACGACCTCGATGTCGGCGCCCTGGGCCAGGGCGGCGCGGAAGAAGTTGCGCCCGATCCGGCCGAAGCCGTTGATACCCACCCGAACCGTCACGACGATCTCCTTCGCATTGCGTCGACTCTGCCCGGCAACCCTATCCACGAGCCCCCGCCCCGGCGTCGCCCCGCCTCACCAGTCGAGATGCCCCACCAGCTCTGGAGTCGACCGGGCGGTCAGGCGTCGAGCATGTCGGGGGTGAGGTTGGCCTCGGTGCCGGGGATGCCCTGGTCGCCAGCCCGCTTGTCGGCCAGGGCGAGCAGCCGCCGGATCCGGCCGGCCACCGCGTCCTTGGTCATCGGCGGGTCGGCCAGGGTGCCGAGCTCCTCGAGGCTGGCCTGCTTGTGGGCCAGCCGGAGCTCGCCCGCGACCCGCAGGTGGTCGGGGATGTCGTCGCCGAGGATCTCCAGGGCTCGCTGGACCCGGGCGCCCGCGGCCACCGCGGCCCGGGCCGAGCGCCGCATGTTGGCGTCGTCGAAGTTCGCCAGCCGGTTGGCCGTGGCCCGCACCTCGCGGCGCATCCGCCGCTCCTCCCAGGCGAGCCGGCTGTCTTGGGCGCCCAGCCGGGTCAGCAGGGCACCGATCGCGTCGCCGTCGCGCACGACGACCCGGTCGACACCGCGGACCTCGCGGGCCTTCGCACTGATGCCGAGCCGCCGGGCGGCACCCACGAGAGCCAGCGCGGCCTCCGGGCCGGGACAGGTGATCTCCAGCGCCGACGACCGGCCTGGCTCGGTCAGCGAGCCGTGGGCCAGGAACGCGCCGCGCCAGGCCGACTCGGCGTCGCACAGGGCGCCGGACACGACCTGCGGGGGCAGCCCGCGGACCGGGCGGCCGCGGCCGTCCAGCAGGCCGGTCTGCCGGGCCAGCGCCTCGCCGTCCTTCGCGACCCGCACCAGGTAACGACTGCCCTTGCGCAGCCCGCCGGGTGCCACCACCGCGACGTCGGAGGCGTGGCCGTAGACCTCGGCGATGTCCTTGCGCAGCCGCCGGGCCGTCGCACCCGTGTCGATCTCGGCCTCGACCACGATCCGGCCGCTCACGATGTGCAACCCCCCGGCGAACCGCAGCATCGACGAGACCTCGGCCTTGCGGCAGCAGGGTCGCGTCACGATCAGGTGGGCGAGCTCGTCCTTGACGGCGGCGGTCATGGCCATGGGCTCAGATCCTGTCACTCGGGTGCCGGGCAGGTGCGAAGAGGCGACGCAGAGCGGCCGCCAGACGGTCCGGGTCGTGCTGGTCGGGGTGGTCGTCGCGGGCCAGTGCGGCCAGCTCGACCTCCGCGCCGAGGAGGGCTGCCGCGGCCTCGAGGGCCGCGCGGTCGGTGACTCCCGCGGAGTCGGCCAGCACGACGTCGAGCTCCAGGTCCGGTGCGTGCCGGGCGAGCACCTCGAGGTGCTCGGCCGGCGTGAACCCGTCGGTCTCGCCCGGCTGCGCCCTCAGGTTGAGCACCAGCAGCTTGCGGGCCGGCGTCGTCCGCAGGGCCGCCGCCAGCTCGGGCACGAGCAGGTGCGGCAGCACGCTGGTGAACCACGAGCCGGGACCGAGGACGACCCAGTCCGCGGCGAGCACTGCCTCCACGGCCTGCGGGCAGGCCGGCGGGTTCTCGGGCAGCAGCCGGACGCCGCGCACCCGACCGGCCGTCGTGGCGACCGCGACCTGCCCGCGCACCAGCGCCAGCTCGTCCGGGTCACCCGGACCGGCTCCCGGGAACGTCACCTCGGCCTCGATGTCCAGCGGCACGACCGACATGGGCAGCACCCGGCCCTGCACGCCGAGCAGCCGCGCCACCCAGTCCAGGCCGCTCACCGAGTCGTCGAGCAGCTCCCACAGCGCGACGATCAGCAGGTTGCCGAGCGAGTGCTCGTGCAGCTCGCCCTCGCTGCGGAACCGGTGCTGCACGACGTCGCTCCAGGTGCGGCCCCACTCGTCGTCGCCGCAGAGGGCAGCGAGCGCCATCCGCAGGTCCCCCGGCGGCAGCACCCCGAGCTCGCGCCGGAGCCGGCCGCTGGAGCCCCCGTCGTCGGCGACGGTGACGACCGCGGTCGGCCGGTCGGTGATCCGACGGAGCGCCTGCAACGCTGCCGCCAGCCCGTGACCTCCACCCAGTGCGACGACGGCGGGGGCGCCCTCCAGGCCGGTCACTCGCGACCCAGGTCGCGGTGGACCACGGACGCCTCGACCCCGTGGCTCGCGAGTCGGCGCGCGAGCTCCTCGGTCATGGTGACCGAGCGGTGCTTCCCACCTGTGCAGCCCACGGCGATGGTGGCGTACCGCTTCCCCTCGCGCTGGTAGCCGTCGCCGATGATGGTGAGCAGTCGCTCGTAGGTGTCCAGGAACTCGTCCGCGCCCTGCTGCGCCATAACGTAGGTGCGCACCGGCTCGTCGGTGCCGTTCAGCGGCCGCAGCTCGGGCACCCAATGCGGGTTCGGCAGGAACCGGCAGTCGACGACGAGGTCGGCGTCCACCGGCAGGCCGTACTTGAAGCCGAACGACATGACCGTCGCGTGCAGGCCGGGCTCGTCCTGGTCGAACGCGGCGAGCACCTTGGCACCCAGCTCGTGCACGTTGAGGTCGGTGGTGTCCAGGACGATGTCCGCCTCGGCGCGCAAGTCGCGCAGCATCTCGCGTTCGCGGGTGATGCCGTCGACCAGGCGACCGTCGCCCTGGAGCGGGTGTGGTCGCCGCACGGCCTCGTGCCGGCGGACCAGCGAGTCGTCGGACGCCTCCAGGAAGATGATCCGCGGGTCGCTGCCGTCGGCGGCGAGCTGCGCCAGCGCAGCCGTCAGGTCGGCGAAGAAGGCCCGGCTGCGGACGTCGACCACGGCGGCCATCCGGGCGACGTCCCCCCGCGAGCGCCCGCCCAGCTCGGCGAGGGTGGGCAGCAGCGCCGGCGGCAGGTTGTCGACCACGAACCAGCCCAGGTCCTCCAGCACGTTGGCCGTCGTGCTGCGCCCGGCGCCGGACATGCCGGTGATGATGGCCAGGTCGGGCAGGTGGGCGCCCTCGGCCGCGCCGTCCACGGCGTCGAGCGCGACCGGGTCGGCGGGCGACTCGGTCATGTGACCTCCTCGGCGGGCTCCACGTCGTCAAGGATCTCACCGGTGGCGGTGTTGACCGCCGGACCCGGCCGGCGGTCGGCCAGTGCCGCGGCGATGGCCTCCGCCGTGGTCCTGCCGATGCCCGGGACCTCCACCAGCTCGTCGACGGTGGCCGCTGTCAGTCGTTTCAGCGAGCCGAAGTGCTTGAGCAGCGCCGTGCGTCGGGTCTCTCCCAGCCCTGGTACGCCGTCGAGTGCGCTGGCGGTCATCCCCTTGGACCTGCGGCTGCGGTGCAGCGTGATGGCGAACCGGTGGGCCTCGTCGCGCACCCGCTGCAGCAGGTACAGGCCCTCGCTGGTCCGCGGCAGCACGACCGGGTGCTCGTTGCCGGGCAGCCAGACCTCCTCGAGCCGCTTGGCCAGCCCGCAGAGGGCGACGTCGTCGACCCCGAGCTCGTCCAACGCCCGCTGGGCAGCGGCGACCTGCGGGGCGCCGCCGTCGACCACGACGAGGTTGGGGGGGTAGGCGAACCGCTTCGGCCGACCGGTGTCCGGGTCGATCCCAGCCGGTACCTCGGCGCCCGCCTCGTCGGCGTAACCGGTCGCGCCCTCGACCTCCCCGGTCTCGGCCCGCTCCTCGACGTAGCGACGGAACCGTCGGCTGATCACCTCGTGGATGGAGGCGACGTCGCCGCCGGAGCCCGCCCGCCCCGCCCGACCCTTGATGACGTAGCGGCGGTACTCGCTCTTCCGCGCCAGACCGTCCTCGAACACCACCATCGACGCCACCACATCGCTCTCCTGCAGGTGCGAGACGTCGTAGCACTCGATCCGCAACGGCGCCTCGTCCAGCCCGAGCGCCTCCTGCAGCTCCTGCAGCGCAACGCTGCGGCTGGTCAGGTCGCTGCCGCGCCGGGTCTTGTGCAGGGCCAGCGCCTGGCCGGCGTTGCGGGCGACGGTCTCCATCAGGGACCGCTTGTCCCCGCGCTGCGGCACCCGGAGGTCGACATGGCTCCCGCGCAGGGACGTGAGCCACTGCTGCACGGCGTCGGCGTCCGGCGGCATCGCCGGCACCAGGACCTCGCGCGGCACGCTGTCGCCCCAACCGGCGTCGGCCGGCTCGGCGGCGGACCCGCCGTAGACCTGCTGGATGAAGTGCTCCACCAGGTCACCGGTTGTGAGGTCCTCGACCTTGTCGACCACCCAGCCGCGCTGCCCGCGGATCCGGCCACCACGCACGTAGAAGACCTGCACGGCTGCCTCGAGCGGGTCCTCGGCGAAGGCCACGACGTCGGCGTCGGTGCCGTCCCCCAGCACCACCGACTGCTTCTCCATCGCCCGCTCGAGGGCCTTGATGTCGTCGCGCAGCCGGGCGGCCCGCTCGTACTCCTGGTTGGCCGCCGCGACCTGCATGTCCTTCTCCAGCCGGCGCAGGTACGTCGTCGTCTGGCCGGCCATGAAGTCGCAGAAGTCCTCGACGATCTGCCGGTGCTCGTCGGCACTCACCCGACCGACGCATGGCGCCGAGCACTTGCCGATGTAGCCGAGCAGGCACGGCCGGCCGACCTGACCGGCGCGCTTGAACACCCCCGCCGAACAGGTCCGGGCCGGGAAGACGCGCAGCAGGAGGTCGAGGGTCTCGCGGATGGCCCAGGCGTGCGAGTAGGGGCCGAAGTAGCGGACCCCCTTCTTCTTGGCGCCGCGCATCACCTGCAGCCGCGGGAACTCCTCGTTCAGCGTCACGGCCAGGCTGGGATAGCTCTTGTCGTCGCGGTACTTGACGTTGAACCGCGGGTCGAACTCCTTGATCCAGCTGTACTCGAGCTGCAGGGCCTCGACCTCGGTGCTGACCACCGTCCACTCCACGGCGGCCGCGGAGGTCACCATGGTCTGGGTGCGCGGGTGCAGGTTCGCCAGGTCCTGGAAGTACGACGAGAGTCGCGGCCGGAGGCTGCTCGCCTTGCCGACGTAGATGACCCGGTCCTGCGCGTCGCGGAACCGGTAGACCCCCGGAGACTCCGGGATCGACCCCGGCGCGGGACGGTACGACGCCGGATCAGCCACCTGACAACCCTACGTCCGCCGGGCAGGTCGCGCTGCGCCCGGCGGCGGCGTCTCAGGCTCTCGACGACCTGCCCGCCGTCGACGGTGATGGGCACGGCCTTGAGCGGGCGGGTGGCCGGCCCGTTCTTCACCGAGCCGTCGGTCGCGCTGTACGCCGAGCCGTGGCACGGGCAGCTGATCACGTTGTCCTTCACCTTGCCGACGACGCACGCCTGGTGGGTGCACACCGCGCTGAAGGCCTTGAAGGTGCCCTTGGCCGGCTGCGTCACGACGATCCGCGGGCCTCCGAGGATCACCCCGCCGCCGACCGGCACCTTGGCGGTCGCCACCAGGGCGGTGCCGGCACCGCCGGTCTCGCTGGCGCTGCCGGCGGGGGTCGAGCTGTCGGCACCCGACCCGCCCGGCGTCGTCGTGGCTGTGTCGGACCCCCCGCCGCAGGCCGCCAGGAGGGCGCCGCCGGCACCGGTCACCGCGACGATGGCCAGCACGTGCCGTCGGGACGGAGCAGGCGTGGGAGGCGGCGGAGCAAGGTCGGAGGCGCGGTCAGGAAGGGTCTCGTCCATGCCCGCCGGAACGAGCCAGGTCGGTCTCGGGTTCGGCACGCTCGGCCCCGTCTCGGTCCGTGGACTCGTCCGTGGAACGCCCGGCGGCCATCCGCAGGGCGATGAGCTGCATCATCTCGTCGTCCACCGGGGCCACCTCGCCGAACAGCTCGGCCTGCCCGACCGGCAGCCCGGACACCTGCAGGGCCACCCGACGGCCGGTGCCGCCGACGTCGCCGGCCTCGGCCTGCACCGCACCGTGGGTGTCGAGCAGCCGGGCTCCGGCGATCGGCCAGCCGGGGACCAGGGCTTCCAGCGCTGCGCGCAGGGCGTCCGCCAGCTCGGCCGGCCCGGTCACCGCGGTCACCACGTCGCGTCCGACGCCGACCAGCCGGGCTTGTCGGCGCTCCTCGGTCACGTCCCTGGCGAAGATCGACAGGCCGCCTGCGGTGGGCAGCACCCGGTTGTGGATCCACCTGTCCCAAGGCGCGTAATAGCCCACCACCTCGACCGGAACCTGCTCGTCGCGGGCCCGGCGGTAGGCCGCCTCGAACTCGGGGGTGATGTCCATCTCCTCCCAGATCACCTTCCCGACCACCGAGTCGGCTGGCACCCTGTTGAGCAGCGTGTACCCCGCACGGTTCATGTACACGTAGCGCCAGTCGGCGTCGAGCGCGCAGTACGCGTCGGTGATGCTCTCCATCACCTGCTCGAGGAACAGGCGAGGGGACGGGCCGGTCAGCGCCTGCTCGGGGTGGCCCAGCAGGTGCGGCAACCGGGCTTCCGCGACGGCGCCCCCCTCGGGGCGAGCTGTGACGGTGAAGCTCCCACCCACCGAGTCGGCCTGCTCGCGCATGTTCCGCACGCCGCGGTGCAGCGGTCCGACGTCGCCCTGCGCCGTGATGCCGCGCCCGTCGTCGAGCACCCGGAGCACGTAGTCACCCGGCTCCTCACGCAGCTCGACCCGGACCCAGCGCGCGCCGGCGTGCTTGACCACGTTCGCCAACGCCTCGCGGACGATGCGCATCAGTGTCCGGGCGACGATCGGCGACGGATCTCCGCTGATCTGCACGACCACCTCGCTGGTCATGTGCTCGCCGTCCATGGCTGCCCGCACCGCCGACTCCAGCGCGGCGGCGACGTCGTCACCGGTGGTCGGTGGCGGGTCGAGCTCGACCAGCATCCGCCGGAGTCGGCCGACGGTTTCGCGCACCACCAGGTCCAGGGCAGCCAGGTCGGCGACCCGGTCGGGGGGCAGCAGCGGCTCCAACGAACGGCGCAGCGACTGCAGGCGAAGGTTCACCGCGGCCATGACCTGCACGGTGTCGTCGTGGATCTCCCCCGCGATCCGCCGCCGCTCGGCGTCCTGGGCCTCGTGCAGATGGATCAGGAGACCCCGTTGGTGGGCCACGTGGCGCTGCATCGCCTCACGGGCCGCGACCACCTCACTCATGTCCGCCTGCACGGTGGCCAGCGCCAGCGGGAGGCCGGTCACCGGGTCGGTGACGAGGAACGAGGCGACCCGGACCGGGATGCCTTCGCCGGTCGGCCAGTGCCGCAGGGTGGTCTCACCCTCGTAGCGACCGTCCCGTACGACGGCGGGCTGCTCGATCTCGATGCTGACTTTCAGGCCCTCGGCGGTCAGGAAGTCGGCGATCGTGGTCGCCGTGACGTCGACGTCGGCGGGGATGCCGGCCAGCCGGCGTCCGCCGGGATTCACGTGCAGCACCGAGCCGTCCAGCCGGGCCAGCGCGATGAACTGCGGCGCGGCGTCCACGAAAGACCGGTAGAGCTGGAGGTCCTCCTGGGCGCGGGCCCGGTCGGTGACGTCGACGGCGATACCCAGTGCGGCCGTCACCCCTTCGGCGTCCTCGCCGAGCGGCAGGTACCAGGTGTCGAAGGTCTGGTCGCCGACCCGGGCGGTGGCCAGGAAGGTCTCGCCGCGCAGCGGTCGGCGCATCCGCTCGACCCGGTCGGGGTCGTCGGCGTAGTAGTCCCACAGGTTGGCGCCGACCAACTCGCCGGCTGCCACCCCGGCGGCGCTCAGTCCGGCGCCCTCGGAGAAGGTGCAGGTCCCGTCGCGGTCGTAGGCGAACACCATCATCGGAGCGGCGTGCAGGACCGCGTCGAGCACGAGGTCACGGACCGACCCTGCCTGACCGGCGGTCATTCCGGTGCCGCCCCCGGCGGGTCGATCAGGCCTTCCCGGATGGCGATCGAGAGGGCCTCGAGCTTGGAGTGGGCGTCCAGCTTGGCGAGCACGCTCTGCACGTGGTTGCGCACGGTGTTCACCGAGATGAACAGCCGCTTGGCGATCGCCCCGTTGGTGAGCCCTTCGGCGATCAGCTCCAGGATCTCCCGCTCCCGACCGGTGAGGTCGTGCGCCGGCCGCTCGTGCTGGTGGTGCAGCCGGTTGAGCAGCCGGGCCAGCAGCTCGGAGCTGACCATGATCTCCCCCGCGGCGGCGGTGCGGACCGCGGTCACCAGCTCGTCCAGCGGGCTGGTCTTGAGGATGAAGCCGGCGCAGCCGGCCTCGGTGGCCGTCACCAGCATCGAGTCCTCGGCGACCGCCGTCAGCACCACGATCTTCGTGTCCGGGCGCAGCGTCTTGAGCTCGGCGATCGAGTCCACCCCGAGCCCGTCCGGCAGGCGGTGGTCGAGCAGGACCACGTCCGGCGCCGTCGAGACCACCATCGACCGCGCCTGGGCCAGGGTGGCCGCCGTGCCGACGACGGTGAGGTCCGGCTCGGCAGACAGCGCCACCCGCAGGCTGTCGGCGAACATGTCGTGGTCGTCCACGATGAGCAGGCGCACGTCGTCGGCGCCGCTCGGTCGGCCGCCGGTCGCCTGGTCCGCTGTCACCCTGGACCCCCGTCCGTCGGTCACGACTAGTGCATGGTCAATCACGACCTGCCACCGACAACCTGCCACACCGCCGAGGCGCCTGCCGCAGAATCGACCCTAGTGCGATCGCACCAGTCGTGGGCGGGGACCGGTACTTCCGGGCCACCGCGGACGCGGATGCACTAGCCGGGAACCGGTTCGAACGGATCTCGTCGCGGGCCGGAGTCGCTGGCACGCTGGCTGTGGCCGGTTTCGTGGTCCCCCCGTCTGGTTCCAGACAGGGCTCCTGCCGCCACACCGCCGGCCGACGCCCCGGTTGGGGTCGTTCCCCCGTGCGGTCCCAACCGGGCCGTGCCGACGCGACCGGCAGGCGGTCATCCCCCCACCGCCTGCCGCTCCGTCCGGCGAGTTCAGCCAGTCAGCCAGCCAGTCAGCCGGCCCGGCGGGTCCGGCTGCTGGTCGTCTTGGCGGCACCGGCCTTCTTGGCGGCCGCAGTGGTCTTGGCGGCCGCCGTGGTCTTGGCTGCCGCCGGCCTTCTTGGCGGCGAACCGCCGGGCCGGCTTCCTGACCGGGCCCTCGACGTCCTGCAGGGCGTTCTTGAGGAACACCCCGGTGTGGCTCGCGGGCATGGCGGCCACCTGCTCCGGCGTACCTTCCGCCACGATCATGCCGCCACCCGAGCCACCCTCCGGACCCATGTCGACGACCCAGTCAGCGGTCTTGATCACGTCCAGGTTGTGCTCGATCACGATGACCGTGTTGCCCTTGTCGGCGAGACCCTGCAGCACCACCAGCAGCTTGGAGATGTCCTCGAAGTGCAGCCCGGTGGTCGGCTCGTCCAGGACGTAGACGGTGCGCCCGGTCGATCGCTTCTGCAGCTCGGACGCCAGCTTGACCCGCTGCGCCTCGCCGCCGGACAGGGTCGGGGCCGGCTGGCCGAGCCGGACGTAGCCGAGGCCGACGTCGACCAGCGTGCTCAGGTGCCGCGAGATGGCGGGCACCGCCTTGAAGAACTCGGCCGCCTCCTCGATCGGCATGTCGAGCACCTCGGCGATGGTCTTCCCCTTGAAGTGCACCTCCAGCGTCTCGCGGTTGTAGCGGGCGCCGTGGCAGACCTCGCACGGCACGTAGACGTCGGGCAGGAAGTTCATCTCGATCTTGATGGTGCCGTCGCCGGAGCAGGCCTCGCAGCGCCCGCCCTTGACGTTGAAGGAGAACCGGCCGGGCAGGTAACCACGGACCTTGGCCTCCGTGGTCTCGGCGAACAGCCGGCGCATGTGGTCGAAGACGCCGGTGTACGTCGCCGGGTTGGACCGCGGGGTGCGCCCGATCGGGCTCTGGTCGACGTGCACGACCTTGTCGACGTGCTCGAGACCCTTGATGGTCTTGTGCCGTCCGGGCACCGTCCGGGCGCCGTGCAGCTGCTGCGCCAGGCTGGTGTAGAGGATGTCGTTGACCAGGGTCGACTTGCCGGACCCGCTGACGCCGGTGACCGCGACGAACAGCCCCAGCGGGAACGACACGTCGATCGTGCGCAGGTTGTGCTCGCGGGCGCCGACCACGGTGAGGTCCCGGCCCTTGGTGCGGGGACGCCGCAACGCGGGTGTGGGGATCACCCGGCGCCGGGACAGGTAGGCCCCGGTGAGCGAGTCGGGGCTCTCCAGCAGGTCGCGGACCGTACCGGAGACCACGATCTGGCCGCCGTGCTCGCCCGCGCCGGGGCCGATGTCGACGACCCAGTCGGCGGTCCGGATCGTGTCCTCGTCGTGCTCGACCACGATCAGCGTGTTGCCGAGGTCGCGCAGCCGGGTCAGCGTCTCGATCAGCCTGCGGTTGTCGCGCTGGTGCAGCCCGATGGACGGCTCGTCCAGCACGTAGAGGACGCCGACCAGGCCGGCGCCGATCTGGGTGGCCAGCCGGATGCGCTGGGCCTCCCCGCCGGACAGCGTCCCGGACGGGCGCTCCAGCGACAGGTAGTCGAGCCCGACGTCGAGCAGGAAGCCGAGCCGGGCGTGGATCTCCTTGATCACCCGCTCGGCGATCTGGCGCTCGCGGTCGGTCAGGTCGACCGACCGGAGGAACTCGTCGCACTCCCGGATCGGCAGCCGGCACACGTCGGCGATCGACCGGCCGCCGACCAGCACGGCCAGCGACTCGGGCTTGAGCCGCGAGCCTTCGCAGACCGGGCAGGGGACCTCGCGCATGTACCCCTCGTAGCGGTCCCGGCTCCAGTCCGACTCGGTCTCGTTGTGCCGACGCTGCACGAACGGGATCGCACCCTCGAACCCGGTGTGGTAGCTGCGCATCCGGCCGTAGCGATTGCGGTACTTGACGTGCACCTCGTAGTCGAGGCCGTGCAGGACCGCGTTCCTCGCCCGCGCCGGCAGCTTGCGCCACGGCGTGTCCATGCTGATCTTCAGGTCGTCGGCCAGCGCCTCGAGCAGCCGCTGGAAGTACTCGCTCGACGACGCCCCGGCCGCCCACGGCGCCACGGCGCCGTCGGCCAGGGACTTCTCGTCGTCCGGCACGATCAGGTCTGGGTCGACCTCGAGCCGGGTGCCGATCCCGGTGCACTCCGGACAGGCGCCGAACGGGGAGTTGAACGAGAACGACCGCGGCTCCAGCTCGTCCATCGACAACGGGTGGTCGTTCGGGCAGGCGAGCTTCTCGGAGAAGCGCCGCTCTCGGTCCTTGGCCTTCTCCGGCAAGTCGACCATGTCGAGGATGAGCAGGCCGCCGGCCAGCCCCAGTGCCGTCTCGACCGAGTCGGTGAGCCGTCGCTTGGCCGACGGCTTCGCGGACAGCCGGTCGACGACGACCTCGATCGAGTGCTTGTACTTCTTGTCCAGCTTGGGCGGCTCGGCCAGCGAGACGGTCGCACCGTCGACCCGGGCTCGGCTGTAGCCCTTGGTCTGCAGCTCGCGGAACAGCTCCGCGAACTCGCCCTTGCGGCCCCGGACCACCGGGGCGAGCACCTGGAACCGGGTGCCCTCCTCGAGCTCCAGCACCCGGTCCACGATCTGCTGCGGGGTCTGCCGGCTCACCGGCTCGCCACAGACCGGGCAGTGCGGCCGGCCGGCCCGGGCGAACAGCAGCCGGAGGTAGTCGTAGACCTCGGTGATCGTCCCCACCGTGGAGCGCGGGTTGCGGCTGGTCGACTTCTGGTCGATCGACACCGCGGGCGAGAGCCCCTCGATGAAGTCGACGTCGGGCTTGTCCATCTGGCCGAGGAACTGACGCGCGTACGCCGAGAGGGACTCGACGTAGCGGCGCTGTCCTTCAGCGAAGATCGTGTCGAAGGCCAGGCTCGACTTGCCCGACCCGGAAAGCCCGGTGAAGACGATCAGGGCGTCGCGGGGCAGGTCGAGGGAGACGTCCTTGAGGTTGTGCTCACGCGCACCTCGGACGATCAGTCGGTCCACGGAGATCCTCACGGCCGGCGTCGGTCGGGCTGCGGGCGGGCGGCTTCGCGGCCGGCTGCCCAGTGCGACCCATGCTAAGCGGCGGGTCGGACAACTAGGGTCGGCGGATGACCGGCTCCCACCCCGCACCCGGCCCGGCCGACTCGGACGCGGCGCTGAGCAGCGCGCTGGACGAGATGGCCGCCGTCACCGACCGCCTGCTCGAGTCGGTCGACAGCATGTCCCCCGAGGCCGTCGCAGGCCCCTCGCTGATGCCCGGGTGGACCCGGGGACACGTGCTGACGCACCTCGCCCGCAACGCCGATGCGATCACCAACCTGGTGCTGGCCGCCCGGACCGGGGACGGACGGCCGATGTACGCCGGCGGGCCCGAGGGGCGGGAGGCGGCCATCCAGGCCGGGGCCGGCCGCCATCTGGGCGACCTGCGGCTGGACCTGGACGAGTCGGCCGAGCGGTTGCTGTCCGCGTTCGCCGACGGGTTCCCGGCCGAGGCCAGGTCGCGGGAGGTCGCGATGCTGCGCGGCGCGACGGCGTACGGCTGGGAGATCCCGCTGATCAGGATCCGGGAGGTCGAGATCCACCACGTGGACCTGGCCGCCGGCTACACGCCGAGCGACTGGGGAGCCACCTTCGCCGAACGCACCCTGGACCAGCTGGCGCCGTTCTTCCGCAGCGCCCGCGAGTGCCCGGTCGGGGTGCTGGTGGCCACCGACGCCGATGCCCGGTGGGAGGTGGCCGCAGCGGGCCCGGAGCTCGCCGGCCCGGTCACCGAGCTGGCCGCGTGGCTGGTGGGCCGCTCCCCGGGAGGCGGCCTGGCGGTGGAGCCCCCCGGCGCCGTGCCACCGGCTCCGCGGTGGGTGTGACCCGGGCGGGCGGCGGCCCGCACCGCCGCTCCCCGAGCCGTCGCTGCCCGAACCCCCTGGTGACCGGACGGTAACCTGCCGGAGCCGTCCGACGGGATCGGCCGAACGGATGAACGGTGGGAGGAGGACACGTGAGCTACACCGGAGAGGTGACCCGGGGAGGGGCGCCGGACGTCCGCGAGACGACCGCACTGCGGCTGACCAAGGTGTCGGTGGGGCCGATGGACAACAACGCCTACCTGCTGGAGTGCCGCGAGACCGGCGAGCGTGCGCTGGTCGACGCCGCCGACGATGCCGCCACCCTGCTCGCCCTGGTCGGCGACGGACGTCTCGAGCAGGTCGTCACCACCCACCAGCACCGCGACCACTGGCAGGCGCTGCGCGAGGTGGTGGCGGCCACCGGCGCGCGCACCTCCGCCGGGCGGCCGGACGCCGAGGCGCTGCCGGTCCCGGTCGACGAGCCGCTCGACGACGGGGACCGGGTCAGGGTCGGCCACGTCGAGCTGGAGGTCATCGCCCTGGTCGGGCACACACCCGGGTCGGTGGCCCTGCTCTACGACGACCCGGGCGGGCACCCGCACCTGATCACCGGCGACTCGCTGTTCCCGGGTGGCGTCGGCCGGACGACCAGCCCGGCGCGACTTCTCGTCCCTGATCGACGACGTCGAGCACAAGATCTTCGACCGGCTGCCCGACGACACCTGGTTCTACCCCGGGCACGGCAACGACTCGACGCTGGGCGCCGAGCGCGGGTCGCTGGCCGAGTGGCGCGCCCGCGGCTGGTGACGGCTGGGCCGGTCGCGCCGGGCCCGGCGGTCACTCCGGGCCCGACGCAGTGCCCCTTGGTCGGCCCGCCCCGCGCGGGCGGTCCTGTCCGGGGATGGACGGTGGCGCCTCGTCAATCAGCGGTGGGAGCGGCGAACCGGGGGCACGCCCGGTCAGGCGATAGTAGGGCCGGCATCGCCCGCCGTACATCACTCAGCCGACGTCGTCGCCCTGCGTACGCCAGTCATGGACGCATCGTGGTGCGCTGGTCGGCCTTGTCGGCCTTGGCGGCCTTGTTCCGGCGCAGCCGGGGGAAGCGCCCGGTGACCGCGGCACCCATCAGGTGCGCCGGCGGGGTGTCGCCGCGGTCCGGCCGGGCCCGCCGATAGACGGTCGCCCACAGAACCGGGCCGACGACCGCCACGGACAGCAGGACGACGACCACCGTGGTGGTGCTGGCGTCGAGCAGCTTCAGGCCCGAGGCGAGCAGCACCACCACCAGAGCGCGGCGGACGATGCCGCCGGGGGCGCGGCTGGAGACGTGCGCGCCGAGCCAGACGCCCGGGAGGGCGCCGATGAGCAGGGACGCCGTGAGGTCGAGCTGGAAGTCGCCGAAGAGCAGGTGTCCGAGCGACGCCGAGGCCACCAGCGGGACCGCCTGGACCAGGTCGGTGCCCACGAGCTGGCCGGCCCGGATGCTCGGGTAGAGCAGCAGCAGCGCCACGATCATCAGCGAGCCGGAGCCGACCGAGGTCATCCCCACGACCAGACCGCCGAGGATGCCCACGAACAGCGTCGGCACCGGGCCGGACCTGGACGGTCTCGACCCGGGTCTCGACGACCTCCCCGGCCGCGGCCCGCAGCCGCAGCTGTTGGGACTTGCGCAGGTCCAGCAGGGCCTTGGCGACCATCGACCCGGCAGCGAACAGGAGCGCGACACCCAGGCTGGTCTTGACGACCTCCTGGGTCTGCTCGCCGTTGCCGATCCAGCGCAGCACGAGCACGCCGGCGAACGCCGAGGGGACCGAGCCGATCACCAGCCACTTCACCAGGCCGCGGTTGACGGTGCCGCGACGGAGGTGCACGGCGCCACCGACGGGCTTCATCACCATCGACGCGACCAGGTCGCTGGAGACGGCGGCGAGCGGCTGGATGCCGAACAGCAGGATCATCATCGGCGTCATCAGGGCGCCGCCGCCCATGCCGGTCATGCCGACCACGAAGCCGACGAACAAGCCGGCGATGGCAACGGCCCACCAGCTGGGGTCCATGCGTCACCTTCCTGGCCGACCGGCGCCCCGGGCGCCGAGGCGGGCGGGGAGAGCCTAGTGGCCGCCCGCCGACGGATCCCGCCGGACCTTCAGCAGGCTCGCCACGGTGGTGACCGCGAGAGTGGTCACGATGACGGCCAGGGACAGCCAGATGGGGATCTCCGGCACCGCGGTCACGTGCTCGCCGCCGTTGATGAACGGCAGCTCGTTCTCGTGCAGCGCGTCCATGATCAGCTTGACCCCGATGAAGCCGAGCACCACCGCGAGGCCGAGGCTCAGGTAGACCAGCCGCTGCAACAGGCCGCCGATGAGGAAGTACAGCTGCCGCAGGCCCATCAGCGCGAACACGTTGGCCGTGAAGACCAGGTAGGGCTCCTCGGTCAGCCCGTAGATCGCCGGGATCGAGTCCAGCGCGAACAACAGGTCGGTCGTGCCCAGCGCGAGGATGACGATCAGCATCGGGGTCATGACCCGCTTGCCGTCGACCTTGGCGATGATCTTGACGCCGTGCCACTCCTGGGTGGCCGGGAACCGGCGCTCGACCCAGGCTAGCAGCCGGTTCTCCTCGAAGTCCTCGTCGTTGCTCTCGCCCTGGGTGGCCAGCTTGACGGCGGTGTAGACGAGGAATGCGCCGAACACGTAGAAGACCCAGCTGAAGTTCTGGATCGCGGCCGCGCCGATCGCGATGAAGATCCCCCGCATGACCAGGGCCAGGATGATCCCGACCAGCAGGGCCGTCTGCTGCAACGGCCGGGGCACGGCGAACCGGCCCATGATGATGACGAAGACGAACAGGTTGTCGATCGACAGGCTGTACTCGGTGAGCCACCCGGCGTAGAACTCACCCGCGTAGCGCGCCGCCGGCGGTCACCAGGACCCCGACGCCGAAGAGCACCGCCAGACCGACGTAGAAGGCGATCGCGATCGCGCACTCGCGCATCGACGGCTCGTGCGGCCGACGCCCGATCACGAAGACGTCGACGGCGAGCAGGCCGACGAGCAGGGTGATGCTCGCGGCCCAGACCCAGCCCGGGACGTCCATCAGGCGGCCGAGGTGTCGTCGCCGGCGTTCCGGGCGAGGCTGGCCAGGGTGGTGACGACCAGCGTCGCAGCGATGAAGCAGAGCGAGAACAAGATGCCGATGTGCGGCAGCGGCACCGACCCGACGTGCTCGACGTGCGACCCCTCGAGGGCCTCGATCACCAGCTTGGCGCCGATGAACCCCAGGATCACCGACAGCCCGATGTTGAGGTAGACGACTCGCTCCAGCAGCCCGCCCACCAGGAAGTACAGCTGGCGCAGGCCCATCAGCGCGAAGGCGTTCGCAGTGAAGACGATGTAGGTGTGGGTGGTCAGCCCGAAGATCGCGGGGATCGAGTCCAGCGCGAACACGACGTTGGCCACGCCGATCGCGACGACGACGAGCACCAGCGGGGTGAAGACCCGCCTCGTCCCGGACCGCGTGACGAACCGGGTGCCGTCGTAGCCGGTCGAGAGCGGGAGGAGCCGCCGGACCAGCCGGAGCACCGGTCCCTCCTGGTAGTCCGCGTCGTCGTTCTCGCCGGACATGCAGGAGCTTCACGGCCGTGTAGACCAGGAAGGCGCCGAAGACGTAGAAGACCCAGTTGAAGTTGTTGATCGCCGCGGCGCCGGCGGCGATGCAGACGGCCCGCAGCACCATCGACACCACGATGCCGATGTAGAGCACCTTGTCCTGGGCCAGCACGGGCACCGCGAACCGGGCCATGATGATCATGAAGACGAAGAGGTTGTCGACGCTGAGGCTGTACTCGGTGACGTAGCCGGCGACGAACTCCCCGGCGGCGCTCGGGCCGGCGAACACTGCCAGGCCAGCGGCGAAGGCCATCGCGAGACCGACGTAGACGAGCGACCCAGGTCGTCGCGTCGCGCATCGTGACGGCGCGGCGACGGCGCCCGATCACCACCAGGTCGACCAGCACCACCCCGAGCAGTCCGGCGACGGTGGCGACCCAGATCCAGGTGGGCACATCGGCGATCAAGAAAACCTCCGGACGGCAGCACAGCACGGTCCGGAGGTCTCTTCCGCCCGACCGGCTCGCGCCGGTGGACCGGCAGCGCCGGGAGTCGCCCCGAGGGGCTCGGCCGTGATGACGACACTGCCGCGAAGGAATACTCCCCTCCACGTCGGCGTCAGTCTCGCCGATCGAACCCCGCCGTGTCACATCGGCCGGGCGGCGCGTCTCACGACACGCAGAACTCGTTGCCCTCCGGGTCCTGCAGCACGACCCAGTGCTCGCCCATCTCGTCGTACGCGCGCAGGTGGGTCGCGCCGAGCCCGAGCAGCCGCTCGACCTCGGCGGCCACCCGGCCGGGCCGCTCCTCGGGTCCGAGGCCGGCCCCCACCTGGACGTCGAGGTGCACCCGGTTCTTCACCGTCTTGGGCTCGGGGACCTTCTGCAGGAAGATTCGCGGGCCGGCGCCGTCCGGGTCGACCACCGCACTGCGGTCGTTCCACCGCTCCTCCGGGACGCCCAGCTCGCGCAGGAAGTCCGGCCACGACTCGTGCCCCGGCGGCGGTGGCTGCACGACGTAGCCGAGCGCCGCCGCCCAGAACTGCGCCTGCGGCGGCGGGGTCGGCGCAGTCCAGGACGACCTGCACGGTGGGGGCCACTCGATCTCCTCTGGGGTCAGGCGGTCGTCAGGACGCGCCGGCGGCCCGCATGCCGCGCAGCTCCTTCTTCAGCTCGCCGATCTCGTCCCGCAGCCGGGCGGCGAGCTCGAACTGCAGTTCCCTGGCCGCGGCGTGCATCTGGTCGGTGAGCTGCTGGATCAGGTCGGCCAGGTCGGCCGCCGGTAGCCCGGCGAGCTCGGGCGCGTGCCGCCCGGTGCTGCGGGACGACAGGCCCGGCACCGGTGCCTTGCCACGCGACTGCTGCCTGCCGCCGCCGCCGATCAGCTCCTCGGTGTCGGCGTCCTCGCGGGCCAGCATCTCGGTGATGTCGCTGATCTTCTTCAGCAGCGGCATCGGGTCGACGCCGTGCGCCTCGTTGTAGGCGACCTGCTTGGCCCGCCGCCGGTTGGTCTCGTCGATCGCCTTGGCCATCGAGTCGGTGATCTTGTCGGCGTACATGTGCACCTGGCCGGAGACGTTGCGGGCGGCCCGGCCGATGGTCTGGATCAGCGAGGTGCCCGAGCGCAGGAAGCCCTCCTTGTCGGCGTCCAGGATCGACACCAGCGACACCTCGGGCAGGTCCAGCCCCTCCCGGAGCAGGTTGATGCCGACCAGCACGTCGTAGTGGCCCTGCCGCAGCTCCCGGAGCAGCTCGATCCGGCGCAGCGTGTCGACCTCGGAGTGCAGGTAGCGCACCCGGATGCCGAGCTCGAGCAGGTAGTCGGTGAGGTCCTCGGCCATCTTCTTGGTCAGCGTGGTGACGAGCACCCGCTCCTGGCGCTCGGCCCGGGAGTTGATCTCGTGCACGAGGTCGTCGATCTGCCCCTTGGTCGGCTTCACCACGACCTCGGGGTCCACCAGGCCGGTCGGCCGGATGATCTGCTCGACCGGCGCGCTGACGGCCCGGCCCAGCTCGTAGGGCCCCGGCGTGGCGGAGAGGAACACCGTCTGGCCGATCCGCTCGAGGAACTCCTCCCACTTCAGCGGCCGGTTGTCCACCGCGCTGGGCAGCCGGAAGCCGTGGTCGACCAGGGTCCGCTTCCGGGACATGTCGCCCTCGTACATGCCACCGATCTGCGGCACCGTGACGTGCGACTCGTCGATGACCAGCAGGAAGTCCTCGGGGAAGTAGTCGATCAGGCAGTGCGGCGCCGAGCCGGGCGCCCGGCCGTCGATGTGCCGCGAGTAGTTCTCGATGCCGGAGCAGAACCCGACCTGGCGCATCATCTCGATGTCGTAGGTCGTGCGCATCCGCAGCCGCTGCGCCTCGAGCAGCTTGCCCTGCCGCTCCAGCTCGGCCAGCCGGTCGTCCAGCTCCAGCTCGATGCCGGTGATGGCCTTCTCCATCCGCTCCGGGCCGGCGACGTAGTGGGTGGCCGGGAAGACGTAGAGCTCCTTGTCCTCGGTCACCACCTCGCCGGTGAGCGGGTGCAGCGTCATCAGCCGCTCGATCTCGTCGCCGAACATCTCGATCCGCACCGCGAGCTGCTCGTAGACCGGGAAGATCTCGATCGTGTCGCCACGGACCCGGAAGGTGCCGCGGGTGAACGCCAGGTCGTTGCGGGTGTACTGGATGCCGACGAACTGCCGCAGCAGCGCGTCCCGGTCGACCTCGGTGCCCACCTTGAGCCGGACCATCCGGTCGACGTACTCCTGCGGGGTGCCGAGACCGTAGATGCACGACACCGAGGCGACGACGATCACGTCCCGCCGGGTCAGCAGGCTGTTGGTCGCGGAGTGCCGGAGCCGCTCGACCTCGTCGTTGATCGACGAGTCCTTCTCGATGTAGGTGTCCGTCTGCGGGATGTACGCCTCGGGCTGGTAGTAGTCGTAGTACGAGACGAAGTACTCGACGGCGTTGTGCGGCAGCAGCTCGCGGAACTCGTTGGCCAGCTGGGCCGCGAGCGTCTTGTTGGGCGCCATCACCAGCGTCGGGCGCTGCAGCCGCTCCACCAGCCAGGCGGTCGTGGCCGACTTGCCGGTGCCGGTGGCGCCGAGCAGCACGGTGTTGGTCTCCCCCGACCGGACCCGGCGCTCGAGCTCGTCGATCGCGGCCGGTTGGTCGCCGGCGGGCTGGAAGTCGCTCTCGACCCGGAAGGGGGCGACGCGGCGCTGCAGGTCGGTGGTTGGTCTCACCTCTTCACCGTACGTCCACGGACCGACAGTGACGGACGGAGGCCATCGCTCCCGAAGACGGGTGACCCTGCTCGATCACCCCGACGCCCGTCGATGTGGACATGCGCTGTGCCCTGTGGAAGTCCGTGACAAGATCGTTACGGGTGCTCCTGGCTACCCTGACGCGCGGAAGGGACACGCATGCGGGTTGCAGTCACGGGTGGGGCGGGCTTCATCGGTGCCAACCTGCTCAGAATGTTGGCCAGGCAGAGCTGGGTCGACCTCTCGTTGCCGTGGATAACCTTGCGACTGGGTCCCTGGAAAACGTCTCCGGCCTCGACGTCGAGCTGCTCGTCGGTTCGATCCTCGACGCAGAGCTCCTCGACCGAGCGTTGGACGGCGTCGACGCAGTGGTCCACCTCGCAGCCCTCCCCTCGGTCCCGCGATCCCTGCTGGACCCGCTGGCAAGCCACCACGCGAACGCCACCGGGACCGTCATGGTGCTCGAGGCCGCACGTCGGGCCGGCGGGCCACACCTGCTGGTGGCTTCGTCGTCCTCGGTCTACGGGGCCAACCAAACGCTTCCCAAGCAAGAGACGCTGCGACCTGACCAGTCAGTCCGTACGCCGTGAGCAAGCTGGCCACGGAGGCCTACGGACTCGCCTACCAGCAATGCTTCGGGCTGGATGTCCTGGCATTCCGGTTCTTCAACGTCTTCGGTCCATGCCAGCCTGCTGGCCATGCCTACGCCGCCGTCGTCCCGGCTTTCGTCAGCGCCGCGTTGGAGGGACGCCCGCTCGAGGTCTTCGGTGACGGTCAGCAGACCCGCGACTTCACCTACGTGGGCAGTGTCTGCGCAGTGATCGCCGGCGCTCTGCATGGCCGGGTGACTCACGACCAGCCCGTGAATCTGGCTTTCGGCAGTCGCACCTCTTTGCTTGCCCTGATCGACGAGATCGCGGAGGTAGTAGGCAGCGCGCCGACCGTCCAGCACCGGGATCCCCGGCCGGGTGACGTCCGCGACTCGCAGGCGGACACCACCCGCCTCCGCCTCTTGTTCCCTGAGGTGGCGCCAACCTCCCTGCGGACCGGCCTGGAGGAGACAGTTGCTTGGTTTCGGTCTGTCCCCCCAGCGGTCTGACCGTCGCGGGCCACGGGAAGAGCCCCTTAGGAAATACTGCCCCGGTGCGGGAGAGCAGGGACTCGCCATCACCAGCCCCAGGAGGCGCGGGATGCCAGGCATTCTTGTTACCGGCGTCGGCGGCGGGGTGGGGCAGAGCGTGCTCAAGTGCCTGCAGGGGTCCGACTATCGGTTGGTTGGGATCGATCCCGATCCGCTCGCGGCGGGGCTCCACGCCGTTCCGGTGGCCTACCAAGGCCAACCGGCCGAGTCACCTGACTTCGTGGACAGCCTTCTCGACATCTGCGCCACGGAAGACGTTTCTCTTATCTTCCCGGGTGTGGAGCCCGAGCTCCTGCCCCTGGCCAAGGCAGCCGACCGATTCCGGCAAGCGAACGTCGTACCGGTCGTCAGCAGTCCCGCTGTGATAGCAATCTGCGACGACAAGTTGGCCACCGCCAGGTTCCTCGCCGAGAGCGGGTTCTCGCCACCCGCGACCGAGGCCTTCACCGAGGACGTGGACTCCAGCTGGTTTCCCATGGTTCTCAAGCCCCAACGAGGCGGCGCTCGTTCACAACACACCTACGTGGCGCGCGACATGGACGAGTTCAATCGGGTGCGCGCGCTCATCGATCCGGGCAACTGCGTCATCCAGGAGTACCTCGATGGGGACGAGTTCACCGCGGGTACGATCAACTGGCACGGCGAATGTCACGGGAGCATCGTGATGCGCCGCACGCTTCGTGCCGGCGACACGTACAAGGCCTTCGTGGTACGCGACGGGCTCCTGGAGAGGTACGTCCGCGACGTGGCAGCAGCTTTGCGCCCCTTCGGGGCGTGCAACATCCAATTTCGTCTACGCGGGGGCAAGCCCTGCGTCTTCGAGATCAACGCTCGCTGCTCAGGAACGACCTACGCGCGAGCACTTGCTGGTTTCAACGAGCCACGGATGGTGGCAGACAGCATCCTTCTCGCCCGACAGCCGAAGTACGAGATCCGTGAGATCGCAATTCTGCGGTACTGGAGCGAGTTGGTCATCGAGGAGACGCGCCTCGCGGCGCTTGGTGACACAGGACGCGATGACAGCCAGGTTGGCCGGCTATGACCATCGCCGTCTTCAGCGACGTCCACGGCAACCTGCCCGCCCTCGAAGCCGTGCTCGCGGACACTCACGGGGCCGCCGAGGGATACATCTGCCTCGGTGACACGGTGAACTACGGACCATGGAACGACGAGTGTCTCGAACTCATCCATTCATTGCCTGGGGCGGTGGTACTGGAGGGTAACCACGAGCGGTTGTTCCGGAATGGTCACGGACCGGAGCTCGACAATCCCTTGGTCGAGCAGTTCTTCCGCGCGTCACATCGGTTCTTCAGTCGCACAGACCTGATATCCGACCTGGTGCAGACGGCGCCGTTAGGCCCGTACACCTGCAGCCACACGATCGGCGACCTGCGGATCTTCCCCGACACGGAGATCATCCTCGACCGAGACCGGGTAGTCGGACACAGTCACCACCAGTTCATTCGCCGCATCGGGGACCAGTTGATCGTGAATCCAGGCAGTGTGGGGCAAAGCCGTAGGCCGGGCACCCTGGACCAGGCCCAGTACGCGTTGTACGACTTAGCCAACGACTGTTGGCAGCTTCGATCGGTGCGTTATGACGTTGATCTGTTTCTTGACGCGCTGCTCTCGCGCGACTACCCCGACGCCTGCCTTGCCTACCTCCGCGGCAAGATGCCCCCTCGCTGAGGTCCGCATGCCACTTGCTCCCGGGTTCCAGTTCAGGACTACGGTGGCCCCGAGGTCGCCGATCGCCCCGACGGCGAGTGGGCGCCCGTCGGTGGAAACAGAAGGCCCTTTGGAGTGCGAGTGGCAATGCATCCTCGCGGGAAGCACCGCCGCCGCAGCCGTCTTCTTGTCAAGGTGCCGCGGGGCCCTGTACTGATCGCGGTCGCGCTGGCGTTCCTGGCCAGCCTCTTGCCTCCTACGGCAACAGCCGGGACGCTGCTCACGCCGCTCCTCGACAGAGGTCCGGACTGCGCTGTCAACGACTCGTCCCGCGCTTGTCTCACACCGGAGACGGTGACGGCCACGGCCACCGAGACTGTCACGACCACGGCCACAGTCACCTCTACAGCCACCGTCACGGCGACCGTCACGGCGACCGTCACGGTCACGGCGCCTCCCACTGCCACGGAGACAGGTCCTGGCCCGGTCAGCGCCTCCCCGACGGCACAGCCGTCGCCGTCCACCTTCCCGCCGTTTGCACATGACTGCTCGCAGGACGTGACTGCCGAGCTGAACGCCTGGCTGGCCGACTTCCCGGACGGGGCCACCGTGGACCTGGCTGGCGGCTGCTACCTGTCCAACGGAACCGTGGACCTGGTGCGACGAAACGACATCACCATCGAGGGCAGCGGAGCCACGATCAGGGCCAGCGTTGACGCTCCGGCGTTTACGGACCGGGCACAGTTGGGGATCAACCTAGGCTCGAACATCACGATCCGGAACCTCACCCTTCAAGGGACGCACGCAGTCGCTCAGTATGACTCCGCCCATGAGTGGGACCACAACCTGCGCATCTTCGGAACAGACGGGGTGTTGGTGGACAACGTGTCCTTCCGCAACGCCTGGGGTGACGCCGTAACCGTGTCTCCCGGCGGAAGCTGGGACGCCACCGGCGCGGCCGCGGTGATGGCCCGCAATGTCACAGTCCAAAGGTCCTCGGTGGACACAACGGGCCGGATGGGTTTCGCCTGCACCGGATGCAAGAACCTGGTCATCCGGGACAACACCATCGCCAACATCGGTTACCACGTCGTTGACGTCGAGGTCGAAGGGGAAATGTGGAGCGGCGACGTGACCCTGTTGCGCAACAGCTACAGCGCCACCCACCTCGCGCTCCTCGCATCCAGCTCTGGGGTGGGCAACGAACGCGGACCGTTCGTCGTAAGGGACAACGTGCGCACCGACAACCCGACCACCTGCGATCCGCCCATCGAGATCGGCCAGGAAGGCTATGCCGTCGGGGCCGTGACGATCACCGGCAACACCCTCCGGTCCAACAACGACGGCGTTGAGGTACGCGGAGCGAGCTCAGTGGACATCAGTGACAACACTGTCACTGTCGGTGACGGGGACTGCGGGGCCGTCGGCATCGCCGACGACGCCACCCGCGGAGTGGACTTGCGAGACAACCTTTCGGCCACCGTAACCGGGAACACCTTCCCAGGAGCGACCGCCGTCGCGGCTCTGATCAACACGCCGGCAACCGTCTGCGGTAACCGGCTCAGCCTGACCGCGGCATTCGATCTACCGATCCCCTGCTAGGAGAGCAGACGGGGCTGCACGGGCCGGGTCAGACGCCCGATGCCCGGAAGTCCGTCATGGCCTGGGCAGCGTGCTCCCGCATGATCAACCATGCCCTGAGACCTGGCGGGTACAACAAAGGGCCCTTCGGAGCAGATGTTGGCGGTGTGCAGTCCACGACACCGATCCGTGCCTGCTCGTCCAACCACAGCAGGCCAGCCGACCGGTGGTTGCGCGCCAGCTGCGACAGAGTCCTCGCAGGCGATACCGGCACGTAAGCAAGAGGCATTCCGGTGTCAACTCCAGCTTCAAGGAGATGCCAAGTCGATACAACGTCTCCCGGCCGACCCCGAATAAGAGCCCACGCGCCCCCGTGAGTACCTCGATACATTGGCGTACGTCCGGCGTGAAGGTTGATGATGCAGGACTTCGACAACCCGCCGAGCAGCGGTTCTCGCAGGATGTTCGTTCCGACCACCACCACGAGGGATGGTTGCAGGGACCGGAGACAACTTGGACGCTGAGGTCGTTGATGTTGGTGGCCTGGATGTCATCCGGGAGAACCACCTGCCCCCGGCGAGACCCAACCGGTGCGATTGGCGACCCTGTCAACCGCCCGGTCAATGAGGAGGGCAGCCAACTGCGACATCGTGCTCGCCCAACCGTTCCTCCGAATGCGTCGGCGCCAGAGTCGCAATTGGTGGGTGAGCCCTCGGACCTCGAAGACCACGCCGGCAAGCTGGCCACGATCAGCCAATCGGCGGACGAACAAGACCACCTCGTCATGCGGACTTGCCAACACCACTGTCCTGGTGAAATCCAGACTCACGGGCTGCGCCGTCATGGCGGTGTCACCCGTTCGGTCAATTGCCTCATCGTCAGAATCTCGAGATCGCCGCGATCACGCAGGTTGGCGGCGCGCTCGCAGACCTGACGGAGAAGATCGAAGGCGTCGCTACCTGGAATCGCCATGTTCCAGGGGTGTGACCACAAGTGGTAGATCCCCTGGCCCCGAACGGCATCCTCGAGCGGCCGCAGAAACCGACGACGCAGGGCGGCATGCGGAATCCGACGCCGAAATCCGCTACGAATCGTCAGAATGGCGCTCGAGGTCATGCGGGTCGGCGAGGTCTCCTGGACATCCGCCAGGCTGGCTCGACGTCCGAAGGTCTGCTCCGCGGTGTGGAGCAGCTTCGCCCCGCCGCCGAATCTGCCTCCTACCGAGCCTGCGGCACCCAAGGTCCGGTCGCGATAGGTCAGTACCCCCGCTTCCCGAAGGCTGTCTGCATGTCGCACAGCGTTTCGCGGATAGACAAGGCTTGTGACGTCGACAGCACCCAGGGCAGCACGGCAGGCGTGGACGTCGGCGACGAAACCCTCACGTGTCGCTGGAACGGCGTGGAAGTACGTGTGGCTACCGATCTCGTGTCCCGCCGGGCTCGCGACCAGACGATCGACGAGTTCAGGCGCCAGCCACGACTCAGGATCTTGGCGAATCATTCCCACAGTGGGTAGATCACCCTCGAAGACACCCAGCTCCGGCCGAAGAGATTCGACCCGCGTCGCGGGGTCGAGTCCGTCCAGCTCCTCGAGTGCGAGTCCCCTGAGGGCCCCAACGACGGCGAAAGTGAACGGCATGTCCAAGTCGCACGCGAGCTCATCGATCCTGCCGGCAATCTCGGCACCGCCCGCAAAGACTGACCGGGGAAACTTCCCGCGTTGCCAACTGCCCCATGCGAGCTCAAGATCGAGACTGAGAACGAAAACGCCTCGGCCAGTCGACCGTTCGGCATGGACGCCAGGCTGTTGAAATTGCAGGCGTCCAGCCGTCGCACGACCGCTAGGTATCTCGTCCCCACGAGGTTGCGACCGCCTCAACTGCCGTTCACTCCTCCCAAACCTTGCGGCCTATGGGCCGAACCGCCCCGTCGATCGAGCGTATGCTGCCGCGGCCGCATCGCGCTCACACTCCACGGACTCGCCCGTGTGGACCGGTCCATGCCTGGCGACCCGCGGGGATCAGTGGTCCGGGGGCGGCCGGCCGGCTAGACGTGGTGGTGTCAGGCCTGCTCCGCCGCGAAGCGGTAGACGTCCTGGAGTGTGGCTACCGCACTGCCGAGACTGAAATGCCGTTCCGCCAGCTGGCGGGCCCTCATTCCTGTGTCGGGGTCCTGGAGCAGATGCAGCAGCTCTGTTGCCGCGGCGGTCAGCGCGTGATCACTCGGATCCTGGATGACAACACCTGCCTGGGCCTCGCCAAGCAACCGGTCGAGGTCACCGAGTCCGCGGTTCACCACGACCGGACGTCCGGTGGCGAGGAATTCTCCCACCTTTGTCGGCATGGCCGCACGCAAGCTCGGCCCTCCGTCGAATCGGCATACCGACAGACCCGCGTGGCTGGCCGCAAGGTAAGCCGGGATGCCGCGTCTGGCGGGACGGATCAGGGGCACGTCCCTCTGAGCGAGCAGCCCGTCGTACGCCGTTGCCTCCGGCGCGAGGACCATCAGACGTGCGGGGACCAGCCGGTTGACGTGATCGACGAACCGCAGCATGCATGGCATGTCGTAGAAGTTGTTGAGGGTTCCGCTGAACAGCAGAGTCAGGTCGCCGCTGGTGGATGGCATCGGTTGGGCAGAGAAGTACTCGAGGTCCACGCAGGTCGGCACAACCCAGGACTTGGCACGTATCTCTGTGCCGAAGCGATCTGAGAGTGTGTCAATGGCTGCAGCCGACAGTGCCGTTATCGCGGCGCTGTCCCGAGCCGCTCGTCGCTCGACGGCCCGCATCAGCCGTTCCTGGGACGAACCAGCAGCGAGGCTGCCCAATGCAATGCGTTGATCCGTCCAGAAGGACCGCACGTCCCAGACCCAGCAGCGACTGCGCGCCAACAATGCGGAAGCCGCGGCAAGGTCACTGCGGGCGTGGACCATCGAGGCGCCACGTAGGATGCGGGCGCCGTTCGCCACACGTGCCGCTCCGGACAGCGAGCCGTGGGCGCCGAACGGATGCGGCGTCCACCGAACCCCCGCAGCGTCTAGCCGGTCCCGCGTGGCGGAATCCGATCTGCCCTTCTCGAACGTGTGGAGTTCCACCCTGAAGCCGGCATGGGCTAATCGTTCGACGTACGGCAGGACCTGGGATGCTCCTACCCCCTCCGCCAGAGAATCGAAGGTCAGGTAGCGAAGCGTGGTCACGAGGGACTCACCACCGGCGTCTGGCCCCGCTTGAGCGCCCGGCGCGCCTGAATGGCCATGACCGAATAGGCCAGGACACTTGCCCAGGCGGCGCCCTGCAGCCCGAACCGTGGGATGAGAAGCAAGTCTCCCAGGACCACGACGGTGAGGCCAGCGAGCGCCGCGCCCGCCGCTGCCCTGAGCCGAGCTGATCCGGCAAGGCACGCCGAATCGAGATGGAAGCTGGCGATCGCCACCTCGGCAACAAGCAGGATGAGAAGGGGGAGGACCGCGGGACGAAACTCTTGGCCGAACACGGCAGGGACGACCCATGGCGCGGTGATGGCGATGAGCAGCGCAGCAGCGGCGACGAGCAGGATCGCGCGCAACCTGATCCGGGGAAATTCCTCTGCGGCGAACCGTGGCTCGATTGCGGCTCTGCGGAACACGATCTGGCTGACTGAGTAGGGGAACAGCCGCAGGAACTCCGGAAGGGTCGCTGCGACCGAATAGATGCCGACGGCAGCCGGATTGAGGAACACACCGACGAGATAGCGATCCAACCGGAAGGTGAGAGCCTCGCTGAGCTCGAGGCCCATGCCGGGTGTCCCAGTGCGTAGCAGTCGCCTCCAAGCCGACCGGCGTTGTCGCATGAGGTCGTGAGCTCGGACGCCGAGAAGGTTGTAGGTCAGGATCACTTGCAAAGCACCGGCAGCTGTCAGGATGGCAAGGTAGTGGAGCTCGGCGTTGTCGCCGCCTGCCGCCAGACCCACTGCGACAAGCAGCGCAGCCAGGGCGGGAACGGTGGCCGTCATGCCAGCGTCCACGTGTCGACCGAAGGCGTGCAATCCATCGGCGAGTTGACGTCCGAGCAGGAACAACCCGGAATAGCCGCCGGTCAGCATGGCGGCGGACCAGCTGCTGCCGAGGCCGGTCAGCGGCAATAAAACGGATGTGCAGGCGAACGCGCATGACGCGGCGAGGATCGATAGCGCCACCGACAGCCCGACATACTCCGCGAGCTCGACCCGTTCCTCGCGATTCCCGCGCACCAGGAGGACCCGCGCGGCTGCGTTGGACCCCATCGCGCAGAGCACACTGGCGAAGGTCGCCACCGTCAACATGAGCACCAACGCGCCCCGCCCTGACGCACCCAACGCACGAGCGGTGACAACAGCCATGCCACCGGTCGCAATGCTTCGAGTCAAGTAGAGGACATAGAGACGCGAAGACACACCAGAAGCCAACGCAAGAAATCGTCGCCCGGGGAACCTCGGCCCCGCCTTGTACCGATGTTCCGATCCGCCCACCCGCCCCGCCTATCCGTCGTCTCCGGCGCAACGGACAGCCGCGCCAGGATCGATGATGTCGAGCCACGTCGATGCCCATGCTTCGTATGACCAGCGCTTCCTGACGTGTTCCCGTGCCGTTGTCCCGGCCCGCTCACGTGCCCGGTGGTCCGACAGAAGCAGCTCGAGGGCTTCACCCCACTCGCCGGGCGTCACGGCCGGGCAGCCAAAACCAGCCAGAACCTCGCGGTTCACGCCAACCGGCGAACCGACGACGGGCAAGCCTGTTGCGCCGTATTGCAACACCTTGTACGCGCACTTGCCGCGAGCGAAGGCGGTGTCCTGCAAAGGCGCGATCGCGACGTCCCACGACTCGAGCTCGGCCGCCACGTCGTCGATGTCCCAAGGCACCCGATCGACCATTTTCTCGAGATGGCGGACGGGTCCCTTACCGGAGCTGATTACTCTCAGCCTGGCCCCGGTCCGCTCATGCAGCTCGCGCAAGCCGGGTGCCGCGAGAGAGAGATGATGCTCCGTCGAGGGGGAGCCGAGCCAACCGATGCGCGGCGGGTCGTGCAACGCGTAACTCGTCTTCCAGACGTAGTCCTCCGGCTCGACGCAGCTCGGGATAACGACCACATTGTCTGCCCACTGACTGACCCACTCTGCCAACAGATTATTACCCACGATCACCCAGTCAGCGGCGGTGGCGGCAGCTTGGCACTTGGCTGCCTTAGGCGCCAGACGCCTGAACAGGTTGCTGCCCCCGTGGTCCAGATGCAGAGCGTCATCGAAGTCGTAGACTCCATACTCGGCCGAGCGCAACAGGCCGGTCTCGATCCCTCCCCGGCTGAGCGGGCTGGCCTCGCGTTGCAACAGCATGGTTCTGCTGCTGCCAGAGGCCGCCAGGTCCCGCAGGCGCCGCTCCGCGCGGGCGACGTCCCGTGGATGGGTGGCCAGAATGCCCGGACCGTTCGCGGGCGCACCGATGTACTCGTACCGTTGGGCGCTCAGCCCGAGGTGGCGCAGCCAGTCATAGACGCGCACGCGGGTGCTTGCGCCACCGGCGCCGTACGGTGACACGGCAGTTAGCTGCACGTGAATCGCTCGCCCCCGAACTCCTGCTCCCAGACACCCAGCATGGCCACACGGAAGGCAAGAGTCGGTGAACGACGGGCACGGGCTCGGACTTCGAGAGCACCCGATGCGCCGGCCCAGCGGTGGAGCACGGATCGTCGGTCTTCGAGCTCGAATCGAAACGGCTCGTGCAGAAACCTGAGCACGGTGGACTCGGCGTCGACTGCAAGGCCCCGCTTGTTCATGGGAACCACCACGGTGGGGGCCACTCGGCTGAGCAGTTCCCGAAGAGGTGTCTTTCGGTTGTCACTCCGGTCGGGAGGAGCTGCAGCAGTGATCACGACAGGGTCCAGGAACGGCACCCGGGCTTCCAGCCCGGCCGACATTGTGGCCCGGTCTGTCTTCTCCAGGTGTACGTTCGGCAACCACCTCGTTCGGTCATAGGTCTGGGCACGCTGCAACGAGTCATGGACCGGCAGGGCCGTCCAGTCGGTTCGCAAGAGGTCGAACAGGTCCTGGTGCACGTCCGGACGGATCCGGCGCAACAACGGTAGATCGCCGTCGAGCAGAGCAGCGTGGCCCCTAAGGCCACCGCCCCAAAGCACCGCTTCGGCTGCACGGGCGTTCGCCGAGACCAGACCGTCGCATTCCCCACCGGTCCGCGAACGGCGACGTCGCCAAGCCTGTCATGGCCGCCGCGCGCCCAGACCAGCGAGAAATCTGGTAGCGCTTGTATCCGCCAAAGATCTCGTCCGCTCCCTCGCCGCAGAGAACGACCTTCACGTCATGCGCGGCGGCATGTGCGAGAAACGTCAGTGGCATCGCGGCTACGTCACCGAAGGGCTCGCCATGCTCCCGAACGAAGGTTCTCGCGCATCTTCGCCATCTGCCGCTGGGTGACCGGCACGTCACGTGCTTGGTCCCCAACACCGCGGCGTTCCGCTCGGCCAAGGCGCTTTCATCGTGCTCTCGGCGACTCGGGGACGGCGAAGGTAGAGGTTCGCAGGCCAGGGTTGAGGCGGTCGCGATCGCAGCCACCAACGTAGAGTCGACACCGCTGCTCAGAAAGGCTCCGACCTCGACGTCCGCGACGAGGTGAGCACGGACGGAGTCCTCGAGCGCCTCGTCGAGGGTCAGCACCCGCTCCCTGGGCGGGCCCACCGGGGCCTCGACAGCCATCGCCCACCCACGGCCCTCGGCGTCCAGCGGTATAGCCGGCCTGGCACAAGTTTCCGGATGGAGCTGAACAGCGTCGACGTGGGGCCGGTATGCCCCAGCGCGAGGTAGTTGGCCAGCCCCAGATCGTCCAGGCGACCGCTCTCGGCGTCGAGCAGAAGAGGTGAAATCTCCGAGCAGAGGCTGACGCCGCCGGAGTCGTGGTGCAGGACGTACAAGGGCTTGATTCCACTCGGGTCACGCATGGCCACAGCGTGCCCGTTGCCCGATCCCGGCCGCGAAAACCAAACATGCCCCGCAAGTGGCCAGGAGGGAACATCACGTCGCGCCAGAAGGTCCGCGACGACCGCGGTGTCTGACGTCTGAGTCTCGCCCTGTCGGGCGGCCGACTCCTGGTAGTCTGTTGCTTGCTTGTTGAAGGAAATGGTCATCGCTACCGTCGCGAATGTCCAGCGTTCCGTCCCGGTCTGCCCAGCCCGATGATCTCGAGCCGTCTATGTCCGAGCAGCACACCGGGCGCGGGGCAAGCCTCCCCAGCCTCGTCCGGCCCACGATGACCCAACATCGCCAGAACGCACGGCATCAACACCGACCATCGGTGGGGCTCCTTCGTACAAACACACCGCGCACGCGCATTCCCTTCCTCCGGGCGGCGGACAGCTTCTCCCAGCGATTGTCGCGGAGTTGACCAGAGCAATACGTAACGGAACCAGTGGCGGCGGAAGGGCACG
>CAVSKC010000015.1:0-109080 GCA_963728425.1 uncultured Actinomycetota bacterium
GTGGCGAAGCCGGTGAAAGGACACGGGCTCGGACATTGCGAGGCCTGCAAATTCGCAGACATCATCTCCCTCTCGTTCGATCGACCAAACGAGCACACACGACCAATATTTGGCCCGTTTGCGACACTGTCCTGGCTGTAGCGCAGGCTGACGGTTCCGCATCGGCTTCCTCGACGCCCACTGCTGGCAAGTCTGGTCCGATGACCTACTAAGGGCTGCGCATTCCACCGGCCGACAATGACTCATTTTCCTGCCGGTGCTCGGCAAACGTGAGTACGCGGAGCTGATTCCGGGGGTCCACCGACGGCTACTTCACCCATGGGTGACCGGGCTCGGCGGAAGCGCTAGGTACGCTCTCCCAGGCTGCCGGCCGGCACCCATGGGCTAGACCACGATCGGTTGATCCCCGAATGGTTGGGACCAGCACGATCCGGAATGATGGTTAGACGCGCGGATTGAGGTCGGTGGTACTGGTCCAGCCGCCCGCCAACGCATGACCGCCTGCCGGGACCCGTGTTCGAACGCTAGCCGTGTCTGCTTACGCCCCTGCCGTGGCGCGGGGGCCGATCGGAAAGTGACCTTCCGCGACCCACCCTGTCGATCGTCCGGTCGAGGGGACCTGGTCACTATCCCGTTGAATGCTGGCGACCAGCCGGGGCTTCGCACACGAGGCGGATTTGCCGATAGCCCCTCCAGGCCTGGGGAGCAGAGATGATTCCGGAGTGGGAGCCTTCCCAGTAGTCCATGCCGGTCTGGCGGAGCTGGTCGGTGCGCACCCACAGCACCCACCTAGAAACGGCCGGCGGACGCGGCAGTTCAGGATCCATCCCAGGCCCCAAGATCGCACCTGCAGTCGCATTACCCGTTGGCGTTCGGCGTAGACCCGGCACCTCACGTATCAGGCCTCTATGCCTGGCCCCGCGCGGGCAAGACTCTGACGTTCATAGCGAACGCATGGCAGATACGTCCTCCAACGCCGCATGCCCCGGTCGTCGACGTCGAAGCGACGTTGCCGCGGGGCTGGACAATCTGCCTGTTCCGTCGGTGCTCGAGGGGTTAGAAGATCGACCATCCGGTGCGGGTCGTGAACGCATCGAGCGCAGCGAGTCCGGCCGTCGAGTTCCCTGACGGGCTCAGCGCTGGGCTCCAAACGCAGATCGTGCAGCGGCCCGGGATGACGGCCAGAATGCCGCCACCCACTCCACTTTTGCCTGGCAACCCCACGCGATATGCGAACTCACCGGCCGCGTCGTATGTACCACAAGTGAGCATGACCGCGTTGATGCGTTTGGCGTGGCTGCGGGAGAGCAACCGGGTGCCGTCGGCCCGTACCCCATGGCGGGACAGGAAGCTCCCGGCCAAAGCCAACTCTCGACAGCTCATCGACAGCGAGCACTGCCAGAAGTACTGCTCCAGGACATCCTCCACCGGACACTCGAGGTTGCCGTAGCTGGCGAGCAGGTGAGCCAACGCGGCATTGCGATGGCCTTGCTGAAATTCTGATCGAGCGACATGCGGGTCCCCGTCGATGTCTGTGTTGCCACTCTCTCGGCGTATCAAGGCCCGCATTGAGGCGGCGGCATCACCAGTGAGGCTGTGCAGCCGGTCGGTCACGACGAGCGCACCCGCGTTGATGAACGGGTTGCGAGGCTTGCCATGCTCCTGGTCCAGCTGCAGCAGCGAATTGAACGGATTGCCCGACGGCTCGCGCGAAACGCGTCGCCAGATCTGGTCGCCGTCATTCGCCACCACGAGAGCGAGGCTGAAGACTTTGGAGATGCTCTGGACGGAGAATGAGACATCGCAATCCCCGACAACGTGGACCTCGCCGTCGTTCGAAGCGACGGCCATCCCGAACTGCTGCGGGTCAACCGAGGCAAGGCTTGGGATGTAGTCAGCCACCGACCCCTCGCCGATGGACGGCGCGATCTCGGCCCTGACCTGCTCCAACGTGTCCTGAAGATCCATGCTGCTGATTGTGTCCTGCCACCCGTCTGGCGATCTGCATCGCGGACGTCGAAGTGCTGCCTGGATCGTAAACGCGGTGCCCCGGGGGGAGCGAACGGGCCCGGGTGGAGTCATCTCACAGGGTGGTACACGCAGACAAAAGGCGGGATGATTGAGGCGACTCCTGCCGGGAGGGCCTATGTCCGAACCTCGCAGTAATGAGGACCGCTTCTACCGCTACCCGATGCACCGCGTTGTTGCCACCTTTGACGGCCCCATCGAGGTCGAGCCCGCGTTGACCGACCTGGCGGCCACTGGAGTGGATGTAGGCGGCGTCAACATCCTCACCGGGCCCGAGGGCGCCCGGCTGCTCGACTCCAGTGGCGACAGGCATGGGCTGGGTGCACGCCTGCTGCAGTTCTTTCAAGGTGGTGCCTACGAACACGACGTCCTTGCCGCGCACGATCGAGCCCTCAACAATGGCGGCGCGGTGATGTACGTGCCGGTGAAGGGAACGCAAGAAAGGGACCGCGTGGCGGCGGTGCTGCGGCAGCACGGCGGCCACGCCATCTTCAACTTCCGGCGATGGAGCGTCGAGCAGCTCCCGAATTGGAAGGCGACCGCGGCCGCCGTCAGGAGGGGGCTGGCGCGCCGAAACGGCACCTATCGGACTCGCCGGGCCGCCGCCGTAGTTGATTCGCCCGGCAGCCCCGTTGCACGGTGATCGCCTCGCTCGACCATGGAAGGGCTAGGTAATGCCATGACCAAGATCCAGGTCGGCTACTTCGTCGGCAGCCTCTCGTCAAGGTCGATCAATCGCGTGCTGTCGAAGGCGCTGATCCGCCTGGCGCCGGACGACATGGAGTTCACGGAGATCCCTATCGGAAATCTGCCGCTGTACAGCCAAGATTACGACCACGACTTTCCAACCGAGGCCGGAGCGCTCAAGGCGTCGATCGCCGCGGTCGACGCGCTGCTGTTCGTCACTCCGGAGTACAACCGCTCGATCCCTGGAGCCTTGAAGAACGCGATTGACTGGGCGTCTCGACCATGGGGGGAGAACTCATTCGATCACATCCCGGCCGCGGTGATCGGCGCCTCCGTCGGCCAAATCGGCACTGCCATGGGTCAACAGAGCCTCCGCGGCGTCCTCAGCTTCTGTAACGCCCGGCAAATGACTTCCCCCGAGGCGTACATCCAGTACTCCCCTGAGGTGTTCCTGGACGACGGCGAGGTCACAGACGACACCACGCGGGAGTTCCTCAGCGCGTACATGGCCGAGTTCCACACTTACATCGGCATGGTGTTGACCGTGCTACCACGCATAAAAGGCCGAGACGTTGGCGCCTGAAGTCCGAAAGCTGGATCGTCAGCCAGCCTTGCCGGAAAGTTGCGGAGCGCTGGCACATAGCGACAGCGCGCCTGATCCTGCACGGCAGGCATCGGACATCCCTCACTCCATCTCGAGGCGTGCTCGGCCTCGCCTACACGCGGTCGACGCCGACCAGGAGTAGACGGAGCGAGACCCAACGCGCAGCTGACTAGATGGTTAGACATCGGCGATATCGCCGCGACGTCGACCGGCGCCCAGCAGCCATCTTGGCGGGCTGTGAACGAGTGACGCGTCAACGCCGCGGGGTCTAGCGTGATGTCTCGATGACTGCCAGCAGCACGCGTGCCATCGATGCTGAATGGGCGATCACTCAGCGTACGCGTCGGCGCGGACTCCTGGGAGGTATCGATGCTGGGGCTGCCGAAGGGGGTGCGCGCCTGCCTGTTCGACCTTGACGGTGTCCTTACTGACACTGCGGCGGTACACAATCTCGCCTGGACAGACATGTTCGATGAGTTCCTGCGGGCACGGGCAAAGCGCAGGAACGAGGAGTCGTGCCGTTCGACCCCATTCGGGACTACGAGATGTGTGTGGACGGCAAGCCTCGCGCAAACGGTGTCCGCGACTTTCTTGCCAGCCGAGGTGTCGAGTTGCCCGAAGGAGAACCGAACGATCCACCGGGCGCCGAATCGGTGTACGGCTTGGCCAACCGCAAGAACCAGGCCCTGCTGCAGCGCATACAGGCGGACGGAGTTGCGGCTTTCGTAGGGTCCCGGCGGTATCTCGAGGCCGCCCGGGGCGCCGGTCTGCGGCGAGGAGTCGTGTCGTCGAGTGCCAACACCGCAGCCGTGCTCGAGGTCACCGGCCTGGCACCGCTCATCGAGGTGCGGGTCGACGGATTGAGCATCACGGGCGACGGCTTGCAAGGCAAACCCTCTCCGGACACTTTTCTGGCCGGCGCCAAGCTCCTCGGTGTCACGCCCAAACGGACAGCGGTATTCGAGGATGCGCTGGCGGGCGTCGAGGCCGGGCGGGCAGGCGGCTTCGGATTTGTAGTGGGAGTGGACCGCCGGAACCTGGGTGAGGCGCTTCGCTCACGCGGCGCCGACATCGTCGTACGAGATCTTTCCGAGCTGCTCGACTCGGCCAAGCTACCGAACACGGACGGAGACGACGGGTGATCAAACAGCCGGCCTTCCCAGTCGAGGCCTGGTGCGTCCGTGAGGTCCGGCTTGATCTGGATCTTCTCGCGCAGTCGGAGTCTCTTTTCGCCCTCTCCAATGGCCACATCGGCCTGCGAGGCAACTTGGACGAGGGCGAGCCGCACGGCATATCCGGTACCTATCTCAACTCGTTCTACGAGCTCCGCCCGCTGCCTCATTCAGAGACGGCATATGGCTACCCCGAATCAAGCCAGACGATCGTCAATGTGACCAATGGCAAGTTGATCCGGCTACTGGTCAATGATGAACCGTTCGACGTGCGGTATGGGCAGCTCCACACGCACGAACGCGCCCTCGACCTACGCTCAGGCGTGCTCACCAGAACTGCCGAGTGGGAGTCGCCTGCCGGCGCACTAGTGCGGGTCCGCGCACGTCGTGTGGTCTCGTTCACGCAGCGTGCAGTCGCCGCGATCGAGTACCAGGTCGAGCCAGTGAGTGGCCCGGTCCGTCTCATCCTTCAGTCCGAACTCGTGGCCAATGAGGCGCAGCCAAGATTCTCGGCGGATCCGAGAGCAGGCGCGACACTGGATCGTCCACTGGTGCCGTTGGAACACGACCTCGAACACAACGGTGCCTTCCTGCTGCACCGCACCCGGGAAAGTGGTCTGACGATGGCAGCGGCCATGGACCATATCGTTGAGGGACCCGCAGGGGTCTTGACGGAGTTCGACGTCCGCCCTGACTGGGCGCGCGCCAACGTCGTCTGTTACGTCGAGCCCGGGCATCAGTTGCGTGTCGTCAAGCTTCTCGCATACGGCTGGTCGGGCCTGCGTAGTCATCCGTCCCTTCGAGACCAGGTGGCCGCGGCGCTCGTGGGTGCGCGGTATACCGGGTTCGAGGGATTGCTGGAGGACCAGCGGGCATATCTCGATGACTTCTGGGATACCGCGGATGTCGAGATCGACGGCGACGACGACCTGCAGCAGGCGGTCCGGTTTGCCCTCTTCCATGTGCTTCAAGCCGGCGCCCGCGCGGAAGGCAGGGCGATCCCCGCGAAGGGCTTGACAGGGCCTGGCTACGACGGGCACACCTTCCGGGATACCGAGGGCTTCGTACTGCCGGTGCTCACCTACACACTGCCGAGGGCTGCAGCTGACGCGCTGCGGTGGCGCTTCTCGACCCTGGAGCTGGCGAAGGGCCGCGCGGCGACCCTGGGCTTCCGCGGCGCCACATTCCCCTGGCGGACCATCGAGGGGCAGGAGTGTTCGGGCTACTGGCCTGCGAGCACGGCTGGGGTCCACATCAACGCCGACATCGCGGAGGCGGTGGAGCGATATCGAATCGCCACGGGGGACGAGACCCTCGAGCAGGACTGTGGCCTCGCGGTGCTGGTCGAGACGGCTCGGTTGTGGATCTCGCTGGGGCACTACGACCGACATCGACGCTGGCACGTCCACGGCGTCACCGGGCCTGACGAGTACACCGCGCTGGTCGACGACAACGTCTTCACGAACCTGATGGCCGCGCGCAACCTCCGCGCAGCCGCTGGGGCCGTCGGCCGCTGCCCGGACCAGGCTGCCCGGCTGGACGTGACCGAGGAGGAGGCCACAGCTTGGCTCGAGGCGGCTGGATCGGTGTTCGTGCCGTTCGACGAGGAGGCAGGCGTGCACGAGCAGTCGGCCGGGTTCACCAGGCACCCAGAGTGGGACTTCGAATCAAACCGGGACACACATCCCCTCCTGCTCACGGCCCCGTACTTCGAGCTCTATCGTCGACAGGTCGTCAAGCAGGCTGACCTCGTACTTGCCATGCACTGGTGCGGCGACCGATTTACACCGGAACAGAAGGCGCGCAACCTCGACTACTACGAACGTCGCACGGTGCGCGACTCGTCTCTATCAGCCTGTACGCAAGCAGTCATCGCGGCGGAGGTCGGGCACCTCGAGCTCGCGCACCACTACGCGCACGAGGCGGCTCTGGTCGACCTCCGTGACCTCCACCACAACACCGGCAGCGGCATACACATGGCCTCGCTCGCCGGTGCTTGGATCTCCACAGTGGCAGGCTTCGGAGGTCTACGGGACCACGAGGGTGTGCTGTCGTTCGATCCTGCGCTGCCCGAGCGGATCTCCACACTGCGTTTCGCCCTGCGCTGGCGCACGATTCGCCTCGAGGTCGTGGTCACCCAGGAGCGGGTAAGGTACTCAGTCCGCGACGGCGAGCTGACCCTGCGCCACGCCGGACGCGACATCGAGGTTCGTCAAGACAGTCCGGCCGAATTCCAGCTGCGTCAGCGGCGTTCAATGCTCCCTACGCCGCCGCAACCCCCCGGCCGGGCGCCAGCGCCCTACCACTGACGAGCGCATCTTCTTGACGGGGATCGCCCATACGGCTCAGCTGTTCCGCCTGGCTTGGCCAACCGATCGACTGGCGCGGCATCGACGACCTCCAACTCGGGCAGGTTGAGTCGCTGGCCGTCAGGACCAGCATGATGGAAGATGGCGGCGTTGGGGACGGTGGGCACGGTCCCATCGCTGAATGTCACGGCGAGGGGTGACTGCTGATGCAGTTCGGGATCTTCACGGTCGGTGACGTCACCCCTGACCCCACCACGGGACGCGCCCCCACCGAGGCAGAGCGCATCCAGGCCACGGTCGCGATCGCCAAGAAGGCCGAGGAGGTCGGCCTTGACGTCTTCGCGACAGGTGAGCACCACAACCCGCCGTTCGTGCCGTCTTCACCCACGACGTTGCTCGGCTTCATCGCCGCACAGACCGAGCGGATCGTGCTGTCGACCGCGACGACGCTCATCACCACGAGCGACCCGGTGAAGATCGCCGAGGACTTCAGCGTGCTGCAGCACCTGTCCGGCGGGCGCACCGATGTGATGCTCGGCCGAGGCAACACCGGGCCGGTCTACCCCTGGTTCGGTCAGGACATCCGTAAGGCCATCCCGCTGACGGTCGAGCACTATGGCCTGTTGCGACGGCTGTGGCGCGAGGAGGCCGTGGACTGGGAGGGGGAGCTACGTACCCCGTTGCAGGGCTTCACTCTCGTCCCCCGCCCGCTGGACGGCGTCCCACCGTTCGTCTGGCACGGCTCCATCCGTACCCCGGAGATCGCAGAGCTCGCCGCCTTCTATGGCGACGGCTTTTTCGCCAATCACATCTTCTGGCCTGCGTCACACACACAGAGGATGGTGCAGCTGTACCGCCGACGGTTCGAACACCACGGCCACGGCACACCCGCTCAAGCCATCGTCGGCCTGGGCGGACAGGTCTTCATGCGCCACAACAGCCAAGATGCGGTGCGTGAGTTCCGGCCCTATTTCGACAACGCCCCGGTCTACGGCCACGGGCCATCGCTGGAGGAGTTCACCGCCCAGACACCGCTGACGGTGGGATCACCGGAACAGGTGATCGAGAAGACGCTGGGTTTTCGCGACTACGTAGGTGACTACCAGCGCCAACTCTTCCTCATCGACCATGCCGGGCTGCCGCTCAAGACGGTTCTGGAGCAGCTGGACCTCCTCGGCGAAAAGGTAGTACCCGTGCTGCGCAAGGAATTCGCGATCGGCAGACCGGCCGAGGTGCCGGCGGCGCCGACCCACGAGTCACTACGGCGGGCGCGTGACACGAAGGGAGCGAGAGTGATGACCAAGCTGGCGATCATCAGCGGCGGGCTGCGCGAGCCCTCCTCCACGCGCCTGCTCGCCGACCGTCTCGAGGCTGCGGCGCGCGCGGAGCTGGACGCCCTCGGTCTCCCGGTCGAGTCCTCGTTCGTGGACCTGCGTCCGCTCGGTCGGCCCATCATGGACGCGATGCTGACCGGGTTCGCCACATCGGCACTGGAGTCGGCGTTCGAGACCGTCGCGGCCGCCGACGGGGTAATCGCGGTCACGCCGGCCTTCAATGCCTCGTTCAGCGGTCTGTTCAAGTCCTTCTTCGACGTCCTGCCGGAGCACACGTTGTCGGACATGCCCGTGCTCATCGGCGCGACCGGGGGAACCGAGCGGCACTCCCTGGTCCTCGAGCACGCCCTGAGGCCGATGTTCTCCTACCTGCACGCGATCGTGTCGCCGACCGGGGTGTACGCGGCGACCGATGACTTCGGTGCCCAGGAAGGTTCCACCCTGAGCCAGCGCATCACCAAGGCTGCGGCCGACTTCGCCCGCCTGGTGCAGGGATGTGGCGGCCACCAGCGGCGAGACGTGTTCGCCGAAGAGCTCGCGTCGATGGAGCACCTGCTCGGCGGTCAGCGCGACAACCCTTCCTAGCCGCAGAGCACGGCCGGTGGACGGGGAAAATGAGCAGGTCGGCCCGGGTGCGGCGGAGCCGCGATGCCGACGACGGTCCGCAAGCAGCGGGTCGAGGGAGGTCTATGCGCGTTGCGCTCAGATGTTCGACTCGTCGGGGGCGACATCGCGAGGCACAGGAGGAGGGTCGGCAGCGAGTGCCCGGGTGTCCGCACCGCCGCGGGTGTGCTCGAGTGTGTACGCGGTCATGGACAGCGAGCCGTAGGCGTAGCCGTCCACGAGGACGTCGGTGCCCGCGGCCGGCTGCATCGGCCAACCCGGCAAGGTAGAGCAGCGGGATGAAGTGGTCAGGTGTCGGCACCGCGTGGCGGAAGTCGCGATGCGCATCGAGGCCGGCCGATGTCGGTCGGGTTCTCGAGTCATCAGCGCTCTTGGCGTCCTCGTCGAAGCGCTGCGCCCAGTCGAACCCGGCGTCGGCCAGGTCCCAGTTCATGCCGCGCAGGTTGTGCACGACGTTGCCGCTGCCGACGATGAGGACGCCGCGCTCGCGCAGCGGCGCGAGCCGCCGCCCGAGCTCGAGGTGGTAGTCGAGGTCCTTGTCGGCGTTGATGCGAGAGCTGCACGACCGGGATCGTCGGCGTCGGGAAACGCGTGCACGAGCACCGACCAGGTGCCGTGGTCGATGCCCCAGGAGTCGGCGTCGGCGCCCACCCAGGTGGGTGCGACGACGTCGCTGATCTCCTCAGCCAGCTCGGGCAGCCCGGCGCCGGGTAGTCGACCGTCGAAGAGCTCCGGCGGGAAGCCGTAGAAGTCGTGGATGGTGCGCGGCCGCGGCATCGCCGTGACCGCGGTGGCGTTGATGTACCAGTGCGCGGAGATCGACCAGGATCGCGCGCGGTCGGGGCACCGCTCGACCGAAAGCGCGCCACGCCCGGGTGTAGCGGTTGAGCTCCAGCGCGTTCATGGGATTGCCGTGCCCGAAGAAGGCCGCCGGCATGACGGCCCGATCCGCGCCACCGTCCGCCGTTGTTGTCATGCGATCGAACATACCCGCGCCTGGCTAGGTCGGGACGAGCTGCGGCCACCATGCGCTGGATCGAGACCCGGCGGCTGCGCAGGAAACAAGCAGCGTCCTCGGTTCCGGCAGGCGAGTGCCAGGTCCGAGGTTGACAAGAGTTCTTCGGCTCGCGTGAAACCGCAGTGGTGCCGTGGCACCGTCCTGCAGATAGGTCACCTAGCGGCGATGCTGCTGCTCGCCGAGCGCGACCAGATCGTCGCCCTCGGGCCGAAGTACCGGCAGAAGGTTCGGGATGAACCCGCCCTGATGGACCTCCTCGAGCGCGCCCGCCACAGCCACGACACGGCGGTGGCCCGAGGCGATGCCGCACCGGCAGGGTCACCGAAGATTCTGCCGCGCCGGTGACCCCCGGGGCCGGCCCCGGGTCAGTCAGATCCATTTGACAGCCCCGGGAACGGGCAGTTCATTTGGCTCTTGACTGCCGTCGGCGGCTTGGTCGGCACCGTTGTTTGAGGCTGGCAGCGACTTGTCATAGGCGAAGGCTGGGGCCACACCTTGCGCCCGGAGGCGGTGCTCCAGCAGTCCTCAGTTGATGCGCAGGATCGGTTTGATCGTGGTGCCGGATGCGGCGTCGGCGGCGGCTTGGTCGATTTGGTCGAGGTCGTAGAACAGTCTAAACGTCGATCATTCAGACAGCCTCGCTGGCTGTAGCGAGAATCCCGTCGCGCCGGCCGCTCTTAACGAGTCAACGACCGGTTGTGAGACCACGATGGTCAGCGAGGTTCTTGGGATGATGAAGATCGCCCGGCCGGCCAGTTTGCCTTCCGAGAGCACCCCCCGCATTGGGAGACCGCTGGGGCCGAAAGTTGAGCGCGACGAGTCGAACACGTCGTCCCACCGGGGGAATTGCGGGACAAAATGGTTGAGTTTGGGTTGTCGATCGTGCGCAGTTCCGCCGGCAACCACTGAATCTCGTCCTTCTCCCCCAGATGGCTGTCGAAGATGACGCTTAGCCGTCCCCTCGCCGTCCTGACGGGCCTTGCCGAGGCCCTACGAGAGCGTCACCAGCTTCCACATGCCCATGAGGAAGTGCGGTGCTCCGGTGAAGTAGTCCGGCCAGAAGCACGCGATGAAGTATTTCCCCGGCGGCAGGTCGTAGGAGATCAGCTGCGACTTGCCGGGCGACAGCACACCGGTGTCAGCCGAGGCCTTCAGAGCCCACGATGGGTTCCCCTGCGCCCCGGAGCGGATGAACCGGCGGACCTGCTTGTTCGTGGTGCCGTCCTTCACCCGCTGGAGGACGAGGAAGTGCGGCTGGTCCGCCTGGTTGACCAGCTTCACCCTGCCGGACGCGGGCAGGTGACGGGACACGTCCCAGCCGTACGTGAGCGCCGTGTACCTCCCGCTGTGCGAGATCGAGGCCGGTCGACCCGTGCCCGTGACCTGCAGCACCGCCATGGCCTGACCGTTCACGTCGAGCGCCGCGACCTCGCCGGCGCGGACCCGCGCCACCATGTCACCGGGTTTGTGCGGTCGTGCGCTCGCGCCGCCGATGAACAGCACGCCGTTGTCGATCCGCTGCACGGCAGCGACGTCACCTTCGAACGCGGACTGGAAGTCCTGCTGCGCCTGGTCCGGCGTGTAGCCGTTCTGGAACCGCAGCAACTGCAGCGAGTGCGCGCCGCCCGGGGCGACGACGTGGAAGTGGTACCGCCCCGCCGGCAGCATCGTCACGCCGTCCATCGCCATGGCGCCGCCGCCCTGGAAGGTGATGGCGCTGTCGGTCATGTGAACCCTGACGGTCTTCACCGCCGCGGCGTTGGCCGGGGCGGCGGCGACGACCGTCGTCACCGAGCAGAGAAGGGCAGCAGTTCCTGCTGCCACTGTCCGGAACCGGCCCGCACGTTTGTCCATGAATGTCCCCTTGCGCATCGTTGGTGCCCCCGAGCCGGGGTCGGCCGTCCCCTTCCTGACCGGCCGACCGGAGACTAGACCCGGGGCCAGCGCCTGACCAGACCCAATCTCGATCTTGCACGACACCGTGCAATCCGCCCCCGCGGACGGCGCCGTCGTGCCAGCATCAGCGCCGTGGTGCGAGCGGACGCACGTGGGGCCGGACGACGACGGGCCGAGGGCACGGCCAGCGTCGTGGTCGCCGTCGCCCTGGTCGTGCTGGGTCTCGTCACGGCGCCGGCGCCGCCGCTCGCCCACCTGCCGGCCGCCGAGGCAGCCACGGTGTCACCAGCCGAAGCACCTCCGGCGGCGACGGTGCGGATCGACACCGGGGCCGGCTTCGGGGGCTACGCCAACCCGGCTGTCGAGATAGCCGTCGGCGGGACACTCAGCGTCATCAACTTCGACTCCACCAGGCACTCCGTGACCGCCGACGACAGGGACGCGGTAGGCAACCCGTTGTTCTCCGTCGTGGTAAACCCCGGTGACACCGCGACGGTGGCCGGCGTCAGCGCGCTGGCGCCGGGCACCTACGCGTTCCACTGCATCTTCCACGCCGGGACGATGCGCGGTGTCCTCACCGTGTCCGGCACCGGCGGTGGGGTGACGCCGGCGCCGCAGTCGTTCGACCAGCCACTGGTGATCCCGCCGGTGCGCAGCACCGCACACATCCGGATCCCGGTGCGGCAGGCCGGCGTCCGCGTCATGCCCACGGGACCGCTCACGAGAATGTGGACCTTCGGCGGCACCTACCCCGGACCGACGATCGTGCGGCCGGCGGGCCACGACACGAAGGTGCGCTTCGTCAACCAGCTGCCCGGGCGCGCGAGCACCACCGTCCACCTGCATGGCGACCACCACCGGTGGCAGGACGACGGGCAGCCGACCCGCTTCCTCGTGCGCAAGGGTCATGCCCGGACCTACGACTACCCCCTGACCGACGGCGGGAAGCCGGAACCGGCCGCGTTCAACTGGTACCACGACCACCTGATGATGTTGACGACGCGCAACAACTGGCGCGGCCTGCAAGGCATGTTCATCGTCACGGACGGCTCGACCAAGAAGCTCGGCCTGCCCACCGGCCGGTACGACGTGCCGCTGATGGTCTCCGAGCGCAGCCTCGACGCGAACAACCAGCTCGTGCCGGTGATGCACCACATGGTGCCGATGACCGGCCCGATGGCACCGCCGGACGACGCGAGCGTGGGCGACCGCATCCTCGTCAACGGCCGCTACGCGCCGTACCTCGACGTCGACACCCACAAGTACCGGCTGCGCCTGCTCAACACGTCACCGTTCACGACGTACGACTTCAGGCTGTCCGACGGCCGGCCGTTCGTGCAGATCGGCACCGGGAACGGTCTGTTGCCTCAGGCGGTCGTGCGGCAGGACATCCTGCTCGGGCCGGCGCAGCGGGTCGACGTCGTCGTTGACTTCGGCGGTGCGGCGGTCGGCAGCGACATCGTGCTGCAGAGCGTTCCGCGGACGAACCCGCCGCCCGGCGGAGCCGGGTCGCCGTCCGCGCAGATCATGCAGTTCCGCGTGCGCCGGCAGGTGGCGGACAGCAGTGAGCTGCCGTCATCCGGGCGGAAGCCGCCGGTGATGCGCACACCGTCGAAAGTGTCAGCGGTGTGGTCGGTCGGCCTGAAGAAGACGCCGGCGGGAAGCCTGTGGACAATCGACGGTAAGGCGTTCGACCCCAAGGTCGTCGTGCACCGGGTGCCGCTCGGGTCGACACAGCTCTGGGAACTGCGCAACGACAGCGACATGACGCACTTCGTGCACTTGCACGAGGAGCTGTGGCGGACGGTGTCCCGCAACGGCAGGAAGCCGCCACCGTGGGAACGCGGGCTAGAGGACACCTGGCGGTTGGACCCCGGTGAACGGGTCCGTGTGATGGCGAGGTTCACCGACTACACCGGCGTCTTCATGGTGCACTGCCACATGCTCGACCACGAGGACGACGGACTGATGGCCCAGTTCGCCGTCGTCAAGGGTTCGGCGGGCCCGCTTCCGAAGGGCTTCGTATACCGGCCACGGGGCGGACCCGCCGCCCTCGCGCATCGCACCTGACCCGGAACCCGACTTGTGCAGCCCGGCGTTGACGTCGCGTCGGTCGGTGCTCGTGGGATGATCCGCGAGTGACCGCACAGGTCCCAGAGCTGGTCGCCGCAGGTCGCTCGGCGTTGCGTCGCGGCGACGCAGCGACGGCTCGGGTCATCTTCGAACGCGCACCGACCGAACCAGCATCCGGTGATGTGGTCGAGGGGTTGGCCCGCGCGTCCTATCTCGAGCGCGACTATTCGCGGGCCATCGAGGAATGGGAGCGCGCGTACGCCGCCCACCGCGACGCCGGCGACCTGCTCGGCACCGTGCGCGTTGCCCGGACGCTCGCCTACATGTACGGCGCGATCCTCGGCGACGCCGCGGTCATGAGCGGGTGGCTGGCCCGCGCGACGTCGTTGCTGGGGGACGGGGAGTCGCGCGAAGGCGGGTGGGTGGCGCTCCAACGCGGCATGTTCGAGGGTGACCGCGCCCGCAAGGAGGTCCTCTTCCGTGAGGCGCTCGGGATGGCTCGCCGCTTGGGCGACGCCGACCTGGAGTTCAACACGTTGGCCTACCTTGGGGCGAGCCTCGTCCATGCTGACCGGACCGAAGAGGGCATGTTGCTGCTCGACGAAGCACTTGCGGCGGTGGCGGGCAGTGAGGTCGACGACTTCTGCGTCTTGGAGGAGATCTTCTGCCAGCTCTTCTCGGCTTGTGAGCGCGCGCACGACGTCACGCGTGCGGATCAGTGGATCCGCATTGGTGAGGCGATCGCCGAGCGGCGGAGGCTTCCGGCGGTCTCGGCGTTCTGCCGCACCCACTACGGCGGGCTGCTGACGACAGCGGGTCGGTGGCCCGAGGCAGACGCCGCGCTGACCGAGGCCGTCCGGCTCTGGGGGCTCGGTCAGCGCTACCTGCGTGGCGGAGCGCTCGCCCGGCTGGCCGACCTGCGCGTCCGGCAAGGGCGCTTCGAGGACGCCGAACAGCTGCTCGAGGGGATGCACGCCGACATCGAGGCCGCACGTCCACTAGCGGCCATCCACCTTGCCAGGGGAGACGTCGCTCTCGCCCGGGACGTCATCGAGCGCGCCCTAGACCAGTTCGACCCGCTGAGCACGGCAACCGCACCGCTGGTGGCCCTGCTCGTCGACGTGTACCTGGCCGCGAATCTGTTAGATGAAGCCGGGACCGCGGTGGACCGGCTCGTGGCCTGCGCAGATCGCCAATCGACCCCCTATCTGCTCGCCCTGGCCGCTCTTGCCCGCGGGCGGCTCAGTCTGGCGACGGGTGTCGGCGACCCGCAGGCATGCCTGCGGGAAGCCCTCATTGGATTTGCCCAGGCTCAGATGCCGATGGAGCTCGCGCACTCCCGGCTCGAGCTCGCCAAGGCCTTGCTCACCGACCGTCCCGAGGTGGCCATGGCCGAAGCCCGGGCCGCGCTGGAAGCGTTTGATCGACTTCAGGCGGCCCGCGACGCGGACTCAGCCGCCGCGGTGTTGCGGTCGCTCGGAGTGCGGACAGCGTCGGCCAGGCAGGGTGGCGGATTGTTGACCAAGCGCGAAGCCGAGGTCCTCGACCTGCTCGGCCTCGGGCTGTCCAACCCGGAGATATCCGAGCGCCTCTTCATCAGCCGCAAGACGGTCGAGCACCACGTCGGCAACATCCTCGCTAAGCTCGGTCTGCGCAGCCGGGCCGCGGCCGCCGCCGCAGCTGCTGGCTACGCCGCCCGCTCGAAACAAGGCGCGGAATAGGGGAACTCCCCGATCCCGCCCCGCCCGGCTCCCGTCATCGTCAGACCACCGACGAGGTGGAGGCCGAGACATGGACACGACCTACGACGTGATTGTTGTGGGAGCCCGATGCGCCGGCGCACCAACCGCGATGCTGCTGGCCCGCCAGGGCCATCACGTGCTGCTGGTCGACCAGGCATCGTTTCCGAGCGACACCCTCTCGACGCACATGATCCACGCGCCGGGAGTCGCCGCCCTGAGCCGCTGGGGGCTGCTCGACCAGGTAGTTGCCTCCGGCTGCCCGCCGGTCGACACCTACTCGTTCGACCTCGGGCCGTTCACGATCAAGGGCACACCGCGCCCGCATGAAGGCATCTCCACGGCGTACGCGCCGCGCCGAACGATCCTCGACAAGATCCTCGTCGACGCTGCCGACCGCGACGGAGTCGAGGTCCGCGAGCGCTTTACCGTCGACAAGGTCGTCGTCGAAGACGGCGCGGTCGTCGGGGTCCGAGGCCACGACGAGGACGGCAGGCAGGTGACCGAGAGAGCCCGCGTCGTGGTCGGCGCCGACGGACGCAACTCCCACGTCGCGAAGGCCGTGGACATCGAGCAATACCACGACAAACCGAAGCTGCAGTGGAGCTACTACACCTACTGGCGCGACCTGCCGGTCGACGGTTTCGAGATCTTCGTCCGTCCCGACCGGGGGTGGGCCGCGGTGTCGACGAACGACGGGCTGACCATGCTCGTCGTCGGGTGGCCGTTCGCCGAGTCGATGGCCTACAAGGCCGACATCGAGGCCAACTACCTCAAGACCCTCGAGCTCGCGCCCGAGTTCGCCGAGCGCGTCCGCGCCGCGACGCGGGTAGAGCGGTTCTACGGCGGGTCAGTCCCGAACTTCTTCCGCAAGCCCTTCGGCCCCGGATGGGCGCTGGTCGGTGACGCTGGCTACAACAAAGACCCCATCACCGCCCAGGGGATCAGCGACGCGTTCCGCGACGCGGAGCTCTGCTCCGCGGCCTTGGACGAAACGTTCACCGGCCGGCGCTCGTATGACGAGGCGATGGCCCACTACCAGCGGACCCGCGACGCACACGCGCTGCCGGTCTACGAGTTCACGACGCAACTGGCCACGCTCGAGGCCCCGCCCGAGCAAATGCAGCAGCTGCTAGGCGCCGTGCACGGCAACCAGAACGCCATGGACGACTTCGTGAGCCTCACCGCCGGGACCGTGTCGCCGGTCGAGTTCTTCGATCCCGAGAACATCGGGCGAATCTTCGGCGCCGCCCAGGCGGCGTTCGCGACCTGAAGGGGAGCAACCAATGAGCCTGTTCGCCGTCACCCGTGAAGCCGGTCCAAGCTGGACCGAAGGAAAAGGCGCCTTCGAACAGCCCGCGGTGAACGACCACACAGCCTTCATGAACAGACTCGCAGAGGAGGGAATCGTGCTGTTCGCCGGCCCGCTCGCCGGCAGCGAACACGCCCGCATCCGAGTCCTTCTGATCGCGGAGGCCGCCAGCGAAACCGACATCCACCGCCGTCTCGCCGACGACCCCTGGCTACGCACACAACGACTGGTGACCACCAGCGTCGAGCCGTGGAATCTTCTCGTCGGCGCGGAGCGCCTCGGCGCGCAGCCAGCGGCTAACTAGGCTGGACGTCAGCTGCCACCGACCCCTGAATGTCCTTTCGCCGGCAGGCGTCAGCACCGGGCCAAGCCCGGTTGGAGTCATCCCTGGTGTCTCGCGCGCCGTCAGGAGAGCGAGTCGTCAAGTCAAGGTCCAGGTCGAGGACCACGGTGCGGCCGAGGCGCCTGAGTTGGTCGACCAGACGCCGGGGCTTGGGCGGGCAGCGCGTTGTGGTGTCCACCGAGGGTCGCCCCGCAGCCGCGGCGGCCACCAGGTCAGTCCGGATCAGGAAGTCGGTTCCCGCCGTCTCTCAGCGTCGGGGCACGAGCTCGATCGCAACTGGTGCCCCAGGTGCCTGCGGAACGCAGCAGGTGAGGTCGCTGCGGCACGCCGCCGGGGGCGGCTCAGCGTCAAGTGAAGCGCGGACCGCGTCGAGCTGGGCGGAGAACTGCTGCAGCTCGGCGACCCGCTCCGCGATCTCCGCCTGCTTCTCCTCGACCAGCCGGCCGACCCGCTCGTGCGCCGCGCCGCAGTTCGTGCCGGCCCAGACCGGGATCAACGCTGTGATCTGCTCGCAGCTCAGTCCCATCCGGCGGGCCCGAGTGATGAACCGCAGCCGGGCGGCCTCCTCGTCGGCATAGTCGCGGTAGCCGGACGCCGTCCGGGCCGGGACGTCCATCAGCCCGACCCGCTCGTAGTACCGCACCGTCGAGGTCGCGACCCCCGCCGATTCGGCCAGCTGGGAGATCCGCACCCACCCACGGTAAACCTTGCACCCCGGTGCAACGTCAAGGTCTTGACCTTGCACCCGAGTGCAACTTCTACCTTCCAGACCACGACCGGAACAACCGGTCCTCGGACCCGGGAGGGACGACATGGGCACCTTCACCCGCGACAACACCGAGCTCGCCGTCGACATCGACGGCGCCGGCCAGCAGCACCGCGCCGAGGCAGGCGGGATGACCATCGCCCTCGAGCGGTGGAACGCCGGCCTCGACACCGCCGAGTGGTTCGCCAGCCTCCCCGACGGCGCCTGCCAGGAGCCGCACTGGGGCTACTGCCTGCAGGGCAAGGTGACCATGCGGTACAGCGACGGCGAGACCGAAGTCCTCACCGCCGGCCAGGCCTACTACATCCGGCCCGGCCACAACGCCCACATCGACCACGACACCGAGTTCGTCGAGTTCACCCGGGCCGACCAGACGCCCGGCATCAACACCGTCGAGCTGTAGCCAACATCGACGTCTGGCCCACCGACGGCCCCGAACCTGCGTCATTCTCGGGGTGCGTCACGCTAGCCGGCCGCTCGGTGGACCGGCTCGTCAGGCATGGCCGGAGCGAGGTGCGTAGGGGGCTGCTCAACGCGCGGCCGAGTGGTGCTCACTCCGCGGCCGGAGAGCCGGAGAGTCGCGCCTGCGTACGTCGCCTTGAGATGATCTTCTCGAGCGGTTGGGGGTCCAGAGGCATTCGCTCGGGAAGGCTGTCGTCGAGGTGTGGCGGTCGCCGGTGGCGTTCGCGGTGGCCGCATCGGTAGCGATGACGGGGAACTCTTCAGTTCCCGTTCATGGTGGAACTGGACATGCCACTGCCGGACATCCCGGGCTCCTGATAAAGGCCGGCGGCCAGGGAGGGGCGGAACACGACAGCGACGGAGAGAATGAGGGCGACCACCCCGACGGCGCGGCTGAGGTGTGGTCCCCGCCTCCATGTCTTCTCGGCTAGCACAACGGCAGCGACAACCACCATGGCCGCCAGGTTCATCAGACCGACCGCGACGAGGACGATCATCAGCGCCCAGCAACAGCCAAGGCAGAACGCGCCGTGACTCATCCCGACCCGTAAGTCGCGCAGCCGACCTCGGTAACTGCCGTACTTGAAGATGAAGCCCAGCGGCGAGCGGCACCTGGCCAAGCAGCGGTCCTTTAGCGGGGTGAGTTGGTAGATGCCGCAGGCCGCGAAGATGGCCACGGCCAGGGCTTCCGCTGCGGACGGTCTGGTGTCGACGAGCTCACCGCCCAGCCACGCCAAGGCGTAAGCAGGCACACCCGCGAGCATCCAGACCAGCAGGTATCCCGCGGCGAGCTCGGTGATCCGACGGTTTCGGTGGTCGGTGAGGGTGCGTGTGTACAACGCGGCGAACGGCGCAGTCGTGGGCAGCATCATCGCGGTCATCATCAGCGCCCACACGGCCAGGAACGCGCCGAAGGTCAGCCCCATCGCCCCCGGCATCGCATCCATGCCACGTACGAGAGCGACGACCCCGACCCACGCGCCAGCGCCGAGAATGAGCAGGACCGAGGCCGGCCGGGTCAACTGCCGCAGCGTCGGTGCCGTCGCGGTCGAGGTTGAGGTCACGCGGACCAGGAGAAGGGCGCGCTGTGCCCGTTCTTGCCTTCGTTGGCGAAGTCCAGACCGAACGCCGACACACGGGACCGGTTTGCCTTCGCCACCGTCAGCGTGGAGTTCGCTGGATGGAACACTCCAGTGAGCATCTCCACGTCGCCATCAGGAAGGAGTTGCGGAGGAACGAAATCCTCGATCTCGATGTCGATCAGGTCACCCACCCGCAGAGAATGCCGCCGTCCGTCGTCGATGTACTCGATCGGGGCCGATTCCATGCCCAACATTTCCGAGATCAACGGCGCTAGCCCTGCCATCGGTCCGCCCGCTTGTCCGCCGAAAATCGCGCCCAAACCGGCCGCTTGTTCTGCCGAGGCGGCTGCGTCCATCACCACGCCAACCCGCCAATTGCCGTCCGCCATCACCGGCGGGGTGTCGGCCACCACCACGACCGTCTTGTCGCTGACGTCCAACCCGTCGACCTCACCCCGGTCGACGTGAAACGCCAGCACCACTCGGCACCGATCCTGGTCGGCGGGCATCGTCAAACCCGATGTCGTGCACGGGCACACCATGTCGCACGAGCAGTTCTCGAAATACGTCCCATCCAACCGCCAGGTCATCCTGTGCCCCTCCCTCACGATGCAAACGAGCACAGCGTCCTCCCACTGGGAACGGTGGTCAATGACTGACCGCACCAGCCTGCAGGTGGCCGATGTCTCCCGGCGGGCTTGCCGGCTTCGGAGGCGACGGCGACATCGTTGACGAAGCTGGGCGCCTTGTCGGTCAGCGCGGGGAGGACGAAAACGCGGCCGTGATCTCGGTGGCGAACAGCAGCAGGTAGCCAGCCGCGAAGACGACGGAGCCGACGAGTCCGAGCACGCGCAGCTGACGGACTCATGGCGCTCAGACTTTCGCACGCGCATCCCGGCGTTCCTCCGCGCTCCCTGGCGGGGCAAATGCCCCGTTCACTGGAAAATGCGTCCGTTGAGCCGGGCGCGCCATCAGCCGGTCCGGGCAGATTCGGACTTGCCACGCCTCACCTGGGCGCGGCCGTCGAGCCTCGGCTGCGGCGAGGACGGTCCACACGAGGCATTCGCAGCCACCTGCCGTCGCTTCGCCGCAGGTGGCGGGCACACTCCCGACGCCGAGGCTTCCGCCCTGGTCAGGTCAGATCGAGGTCAGCCACCACCATGGCGTGGTCTGACATGGGCTTGTTCCTCCGGACGGACGCGACCTCGGTGATCGACGGGAGTGGCCCGGGGGCTACCGTCGCGACCGCGGTCACCGTCTGCAGCAGGGCGCGGGAACAGAAGATGTGGTCGATGAGCTCGCCGCGGCCGCGGAAGATGCGCGACGCCCGCTGGCCTTCCGGCAGCAGCGGCGCCAGGTTGAACAGGCGCCACGCGTCGCCCTGGTCCACACGCAGCGCACCGACGGTGCCGAAGTTGCCGACCGCCTGAAGAGCCTGGTGGAGCGCCAAGGCGAGCTCCATGGGGAGATCATCAACGAGGTGCGCCGTCTCCTCGACCAAGGGCACAGCTGGACCGTCATTGGCGACGCCGTTGGCCTCAGCCGGCAGGGCGCCCGCCAGCGCTATCGGCACCTCGCCACGGACAAGTCAGACACGAAGATCGGCACAAGCCGTCCTCCGTGCTAGGCGCTGCGCAGTTTCGGCGCTGATCCGCTCACTGAGACGGCCCAACTCGGCTCCACCGCGAGTGGTCACGACCGACGGGAAGGCGGCGGCTGACCTCGCTTGCTGACGTCGAAGGGGTCCGGCAGCGTCGGCTGCGGTGGCTCCTTCGGCTCCGACTGCGGGCTCGGGTTCTCGGGCATCGTCAGCGTCCTCTCAGGTCCAACATTAGGGCGACGATTTCGATGAGTAGCAAGACGGCCCCGACCGTGTAGGCGGTCCACAGTCGATCCAGTGTGCGCTGGTTGTGTGTCCGCGCACTGTCTGACCAAAGCGCCAGATCCCGGGTCATCGTGTCCAGGTCGGCCTGCTGGTTCTCCATCCAGCCCACCAGGGCCGTGGCTCGAACAGCGAACTTGAACGGCCAGGGCCACAGCACAAGCAGTGCTGCGATCACAGTGGCAACGAACGCCACCACGCCCAGCCAGGTCCAGCCACTCATCTCTGCCCCGTCCCGGATCGCGAGGCCTCCGAGCAAGGAGGTGACGAGACCGCCCACCGCGAACAAGGCGCCCGCCCGGTCCCGGACGCTGGCGAGGTCAGCCTTCTGCTGGTCGAGCGAACGCCGAGCCTCGTCCAAGGCGAGGGAGAGGCGTCCGTCGGCGGGCACACCTCAGGGTGCGCCGGGGCAGACGCTGAGCCCCTACCGACACGCGGAACTACGCCGGCCTCCGGCCTGGTCTCCGTCACCGCTCGACATTCCCGGACATCGTGCGGTGCCTGCGTGACCAGATCGTCGGTCGGTGTCAGACCGTGTTATCGGCAAGGGCCTCGGTGTCGCGGGCAAGCCTGTCGATGCGGAGACTCGGGATGGGTCGTCAAGATTCTTGGGCTGCGCCCCTCGGCTCGGGCCATTCCACGGCACATAGCAAGGCATGACGATGACTGCCACCGAGGTGCGCGCCCTTCCGGCGGTTGTCGACGTCGTCACCGCCGCCGAAGTCCTCGGCATCGGTCGCACCGTTGCCTACGAGCTCGTCCGCACCGATCGCTTCCCCACACCCGTCCTTCGCGTCGGCCGCCAGATCAAGATCCCGACCGCCTACCTGATCGAGCTGCTCGGCCTGTCCACCGAACCGCCGACGACCCTTCCCCGCCAGTCGTCGGCAGGCTAGGCAGTATGGCAATGGAGCAAGGAGGCCAGCGGTGCGCGGATCGACGATCCAGCGGTGCGGCTGCCGCGACGAGTCCGGTCGCCAGCTCGGTGCCCGCTGCCAACGTCGGGGACAGCGGGGGCACGGCAGCTGGTGGATCCGATACGACGAGCCGAGAGAAGCGAGTGGGCGACGCCGGCAGGTGACCAACGGCCCATATGACTCGAGGCGCGAGGCAGAGGTGGCACTGGCCGACGCCCTGGACCGCCGCCACAAGGGCACCTACGTCGGCGCCGACCGCGGGCTGACCCTGGCGCGCTACCTAGACGACTGGCTGGCCGGCAAGCTGGCGCTCAAGGCATCCACCCGGCGTTCATACGAGCACCACATCGAGCTCTACCTGAAGCCAGGCCTGGGCCACGTACGGCTGGCGGACCTGCGCGACACCGACTTCGAGGAGCTCTACGCGGCCATGCGGCTCATCGGGCGGTCCGGTGGCGGCATACCGTCACCGATGCTGGCCCGCTTGCTCGAGGCCCGCACCGACACCAAGCAAGCGCGGCGCCCGCTGACCCCGAACCGGATCCGCACCGTTCATGCCACCGTCCGCAGCGCCCTCAACGCTGCCGTCAAGCGGCGGAAAATCGCGCACAACCCGGTGCTCTACGTCGAGCTCGAGCGGGTCCGCCAGCCGCGGGCGCTGGTCTGGACCGACGAGCGGGTCAGCCAGTGGCGGCGCACCGGCCGTAGACCGTCTCCGGTGATGGTGTGGACACCGACCCAGACCGGCGCCTTCCTCGACGCGGTCGCCGACGATCGGCTCTACGCGCTGTGGCATTGCTCATCTTCCGCGGACTGCGACGGTCCGAGGCGGTCTGGCTGTCCTGGGTCGACGTCGACCTCGACGCAGCAACCGCAACGGTTCGCGCCGGGTCGCAGCAGGACTGGGACGGACCCAAGAGCGAGGCCGGCGAACGCAGCGTCGCGCTCGACCCGAGCACCGTTGCCGTCCTGCGGCGACACCGCAAGGCCCAGCAGGAGTTGCGGATGCTGTGGGGCGCGGCGTGGACCGAGACCGGCCTGGTCATCACCCATGAGGACGGCCGGGCTCTGAGCCCGAACGGCGTCTCGCAACGGTTCGACCGGCTCGTCACCCGCCACGACATGCCGCCCCTCCGGCTGCACGACCTGCGCCACGTCGCCGCCACGCTGGCACTGACCGCGGGCGTCGACATCAAGGTGGTCTCCGAGCAGCTCGGGCACACCACCACCCAGATCACCCGCGACATCTACCTCAGCGTCATGCCGCAGGTCGCGCACGCCGCCGCCGAAGCGGCGGCCGCGCTGGTCCCGAGGGCCGCAGCGGCCCTGATGTCAACGCGAGCTGTGCACACACCTGTGCACACCTGAAGACAATCCGGACACCGAAAATGATCTCCAAAGCGGCATCAGCCCAGGTCAGACCGTGTGGGGCGGGCGGGACTCGAACCCGCGACCGAGGGATTATGAGTCCCCTGCTCTAACCGGCTGAGCTACCACCCCGGACGCCGGTGCGGCGGTCACCGACCGTCGTACGAGCGAGGAGCTCCCGCATCTGGACTCGAACCAGAAACCTGCCGGTTAACAGCCGGCCGCTCTGCCAATTGAGCTATGCGGGAAGGTGGCGGACCATGGTCCCACCGAGCCCGTACAGGCTAGCGCAAGGTGTCGGCTGGACGCGCCCGGGTAGGGACCGCAGGGAACGCCGCCGAAGATCAACGGGAGCAGACATGCGTACCAAGGCCACCTTCGCCCTCGGCTTCGCCACGGGGTACGTGCTCGGCTCGCGGGCCGGGCGAGCACGCTACGAGCAGATCCGCCAGGCCGCCCGCTCCTTCATGGCCAACCCTGCCGTGCAGTCGACCGCCTCGACGCTGCAGCACCAGGCGGAGGACGCCCTGAGCACGGCCAAGGACAAGGCCACCGCGACCATCGGCGACAAGCTCGGCGAGAAGAAGCCGGCCTGGCTCACCCATGGCACCGCGCCGGCCACCAATGGAACGGGCGCCACCAACGGTCAGCGGGCCTGACCGCGGCGGGGGGAGGGAGCACGGGGTGACCCGACTTCGACGGGTCGACTGCGCCGGTCCGGGCATCACCCGGGTCCGCCGCGGCCGCGGCTTCAGCTACCAGACAGCCGACGGCGGCAAGATCGACGACCCGGTGGTACTCCAGCGGATCGCCGACCTGGTGATCCCGCCGGCATGGAACGACGTCTGGATCTGCCCGCATCCACGCGGCCACATCCAGGCGGTGGGCACCGACGCCGCCGGCCGGCGGCAGTACCGCTACCACGACGAGTGGCGGGTGCAGCGCGACGCCGAGAAGCACCAGCGGGTGCTCACCTTCGCCCAACGCCTGCCGAAGGCCCGCGAGCGGGTCGACGAGCACCTGGGCCAGCGCGGCCTGACCCGCGACCGGGTGCTAGCCGCCGCGTTCCGCCTTCTCGACCTGGGCTTCTTCCGGGTCGGCGGCGAGGCGTACGCCGAGGAGAACGGCACCTTCGGCCTGGCCACAATGCGTCGCAAGCACGTGACGGTGACCGGCGACATGGTCGTGTTCGACTACAAAGCCAAGAGCGGCAAGCAGCGCGTCCAGTCGGTCGTCGACCCCAGCGTCCGCAAGGTCGTCGTCGCGCTGCTCGCCCGGGACGACACCAGCCGCGAGCTGCTCGCCTACAAGGACCGGTCCGGCTGGCACGACATCAGCAGTGCCGACATCAACGCCTACCTCCGTGACGTCCTGGGAGCCGACGTGAGCGCCAAGGACTTCCGGACCTGGCACGCGACCGTGCTGACCGCAGTTGGCCTCGCCGTGTCCACCCGGGCGCCGACCTCCGAGAGCGCCCGCAGGCGCGCGGTCAACCGGGTGGTGACGGAGGTCGCCGAGTACCTGGGCAACACCCCGGCGGTCTGCCGGTCGTCCTACATCGACCCGCGGGTCATCGACCTGTACGACGACGGGTTCACCGTCGCGACGTCGCTGGAGCGCCTCGGGGCGGAGGGCGCCTTCGGCCAGCCGGCCACCCACGGCATGGTGGAGGCGGCCGTCCTGCGGCTGCTGCGCAAGCCGGCCAAGGCCTCCCGCCGGCGCAAGCCGGTGTCCCCGGTCAAAGCCAAGGCTGCCTGAGGCGGCGTCAGCCGAGCTCGGCCTGCAGGTCCGCCAGGGCCGCGTCCACCCGGTCCCGCACCGCCGGGTCGGCCAGATCGACGCCCTCGTCGGCCACCACCTGCCAGACCGTCTCCCCCGACCCGTCGCCACGGCGGGCCACCAGCCGTGCTCCCCCACCGGGCAGCGCCACCCGCCGGCTCAGCACGATGCTGGCCATCACCCGCTCGTGCACGGTCTCGGGCACCCGCCCGGGGTCGGCGAGAGCCAGCCGGAAGGACGGCTCGCCCCCGGGCAGCAGGTCCACGGCCAGCACCTGCTCCTCGTCGTACCACTGGGCGTGCACTACGTCGGTCCACGAGGTGCGTCGCGTCCCGTCGATCAGCGCCCGGTCGGTCGCCACCACCCAGGTGCTGTCCGTGGCCCGCCCGGCCGCGAGGACCCGTTCACCGGGCTCGGTCGGCAGGGCGTCGCGGACCTCGTCGGGCAAGCGGTCACGGCGTCGGAACCTCACCTCGCGAGGCTACGGGGCCGGTGCTGGGCTCAGGTGCCGAGGTAGTCGCGCAGCTGCGCCGACAGGTGCGGGTGGCGCAGCTTGGCCAGGCTCTTGGCCTCGATCTGGCGGACCCGCTCGCGGGTGACGCCGAAGGCCCGGCCGACCTCCTCCAAGGTGCGCGGCTCGCCGTCGGTGAGGCCGTAGCGCATCCGGACGACCTCGCGCTCACGGTCCCCGAGGTGGGTGAGCACCGCCTCGACGTGGCTGGCGAGAAGCCCTGCGGAGACCAGCTCGGCCGGCGGCACCGACTCGGAGTCCTCGATCAGGTCGCCGAGCTCGGAGCCTTCCTCCTCGCCGACCGGTGAGTGCAGCGACACCGGCTCCATGGCGAGCCGTTTGATCTCCTCGACCCTCTCGGCCGGCATGTCGACCTGCACTGCGATCTCGGCGGCGCTGGGGTCGCGCCCCAAGGTCTGCACGAGCATCCGCTGGGCGCGCAAGATGCGGTTGACGGTCTCGACCATGTGCACCGGGATGCGGATCGTGCGCGCCTGGTCGGCGACCGCGCGGGACACCGCCTGACGGATCCACCAGGACGCATAGGTCGAGAACTTGAAGCCGCGGGTGTAGTCGAACTTCTCGACCGCGCGGATCAGCCCGAGGTTGCCCTCCTGGATGAGGTCGAGGAACGGCAACCCGCGACCGGCGTACCTCTTGGCGATCGACACGACCAGCCGCAGGTTGGACTCGATCAGGCGTTGCTTGGCGCGCTGTCCGTCGCCGACCACGGCGAGCAGGTCACGGCGCATGTCGGGGTCCGGCGACGAGGTCGACTCGAGCAGGCTGAGCCGCTCCGCTGCGAAGACGCCGGCCTCGACCCGCTTGGCAAGATCGACCTCGTCGGCGGCGGTGAGCAGCGCGACCCGGCCGATCTCGCGCAGGTAGACGCGAACCAGGTCGGCCGACGCGGACGGGCCCGCGTCGTCCAGCGACGGCGGCTCGGGCTCCTCGGCCTCCTCGGCCTTGAGCTCCTCGACCGATGGTTCGTCGGTGATGACCTCGACGCCGGACTCGGCCAGACCGCGCACGATCTCGTCGACGCTCTCAGGAGCGAGGCCGGACTCCATCGCGACGGTGGCCACGATCTGCGCGGGAAGGAGGCCCGTCCCGCCACCCTGGGCGCGGAGCCGAGCCACCACATCGTTCACGGGGTCCGGAAGGACCACAACCTCCCCCACAATCGGTCAGTCTGCCCCTGTCCGTGCCGAAGCGCAGCGATTTACTGAGTGGATCTACGTTCGCTTGACCAATGTCCGGTCGCTGAGCATCACAACGTGCCGATGGCCCGTTCGCGCAACGAGCGTCGGTGCGCCTCCAGTGCGACGAGCTCACCGAACAACCGGTTGTACTCGGCAACTTGCTCGACCGGATTGATGCGCTGCAAGCGGGACTTCAGCTCGGCGATCCGACGCGTCGCGGCGAGCTCCTCGAGCCGGGCCAGCACCTCGGTGGCGTACCGAGTCAGCGCGGCGTCGTCGGAAGGAAGCGGCTCGACCGCGAGCTCGCGCGCGAGCCGACCGACGACCTCGTCCGCTGCCGCACCCTCGACCTTCGCAACCCATTCCGGGCCGCCGTCGCCGGCCGTCTCGGTTCCTCCCGCGGCGACCACGGCGGCGAGCAGACCGGCGTACGCCGGTGCCGTGAACACCGAGGCGTCCAGCTCGTCGAACCCGGCGGCCAACGCCGGCGCCTGCAGCACCACCTTGAGTGCGTCTCGCTCGAACCGCAGCGCCGGGTCTCGCGGGTCCGGGCCCTCGCGTGCCGCTTGCTGCTCGGCCGGCCGGCGGCCGACGTCGGAAACGCCACCGCGGGCGGCGCGCACCAGCTCGTCGGGATCGGCCAGCCCGACCCAGGAGGCCAACGACCGCGCATAGCTGCTTCGCAACGACACGTCCCGGATCTGCCGGACGACCTCCATGCCGGCCCGGGTCGCCTGGGTGCGACCCTCGTTGGTGTCCAGGTCGAAGCCGTCGACCCTGCTGCGGATGGCGAACTCGAACAGCGGCACCCGACGGGCCACGAGGTCGCGCACCGCCGGGTCGCCCTTGTGTTGGCGCAGCTCGCACGGGTCCATGCCGCTGGGCTCGACCGCCACGAAGGTCTGGGTGACGAACTTCTGGTCGTCCTGGAACGCCTTGAGCGCGGCCTTCTGCCCGGCCGAGTCGCCGTCGAAGGTGAACACCACCTCGCCACGGAACTCGTTCTGGTCCATCAGCAGTCGGCGCAGGATCTTGATGTGGTCGTCGCCGAACGCCGTGCCGCACGTCGCCACCGCCGTGCCGACACCGGCCAGGTGGCAGGCCATCACGTCGGTGTAGCCCTCGACCACGACCGCCTGCATCTTGCGGGCGATCTCCTTCTTGGCCAGGTCGACGCCGTAGAGCAGCGTCGACTTCTTGTAGATCGGCGTCTCCGGGGTGTTGACGTACTTGGCCTCGATCCGGTCGTCGTCGAAGAGGCGGCGGGCGCCGAAGCCCACCACGTCGCCGCCGATGTCGCGGATCGGCCAGAGCAGCCTTGACATGAACCGGTCGATCGCGCCGCCGCTCTGGCGCTCGCGGGACAGCCCTGCAGTGATGAGCTCCTGGGTCGTGAACCCGCGACCGAGCAGGTGCTTGGTGAGGCTGTCCCAGTCGCGCGGGGCGAAGCCGACGCCGAACGTCTCAGCCGCCGCCTGGTCGAAGCCGCGCTCGGCGAGGAACTGCCGCCCGGCGACGGCCGCGGGTGTGGCGAGCTGCTCGACGTAGAACTGCGCGGCCGCCCGGTGGGCCTCGACGAGACGGGTCCGCTGGCCGGGCTGCCGGTTGGTCGCGGGGCCGCCCTCTTCGTACCGGAGGGTGATGGCGTAGCGGGCGGCCAGCCGTTCGACCGTCTCGGCGAACGTGAGGTGGTCGATCTTCATCATGAACGAGATGACGTCGCCGCCCTCTTGGCAGCCGAAACAGTAGAAGCTACCTACGGTCGGGCGCACCGAGAACGACGGGCTCTTCTCGTCGTGGAAGGGGCACAGGCCCTTGAAGTTGCCGCCGCCCGCGGGCCGGAGGGTGACGACGTCGCCGACCACCTCGGCGATGTCGGCGCGCTCCTTGACGAGCACCACGTCCTCGTCCCGGATCCGCCCTGCCACGGCGCCGAGTCTACGTGGGCAGCGGAGACGACCGGCCGGCTAGTTCACACCAGGTCGGTGAGAGGTACGTCGGGATCGGCGAGCCGGGTCCGGTCCACCGCGGTCCGGGCGCGGGCCATCGCCTTGACCGGGTCGCCCTGGTCCCACACGTTGACGGTCATCCCCGCGAGCACGTGGCCCCCCGCCAGCCAGAACGCCAGCCACTCCCCCGACTCCGGGTCGCCGCGGAGCACGACGTCGTCGTAGCCGTCCGGCCCGACCCATCCGTGGTACTCCATGCCCAGGTCGTACTGGTCGGTGAAGAAGTAGGGCAGCTTGGCGTAGGGCTCACCGTGCTCGGCCATCGACAGCCCGGCCGCCTTGCCCTGGTTGCTGGCGTTGGCCCAGTGCTCCACCCGCACCCGCTCACCGAACAACGGGTTGAGGGCGCTGGCGACGTCGCCGGCGGCCCAGATCGACGGGTCCGAGCTGCGCAGCAGCTCATCCACCGCCACGCCACCGAGGGCGAGGTCGAGCCCGGCCGCCTCGGCCAGCTGGGTGTTGGGCCGGATGCCGACGCCAACAACCACGCGGTCCGCGGGCACCACGGTCCCGCCGCTGGTCACGACGCCGGTCACCCGGCCGGCCGACCCTTCGAAACCCTCGACTCCGGTCCCGGTGCGCAGGTCCACGCCGTGGGCGCGGTGCAGCCGGCCGAACAGCCGGCCGACCTCCGGGCCCAGCACGGCGTGCAGCGGGGTCGGCTGTGGCTCGACGACGGTCACCTCGACGCCGTGCTCCCGGGCTGCCGCGGCCACCTCGAGCCCGATCCAGCCGGCCCCGACGACGACCAGCCGGCCACCCGCCGCGAACGCCTCGCGCAGCACGTCCGAGTCCTCCGCGCGGCGCAGGTAGTGGATGCCCTCCAGCTCGCCGCCCGGCAGGTCCAGCCGGCGCGGCGAGGCACCGGTCGCGAGCAGCAGGCGGTCGTAGCCGAGCCGCTCACCACCGGCCAGCTCCACCTCGCCCCGACTGCGGTCCAGCCCGGTCACGGTGGTGCCGAGGCGCAGCTCGACCTCGTGACCGGCGTACCAGTCCTCGGGGTGGACGTAGATCTTGTCCCGCTCGTCCTTGCCGATCAGGTAGCCCTTGGACAGCGGCGGCCGCTCGTAAGGGCGCTCGGTCTCGTCGCCGACGAGGACGACCCGACCGTCGGCGCCGGCGTCGCGCAACGACTGGGCCGCCTTGGCGCCGGCGAGGCTCGCACCGACGATGACGTAGGTCTGTTCCGTGGCCATGGGCACATCCTGCCCCCTCGGCTACCCCAACTCGACGGCCTGCTCGCGGTAGGCGGGAGAGAGCTCGGCCCACCGGGTCCGCCAGTCTGCGGGATCCCGGCCGGCCAGGTGCGCGGCCAGGTCCTCGAGGTGCGCCTGCCACCCGGCCCCGTGCGCCGCGAGCCCGGCCAGCGGAAGTCCACGTTCCTCGATCACCAGGAGCGTCTGGTCACCGTCGGCGGCGAGCTGCGCCTCGATGACGGTCTCGTCCGCCGTCCCAGGTTCCATGGTCACCAGCAGTCGCCGCGGGGCCTCGCACACGTCCACCCGCCCGGGGCCTTCCCAGCTACTCGTGAAGCGCGCCCGGAACACCCCGCCCAGGCGGAGATCGCCCTCGACGTCGCCGATCCAGCGCGCCAGTCGCTGCGGGACGGTGAGGGCCGACCACAGGTCGTCGATGTCGGTGTCGTAGCGGTCCTCCATCCGGACCGCACCCTTGCCGGTGCCGTTCAGCGATCGCATCGTCCCCACAACTCGGGTCGTGGCTTGGGTGTCCTTGGTCATGTCGTCTTCCTCCGTTGCTTCTTGCCTCGTGCGACTTCGGTGTGGAGGGCGTCGAACCGCTGCTCCCACATCGCTCGGTACCGACCGAGCCAGTCGTCGATCTGCGCCAGCGGCTCCGGCCGCAGGCTGTAGACGCGGAACTGCGCGTCGTGGCGCACCTCGACCAGGCCCGCCTCTCGCAGCACCCGCAGGTGCCGCGAGACGCCCGGCCGGGCGATCGGCAGCAGTGCGGCCAGCTCACCCACGGTCGCCGGGCCGTGGCTCAGGGCCTCTAGCACCGTGCGTCGGCTCGAGTCGGAGAGCGCTTGCAGCACCGCGTCCATGCGTCATGTGTAACACAACGGGTACGTACCCGTCTAGTTACATAGGAGGAGCACACAGTTGCGCCGGACCCCAGCCGAGCTGCCGCGTAAAGCCGCGATCGAGGGCTGGTCGAGCCCTTCGTCCGCTACGCGGCGGACGCGGTCGTGGTCGCCACGCCCACTACGAGCGGGCGCGGCGAAAGCGCCAGGTCTCCGGCAGCGCCGAGGCGTCCTAGCTCCGCTTCTCGGGCTGGACCCGAAGTGGACCGGTAGCCGTCATGTCGCCCTTGCCAGCAGCCGGTCCACTTCGGGAAACGGGCCTGGTCCTGGCCGGACAACAGAGCGGCAGAGCCGAAGTGGACCGGCAAGCGTCATGTCGCGCAAGCCGCTAACCGGTCCGGTTCGGGTAGGACCGTTCGCTCAGGCGCGCGAGCCGGTCCGCTTCGGGCAAGCCCCGCGGAGGGGCGTCTACCGTTGCCACCGTGCGCGTGCTGTCCCTGGATGACGTCCTCGCCGACGTCATGCAGCGGGATGGCTCACGCACCGGCATCCGCCTGGTCGGGGTCGACGGTCCGAGCGGCTCGGGCAAGAGCGTGCTCGCCGCGCGGCTGGCGGCCCGCGCCTCGGCGCCGGTCGTCGAGATCGACGACTTCGTGTCCTGGTCGGACTTCGGCGGCTGGTGGCCGCGGTTCGACCGCCAGGTGCTCACCCCGTTGGTATCGGGAGCGGAGGCGCGCTACCAGGTGCGGGACTGGGCCAATGACGAGTTCGGGACATCGCTGGCCGGATGGAAGACCGTTGCCTGGGCGCCGCTGGTGATCCTGGAGGGGGTCACCTGCACCCGGCTGGCTGCCGCCAACCGGCTCGCCTACACGATCTGGGTCGAGGCGCCGGAGGACCTCAGACTGCAGCGGGGGCTGGAGCGCGACGGGACCGGCCACCGTCAGCGCTGGCTCACCTGGATGGCCGAGGAGCGCGAGTTCTTCGCCGCCGACGGGACCCGCGCCCGAGCCGACCTGCGGGTCACCGGTCACCCGGCGGTTCGGCACGACGGCGAGACCGAGCTGGTGACGCTCGACTGACATCCGCGGTCAGGACGTCAGGCGAGCGAGCATCGCGGCGGCCGACACGTCGGTGAGCTGGGCCACCTGGTCGACGACCACCCGGAGCCGGGCCGCGTCGTCGGTCGCCGCCGCGAAGTCGTCGGCCAGCAGCGGGTCCAGGCCGCGCGGCGCGTCCCGCAGCAGCGCCCCGGCCAGCTCCTGCACGATCGCCTGCTGGTCGGCGTAGCGGCGGGTCGCGTCGTCCCGAGACATGACGTAGCGGTCGGCCACCGCCTTGAGCACCTCGACCTCGAGCCGCGCCTCCGCGGGCACCACCAGGTCGGCGTCGTAACGACGGAGCGGGCCGTCGCCGGACGCGGCCCGGGTGGCCGTCTCGGCCGCCTGGCAGAACCGGCCGATCAGCTGGCTGGTGGTGTTCTTGAGCGCCGCCAGGGTGCGATGGCTCCCGTCGTACGCCGTGGGCCAGCTCGGCAGCCCCAGCAACCGGTCCAGGGCCCGCTCGACCTCGTTGCCGGTGGTGCCGCCGACCCGGGAGCAGGTCAGCGCCACCAGCTCGGCGCGCTCGCCGGCGTCGCGGAGCAGGTCCAGCTCGAGGTGGCCGGCCACGACCGCGTCCTCGAGGTCGTGCACCGAGTAGGCGATGTCGTCCGACCAGTCCATCACCTGCGCCTCGAGACAGCGTCGCCCGTCCGGCGCACCCTCACGCAGCCACCGGAAGACGTCGAGGTCGTCGTCGTACACGCCGTACTTGTGGCTGTCGACGGCCCGCGGCCACGGGTACTTGCACGCGGCGTCCAGCGCCGCCCGGGTGAGGTTGAGGCCGACGCTGCGCCCGCCCGGCGAGAACGTCTTGGCCTCCAGCCGGGTCAGGATCCGCAGGCTCTGCGCGTTGCCCTCGAACCCGCCAGCCGCTCGCGCCACCTCGTCCAGCGCGGCCTCGCCGGTGTGGCCGAACGGCGGGTGGCCCAAGTCGTGGGCCAGGCACGCCGTCTCGACCAGGTCGGGGTCGGCACCCAGCGCCTTGCCGAGGCCGCGGCCGATCTGCGCGCACTCCAGCGAGTGGGTCAGCCGGGTGCGCGGGAAGTCGCTCTCCCCCGGCACGACCACCTGGGTCTTGGCCGCCAGCCGGCGCAACGCGGAGGAGTGCAGCACCCGCGCGCGGTCCCGCTCATACGCGGTCCGGCCGGGGCGCTTCGGCGGCTCCTCGACCCAGCGCTCCTCGGCCGGCGTCATACCGCCTTGGACCCGTGGCCGGAGCTCTTGCCGAAGATCTTGTAGTAGAGGTACGCGACCGTCTCACGGGCGATGTAGCGGATCTGGGTGCCGCGCTGCCGCACGGCCGGCCCCTGCCGGGTCGGCGACATCACGGCGTCGATGCCCTGGTCGGTGGCCATCGCCCGGGTCCGCAGCGCGTGCCACGGGTCGGTGACCACGACCGCGGTGGACCACCCCTCGGACTGCATCCGCGACTCGACCGCGGCCACGCTGCTCAACGTGTCGCTCCCGGTCCCGACCGCCACCACCTGGTCGGCCGGTACGCCGTGCTGGGTGAGCCACACCTTCCCGGCCGACGCTTCGGTGAACCGGTCGCCCGAGCGCTTGCCGCCCACGGTGATGATGCGCGGCGCGACGTCGTCCTTCCACAGGTCGCGGGCGTGCACCAGCCGGGCGGTGAACACCGAGGACGGCCGGCCGTCGAACTGCGCGGCGCCGAGCACGACGATCGTGTCGGAGACCCGCCGGTCGTCCTGGCGGGCGAACCACCAGACCCGGCCGGCGGTGACCACGAGCACCAGCAGGACGAGCACCACCAGGGCCGCAGCGGCCTTGAGGGCCAGCCGGAGCGCGATCAAACGCTCACCTGCTGTCGCTGCCGTCCGCCACGAGCACGGCCCGACCGGCCTCCAGCCGCGCCACCGGGACCCGGAACGGCGAGCACGAGACGTAGTCGAGACCTACCTCGTTGAAGAAGTGCACCGACGCGGGGTCGCCGCCGTGCTCGCCGCACACACCGAGCTTGAGGCCCGGCTTGGTCTTGCGGCCCCCCTCGGCACCGATCCGCACCAGGGCGCCGACCCCGTCGACGTCGATGGACTCGAACGGCGAGACCCCGAAGATCCCCTTCTCGAGGTACGCCGAGAAGAAGGCGGCCTCGACGTCGTCGCGGGAGAAGCCCCACGTGGTCTGGGTCAGGTCGTTGGTGCCGAAGGAGAAGAAGTCCGCGGCCTCGGCGATCTGGCCGGCCGTGATGGCGGCTCGCGGCAGCTCGATCATCGTGCCGATCAGGTGCTTGACGTCGACGCCCTCCCGCTCGCACACCTCGACGCAGATGCGCTCGGCCTCCTCGCGGACCAGCTCGAGCTCCTGCACCGCGTCGACCAGCGGGATCATGATCTCGACGATCGGGTTGCCGCCGGCCTTCTGCCGCTCGGCGGCGGCCTCGATGATGGCGCGCACCTGCATCGCGAACAGGCCGGGCACCACGATGCCCAGCCGCACGCCGCGCAGGCCCAGCATCGGGTTCTGCTCGTGCAGGCGGTGCACCGCCTGCAGCAGCCGCAGCTCGTTCTCGTGCTCCTCGCCGCGCGCCTCGGCCTGGGCCACCCGCACCGACAGCTCGGTGTAGTCCGGCAGGAACTCGTGCAGCGGCGGGTCGAGCAGCCGCACGGTGACCGGCAGCCCGTCCATCGCCTCGAAGATGCCGAGGAAGTCCCCGCGCTGCAGCGGGAGCAGCGCCGCCAGCGCCTGCTCGCGTTCCCTGTCGCCGTCGGCGAGGATCAGCCGCTCGACGTGCTTGCGGCGGTCACCGAGGAACATGTGCTCGGTGCGGCACAGCCCGATGCCCTCGGCACCGAACCGGCGGGCCCGCTCCGAGTCCTCAGGGGTGTCGGAATTGGCCCGCACCCGCATCCGGCGCTTCTCGTCGGCGTGCGTCATCAGCCGGTGCACGGCCTTGACCAGCTCGTTCGCGTCCGCGCTGTCCGGGTCGAGCGCGCCCTCGAAGTACTCCACGACCGGCGAGGGCACCACCGCGACCTCGCCGAGGTAGACCGCGCCCGACGTACCGTCAATGGAAAGAACGTCGCCCTCCTCGACCACGATGTCGCCGACGGTCAGCCGCCGCTTCTTGGTGTCGACGTCGAGCTGCTCGGCCCCGCAGACGCAGGTCTTGCCCATGCCCCGCGCGACCACCGCCGCGTGGCTGGTCTTGCCGCCGCGGCTGGTGAGGATGCCCTGCGCCGCGATCATGCCCTCGAGGTCGTCGGGGTTGGTCTCGCGACGGACGAGGATCACCTTCTCGCCCGAGCGCGACCACTTGACGGCGGTGTAGGAGTCGAAGACGGCCTTGCCGACCGCGGCACCCGGCGAGGCGTTCATGCCCTTGCCGATCTGCTTGACGTCCGTGGTGTCGTCGAACCTGGGGAACATCAGCTGGGCCAGCTGGTCGCCGGTGACCCGGGTCAGCGCCTCGTCCAGGTCGATGAGGCCCTGGTCGACCAGCTGGGTGGCGATCCGGAAGGCGGCACCCGCGGTGCGCTTGCCGACCCGGGTCTGCAGCATCCACAGCTTGTTGCGCTCGATGGTGAACTCGATGTCGCACAGGTCGCGGTAGTGGTTCTCCAGCTTCTCCATGATGGCGAGCAGCTGGTCGTAGGCAGGCTTGTCGATGCCCTCGAGGTCCTGCAGGGGCAGCGTGTTGCGGATGCCGGCGACGACGTCCTCGCCCTGGGCGTTCTGCAGGTAGTCGCCGTAGATGCCCTGCTGGCCCGAGCCGGGGTCCCGGGTGAAGGCGACGCCGGTGCCCGACTCCATGCCGAGGTTGCCGAACACCATCGAGCAGACGTTGACCGCCGTACCGAGGTCGGCCGGGATGCGCTCCTGCCGCCGGTACAGGATCGCCCGGGGCGCGTTCCAGGAGTCGAAGACGGCCCGGACGGCGAGGTCCATCTGCTCGCGCGGGTCGGTGGGGAACTCGCGGCCGGCCTGCTTGCGGACGATGCCCTTGAAGGTGTCGACGATGTTCTGCAGGTCGTGCTCGTCGAGGTCCAGGTCGTTCTTGGTGCCGCGGGCCTTCTTCGCGGCCTCGATAGCCTCCTCGAAGTGCTCGCCCTCGATGTCGAGCACGGTCTTGCCGAACATCTGGATCAGCCGCCGGTAGGAGTCCCAGGCGAACCGCTCACTGCCGGCCTGCTTGGCCAGCCCCTGCACCGACTCGTCGTTCAGCCCGATGTTGAGGACGGTCTCCATCATGCCGGGCATCGAGAACTTCGCGCCGGAGCGCACCGACACCAGCAGGGGGTCGTCGGCCTCGCCGAGCCGCCGGCCCATCGCCTCCTCCAGGGTGGCGAGGTGCCGGCTCACCTCGTCGCGCATCTCGGCGGGCTCGTCGCCGCTCTCGAGGTAGGTCTTGCACGCCTCGGTGGTGATGACGAAGCCGGGCGGGACGGGCAGCCCGAGGTTGGTCATCTCGGCGAGGTTGGCGCCCTTGCCGCCGAGCAGGTCCTTCATGTCCCTGCTGCCCTCGGTGAAGTCGTAGACGTACTTCGTCACCTTCAGCACCCCTCGCGTGATCATCGTCGATCCGGCAAGAAACCCAGTCGGCGCCGAGCCTACCCACGGCCGCCGAAGGCGGACAGGACGGCGACTGTGTCGGGGCCGAGGCGGCCGAGGTCGTAGCCGCCTTCGTGCACCAGCACGGTCGGCAGCCCCAGGCCGGCCAGCAGCTCGCCCGCGGCCCGGAACCCCTCGGTGCTCACCTCCAGCGGGCTCTCCGGGTCGGCGCCCGCGGCATCGACGCCCAGCGACACGACCAGGGCCTCGGAGCCGGACGCGCCCGCGCGCTCCGCCACGTCGGCGAGGGCGGCCAGCCACCCGTCGTCACCGGTGCCCGGGGCGAGCGGCCGGTTGTACGTGGCCCCGTCACCGGCCCCCGCGCCCCGCTCCCCCGCGTGCCCGATGAAGTGCGGGAACCAGCCCGCCCCCGGGTCGACGTGCAGCGAGCCGTAGAAGACGTCGCCGCGCTCCCAGAACACCGCCTGGGTGCCGTTGCCGTGGTGCGCGTCGATGTCGACCACGGCCACCCGCGCCACGCCGTGCCCGCGCCAGGCCTCGGCCGCGACCGCCGCATTGTTCAGGTAGCAGGACCCGCCGAACGCGCGCCGGGTCGCGTGGTGCCCCGGCGGCCGGACCAGCGCGTACGCCGAGGGGGAGCCGCCGACGACGAGGTCGACCGCCGTGAGGGTGACGTCGACGGCCGCCCGGGCTGCCGTCCAGGTGCCCGGACCGACCAGCGTCATCGTGTCGTAGCACCAGACACCGGCGCGGGCGTGTGTTGCGGCCGGCGGCGTGAACGGCAGGCCGTCGAGCATCCCCGGCGTCGGGAACACATAGGGCACCACGCGGTCCTGCCCGACCAGGGACTCGTACTCCCCCGCGGCCCAGTCGTCGGCCACGGTCCGCAGGTGGTCGAGCATCGCCGGGTCGTGCACCCGGCGGAGCACCTCGTCGTCGTACGTCGAGGACGGCACGACCCGTGCGCCCGCAGCCGTGACCGCCTCGAGGAGCACCCGGGCCCGGTCCGGCACCTCGGTGCCGGGGGTCGGGACGCCGACCCACACCTCGGTGCGCGGCTCGTGGCGCAGCACGTCGTCGGACCAGACGACCGGTGGCAGGGAGGCCATTGGTGCATGCTGTCACGCGTGCCGCGCGCTGCTGATCTACCAGTCAGGATCGGGCTCTACCCGTCCGGCCCCACCAGCTCGGTGCTCGACGTGCCAGGTGTGGGCGTCGGGCACGCCACGGTGTGGCGGGACGAGACCGATCGCCGCCGCACGGGCGGGGGGTGGCGCGCACCGGCGTGACGGTGCTCGACCCCGGCGGCAACCTCTTCCGCAACCCGGTGCCGGCTGGCGGCGCGGTGCTCAACGGCGCCGGGGAGTGCACCGGCTTCCTGTCGCTGCAGGAGTGGGGCCTGGCCGAGACGCCGGTCTTCCTCACCTCGACCATGCAGGTGGGCCGCGTGCTCGACGCGGCCTGCGAGCTGCTCGCGGCCGAGGAGCCGAGCATCGGCGTGGAGGACGTCGTGCTGCCGCTGGTGGCCGAGTGCGACGACTCGTTCCTGTCCGACGCCCGCCAGATGCAGGTCGAGGCCGCCGACGTCCGCGAGGCGCTGTCGGCAGCTCGTGCGTCGGTGGGCACGGCCTTCCCGCCCGACGAGGGCGCTGTCGGCGCGGGCACCGGCATGACCTGCCTCGGATGGAAGGGCGGCATCGGCACCTCGTCGCGAGTGCTCCCGTCCGGCCACACCGTCGGCGCACTCGTGCTGTCGAACTTCGGCGAGCACGAGCGGCTCACGGTCGGCGGCGTCAACGTAGGCCAGCTGCTGCCGCCCCCGGCCGCGGCGGCCCGCACCGGCGAGGCCGGCTCCTGCATCGTGGTAGTGGTTACCGACGGGCCGCTGGACAGCGCCGGCTGCCGGCGGCTGGCTCGCCGGGCCGGGCTCGGCCTGGCCCGCACCGGCAGCACGGCCTACCACGCGAGCGGCGAGATCTTCCTGGCCCTGGCCACCGGCCTGCGGTCGCCGCGCGGCGAGCCGCCGGCCGGCATCCCGGCGTCGGGCCGCGACCTGGACCCGTACTTCGCCGCCGCGGTCGAGGCGACCGAGGAGGCGGTGCTCACCAGCCTGCTGCCGCGACCACGGTGTCGGGACGCGACGGCAACACCGCCACCGCTCTCCCGTACGACGAGGTGGCCCGGCTGCTGGCCGAGGCAGCCCCGCGTGGCTGAGGGCCGCGTCGAGAAGGTCTTCGTCCCGGTGCGCGACGGCGCCCGGCTGGCCACGACGCTGTACCTGCCCGCCGGCGACGAGCCGGCGCCGTGCGTGCTCGAGGCGCTGCCCTACCGCAAGGACGACCTGACCGCGACCTACCGGCCCGAGTACCTGCGGCTGCGCGACGAGCACTCCTTCGCCGTCGCCCGGGTGGACGTCCGCGGCACCGGGTCCTCGGACGGGCTGGCCACCGACGAGTACCCGGCGCAGGAGCAGCAGCGACCTCTGCGACGTGATCGCCTGGCTGGCCGAGCAGCCGTGGTGCACCGGCGCGGTCGGCATGTACGGCACGTCCTACTCCGGCTTCAACTCGCTGCACGTCGCGGCCGAGCGGCCGCCGGCGCTCAAGGCGGTCTGCGCCATCTACTCCAGCGACGACCGCTACACCGACGACGTGCACTACATGGGCGGGTCGCTGCGGTGGCTGGACCTGGTCGACTACCCGACGTACATGGTGGCGATGAACGCGCTGCCGCCGGTGCCGGCGCTGGTGGGTGACGGCTGGCGGGACGCGTGGCGGACCAGGGTCGACCAGCTCGAGCCGTGGCTGGTCCGGTGGATCGAGGAGCAGCACGACTCGGCCTACTGGCGGCAGGGGTCGGTGCGACCGGCGTACGACCGGATCGGGTGCCCGGTGTTCCTGGTCGGCGGCTGGGCTGACGGCTACCGCAACAACACGTTCCGCACTGTGACTGCGCTGGCGGCGCAGGGCACGCCGCACCGGCTGCTGCTCGGGCCGTGGAGCCACATGTCGACGGCCACCTCGCTGCCGGGCCCGCACCTCGACCTGGTGCCGGTGATGGCGCGGTGGTGGGACCGCTGGCTGCGCGGGATCGACGAGGGGTACGACGACGAGCCGGCGCTGACCTGGTTCGCCCAGCGCTCGACCCGGCCGGCGGCCGACCGCTTGCTGGTCGAGGGCGAGTGGCGGTCGGCGCCGTCCTGGCCGCTGGCCGGCGCGCGGGACGACGTGCGCGGGCTTGGCGACGGCGAGGTGACCTACGAGGTAATGGCCGATGTCGGCACGGCGGCCTGGAACAGCTGCGCGGGGTCGCTGCCGTGGGGCCAGCCGACCGACCAGCGCTACGACGACGCGGCCTCGCTGACCTGGGAGTGGCCGGCCGAGGAGATGTCGCTGCTCGGGCACCCGAGGCTGCGGGTCCGGCTCCGGTCCAGCGAGCCGGTGGCGACCCTGTCGGCCAAGCTGTGCGACGTGTTCCCCGACGGCACGTCGTCGCTGCTGACCCGCGGGCTGCTGAACCTGACCCACAGCTCCTCGTCGACGGCACCGGAGCCGGTGCCGGTCGGCGAGTGGGTCGACGTCGACCTCGAGCTCGAGGCGATGGCGTGGGACGCGGCACCGGGCCACCGGCTGCGGCTGTCGGTGGCCGGCGTCGACTGGCCCAACACGGTGGCCCCGCCGCGGCCGCTGACGCTGACGATCGACCGCTCCGCGTCGACCCTGGTGCTGCCGCTGGCCGGTGCCTCCGAGGCCGCGACCGGCCTCCCGCTGCTCCCCCCGCCGACCGGCGACGACCCCGGCGCCGGCATCACCTGGCGGGTCGAGCGCGACGTCCTGGGTCGCCGGACCTCGTGCGTGGACGAGCACGGCAGCGACTACGAGGTGGATGGCGGACAGGTCCGGGAGCGCTACAGCGGCCGGGTCGAGGTGTCGACCGCGACTTTTGCCCAACGGGCCGAGGCGTCCGCGGACTTCACCGTCACCTGGCCGGAGGCGGCGGTGCGGGCCCGGGCCGACCTCGTGGTCGAGGCCGGCCCCACGTCGTACGACGTGGATCTGACGGTCGAGACCTGGCAGGACGGTGAGCCGTTCGGGTCGCGGCGCTGGACCCGGAGCATCCCGCGGGACCTCGGGTGACCGCTCGCACGCCGTGGTGGGGCCTGGTCTCGTCGGCCGCGGCGCCGGTGCTGCTCATCGGCGGCTGGACCGTGGCCGCCGGCCGGCAGCGCGGTGGCTTCGACCCCGTCGTCGAGACGATCAGCGCGCTGGCGGCCCACGGCGCGGACGATCGGTGGCTGATGACCACCGCGCTGGCCGGCCTCGGGGCCTGCCACCTGACCACGGCGCTCGCGCTGCGCTCCGCCGCGAGCCCTGGGCGCGTGCTGCTCGCCGTGGGCGGCGTCGGCACCCTGCTGGTCGCCGCGTTCCCGCTGCCGGCCGGCGGTGGCGGCTCGGCCGCGCACACAGCCGCGGCCGCGGTGTCGTTCGTCGCGCTCGGAGCCTGGCCGCTGCTGGCCGGTCGCTCGTCGTCCGCGGTGTTGCCGCTGCGTCGGCCGGTGTCTGTCGCGGCTGGCGCGGTGCTGCTAGGTCTGGTGGGGTGGTTCTTCGTCGAGCTGGTGGCCGACACCGACCGGGTCGGTCTGTCCGAGCGGGTGGCGGCGGGGGCCCAGTCGCTGTGGCCGCTGGCGGCGGCCTGGGGAGCAAGGAGGTTGAGCCGATGACGGTGCGATGGGGAGTGGTGGGCACAGGCGGCATCGCGTCGGCCTTCGTGGCCGACCTGCGGCTGGTCGAGGGCGCAGAGGCGGTCGCTGTGGGGTCTCGGGCCCAGCAGTCCGCGGACCGGTTCGCCGCCGAGCACTCGCTCGGCCGCGCCCACCCGACGTACGAGGCACTGGTCACCGACGACGAGGTGGACGTCGTCTACGTGGCCACCCCGCACCCCGGTCACCACGCTGCGGCCCTGATGGCGATCGAGGCCGGCAAGGCGGTGCTGGTCGAGAAGCCGTTCACGATGGACGCGGCCGAGGCCGAGTCGCTGGTGACGGCCGCGCGGGACCGCGGGGTCTTCCTGATGGAGGCGATGTGGGCGCGGTTCGTGCCGTGGGCGGTGCGGCTGCGCGAGCTGCTCGCCGACGGGACGCTGGGCGACGTACGGGAGGTGATCGCCGACCACGGGCAGTGGTTCCCGCTGGACGCGTCGCACCGGCTGTTCGCCCCCGAGCTCGGCGGCGGCGCGCTGCTCGACCTCGGTGTCTACCCGGTGTCGTTCGCGTCGATGGTGCTCGGGACGCCGTCGAGGGTCACCGCGGTCAGCGATCCGGCGTTCACCGGCGTCGACGCGACCACCTCGATGCTCATGCAGTACGCCGGGGGCGCGCACGCCGTCCTGACCGCGACCCTGTCGGCCGCCGGCCCGACCACGGCGGCGGTCGTCGGGACCGACGCCCGGGTGCTGGTCGACGGCCCGTTCTACACGCCCGGCGGCTTCACGCTGACCCGGCGGGACGGTACCTCCGAGCGGTTCGACCAGCCGGTCGAGGGACGCGGGATGTGGTGCGAGGCCGCCGAGGTGGTGCGCTGCCTGCGCGAGGGCCGGCTGGAGAGCGACGTGATGCCGCTGGACGAGACGGTGGCGATCATGGCGACGATGGACGAGGTGCGCCGCCAGATCGGGCTGACCTACCCACCGACCTGACGGCCCCGGCCGCCGGATTTCGGCCTTCCGGGAGCGTCTCCCGGCGACTAGTGTCGCTGGCATTAGTTGCGGAGGAAAACAGCGCGCGGAGGGGAAAGCCGATGCCCAGTGACGCCGAGCTGGTCGAGCTCGAGGCCCGACGCAACGAGCTGCGGGACCGCTACCTCAAGCCCCCGGCCGACCGGCCGGCGACGCCGGGCCGGGGCATCCACCACGCGGCGCTGATCTGCTCCGACGTCGAGCAGACCATCCAGTTCTACCAAGGGCTGCTGGGGTTCCCGCTCGTCGAGCTGGTCGAGAACCGCGACTACGCCGGCTCCTCGCACCTGTTCTTCGACCTCGGCAACCAGACGCTGCTCGGCTTCTTCGACTTCCCCGGCCTCGGCCTGCAGCCCGGGGTCGAGTCGATCGGCAGCGTTCAGCACATCGCCATCTCCGCCCCGCGGGACCGCTGGGAGGAGGTCCGGGACAAGCTGGACGCCGCGGGCGTGAAGTACGCGGGTCCCGACCTCGGGATCGAGGAGTCGATGTACTTCAAGGATCCCGACGGCATCCAGATCGAGCTGCTCAGCGACCCGCTGATGTACTTCGGCGGCAAGCAGCTCGACGAATAGCACGTCACGTCGAGAGAGGTGCCTGGCATGACCGAGTGGAACGCCATGACCTACGAGGGCAAGGACACCATCCTGCGGGTGGTCCGGCACGAGGCGGAGCAGTTCTTCGCCCTCGCCGAGCAGTCCGACGCCTGGGAGCGGCAGACGGCCTGCACCGACTGGACGACCCGCGACGCGGTGGCCCACATCATCGATACGACGGAGGGCTACTTCCGCGCGTTCGACGCCGCTCGCAGCGGCACGGAGGCCCCGGAGCCGTTCGGGCTGCCGGCGATGCACGAGAAGGCGAACGAGTTCGCCACCGCGTTCCGCGGGGTGCCGCAGGCCGAGCTGATGCAGCGGCTGCGGGACGACTTCCACAAGATGCAGGAGCTGCTCGACGCCATCGGGCCGGACGACTGGACCGGGCTGATGGTCACCCACGCCTACATGGGCCCGGTGCCGGCGTTCTTCTACGCGGCCGGCCAGCTGATGGACTACGGCGTCCACTCGTGGGACATCCGCGAGGGCAGCGGACGCAACCACGCGCTCTCCGGCGACGCCGCCGACCTGCTGGTGCCGTTCATGTTCGCGATCTGGCAGGGCTGCGTGAGTGCCGACGCGGTCGGTGACCCGTTCACCATTGGCATCCGGGTCGGCGGCCGCAACGCGGGCGACTACCGCGTGACGATCGCCGACGGAGCCCTTACCTACGAGCCGGGCGACATCGAGAGCCTGCCGGCGTACATCGAGTTCGACGCGGCCAGCATGGTGCTGTGCGCCTTCGGGCGGTGCAACACCGGCACGGTGCGCGGCGACTCGGCGCTGGCCGAGCGGTTCCTCAACTCGTTCTTCCGGATCTAGGACCGAAAGTACGCCCGACTGGCTGCACTCAACCGGTTAAACAGAAGCGTCCCTTCGGAGCTGGCGCCCAGGGGCAGCGGCGCCGGTGCTCACAGCTCCCAAGACGCCGGACCGCGGCCAGACGGCGGGGGCAGGTCGCCACGCCGCCGGGCCAGATCAGCGGCCGTTCGTGGCGCGCCACCGCAATGCAGGCACCGCGCGAGTCCGAGCAGCACCTCGCGCCCGCAGACAGCGCACCAGCGCGGATCGCGGTCCTCGGGGTCGGGGCTCTCAGTGACGACGCCGTCGCCCTCGCGCCTGCGCACCAGTCGGCGCACACCGGGCGCCCGGCCGATCCGCGTGATGAGGCCCACGGTGTTCATTGTGCGTCCACGCAGGCTGCGCACACAGCCGGCACTACTCGACGTACCAAGACAGCCCGAGGGGTCGGCCACTGCCTCCGTTGAGGTCCGTTCAGCCGGCGTCCGACAACGAGATGCGGACTACCATCGCGGCCGTGATTACAGCAGTGCACACCATCGTCTACACGTCGGACCCAGACGCGACCCGGGCGTTCTTCCGCGACGTCCTGGAATTTCCCTCCCTCGAGACGGGCGGCGGCTGGTTGATCTTCCGGACCGGGCCTAGTGAGCTCGGTGTGCACCCGAGCGCGTGGGAGCACGAGGGCCAGACCAGCGGAACCGACCAGCAGTTCGAGGTGTCGCTGATCTGCGACGACGTGACATCCACGATCTCGGAGCTGACCGCGAAGGGCGCGCAGTAGGGCGCGCGACTCACCGGCAGCGGTTGGTAACGCCAGATCCCGCGCACGCGGTCGAAGCGCTGGCGCAATCGGCGCGGTGCCGACTTGGACGCCGACATGACGGCGCCCCCGGCGCTGAGATCTCGCGGGGGCGTCACCATGGCCTCTGCTGGCTACGCGGTGTAGGTCAGGAAGTCCTCGCAGAAGTCGTTGTCGAAGGTGTCGTGCGGGCCACGGACAGAGAGCGCAAGATCCTCGATGAACACGTCGTCCTCGGGATCGACAGTGCCCATCGTCTCGACCAGGAAGACCTCTCGGACCTGGCCGCGGTCCATGAACAGCAGGTTGCCCGCGTCGTCGTAGACCTTCTGCACGCCGACGAAGATGTTGGTGATCGTGAGGGTGCCGTCACCGTTGTCCACGATGCGCACGTCCAGAGCGGCACCGACGGCGTCAACCGTGAAGGTCTTGCCGGTAAGCGGGTTGGTGTAGACGAAGTGTGCGCGGAACCGGTCGCCGAAGTAGAGGAAGTCGCTACTGCCGCGGACCTGGAGCGAGAAGTAGCCGTGCAACTCACCGTGGATGGGGACGCCGGTGAGTCCACAGAACGTCTCGCCAGGCGGGTCATCAGGTGTAGGCACGATGACGTCGAAAACGTCGTCATAGTGGTCCTGTTCCACCGGCTGTTCCGCGTGCGCGGCGGGAGCGAACAACACCCCCAGCGCCAGGGCAAGCAACAGAGCCAGCAAGCGAGAGCGGTGCATGATCGACTCCCCACGGTGAGTAGCGGATGGCAGGGGACCGCTCCAACCAAGCACGAGGCGGGGGACCGGGATATGACACGAGTTAGCCATTCACCGGATGGTCGTTGACGGGGCCGACCTCCTCGTAGTCATCGAGCAACGGATTACCGAGACGGCCGAAGAGGCTCAGCGCGCTCGACTACAGCGGTTCGTGATGCCGCGACCACCCTCGGTGGCGAGACGTTGCGCCAGGTGACGGTGGACCCATGCCAGCACGTGCCTGGTCTTGGCTCGTCCCAGGTCCATCCACGACCGACGGGAACCGGTACTAGTCGACCTCGCCGTCACCCCTCGCTGACTCCCGGACACATCTGGTGCCACGGCGCCTGATGAGACGAGCTCAACGCTTGTGGTGCCGCATCAGTCGCAAATGTGTCTGACAGTCAGCCACGACGTTCCCGCGGGAACGTTCCCGCGCATAGGTGCCCACCCCGTGCACCCGGCTGGCGGCTGACACCACCGCACGAACCGGCACAACTCGACGCGGCTCATGCCACGATGGATGGTGTGGAGCCACAGCAGCCGAAGAATGAATGGGCGTTCAGACCGCCGTCGGATTCTGCTAAGGAGTCGTTGCGACAACTCGCCGACAGCAGCACCAACTAGGTTCCCTACCCCGTGTACCCGCCCGGCAGTTGACACGACCGCACGGAACCAGCACTACCGAGTGAACCAAACGCACGCTCATGCCGATGAGCGCGCGTCACTCCGTCGTTCTGGAGACCTTCATGGCCTGCCCGGTCACGGTGAAGGTGGCCACTGGCTCCAGCTCGAGACAGCGGGTCCTGCCCGGGCGGAGGCGCTCACCCAGGAGCAGAGCTCGAATTCCGCTCGAAGGACGCCTTGAGCGCGTCGATCGTGATGGTGCGTTCCTTGACGGCGAAGCGCCGCCAGATCGGTGTGCCTAGGCGCCACACGCCGTACGACACCAACTTGCCGCGATGGCGGACCAGTGTCTCGCTGTCACCGGAGGGCTGTAGGTGGTAGCTCGGCCAGCCCTCGAATGTGAGCTTGCCCGCCTTCGACTTCTCCCACCAGTGGTAGACGATCGTGTGCGGTGCCTCCATCTCGGCGATCTCCCCCGGCATGGGGCCCTGGCTCGTCTCGTCGACGAACGTCGTCCCGACCGCGGGCTCTCCGGGGGAGGTCTGCCGGGTGCACTTGAGCATGCTTCCGGTGTCGGCCATCCAGTCGTTATGCCCCTCGATGTCTACGAGCCGAGCGAACACCTGGTCGATCGGTGCCCGGATCGTGCGCTCGAGCTCGAACTCGATGGGCTTCATACGAGCCATCATCCTGGCCCGGCGGATGCAGTACAAGGCTCCAGCTGCGTCAGGGCCGATGGTGTAGGCCAGTCGTCAGCTGGGCGGTGATGGCCGACCCCGACGGCAACCAGTTCTGCTGATTAGTCCACGCGCAAGTGCAGCACAGACTCGTGGTAGCCACGTGCGCGTGAGTGCGACCGCCCCGGCACACGGGCCGTTCTTTCCTGCCGCGAGGAGTCTGCTCGTACGGGGCACTGGTAACGCGCCCTCGGCAGCAACGAGCACACTTACCGTGTCCGGCTACCGACCGACGAAGCAGCGCTGCCGAGGGCGAAGCCGGAGCAATGGGACATGTGTCGCGCGTCCGAACAGGTGGGAGGGGTCATGCCCAGGATCGGTCAACCATTCACGTGCGGGATCTGGACGGTGCAGGATGGGAGGGAAGAGGAGTTCGTTGTTCGGTGGACGGCGCTCGTGACCTCCGCCGAGGCGTTGCCCGGTGCCGAGTCCTTCCTGCTGATTCAGGATCGGCAAGACCCCCACAGATTCATCTCGTTCGGAGCCTGGGACGAGTGGGCCAGCGCGGACGCATGGCGCGCCAGCGCAACGTTCGGGGATGCCATGCGCGCTTGCAGAGAGCTCTGCGCGGACTTCCGACCAAACGATTCGACACTCCGGGTTGCGGTCGGAACGTAGCGGCGCGCCGAGCGCGCATTCGTGCCCCTCTGATCGCAAAGGCGTTTCCGCGGAAACGTCTCTGTCGCGATTTAGCCGCCGGACCCAGGCGGCAGGTAGTCGGCGGCCCGGTCGACGTGCTCGTAGACGTCGAGGCCGATCGGGCGGCGCATCTCCTCGGCCAGGTGCCCGAGCAGGCCGGCGGCCCGGGCCAGCAGCGCGAAGCCGCGAAGGATCTCGACCGGGAAGCCGAGGTCGCACAGAGTGGCGCCGCAGGCACCGGCGCCGTTGAGCGGCAGGGTGCGGCCGAGCACCTCGGGGTGCACTCGCCCGATGGCCTCGAACAGCCGGAGGTGCGGCCCGAGGACGCCCTCGTCCGCGGCGATCTGAAACAGCACCGGCGTTCGCGGGTCGCCGGCCTTGTGCACGTTGTGCCCGAGACCGGGCACCAGGAGACCGGCGGCCCGTTGCCTGCCGACCGTGTCGCGGGCGAGGTCGTCCCAGCCATCGTCCGTGGTGGGCAGCGCACCGCCGCCGGCCATCGCCCGGTCGAGGGCTCCGGCCAGGAAGCGACCGGAGTCTTCCGTCACGCCGAGGAAGCGCGAGCCGCCGCCGAGCAGGCCCGCGGCCAGGGCGCCCTGCACCGACTCGGGCGCACCGGTCAGGGTGAGTCGCGCGGCGATCGCCGAGGGCGTGAGCCCGTGGTCAGCCAGCGCCACCAGCACAGCCTCGAAGACCCGCAGCTCCCCCGGCTCCGGCCGGCGCATCGCCACCAGCCAGAAGGCCAGCTCGCCGAAGCCGACCTGGCCCATCAGGTCCTGGGCGAGGTCCTGGCCGAGCACCCGGATGGTGGACTCGTCCGAGCTTCCGATGGATGTCGGGTAGCCGGTCATGGCCGCTCCTCGGTGGCGTGGGCGTCGTGCTCTCCGGGCTGGTGCCCGACCGGCAGCCGGTGTTTGGCGACCCGGGAGGTCGGCGTGCGGGGCAACGCGTCCAGAGCCTGCCAGAACCGCGGCACCTTGAACGCCGACAACCGAGCCGCAGTCCAGGCGTGCAGCTCGGCGAAGTCGAGCTCCCGGCCGGGCGCCGGGACCACGAAGGCCTTCACCTCGTCCTCGGTCAGCTCGGACGGCACCGCGACGACCGCCACCTCGAACACGTCCGGGTGCGACAGGACGGCGTCCTCCACCTCAGCTGGTGAGAGGTTCTGGCCGCGCCGGCGCAGCACCTCCTTGCGCCGCGACACGAAGGTGAACGTCCCGTCAGCCGCCCCGGTCACCAGGTCGCCGGTGTGCAGCCAGCCGTCCACCACGGCGGCCGCGGTCTCCGCCGGCATCTGCCAGTAGCCGGGTGTGACCACCGGGTTGCGCAGCAGCAGCTCCCCGACCGCGCCCTCAGCGACGTCGTCACCACCGTCACCGACCACCCGTGCCTCGTTGACCTCCCCCAGCACGGGGTGCTGCCGCACCGAGCCGAGCGTGCCGAACGGCCGGGTCCCGTGCCGCCAGATCAGGCCGTACGGCGACTCCGAGAGCGCGTAGCCGCACACGACCCGCAGCCCGAACCTGCGCTCGAACGCCTCCTGCCACTCCTGGGTCGGGGACGGGCCGGTGTAGCAGAGCCGCAGCGGGGTGTCGGCGTCGTCCGGGCGCTCCGGCTGCCGCATCAGGATCTCGAGCATCGCCCCGATCGCGTTGAACTCGGTCGCCTCGTGCCGGCGTGCCGACTCCAGGAAGCCGCTGGCCGAGAACCGCGGCAGCAGCACCAGCCCGGCGCCGCACGCCAGCGACCCGAGCACCGAGTAGGCCGGTGCGTTGATGTGGAACAGCGGCAGCGACGTCATCAGCCGGTCCTCGGCGGTGAGCTCCATCCAGAACGGGAACCCCTCGCCCGCCATGGCGTAGGCGCGCTGGGTCTGCATCACCAGCTTCGACCGCCCGGTGGTCCCCGAGGTCGGGATCAGCACCGCCAGGTCGTCCGGCCCGGCGTCCGACGGCAACGCAGCCCGGTCGGCCGGTTCGGTCGAGCGCCAGTCGCCGAGCAGCTCGTCGACGTCGAGCACCCCCAGCGGAGGCATCAGGTCGCCGGTCACCACCTCGTCCACTGTCGCCCGCAGGCCGGCGTCGGTGAGCAGCAGCCGGGGCCGGACCTGCCCGACCAGACCGGCCAGCTCACCCGGCGTACCTGCTGGGTCGGTCGGGACGGTGACCGCCCCGAGGGCGGCGAGGGCCAGCCAGGTCAGGACGTACGCCGGTGTGGTGCGCGTCGTGACGACGACGAGGTCGCCGTGGCGCACCCCCGCGTCATGCAGCCGGTGGGCCAGCGCTCCCGCCAGGCCGGCCGTACCGGCGAAGGTCTGGCTGCCGTCGTCGGTCCGCAACCAGACCCTCTCGGCGTCGCGGTCGGCGGCCCGCGACAACAGCTCCGGGATGGTGCCGAGGGCGCGCGTCACGGTGGTCGACACTACGGCCGGCCGACCGGGTGCGACAGAGCCTCAGTCGTCGTCCCCGCCATGGCCCGAGTGACCGGAGTCGTCGTCGCCGCCGTCGTGGCCGCTGCCGCTGTGGTCGTCGCCCGCGTCGTCGCCACCGTGCCCGCCGCTGTCGTCGCCGACCTCGACGCCGTCGCCGTGGTCGTCGCCGGGCTCGAGCTCGCCCCGGCCACCGTTGTCGTCCCCGACCTCGGTGCCGCTGTGCCGGTGCCGGCGGTGGTGGCTGCCGTCGTCCGCACTGACAGACGTCGACGGCGTGGCCGTCGGGTCGTCGCTGGGAACGTCGTCGCTGGTCGGTGTGGCCGTCGAGGTGACCGACGGCGTCGGGGTCGCGGTCGGGTCGTCGGCGCCGTTGGACGCGAGGGCGACGCCGCCGCCCGCCGCGAGCAGCAGTGCGGCGAGCCCGGCAGTGGCAGTGGTGCGGTTCATGGTGGTCTCCAGGTGTGGTCGGTCCATCTGACAGGAACGACCATGCGTCCGACCCGGCTAGCCCCGACCCATCCGACCCCTAACCCCGCGATAACCCTGCCGAGTGGTGCGAGCTGGCTACCCGGCCGGCCACCAGGGCGGCTTCCGGCGGTCGTCCCGGCCCCAGACGACGTGGCTGGCCTCCCCGTTCTCGCGGTGCAGGCGGTCGTGCACGACGGGAGCGGAGACCATCGACCACACCCCGACCACCAGGACAAGGAAGCCCACGAACCGGTTGTCGCCGGAGACAAACACGGCCAGGCCGATGTAGGCGACGAGCAGCGCCACCGCGAACCCGACAACGAGACCGACCTCAGTCCGCACGAGCTGGCGCACGCCCGCGAGCCTACGTCGGATTTGCCCCACCGGAAGGGGATGCCGGCCTGACGTGGTCGACAACCTTCGAACCGAAGCGGACCGGCTGCCGTCATGAGCGGTGCGCCGGTATCCGGTCCGCTTCAGGGTTCGAGCCCCCGGCGGTCCCAGCGCAAGCGGTCCAACCGCAGGCGGACCGGCTGCCGGCCTGACCGCTTCAGCCGCCGAGCACGCCGTCCCGGTAGCCCCGCGCGATCGTCGTCACGAGCTCGTGCACCGCGTCCTCGTTCGGCGCCAGCGGACCCGGCCGGAAGTGCGGCGAGGCCAGCCCGCGCTGCACCGACTCGCAGGCGCCCCAGTCCTGCCGGTTGGTCGTGTCCCAGAAGTCCACCGCGTACGCCGGGTCGACGTCGGCCGAGGCGAAGTACCACGCGCACTCCACCTGGGTCCGGTCCGGCGCGAGCGGCGTCACCCGGTGGGTCATCACGTAGTCGGGGTGCAGCGACAGCAGCAGGTTCGGCAGCAGGCCGAGGTAGAGCACGACCCGCGGGTCGACGCCCTCGATCGGCACGCCGTCGCTGCGCCCCGTCAGCGACATCGTGTCGGCACCGTCGCGCAGGTCCATCGTGCCGCCGATCCACACCCCCGGGAGGTCGAAGTTGGAGCCGCTGGCGGGCGGGCTCACCTCGCACAGCTCCGGGTGGATCAGCGGGCAGTGGTAGCACTCGTGGTAGTTCTCGGTGATGACCTTCCAGTTCGCTGCCACGACATACTCGTGCGTCGCGCCGAGCACCAGCCGCTCCGGAGCGTAGGGCGCCACCAGCTCCTCGAGCCCGCCGACGTGCGCGGCCAGTGGCTCGGCAGTCCCCAGGGCGTTGACGAACACCCAGCCGTGCCACACCTCGGCCGGCAGCCGGACCAGACCGTGCGCGGCCGGGTCGAAGGACGCGACCTCCCGGAACCCGGGCGCCGCGATCAGCGCCCCGGCCAGGTCGTAGGACCACGCGTGGTACGGGCAGACCACGGCGCGTTTGACCGACGTACCGCCCTCGCGGCAGCAGCTCGTGGCCCCGGTGCCGGCAGGTGTTCGCGAACGCTGCGACCTCACCCGCGCCACCGACAGACAGCAGCACGCCGATGTCACCGACTGTCGTTGCCACCTGGGTGCGGCCCTCGCGGAACACCGCCTCCACACGTCCCAGGCAGACCCAGGACGCCGCGAAGAAGTGCCGCCGCTCCCAGGCGAGCACGGCCGGTGACGTGTAGGCCTCGGCCGGCAGCATGGTGCTCTCGCCGAACGGCAGCAGGGCCGGCTCCAGCAGCTCGTCCGCGAGCGGTGGCGTCATGCCGCACCTCCAGGGCCATCATGCAGACTAGGGTCCGGGCATGGCCCGACGGAAGGTCGAGGTCCGCCGCGAGGAGATCCTGCGCGCGACCGTCGACGAGGTGACGCGGCTCGGCTTCGCCCACACCCGGGTGGCCGACGTCGCGGAAGCGCTCGGCATCAGCACCGGACTGGTCTTCTACCACTTCGAGTCGAAGGACGCGCTGCTCTCGGCGGCCTTCGCCTACGCCGCCGAGCGCGACCTCGAGCGGCTGGACGGGGCGGCCAACGGCACCGGCAGCGCGGCCCGCCGGCTGGCCCGGATCCTCACGATGTACGGCCCCGAGGGCAGCGGCGCCGGCTGGTCGCTGTGGATCGACGCGTGGGCCACCTCGATGCGCAGCCGCGAGATGGCGGAGGTCTCGCAGGCCCTCGACGTGCGCTGGAAGGACACGGTGGCCGAGGTGATCCGGCAGGGTGTCGAGCGCGGCGAGATGACCTGCGCCGACCCCAACGGCGCGGCCTGGCGCATCACTGCGATGCTCGACGGCCTGGCCGTGCAGTCGACCGTGCACGAGGGCGTGATGCCGCGTCGCCAGGTGACCACCTGGGTGCGCCGCCTCGCCGCGGCCGAGCTCGGCATCGACGCCGCGACCCTGCGCCGCTAGGACCTCTCGCACCGCGCTCACACCAACCAGCTCACCGGGTGGCCGGCCTCGGCCAGCGCCGGGCGGTCGACCGCGAACGCCGAGATGTCGCTGGACGTCGCACCGTCGAGGGCGAGGTCGGCCAGCACCCGGCCGAACGTCGGCGCGAACTTGAACCCGTGCCCGGCACCCAGCCCTACCAGCACCGACGGGTACGCCGGCAGCGGGCCGGCCACGAAGTCGCGGTCCGGGGTCAGCGTGTAGAGGCAGGTGACGGTGCGGGCCGGCGCACCGAGGCCGGGCAGCAGCTGCTCGGCGAACGACGACAGCAGACCCAGCGCGTCGGGATCGGGGTCGAAGGACCGCTCGTCGCCTGTCGTGACGGCTCCGCCGCAGTCCTGGCCGGCCTTGACCAGCGCGCCGTTCCCGCCCTCGGCGTAGGTCGGGAAGCCGTAGAACGACGGGTCGTCCATCCAGATCCAGACCGGCAGCCGGTGCGGCCGAACGCGGTCGCGTCGGCCGGCTCGAAGTAGGTCACCTGCTCGCGGGTCACGGTCAGCGGCAGCGAGGCGCCCAGGTGTGCCAGCAGCTCGTTGGTCCAGGCGTCTGCGGTGAGCACCACGCCGCCGGGCCCGGAACGACCGGCCGGCGGCTCCGCCGGTTCCCCCGACAAGCACCGTGACGGTGCCGTCGTCCTCGGGCACCAGCCCGGTCACTGGAGAGCGGTCGTGCAGCCGTGCGCCCGCCTCCCGGGCCAGCCGGTGCCATCGTCGCCGTCGACCGCCCGGCCGGGACGATCGCCGTGTCGTCCTGCTGCAGCGCGACGGTGCCCTCCGGGACGCGCAGCGCCGGCCAGCGCCGGCCGACCCCGGCCGCGTCCAGCTGCTCGAACGGCACCCCGCCGGCCACCATGCTGGCCGCGTAGTCGTCGGCAGGGATGGCCGCGCCGGGCGGGAAGAGGTCGACGCCGCCGGTCACCGTGACCAGCCGCTCGCCGCTCAGGCGTTCCAGGTCGGCCCAGTCGTCGTAGGCCTCGCCGGCCAGCCGGACGTAGGCCGGGGTGTGATAGCTGCGGCGCAGGATCCGCGAGGTGTCGTGCGAGGCCCCACGCAGGTGCCCGAGCTCGAACCTCTCCAGCCCCACGACGGAGACGCCGCGGCGGGCCAGCTGCCAGGCCGTGGCCGAGCCGAGCCCGCCGAGGCCGACCACCACGACGTCGACCACCACGGTGTCGACCACCACCCTGTCGACCGGCTCGCTGCGACCGGCGTACCCGGTCATGACTCCCCCAGCAGCGGCAGCAGCCAGCGCCGGATGTCCAGGGACGCGTCCTCCATCGGCGCGAACCAGCCCTGCGTGTAGGCGCGCGACGACATGCCGCGCTGCACCGACTCGCAGACCGCCCAGTCCTGGCGGTTGACCAGGTCCCAGAAGTCGACCGCGTCGGACGGGTCGAACCCGTCCCGCGCGACCTCGTCGGGCCCGAACAGCACGTCGCACTCGATCCGGGTGCGGCCCGGCGCCGTCGGCCAGAGCGTGAAGGCCGCCACGTGGTCGGCGGACAGGCTGAGCATCAGGTTGGGGTAGACCAGCTCGCCCTTGTGCCGCACCCGTTCCGCGTCGTCCAACCCGGGGAACGGCGACCGGGCCGAGGTGCCCGACGCGGTGAACGTCCAGGCACCTTCCCGGTGCGGGATCCCGGACGCCCAGTCGAGGTCGGTCCCGCCACGGCCGAACGCCGGCACCAGCCGGGTCAGCTCGGGGTGCACGCCCGCGCAGTGGTAGCACTCGTTGTAGTTCTCCAGCACGACCTTGTAGTTGGCCGCCACGTCATAGGTCAGCCGACTGCCGACGACCAGCGACTCGAGCGGGTAGCGGGCGAGTCGGCCAGGCACCTCGCCGAGCGCGTCGGGCGAGCGGGGGCGCAAGCGCCGGCGTCAGGTGCAAGAACAGGAAGCCGGCCCACGACTCGATCGCGACCGGGTGCAGACCGAACTCGGTCGGGTCGAAGTCGTCGACGTCCTCGGTGTGCGGCGCCCGCAGCAGCCGGCCCTCGAGGTCGTAGGTCCACGAGTGGTAGGGACAGCGCAGCGAGGCGGCCGCGCACGGCGCCGGCGGGTCCACGGCCGGGTCGACCGGCACCACCTGCGAGCCGCGGTGGCGGCAGACGTTGTAGAACGCCCGCAGAATCCCGTCGGCGTCGCGGGTGACCAGCACGCTCTCGCCCGCGACGTCGACCACAGCCAGCCGCTGCGCCGATCCCGCGGACAGCCCGTACGTCGACAGCCGCCCGGCGCAGAACCACGAGCTGTGCAGCGCCTGCTCGCGCTCGCGCCGCCAGTGCGCGTCGTCGACGTAGTACGGCGCGGGCAGCGCCGCCTGCAGTGCGGTCATTCTTGCGACGCCTCCCTCGTTACTGACTCGTCAGTCAGTAAGCATGCCCTGTCGAGCCGCCGAGAGGAAGCAGGCGGCGGCATGTTCCTTGGAGGGCGGCAGCACCGGCAGGCTGCCTGTGCGGCAGTCACCGTCCACACCGGCCGCCGCGGCCTCTCCCGAGGCCAGCTGCGGGCAGCGCGGGTGGAAGCGGCAGCCGGCCGGCATCCGGGTCGGGTCCGGCGGCTCGCCGGCGAGCACGACCGGCTCCAGGTGGTGGCTCTCGGGCACCACCGACAGCAGGGCCCGGGTATAGGGGTGCGAGGGGTCGGCCAGCACCTGCTCGGTCGGGCCGCTCTCGACGATCCGGCCGAGGTACATCACCGCGATCCGGTCGGCGATGTTCCACGCCAGCCCGAGGTCGTGGGTCACCACGAGCACAGAGAGACCCAGCTCGTCGCGCAGCTGGAGCAGCAGCGCGAGGATCTCGCCGCGCACGGATGCGTCCAGCGACGACACCGGCTCGTCAGCGACCAGCACCTCCGGCTCGAGCACCAGAGCACCCGCGATGACGACCCGCTGGCGCTGCCCACCGGAGAGCTCGTGCGGGTAGCGCAGGAAGTAGCGCTCGGCCGGGCGCATGCCGACCCGGGAGAGCGCGTCGACCACCCGCTGCTGCTCGTCACCCGCGACGCCGTGCACCCGCAGGCCCTCGGCGACCGCCTCGTAGACGGTGTGCCGCGGGTTCAGCGAGCCGGTCGGGTCCTGCAGCACGAGCTGCACCCGGCGGCGGAAGGCCTTCAACGCTCGCCCGTCGTAGCGCAGCGGGACACCGCCGACCAGCACCTGCCCGGCCGAGGGTCGCTCCAGCCCGAGCAGGGTCCGGGCGAGGGTCGTCTTGCCGCAGCCCGACTCGCCGACCAGCGCGACGATCTCGCCCCGGCCCAGCGCCAGGTCGACCCCGTCGACGGCTCGGGCCACCCGGCCGCCGCGGGCCCGGAACGACGTGGACAGGCCGGCTGCCTCGAGCACGGGCCGCGGGTTCACCCGGTCACCCCGGCGGCGACGTGCACGCAGGCGGCCTGGTGCCCGGGTGCGGCCGGGCGCAGCCGCACGTCCTCGGTGCGGCACACGTCCACGGCCTCCGGGCAGCGCGGGTGGAAGGGGCAGCCCGCCGGCAGGTCGCCGGGCCAGGGCGGGTCGCCGGGCAGGCCGCGCGGCGCGAACCGGGCCGCCGGGTCGCCGATCGTCGGGTAGGCGGCGGACAGCGCCCGGGTGTACGGGTGCCGGGCCCGGGCCAGGACGTCCGCGGACGGCCCCTCCTCGACCACCCGGCCGGCGTACATGACCGCGAGCCGGTCGCAGGTCGTGCCGAGCACCGAGAGGTCGTGGCTGATGACGACGAGCCCGACCCCGAGGTCGTGGACCAGGGCGGTGAGCAGGTCCAGCACCTGCGCCTGCACCATCACGTCCAGCGCGGTGGTCGGCTCGTCGGCGATGATCAGCCGCGGACCGCAGGCCAGCGCCATCGCGATCATCACGCGCTGCTTCTGGCCGCCGGAGAGCTGGTGCGGGTACGACGACGCCAGGCGCGGCGGCAGCCCCACCTGGCCGAGCAGCTCGCGGGTCATGGCGTCCGCGCCGCGCCGGGTGGTGGCCTGCCCGTGCAGCAGCACCGGCTCGGCGATCTGCCGGCCGATCTTCTGCAGCGGGTTGAGCGAGTGCAGCGCGCCCTGGAAGACGATCGACGCCTCGGCCCAGCGCACCGCGCGGAGCCGGCCGAAGTTCATCCCCAGCACGTCCTCGCCGTCGAGCAGCACCCGGCCGGTGACGGTGGCCGACGGCGGGTTCAGCCGCAGCACCGTGGCCGCCAGGGTCGACTTGCCGGACCCCGACTCGCCGGCGACGCCGAGGGTCGACCCCGCCTCGACGCTCCAGCGTGACCCCTCGCACCGCAGGCACCGGCCCCTCGGCGGTGCGGTAGGTGACCGACACGTCCTCCAGCCGCAGCAGCGTCATGTCAGCGCTCCCGCGGGTCGAGCACGTTCTCCAGCGCCCGCCCGACCAGGGTGAACGCGAGGACCACGGCGACCACGCAGAGGCCCGGGGGCAGCAGGTACCACCACGCGCCCGCGCTGATCGCCCCGGCCGAGAAGGCGCTGTCGAGCATCGAGCCCCAGGAGACCCGGAACGGGTCGCCGAGGCCGAGGAACGACAGCGTCGTCTCGGAGAGGATCGCGATGGCCACGGTGAGCGTCGTGTTGGCGAGCACCAGGGGCATCACGTTGGGCAGGACGTGCCGCGACATCTGGTGCCAGTGCCCGCCGCCGAGGACCCTGGCCCGCTCGAGGTAGGGCCGCGCCTCGACCGAGAGGGTCTGGGCGCGCACCAGCCGCGCGGTGCCGGGCCAGGACGTCACACCGATGACCACGATGACGTTCAGCAGCGACGAGCCGAGCACCGTCGCGAGCGCGATGGCCAGCGGCAGGAACGGGATGACCAGGAACCAGTCGGTGAGGCGCTCGAGCACCGCAGCCGCAGCACGCCGCCGAAGTGCCCGGACGCGATGCCGACCAGCGTGCCGATGGCCATCGAGATGACCGTCGCGGCGATGCCGACGAGCAGCGAGACCCGGGTGCCCCACACGACCAGCGCGAGCACCGACCGGCCGGACTCGTCGGTGCCCAGCGGGAAGCCGCTGCTGGGGGCTGCCAGCACATCCCCCGTGGCCTCGGTCACCTTGAGCTGGTCGGCGGAGAACAGCAGCGGAGCCGTCAGCGCCAGCAGCACGAACACGGCCAGGATGCGCCAGGCCGACCACGCCGGCGCGCTCCCGGCGGAAGGCTGCCCAGAACCGGCCGACGCGCCGCCCGCCGCCGCGATCCGGCGCACCGTCCTGGCCGACACGCGCGGCGCTGTGGCGGTCACGTCCGCACCCGCGGATCGACGGCGGCGACCACGATGTCGGCCACGATGTTGGCGACCACGACCGCGAGCGAGAACAGCAGGAAGATCGCCTGCAGCAGCGGCACGTCCGGACCGCGGATCGCCTGGTAGCTCAGCAGCCCGAGTCCCGGCCAGGAGAACACCGTCTCGACCGTGATGGCCCCGGACACGACGAAGCCGATGTTGAGGAAGACCAGCGTGATGGTCGGCAGCAGCGCGTTGGGCACGGCGTGCCGGCGGCGCACCAGCTTGTCCATCAGGCCCTTGGCGCGCGCGGTGACCAGGTAGTCCTGGCCGGGTCTCGTCGACCAGGGACGAGCGCATGACCAGGGCGTACTCCGCCAGGTAGCCCAGCGTCAGGGTCGCCGCCGGCAGGGCGAGGTGCCAGGCCTGGTCGCGGATGCCCGTCGAACGACCAGGTGTCCAGCCCCGGGGTGATGGTGCCGCCGCTCGGGAAGATGCCCGGGAAGATGCCGACGCCGGTGCTGAACAGGATGAGCAGCATCATGCCGAGCCAGAACTCCGGCATCGCGTAGAGCGTCAGCGTGATGCCCGTGCTCGCCCGGTCGAACTTGCTGCCGCGCTTCCAGCCGCCGCGGATGCCGATCGCGATGCCGATCACAGCCGACAGCACGGTCGACGTGGCGAGCAGCACCACCGTCGGCCACACGTAGTCGCCGATCACGTCCCACACCGGCCGGGAGAACTGGGTCGAGTCGACACCCGAGGAGAACGGGTTGCGCAGGTAGTCGATGAACTGGGTGCCGATCGGCTGGTTCAGGTGCCGTCGCAGCTCGCGCAGCTGGTCGCGGTCCATGTTGCGCCCGCGGGTGTAGAGCGCGATCGGGTCGCCCGGGAGCATCCGGAACAGGAAGAAGTTGAACACCAGGACGAAGAACATCGTGCCGACGCCGGTGGCCAGCCGGCGACCGGCGTACGTGCCGAGTCCGCCGCGACCCCTGCCCGGCCTGGCAGCCGCGGACGGCTCCTGCGGTGCGACATCGGCCGGCGCGAGGGTCACCGGCGCCTGCCGCAGACGGCCGGCCGCTGGTCCTTACTCGACATCGCGCTCCGGGCGGCGCCGGTTGCGGGCCACCACGAACCCGACCCCAGCGAGGACGAGCACCGCGACCACGATCCCGCCGATCACCAGACCCGCGCTGGAATCGCCGTCGTCGGCGGCCGCCGCGCTGTCGCCGCCGGCACCGGTGCCGCTGTTCTTGGTGTCCGCCGCCGTCACCGGCCGGATGTTCTGGTAGCTGGCCGTGCCGTACTGGAACAGCAGCGAGCCGTCCGGGTCGGGCTGCGGCTTGAAGCCGGTGAACCGGTCGGACCGGTAGGCCTCCAGGTTGTCGTAGTAGAACGTGATCATGTACGCCGCCGAGTCGTAGACCATCTTCTGCATCTGCTTGACGGTCTCCGCGCGCTGCGCCGGGTCGATCTGCTCCGCCTGCTGCGCGTAGAGCGCGTCGTACTGCTTGTCGCAGTAGAACGAGTCGGACAGGTTGGCGTAGATGCTGCCGCCGTCCTTGTACGAGCGGTTGGCGCAGGTGAACGTCGACAGCTGGTAGTTGGGGTCGGGCTCGACCACCCAGCCCCACTCGAACATGTCGAACTTCCCCTCGCCGATGATCTCGGTGAGGGCGTCCTCGGACACGATCTTCGGCTTCACGTCGATGCCGACGTCCTTCAGCCAGCCGGTGACGAACTCCACCGTCTGCTTGCTGTTCTGGGAGCTGCTCGCGGCCGAGCAGCCGGAAGGTCAGCTTCCGGCCGCCACCCGGCATGGTGCGGATGCCGTCCGGACCCACCGTGTAGCCGGCCTCGTCGAGCAGCGTCTTGGCCTTCTCCGGGTCGAACGTGTACGCCGTCGCGCCCGGGTCGTAGTGCAGCGACTTGTACAGCGGCGGGATGAAGCTGCTGCCTGGTTCGCCATAGCCGCCGAGCACCCGGTCGACCAGCGTCTTGTTGTCGATCGCGTAGGACAGGGCCTGCCGCAGCTTGACGTCCTTGAGCGCCGGGTGGCCGTCACCGATCGGCGTACCGTCGTCGAGGGCCGCACCCGTGTTGAAGGCGATCTCGTCGAAGCCGGAGTACGAGGCCGGGAACGTCTTCACGCCCTCGGCGTTCTTGAGGCTGTCGAAGACGTTGGCCGTCAGGCTGTCCGCGAAGTCGATCTCACCCCGGCGCAGCGCCTGGGCCTCCGAGTCCTCGTTCTGGAAGACCCGGAACACCAGCTCGTCGATCTTCGGCGCACCGCGGTAGTAGCTCTTGTTGACCTCCATCCGGATGAACTGGCCCTTCTTGTGCTCCACCACCCGGAACGGGCCGGAACCGACCGTGCCGTCCGGCCCGGGCTCGTTGCCGAAGCTCTTGACCTCCTTCTCGTCGATGTCCTTCCAGATGTGCTCCGGCAGGATGTAGACGTAGAGGTGCAGCATGATCGGGCTCGGCTTCTTGACCTTCATCACGACCGTGAGGTCGTCGGTCGCCTCGACCGAGGTCAGGCCGGCCACGTAGTTGCCGAAGTTGGTCTGCTCGTACTTGCCGGTCATGACCCGGTTGAAGGTGTAGGCGACGTCGTGCGCGGTCAGTGGCTGGCCGTCGGACCACTTCAGGCCGGACCGGAGGTGGTAGGTCCAGGTGAGCCCGTCCGGTGAGGTGTCCCAGCTCTCCGCGAGCGCCGGCGTGGCGGAGAAGTCCTTCGCCGCGTAGTCGGTGAGCGTTTCGTACTGCAGCTGATAGATCTCGTACGACGCCGACGCGATGCCCGTGAACGGGTTCAGCGAGTCGACGTCCTGGGTCACGCCGACCGTGAAGGTCACCTTGTCGCCGGTCGCCGCCCGCATGCCGGCGCCGGCCGTGACCGCCGTACCGGGAAGGGCCGCTCCCGCCAGCAGCACCGCCGCGACCGCCACCAGGACCCGTCGACCGCCCATCTGGACCTCCAGGCTCGGCTGCGGATATCGCGCCGTTCGAGGCGCTCGGCAGCGGTTTTCCGTCGTGGCCGCATCATGGTGGCTACCGATCCGTTTGTCACGCGTTCTGCTGAGTGGCGAGTCAGTAACGATTCGGAACACCGCTACCGTGCTCCCGTGCCCGCCCTCTCCGGCCCACCCAACGCCCCCCGCCGGCCCACCAGCCGGGTCCTGCACGGGGTCGAGGTCGTCGACGACTTCGCCTGGATGCGGCAGACCGACGACCCAGACCTGATCACCTACCTGCGGGCCGAGAACGCGTGGTGCGACGCCGCCACCGCGCGGCTGCAGGGCCTCATCGGGCAGATCTCCGCCGAGCTCGCCGCCGCGATGCCGGACGAGGACGTGTCCGCCCCCTGGCTGCGCGGCGGGTGGGAGTACCGGACCCGCCGTCCGGCCGGCGCCCAGTACTCCGTGCTGGTACGCCGGGCGGCGGGCGACGAAGACGCAGGAGACATCGCCGACGCCGACGACATCGAGCTGCTGGACGAGAACGCCCTCGCGGTCGGGCACGAGTTCCTCGAGCTGGGCGTCTGCGAGCCGAGCCCGGACGGCACCCTGCTCGCCTACTCCGTCGACGTCGACGGTGACGAGATCTACACCCTGCGGGTCCGCGACCTGGCCACCGGTGCGGACCTGGCCGACGAGCTGACCGGGACCTACACCGGCCTCGGCTGGGCCGCCGACGGGACCAGCTTTCTCTACACCACCCTGGACGACACGTTCCGGCCGGACACCGTGCGCCGGCACGTGCTCGGCACGCCGCAGTCGGCGGACGCCGTGGTCTGGCACGAGGCCGACCGGCGGTTCGAGCTCGAGATCGAGCCGACCCGCAGCGGCGAGCTGGTCTGGCTGGTGGCCCGCAGCCGGGACACCTCCGAGGTCCGGCTGGTGGCGACCGAGGCGCTGGACCAACCGCCCCGGCTCGTGGCCGCTCGGGTGCGGGGCCGCGAGTACTTCGTCGACCACCAGCCGGGTCCGGACGGCGGGCGGCTGCTGGTCGTCACCGACCTGGACGCGCCCGAGTTCCGGGTGATGACGGCTCCGCTTGGATCCCCCGGGCCGGAGCACTGGACCGAGCTGCTCGCGCACGACCCTGCGGTGCGGGTCGAGGGCGCGGACGCGTTCGGCGACCACGTGGTCGTCAGCGAGCGCAGCGGCGGCCGGCTGCGGCTTCGGGTGCTGGACCGGGACGGCGCGACCGTGCGGCTGGTCGAGCCGGACGCCGTCGGTGAGAGTGTGGCCCTGGCCCGCAACGACGACCAGGACCTACGGTCGGTCCGGCTGGTCCGCGAGGGGTGGGTGCGGCCGCCGGTCACCGTCGACCACGACCTCGTCACCGGCGCCGAGCAGCCGGTGCACCAGCAGGAGGTGCGGCGGTCCCTGGACGGCTTCCGGTGCGAGGTCGTGCACGCGGTCGCCGACGACGGCGTGCGGGTCCCGCTCACCCTGGTACGCCGGGGGGAGCCCGGGCCTGGAGCGCCCTGCCTGCTCTACGGCTACGGCGCCTACGAGTCCAGCCTGGACCCCGAGTTCTGGCCGGAGATGCTGGCGCTGCCGGACCGCGGCGTGACCCTGGCGATCGCGCACGTGCGGGGCGGCGGGGAGCTCGGCCGCGACTGGTGGCAGCAGGGCCGCCTGCTGCGCAAACGCTCGACGTTCACCGACTTCCTCGCCTGCGCCCGGCATCTGGTGACCACCGGAGTCGCGGCGCCCGACCGGATCGCCGCCCGCGGCCTCAGCGCCGGCGGCCTGCTGATGGGCGCGGTGACCCACCTGGCTCCCACCACCTTCGTACTGGTCGTGGCCGAAGCACCGTTCGTGGACGTCGTGGCCAGCATGCTCGACGACACCATCCCGCTGACGGTGGCGGAGTGGGAGGAGTGGGGCGACCCGCGGGACCCGGAGCAGTTCGCCTACCTGCTGGGCTACTCCCCCTGCGACAACCTGCCGGGCCCGCGTCGCCCGGCGCTGCTGGTCACCGCGAGCCGCAACGACCCGCGGGTCTCGGTGCACGAGCCAGCCAAGTGGGTCGCCAAGATCCGGGCCGCGGAGCACACGGCGCCGGCCGAGAACGACGTACCCCTGCTGCTGCGCACCGCGATGGGCGCCTCGTCGCACACCGGCCCGGCCGGCCGGTACGACGTCTGGGCGCACGAGGCCTTCCTGCACGCCGTCACCCTGGACCGCCTCGGCCTCACCTGACCGCCCCCTGCCCAACCGCCCCAACCCACCCACCCCCCTTTCCGCCGTTGATCATGCACTTGTGGGGCTTCCCAGAAGTGCATGATCAACGGTGCGTTCCGGTGCCGCTGACCTGCAGCAATCCACAAGATCCCCAAAGTTGCATGATCAACGCAGGGGTTGATCATGCACTTTTGGGGATCTTGGTCGGGCGGCCACTTCAGGGATCTTGGTCGGACGGGTCAGGGTTGGCTGTTGGTCCAGATCTGCATGGGGCGGACCGCGCCCTGCATCTCGCCGTAGGTGATCGGCTCGCCCGCAGCCGCGCGCGTGTACGGGACGAACAGGACCAGGGCGACGCCGTCCTTGTGCTCGATCTCCAGCCGCACCCCGGGCCGTCCGCCGGCGTCGGACACGTCGGCCACGAAGGCGAACGCCCGCTGGCTCGCCGCGTACGCCGGTGCCTCGGCGTACAGCGACTCGAGCACCTCCTCGGTGGTGGGGCTGTCGCCGAGCGACTCGGGGCCGGTCAGGAAGACCAGCTCGCCGGCCCGGGACAGGGTTGCCGCCACCGGGTAGAAGCCGCCGTCGGCCGTGAGCCGTTGGGCCGCGAGGGTCAGGGCGGCGCGCATCAGCCCGTCGACGTCGGCCTGGGTCTCGGCCGAGGCGCCGTCCCGCCAGCTCACGGTCGAGGACTCAGCCACCGGACACCGCCAGCTCGGCGTCGGCGTCGAGCGCACCGCCGGACCGGTCGGCCAGCCAGCCCTCCGGCAGCACGACCCGCCGCGGCGACCCGGCCCGTCCGCGCGGCGCACCGACCGCCACCACGGGGAACGGCTCGGCCGGGTCCAGCGTCGCGAGCAGGTCGTCCAGCTCGCGCAGGTTGGACACGAGAGCCAGCCGGTTGCGCGTCTCGCCACCGACGGCGAAGCCCTTGAGGTACCACGAGACGTGCTTGCGGAACTCGCGCGCACCCTTGTCCTCGCCCAGCCACCGCGCCATCAGCCCGGCGTGCCGGCGCATGACGTCGGCCACCTCGCCGAGGTCGGGACCGGATTCGTCCGGGAGCCCCGCGAAGGCGCGGTCCAGCGCCTGGAACAGCCACGGCCGGCCGAGGCAGCCGCGCCCGACGACGACCCCGTCGCAGCCGGTCTCGCGCATCATCCGGAGCGCATCCGCGGCCTCCCACACGTCGCCGTTGCCGAGGACCGGGACCGACGTCACCGTCTCCTTGAGCCGGGCGACCGCGGCCCAGTCAGCCTGGCCGGAGTAGGCCTGGGCGGCGGTCCGGCCGTGCAGTGCGACCGCGGCCACCCCCTCGTCCTCGGCGATCCGGCCCGCGTCGAGGTAGGTCAGGTGGTCGTCGTCGATCCCCTTGCGCATCTTCATCGTCACGGGCACCGGGCCGGCCGCGCCGACCGCCGCCCGCAGCACCGACCGGAGCAGGTCGCGCTTCCACGGCAGGGCCGCGCCCCCGCCCTTGCGGGTGACCTTGGGCACCGGGCAGCCGAAGTTGAGGTCGATGTGGTCGGCCCGGTCCTCGGCCACGATCATCGTGACCGCCTCCCGGACGACGGCCGGGTCGACACCGTAGAGCTGGAGGCTGCGCGGGGACTCCTGCGGGCCGAACTCGATCAGCCGCATGGTCTCGGGGTCGCGCTCCACCAGCGCCCGGGTGGTGATCATCTCGCTGACGTAGAGGCCACCGCCGTACTCCCGGCACAGGGTGCGGAACGGCTGGTTGGTGATGCCCGCCATCGGCGCCAGCACCACCGGAGGCGACACGACGAACGGCCCGATGCGCAGCGCGGTCGCGCTGGCCGGGGTGGTCGTGGTGGCAGCCTGGGTCACGCCGCCATTGTCGCAAGCGCAGCACCGGGCGGACGAATCCGGCGCCTCCGGAGGTCCGGTCAGCCGAGGGCGACCCGGATGATCCGGTCGTCCCCCGGGCCGGGTGTCGTGCGGCCGTCCCGGTTGGACGTGGTGATCCAGAGCGACCCGTCCGGAGCCCGCATGACCTGCCGGATCCGGCCGAACCGGCCGGCGAAGTGCCGGCGCTTGCGGCCCGCGTCGGGGCCGCGCAGCAGCACGGAGAAGAGGCACTCGCCCCGCAGGGCACCGAGCCAGGCCCGGCTGTGCGCGACGGCGATGCCGGCCGGCGAGCAGGTGGACGTCGGTGACCACTCGGCGAGTGGGTCGCGGAAGCCCCCGTTGCCGTCGCCGCCCTCGACCAGCGGCCAGCCGTAGTTGGCACCGCGCACGATCTGGTTGAGCTCGTCGGTCTCCTTCTCGCCGAACTCGCTGGCCCACAGCGCGCCGCGCCGGTCGAAGGTGATGCCCTCCACGTTGCGGTGTCCCATCGACCAGACGTGGTTGCCGAACGGGTTGCCCGCGGGCACCCCGCCGTCGGGCGTCAGCCTCAGCACCTTGCCGCCGAGCGAGGTGCGGCTCTGCGCGCGGTCGCCGACCTCGCCGTCGCCGGTGCTGGCGAAGAGCAGCCCGTCCGGCCCGAACACCAGGCCGCCGCCGTTGTGGTGGAGGTTCATCGGGATCCCGCCGAGCACGAGCTCGCGCTTGCCGAGCTGGCCCCCGCTGTACCTGAACCGCACGATCCGGTTGTCGTGGGCCGTCGAGAGGTAGGCGTAGACCAACCTGTTGGTGCTGAAGCCGGGGTGCAGCGCCAGGCCGAGCAGCCCGCTCTCCCCCGCCGACGACACCTGGCTGAACGCGGCCAGGTGGCCGACTCGGTGGCGCCCGCCACCGCGCTTCACCACGTGCACGTCACCGCTGTCCCGCTCGCCGACCAGGGCATTGCCGCTCGGCAGGAACGCCATCCCCCACGGAACGCCGAGGCCCTTGGTGAGGGTGCGGTCGACCCGTGGCGCCGCCGACGCCGGGCCCGCAGCGGCGGCCCCCAGGCCGAGGGCGACACCTCCCGTGGCTGCCAGGCCGGCTTTGAGCAGGGTGCGGCGGTCCACACCGGTCATCGTGGTGGCCTCTCTCATGGGCAGCGGGTCGCCGGACGGGCGCGGACTTTGGCGCCGTGGATCGCGAGCGCACGGACGGCGCCGTTGTTGGTGTTGTTCACCTCGAGGAGCTGGTCGATCGGGTCGACCACCGTGGTCAGGCAGTAGAGACCGTCGGGCAGCCCGGGGGGCAGGACGACGCTCTGGCCGGCGAGGAAGCTCTGGTAGATGTCCATCCAGCCCACCGAGATGCCCTGGGGACTCCGCCGGGTGCACTTGCCGTATGCCTCGGGGTAGGTGAAGAACCCGTAGCGCAACGGAAGCCGGGCGGTGTCGCGCAGGCAGAAGCTCACCTTGCGCCTGACGCTGACCACGGCCTGCAGGCCGTCGCTGGGGTCGTACAGGACGTACTGCGCGGACGCCTTGAAGTGCCAGTGGTGGTGCAGCGGGTGGTAGATCATGCAGCCGGCCCGGTGCCGGAACACCCCGACGTCGATCAGCGGTTCGTAGATCCGGTTGAGGTTCGCGTCCCGGTAGACGATCTGGGTCGAGTTGTGCTGGCCGACCGGGCAGGGCTGGCTCTGGTTCGGCCGTACCTCGATCGGCCCGGCGCCCACGTTGCCAAGGGACGAGGTGAAGCGCAGCCGGCGGATGCCCGTCTTCTTGTTCAGGTGGATCGACAGCTCGGTCGCCGGCACCGCGACCAGGTCGGGCAGCAGCCGGGTGTCCGGCGGCGGCGTCACCGTCGGGGTGGGCGTCGGCGTCGGCGTCGGCGTCGTCTCGGTCGGAGTCGGCGTTGGGGTGGTTTCGGTCGGTGTCGAAGTCGTCGGCGGCGACGAGACCGTTCCGAGGGCGGCGGCCACGGCTCCGGGTGTCCCCTGTGCTGGGATCAGGCTGACCACCAGGGCCGCGACCACCGCTGCCGCAGCAGCCATGGCTCCGCGTACGACGTTCTCCCCGAGCACCGATCCTCACCCGCCTGCCTGCGTGCGCCCTCTGCTTCCGCCGGAGGCTAGCGGACCGACCTGGCGACCCGGACGTTCCTAGAGCCAGCCACGCCGTTCGGCGACGAGCACCGCCTCGGCGCGGGTCCGGGCACCGGTCTTGCCCATCGCCGAGCTCAGGTAGTTGCGGACGGTGCCGTCGCTGAGCACCAGCAGCCGGGCGATGTCGGCCACGGTGCCGCCGTCGCGCGCCGCCACCAACACGTCCCGCTCCCGGCCGGTGAGCGGGGACTCGCCGGTGGCCAGGGTCTCGGCGGCCAGCGCCGGATCGACCACCCGCAGGCCTGCGTGCACCCGCCGGATCGCGTCGGCCAGCTGCTCGGCCGGCGCGTCCTTGACCAGGAACCCGGACGCGCCCGCCTCCATCGCCCGGCGCAGGTACCCCGGCCGGCCGAAGGTCGTGACCACGAGCACCCGGCAGGTGGGCAGGGCCTGTCGGAGCGCCCCGGTGGCGGCGATGCCGTCCAGCCCGGGCATCTCGATGTCCAGGACCGCGACGTCCGGCCGGACCTCGAGCGCCGTGGGCACCACCAGGTCGCCCCGGTCCACCTCGGCGGCGACCTCGAGGTCGGACTCCAGCGACAACAGGGCGGCCAGCGCGCCGCGGACCAGCGCCTGGTCATCGGCCAGCAGCAGCCGGATCGTCACCGGTTCCTCACCCCGGCACCTCGGCGTACAGGCGGAAGCCGCCGCCCTCGGCCGGTCCGGCGTCCAGCCGGCCGCCGACCTCGGTCATCCGCTCGCGCAGCCCGGCCAGCCCGGAGCCGTCCGGCCCGGGCGGCGGGCCCGAGCCGTCGTCGACGATCTCGACTGCCCGGGCGGACACCGAGACCCGCACCCGGCCGGCGTCGGAGTGCCGCAGCACGTTCGTCACACCCTCGCGCAGGACCCAGCCGAACAGCTCGCGCCGCTCCCCCGGTACGTCGTCGACGGCGCCCGGGAGGTCGGCCGACACGCCCGCCGCCGCGAGTGCCACCCGGGCGGAGGAGATCTCGGCTGCCAGCGTGACGCCGCGGTACCCGGCCACCGTCGACCGCACGTCGGCAAGCGCCTCGCGGGACAGCCGCTCGATGTCGGCCACCTCGGCAGCGGCCCGAGCCGGGTCGGTGGCCACCACCCGGCGGGCCAGCTCCGCCTTGACCGTGATGACGGTCAGGCTGTGCCCCAGCAGGTCGTGCAGGTCGCGGGCGAACCGGGCTCGCTCCTGCTCGACGGCCAGCGACTTGAGCTCCTCGTGGGCGGCCGCGAGGGCTCGGTTGCGCTTGACGACGCTGGCGAAGCCGAGGACGGCCGCCGAGGCCGTCGCGATGGGCAGATCGACGTACAGCGTGTTCGGCCAGGACGGCACCAGCAGCTGCAGCACCGGTGCCAGCACCAGGAGGAAGCCCACCACGCAGAGCGCCGGCCGCACGTCGAGCAGCATGATGGCGATGACCGCGACGAACACGTAGACGTTCAGCCCGGGCTGGCCGGTGATGGGCAGCAGGCTGGTCGCCAGCACGAACGCCCAGCCGACGAACAGCCAGCGGCGTCGGTCGCTGACGGTCGGCGACATGAGCATCGGGACCACGAACAGGTAGCCGACGCAGAAGGCCAGCAGCCCGCCGAGCGCGAGGCTGCGCAGCTGCCAGTTCTCGTCCGCGTGCACGACGGCGACGAACACGTCGGCGAGGAAGATCAGCCAGATGCCGCTGGCCATCCGCCAGCGCGCGCTCCTGGGCCGGAACAGGACCCGCTCGGCCTCGGAGACGCCGTCGTCCTGTCCGGCGCAGTCGTCGTCCCGGGCGGGCAGTCGGAGTCTGCGCACACTTCGGACCGTATCCGCCACCGGGCTCACGCCGCGCGCAGGTCGTCGGCGAGGTAGCGCCGCGCGGCGATCCGTATCCCGACGAAGGTCCAGGCAGCGAGTACCAGCCAGCCACTCACCACGGGCCAGTCGTGCGTGAGAGGCGCGCGCGGCCGATCTGCGTGATCCAGTACGTCGGTAGCACGTGGGCCACGGACTGCAGCCACTGCGGCGAGCTGTCGTCGACCGGGAACCAGACGCCGCCGAACATCGACATCAGCATCACAGCGCCTCCGTTGACGGCCTGCGCCGTATCGCCCCGGGCCAGGTAGCCAAGGCCGACGCCCACGGCCGACATCGGGAGCAGTCGCGACCCAGCCGAGCCCGATCACCTCGACCCACTGGAGGGCGGCCAGGTGCACCTCGCCGGTCAGGAAGCCGGTCGCGCAGACGAGCAGCAGCGAGGGCAGCGCCAACAGCATGCCGACGATCACCTTGCCGACGACATAGCCCTCCGGGGGTAGCGGGGTGAGGCGAAGCTGGCGGTTCCAGCCGGCATCCCGCTCCACGGCGATCCGGGCACCGACGCCGAGCACCGCACCGAGCGCGCCGAACGTGGCCATGTTGATCATGTACCAGGTCTGGCCGGAGACCCCGAGGACCCGCTGGTTGTCGAACGCGCCGCCGATGACGAGGAACAGGATCACCGGGATGCCAAGCGTGAAGAGGAGGTAGCGGATGTTGCGGTAGGTCCGCAGCAGCTCGAGCCGCAGGTAGGTCACCGTCATGTCAGCTGTCCCGTCCGGTCGTGATGGCGCTGGTGAGCGCGAGGAACGCGTCCTCGAGGCCGGCGCCGGTGACCTCGAAGTCGCGGGCGGCCGGCTCGGCGGCGACGAGCGCACGCAGAGCGGCGTCGGCGTCCTCGCAGGTGAGGGTCACGGTGCCGCCGTGCTGCTGGACCGACGAGACGCCCGGCAGCCGGAGCAGCACGTCGGGGTCGGCGTCGGGAAGTGTGACGCGGATCCGCCGGACGTCGACGGTGGCCTTGATCTCGGTCGCCGGCCCGTCGGCGACGATGCGGCCGGCCGCCATCAGCACGATCCGGTCGGCGTTCTGGTCGGCCTCCTCCAGGTAGTGGGTTGCGAACAGCACGCTGCGGCCCCGTCCGGTGAGCGCCCGCATCGACGCCCAGAACGCGCGGCGGCTCTCGACGTCCATCGCGACGGTCGGCTCGTCCAGCACGACGAGGCTCGGGTCCGGGACCACGGCGAGGGCGAACAGCACCCGCTGCCGCTGGCCGCCGGAGAGCGAATCGACCTTGCGCCCCGCGAGGTCGGCGATGCCCGCCAGCTCGAGGGCAGCGTCGACGGCCAGCGGCTGCGCGTGCATCGCCGCGACCAGGGACACGGTCTCGCGCACCTTGAGGTCGTGGAGCAGGCCGCCGGACTGCAGCATCGCGCCGACCCGGCCGGAGCGCACCGCCGCGACCGGGTCGAGGCCGTAGACCGCGACGGTGCCGGCGTCGGGCCGGGACAGCCCGAGCAGCAGCTCGATCGTCGTCGTCTTGCCCGCGCCGTTGGGGCCGAGCAGCGCCACCACCTCGCCGGGCGCGACCGTCAGGTCGACGCCGTCGACAGCAGTGACCGCGCCGAACGTCTTGCGGAGGCCGGACACCGACACTGCGTCCTGGGCCTGGGTCAGCAGATCTGTGGTCATGCCACAAGCCTGGCCATCCTGGGGCGCGTCCGGCAGTGGCCGCCGTCAGGACCTGGCCGTGACAGACGTCATGCCGGCAGGGCGGATGTATCAGGCCGGGCCGGATCCCGCTCATCCCGTTCGTGAACTACAACGCCACCGTCGCCACCGTCGCCGTCGCCGTGGGTGCCCTCGCCGGCCTGGGGGCGCTGATCTTCCAGGTCCTACAGGGCCACGACGCCGACGCCCAGCTCGCGGGCCTCGTCGGCTTGCTGTTCGGCGCCTTCCTGCGGGTGCCGGGCCAGCAGGAGCCGGTCCGCACCGACCGTCCGGTCGAGCGGGTCACCACCGACCTGGCCCGCTGAGTCCCCGTCGAGTGGCGCGACCTCGCGGTTGCCGCCGGCGTGTCGCCACCAGATTGCGCCACTCGACGCAGGGTCGCCAGCCGTCAGCTGAGCTGGGCCGCCCGGCGCAGCCAGGTGCCCGGGTCGCTCGCGTGGTAGACCCGCTCGGCCGGCTCGATGCCGTCCAGGAAGGTCCGGTAGATCAGCGCCTGCCGGAGCGCACCGACCGGCGCCAGCAGCGCGGCCGCGCGGTCCGGGTCCGACCCCGGCACGGCGTCACGCCACAGGTCCGCCCACGCCGCCCGCACCGGCTCGCGCTTCGCCTCGCCGATGCTGGAGAGGAACGCTGCCTGGTCCAGCAGTGGGTTGCCGATGCCGCAGTCGCCCCAGTCGAGCAGCACGCTGCGACCCTCGACCGACCCGCGGGTGTTGCCCGGGTGGAAGTCACCGTGCACCAGCGTGTCCGGCACCCCGCAGGAGGCGACGGCGGCGAACCGGTCCGGCAGCCCGGCTAGCAGGGCCTGCAGGGCTGCCACCGTGTCGTCGTCCAGCTCACCGGCGGAGCGAGCCACCAGGTCCGTCACGGCCGGCACGAACGGCCCCACCCGCCAGTCCGGCGCGCCGACCTCGGCCAGCTCGTGCACCCGGTCGACCCAGTCCCGCTGCAGCCCGACGAGCATGCCGAGGACGCGCAGAAGTACGGGCAGCGGCCCGTCCCAGTGGTCCTCGCCCGGCACGTCCGCCAGCAGCACCCGCGGACCCTCCGCCGCGATCAGCGGCGGCACGACGGCCGGGTCCAGCCGGGCGAGCATGGCGCCCTCGTGGCCGAAGAACGGCGGCACCACCTTGAGCCAGGCCGGCCCGGCCGCCGTCGGCAGCCGCCAGACACTGGAGAGGTTCCACGTCTTCACCTGGACGGCCGGGCCGACGCGCTCCTGGCCAGCGGCGCGCAGCCGGACGTCGGCCCAGGCGAGGTCGCGGCCCGGTCCCCCGGGGCGCGCGAACGGCAGCCGCAACGGGTGGTCGAGCAGCGGGTCGGCCGCGTCGGCCGGCCACGGCGCCAGCCGCGGAAGTGGTTCCGCGGCCTCCGCGAGGTAGGTGACCGGGCCGCCGGCCGCCCGCTCGGTCGCGGGCGACGCGACCAGCCGGAGCACGGTCACCTCGATGCCGAAGCGGGCTCGGGCACCGGCCACGACCGGCTCGACCTCCGGCCACCACGGCACCTCGACCTCGAACGGCGGCAGCGCCCCGAGCCGGCGACCGTCGCGGTCGCACAGCAGCAGCGACACCTGCCGGGGCGGGAACGTCTCCCCCGCGGTCACGGCCTCAGCAGCCGAGCAGGCGCGCCGCCAGCCAACCGGGGACGGCGTCCAGACCGATCCGCTCCTGCGTCATCGTGTCGCGCTCGCGCACCGTCACGGCCTGGTCGTCGAGGGTGTCGAAGTCGACGGTGACGCAGAACGGCGTACCGATCTCGTCCTGGCGCCGGTAGCGACGGCCGATCGCGCCGGCGTCGTCGAACTCCACGTTCCAGCTCTGCCGCAGGGTCGCGGCGAGGTCCTTCGCCTTCGGCGTGAGGTCGGCGTTGCGGGACAGCGGCAGCACGGCAACCTTCACCGGCGCCAGCCGCGGGTCGAAGCGCATCACAGTGCGCTTCTCCATGACGCCCTTGGCGTTGGGCGCCTCGTCCTCGGTGAAGGCGTCGAGCATGAAGGCCAGCGTCGCGCGGGTCAGGCCGAGGGCCGGCTCGACGACGTACGGCGTCCAGCGCTCGCCCTTCTCCTGGTCGAAGTAGGTGAGGTCGGCCCCGGAGTGCTTGGAGTGCGCCGTCAGGTCGAAGTCGGTGCGGTTGGCGATGCCCTCGAGCTCGTCGAACTCCTTGCCGCCGAAGCTGAAGCGGTACTCGATGTCGACGGTGCGCTTCGAGTAGTGCGACAGCTTCTCCTTCGGGTGCTCGAAGAACCGCAGGTTCTCCTCGCGGATGCCGAGGTCGATGTACCAGTCCCAGCGCTGCTTGCAGCCAGTAGTCGTGCCACTGCTCGTCGGTGCCGGGCTCGACGAAGAACTCCATCTCCATCTGCTCGAACTCGCGCGTCCGGAAGATGAAGTTGCCCGGCGTGATCTCGTTGCGGAACGACTTGCCGGTCTGGGCGATGCCGAACGGCGGCTTCTTGCGCGCCGAGGTCATCACGTTGAGGAAGTTGACGAAGATGCCCTGCGCGGTCTCGGGCCGCAGGTAGTGCAGCCCCTCCTCGCTCTCCACCGGGCCGAGGTAGGTCTTGAGCAGGCCGCTGAACTGGCGCGGCTCGGTGAACGCGCCCTTGGTGCCGCAGTTGGGGCAGTTGACGTCCTCGAGGCCGTTCGGCGGCGGGCTGCCCTGCTTGGCCTCGTAGGCCTCTTCGAGGTGGTCGGCCCGGAACCGCTTGTGGCAGGACTGGCACTCGACGAGGGGGTCGGTGAACGTGTCGACGTGACCCGACGCCACCCAGACCTCGCGGGCCAGGATCACGGCTGAGTCGAGGCCGACGACGTCGTCGCGGGTCTGCACCATCGACTTCCACCACTGGCGGCGGACGTTCTCCTTGAGCTCGACGCCCAGCGGGCCGTAGTCCCAGGCGGACCGGGTGCCGCCGTAGATCTCGCTGCTGGGGTAGACGAAGCCGCGTCGCTTGCTGAGGCTGACGATGTGCTCGTTGCGACGGTCGCTGCTCGAGTGGTGCGCCCTTGGCCACGGTTGCCTCCATCCGGCTGGTTGTCGGCGGGTCTGCCTGTCGCGAGTGGGGAAGCCTCCCGGCTGGCGAGCACCTCGTACGCGCTGGGCTCCTGCACCGCGTGCGCCAGTGCGTCCGGGGCGGTCATCTTCACGTCGTACGACGAGAGCGCGCGGCGGTAGGCGCCGACGCCGTCCCACTGGGTGCTCAGCACCCACAGGTCCGGCTCGTCCACCGCGCGGCCGAGATGCCGCGGACGAAGCCCGACATCTCGGCCAGCAGCCCGAGCAGGTCCTCGGCCCCGGTGCGGAACGCCGCCCCCTCGCCGTCGGGCACCCGGACCCTCGTCATCACCAGCATCCGCGTCACCCTAGTCCGGGCACGAAAATGAAAACGGTTGTCGTTTGCATGCTAGGGTCGCACGCATGCCCGTCCTCTTCGCCCTCGCCGCCGTGCTGTCCACCGGGCTCGGTGGGGTGGTGGCGCTGCGCAGCAGGGACCGGCTGCACCTGGTCCTCGGGTTCGCGGCCGGGGTCATGCTGGGCCTGGTCGCCTTCGACCTGCTGCCCGAGCTGTTCGAGCTGTCGGATGCCGTCTTCCTGGGCGTGCCGACCGTGATGGTGGCGTTCGCGGCCGGCTTCCTGGTGCTGCACTTCGTCGAGCGCTCGGTCGCGATGCACGGCGCGCACGAGGGCGAGTACGAGCCGCACCACCACCACAACCCGGATGTCGGCGTCGCGTCGGCGGTCGCGCTGGCCGCGCACTCCTTCCTCGACGGCGTGGGCATCGGCCTGGCCTTCCAGGTCGACGACACGGTCGGGTTCGCCGTGGCGCTGGCCGTGATCGCGCACGACTTCGCCGACGGGCTGAACACCGTGACCGTGATGCGCACGCACGGCAACTCGCGCGACCGCCAGGTCGTCATGCTGGTCGGTCGACGCGGTGGCGCCGGTGCTGGGTGCGGTCTCCACGCTGTTCTTCAGCGTCGGGGACCACGTGCTGGCGCTCTACCTGGGCGCGCTTCGCCGGCTTCCTGCTCTACCTGGCGACGGCCGACATCCTCCCCGAGGCGCACGCCCGGCACCCGTCCCGGCTGACCCTGGTCAGCACCCTCGGCGGCGTCGGCCTGATGTGGTTCGTGGTGGCGGCCTCATGAGCGGCGCCCGATGAGCCGCCAGCGAAGCGCGGTGCAGGCCGAGCTGGCCCGGGCCACCGCCTTCCGCAGCGCGCAGGAGATCCACGCCAGCCTGCGCGAGTCCGGCCACCGGATCGGTCTCACCACCGTCTACCGGTCGCTGCAGAGCCTGGCCGACGCCGCGGAGGTCGACGTGCTGCGCACCGACGACGGCGAGGCCACCTACCGCGCCTGCTCGGCGGGCCACCACCACCACCTCGTCTGCCGGCGCTGCAGCAGGACCGTGGAGGTCGAGGGTCGCGCAGTGGAGACCTGGGCGGACCGGGTGGCGCGGGAGCACGGCTTCGTCGACGTCGCCCACACGGTCGAGGTGTTCGGCACCTGCTCGACCTGCGCCCGCTGAGGCTGCCTTTGCCCTTCCCGGCGCACCCGCCTACCGTCGAGGTGCACCACTCGCCTGCTGACCACGGGGGTCCTTCGTCGTGCCCGTCCGCCTCACCATCGGCCTGCTGCTCGCCGTCGCCGGGCTCGTCGCGGGATGCCTGTGGTCGGCTCCCCCGGCCGCCGCCGGCACGTCGTGCGTCCCGCCGCCGGTGGCCCACCGCGGCGACTCGGCCCGGGCACCGGAGAACACCTACCCGGCGTTCGCCAAGGCGCTGGCTGCCGGCGTACCGCGGCTCGAGCTCGACGTGCGCTTCACCAACGGCGACATCCCCGTCCTCATGCACGACGAGACCGTCGACCGCACGACCAACGGCACCGGCGCGGTGTCGGCGCTCACCCTGGACCAGATCCGGGCGCTGGACGCCGGCAGCTGGTTCGGCAAGCAGTACCGCGGCACCCGGGTGCCGACCCTGTTCGACATCCTCAAGCTGGCCAAGAGCAAGGGCGCCAGCGTCATGGTGGAGCTCAAGACGCTGCCCACCGACGCGCAGATGGCGCAGTTCCTCGGCCGGGTGCGCTGGCTGTCGATGGGCCCGCACATCATCGTGATGAGCTTCGGCGAGGACATCATCGCCGCGGTCCGGGCAGCGGCACCGGACCTGCACACTGCGATCATGGACAACCCGGGCTACCGGCAGGCCGCCTCGGTGCTGCAGTTCGGCCGCACCTACGTGGTCAACGCCTGGTCGGTCACCGCGGCGCGCACGGCCACCTGGCGCAAGGCGGGCATCAGCGTGCGGCCGTGGACGGTCGACAGCGAGAAGGGCTGGTCCCGGATGGCCTACGACAAGGCGGCGGCGGTCATCACGAACCGGCCCGCCAGCTATCTGGCCTGGGCCCGGCGCCGCTGCGGCTGAGCCTTCTCAGGAGGGTGGCGGCACCGGAGAGATGTTCGCGTTGCGGTGGAACAGGTTGTCTGGGTCGTAGGTCGCCTTGATCGACGCTAGTCGCCGGTACTTGGCCTCACCGTAGGTGCTGCGCACCCGGTTCTCGGCCACCTCGGCCTCGCCGTTGAGGTAGCCGCCACCGCCCATCGAGTAGGGCTGGAGCGCCTCCCAGAAGGCGCGCACCCAACCGCGGTCGCGTCTGCATCGTCGCCTCATCGTCGGCCTGCGCCACCAGGAAGACGCAGAACCGGGGTGACCGGCCGCCGCCGAACGCCGTGTCGTCGTCGGCCACCTGGCTGTAGGCCCCGTCCAGCCGGTAAACGAACACGGCTGACCGCGGCGATGCCTTGCGCGGCAGGTGCTCGCTCATGACCGCGATCACCTCGGGTGAGAGCTCCTGGATGTAGGTGGCCTTGTCGTAGGCGTGACGCCGAAGGCGTTGGCCTCGTCGAACATCTGCTGAAGCTGGACGAACGGGATCGGTGTCACGAGCTCGACAAGCGGTGGCAGCTCGACGCGGATCCGGCTGACCACCGCCTCGTGCTCCGCGACGGTGCCGAAGCCGGTGAGCAGCAGGCCGCAGCATTGCCGCCCGTGGTGCTGTTCGGGGACGAACGGCGCCGGCGGCGCGCTGACTCCGGCGATGATGACGTTGAGCTCAGGCGCAAGTGCCGCGAGGACGTCGCGGGCCAGCCGGAGCACTTCATCGGTCTGCTCCACCGGCCAGAGGAAGATGCCGAACTGGACCACGGGCCGACGGGGTGCAGCCGGAAGTCGAACCTGGTGACCACGCCGAAGTTGCCGCCGCCGCCGCGGATGGCCCAGAACAGGTCTGGCTCCGCGTCGCGCGACACCTGCCGGACCCGGCCGTCGGCGGTGACCACTTCGGCCGAGAGCAAGTTGTCCACGGCAAGTCCGTGCTTGCGGGTCAGCCAGCCCATCCCCCCGCCCAGGGTCAGCCCCCCGACGCCGGTATGCCCGACGATGCCCGCGGTGGTGGCCAGCCCGTGCTCCTGGGTTGCCCCATCGCGCTGGGCCAGGGTCGCCCCGCCCCCGACCGCGCACGTCCGGGCGACCGGGTCGACCGCGACGTCCTGCATCAGCGAGAGATCGATCTGCAGCCCGCCGTCGACGCCGCTCATGCCGCCGGTGCTGTGCGCACCACCCCGGACCGCGATCTCGAGCTGGTGGTCCCGGGCGAACAGGATGGCGGCGCTGACGTCCTCCGGGCCCGCGCACCGGACGACGACGCCCGGGCGGAGATCGAAGCTGCCGTTCCACAGAACCCGGGCCTGGTCGTAGCCCTCGTCGCCGGGGACGAGTACCTCCCCCGCGATCTCCTTGCGAAGCACCTCGACGTCGGTGGTGGCAACGTGCGACATGGCGGCCCCTCTCGTCCCCGACACAGTGCTCCCGACCCGGACGCGCCGCAATAGCCCGTCGGGCTGGGTGGCCGCTCAGGAGGGCGGCGGCACCGCGTTGGGCTGCGCGCCGCCGTACCTGCGGTCCCGGCTGGCGTAGAGCTCGATCGCCCGCCACAGGTCGCGCCGGTCGAAGTCCGGCCACAGCGTGTCCAGGAACACCAGCTCGGCGTAGGCCGACTGCCAGAGCAGGAAGTTGGACGTGCGCTGCTCCCCCGACGACCGCACGAACAGGTCCACATCGGGGATGCCCGGCTCGTCCAGGTGCCGCGCGATGGTGCGCTCGTCCACCTTGTCGGGATCGAGCCGGCCGGCCGCCACCTCACGCGCGATGGCCGCGGCCGCGTCCGCAATCTCGGCCCGACCGCCGTAGTTGACGCAGAACTGCAGTGTCAGCACATCGTTGTCGCGGGTGCGCTCCTCGGCCTCCTCCAGCTCACCGATGACGCTGCGCCAGAGCCGACGGTGCCGGCCGGCCCAGCGCACCCGCACGCCGAGCGCGTCGAGCTCGTCGCGGCGCCGGTGGATCACGTCCCGGTTGAAGCCCATCAGGAAGCGCACCTCGTCCGGCGAACGCTTCCAGTTCTCGGTCGAGAACGCGTAGGCCGACAGGTGCGTGACGCCGATCTCGACCGCGCCGTGGATCACGTCGAGCAGCGCCGCCTCGCCGGCCTCGTGGCCCTTGGTCCGCGGCAGACCACGCTCCTTCGCCCACCGCCCGTTGCCGTCCATGACCAGCGCGACGTGCCGGGGCACCAGCTCCCGCGGCAGCTCCGGCGGCCGGGCGCCCGAGGGGTGCGGCGTCGGCGCGACGGGTTCCCGAGGTGGCCGACGCGACCGCACCCTGCCCGTCGCACCCGCTCGTCCGCTCCGTCGCGCCACGCCCGCGACCCTAACCGGGTCCGGGCCCCAGCCTCCGAATGATCACGGATCCGTGAACATTGGTGGTGGACCGAGGTGAATTCGTCGCGGTCAAGCACAAGACGGCGCGGTAGGGCCGGACGCAGCGGCGGCGAAGGTGTGCGCGCGATCCCATCGGTACGGCGGCGCGTCAGCCGGTCGGCGGGTCGAGGAACGCGAGCGTGGTGGCCGCGAACAGCGGTGAGCCGGAGACGTTGTAGTGGGTCAGGCCAGGCAGGATCGCAAGCGCGTGACCGCCCTTCGGCCGGCCCTCGCCCATCCAGCCACCGTCGCGCACGCCGCCGTCGAGCAGGCCGAAGATCTCGACGTAGTGGCTCGGCGGCGCCATGTCGGCGTCGGCGCAGACGACCAGCGTCGGCATCTGGAGCCCGCGGACCTCGTCGGCGAAGTCGAACGGCTGCGCCATCGACGCCCCGATCTTGTCCAGCAGGATCGGGAAGTCCTCCGGCCGGGGGGCGACCCGCTGGTAGAGCTGGTACATCGGCGTGTCCTTGAGGAACTCCGCAGCGGCAGCGCCGACCTGGGCCTGCTGCTCGCGCATCTCCGGGTAGATCGCCTCCGGTCGGATGTTCGCCGAGGCGAGCACGAGCCGCCCGACCTTGGCCGGGTACTTCGCCGCCGTGTGCAGGGCCACGCCGCCGCCGAGCGAGTAGCCCACCAGGTCCGGCCGGTCCAGCCCGAGGTGGTCGATCAGCGCCGCGATGTCGTCGGCCATCAGCCGGACGTCGATCGGTCGGTCGATGTCCGCGGTGCGCCCGTGACCCTGCAGGTCGACGACGATGACCTGGTGGTTCGCCGCGAGCGCGGGCAGCACCGGTCCGAACATCTCACCGGACCCGAGGCCGCCGTGCAGCAGGACCATCGGTCGGCCGGAGCCGTGGGTCTCGTAGTAGAGGTTGATGCCGTTGACCTCGGCGTACCGGCCGTCGCCCATCGCCGCGGATGACCAATCGATGCCGCTCATCGTGCTGCTCCTCGCGTCCTGGCCGATCGGCCGATGCTGTCGTGCCCCTGGAGACCGCTCGGCCACACCGGACTCATCGGTGGCCGAGACGGTCGGCTCAGGTGCGCTCGACCATCGGCAGCGACCGCAGCCCGCGCTCCAGGTGCCACTGTAGGTAGGCCGCGACCAGGCCGTTGCCCTCGCGCCGGGTACGCGGATCGCTCGCGTCGGCTATCACCCAGTCGCCGGTGAGCAGGGCCGCGAGCAGGTCGAGGGTGCTACGGGCCGGCGAGACCGAGCCGGCCGGCCGGCAGCTGCCGCAGACCGCACCACCGGCCGGGACGTTGAAGAACGGGTGCGGCCCCGGCCGGGCGCAGACCGCGCAGTCGTCGAAGGACGCGGCGTAGCCCGCCACGGCCAGCGAGCGCAGCAGGAAGGCGTCCAGCACCAGCCCGGGGGCGTGCGCCGCCTCGGCCAGCGTCCGCAGGCCGCCGACCAGCAGCAAGAACTGCTGGGTGGCCGGCTCCCGCTCCTCCGCGGTCAGCCGCTCGGCCGTCTCCAGCATCACCGTGCCGGAGGTGTAGCGGCCGTAGTCGTCGGCGATCCGGTCGCCGTAGGACGCCAGCGTCTCGGCCTGCTGCACCACGTCCAGCGACCGGCCCTCGTAGATCTGCAGGTCGACGTGGGTGAACGGCTCCAGCCGGGCCCCGAACTTGCTGCGGGTGCGCCGCACCCCCTTGCCCACCGCCCGCACCCGGCCGTGCGAGCGGGTGAGCAGGGTGATGATGCGGTCGGCCTCCCCCAGCTTCTGGGTGCGCAGCACGACACCCTCGTCCCGGTAGAGGCTCACCGCCCCATTGTGGTCGATCGATGGTCTGATGGCCGCATGGCACGGCTGGCGATCGTCGACGCGTCCCTGGCGGACGGCTCGCGGGTCGACGTCGTGGTCGAGGACGAAGAGATCGTCGCGGTCGCGCCGGGCGTCGGCCGGTCCGCCGACGACACGGTCGACGCTGCCGGGGGCCTGCTGCTCCCGGCGTACGTGGACACCCACATCCACCTCGACAAGGTGCTCATCCGCGACCAGCTGGCCGAGCACGACGGCACGCTGCGCGGGGCGATCGACGCCATCCACGCTGCCAAGCGCGCCTACACCGTCGAGGACGTACGCCGGCGCGCCACCGCCGTGATCGAGGCATCCGTGCTGACCGGCACGACCCGGCTCCGCTCCCACGTGGACGTCGACACGGTCGGCGGGCTGGTGCCGCTCGACGGTGTCCTCGCGGCCGCGCGGGACTGCGCCGACATCGCCGAGGTGCAGGTCATCGCGTTCCCACAGGAGGGTCTGCTGCGCGACCCGGGCGCGGTCGACCTGATGGCCGAGGCGATGCAGCGTGGCGCCACCGTCGTGGGCGGCATGCCGCACTGGGAGGCCACCGAGGACGCGCAGCGGGAACACGTGCGGCGGTGCTTCGAGCTCGCCGCTCGCCACGACGCCGACGTCGACATGCACGTCGACGAGACCGACGACGGCTCGGTCCGCACCCTGGCCATGGTGGTGGCAGAGACCGAGCGCCGCGGCTGGCAGCACCGGGTCACGGTCGGGCACGTCTGCGCGCTGGCCGCGGCCGACCACGACTACGCCGAGCGTGTCATCGCCGACTGCGCCCGGCTCGGCATCACCGTCGTCGCCAACCCGGTGACGAACCTCGTGATCCAGGGCCGCGGCGACCGCGGGCTGGTGCGGCGCGGCACCACCCGGGTCCGCGAGCTGATGGCCGCCGGGGTTCCCGTCGCCTTCGGCCAGGACTGCGTGCAGGACGGGTTCTACCCGTTCGGCCGGGGCGACCTGCTCGAGGTCGCCCTGATCTCGGCCCACGCCGCGCACCTCAGCACGACGGCCGAGCTGCACCAGGCGCTGGCGGCTGTGACGTCCGTACCTGCCGCCGCCTGGCACCTGGGCGACGGCTACGGCGTCGCCGCCGGTGCCCGGGCCGACCTGCAGCTGTACGCAGCGACGAGCTGGCCGGAGGTGCTGCGGCTGCAGGACCCGCCGCGCCAGGTGTGGTTCCGCGGTCGCAGCGTCGCCCGGACGACGGTCGACCGCGAGCTGGTCCGGGTGATCTGACCAGATGTCCGGACAACGCCAGGCGTCGCGCTTACCGTGAGTCGACAGGTCCGGTCCGAAACGTTGGGGAGAGTGCACCGTGACGACCGACATCGACGGCCCTGACAAGGTCGGGGTCCCGCAGGCGGGCAGCCGGCTGGCCGTGATGAGCCAGCAGAACGGGACGCCCTTCGACGCGACGGTGCAGTCCTGGGAGCTCTCGGACACCGGTCTGGTCGTGCGCGCGGTGATGACGGTCTCGGCCGAGGCGGTCGTGCTGCTCGCCGACGGCCAGGTGTGGGTCTCCCGACCGGCCAGCGGCGACCACGGGGTCACGATCTTCGCCGGTGTGGCTCAGCCGGTGGACTCGACCACCCTGGAGGTCACCGGCGTGGTGGCGCTGGTGCGGGAGCAGCGTCGGCGCGCGCCACGCACCGCGACGCCGGCAGGCGTCAGCGTCTCGTCGACCGACCGGATCCGTCAGATGCGTGCGATCGACCTGAGCCGAGGCGGCGTCCGGGTGGCGCTCGGTGCCGACACGGACCTCCACCTCGGCGAGCACGTCCAGCTCGACGTCCAGCTCGAGGACGGCGCCACCGTCACGGCGAGCGGCGAGGTCACCCGGGTGGACGAGCGGGCCGGGCAGGCGGTCGTCCAGTTCGACGACCTGCCCACCGCGACGGGCGCCCGGATCGACCGCTTCGTGCTCCTCCGGCTGACCGGCGGCCGCTGACCGGCGCGGTCAGCCGGCCGCCACGCACGGCTAGCTTCTCGCCGTAGGTAGGAGGAGGAGTTGGTGTGAGGGGTGGGGAAGTGAGGGGGAGCACTGAGAGCTGGTGAACTGGGGGGGAGGGGAGCGGGAAGCGAGCGCAAGAGCGGCGAGCTCTGCGAAGGCTGAGCACGTGGGTGTGCTGCGGGAGACGACGAGATCTGGGTGCGTGGTTGCGTGCGCAGCTCCTCGACAGGGGTGTCACACGAGGTAGTTGATCGCCAGCCTGACGGTTGAGCACGATCCCGAAGACATCAGCGCGAGGTCGTGCAGCTCCAGGGCGGGCACGCGAGCACGGCCTGTGGCCGCTTCCGCTGCCCCATCCGCGGGCCAGGCCGGCAGCCGGCCGCGGATGACGAAGCTGGCGAAGTGCTCCTGCGCGACGCTTGCTGTGCCGTCCGCCAGCGCGCGCCGAGGTCGGCGAGGTAGGGCAGGACGACGTCGCGCAGGACGGTCGGCAGTGACGAGGTCGGAGAGCAGGCGGTCCAGGACGCCTGAGCGGCAGGCTCGTCGAACGCGTCCAGAGCCTCGCGCAGGGACAGCGGACAGCTCGGTAACTGCCGATGCGTCGCCCGCCGGCATCGCCTACGACGGCGGGCTCGACCCGGACGGCGTCCGTCGGTCGCTAGAGCACGGTCTCGCGCCGGCCTTCGTTGCTGGCGGACAGCCCGTCGGCGAGGTGGTCCTGCATCCGGCGAATCCGATGCGGCGTCGCTTCCGAGTAGAGGCGGTAGCCACCGGTCGAGCGGGACGGGGTGCAGCAGGCCGTATCGGGTCTCCCAGGCGCGCAGGAGGTGGTCGCTCACCCGACACGGCGGCTCAGCTCACCGATGCGCAGGTCGGCCGCTCGTCCGGAGGTGCCATCCTGACACTCTACAGACATTAGACGAACATTTGACAACCCTGACGCCGTCTTAGCGTCATGCCTAGACAAACCCTCGACGGAGGCGCTGGATACATGAGCAACGAACGAGCGTGCTCGGCCGTCGCGACCGGGCGGCCCTCGGTAGCGGTGATCGGCGCTGGGAGTCTCGGGGCTGACCGCCGCGTACCTGCTCGCGCGCACCCACGAGGTGACCCTGTTCGAGGAGCGAGGACCGGCTCGGTGGGCACGCGCACACCCACGAGGTCGCCGCTCGGACGCCAGCGCACGCCGTCGACATCGGGTTCATCGTGCTCAACGACCGCACCTACCCCTGGCTGCGCAAGCTCTTCGACGAGCTGGAGGTGGAGATCCGGCCGCACCGAGATGAGCATGGGCGTCCGGTGCGACGGCTGCGGGCTCGAGTACGTCGGTGGGCGTGGCCTGCGCGGCATCTTCGCGCAGCGGCGCCGCTCGCTCGACCCGAAGTTCTTGCGGCTGCTGCTGCACGTCCGGCGCTTCCATCGGCGGCTCGCCTTCTTGCGCACGACCGACGACGGGCCGACTCACTGACGTACGGCGAGTTCCTGCGCAGCGGAAGGGTTCGGCGAGCACTTCATCGCGCACTACGCCGTACCGGTCGTGTCGTGCGTGTGGTCCGCGGGGACGGGAGGCGACGCTGCAGTACCCGGCGCGGTACCTGTTCGGCTTCCTGGACCACCACGGCTTGCTGCAGGGTCACGCGGGGCGCCGCAGTGGTACATCGTCGTGGGTGGCTCGCGGACCTACGTCGAGCGGCTGGCCGCGCGGCTGCCGGACGTGCGCCGGTCGCATGCCGTCACCGACGTCATCCGGCTCGACGACGGCGTCGAGATCCGCGACGTCACCGGAGAGGTCACGCGAGTTCGACCGGGTCGTGATCGCGACCCACGCCGACGAGGCGCTGGGTCTGCTCGACCGACCCGACCGATGAGGAGGTGCAGACGCTCAAGGCAGTTCGGGTACTCCGCGCAACGTCACGGTGCTGCACAGCGACCACCTCGGTCCTGCCCGAGCGTCCGGCGGCGCGGGCCTGCATGGAACTACCGGATGACGTCCTGCGACCGCGCCAGACAGCCGACGGTCGTCACGTACTGGATGAACCGGCTGCAGGGACTCGAGTCCCCGACAGGAGCACCTGGTCACCCTCAACGACGGCGACCGGATCGCGCCCGGACCGCGTACGTCGCGGTCATGGACTACGAGCACCCGATCTTCACGCCGGAGTCGGTGCGCGCGCAGGCGCGGCTCGAGCGGCCTCGCCACGGACCGCACCGTGTACGCCGGCGCCTACCACGGATGGGGCTTCCACGAGGACGGCTGCCGGTCCGGGCGTCGAGGCCGCCCGGCACTTCGGGGTGAGCTGGTGACGCGCCAGACGCCAGGCCTCGACGCCGCCTGCACGAGCCCCGCTGCCTGCACTGCCGGCGCTGGTCGTCGGCCGCGTGAGCCACAGCCGGCTCGGTCAGGTCAGGCACTCGCTTCCGTCACAGCGTCTACCAGTGGCTGGTCGACGTCGACGCGATCCCCGAGCCAGCGCTGGTCCTGCGGGCGTTTGCGCGCTTCAGCAGCAGCGGACCACATCGGCGACCCCGACGCTGCCGATCAAGGCCAACATCGAGCGCTTCCTGGCGCTGCGATGGCATCAGGCTCGGACCGACGGGGCACGGGTGCTGATGCTGGCGAACGCGCGCATCCTCGGGCCACGTGTTCGACCCGCTGTGGGTCTTCTGGTGCTTCGACGGCGGACGGCGATCTCGACTGGGTTGTGGCGGAGGTGCACAACACGTACGGCGAGCGTCACGCCTACCTCCTGCGTGGTGGACCCGGACGGGACCGCCGAGCACGGACAAGGAGCTTCCACGTCTCGCCATTCTTCGACGTGAGCGGCGGCTACCAGCTCAGGTTCGCCCTGAGCCCTGAGCTCGTGGCCACGCACCGTGAGCGCTGCGCCGGGACGGATCCGCTGGTCTTCACGGCAACTTTCGCGGCCGCCCGGAGCCGGCGACGCCGACGGCGATCTGCTCGAACAGCTGATCCGCAGGCCCCTGATGACCGCAGCGGATCTCGGTGCTGATCCGGATGCACGGGATCTGGCTGTGGCTGCGCCGGCCTGCCCGTCGCGACCGCGGCCACCCACGTGCCACAGGAAGGCGTCTGAACGTGTCCGTCTCGTCCACTCTGCCTTGCCAGGACTCGCGACCGCCCCCCGGGCGCCGGTGAGCCGCGACCGTGGCTCGTCTCATCTTCGAACGGGCTGTGTACCGGGCTGCCTCTCCGGGTCACCAATCCGGACGGGCGGGTCTTCGGCCGTGGCTCGTGGACGTCGCCCGTGTTCGAACTGGTGCGGCCGCAGGCCTTCTTCGCCCGCGCTGGGGCGCGACGCAAGATCGGGTTCGGCGAGGCTTACATGGCGGGCGACTGGCGACCGGGACCCGGCACCGATCTGGCCGAGCTGCTGACGGTGTTCGCGGAGCGGCTGACCACCCTGGTACCGCGTGCCGCTGCAGCGGCTGCGCACGTTCGTCGACCAGGCGGATCCCGAGTGAGCACGACAACTCGATCGACGGGTCTCGCGCGCAACATCGCGCCCACTACGACTTGAGCAACGAGCTGTTCGGGACCTTCCTCGACCCGACGATGAGCTACTCCTCGGCGTGGTTCGACGAGCGCGAGTCACGTCGTCGACAGCGACCACGGACTCTTGAGGGCGCGCAGCTGCGAAAGATCGACGGAGTGCTCGACCTAGGCGGGAGTCGACGCCGGCACCCGGTTGTTGGAGATCGGTACAGGCTGGGGCTCGCTCGCGATCCGCGCCGGTCAGCGCGGTGCGCGCGTCACGTCGATCACGTTGTCGCACGAGCAGATGCCGCTCGCCCGATCGGATCGAGGCCGCTGGCCTGCACGAATGGGTGGAGGTTCGACTACAGGACTACCGCGAGGTCGCAGGGGTATTACGACGCGATCGTCAGCGTCGAGATGATCGAGGCGGTCGGAGAGACCACTGGCCGACGTACTTCATGACGCTGGACCGGCTGCTCGCACCAGGAGGCATCGTCAGCATTCAGGCGATCACCATGGCGCACGAGCGGGTCTTGCCACCAGGCGCGCTTCGGGTGGATCCAGAAGTACATCTTCCCTGGTGGTCTGATCCCGTCCCTGCGCGCATCGAAGACACCTTGCTGCCACACGACGTTGCGCGTGGTGCAACGCCGGGAGCTGCGGTGAGCACTACGCACGCACCTGCGGCTGTGGCGGGAACGGTTCGTCGAACAGTGGCCCCTGATGGGCCCGCATGGCTTCGACGAGACGTTCAGCCGGATGTGGCAGTTCTACCTCGCCTACTGGGAGGCCGGTTTCCGAAGCGGCTACCTGGGCGTCAGCCAGCTACAGCTGACGCGGGCATCCGCGTTGAACTGCGCGGCAAGGTCGTGTGGGTGGTCGGCGCGTCCAGTGGCATCGGCGCCGCCACCGCCGGCGAGCTGCGGTCGCACGAGGCGCGACGGTCGCGATATCCGCCCGTCGGGAGGAGCAGCTCGACCGAGGTCTCCGGTGGGACGCATGCTCGTCGTCCCCCGACGTCACCGATGCCGACGTCGAGTCGCAGGCTGCAGCAGCCAGGTCCGCGACGAGCTCGGTCGGATCGACGTCGCCATGCTGGCCGCGGGCTACTGGAGTCAGATGCCGCCAGCACCTGGGACACCGAGGTGTTCGACCGGCACATGCAGGTCAACCTCGTGGGGATGAGCAATGCCATCGCGGCTGTGCTGCCCGAGATGCTGGCGCGACGCAGCTGGCGTCATCGCGGGCATCTCGTCGGTGGCCGGCTACCGCGGCCTGCCGGCGCCGAGGCTACGGCGCGACGAAGGCGGCGCAGATCAACCTCCTCGAGTCGCTGCGGGTCCACGTCGCGAAGTCGGAGTGCGGGTCACCACGATCTGCCCGGGCTTCGTCCGCACCGAGCTCACCGACGGCAACAGCTTCCCGATGCCGTTCATCATCGACGCCGACCAGGCGGCCAGTCGATCTGCGACGGTCTCGAGCATGACCGTACCGAGATCGTCTTCCCGTGGCAGATGGCGCTGCTCATGAAGGCAGCCCGGCTTGTGCCCGTGGGGCTGTGGGCACGAATGTGGTCGGGCGCGACATGAGAATCGAGCGAACCGTGAGAGTCGAGATCCCGATACGGCGAGCGTTCGACTACCTGGCCGACTTCACCACCACGACCGACTGGGATCCCGGCACCCTGTCCACACTCGCTGTGCGGGCGATGGAGGCGTCGGGACGACGTACCGGAACACATCGAGGTTTCTCGGTCGCGAGACGTCCTGATCTATGTCGTCGAGGAGCTGGTGACTCATGAGCTGATTCGGCTTCGCGGCGAGAACAGGACGGTCACCGCGACAGACACCATGACGTTCCGGCAGAGCGGCTCCAGGACCGAGGTGACCTACACCGCGGAGTTCACCTTCAAGGGTCCCAGCCGGTTGCTCGCCCCGCTGCTCAAGCCAGCGTTCACGCGTCTCGGCAACCAGGCTGAGTCGGGCCTGCGGTCGGCCTTGACGCAGCTGTGACTGCCTGTACCCGTGCGGTGACCGGCGGCGCTGAGGCTGTCAGCCGGCCGCCCGGTTGGCCGCCGACACGACCGCCTTCAGCGACGCGGTGACGATGTTCGCGTCGATGCCCACGCCCCACACGATCCGCTCGCCGATGGCGCACTCGACGTAGGCCGCCGCCCTGGCGTCGCCGCCGGACGACAGCGCGTGCTCGGCGTAGTCGAGCACCCGCACGTCGTGCCCCACCGTGGCCAGCGCGTCGACGAAGGCCGCGATCGGCCCGTTGCCGATACCGCGCAGGGCGCGCTTCTCGCCGTCCAGGTAGACGTTGACCTCGAGCTCGTCGTCGGTGTCAGCGGCAGAGGACGTGTGGTGGGTGTTCAGTGCGATCGGCGTACGCCGGGCCAGGTACTCCGCCTCGAACGCCTCCCACATCTGGGCCGGCGACACCTCGCCACCGTCGGTGTCGGTGCGGGCCTGGATGACCTGGCTGAACTCGATCTGCAGCCGGCGCGGCAGGTCCAGGTGGTGCTCGGTGCGCATGATGTAGGCCACGCCGCCCTTGCCGGACTGCGAGTTCACCCGGATCACGGCCTCGTAGGAGCGCCCGACGTCCTTGGGGTCGATCGGCAGGTAGGGCACCGCCCAGGTCAGGTCGTCGACCGGCACACCCGCGGTCGCCGCGTCCCGCTCCATCCAGTCGAAGCCCTTCTTGATGGCGTCCTGGTGCGAGCCGGAGAACGCCGTGTAGACGAGGTCGCCGCCGTACGGGTGGCGCTCGTGCACCGGCAGCTGGTTGCAGTACTCGACCGTGCGCCGGATCTCGTCGATGTCGCTGAAGTCGATCTGCGGGTCGACGCCCTGGGAGAACAGGTTGAGACCCAGCGTCACCAGGCAGACGTTGCCGGTGCGCTCGCCGTTGCCGAACAGGCAGCCCTCGATCCGGTCGGCACCGGCCAGGCGACCCAGCTCGGCAGCCGCGACAGCCGTACCCCTGTCGTTGTGTGGGTGCAGCGACAGCACCACCGAGTCACGGTGCGCCAGGTTGCGGTGCATCCATTCGATCGAGTCGGCGTAGATGTTCGGCGTGGCCATCTCGACGGTGGCCGGCAGGTTCACGATCGTCTTGCGGTCCGGGGTCGGCTGCCACACGTCGTTGACCGCGTTGCACACCTCGACCGCGAACTCCAGCTCGGTGCCGGTGTACGACTCCGGCGAGTACTCGAACAGGACGACGGACTCCGGTGTGTCGTTCTCGTGCTTCTCCCCCAGCTTGCGGCACAGCCGCGCGCCCTGCACCGCGATGTCCGTGATCCCCTCTTTCGGCAGCCCGAAGACCACCCGACGCTGCAGGGTCGACGTCGAGTTGTACAGGTGCATGATCGCCTGCTTCGCGCCGCGGATCGACTCGAAGGTGCGCTCGATCAGCGGGTCCCGCGCCTGGGTGAGCACCTGGATGACGACGTCGTCCGGGATCAGGTCTTCCTCGATCAGCTGGCGGACGAAGTCGAAGTCGGTCTGGCTGGCCGCCGGGAAGCCGACCTCGATCTCCTTGTAGCCCATCCGCACCAGCAGCTCGAACATCCGCTTCTTGCGGCCGGGGCTCATCGGGTCGATCAGGGCCTGGTTTCCGTCGCGCAGGTCGACCGCGCACCAGCGCGGCGCCTCGGTGGCGACTCGGGTCGGCCAGGTGCGGTCGTCCAGGCCGACGGGCGTGAACGGTGGGTAGCGGTGGATCGGCATGCCCGACGGCTGCTGCGCGTTGCGGGCGTCATACGGGGTTGCGGTCATCAGGGCCACTCTCGGGGGTCTCGCTGGGGCGACCGGGGCAGACAGGCACTCCGCGGCGAGGGGACCGGCCTCTAGGAGAGTGCCTCGCCGCGGCAGCCGAGAAGGAGCAGGCCGAGCCGCATGTCTGCGAGCGTACGCCGGTCGGGACCGGCGCGTCTGCCTCACCGGCGTACCCGGTCCGCATCCTGGACCGGTGCCAAATCGCTGGCGCCCGCCACCGGCAGGGGCTCACGCTGGGCGGCATGGGCACCGACGGGGTTCGGATCGAGCGGGTCGACGTCGCCGACGACGAGGCGATGCTGACGTCGTACGCGATCCTGCACGCCGCCTACACCGCGGAGCACCCGGACGACCCGCTGCCGACCGCGCCCGAGGTCATCGCCATGGCCCGGGCCACCGAGAAGAGCCAGCAGATGGAGTTCTGGCTGATGCACGACGGCGGGACGGCGGTCGGCACCTACCGGCTGGACCTGCCGATGCTGGACAACCTGGACTTCGTCGAGCTGGCCCTCTGCGTCGATCCGCCGCACCAGCACCGCGGTCACGGCCGCGCCTTGCTGGCGCACGCGACAGACCGGATCGCCCGGCTCGGCCGCCACCAGGTGGCGGTGGGGGTCAACGAGCCGGCGGACGGGCCGCCGAACCGGGCGATGCGCTTCGCCGCGGCCACGGGTGCCACCCGCTCACTCGGTGAGGTGCGGCGCGCACTGGACCTGACCGCGGTGGACACCGACCACCTCGCGACCGTGCGGGCCGATGCGGAGAAGGCGTCCGTCGGCTACGAGCTGGTGTCCTGGACCAATCCGTGCCCGGACGATCTGGTCGACGACTTCGCCGCCCTGTATGCCCGGATGAGCACCGACGCGCCGCTCGGTGACCTGGACATCGAGCCCGAGCACTGGGACTCCGACCGGATCCGCGAACGCGAGGCCACCATCGAGGACCAGGGCCGCAGGCAGATCGTGACAGCTGCGCGGGTCGGCCCGGGCGGCCCGCTGGTGGCGTTCACCGACGTGGTCATCACCCGGCACGATCCGGTGAACGCGTTCCAGTGGTCCACCCTCGTGGTCAAGGAGCACCGTGGCCACCGGCTCGGCGCCCTGGTCAAGCTCGCCAACCTGGAGCGGCTCAGGCACGAGGCCCCGCAGGCCCGCCGGCTGCACACCTGGAACGCGGACGTGAACAGCTACATGATCTCCATCAACGAGGCCATGGGGTTCGTGGTCGCCCAGCGCGAGTCGGTCTGGCGGCTGGACCTCCCGCGCGACCCCGAGGAGGCGCCATGACGACCGCGACGCTGTCCTGCTCCCGGGTTCAGGCGGACGACGAGGCAGCGCTGCACGCCTGGTACGACCTGCGTCGGCAGGTGGAGGAGCACGACCTGCCCGGCGACCCCGAGATGGGCTGGAGCCGCCACGTCGGCCAGCTGCGCCATCCGTGGCCCGGCCTCGAGGTGCAGGCATTCCTGGCTCACCAGGACGGCGAGCTGGTCGGCTGGTTCGCTCTCACGCTGCCGCTGACCGAGAACCGGGACACGGCATACCTCGAGCTGCAGGTGCACCCGGACCTCCGGTGCCGGGGTGTCGGCCGGGCCCTGGTGGCCGAAGCCAAGGCCCGGGTGGTCGAGCTCGGCCGCCGCCGGGTTATCAGCGGGGCCACCGGGCCGGCCGGCGAGGCGTTCGCCGCCGGCCTTGGTGCCCGCGCGGTGCTCGCCGACACCCAGCGCCGGCTGGATCTCAGCACGCTGGACGCCGGCCGCCTGGACGCGCTGTGGGCCGAGGCGGTGTCGCACTCGACGGGCTACTCGCTGCTGCAGTGGGTGGGCGCCACCCCCGAGGCGCACATCGAGGCGGTGGCGGCTCTCGAGAGCCGGATGACCACCGACGCCCCGATGGACGATCTGCAGTGGGAGCAGGAGGTCTTCGACGCCGACCGCTACCGCGGCCGCGACGCCGTGATGCTCGCGCGGCGCAACCGCGCCTACACCAGCGCCGCCCGGCACGACGGCACAGGTGTCGTGGTGGGCACCACGACGCTGGTCGTGGCCGACGGCGTCGATTACTCGGCGGGTCAGTTCCAGACCATTGTGGAGCCGGCCCACCGGGGGCACCGGCTCGGTCTGCTGCTGAAGGTAGCCAACCTGCGTTTCCTGCAGCAGCACGAGCCCGCTGTGACCAGCGTCGATACCTGGAACGCGGACTCCAACGCCCCGATGCTGCAGGTCAACGTCGCCATGGGCTTCCAGCCGGTGCGGCAGTGGGCCGAGTGGGAGCTGGTCCTCTAGCCCGCGGTCACGAGGCGTCCCAGGGGCCGTGCGCCGCGACGGCGTAGCGCCCCGACTCGAGCCGGACCCGATCCAGGTCGTCACCGCCGCAGGGGCACTCGGTCCGGTGCGGCCAGCTGGTGTCGATATCGAGGCGGAACCAAATCTGCTTGCCACCGTCGACGGACACCACGCCCCACTCCAGCGCGACGAGGTCGACCAGCCGCAGGCCGCGGCCGCCCTCAGCCCGCCAGGTGGGGGGCCGCTGCTCGGGCAGGTCGCTCGAGCGGTCGCTCACGCCGATCTCGGCCAACCCCTCGGCCACCGCGACTGTCACCGTCACGTCCCCCCTGGCGTGCAGCACGGCGTTGGTCACCAGCTCGCTCGTCAGCAGTTCGGCGTCCGAGACCAGGGCCTCGAGGTCCCAGCGACGGAGGTGGTCGGTCACGAACCCGCGGGCCTCGGCGACCGCCGCGATCGTTCCTCCGAGCTCCTGGCTGACGACCCGGCACATCTGACGGCGCTCCCCACTGGGGGCTCGCTGCTGAACCCCACGAGTGCTCCCCTGCCCCGGCCGCCGCGGTTCATTCCCGCCGATCGCGTGCCGATCGGGCTCAGAAGCCGAGCTTGCGCAGCTGTCGAGGGTCGCGCTGCCAGTCCTTGGCCACGGTGACGTGCAGGTCGAGGTGGACGGGCGTGCCGAGCAGGGCTTCGATCTGGGCCCGGGCCCGGATGCCGATGTCGCGCAGCCGACTGCCCTGCGGGCCGATCACGATGCCCTTCTGGCTGTCTCGCTCGACGTACAGGAACGCGTGCACGTCGAGCAGCGGCCGCTCTGGCGGCCGGTCCTCACGCGGCAGCATCTCCTCCACCACGACGGCGATCGAGTGCGGCAGCTCGTCGCGGACCCCCTCGAGCGCCGCCTCGCGGATCAGCTCGGCCACGAGCACCAGCTCGGGCGCATCGGTGAGCTCACCGTCGGGGTAGAGCTGGGGTGACTCCGGCATCAGGGCAGCAAGCAGCTCGGTCAGCAGGTCCACCTGCTCTCCCGCCACGGCCGACACCGGCACCACCTCGGCCCAGTCGATGCCTTCGTCCCGGCCGAGCGTGGCCGCGGCCATCAGCGCCTCCGCCACCCGGTCGCGGCCGACCCGGTCGGTCTTGGTGACCACCGCGACCTTCGGCACCCGGCCGAGCGCCGCGAGCTCTTTGGCGATGAAGCGGTCGCCCGGCCCGATCTTCTCGTCGGCGGGCAGGCACAGGCCGACGACGTCGACCTGAGCCCAGGCGGCGCGGACCTCGTCGTTGAGCCGCTCCCCCAGGAGGGTGCGCGGCCGGTGCAGGCCGGGAGTGTCGAGCAGCACCAGCTGGTACTCGGGTCGCGTCACGATGCCCCGCACCACCCGGCGGGTGGTCTGCGGCTTGCTCGAGGTGATGACGACCTTCTCGCCGACCAGCGCGTTGGTCAGGGTCGACTTGCCGGCGTTCGGCCGCCCCACGAAGGCGACGAAGCCGGACCGGTGCTCCGCGGTCACGAGCTCACCGCGGGGTCTGCCAGGGCACCGGCCTCCTGCTCGAGCCGGAGCCGTCGCTCACCCGCCAGGTAGCTCGAGACCGAGTTGATGACGGCCGTCAGCGGCACCGCGATCAGCGCCCCGAAGATGCCCGCCGCCTCGGCGCCGATGGCGATGACGACGACGATGGCCAGCGGGTGCACCCGCACCAGCCGGCCCATCAGGAACGGCTGCAGCACGTGGCCCTCGAGCTGCTGCACCGCAATCACGCCCGCGAGCATGATCAGTGCCGTGACGGGGCCGACCGCGACTAGGGCGACGGCGACAGCGGCGATGCCACTGATCGCGGCGCCGACGACCGGGATGAAGGCGCCCAAGAAGACGAGGACCGCCAGTGGCGCGACCAGGGGTAGGCCGAGGATCCACGCAATCAGCGCGATGCCCAGGGCATCGGTGGCGGCGATGACCACGGTGCCGCGCACGTAGGCGGTGAGCACCGCCCAGGCGCGCTCGCCGCTGCCGTGCACGCGGCCCCGCGCCGGCGTGGGGAACAGGGACACCAGCCAGCGCCAGATGCCGCGACCGTCGTAGGTGAAGAAGATCGTCGAGAACAGCGTGATGAACAGGCCCGCGAGCAGGTGCCCCGCCGTGGTCGCCGCGCCGACGACCGTGCCGCTGAGGTTGCCCGAGGTGCCGGAGCTCACGCCCTCGCGGACCCGGTTGAAGAAGTCGTTCAGCTGGTCGCGGCTCAGCCCGAGGTCGGAGAGGTACTTCTCCAGCTTGACCGTGCTGTCGTCGAAGGACGACCGCAGGTCGCCGAAGCCGGAGGACAGCTGCTGGGCGACCAGGGTCACCAGCGCGGCGATCACGGCGAAGCCGAGCAGGATCGTGACGAGCGTCGCGAGGCTGCGCGGCAGCCCCCAGCCCTGCAGGCGGTCGGCAATCGGCGAGGCGATCGCCGACAGCAGCAGGCCGATGATGACCGGGACCAGCACCACGGACAGCAGCCCGAAGACGCGCAGGAACACGTAGACGGCGGCGACCACCAGCAGGAAGCGCCAGGCCCAGGCGGCACTGAACCGCAGGACGTACGGCGTCTCGACGCCGTCGAAGGGCTGCGGCTCGTGGTGCAGTGTCGCCGGGATGGCCGGGGCAGCGGGAGGGCGACGAAGTCGGCGGATCATGGCCCGACGGTAGCCGTCACGCGTGGCGCAGGGTGCCGTCGGGCGCCGCGAGCAGCACAGTGCCGACGCCGAGGTCGCCGAGCAGGGCCCGGTCGGAGTCGGAGAGCTGCTCGGCCTCGCCCACGACGCATGCGGCCGCCAGCTGGTCCGAGCCGCTCGAGACAGCCGCCGCGACCGCCGCCTGGACCGCCGTCAGCCGCAGCGAGGGCAGGTCCACCGAGCCGGCCGCGTAGGTACGGCCGATGTCGTCGCGCAGCGCGGCCCCTTCGGCGCCGCCGACGCGGGCCCGCGCCGCCCGGGCCAGGGTCACCAGCTTGGCGTCCTCCGCCGGAAGGGCGGTGGCGTCAGGCGTCGCGGGCATCCGCGGCTTCCAACGCCTCATCGTCCGGCTGTGCGGCGGCCCGGCGTACCAGCACAGTGCCGATTCGGTTCCGCCGGCCCTGTGCGCTCTCGGCGGTGAGCTCGATGCCGTGCAACCACACCTGCGCCCCGGGGATCGGGACCCGGCCAAGGTGCTTGGCGAGCAGGCCGCCGACCGTGTCCACGTCGTCGTCCTCGAGCTCGACGTCGAGGCGCTCAGACAGCTCGTCGAGGTGCAGCCGGGCGCTCACCCGCAGGGAGCCGTCGGACAGCTCGTCGATCAGCGGTGCCTCGACGTCGTACTCGTCGGTGATCTCGCCGACGATCTCCTCCAGAACGTCCTCGATGGTGACCAGCCCGGCGGTTCCGCCGTACTCGTCCACCACGATCGCCACGTGCGTCTGCTGGGCCTGCATCTCGCGGAGGAGCTCGTCGACCGGCTTGCTCTCCGGCACGAAGATGGCCGGGCGCATGACCGAGTCGACCCGCTCGATCGACTCGCCCTCACGGTGCACGTAGGTGCGACGCACCAGGTCCTTGAGGTAGGCCACCCCGACAACGTCGTCGGTGCCCTCGCCGATCACCGGGATGCGACTGAAGCCACTGCGCAGCGCGAGCGACAGGGCCTGGCGCAGCGTCTTGGTCCGCTCGATGAAGACGACGTCGGTGCGCGGCACCATGACCTCGCGGACGATCGTGTCGCCCAGCTCGAAGACCGAGTGGATCATCACCCGCTCGCGGTCCTCGATGAGCTGGTTCTCCTCCGCGAGGTCGACCAGCTCGCGCAGCTCGGCCTCGGACGCGAACGGTCCCTCGCTGAAGCCCTTGCCCGGAGTGAGCGCGTTGCCGACCAGGATCAGCAGCTGCGGCAGCGGACCGAGCACCCGGGCCAGCGGGTGCACGAACCGGGCCGCCGCGAGCGCGACCGGTGCCGGGTGCTGGCGGCCGAGGGTGCGCGGGGAGACGCCGATCGCGATGTAGGACACCAGCACCATTGAGGCGGACGCGACGAGCACCGCCTGCCACCTGGTGTCGAAGCTCTCGAGCGCCGCGACGGTCACCAGCACCGTGGCGACCAGCTCGGCCGTGACCCGCAGCAGGGTCAGGAGGTTGAGGTAGCGGGCCGGGTCCTCGAGCACCTGCTGCAGGCGCTGCGCTCCCCGGCGTCCCTCCTTGACGAGTTCGTCGGCGGCGACCCGGGAGACCCGCGAGAGCGCGGCCTCGGCTCCGGCGAGGAGGCCGGCAATGGCCACCAGCAGGACGGCGAGGAACAACAGGTAGGCGGTCACCGGGCGCTCGCCTCTGCCCAGCCGCGCAGCAGCTCGGTCTGCAGCCCGAACATCTCGCGCTCCTCGTCCGGCTCGGCGTGGTCGTAGCCGAGCAGGTGCAGGATGCCGTGGGTCGTCAGCAGGTCGAGCTCCTGGGCGGCCGGGTGCCCGGCCGCAGCGGCCTGCTTCGCGGCCACCGCCGGGCAGAGGACGACATCGCCGAGCAGGCCGGGCTCCGGGTCCTCGTCGTCGGTGCCGGGGCGCAGCTCGTCCATCGGGAACGACAGGACGTCGGTCGGCCCCTCCTCGTCCATCCACTGCTGGTGCAGGGAGGACATCGTGGCGACGTCGACCGCGAGCACCGACAGCTCGGCCTGCGGGTGCACCCGAAGCCGGTCGAGCACGAAGCTGGCCAGGGCAGCGACCCGCTCGGCGTCGATGCCCTCACCGGACTCGTCGTTGACCTCGATGCTCACGGCGGTCACCGTCGGCGGCGGCCGGAGCCGCCGGAGCCGCTGCGCGGGCCGGAACCACGGCCCGACTGCTCCTCCTGGACGGCGTCCCAGCGGCCGTAGGCCTCCACGATGTCGGTCACCAGCCGGTGCCGGACCACGTCCTGCGCGGTGAGCCGGCAGAACTCGACGTCCTGGGTGCGGTCCAGGATCTCCTGCACCACCCGGAGTCCGCTGGACGTGCCGCCCGGGAGGTCGACCTGGGTGACGTCGCCGGTGACCACCATCTTCGAGCCGAAGCCGAGTCGGGTGAGGAACATTTTCATCTGCTCCGGCGAGGTGTTCTGCGCCTCGTCCAGGATGATGAACGCGTCATTGAGGCTCCTTCCCCTCATATATGCGAGGGGCGCGACCTCGATGGTGCCGGCGGTCATCAGGCGCGGGATCGACTCGGGGTCGATCATGTCGTGCAGCGCGTCGTAGAGCGGCCGCAGGTAGGGGTCGATCTTCTCGAACAGGGTGCCGGGCAGGAAGCCAAGCCGCTCCCCCGCCTCGACGGCGGGACGGGTCAGGATGATCCGGGTGACCTGCTTGGCCTGCAGCGCCTGCACCCCCTTGGCCACCGCGAGGTAGGTCTTGCCGGTGCCCGCCGGGCCGATGCCGAACGTGATGGTGTTGCGGTCGATCGCGTCCACGTAGCGCTTCTGGTTCAGCGTCTTCGGCCGGATCGTGCGGCCGCGGTTGGACAGGATGTTCAGCGTCAGGACCTCGGCCGGCCGCTCGCCGGTCTCGGTGCGCAACATGCTCACCATGCGCTGCACGGCATCCGCCGTGACGCCCTGCCCCGTCCGCAGCACGGTGATCAGCTCGTCGTAGAACCGCTCGACCAGGGCGACCTCGCCGGGCTCCCCGGCGACCGTGATCTCGTTGCCCCGCACCGAGATGTCGGTGGACGGGAAGGCGGTCTCGACGACCCGGAGGAGCTCGTCCCTCGGGCCGAGCACGGCCACCATGGGCTGGCTGGCGGGGACGACGATCGTGTTGCTGGTCGGATGTGAGTCGGTCATGATGCGGCCGCGGTCGGCCTGATCGCCCTGCTTCCGGTCTCGGTCGGTGCGTCTACCGCACCTGGTCGCGCCATCCATGCTAGGCGATCTGCCCCGCTGCGTCCCCTCAGCCGCCGAACGGCCGGCTCACCCGGGCGGCCAGCTCAAGGGCCGGCCGGCCAGCACGTGGCCGTGCACGTGGAACACGCTCTGGCCGGCCCCGGCGCCGGTGTTGAACACCAGCCGGTAGTCGTCGTGGCCCTCCGCCGTCGCCACCTGCCGGCCGACCAGGACCAGCTCGGCCAGGACGGCCGGATCGGCCGCGGCCAGCGCGGCCACGTCGGGGTGGTGGGCCCGCGGTACCACCAGGACGTGGGTCGGGGCCTGCGGGTTGATGTCGCGGAACGCGATCACCGCGTCACCCTCGTGCACGACGTCGGCGGGCACCTCGCCCGACACGAGCTTGCAGAACAGGCAGTCGTCCGGCATGCCCGTGACCTTACCGACGTCAGCCCTGCGGCGTGCCGCGCTGCGCCGCGGTGCGCCGGACGTGTAAACCGGACGGGAGCGCTGCACGTCGTACCCATGTGGCGAGACTGTTGACATCGGCGAGACCGCCGGCCCCCGTGACGGCGAGGAGCACGATGACCGCGACCCCGGCCTGGGGCGCCGACGACGCAGTGACCCACCTCTACGCCGCCCACTACCGGGCGCTGGTGCGGCTGGCCGCCCTGCTGCTACGGGAGACGGCGACCGCCGAGGAGGTCGTGCAGGACGCGTTCGTGGCGATGCACGGGGCCTGGCGGCGGCTGGACGACCCGGACCGGGCGCTGGCCTATCTGCGCCGGTCGGTGGTCAACGGCGCCCGCTCGGCGCTGCGGCACCGCGGTGTGGTCGAACGGCACGCGCCGGCACCGTTGCCGGACGGCGCGTCGGCCGAGCACGGCGCGATGGTGGCCCTCGAGCACGCGGAGGTGCTCACTGCCCTGCGGTCGCTGCCGGTTCGCCAGCGCGAGGTGCTGGTGCTGCGCTACTACGTCGACCTGGCCGAGGCCGACATCGCCGACGCCCTCGGCATCAGTCGCGGCGCCGTCAAGAGCCACGCGTCCCGCGGCATGGCCGCCCTGCGCACCACCCTGGAGGCCTCCCGATGAGCACCCACACACCTGACGACGACCCGCTGGCGGCGCGACTGCGCGACGCCCTCACCTCGGAGGCCGCCATGGTCACCCCCTCGGACGACGGCCTGCAGCAGATCAGGTCCGGCATCGACGGGCGCACGCAGCGGCCGTGGTGGAAGCACCCGGCGACGCCGGCGCTGGCCGCGGCCCTGGTGCTCGGCGTGATGGCCGGCGGCATCGCCGTGTTCGCCGGCGGCAACAACGACGACGACAACATCGTCTCGACCCAGCCGTCCACCAGCACGACCGCGGCGGAGACCGGCGCCCCCGAGCCGTCCGACCCGCCGGCCACCGGCACGCCGACCCCCATCGCGGTCGAGGGCGACGTCTACGTGTACTACGTCATGGACGACGGCCAGAGCCTGCGGCTCTACCGCGAGCAGCGACCCAACCCGGGCATGGACCCGGTCATGGCGGCCCTGAACACCATGCTGACCGAGCCGCCGCTGGACCCCGACTACAGCTCTCCGTGGCCGAACGGCACCCGGCTCCTCGACGAGTCGGTCTCCGGCGACACGGCGACCGTCGACGTCAGCAAGTTCCCGGCTCTGGGCGCCCAGGCCGAGCAGATCGCCGTGCAGGAGCTCGTCTACACCGTGACCGCCAACGACACCTCGGTGAAGAAGGTGCGGCTGCTGGTGGACGGCAAGGCACCTCAGTCCGGGCACGAGGACTGGTCGAAGCCGGTCGCCCGCGCGCCGATGATGGACGTGCAGGGCTGGATCTGGCTGCTGGCCCCCACCCAGGGCGCGACCACGTCGTCGCCGGTGGCGATCAAGGGCTACGGCAGCGCGTTCGAGGCCACCATCAACTGGGACGTCACCAAGGACGGCGTCAAGGTCGCCGAGGGCTTCGCCAACGGCGGCTCGATGGGCGAGTTCGGCGAGTTCAGCGACACCGTGGACCTCGACCCAGGCACCTACGAGATCCGTGCCCTCGAGTACTCGGCCGAGGACGGCTCCCCGATCCACATCGACACCAAGACGTTCACCGTGAGGTAGCGCCCGTCAGCGCCAGCGGAGGGTGCGGGACAGCAGGGCTGCCGCCGCGGCCGTGCCAGCGGTCGAGGTGCGCAGGACGGTCGGTCCCAGCCGGTACGCCGTGGCGCCCGCCCCGGCGAGGACGGCTAGCTCCTCGGCGCTGAGCCCGCCCTCGGGGCCGACGACCACCACGACCTCACCGGCGGACGGCGGCTCGACAGCCCCCAAGGGCTGCTCGGCCTCCTCGTGCAGGAGCACGCCCAGGGCGGCCCGGCGCAACCGGTCGGCCACGTCGCGGGTGCCGGCCAGCTCGGCCACGACAGGGAACCTGGCCCGACGCGACTGCTTGGCGGCCGCCTGCGCCGTCGTACGCCATCGGGCCAGCGCCTTCTCGCCGCGCGCGTCCCGCCACCGCGTCACACACCGTGCCGCGGCCCACGGCACGATCTCGTCGACACCCACCTCGGTCAGCGTCTCGACCGCCACCTCGCCGCGGTCCCCCTTGGGCAGCGCCTGCACCACGACCAGCCACGGCGAAGGCGCCGGTTCGTCGGTCACCGCGGTGACGTCGACCTCGAGGTGGTCCTTGCCGCTCACCGCGGCGACCGCACCGTGCCCGCGGCGGCCGCGACCGTCGACGAGCACGACCTCCTCACCGACACCCAGCCGGGTCACCGTGGCGGCGTGCCGGCCTTCCGGCCCGTCGACCAGCACCCGACCGGCCACCAGCCGCGCTGTCGGCACGACAAACACCGGCGCGCTCACAAGATCCCCAAAGTTGCATGATCAACAGTGAGATGGGGGGCGCTGACCAGGCGCGATGCGCGAGATCCCCAAAGTTGCATGATCAACGGGGACATTGGGGGCCTGGGGGTGCTCTCAGCGCTGGTTGAAGGCGTCGCGGAGCCGGTTGAAGAAGCCCTGCTGCTGGCCGTTGACGACGCCCACGTCCGGACCGTCCTCGCCGCGGGCGGCGGCTAGCTTGCGCAGCAGGTCCTCCTGGTCGGCGTCCAGCCGGGTGGGCGTCACGACCTCGACGTGCACGATGAGCTGCCCGCGCCCCGGCGAGCGCAGGTGGGTGACCCCCAGGTCGCCCATCGTCACGGCCTGGCCGGACTGCGTGCCCGGGCGGAGGTCCACGGTGCGAGGGCCGTCGAGGGTCTCCAGGGACACCGACGTGCCCAGCGCGGCCGCGGTCATCGGCACCGACACGGTGCAGTGCAGGTCGTCGCCCTGGCGGCGGAACAGCGCGTGCGGCCGCTCGACGATCTCGACGAACAGGTCCCCGGCCGGGCCACCGCCGGGGCCGGCCTCGCCCTCGCCGGTGAGCTGGATCCGGGTCCCGGTGTCGACACCGGGCGGGATCTTGACGGTGAGCGACCGGCGGGCGCGCACCCGGCCGTCGCCGCCGCACTCGTGGCACGGGTCCGGGATCACGCTGCCGAAGCCCTGGCAGGCCGCGCACGGCCGGGACGTCATCACCTGGCCGAGGAAGCTGCGCGTCACCTGCTGCACCTCGCCGCGGCCCTGGCAGACCTCGCAGACCCGCGGCGAGGTGCCGGGGCGGGCGCCGCCACCGCTGCAGGTCGGGCAGGTGACGGCGGTGTCGACCTGCAGGTCGCGGGTGACGCCGAAGGTCGCCTCGGCCAGGTCGATGTCGACCCGGATCAGCGCGTCCTGGCCACGCCGGTTCCGCGGACGCGGGCCGCGACCGCCGCCGCCCCCGCCGAAGAACGCGTCCATGATGTCGGAGAAGCCGAACCCCGACCCGAAGCCGCCGCCGGTCGAGAACGGGTCGCCGCCGAGGTCGTGCAGCTCGCGCTTCTGCGGGTCGGAGAGCACCTCGTAGGCCTTGGTGACCTCCTTGAAGCGCTCCTCCTCGGCCGGGTTCACGTCCGGGTGCAGCTGGCGCGCCAGCCGCCGGTAGGCCTTCTTGATCTCCTCGGGCGTGGCGTCCCGGGCGACCCCCAGCACGGAGTAGTAGTCGGTCTGGTCGCTCGCCACCTATGCCTCACCGACGATCTTGCCGACGTACCTCGCCACTGCGCGTACCGCTCCCATCGTTCCGGGGTAGTCCATCCGGGTCGGCCCGAGCACACCGAGCTTGGCCAGCATCTCGCTCTCGGAGCCGTAGCCGACGCTGACCACCGACGTGCTGGTCAGGCCCTCGTGCGGGTTCTCGTGGCCGATGCGCACCTGCAGCACCGACGGGTCGGTCGACTCGCCGAGCAGGCGGAGCAGCACCATCTGCTCCTCCAGCGCCTCGAGGACGGGGTGGATCGTCTGCGGGAAGTCCGGCCCGAACCGGGCCAGGTTCGCGGTGCCGCCGAGCACCACCCGGTCCTCGTGCTCCTCCACCAGGCTCTCGAGCAGCGCCGACAGCACGCTGGCGACCGTGATCCGCTGGTCGGAAGTGAACCGCTCCGGCAGCTCGGCCAGCATGCCGGCGGCGTCCGGCAGCCGGACACCCACGGTGGCCGCGTTGAGCTGCGCCCGCAGCTCGCCGAGCAGGGTGTCGGGCACGTCGGCGCCCACCTCGACCACGCGCTGCTCGACCCGGCCGGTGCTGGTGATCAGCACGACGAGCAGCCGGGTGGTGGCCAGCGGCACCAGCTCGACGTGCCGCACGGTCGAGCGCGACAGCGACGGGTACTGCACGACCGCCACCTGGCGGGTGAGCTGCGCGAGCAGGCGCACGGTGCGGGCCACGATGTCGTCGAGGTCCATCGCGCCGTCCAGGAAGGACTGGATCGCCTTGCGCTCGGCCGGCGACAGCGGCTTGACCGTCGAGAGCCGGTCGACGAACAGCCGATAGCCCTTGTCGGTCGGGATCCGCCCGGCGCTGGTGTGCGGCTGGGCGATGTAGCCCTCGTCCTCGAGCGCGGCCATGTCGTTGCGGATCGTGGCCGGCGAGACCCCCAGGTTGTGCCGCTCGACCAGCGCCTTGGACCCGACCGGCTCGTGTGTCGACACGTAGTCCTCGACGATCGCGCGGAGCACGTCGAGCTTGCGGTCCTCCAGCACGCGCACCTCCCGGTGGTCCGGCGACGGATCCCTCTAGCACTCCCGACAGCAGAGTGCCAGTGTACGTCGATCCGCGGGACCGACGGGGTTTCCCCCGCGTGTCCGGCGGCCACCCGAGCCGGCCAACCGACAGGGTTGTGCCGTGGACCGCTACTCCGGCGACGTGCTCGCCCCGGGTTGGGGCCGCCGGCGCGCCCCGACGCCGCGGGTGGCCGCCGAGCGGGACCTGGTGGTGGAGGACGTCGAGACCGGGTTCTGCGGGGCCGTGGTGCGCACCGAGAAGACGACCGGCGGGCTCACCGTGACGCTGGAGGACCGGCACGGGCGGCACCGGGTGTTCCCGATGGGGTTCGGGTTCCTGGTGGACGGCGCCCCGGTCGAGCTGGTGCGGCCGGTCCAGCCGGCGGCGCCCACCGCTGCCCGGCGTACGGCGTCGGGGTCGGTGGCCGTCCAGGGAGCGCCGGCCCGGGTCGCCCGCGGCAGCCGGATCTACGTCGAGGGCAAGCACGACGCCGAGCTGGTCGAGAAGGTCTGGGGCGACGACCTGCGGGTCGAGGGCGTCGTGGTCGAGCACCTGGGTGGCATCGACGACCTGCCCGCCGTGGTCCGCAACTTCGCCCCCGCCCGGGATCGTCGGCTCGGCGTGCTCGTCGACCACCTGGTCGCCGGGAGCAAGGAATCGCGGCTGGCCGCCCAGGTCGTCTCGCCGCACGTGCGGGTCGTTGGCCACCCGTACGTCGACGTCTGGCAGGCGGTCCGGCCGGCCGCGTTGGGGATCGCCGCCTGGCCGGAGGTGCCCCGCGGGACGCCGTGGAAGGAGGGCGTCTGCGCCGGTCTGGGCTGGCCGGTCGACCCGCCCGCGGCCTGGCGGCGGATCCTCGGCGCCGTCGGCTCGTACGCCGACCTGGAGCCGAGCCTGCTCGGCCGGGTCGAGGAACTCATCGATTTCGTCACGCACGGTGACACCGGCCCCTAGCCTGGGCGCCCGACCCGAGAGGGAGACAGCCATGACCACGATCCCGCCCGAGCCGCCCGGACCCCCGTCCGACGGCGACGACAACCGGCCGCCGGCACCGCCGAGCACGCCCGGTGGCTCGTCGGCACCGCCGCCTCCCCCGCCTCCCCCGCCCGCTGACGGGGGCTACGCGCCACCGGCGCCGCCCGCGGGTGGGTACGTCGAGCCGCCGCCCGGTTACGGCGCTCCGGCGCCCGGGGGTTACGGCGCTCAGGCTCCCGGCGGCTACGGCGCTCCGGCTCCCGGCGGCTACACCGGCCCGCCGATGGCCTATGCCGAGTGGCCGCAACGCGTCCTCTCGGCCCTGATCGACACCGTCGGGCCGTTCATCGTCGCCAGCTTCTTCTACTACGGGGTGAGCCGCCCGCTGGGCGCGGTGATCTGGCTGGCCGCCGTCGTCTGGGGGATCTACAACGCCTACCTCGGCGGCCAGACCGGGCAGTCCTACGGCAAGAAGATCATCGGCACCCGGCTGGTGCTCGAGGCGACCGGCCAACCCGTGGGTGGCGGGGTGGGCGTCGGGCGCTACTTCCTGCACATCGTCGACTCGATCCCGTGCTACGTCGGCTACCTCTGGCCGTTGTGGGATTCCAAGAAGCAGACGTTCGCCGACAAGCTCCTCAAGACGGTCGTGGTCACGGCGTGACCCTGACCGCGAGGTGACCCAGCCCCCGCCGGAGCCACCGGCACCGGACGAGCCGGCCGGCGACCCGACCACACCGCTGCCACCACCGGCATGGCAGCAGCCGCAACAGCCACCGACGCCGGGCTGGCAGCAGCCGGCGCCCCCACCCGGGTACCAGCAGCCGCCGCCCGGCTACGGCTGGGCGCCGGGCTACGGCCCGCCCGCCCCGGCGTACGGCATGGTGGCCTACGACCCGCAGGCGAAGTCCAAGCTCGCGGCCGGGCTGTTCGGGATCTTCCTGGGCGGGTTCGGTGTGCACCGGTTCTACCTCGGCTACACGACGATCGGCATCATCCAGATCGTCGTCACGATCTTCACCTGCGGCATCGGCAGCCTGTGGGGCTTCATCGAGGGGATCCTGTACCTCGTCGGGGCCAACGGCTACACCACGGACGCGACCGGGCGCCCGCTCAGGGACTAGGGAGACAGCCATGACCACGACCCCGCCCGAGCCGCCGGGGCCTCCGTCCGACGGCGACGACAACCGGCCACCGCCGCCTCCCCCGCCCGGCGCCTTCAGCAGCGGCCAGCTGAGCCAGCAGGACGAGCGGATGTGGGCGATGCTCGCGCACATCGGCGCGGTCGTCCTCGGCTTCGTGGCACCGCTGATCGTGCTGCTGGTGCAGGGCGAGAAGTCGCCGTTCACCCGGGCCAACGCGGTGGAGTCGCTCAACTTCCAGATCAGCCTGCTGATCGTCGGCATCCCGCTGACGATCATCACCTGCGGGATCGGGGCCGTCATCTTCCTGGTCGGCATCGTGTTCGAGATCATCGGCGGCATCCAGGCCAACAACGGCACCGCCTACCGCTACCCGGTGGCCCTGCGCCTGGTGAAATGAGCTAGTCGACCAGGTCGCGCACCACGGCATCGGCCAGCAGACGGCCGCGCAGCGTCAGCGCTGCGCGGCCGTTCGCGTGTGCGGCCGGGTCGAGCAGCCCGTCGTCGACCGCCCGGCCGGCGGCGGCGATCCCGGCCGGCGCGAGGTCGGCCAGCGGGTGCCCCTCGCGCAGCCGGATCCCGAGCAGCAGCTGCTCGACCCGGCGCTGGTGGTCGGTGAGCACCTCGCGGGCGTGCGCGGGGCTCGCCCCCGCGGCCAGCCGACCGGCGTACGCCGTGGGGTGCCGCACGTTCCACCAGCGGGTGCCTCCCACGTGGCTGTGGGCCCCCGGTCCGAAGCCCCACCAGTCGTGGCCGAGCCAGTACCCCTCGTTGTGCCGGGCGCGCTGGTCGGTGCCGCGGGCCCAGTTGCTGACCTCGTACCACTCGAAGCCGGCCGCGGCGAGCACCTCGTCGGCGAGCAGGTAGCGGTCGGCCAGGTCGTCGTCGTCCGGGGCCGGGATCTCGCCGCGCCGGACCTGTCCGGCCATCCGGGTGCCGTCCTCGACGACCAGCGCGTAGGCACTCACGTGGTCGGGACCTGCGTCGAGCGCGGCGGCCAGGCTGGTGCGCCAGTCGTCCTGGCTCTCCCCCGGGGTGCCGTAGATGAGGTCGAGGCTGACCCCTTCGAAGCCGGCCGCCCGGGCCCAGGTCACGACCTGAGGGACCCGGTCCGGGTCGTGCGTCCGGTCCAGGGTCGCGAGCACGTGCGGCACCGCGGACTGCATGCCGAAGGACACCCGGGTGACGCCGGCGGCGCGCAGCTCGGCCAGCGAGCGCTCGTCGACACTGTCCGGGTTGGCCTCGGTGGTGACCTCGGCACCGGGCCGGACGCCCAGCTCGTCGCGGACCGCGGCCAGCATCACGGCCAGGTCGCGCGGTGGCAGCAGCGTCGGCGTGCCGCCACCGAGGAACACGGTGGCGGCCGGGACGTCGACGGTGCCCAGCACCTGGCGGGCCAGGCGCACCTCGGCAACGGCGGTCGACGCGTAGGAGGCCTGCGACGCGCCGCCGCCGAGCTCGACGGCCGTGTAGGTGTTGAAGTCGCAGTAGCCGCACCGGGCGGCACAGAAGGGCACGTGCAGGTAGACGCCGAAGGGCCGGCTGCCCAGACCCGTGAGTGCGGACGCGGGCAGCGACCCGTCCCTCGGGACCGCCTCACCCTCGGGCAGCGCTGAGGGCATCAGCCGTTGGGGTACATCTCCGCGATCACCGCGGCGTAGTGCTGCTCGACCACCTTGCGGCGCACCTTCAGGCTCGGCGTCAGCTCGCCCTCCTCGATGCTCAGGTCGCGGTCGAGGATGCGAAAGGTCTTGATGGTCTCCCAGCGGTTCAGCCGGGCGTTGACGGAGTCGGTCGCCGCCGTGACCTCCGCCTGCACCTCGTCGTGGCCGGTGAGCTCGGCGTAGGTGCCGGTGACCGAGCGGTGCTTCGCCCACTGGGTGACGGCGTCCTCGTCCAGCGTGATCAGCGCGGTGCAGTAGCCGCGACCGTCGCCGAGCACGACGATCTGGCTGGCGAGGGCGCAGGAGCCCTTGAACAGCACCTCGATGGCCTGCGGCGCCACGTACTTGCCCTGCGAGGTCTTGATCAGGTCCTTCTTGCGGTCGGTGATGCTGAGGAAGCCGTCGGCATCGAGCTCGCCGATGTCGCCGGTGCGCAGCCAGCCGTCGTCGGTGAGCGCCTCGGCGGTCTGCTCCGGCAGGCCGTGGTAGCCCGTCATCACGCCGGGGCCGCGCAGCAGCACCTCGCCGTCCTCCGCGAGCCGCACCTCGGTGCCGGGGAACACCAGCCCCACCGTGCCGAGCTTGTAGTGATCTGGGCGGTTGACGAAGGTGCCGGCGCTGGTCTCGGTGAGGCCGTAGCCCTCGAGGATCAGGATGCCGGCGGCGTGGAAGAACTCGGCGACGTCCTGCGACAGCGTGGCGCTGCCGCTCACGAGGAACCGCAGCTTGCCTCCGAACCGCGCGCGCAGCTTGGTGAACACCAGCCGGTCGGCCACGGCGTGCTTGGCCTTGAGGGTGGCCCCCGGCGTACCGCCCGCCATGGTGACCTTGCTGTGCTCGCGGCCGACACCGATCGCCCAGTCGAAGACCTTCTTGCGCGCACCCCCCTCCTCGGCGGCCATCGTGACGACCCGGCCGTAGACCTTCTCGAAGATCCGGGGCACGGCCGCCATGAACGTCGGGGAGACCGTCGCGAGGTTGTCGATGATGCGGTCGACCCGCCCGTCCACCGCGGCTGCCGAGCCGGAGGCCAGCTGGGCTGTGAGCAGCACCTTGCCGAACGCGTGCGCCAGCGGCAGCCACAGGTACTGCACGTCGTCCGGGGTGAGCAGTTCGAGGGCGTTGACCGCGACACCCTCGTAGACCCAGCAGTCCTGGGTGAGCCGGACGCCCTTCGGGCGGCCGGTCGTGCCGCTGGTGTAGATCAGCGTCGCGAGCTGCTCGGGCCGGATCGCGTCGACGCTTCGCCGCACCAGGTCCGCGTCGTCGGTGAGCCGCTTGCGCCGCGGGCCGCGAGCTCGTCAAGCCCGATGACCCAGTCGCCGTCGCTGGTGCCCTCGAAGGTGACCACGGTGTGGAGCGCCGGCAGCTCGTCGCGGTGGTCGCGCAGCTTGGCGATCTGGGTGTCGTCCTCGGCGAAGGCCACCACCGCCCCGGAGTCGGCCACGATGTAGGCGACGTCCTCCGGGTTGGTGCTCGGGTAGACGGTGGTCGTGGCCGCCCCGGCGCAGAGCACCGCGAAGTCGGCCAGGACCCACTCGACCCTGGTGGCGGAGATCAGCGCCACCCGCTCCTCCGGCTGCACGCCGAGGTCCAGCAGGCCCGCGGTGAGATCCTGCACCCGCTCGCCGGTCTCGCCCCAGGTGATCGACTCCCAGCCGGCACCCACGGGCCGGCGGTAGGCCTCCCCCGCCGGCGTCGCGGCGACCCGGTCGAGGAACATCCGCCCGACCGACGGCGGACGGTCGTCGAGGCCGGCCGTGATGCTCGTCGTCATGCTCTCGACCGTAGTCCTTCGAGTGGCGCCGTTAGCGGGCCCGGGCCGTGAGGTCGCGGCGGACGGCGTGGTCCAGGTCGGCCGCGAGGTCGTGCTGCTGGTCGAGCATCCGGCGCAGCCGGTCGGCGCCGGTGTCCCGGAGCCGGAACACGTCCCCGATCGTGACGCCGTGGTCCGGCCGGTCGAGGACCGTCACGGTGTCGCCGGCGCCGATGGTGCCCTCGGCGACGACGCGCAGGTAGGCACCGGGTGCGCCGTGCTCGGTGAACCGCTTGATCCAGTGCGGCTCGTCCATGAATCCTGGAAGGTCTTGCACGGGATGCGTGGGGAGGACACCTCGAGCACCACACCGTCGGTGCCGATCTGCCACCGCTCCCCGATGACGGCCCCGGTCACGTCGACCGCCTCGGTGTCGAGGTTCTGCCGAACGAGCCGGGTTCAGGTCGCGGCCGAGCTCCGCGGCCCACCAGTCCCGGTCCTCGACGGCGTACGCGTAGAGGGCCTGGTCCGGCCGCCGTGGTGGCGCACGTCCACGACCTGGTCACCCGCCAGCCCGACCTCGCCGTCGGCCGGCGCGCGCACGGCGACCCGGCTGCGGCCGGCCGCTTGTCGATCGCGGTCTCGTCCAGGTCGCCGCGGAGGTCCGGCCGCAAAGCGTGTACCACGTTGACCGCGACGACCCGGCCGGACG
>CAVSKC010000016.1:0-71073 GCA_963728425.1 uncultured Actinomycetota bacterium
CTGCAGCGCTCGCGGACAGAACCCGATCACCCACTCCTTGTCGCTGGCAGATCCTAGGGAACGATTGCAACAGGTGTACGGAGTGACGGATACCCGGCTGGCCGATGCGCGGCAGTTGTTGCTTTCGTCCAACTCCGTCACGAGACCGATATCGTCTGCGCAAGCCAGCAGATGGTCGAGGCCCAGCGGGATCGTGGACGGGATCGTGACCGTCAAGGTCGACCCCGTGAATCCTGTCCCCGGTGCGAGCACCGGGACCGACCGACTGCCGGTCAGTAGGGTGTCCCCGCTACCCTTCTGCTGGACGGCCGAGAGGTAATATCCGCGTCGTGCTGGCCGTCGCGGCCACCAGTCCCTGATTCTGGACCGTGTCGGCCACCTTGAAGCTGTTCCTGCGGGCCGCCACCGCCGGGGGGTTCGACACCGCTGTCGGGACCAGGTCCGGCCGCGTCACCTGGACCGGTGTCACCGACGCGCGGCAGTTGTTGTGTTCGTCGAGTCTCCGGCACGACACCGGTGTCATCGGCGCACGCAAGCAGATAGTACTCGCCCGAGCGGAATCATGGACGGCACCGTGACCGTCATCGTCGCTCCCGCGGTCGGGCCCCAGGCCCCAGGCTGGGAACCGACCGACTGCCGGTCAGCAATGTGTCCCCGCTGTCCTTCTGCTGGTCGGTGGAGAGGTAATACCGTGTCTTGCTGGCCGCCGCGGCCACGGCCCCTGATTCTGGACGGTGTCAGTGAGCTTGATGCTGCTACCCGGAGCGGCCGCCAACGGCGGGTTCAAGACCGCCGTTTGCACAAGATCGGACCCGGTCACCTGAACCGGCATCGCCGACGAGCCGCAGTTGTTGGCCTCCTCCGTCTCGTTCACGGCGCAGTGTCATCGGCGCAGGCCAGCAGTTAGTACGCGCCAGCGGCATCGTGAACAAGATCGTGACCGTGATGGACTTGCCCACGGATTCGGCCCCCGGCGCGAGGCTCGGGACCGACCAACTGCCGGCCAGCGGCGTGTCTGCGCTGCCCTTAGCTCGTCGATGGAGAGGTAATACTCGTCTTGCTGGTCGCCGCGGCCACGAGCCCCTGATTCTTGGCCGTAGAGACCACCTTGGAGGTGCTTCCCGGTGTGCCTGCCGCCCAGTCGGGTCCGACACCGCCGTCTGCACCAGGATCGGGCCGCGTCACCTGAACCGTGCCGCCGAGGCCCGGCAGTTGTTGCTTTCGTTCGTCTCGGTCACGGCAGCGGTGTCGTCGGCGCACCCAGCAGTGATAGTTGGCCAGAGGGATCTGGACAGGATCGTCAGAGTCGCCGACAGCCCGACCGATGATGCCCCCCATGCAAGGCTCGGGACCGACCGGGATCCCGGAAGAAGAATGTCGCCGCCATCCTTCACCGTGTCGAGCGAAAGATAGTACCGCGTCGTCGGACCGGGGGCAGTCGCTCCGCCCTGATTCAGCACGGTGTCCGTCGCCGCGAAGCTGCTCCGGGGAGGGCGATCGAAGGCGGATTGCTCACTGCGGTCTCCACCAGGTCGGGAACAGCGGGGATGACCGAGTAGTTCGGCCGTACGGCTGGCCGGATTCCCTGCCCGATCCGTCGCGTTCACGGTGAAGGTCCTTCCTCCGAGGGAGGCCGTGTCGATGTTGCCGCCGCTCGGCGCCGGGCCGTCACAGACGTCGGCCCCCGAGAGGCCATCGGCGCCGGAATAGGCGGCGGCGATGCTCAGGCCGAGGGGGAAAACCGCGCCGTCGGCGGGCGCGGTGATGCTCACGGTCGGTGCCGTCTTGTCGACCTTCACGGCGGCAAAGAGATCGATGCGGTGTTCCCCGCGTTATCCGTCGCCATGACGGTCCCGGTCAGCGCGGCGCCTTCGGCGGAGAGCACCAGGGGACCTCGATGTGCTGCTGCCGGCGTCCACGCCAGCACCGGTGTCCTGGATCGTGAAGGAGATGGAGACATCGGTGCCTATTCCAGCCATGCGGCATTCGGACCGGGGCTCGGGGTGTCGAACGCCACGCTCGGCGCTCGACGTCGATCGATGCCCAGGAGAAGGTCTGCGTTGATGGATTGCCGGCACCGTCCGTCGCCGTCACCGTGGAAGTGCTCGGCGCCTTCGCTGGAACCGGTGTAGCTCTCTGGCGCCTTTGGCCCGGTTGCCGATGTCATCGGGAACCGAGTCGCAGGGACCGTGCGCCCCTCGCATCGCGGCGTCGGAGCTTGAGACAGCCGGAAGGTCTGGCCTCGCCTGACTGGAACCTAAAGTTTGCCGCGTTGCTCGGGGTGCCGGGATACGAGCGGCGTTGCTCGTGATGCTGACGTCGGCGTCGTCAGGTCAATGGTCCAGTTGAAGACCAGCCGGAGGGGAAATTGTCCGCCTGTCGGTGAGCCGTCACCGTGAACGCGTGGGCGCCTTCGGCCAACCGCTATAGGCCATCGTCCCCTTGGCGGTATCTCCGGATGGCTCGGATCGGGCTGTCACGGGATCGATGCCCTGGCCATCGATCTGGCACATGAAGAAGTACGGGCTCGTCGGCGAAGAAGCCTGAAGCTCGCGCTCTGGGTATTGCTCGGATCGGACGCGGCACGCCGCTGAAGGTGATCTCGGGCCATCAGATCGATGGTCCGGGCTCGAAGCTCGCACGGCGCTCTCACCCCGAATCGTCCTGTGCCCTCGGCGAGAAGACGTGCCCACCCGCGTCCAGTGGTCCCGAGTAGCCCTGCCCGGTGCTGGTGTCGCACGCGGTGAAGGCAGCGTCGTCGAGCTTGCAGAGCAGGTCGCGCCTGGGTGCGCTCTCGCTGAAGGTGAAGCTGGCGCTCGTCTGGTTCGTCGGGCTGGTGGGACCTGAGGTGATCGTCGGAGCAGGCGGCGCCGCCACGGCCGGCCCGGCAAGCCGGAGGCAAGAATCAGGACGACGCAACTCATGGCCAGGACGCGCGTCATTGGCACCTGTCCTCGGGTCTTCGTGTGTACATTGCCTCGGACAGTGAGGCGCGGGCCATGCGCTGGCTGGGCCGTATGTCTATTGGACCTTCGTCCTAGTACGCCGATCAAGCGCTACCGAACCAGGCGCAGTGATCTCCATGCCAATGGGTTGCCCGTAGGCAGCGAAATCGACGACGAGCGAGCCATCGACCGTGTTGGCTCAGTGCGCACACTTCGCTCGCGGTCGCCCTTAGAGATTCAGCTATGCGGCGAAGGGGTGTCCCTTCCGATAGGTGATCTGCGGGCTGCGCCCGGTCACCGGCTCGCCCCGTATCCGCCGGCGAACACCTTCGGATCAGCGTGTCAGAAGCCCAGCGCTTGGGGACGCGGCGGCGGGCCACTCCGAAGCGGCCGGCGCGGCCTTGTCCGCGGGTACTCGGATTGGGCACCATGGCGGCGGCTTCGCGAATGTCCATCGGGCCGGCGTCGAGGCGCGACCTTCAGGCTGCCGCCCGTCGACGAACTCCAGCGAGAAGTAGGGGGCCGTCATGCTCGCCGACCTCGTAGATCTGCACGATGTTGGGATGGTGCAAGCGGGCGACGGCCTCGGCCTCGGTGCGGAAGCGGGCCACGTCCTGGCGCTGGCGTGGGCGCCGGCCAGGATCATCTTGAGGGCGACGATGCGGTTGAGGCTCACCTGCCGGGCCTTGTAGACCACGCCCATGCCGCCGCGCCCCAGGCGAGCGAGAATCTTGTAGGGGCCAATCGCGTCCGGCAGGGCGGGTTCGACATCGTCAGGACGCGGAGTCCAGCAGGACCGACCGTCGCCGTGGTGGGCGAGAGGGTGAGGTTGATGGCCCGGACGGCGTCCTGAAACTCCTCGAGGTCCGTATCGGGTTGTTGACGGCCGTGTGAGAGAAGATGGTCGCGAACCTCGTCGACGAAGCTGTCGGGAGTCCTCTGGGCATCGAGTTGTTCGAGAGTGGAGAGGCAGTAGGACATCGCCGGCATCCGCGGCAACGCCTTCCAAAGCCACCTCGGTCGACCTGGCCGGCATGGAGCACGACCAGCATCTCCAGGTCGGGGCGTCAGGAACGAACTCCAGATTGACGCAGTGCCAACACGAAGGTCTCCTCCGGGCTGTCATTCAGGCGTTTCAGGCAAATCGTTGGGCACAACAACGGCGGCGTCGTCGAGCAACTCCTTGAATTCCTCGCGAAGCTGCCGTAAGAGACGAGACTTCACGAGGTAGACGGTGTTGATCGACACGCCCAAATCCTCGGCGACCTGCCGGGGCGGTTGCTGTTCCGCCACAACCCTCCAAAGATCTGCCGGGTCCGCTCGTCGACATCTTCGAGCAGGAGTTCGACCGCCCTCTTGCGGAGCAACCGCGACCATCTCGACACCCGACGCGGAATCCTCGGGGGGCAATACCACGGCATGTTTTCAAGCCGTTCTTGTGCATCGCCTCCCTGCGGCCTGCGGCTCCCGTTGCCGGTCGCGATAGAGATCCTTGATTTTTCGCGGTGATGGTGCGGAGCCAACCTCGGAACGAGCCGATCTGTCTGTCGTGGTTGAACGACTGGATGGTCGAGGAGACCCACACAAACACTTCCTGCCCGATGTCGGCGGCGTCGGAGTCCTGGACGTTCGCCAGGCGACACCATCGGTAAACGACGGGACCGTAGAGCGACACCAGACGGTTCCATGCCCGTTCATCGTGCCCTTGACTTTTGCCGACAACGACGAGGAGGTGCTCTCTCCTCCCGTTTGCATAACGGCAACCTCTGTCATCGCATGGAATCTTAGGGGCCCGGGTGGGTCTCAAACACAGGATCACGTCGGCGGCAAGTGAGGCATTTTCCGATAATCCGCCCTGGTTTTCAATTGAATTCGCGAAAATCGCGAGGGGAGTTTTGCTTAAGGAACTAGGCCGTTGTTCGATACGTTCACGGGCGATTCCCGTATTTCTCGGTGGGCGCGACAGGACGGGCCGTTTCCCATTCGTCGGGTCGCATTGCCACAATGGCGAGATTACCTATCTCCGGTCTATTGACACTCGCGTTTCCGGTAGTTCAGGATTTCTCTGCCTCCATCTCTAGCCTAAGGAGAATTCCGTGAGCGAAATCGAGAAACTTCGAGGGATCCTCAGCAAGATTGCGGACCTGGCGGGCGAATCGAGCCACTCCACCAAGCACCGCCACAAAGCGGCCGAGGAGAATGTCCCCCTCGATTCACCGGGTTGTCACGCCCTGGAATTCCCCGCCGGCTGAGAAGGAAAGCGGCCGAAAACGCGATTCGAATCAACCCGGCCAATGCCCCGTCACGCACCTCAGCGAACCGATGGCAATCATCGTGGCAACAACCCAGTAACTGGGGACCCAAGCCCCGGCAACTCACCGTCAGCTTCATGGATGGATCCGCCGCCCTGCAGGCACGCGTTTTCGCCCACATGAACGCCTGGGCCGAATCAGGCTGCGTTTCGTTCGTCCGAACCAGCGGAGTGGGCACCATTCGAGTCACGTTCCGGGCTGCCGGCCACTCGTCGTATGTGGGCCTTGATAACGTGAACATTCCGCAGGGTCGGCCGACGATGACTCTGGCGATGAGGGATGGACACGACGAGGCCAGCATGCGTCGAGTCGTGCGGCACGAAGCCGCAGCGCATCGGGTATGAGCACGAACATTTGTCGCCGGAACTCGCCCAACGCCTCGATCGCCAAAGGACCATCAACCACTTCGCCGGCATCCAAACTTTTGGTCTGCCCAGACGACGATTCAGAACGTGCTGACTCCCCTGAACCCCAACTCGATCTTCCGGACGCCGTTCGATGAGACCTCGATCATGTGCTATCAGCTCCCCGGGTCGATCACGACCGATGGTCGGCCGATCGCCGGCGGAAATGACATCAACTCATGGGACCGCGCCATGAACGCAAGAGTTATCCGATCCCGTCCGGACAGAAGACACTCAGCCCGGTTCATTCGACGCCAACCAGACTTTTGCGACCCCGATGGCCGCCGCGGCGGCGGCTGCTCGGCGAAAGCAACGAGTCGGCCGATCGACGACGTTGAAGTCGATGTCGATGCACTGGTTCGATAAGACATTGACCTCGAAGCCGCAATGTCGAATGTCTAACGACGAATGACGAAAGAATGACGAAGCACGAATGACGAATGGTCACGGCTCCATTCGATTAGGGTGGGGGGGTGTCACCATTCGTCATTCGTCATTCGTCATTATCCGCACTGTCGGGGCGATTTACGTCGACAGGCCGCCCCCCAGTCCGGCCCGCAAATTCGTCGGGAATTGACTGTACGTCACCCTTCCGGCAAATATTGCCGAGGTTTCCCAGTCTACGTCATTGACAACCTCCACGTCCTCTCGTTAGAATCGCCCCCACTCCGTTGTCCCTAATGCTACCTAAGGAGACTCTCGTGAGCGAAATAGACAGAATGCGCGATGTGCTGAGGCAAATTGGCGAGTTGGCCAGCAGCGCAAGTTCCGGTTATTCAGGACATAACCATGGCGTCCATGGCCACGGCGCCGTCCGCGCGATACCCCCGGATGCGGGATTAAACGGTCCACCCGCCTGGCGCGAGTGGCGGCGCAGAACGCGACACGCATCAACCCCATGAATGCACCAGCACAAGCCATGGGTGATCTCGCGGTGATGGACCCGATGCGGATCGCGGTGCTCACCACCAAATACTGGGGGCCGCAACCCCGGCAGCGCCATCAAGCTCGCCGCAGGGCGAAGTCGTCGATGTTGCGGTCGCGCGTGCTTTCGCACATGAACGCCTGGGGGAAAAGCGAACGTTGAATTTCTTCTTGAAACCGCCGGCGCCGGCCCAAGTGCAGATTTCGTCAGGCAACCGGGCGCGGACTGGCGTTACCTCGGGACCGACATCTTGAGCTCCCGGCCGACCAGGCATGGCCACGATGAACCTGCGACTCAGCCTTCTCGGATCCGCCGGATCGGAGTTCTTCCGCGTCGTTCGTCACGAGACGGGGCACACGCTCGGTTTCCCGCACGAGCACATGCGGCGAGAGATGGTCGCGCGGATGCTGATCCCGGAGAAAGGCGATCGCTTATTTCTTCGCAGACGCGGGCTGGACCCGGCAGATGGTCAACCAGCAGGTGCTGACTCCGCTGGAGGGAGTCGGGCTCTGTTCACGGACCGCGATCGATCAGGCTCGATCATGTGCTACCAGCTGCCGGGTCGATCACGCGTGGATGGCCAGCCGATCAGCGGCGGAACCGACATCAACCAGACGGACCATGCGCTCAACACCAAAATTTATCCCAAGCAGCAAGCCGGGTCGGGCCTGTCCGGCGGCCAGTTCGCCCGTCCGCCGCTCCGACGTCCGCCTTCACCTATTCGGCGGCAATGGCGATGAGGGTCCCGGCGTCGTTGCAGGAGGACTGGCCGGAGTCGGAGGACGTGGCTCCCGTTTCCGACTGAATCGCGCATTGTCACACATAAGAAGTGGGGAAGACGTGCCACGGGCGGCTTGTCCGCCCGTGCGTCCCTCCCCGCGACAATGTTCTGGCGGTGAGGACAGGATCCCGACAACAGTTCACTCGTCGCGGGCGAGTAGGGCGCACGGGCGGACAAGCCGCCCGTGGCATGTCCTCCCCACTTCTTATGTGTAACAATGCACTACTAGAGTTTTGCCCTTCGTGATTCATGCGCACTCCACCCGCTCCGCCTGGCAGCATCACCTGGATGCACGAACGTCGCCAGGTCCTTCCCAAACCTGTTTTTCGAAAGCTGCGAGTGTTCGCCGTCGATCCGGGCCTCACCGCTCGCTTCGACACCGCAGTTGTGAACGAGACCACTCTCCATCTTCCCTGGGAGGAGCTGGAGCCCAGATCCGGCAGGTATGTCACGGTCGTCGGCGATTATCCGGTCGATCTTGATCGATCGACCCGAGTTGCTGGCTCAGGACGGACTCACCCCGTCCGACGGAGACCCTCAATTCCATCAGCAGATGGTGTACGCCGTCGCGATGCGGATCATTCATACGTTCGAGCGGGCCCTGGGCCGCAAGACGCACTGGCCGCAGCCCGAGGGCGCCGTTGAGTACGAGCCGAAGGTCAAGTTGATTCCTCACGCAATGCAAGATGCCAACGCGCAGTTTTTTCCGGAAGATTTGACGCTTCGATTGGGGTACTTCGTCGCGCCCCAAAAACTCACAGCTGCGCGGCACGCATATCTACACGTGTCTTTCGCAAGACATCATCGCGCACGAGTTGACGCACGGGCTTTTGCTCGGCATGGGAGTCGAGATCGGAGAGGATCGGGAGAATCCCGAAAACCACGCGTTCCACGAAGCGTTCGGCGATCTCGTAGCAACTTTATCAAGTTCGAGCCGTCGGAAGTCCTGCGTCTGCAAATCGCGGAGATCCAGGGCCAGCTTGATCGGCCGAGCCTGCTGGGAGCGGTCGCCTTTCAGTTCGGGCAGGCGGTGGGAGTTGCCGACGCTCGCGATGACCATCTGGCTGGCGCTCGACTTCACGCCAGCGGCAAGGAGATGTTCCAGTTCGCCGAGAACCACGCGTGGATCCCGCAGTTCGGGGTCAGCTACGCGCTCGGCGTCGACGGCATCGCGCTGGTGCTGTCCGCTGACGGCCGTGCTCATGCCGATCGTGCTGCTCGCCTCGTGGCACGACGTCGACAGCGGAGTCGGCGACCGCGCCGCGGCGGTCAAGGGCTACTTCGCCCTGCTGCTGCTGCTCGAGACGATATGATCGGGGTCTTCGCCGCCACCGACGTGTTCCTGTTCTACGTCCTGTTCGAGGCGATGCTGATCCCGATGTACTTCCTCATCGGGTCGCTACGGCGGGCCGCAGCGGTCGTACGCCGCGGTGAAGTTCCTGCTCTACACCCTGCTCGGCGGCCTGCTGATGCTGGCCGCGGTGATCGGGCTCTACGTCGTCTCCGACGGGCGGCGACGCAGGCGTTCCTGTTCGAGAACCTGGTCGGCCTCGACATCGGCACCGACCACCGAGCGGCTGGCTGTTCCTCGGCTTCTTCGTCGCGTTCGCGATCAAGGCGCCGCTGTGGCCGTTCCACACCTGGCTGCCGGACGCCGCGGCCGAGGCGCCGCCCGGCGGGCGGTGCTGCTGGTCGGCGTCCTGGACAAGGTCGGCACCTTCGGCATGCTGCGGTTCTGCCTGCCGCTGTTCCCCGACGCGTCGCGCTTCGCGCCGTGGTCATCGTGCTGGCCGTGATCGGCATCCTCTACGGCGCGCTGCTGGCGATCGGGCAGACCGACATCAAGCGGCTGATCGCCTACACCTCGATCTCCCACTTCGGCTTCATCGCGCTGGGCATCTTCGCGATGACCACCCAGGGCCAGTCCGGCGCGACGCTGTACATGGTCAACCACGGCTTCTCCACCGCCGCGCTGTTCCTGATCGCCGGCTTCCTGATCTGCCGGCGCGGCTCGCGCCTGATCGCCGACTACGGCGGCGTGCAGAAGGTCGCGCCGGTGCTGGCCGGCACGTTCCTGATCGCCGGCCTGTCCAGCCTGGCGCTGCCCGGCCTGTCCAGCTTCGTCAGCGAGTTCCTGGTGCTGGTCGGCACGTTCACCGCGCTACGCGGTCGCCGGCGGTCATCGCGACCGTCGGCATCATCCTCGCCGCGCTCTACATCCTGCTGATGTACCAGCGCACGATGACCGGCGAGCCCGACGAGCAACGACGAGCGCTGCCGGACCTGCAACCGGCGCGAGTCTGGCGTGGTCGCCCCGCTGATCGCGGTCATCCTCGCGCTCGGCTTCTATCCCGAAGCCGCTGCTCGACGTGATCAACCCCGCGGTGGAGCGCACGCTGCAGCAGGTCGGCGCGACCGACCCGAGCCGGTCCGGTCGCGCCAGGCCGCGCGGCGAGCCGTCCGAGGAGGCCGCGCACGTGACCGCTCGCGGCCGACGTTCGACACGCCCGCCGATCGAGTACGCGGCAGCTCGCTGCCGATGCTGATCGTGCTTCGGCGTCGGCGCTGCGTCGGCGTGCTGGTCGAGGCGTTCATGCCGCCGCGCGTACCGGCACGGGCGCAGCTCGTGCTGGCCGCTGGGCGGCCTGGTCGCCGCGTTCGTCGCGCGTCGTCGCCGCTGGCCGGCGACGCACGCGATCGCCGCCGAGGGCGCGGTCGCCGTCGACGGCCCGGCGCTGTTCCTGCAGGGCACGATCCTGCTGCTCGCGATCCCGGGCTGCTGCTGCGCCGAGCGCCCGCTCGACCCGGCGGTCCGTTCGCCCCGCCGGCGTCGGCGTGCCGGGCTCGCGAGCACGAGCGGCTGCTGCACCGCCACCGGCGTCGACGCAGACCGAGGTCTTCCCGCTGATGATGTTCGCCGTCGGCGGCATGCTGCTCTTCCCGGCGGCCAACGACCTGCTGACCGATGTTCGTCGCGCTCGAGGTGCTCTCGCTGCCGCTGTACCTGCTGTGCGGCCTGGCCCGCCGCCGCCGGCTGCTCTCCCAGGAGGCGGCGCTGAAGTACTTCCTGCTCGGCGCGTTCTCCTCGGCGTTCTTCCTCTACGGCATCGCGCTGCTCTACGGCTACGCCGGCACCGTGCGGCTGTCCGACATCGCCGACGCGGTCAGCGCCAACGCCGGCGACGAGACGCTGCTGCTGGTCGGCATCGCGCTGCTCGCGGTCGGCCTGCTGTTCAAGGTCGGCGCCGCGCCGTTCCACGCCTGGACGCCGGACGTCTACCAGGGCGCGCCGACCCCGGTCACCGCGTTCATGGCCGCCTGCACCAAGGTCGCCGCGTTCGGCGCGCTGCTGCGGGTGTTCTACGTCGGCCTCGGCGGGCTGGACTGGGACTGGCAGCCGATGATCTGGGGCGTCGCGATCCTCACCATGGTGGTCGGCGCGGTGGTCGCGCTCACCCAGACCGACGTCAAGCGGATGCTGGCCTACTCCTCGATCGCGCACGCCGGCTTCATCCTGGTCGGCCTGGTGGCGACCGACTCCGTCAACGCGGACGGCGAGATCCTCGGCGTCTCGCGCGGTGCTGTTCTACCTGCTGGCCTACGGCTTCACCACGGTCGGCGCGTTCGCGGTCGTCACGCTGGTCCGCGACGCGGGCGGCGAGGCGACCCACCTGTCCCGGTGGGCCGGGCTCGGCCGGCGCTCGCCGCTGGTGGCCGGCGTCTTCGCGCTGCTTCCTGCTGGCCTTCGCCGGCATCCCGCTGACCAGCGGCTTCACCGGCAAGTTCGCGGTGTTCCCGGCCGCCGTGCCGGCGGCGCCTGGCCGCTGGTCGTCGTCGGCGTCCTGATGAGCGCGGTCGCCGCGTTCTTCTACGTCCGGGTCATCGTGCTGATGTTCTTCTCCGCGCCGGCCGCCGACGGCCCGACGGTCGTGGTGCCCAGCCTGCTCACCACGGTCGGCGGTCGCGCTCGGCGTGGCGGTTACCGTGGTCCTCGGTGTGCTGCCCACGCCGGTGCTCGACCTGGCCGGCCAGCGCGTCGCAGTTCGTCCGCTGAGCCGAGCTGGAGGGCCCGTGTCCCGCCGGCCGTCGGCGTCGTCGCTCCCGACGAGCGACCCGGCCCTGGCGGAGGCGCTGCCGCACGGGCTGGACGCGGTCGAGGCGCTGCTGCGCGACGCGGTGAAGAGCGAGTACCCGTTCGTCACCGAGACGTCCCGCCACCTGGTCGAGGCCGGCGGCAAGCGGTTCCGGCCGCTGCTGGTGCTGCTCGCCGCGCAGTTCGGCGACCCGACGCGCGCCCGGGCGTCGTGCCCGTCGGCGGTGGTCGTCGAGCTGACCCACCTCGCCACGCTGTACCACGACGACGTGATGGACGAGGCGGCGCTGCGCCGCGGCGCGGCCAGCGCGAACTCCCGCTGGGGCAACACCGTCGCGATCCTCACCGGCGACTTCCTGTTCGCCCGGGCCTCGGACCTCCTCGCCGACCTCGGCCCGGAGGCCGTGCGCATCCAGGCCCGCACCTTCGAGCGGCTGGTCACCGGCCAGATCCGGGAGACCGTCGGGCCCGCGCCGAGGGCGACGACCCGGTCGAGCACTACCTGTCGGTCGTCGCCGACAAGACCGGCTCGCTGATCGCCACCTCCGCCCGCTTCGGCGCGCTGCTCGCCGGCGCCGACGAGCCGATCGTCGACGTGCTGACCCGGTTCGGCGAGCGGATCGGCGTCGCCTTCCAGCTCTCCGACGACCTGCTCGACGTCGCTCAGCGACTCCGCCGAGTCCGGCAAGACCCCCGGCACCGACCTGCGCGAGGGCGTCGCCCACCCTGCCGGTGCTGCATGCGCCGGCGCTCGACCGACCCGGCCGACGCGCGGCTGCCGAGCTGCTCGCGGCCGACCTGACCGACGACGCGAGCACGCCGAGGCGCTCGGCCTGCTGCGCGCCCACCCGGCGATGGACGCGGGCCCGCGCCGACGTCGCGCGCTGGGCCGACGAGGCCCGCGCGGTCCTGGCCCCGCTGCCCGACGTCCCGGCCCGGGCGCCTCGCCGCGCTCTGCGACCTGGTGGTCGGCGCACCGGCTGAGTGGTCAGTCGGCGGGCCGAGGAGCTTCAGCCGCGGAAATCCAGCGCAGCAGGCACACGTCGTCACCGGTTCGGCCGGTGCCGAGCAGCCTCTCGGTGACCCTGTCGGCCGGGTCAGCGGGTGGGGGCCCACTCGGCCATCAGCTGACCAGCCGGTCGATGCGGCGTCCAGCGGCTCGTCACGTCGCTCGACCAGCCCGTCGGTGTAGACCGCGAGCCGCGCTCCCGGCACCAGCGTCGCTTCGGCCTCCGAGGCGTCGCCACCGAATGGCCTCCAGCGGCGCCGACCGGCCCCCCAGAGCAGGACGGCCCGGCCGGTCGGGTCCACCAGCACCGGCGGCGGGTGCCCGGCGCAGGCGTAGCGGACCCGCCCGTCCCGCAGGTCCAGCTCGGCGTAGGCCAACGTCGCGGTCTCGCGCGGCCGGGACCCCGTCGACGAACCGGTCCAGCCGGGCGAGCAGGCGGGAGGGCCCGGAGTCGACGCCGGCCAGAGCCCGCACCGCACTGCGCAGCTGTCCCATCGCGGCTGCGGCGGCCAGGCCCGGCCGACGACGTCGCCCACCACCACCGCTACCCGGTCGGCGTCCAGCAGGAAGGCGTCGTACCAGTCGCCGCCCACCTCGAGCCCCTCGACGGCCGGCCGGTAGCAGGCCGACAGGCCGAGCCGCGGGTCGTCCGGCAGGGTCCGGGGCAGCAGGCTGTGCTGCAGCGTGGTGGCGACGCTGCGCTGCTCGTCGTACAGCATCGCTCGTTCCATGGCCTGACCGGCCTGGCGGCCCAGCGTCTTCAGGAGGCTGAGCTCGTCCGGTCCAGCGGCTGCTCGGCGCTGCGCTCCAGGACCAGCACGCCGAGGGCGCGCTCGCCGGCCTCGATCGGCGTCAGGACCAGGCCGGGGCTCGACCGTGAGGTCCGCCGGCCAGGCCGGCGCGGGCAGGTCGGCAGCGCCCGCCCCCAGCTGCAGCACGCCGGTCTTGGCGTCGGCCAGCCAGACCGCGCTGCGGCGGGCACCGAACACCGCGGTGCCGGCCCGGGCGACCACCTCGCTCACCTCCGCGGCGACCGGCCACCGCGGCCAGGTCGGCGACTACCTGCTCCACGGCCCGGACCCAGGAGGCCGCCTGCTCGGCCCGCGCGCGCGCGGCCAGCAGCTCGCGCTCGTACCGCCGGCGGTCGGTCGCGTCGAAGACCGTGGTGCGGACGAGCATCGGCGTCGCCCGCCGCGTCGGCGCGCAGCTGCGAGTTGACCAGCACCGGCAGCCGGCGTGCCGTCGGCCCGGACGCAGTCGAGCGCGATCTCGCGCACCGCGCCCTGCATCCGCAGCAGCGGCGCGTAGTGCGTCTCGTGGTAGATCCGGCCGCCCGGCGTCGAGCAGGTCGCGAACCGCCGCTGCCGACGAGCTCGTCGCGGCGGTAGCCGGTCCAGGTCAGGAACGTCTGGTTGACCCTGACGATCGTGCCGTCCGGGCAGGGTCGACAGGTAGCCGCACGGGGCGTTCTCGTAGAGGTCCTCGGCGCTGTCCGGGGTCAGCGGGTCGTCGCCGCGTCACGGCCCGGCGGGCGTCACTGGCGGTCCAGGAACGCCCGATCGCCGCGATCGTCTCCTCGGGCGCGCTGAGGTTCGGGCAGTGCCCGGTCGCCTCGAGCTGCACCAGCGTCGCTGCCGGCGATCTGCCGGTGCACGTACTCGCCGACCGCGTCCGGCGCGATCACGTCGTCGGAGCACTGCAGCACCAGCGTCGGGCACGCGCACCGGGCCAGGTCGGCCCGGTTGTCGGAGAGGAACGTGACCCGGGCGAACTGCCGGGCGATCTCCGGGTCGGTGCGGCAGAAGCTGTTGGTCAGCTCCTCGCCGAGCTCCGGCCGGTCCGGGTTGCCCATGATCACCGGCGCCATCGCGCTGGACCAGCCGAGGTAGTTGCTGTCGAGCGACTCGAGCAGCTCGTCGATGTCCTCGCGCGGTGAAGCCGCCGACGTAGTCGCCGTCGTCGATGTAGCGGGGCGACGGCCCGACCAGGACCAGGCTGCCGAACCGCTCCGGCTCCCGCGGCGCCGCGAGCACGCCGATCATCGCGCTGACCGAGTGGCCGACGAAGACGACGTCGGTCGAGGTCCAGCTCGCGGCAGATCTCGAGCACGTCGTCGGCGTAGCCGGCCAGCGTCCGAGTACCGCTGCGGTCGTAGGCGGCCAGGTCCGAGCCGCCCGCGCCGACGTGGTCGAAGAGGACGATGCGGTGCGAGTCGGCGAAGGCCGGCGCCACGAAGCGCCACATGTTCTGGTCGCAGCCGAAGCCGTGCGCGAACATCATCGGCGGGCCGTCGGGCCGGCCGGACACCGTCACGTTGTTCCGGGCCAGCACGTCCATCCGGTTGACAGTACCCGTTGGCTACCAGGGGCCAGGTCTGGCAGCCTCGCGCCATGGCAGCTACCACGCACCGCGTCGTCACCCTGTCCCGCGAGCCCGACGGCGTCTTCACCGCGGGCAACGTGCGCGGCGGCGCCCTCACGGTTGGTGACGGGACCGGCGAGACGTTCACGCCGACCGAGTGCTGCTCGCCGCGATCGGTGCGTGCACCGCGATCGACGTCGCCACGCTGACGTCGCGGCGGGCCGAGCCGGACGCGTTCGAGGTGCAGGTCGACGCGGAGAAGGTGCGCGACGACGGCGGCAACCGGCTGCAGGACCTGGCCGTCGCCTTCCGGGTCTCGTTCCCGGACGGGACGGGCGGATCCTCCCGGGAGCTGCTCCCCGAGGCCGTACGCCGGTCGCACGACCGGCTCTGCACGGTGAGCCGGACCATCGAGCTGGGCACCCCCGTCGCCGCCCGGGTCGTGGGCTGACCCGGTGACCGAGGCGGTCAACCTGCCCTCGCCGTGCGTCGTGGTGCTCGTCGGCCCGGGCGCCTCGGGCAAGTCGACCTGGGCGGCCGCGCACTTCCCGGCCGACGCGGTCGTGTCCAGCGACCGGCTGCGCGCGGTGGTCGGCGCCGGCGAGGACGACGTCACCGCCAGCGCCGACGCGTTCGCGCTGCTCGACGACGTCGTCCGGCTGCGGGTCGGCCGCCGGCTCACCACGGTCATCGACACGCTCGGCCTGGACGCCGACCGGCGCCGGCCTGGCTCGCGCTGGCCCGGGAGCACGGGCTGCCCTGCGTCGCGGTCGCGTTCGACACCCCGGCCGCGGAGTGCCGGGCCCGCAACCGGGCCCGGCCGAAGCGCATCCCGGCCGACGTGCTGACCGGCCAGCTGCGCGCCTGGGCCGGCCGTGCGCGAGCTGCTGCCGGCGAGGGCTTCGACGACGGTGCTCGCGCCGCAGCCGGTGCGGGTGGTGCCGGCGGCGTTCGTCGCGGCCGCGGCGGCCGTGCGCCGGCAGCCCGAGCGGCCGACCGGGCTGCGGTTCGGCCTGCACCTCGGCACGTTCGTCGCCCCGGCGGGGCGCCGGCGACCGCGCGAGTGGCTGCGCGAGATCGCCGCCGGCGCCGAGGAGGCCGGCTTCGACGCGATCTACGTGATGGACCACTTCCGCCAGATCCCGCAGGTCGGCCGGCGCGTGGGAGGACTTCCTGGAGAGCTACACCACGCTGGCGTACCTGGCCGCGTGCACCGAGCGGGTCCGGCTCGGCGCGCTGGTCACCGGCATCACGTACCGCAACGTCGCGCATCTCGGCAAGATCGTCGCGACGCTCGACGTGCTCAGCGGCGGCCGCGCGGTGTGCGGCCTGGGGCTGGCCTGGTTCGCCGAGGAGCACCCCGCCTACGGCTGGGAGTTCCCGCCCGTCGCCGAGCGGTACGCGCTGCTCGAGGACGCGCTGCGGCTGCTGCCGGTGCTGTGGGGACCGGGCAGCCCGCCGTTCGAGGGCCGGGTGCTCGCGTGCCGGAGGCGTCGTGCTACCCGCGGCCGCTGCAGGAGCACGTGCCGATCGTCGTGGGCGGCGGCGGCGAGCGGCGCACGCTGCGGCTGGCGGCGCGGTACGCCGACGCGGCCAACGTCTTCGGCGACGCGACGCCGTGCGGCACAAGGCCGCCGTGCTGCGCGCAGCACTGCGTGGACGCCGGCCGGGACCCGGCGAAGGTCGCGCTGACCCACCTGTCGACGGCGCTGGTCGGCGCCGACGACGCGCAGGTCGCCGAGCTGGTGGAGCGGCTGCGGCCGCGCCGCGCAGGACCCGGCGAGCTACGCGGCGATCGGTCAACGCCGGCACGGTCGCCGACCACGTCGGCCGGTGCCGCGAGCTGGCCGAGGCCGGGGTGAGCGAGGTGATGGTGCGGCTGCCCGACCTCACCGACCCGGCGCTCGCTGCGAGCGGTTCGGCGAGGTCATCGCGGCGTTCCGCTGACCGGGCAGGATCGTGTCATGGACGTCGACCGGTGCGCGCCCTCTGGGACCCCGAGCCGGGCTGGCTCAACACCGCGAGCTACGGGCTGCCGCCCGCGGCCCGCCTGGGACGAGCTCCAGCAGGCGCTGGAGGTGTGGCGGCACGGCTCCGACAGCTGGGAGCCCTGGGGCGAGTCGACCGAGCGGGCCCGGCGGGCGTTCGCCCGCCTCGTGCAGGTCGAGCCGACCGGGTCGCGGTCGGCGGCACCGTGTCCGAGCCGCTCGGCATGGTCGCGGCGTCGCTGCCGGACGGCGCGCGGGTCGTCGTCCCGGAGGTCGAGTTCACCTCGAACCTGTTCCCGTGGCTGGTGCAGGAGGACCGCGGCGTCCAGGTCGTCACGGTCCCCACCGACCGGCTGCTCGATGAGATCACCCCGGGCACACGCTGGTGGCGACCAGCCTGGTGCAGTCGGCCGACCGGTGAGATCGCGGCGCTGGACGACGATCGTCGCGGCGGCCCGGGCGGTCGACGCGCTCGTCGCCGTCGACGGCAGCCAGGCCGTCGGCTGGCTGCCGGCGGACGCGAGCCAGGTCGACGCGTTCGTCTGCATCGGCTACAAGTGGCTGATGTCGCCGCGCGGCACGGTGTTCCTCGCGCTGTCCGAGCGGCTGCAGCGAGCGGCTCCGGCCGATCAACGCCGGCTGGTACGCCGGCGCCGACGTCCACACGTCGTACTACGGGCCGCCGCTGCGGCTCGCGACCGACGCCCGCCGGTTCGACGTCTCGCCGGCGTGGTTCAGCTGGGTGGGCACAGCGCCGGCCCTCGAGCTGCTGGAGCAGATCGGCATCGAGCAGATCCGGGCGTACGACGTGGCGCTGGCCGACCGGTTCCGTGCCGGCCTCGGTCTGCCGCCCGGCGGGACGGCCATCGTGTCGACGACGGTCGAGGGTGCCCGGGAAAGCTGGAGCGGGCCGGGATCCGCGCGGCCACCCGGGCCGGCGCGCTGCGTGCGTCGTTCCACCTCTACTCCACCGAGGCGGACGTCGATGCTGCGCTGGACGCGCTGGTCGGCTAAGGGGCTGCTCGCCGGGGCCGTGCGGGTGTGGGTGGGCCGTGCCGGACAGTACGTCAGCAGGTGGATATCCCTTGGCCGCCGCGGTACGGCCCCCGCTGACTCGGGGGACACATTCGTGGCGGCTGAGTCTGGTGCGTCGAGCGGCAGGCCTCGTTGACCACATCAGCCACGGATGTGTCCGAGAGTCAGCAACAGGCGAAGATGATGCCGCAGAGGTGCCCCTACCAGCAACTCGGTCGGCGGCTGACACGACGAACAGAACTGGCTACCGGTCGCGCTGAGCGCCTACGAGGGCAGCTCCTTCCGGCGCGACCGGACGGTCCGTACGCTCCCGGCATGAGCGACGAGATGGCGTACGGGCACCTGGGCCGCTCGGGTCTGCTGGTCAGCCGGATCGGCCTGGGGACCATGAACTTCGGCTTCACCATGGACGAGTCGACCAGTTTCGCGGTGATGGACGCCGCGATCGACGCGGGCATCAACTTCTTCGACACCGCCGACGTCTACGGCGGTCCGCAGTCGCCGGACATGGACAAGGGGTACGGCATCTCGGAGGAGATCATCGGCCGGTGGCTGCAGCGCAGCGGCCACCGCGACGACATCGTCCTGGCCACGAAGGTGTACCAGCCGATGGGCCTCGGCCCGAACGACCGCCGGCTGTCGGCGTACCACATCCGGCGTGCGTGCGAGGCGAGCCTGCGGCGGCTGCAGACGGATCACATCGACCTGTACCAGATGCACCACGTCGACCGGGCCACGCCGTGGGAGGAGATCTGGCAGGCGATGGAGCAGCTGGTCCGCGAGGGCAAGATCAGCTACGTCGGCAGCAGCAACTTCGCCGCCTGGGACGTGGCCCTCGCCCAGTCCGCCGCCTCGGCACGGCACTTCCTGGGCCTGGTCTCCGAGCAGAGCCTGTACAACCTCGCCGTGCGGGCCGTGGAGATGGAGCTGATCCCCGCGCTGCGCCACCTCGGCATCGGCCTGATCCCGTACAGCCCGCTTCACGCCGGCCTGCTCGCCGGCGTCCTGAAGCCGCCACCGAGGGACGCATCGCAGCGACGATCCAGCGAACGCATCGACGCGCACCGCGACCAACTCGAAGCGTACGAAGGGCTGTGCCGGGAGTTGGGCGCGAAGCCGGCGGACGTGGCGCTGGCCTGGCTGCTGCGCAACCCCGTCGTCTCCACCGCGATCGTCGGAGCGATGACGATCGAGGAACTGCGATCGGACCTCGGCGCGCTGTCGGTGCAGTTGGACGCCGAGGTCATGGAGCGACTCGACCAGATCTGGCCGGGGCCGGGGGAAGCCCCGCAGGCGTACGCCTGGTGACGGGGAGCCAACGCCGCACCGCCCACCGCGCATAAGTGATCCGCGCTGTCGCTCGACTGCAGGCACAACCGACCGGAACCGGCACTACTGACTGTGGTCCAAAACGTCAGTCAGGTGCTCTCGCGCGGCCGGACGATGGTCGCGGTGTGGGCGAACCCTCGGGCGATCAGCCAGATGGCGAATGTCAGCTCGAACAATCCACCGGGGATGGCGGCGACGAGCGCGGCGCCCGCGACGCCGAACAGCTCCAGCAGGTTGCCCGCGGCGAAGCATGCGTAGCCGATGAAGCCCCAGGCAGCTAGCCAACGCGGAACTAGTCCGGTGCGGAAGAGCAGAGAGCAGAAGAAGAGGCTTCCGATACCGAGCCCAGCCTCCGCGACGTTGTAGAAGGCGGCATTCGCGTCGATGGCGTCGGAGCCGGTCAGGACGATGAGACTTACGACACCGATGGCCAGGACGACGCCCTCGAAGATCCGCGTGCCCAGGTAGCCCGCGGCTATGGCCTGGTTGTGGGCTCGCAGGATCGGGAACATCAGGACACCGATGCCGATCACGATTGCCGAGTTGAGCAGCATCAGCGCGATGCCGGTGACGAACAACGCGGTGGAGTCGCTGCGGTCACCGGAGTCGACGATGCCCGTCGCGATGAGGTTGCCTACTCCGTAGGTCAAGTAGCCCGCAAGAAAAAGGACCCCAACGATTCGGGCGGTCCGACGCACGTTGGAGTCCGGGCGAGCGACTGGCGGGGAGGTCGAGTTGCTGGCGGCAGGTGTTGGGTTGACACGCAAAGTCCCCATGGTCAGTCATCCAGTCCGCAAGATGCGACGTTTTGCGTCGGAAGTGGATGGTGCCCGGGAGCCGCCAGCGGCGCGATGACTACTACCACGAGCGACGCTACTCCCGACGCCCGGCTGATCGCCAGAGTGGAGCCGCCGAAGGCGAGCAACGGACCGGCAGGCAGCGGCCCGGCGACGAGGGGCCATCGTGATCTTCGCAGCGCGACATGGCGCGGACCGAGCGCACGGCGGACCCTCAGGCCACCGGCGTCAACGCGGCTTCGTCCGTGCGCGCACCACGGCGGGTGCGGTGACCCTGTCGCAGACCGTCGAAGGTCAGGACGGCCAGCGCGGCCCACACGAGCGCGAACCCGACCAGCCGCGAGGCCGGCATCGGCTCGTCGTACAGCAGGACACCCGTCAGGAACTGCAGCACCGGCGCGAGGTACTGGAGCAGGCCGAGGGTCGACAGCGGGATCCGTCGCGCCGCACTGGCGAAGAACAGGAGTGGTACGGCGGTGGCGATCCCCGCGCTGGCGAGCAGCAGTCCGTGACCCAGGCCGGAGTGGCCGAGCTGGCCGTCGCCGCGGGCGTCCAGCACGACCAGGAAGGTCAGCGCCGGCACGAACAGCACCGCGGTCTCCACGGTCAGCGACTGGACCGCGCCCACGGTGACGCCGACCTGCTTCTTCAGCAGGCCGTAGGTGCCGAACGAGAAGGCCAGCGTCAGCGCGATCCACGGCGGCCGGCCGTAGTCGACGGCGAGGACCACGACCGCGACCGTGCCGAGCCCGATGGCGACCCACTGCACCGGACGTAGGCGCTCGTGCAGGACGAGGACGCCGATCAGCACGGTCACGACCGGGTTGATGAAGTAGCCGAGCGAGGTCTCGACGACGTGCTCGTTGTTGACGCCCCAGATGTAGGTCGCCCAGTTGACGGCGATCAGGACCGCTGCCAGCGCCATCCGGGCCAGCGTCGCGCGGTCGGCCAGCAGCGGCCGGATCCACGCCCAGCTGCGGGTGACCGCGAGCACGGTGGCGACGACGAGCAGCGACCAGACGATCCGGTGGGCCAGGATCTCGATCGAGCCGGCCGGCTCGAGCAGCGGCCAGTAGAGCGGGAACAGCCCCCACAGCAGGTAGCAGGCGACGCCGTACAGCACGCCTCGCCGGTCCGCCGTCACACGCCCGACGCTACGGGGCCGATGTCAGGAGTGTCCACCTGGTTTGCTGCTGTCTCACGGTTCGGGCTGGGCCCCTACCGCTCGTTTGGCGGTCGACCGTGCCGAATTCACCTCGGTTGACCACCAACGATCACGGAACCGTGATCATTTGGAGCTGAGGTGAGGAGCAATACCGAGCGTCAGCCGACGGTCCAGGTGTCGGAGCCGGCGAGGAGGTCGGTGAGGGCGTCGGTGTCGCCGGCGCCCTGGGTCTCGGCGGCCTTGTCCAGCTGGTCGCGCATCATCACGTCGTAGACGGGGCGGTCGACGTCGCGGAAGACGCCGATCGGGGTGCGGGCGTGCGAGGCCTCGGCCAGCCGGGACAGGTCGAACGCGTGCGAGGGGTCCTCGGCGTGCACGTCGTGCACGACGATGTCGGCGGCGTCGACCGACGCGGTCTCCACCACCTTGAGCGACGTGTCGTGGTCGCGGACGACGGCGTGCTCGCCGTCGACGCCCCAGATGATCGGCTGCCCGTGCTCGAGCCGGATGGTGAAGTCGTCGCGGGTCGCCGGGTCCTTGAGCGTCTCGAAGGCGTTGTCGTTGAAGATGTTGCAGTTCTGGTAGATCTCGATCAGCGCGGTGCCCTCGTGGGCGGCGGCCGCGCGCAGCACCGAGGTCAGGTGCTTGCGGTCGGAGTCGATCGACCGGGCCACGAAGGACGCCTCGGCGCCCAGCGCCAGCGACACCGGGTTGAAGGGCGAGTCCAGCGACCCGAGCGGCGTCGACTTGGTGATCTTGCCCAGCTCGGACGTCGGGGAGTACTGGCCCTTGGTCAGCCCGTAGATCCGGTTGTTGAACAGCAGGATCTTGAGGTTCACGTTGCGCCGCAGCGCATGGATCAGGTGGTTGCCGCCGATCGAGAGCGCGTCGCCGTCACCGGTGACGACCCACACCGAGAGGTCCGGCCGGGAAGCGGCCAGACCGGTCGCGATCGCCGGCGCGCGGCCGTGGATCGAGTGCATCCCGAACGTGTCCATGTAGTACGGGAACCGCGACGAGCAGCCGATGCCGGAGACGAAGACGATGTTCTCCCGGGCCAGGCCGAGCTCGGGCATGAACGACTGGACCGCGGCGAGGATCGCGTAGTCCCCGCAGCCCGGGCACCAGCGCACCTCCTGGTCGGTCTTGAAGTCCTTGGTCGACTGGGGTTCCCGGGCCTTCGGCACCAGGTCCAGCGAGCGGTACTCGGTCATCCGATGTCCCCGGTTCCGATGTCGTCGATGCAGGTGGTGATGACCCCGGCGAGCTCCTCGGCCTTGAACGGCAGCCCGCGCACCTGGTGGTAGCCGATCGCGTCGACGAGGTACTTGGCCCGCACCAGCATCGCGAGCTGGCCGCCGAAGCCGTAGCCGAGGTTCATCTCCGGGATGAGGACCCGGTCGTAGCGGCGCAGGACGTCGCCGAGGTCGTTCGGGAACGGGTTGAGGTGGCGCAGGTGCGTCTGGGCGACCTGCGCGCCGGTGGCCCGCACCAGCCGGCAGGCGGCGCCGATCGGCCCGTACGTCGAGCCCCAGCCGAGCACCAGCACTCGCGCCTGGCCGGACGGGTCCTCGACCTCGAGCGGCGGGATGGTCGCGGCCACCGCGTCGACCTTGGCCTGCCGGGTGCGCACCATGAAGTCGTGGTTGGCCGGGTCGTAGGAGATGTTGCCCGTGCCGTCGGCCTTCTCGATGCCGCCGATCCGGTGCTCGAGCCCTGCCGTCCCCGGCACCGCCCACGGGCGGGCCAGCGTCTCGGGGTCGCGCAGGTAGGGGTGGAAGACCGCTCTGCCGTCCTCCTCGGCGTTGGTCTCGGTGGCGAACCGGACCCGCAGGTCCGGCAGGTCCTCGACGTCAGGGATCTTCCACGGCTCGGACCCGTTCGCGAGGTAGCCGTCGGAGAGCAGGATGACCGGCACCCGGTAGGTGGTGGCGATCCGGGCGGCCTCGATCGCGGTGTCGAAGCAGTCGGCCGGCGAGCGCGGCGCGACGATCGGCACCGGTGCCTCGCCGTTGCGGCCGAACATCGCCTGCAGGAGGTCGGCCTGCTCGGTCTTGGTCGGCATGCCGGTCGAGGGCCCGGCGCGCTGCACGTCGACCACGATCAGGGGCAGCTCGAGGGAGACGCCGAGGCCGATCGTCTCGGCCTTCAGCGCCAGCCCGGGACCGGATGTCGACGTGACGGCCAGTGACCCGCCGTACGACGCCCCGAGGGCCGCGCCGACGGCCGCGATCTCGTCCTCGGCCTGGAACGTGCGCACGCCGAACCGCTTGTGCTTGCTCAGCTCGTGCAGGATGTCCGACGCCGGGGTGATCGGGTAGGACCCGAGGAACAGCGGCAGTCCGGTGAGCTGCGAGGCGGCCACCAGGCCATAGGACAGCGCCAGGTTCCCCGACATGTTCCGGTAGCGCCCCGTGGGCAGCTGGGCCGGCTTGATCTCGTAGGAGACCGCGAAGTCCTCGGTGGTCTCCCCGAACGACCAGCCCGCCTGGAACGCCACGAGGTTGGCCTGCAGGATCTCCGGGACCCGGGCGAACTTCGTCTGGAGGAACGTCACGGTGCCCTCGGTCGGGCGGTTGTACAGCCAGGACAGCAGGCCGAGGGCGAACATGTTCTTCGCCCGCTCGGCCTCCTTCTTGGTGATGTCGATGCCCTTGAGCGCCTCGACGGTCATCGAGGTGAGACCCACCGCGTGCACGGTGTAGGCCTCCAGCGAGCCGTCGTCGAGGGGGTTCGCGGCGTAGCCGACCTTGGTCAGGTTGCGCTTGGTGAACTCGTCGGTGTTCACGATGATGTCCGCGCCGCGTTCCAGGTCGCCGATGTTGGCCTTGAGCGCCGCGGGGTTCATCGCGACCAGCACGTCGGGCCGGTCGCCCGGCGTCATGATGTCGTGGTCGGCGAAGTGCAGCTGGAAGGCCGACACTCCTGGCAGCGTCCCGGCCGGTGCGCGGATCTCGGCCGGGAAGTCCGGCAGGGTCGACAGATCGTTGCCGAACGACGCCGTCTCGGTCGTGAAGCGGTCACCGGTGAGCTGCATCCCGTCGCCCGAGTCACCGGCGAAACGGATGATCACCCGGTCCAGCTGCTGCACGTCCTTGACCACGTCCTTCAGCCTACGTCGCCGTAGGTTGCCGCTGGCCCTAGACTCGCAACCGCCACAAGATCGACTGGTGGATCGAGGAGGCGCGGTGGACGGCTTCTACGGCGGCTACGCCCTGGTGGGCCTGGTCCTCCTCGTCGGGGTGTCGTTCGTCACGGTGGCCTTCGCGGCCAACCGGATGCTGAGACCGACCGTCCCAGGTGGTGACAAGGCGGTCACCTACGAGTGCGGCGTCGACCCGGTGGGCGAGGGCTGGGCGCAGAGCCACCTGCGCTACTACGTGTTCGCCTACCTCTACGTCGTGTTCGCGGTGGACGCGATCTACCTGTTCCCGTGGGCGACGATCTTCGCGGCGCCGGGCTTCGGGGCCACCACCCTGGTCGAGATGTTCGTCTTCATCGCGTTCCTCGCGGTCGGCCTGCTCTACGCCTGGCGCAAGGGGGTCTTGGCGTGGCGGTAGACCTGCCGTCCCCGGCCGTCGGGCCGCCGCACCTGGGCGCGCTGCAGCGCCTCGCCCCGGAGCCGATGCGCCTGGTGCTCAACTGGGGCCGCCGCTACAGCCTGTGGGTGTTCAACTTCGGCCTGGCGTGCTGCGCGATCGAGTTCATCGCCTCGTCGATGTCCCGGCACGACTTCATCCGGCTCGGCGTGATCCCGTTCGCCCCCGGCCCGCGGCAGGCCGACCTGATGGTGGTCAGCGGCACCGTCACCGACAAGATGGCACCGGCGGTGCAGCGGCTCTACGAGCAGATGCCGGAGCCCAAGTACGTCATCTCGTTCGGCGCCTGCTCCAACTCCGGCGGTCCCTACTGGGACTCCTACTGCGTCACCAAGGGCGTCGACCAGATCATCCCGGTCGACGTGTACGTGCCGGGCTGCCCGCCGCGACCGGAGGCGCTGCTGCAGGGCATCCTCAAGCTCCAGGAGAAGATCGCGGCCGAGACGCTGGGGGACCGCTACCTGCCGCAGTCCCCGCGCGGTCCGATCAGGTCGGTGCCGGTGCCCGATGCCTGAGCCGACGCCCGCGGTGGAGCGGGACGTGCCGCCCGGCTCCTGGGTGCAGGAGCTGACCGCCGCCCGGGACGAGCAGGGCTTCACCTACTTCGACTTCCTCACCGCGGTCGACCAGCTCGACGCGGCCGATGAGCCGGGCTTCGACGTGGTGGTGCACCTGTGGTCGATGGGACGCCGCGAGCACCTGCTGCTGCGCACCCGGGTCCCTGCCGACGCGCCGACGCTGGCCACCGCGACCGGTGTCTTCGCCGGTGCGTCCTGGCACGAGCGCGAGACGTTCGAGATGTTCGGGGTCGACTTCGCCGGCCACCCACACCTGGTGCCGCTGCTGCTGCCGGACGGCTTCGAGGGCCACCCGCTGCGCAAGTCCTTCGTGCTGGCGGCCCGCGCGGCCAAGGCCTGGCCGGGTGCCAAGGAGCCGGGCGAGTCCGACGAGGGAGCGGCCCCGAGCCGGCGCAAGACCCGGCCACCCGGCGTACCCGACCCCGAGGTGTGGGGCCCGCGGTGACCGACGTGCTCGAGGTGGCGCTCCGCCTGGTGCTGGTCCTGGTCGCCTTCCTCACCCTGCCGCTGCTGGTCGGGCAGACCGAGCACAAGGCGATGGCGCACATGCAGAGCCGGCTCGGGCCGATGTACGCCGGCGGCTTCCACGGCTGGGCCCAGCTGGTGGCCGACGGCGTGAAGTTCGCCCAGAAGGAGGACCTGGTGCCGGCGGCCGCCGACCGCACCGTGTTCAAGCTCGCTCCCGCGGTCGGCCTGATCCCCTACCTCGTCGTCCTGGTGGCGATCCCGGTGGCCCCTGGCGGCGGGGTCGCGCAGGAGCTGGACGCCGGCATCTTCTTCGTGATCGCCGTGATGGGCGTCGGCGTGCTCGGCTCGTTGATGGCCGGCTGGGCCAGTGCCAACAAGTACTCCCTGCTCGGCGGGCTGCGCTCGGCGGCCCAGCTGATGGCCTACGAGCTGCCGTTCCTGCTCGCGGCCGCGTCGGTGGCCATGGCGGCCGGCACCCTCTCGCTGTCGGGCATCGTCGAGGCGTGGGAGCCGTGGTGGCTGCTGTGGCAGCTGCCGGGCGGCGTCGTCTTCTTCGTCGCCGGGCTGGCCGAGCTGCAGCGACCGCCGTTCGACATGCCGGTGGCCGACTCGGAGATCATCTTCGGCGCCTACACCGAGTACACCGGGCTGCGGTTCGCCCTGTTCCTGCTCGCCGAGTACGTCGGGATCGTCGTGCTCGCCGCGTTGACCACGGTGCTCTTCCTCGGCGGCTGGAAGGGCCCGTTCGACACCTCGCTCGGCGGGGCACCGGGTGTCGTCTGGACGTTGCTCAAGACCTTCGCTCTGTCGTTCGTCGTGATCTGGCTGCGGGTGTCCTACCCGCGGCTGCGCGAGGACCAGCTGCAGCGGCTGGCCTGGCAGGGTCTCGTCCCGGTGGCGCTCGCACAGCTCGCACTGACAGGAGTGGTGGCGGTGGCGATCTCATGAAGATGCCTGCGGTGAAGGTGCCCGGCCTGGTCAAGGGGCTGGCGGTGACGCTGGGCACGATGGGCCGCCGGTCGGTCACCCAGCAGTACCCCGACGTCAAGCCCGAGCTGCCGCCACGGAGCCGCGGTGTCATCGCGCTGCTCGAGGAGAACTGCACGGTCTGCATGCTGTGCGCCCGCGAGTGCCCCGACTGGTGCATCTACATCGACTCGCACAAGGAGACGATCCCGGCGCCCGAGGGCGGCCGCGAGCGGCAGCGCAACGTGCTGGACCGCTTCGACATCGACTTCTCGCTGTGCATGTACTGCGGCATCTGCATCGAGGTCTGCCCGTTCGACGCATTGTTCTGGTCGCCGGAGTTCGAGTACTCCGAGCTGGACATCCGCGACCTCACGCACGGCAAGGACCGGCTCGGCGAGTGGATGCAGACCGTGCCGCCGCCGCCTGCGCACGACGAGCACGGTGTGCGGGCCAAGGAGGTCGACGCCGCACGCAAGGCGGCCGACAAGGCCCTCGAGCAGTGAGCCTGGTCGAGGCGGTCTTCGGGCTGCTGGGCGTGGTGGCGGTGGCGTCCGCGCTGCTCGTGGTCACCACCCACCAGCTGGTGCACGCCGCGCTCTGGCTGGTCGTCACCCTCGGCTCGGTCGCCGGCTGCTACCTGCTGCTGTCGGCCGAGTTCGTGGCCTGGGTGCAGGTGCTGATCTACGTGGGCGCGGTCGTGGTGCTGCTGCTGTTCGGCCTGATGCTGACCAAGGCACCGATCGGCGTCTCGCTGGACCTGGACGGGCCGCCGCTGCAGCGCGCGGCCGCCGCCGTGGTCGCGGTCGGGCTGGCCGCCGTCGTCTTCGTCGCGGCGGCCCAGGCCTTCCACGGAGAGCGGATCGAGCTCGGCGACGACGCCGGCCGCGGGTCGTCGGCGTCCACCGGGACTGCCCTCTTCCGGGCCTGGGTGCTGCCCTTCGAGGTGCTCTCGGTGCTGCTGCTCGCCGCCCTGGTCGGAGCCATCGTCCTGTCCCGCCGCGACATCGGTACCCAAGAAATCAGCCCCCAAGAAATCAGCACCGACGACGACCGGCCCGTGCGGGAGGGCCGCTGATGCCGCTGTTGATGCCGGTGCTGCTGGCCTCGCTGCTGTTCTGCATCGGGGTCTACGGCGTGCTGGCTCGGCGCAACGCGATCCTCGTGCTGATGGCGGTCGAGCTGATGCTCAACGCGGTCAACATCAACCTGGTGGCGTTCGACGCGTGGCTGCGCGACGAGCTGCTGGCGGGCCAGGTGTTCACGCTGTTCGTCATCACCATCGCTGCCGCGGAGGTCGGGCTCGGCCTGTCGATCGTGCTGCTCGTCTTCCGCAACCGTGAGACGACCCAGCTCGACGAGCTGCACGAGCTGCAGGAGCGGGCGCCGGAGCAGACCTCGTGACCGCGGTGTACGTCGCGCTGCTGGCGCCGGCGCTGGCTGCCGTCGTCGGGTTCCTCGGCGGCCGGCTGCAGCCGCGGATCGTGGTCCCGGTCGCGATCGCCGGCACCACGCTGTCGCTGGTCGCGACGGTGGTGCTGGCCGCGCGCGCGGTCACCACCGACGGTCTGCTCGAGCGGGGCAGCCTCGACACGGTGCCGCTGGGCGGCGGCCTGACGTTCGGCCTCGACCTGCGGCTCGACGGGCTGGCCGCAGTGGTGTCGGTCGCGGTCACGGTGGTCGCGCTGGCCGTGCAGGTCTACTCGACCGCATATCTCAAGGGCGACCCCCGCTACTCGTCGTACGCAGCGTTCGTATCGCTGTTCACCGCCGCCATGCTCCTGGTGGTCTTCGCCGACGACCTGTTCGTGCTGCTCGTCGGCTGGGAGGTCATGGGCGTTTGCTCCTACTTCCTGATCGGGCACCACTGGGAGCAGGAGGGCTCGCGGGCGGGTGCGGTGAAGGCGCTCGTCATCACCCGGCTAGGCGACGTGGGCTTCCTGTTCGGCATCTTCACACTCGGCCACGTATTCGGGACATTCAACATCGACCGCATCGTCACCAGCGCCGCAATTCAGAACGGTCGGCTCGAGACGGGTGCGCTGGTCGCCGTGGTACCCGAGCACACGGTCACCGTGGCTACCCTCCTGCTGCTCTGCGGCGTGGTCGGGAAGTCGGCGCAGTTCCCGCTGCACACCTGGCTGCCGGACGCGATGGCCGGCCCGACCCCGATCAGCGCCCTGATCCACGCCGCGACCATGGTGGCGGCCGGCATCTACCTGGTGGTCCGTCTCTTCGACGTGTTCCTGCTCTCGCCGACGACGCTGGCCGTGATGGCGGTGATCGCCTGCATCACGATGCTCGGCGGCGCCCTCGCGGCGCTGGCGCAGGACGACATCAAGCGGGTGCTGGCTTACTCGACGGTCAGCCAGCTCGCCTACATGCTGGCCGCTCTCGCGGTCGGCTCCGCGGTCGCGTCCATCTTCCACCTGCTCACCCACGCCGCCTTCAAGGCGCTGCTGTTCCTGGCGGCCGGCTCGGTGATCCACGCGGTCGGCACCAACCTGATGCCGGACATGGGCGGCCTGCGCCGGCTCATGCCGGTCACCTTCCTGACGATGACCGTCGGGCTCGCGGCCTTGGCAGGGCTGCCGCCGTTCTCCGGCTTCTTCTCCAAGGAGGCGGTGCTGGGGGCGGCCGAGGAGACCGCCGCGCACCACGACGGTCCGGCCGCAGCCTGGACCGGATGGCTGGTGCTCGTCGTGGGCCTCGTGACGGTCGCCGTCACCGCGGCCTACGTCACCCGGCTCTGGCTGATGACGTTCTTCGGCGATCCGCGCGGCGGTGTCGCCGGGCACGAGCCGTCGGCCGCGATGCGCTGGCCGCTGGTCGTGCTCGCCGTCCCGGCGACCCTGCTGGGTCTCGTCGGCCTCCCCTCCGGGTGGCTGCCGGAGTGGCTGGCGCCTGCGCAAGCGCGGGGACCGCTAGCGGTCACCGATGGGCGAGACGTGGCCCAGGTCGAGCTGCACCTGGGGCTCGTCACGTCGGGGCTGTCCCTCGTGCTCGCCGTCGCCGGCGCGGCCGCGGTGTGGCGGATCTGGCGGCGCGATCCCGCTGCCGACCCGTCGCTCGCGCTGGGCCGCCGGCGGCCTGCCCTCGTGCACGCCTTCTACGTCGACGAGCTCTACGACCGGACGCTCGTCCGGCCGGTGCGGCTGGCCACCCGGGCGGTCCGCCGGACCGACGACGACGTCGTCCTGGGCGCGGTGCTCGGCACCGGGTGGGGTGCCCGTTGGCTGTCCGGCGCGGTCGCCCGGACCCAGGGCGGCAACATCACGACGTACCTCACCGGCCTGCTCGCGGGCGTGCTGCTCATCGTCGCCGGCGTGGTGGTGCTCACATGAGCGACTGGTTGCTGCCGCTGCTGCTGGCGGTCCCGGCCGTCGGCGCGCTGGCCCTGCTCGTGCTACCGGGGCCGGCCGCCGAGCGGGTTGCCGTCCGGCTCGGCGTCGTCGTCAGCGCGGCCACCCTCGCGGTGTCGGTCTGGGCGGCAGCCGCGCGCCCGGAGACCAACGTCGAGTGGGTACCCGACCTCGGGCTGCGGTTCCACCTCGGCACCGACGGCATCTCCTCGCCGCTGGTGCTGCTCACGGCGTTCCTCACCCTGCTCTGCATGGTCTACCTGCTGCGGGTCCGGCCCGAGGCGCAACGGATGCGGGCGCTGGTCGGTCTGCTGCTGTTGCTCGAGGTGGGCATGCTCGGCACCTTCGTGGCCCTCGACCTGCTGCTGTTCTTCGTGTTCTTCGAGGTCGTGCTGGTGCCGATGTGGTTCGTCATCGCCCAGTGGGGCGACGACAAGATCCCGGCGGCCGGCTCCGCGCGGCCAACATGTTCATCCTCTACACCGTGCTGGGCAGCGCGGTGATGCTGCTCGGCATCCTGCTCGTCGGTCTCACCGCCGGCACCTTCGACATCGTCGAGCTGACCAGCCGGGCCGGCGCGGGCATGAGCCACCGCACCCAGGTGCTCGCCTTCCTGGCCGTCGCGCTCGGGCTGGCGGTCAAGGCCCCCATCTGGCCCCTGCACTCGTGGCTGCCGGACGCGCACACCGCGGCTCCGACCGTCGGCTCGGTCCTGCTCGCCGGCGTGCTGCTGAAGATGGGCACCTACGGCCTGATCCGCATCGCGGTGCCGATCGTGCCGGAGGGCGCCGAGGCGCTGGCGCCGTTCCTCGGCGCACTGGCCGTCGTCGGCATCCTCTACGGCTCGCTGGCCTGCCTGGCGCAGACCGACCTCAAGCGGCTGATCGCGTTCTCCAGCGTCGGGCACATGGGCTTCGTGCTGCTCGGCATCTCGACGCTCACGCCGGTCGGCATCAACGGTGCGCTCTATGCCAACGTCGCGCACGGCCTGATCACCGGCCTGCTGTTCTTCCTGGCCGGTGCCATCAAGGACCGGCACCACACCGCCGACCTCGACCTGCTCGGGGGCGGCCTCTACGAACGGATGCCGCGCCTCGGCGGGCTGCTCGCCTTCGCCGCGGTCGCCAGCCTCGGCCTGCCCGGGCTGGCCGGGTTCTGGGGCGAGATGCTCGTGCTGCTCGGTGCCTTCGACCCGGCGCCCGGCTTGTCGCGGCCGTACTACCTGGTGCTGATGGCCCTGGCCGGGGTCGGCGTGGTGCTCACCACGACGTACTTCGTGATGGTCGTGCGCCGGGTGGCGCAGGGCAGCTCGTTCCAGGCCTGGAAGGACGCGGTGCTGCTGCGCGACGCCACCACCCACGAGCTGGTCGTCTGGTCGCCGGTCGTGGTCCTGGTCGTGGCGTTCGGGCTGTGGCCCGGCTGGCTGCTCCGGGCTACCGACCCGGTCGTACGCCGGCTGCTGGGCAGCTCCTGATGCCCACCTCGGTGCAGTCCGTCGACTGGCTGGCCATCGCCGCGCCGCTGCTGGTGGCGCTGCTGGCGCTGCTGCTGCTCGTGCTCGACGCGTTCCTGCCGCCCCTGCGCCGCCACGTCACCGGCTGGCTGGCCGCGCTCGGTCTGCTCGCCGCGCTCGGCCTGCTCGCGCCGCTGGTGCACGACCGGCGGGAGACGTTCTGCGTGCCCGGCCACGGCCTGGTGCTGCCCGCGTGCTCGTACGTCGTCGACGACCTCACCCTCGTCTTCCAGGCGCTCGTCCTGGCCGGGGCCGTCGTCGTCGTGCTGCTCTCGCTCGACACGGTCCGGCTCGGCCGGATCCCGCCGGGGGAGTACTGGTTCCTGCTCCTCTGCTCCGTGTCCGGTGCCTTGACCCTCGCGGCCAGCCGGGACGTGCTCACCCTGGTCGTCAGCCTCGAGGTCGTGTCGCTGCCGGCCTTCGCCCTGGTCGCCCTGCGCCGGTTCGACGGGCGTGGCTCGGAGGCCGCGCTGAAGCTGTTCCTGGTCTCCGTGGTGTCCACCGCGGTGATGCTGTTCGGTCTCAGCCTGGTCTACGGGGTGACCGGGCAGGTGTACCTGGACCGGATCGCGACCGCCCTCGACCAGCCCGGCGACCGCAAGGCCGTGCTGCTCATCGGGGTGGTCCTCGCCATCGCCGGCTTCGGCTTCAAGGTGGCGGCCGTGCCGTTCCACTTCTGGGCGCCCGACACCTACGAGGGCGCACCGGTGCCGGTCGCCGCGTACCTGTCGGTGGTGTCCAAGGCGGCCGGCTTCGTCGGCCTCGCGCTGCTGCTGACCCGGGGCTTCGCGCCGTACGCCGACGTGTGGGGACCGACGCTGGCCGTGCTGGCCGCGGCCACCATGACGGTCGGCAACCTGGCGGCGCTACGGCAGACCCAGGCCGTCCGGCTGCTCGCCTGGTCGTCCATCGCGCAGAGCGGCTACATGCTGGTGCCGCTCGGAGCCGCCAGCATCGGGCACGTCGACGACGTGCTGCCCGCGACGGTCGCCTACGTGCTGGCCTACGGCGTCATGAACCTCGGCGCCTTCGCGGTGGTGACGCTGGTCGGGCGGCACCGGCCGGCCAACCGGCTCGCCGACTACCGTGCGCTGGGCCGCACCGAGCCGCTGACGGCCTTCGCCCTGGCCTTCGCGCTGGCCTGCCTGGCCGGGCTGCCGCCGGGTCTGCTGGGGCTGTTCGCCAAGATCGTCGTCTTCCGGGCGCCGGTCGACCAGGGCGTGGGCTGGCTCGCGGTGGTGATGGCGGTCAACGTCGTCATCGGCCTCTACTACTACCTGGCGTGGGCGGCCACGCTGTACTCCCGCTCCGACCCGGCCGCCAGCCCCCCGTCGTACCGGATCTCCTGGTCCGACGGCCTGGCGATCGGCGTCACGCTCGGTGCCGCCCTGTGGCTCTCGGTGGCGCCCGGCCTGGTGCTGCGGTTCGGCTGAGCGGGCGACCCGGGCATGGCAGGGAACGTTCCCGCCCGCCGCCTGCGTTCCTCCACCGTGCACCGCCACGCCAACGGCGCCAAGACCGCCGTCCTGCTCGCCGCGCTGAGCGGGTTGATCCTGCTCGCAGGCGCCTGGATCGGCGGCAGCAGCGGGCTCACCATCGCGGTGCTGATCGCGCTCGGGACCAACGGCTTCGCCTACTTCTTCAGCGACAAGCTGGCGCTGCGCTCGATGCGGGCCCGACCCGTCAGCGAGGCCGAGCAGCCCGCGATGTACCGGATCGTCCGCGAGCTCTCGACCGCGGCCCGGCAGCCGATGCCGCGGCTCTACGTCTCGCCGACCAACGCGCCCAACGCGTTCGCGACCGGCCGCAACCCGCGCAACGCCGCGGTCTGCTGCACCGAGGGCATCCTCGGGCTGCTGGACGAGCGCGAGCTGCGCGGGGTGCTGGGCCACGAGCTCTCGCACGTGTACAACCGCGACATCCTGATCTCGTCGGTGGCCGCCGGGCTGGCCAGCGTGATCATGTACCTCGGCTACCTGGCCTGGCTGGTGCCGATCGGGCGCAGCAGCGACGACGACGGCCCCGGTCCGCTGGGCGCCCTCGCCGTGCTGATCCTCGGCCCGGTCGCGGCCGGGCTGATCCAGATGGCGATCAGCCGGTCCCGCGAGTACCAGGCCGACGCCTCGGGCGCCCAGGTCACCGGCGACCCGCTGGCGCTGGCCAGCGCGCTGCGCAAGCTCGAGCTCGGCACCCGGGCGCTGCCGCTGCCGCCGGAGCCGAGCCTGCAGACGACCAGCGCCCTGATGATCGCCAACCCGTTCCGCGGCGAGGGCGTGGCCAAGCTCTTCTCCACCCACCCGCCGATGGCAGAGCGGATCGCCCGCCTCGAGCAGATGGCCGGCTACCAGCGCTAGGACGCTCGCACGAAGACCCGGTACGACGGCCGGCCGAGCTCGAGGTCCCGGTGCTCGAGCCGGGTCAGCACCTTCGGGTCGAGTCCGTCGCTGCGCCACTGGTCGAGCAGCACGGCGTTCGCCCCGGTCAGGTAGCGGTCCACCGAGCGCTGCCACTCGCGGTCCCGCCGTCGGGCCGCAGGGGTCGGCCCCGACGTGAGGTCACCCCGGTCCTGGTCGTAGGTCAGGCCGGTCACGTCGACCACCAGCGGGCAGCTGTCCCGCAGGTCCCGGGTGAGCACGTCCGCGACCGCCAGGGCGGCCGCGCTGTCGGCCGCGACGCAGCGGGCCCCGGCGAGCTCGTCGGCCATCGCGCTCTCGGGCGGCGGCCGGCGCCCCTCCGGCTGGGTGACGACGTGGGCCCCGAGGACCGCCAGCACTAGCAGCCCCAGGGCCGGCACCACCGGTCGAACGACGAGCGTCCGGACGGCGAGCCAGGACAGGACCGTGTCCGCGCCGGCACCCACCAGCAGCGCGAGAGCCGGTGCCGCGAAGGTGCCGTAGTGGCCGAAGTAGGACGGGCTGGTGACCAGCAGCAGCATGGCCGCTGCGAGCAGGGCGGCCCAGACCCTGGTCGCGGGGCGGCGCCAGGCCAGCGTCGCGACGACCACTGCGGCTGCCACGGCGAGGAGCACGGCCATCGCTGCCAGCCGGGCGCTCATCGGCCCGGGCGAGATCTGCAGCGCCTCGATGCTGGCCAGCCGGTCGACCGTGGTCACCGCGTTGTTCGGCCGGCCGAGCTGGTCGAGCACCACCATCCGCAGCATCCGCGGGCCGGCCAGGACCAGGAACGGCAGGCACACGACAGCGGCTGCCGCCGCGCCGGCACCGACGTACGAGAGAGTCGCGCGCCAGCCGGACCGCCGCAGCAGCCAGAGCGCGAGCACGAGGAACGGCAGCACCGCCCATGCCTTGACCGCGACCGCGAGGCCGAGCACGACGCCCGCGGCGACGATCCGGCGACGGCCGGCGCCCGGGCCGATCAGGACCAGGGCCCCGAGCAGGCCGAGGTTCACCAACGGCTCCAGCAGGGTGGTCCGCTCGGCGTACGCGGCCGGCTGCCAGACGGCGTAGAACAGGCCGGCCACCAGGCCGGCCCGCGGCGACACCCGGCCGGCGATCCGCCACACCAGCACCGCGCTCAGCGCGCCGATGACCATGAAGGCCACCCGGGCGGTCGCCAGGCCTTCGGAGTCGCCCGCGATCCGCCCGAGGGCAGCGAACGGCGCCAGCACCAGCGTGATGCCCGGCGGGTGCAGCAGGACGTAGTCGCGATAGGGAAGTCGACCGGAGAGCAGCGAGTCGGACGCCGAGTAGTAGACGCCGTCGTCGTAGGCCAGCACCCCCGTGAGGCCCCCGCCGCGCAAGACGGGTGCCAGGCGCGCGACGAGGGCGACCGCAGCGACGACCACAGCCGGGCCGTACGCCGGGAGCCGCGACGGCAGCCCGGCGCCGAGGTGTCGCACGTAGGACCTGACGAGCGGCACCACCGCAGGGTGCCCGGCCGGGCTGGGAGCTTCCTGGGAGTCGGCTGTGCTCCCGGACCGAACAGCTAGCGGTAGTTGACGAACTGCACCGCGAAGTCGAGGTCGGCGCCCTTCACCAGCGCCTGCACCGCCTGGAGGTCGTCGCGGCTCTTCGACGAGACCCGCAGCTCCTCACCCTGGATCTGCGCCTTGACCGACTTGGGGCCCTCGTCGCGGATCAGCTTGGAGACCTTCTTGGCGTTCTCGCTGGAGATGCCCTGCTCGATCTCGCAGACCAGGTAGTACTCCTTGCCCGACAACGTCGGGTCGCCCTTCTTCAGCGACTTCAGCGAGATGCCGCGCTTGATCAGCTTGGTCTCGAAGACGTCGAGGATCGCCTTCACCCGCTCCTCGCTGTTCGCCTCCATCCGGACCGTCTCGCCGGACCACTTGATCGACGCCCCGACGTTCTTGAAGTCGAACCGCTGCGAGATCTCCTTGGCGGTCTGGTTCAGCGCGTTGTCGACCTCCTGGTGGTCGACCTTGCTCACGATGTCGAAGGACGAGTCAGCCATGCCCCGCACGTTATCCGACCCGACAGCTCCCGACGGCATCCCCGTCCCCCCGACGAGTGGCGCGACCTTGTGGCTGCCCCCGGCGTGTCGCCACAAGATTGCGCCACTCGACGGGGTGGCTAGGGTGCCGGGATGCGCACGGCTCGACACCGCACCCTGCTGGCCGCCCTGGTCGGCGTGCTGGCGACCTTGGCCGGACTGGCGATGCCGGTCGCGGCCGACGCGGCCGCGATCCCGCTCACCGCCCGGGAGCGCGGCAACGACGTGTCCTACCCGCAGTGCGGCAGCCCGCTGCCGATCGCCGCCGACTTCGGCATCGTCGGCGTCGACGGGGGCCGCCCGTTCGAGGTCAACCCATGTCTGGCCGAGCAGATCGTCTGGGCCCGGTCCGCCGGCCGCCCGGCCTACTACGTGAACACGGCCAACCCGGGGCCGCGGCTGTCGACGCACTGGCCGCTCGGGCAGACCCAGCCGCGCACCTGCACGAGGAGCAAGCCCGACTCGGAGGGATGCGCGTTCGACTACGGCTGGAACGCCGCGAAGGACTCGCTGGCCCGGGCCCGCGCGGCCGCCGCCTCGGTGGGCGCCCCGGACGTCACCCGCAGCAGCTGGTGGCTGGACGTCGAGGTGCACAACACCTGGGAGTCGCTGGAGTACGGCCACCATCCGAAGTTCCTGCGCAACGACACCGCGGTCCTGCGCGGCGCCCAGCGCCTGCTGGAGCGACGTGGCGTGCGCCGGGTCGGCGCCTACAGCACGCTGCACCAGTGGCAGCGGATCACCGGTGGTGCCTCGCTGGGCCGAGCTCCGGTCTGGTACGCCGGTGTCGGCACCCAGGCGTCGGCCCGCGCGCGATGCACCCCGGCCTACTCGTTCACCGGTGGCCCGGTCCGGCTGACCCAGTTCCTGCGCAACGGCTTCGACGCCGACCTGCGCTGCTAGCTCAGACCAGGCGGCGGGCGGTGGCCCAACGGGTCAGCTCGTGCCGGTTGGACAGCTGCAGCTTGCGCAGCACCGCGGAGACGTGGGTCTCGACGGTCTTCACCGAGATGAACAGCGCCTTCCCCACCTCCTTGTAGGTGTAGCCGCGGGCGATCAGCCGCAGCACCTCCCGCTCCCGTTGCGAGAGCCGGTCGAGGTCCTCGTCGACCTCGGCCACGTCGGTGGTGGCCGCGAACGCGTCCAGCACGAAGCCGGCCAGCCGCGGCGAGAAGACCGCGTCGCCGTCGGCCACCCGGCGTACGGCCGCCGCGAGCTCCGGCCCGGTGATCGACTTGGTGACGTAGCCGCGAGCACCACCGCGGACCACCGCGATCACGTCCTCGGGCGCGTCGCTGACCGACAGTGCGAGGAACTTCACGTCGGGCAGCTCTGTCACCAGCTCCTGCAGCACCGCCCGCCCACCGCCGCCGGGCAGGTGCACGTCGAGCAGCACCACGTCGGGCCGGGTCGCCGTGATCACCGAGACCGCCTGCTGGGCGTCCTCGGCCTCGCCCACGACCTCCACCGCCGGGTCGACGGCGGCCAGCTCGGCGCGCACGCCGGAGCGGAACATCCGGTGGTCGTCGACGAGCACGACCCGCACGGGCCGGGCGGGAGTGGGTTGGTCGGTCACGGCGCGCTCCTGGTCTGGCGGGGCATCTCGAGCTGCACCTCGGTCCCGTCACCGGGGGAGGAGCGGACGGTGGCGGTGCCACCGTTGCGGGCCATCCGGCCGCGTACCGACTGTCGCAGGCCGAGCCGGTCCTCGGGCACGGTGTCCGGGTCGAAGCCCGGGCCGCGGTCGCGGACGAACACGGTCACCTGCTCCGGCTCCACCTCCGCGTACACCGACACGGCGGCGCCCGCCGCGTACTTCGCGGCGTTCACCAGGGCCTCCCGGGCCGCGTCGCGCAGGGCCGTCAGCCGGTCGTCGAGCGCACAGTCGCCGACCACGACGACCTCGATGGCGACGCCGTGTGCGTCCTCCACCTCGGCGGCCACCCGCTCCAGCGCGGCCGCGAGGTGCTGGGTCGCGTCGGGGGCCGGCCGGTAGAGCCAGCCGCGCAGCTCGCGCTCCTGGGCCCGGGCCAGCCGGGTCACCTCGCGCGGGTCGTCGACATGGCGCTGGATGAGGGTCAGTGTGTGCAGCACCGAGTCGTGCACGTGCGCCGCGACCTCGGCGCGCTCCTGCTCGCGGATCCGGGCGCTGCGTTCGGCCGCGAGGTCGCGCGCCATCCGCACCCACCACGGGCTGCTCACGAGGGCCAGGCCCGCGGCCACCACCAGCGCGGCCACCAGACCGCCGGTGGTGCCGTCCAGGTTCGCCGGGCCGAGGATGGCCGCGGCACCGACGACCACCAGCGCGACGCCGACGCCGGCCCGGGCGGCCCCGCCGACCCGGTGCGTCCCGGTGGCGGCCCGCCAGCGGGCCCGCGCGTCGTCGTCGGCCTGCCGCCAGAGGATGCTGACGCCGACCCCCAGCGCCACCAGCGGCACCGCCAGCCCGGGCCGCAGACCGAGCCCGAGCGCGTACATCAGCAGCAGCCCGCCCGCGGTGAGCGAGCCGAGCGCCAGCAGCATGGTGAGGTCCCGCTCGCGGTCCCGCGGCGCCTCGGCCTCGTACGGGTTCTGCGGCGCGAACACCCAGAACAGCCCGTACATCGCCACCCCCGCCCCGCCGGCCGCGGCGAGCAGCACGAAGGCGAGCCGGACAACGAGCACGTCGACACCCAGGTGGTCGGCCAGCCCGCGGGCAACGCCAGCCAGCACCCGGCCCTCGCTGCTGCGGTAGAGCCGCGGCGGGGCCGGCTGGGTGGTCGGAGGCGAGGTGCTCACCTCCTGATACTCCTACGCGGGAGCAAGGGACGGCATCAGGTCTCCGCCGGAGACCCCCTCAGGGTGCGGCCAGGGTCCGGCCAGGGACGTCACCGGATGGCAGCGACCGCCCGGGCGGCCACGATGAGGTCATGTCCACAGACACCACCCCACCCCCCGCGCAGCAGCGTCACGGCTACCCGCCGCTGTCCGCCATGCGCCGCAGCCGCACCGACCGGAAGCTGGTCGGCGTCGCCGGCGGCCTCGGCCGCTGGGCCGGCGTCGACCCGCTCGTCCTGCGCATCCTCTTCGTCGTCCTCACCCTGTTCGGCGGCTCGGGGATCCTGCTCTACGCCCTGGGCTGGCTGCTGGTCCCGGACGAGGGCGAGGAGGAGTCGGAGGGTCAGCGCCTGTTCAACGGCCGCTCCAAGTCCCGGTTCCGGACCGTCGCGGTGCTCGTCGTCGTCCTGGTGCTCGGCCTGGCGGTCACCGGCTCGTTGATCCACAGCGGTCCGGGCCTCGGTGGTCTCGGGGTGCTGCTGGTCGTCGGGCTTGCCGTCGTCCTCGTGCTCCGCAACGGCCGGCGCACTGCCGGTCGAGCAGGAGCCGCCGGCGGCCGAGCCGCCCGCGGCCCGGGCCGAGACCGGCGCCTACGGGCAGACCCCCGGCACGGCGTACGCCGCGGCACCTCCGTCGTCGTACGCTCCAACAGCGCCGCTGCCGCCACTGCCGCCGCCCCCGGGTGAGACGTACCCGGTCTACGGCCCGCCCGTGCCCGTCGCGCCGAAGGAGCGCTCGATCCTCGGCCGAGTGACGGTCAGCGTGGCCGCGATCGTCGTCGGCCTGCTGATCGGCTGGAACGCCGCCACCGACTCGGACGTGCCGGCGCGGGCCGTCATCGCCGCCGCCCTCGGCGTCGTGGGCATCGGCCTGGTGGTCGGCGCGTTCATCGGCCGGGCGCGTGGGCTGGTCGTGCTCGGCCTGGTGCTCACCCTGCTCGCGTCGGCGGCCGCCTTCACCGGTGTCCAGGTCCGCGGCGGGGTCGGCGACCGGACCTGGCGTCCGGCCACGGTGGCCGAGGTCCGCTCGGTGTACCGGCTCGGTGCCGGCGAGGCGACCCTCGACCTGTCGCGGGTCGACTTCAGCTCGGCCGGCCGCGAGCGGGTCGAGGTCCGGCAGGGGGTCGGCGACCTGCTCATCGTGGTGCCGTCCGACGTGATCGTGCTGGTCGACGCCGACGTCCGGGCCGGCCAGATCCGGCGGGACTCCGGCGACGGCGACGGTTTCCAGCGCTCCCAGGACGGCACCGAGGTCTCCGAACGGTTCACCCTGCCGCCCTCCTCGGCCCCGTCGGCCGCGGTCCTCGTCATCGACGCCGAGCTCGGTGTCGGCAGCATGGAGGTGCGCCGTGCGACGTCATGAGCTCGACGTGTTCTCCCTGGTCGCGGGTCTGGTGTTCGTCGCCGTCGCGATCGGGCACCTGCTCGACGACGGCGGCGCCGGCCTGGACTTCGACGGGCGGTGGATCGCGCCGGTCGTGCTGGTGGCGCTCGGCGCCGCCGGCCTCGGCGGTGTCCTGCGCGGTCGCGAGCCGCAACGGCCGGCCGACAGCGAAGTCGAGGTAGGCCCGGACACCGACGGGATGTGAGCCGCCTGCGGCTCGCGCGCTATCCTCTCCGGGTCCCCGCGCGGGACGCCCGGCAGGTTGCCCGAGCGGCCAATGGGAGCGGACTGTAAATCCGTCGGCGATGCCTTCGAAGGTTCGAATCCTTCACCTGCCACGCGCGTCGGCCCCCGACCGGACCACCGGTCGGGGGCCGTCCGCGTCACCGGCGCGAGCGCTCGACGATCGAGTTGGCAGAGCGCGCCGCGAGCCCTGTATCCTCGTCGGGCTCGCGCCCCCTTAGCTCAGTCGGCAGAGCGTCTCCATGGTAAGGAGAAGGTCTACGGTTCGATTCCGTAAGGGGGCTCTGGTCGGTCCGGTGCGTTCGGGCCGCCTCCGTGCTCGGAGGCGGCTCGGCCGGTCCGGCCCGCTCGGCGGAGTAGCTCAGCCTGGTAGAGCAAACGGCTCATAATCGTTGTGTCGCCGGTTCAAGTCCGGCCTCCGCTACGCGCACGTTGACGCACCAGACCCGACCGGGTCTCCCGACAAGGCTAGGAGCCAGCACGATGGCCAAGCAGACCGATGTCCGACCGAAGATCACGCTGGCGTGCGTCGAGTGCAAGGAGCGCAACTACATCACCCGCAAGAACCGCCGCAACGACCCCGACCGGCTCGAGCTGAAGAAGTACTGCCCGCGGGACCGTCGGCACACCGTGCACCGCGAGACTCGCTAGCTCCCGCGTGGCCATCGACCCCTCGTTCGCCGGCCGGACCTACCCGCCCACCGAACCCTACGAGGTCGGCGTGGAGAAGATCCGCGAGTTCGCCGCGGCGCTCGGGGACGACAACCCGGCGTACAGGGACCGGTCAGCGGCCGCGGCGCTGGGGCACCCGGACGTGATCGCGCCGCCGACGTTCCCCTTCGTGCTGACCTTCCAGGCGTCCCGCCGGCTGATCGACGACCCGGACCTCGGGATCGACTACAGCCGGGTCGTGCATGGCGAGCAGAAGTTCGCCCACGCCCGGCCGGTGCGGGCGGGCGACGCCCTCACGGTGACCGTCACGCTGGAGACGGTCCGCTCGGCAGGTGGCCACGACATGATCACCTCCCGCAGCGACGTCAACACGGTCGAGGGCGAGCACGTGGCGACCGCCTGGTCCACCCTCGTGGTGCGGGGCGAGGGGTGATGGCCCCGGCGTACGACTCCGCCCCTGCCTTTGACGACATCGAGGTAGGCCACGAGCTGCCTGCCCAGACGTTCACCATCCGCCGCGCCGACCTGGTCCGCTACGCCGGCGCGTCCGGCGATTTCAACGTCATCCACTGGAACCAGCGGGTCGCCACCTCGGTGGGCCTGCCGGACGTCATCGCGCACGGCATGTTCACGATGGCCCTGGCCGCCCGGGTGGTCACCGACTGGGCCGTCGACCCGGGCCGGGTCCGCGAGTACGGCGTGCGGTTCACCCGTCCGGTGCCGGTGCCCGACGACGACCAGGGAGCCCTGCTCGAGGTGACCGGCAAGGTGGCCGCCAAGCTGGACGACGGCACGGTCCGGGTCGACCTCACCGCGACGCACGCCGGGGCCAAGGTGCTCGGCCGGGCCCAAGCAGTCGTCGCACTGGGCTGACGCCGGTGCAGGAGCACAGCCAGGTCCCGCTCGCGGGGCTCACGACCCTGCGCCTCGGCGGCCCGGCCCGACGGCTGCTGGTGGCCGAGACCGAGGACGAGGTGGTCGAGGCGGTCCGGGCCGCTGACACCGACTCCGAGCCGCTGCTGGTCCTGGGCGGTGGCAGCAACCTCGTGGTGGCCGACGAGGGCTTCGACGGCACTGTGCTCCAGGTCGCCACTCGCGGGGTCGCTGTCGCGCCACTCGCGATGCACGCGCTGCAGGTCGAGGCGGGCGTCGACTGGGACCACGTCGTGGGGCTCACGGTCGAGGAGGGGTACGCCGGGTTGGAGGCGCTCTCGGGCATCCCCGGCCGGGTGGGTGCCGCCCCGATCCAGAACGTCGGCGCCTACGGCCAGGAGGTCGCCCAGACCGTCGGGTGGGTCCGGGTTCTGGACCGCAGCAGTCACGACGTCGTCCTGCTGGGCCCGGAGGACTGTGGCTTCGGTTACCGGGACAGCGTGTTCAAGCGGTCCGACCGCTACGTCGTGCTGGCCGTCGCCTTCGCTCTCGAGCACTCCCGGCTGGGCGCACCGGTCCGCTACTCCGAGCTGGCTCGCCGCCTCGGGGTCGAGGTCGGCGCGCGGGTGCCGGCGACCGACGTACGGGCTGCCGTGCTCGAGCTGCGCCGCGGCAAGGGGATGGTGCTGGACGCCGAGGACCACGACACCTGGAGCGCCGGGTCGTTCTTCACCAACCCGCTGCTCCCTCCTGACGAGGCGGCCGCCCTGCCGGAGACCGCGCCGCGGTGGCCCACCGACGACGGCCGGGTCAAGACCTCGGCCGCGTGGCTGATCGAGCAGGCCGGCATCGGGAAGGGCCACGGCTCCGGCGCGGCCCGGGTGTCCACCAAGCACACGCTGGCCCTCACGAACCGGGGCGGCGCCACGACCGCGGAGCTGCTGGCCCTCGCCCGCGAGATCCGGGCGGCCGTGCACGACCGGTTCGGCGTCACCATGGTCCCGGAGCCGGTGCTGGTGGGCGAACAGCTCTGAGGCGCTACGGGGACGTCAGCCAGCCCTCGATGCCCTCGAGCAGCCGGGACCGCACGTCGTCGGGGGCCACCGAGCCGCGCACCGAGCAGCGCGCCAGCTCGGCCAGCTCCGCGTCGTCCAGGCCGTGCACCTCGCGGGCCTGCTGGTACTGCGCGAGCAGCCGGTCGCCGAACAGCAGCGGGTCGTCGGCCCCCAGGGCCACCGGGACGCCGGCCGCGCGCAGCGTGCGCAGCGGCACGTCGGCGGCGGTCGGGTAGACCCCGAGCCGGACGTTGGAGGACGGGCAGACCTCGAGGGTCACGCCGGCGGCCGCCAGCCGGTCCAGCAGGGCCGGGTCCTCGGTCGAGCGCACGCCGTGGCCGATCCGCCGGGCACCCAGCGCGTCGAGGCAGGCGGCCACGTTGTCCGGCCCGCCCAGCTCGCCGCCGTGCGGGGTCGCGATCAGCCCGGCCCGGTCGGCGATCCGGAAGGCGGGGGCGAAGTCCTCGGTGCGTCCGCGGCGCTCGTCGTTGGACAGCCCGAAGCCGACCACGCCGCGGCCGGCGTACTGCGCGGCCAGCCGCGCCAGCGTCCGGGCGTCCAGCGGGTGCCGGGTCCGGTTCGCCGCGATGACCACCCCGACCCCGACACCGGTCGCCCGGGTTGCCGCGGTCGCGGCGTCGAGGACCACCTCGACGGCCGGGGTCAGACCGCCCAGCCAGGGCGCGTACGACGTGGGGTCCACCTGGATCTCCAGCCAGCCGGAGCCCTCGGCGCGTTCGTCCTGCGCCGCCTCGAGCACCAGCCGGTGCACGTCGGCCGCACCGCGGACCACCGAGCGGGCCGCGTCGTAGAGCCGCTGGAACCGGAACCAGCCACGCTCGTCGGTCGCCTTGAGCTCGGGCGGGTGGGCGCCGTCCACCTCGGCCAGGATGTCCGGCAGCCGGACCCGGTGCTCGGCGGCCAGCTCGCGCAGCGTCGCCGGCCGCAGCGACCCGGTGAAGTGCAGGTGCAGGTGGGCCTTCGGGAGGGCGCGCAGGTCCCGCGCGCCACGTCGCGCTGGAGGTGCTCAGTGTGCTTCGGCCAGCAGCTGGTGCAGCCGGGTCACACCCTCGACCAGGTCGTCGTCGCCCAGGGCGTAGGACATCCGGACATAGCCCGGGGTGCCGAACGCCTCGCCCGGCACCATCGCTACCTCGGCCTCCTCGAGCACGAGCTCGCAGAGCTCGGCGCTGCTGGTCGGCCGCCGGCCGCGCAGCTCGCGGCCGAGCGCCCCCTTGACCGACGGGTAGACGTAGAACGCCCCGAACGGCTCCGGGCACTCGATGCCCGGGATGTCGCGCAGCATCTTCACGATCGTCTGCCGACGCCGGTCGTAGACCTCACGCATCATCTCCACCGCAGACAGGTCGCCGCGGACCGCGGTGAGGGCGGCCACCTGGCTGACGTTGGCGACGTTGGAGGTCGCGTGCGACTGCAGGTTGGTGGCGGCCTTGACCACGTCGTCCGGCCCGATCAGCCAGCCGACCCGCCACCCGGTCATGGCGTAGGTCTTGGCGACACCGTTCACCACGACGCAGCGGTCGGCGATCTCGGGCACCAGGGTGGGGATCGACGCGAACTTGGCGTCGCCGTAGACCAGGTGCTCATAGATCTCGTCGGTGACCACCCAGAGACCGCGCCCGGCCGCCCAGCGACCGATCTCCTCCACCTGCACCGGCGAGTAGACGGCGCCGGTGGGGTTGGACGGCGACACGAACAGCAGCACCTTGGTGCGGTCGGTGGTGGCCGCCTCGAGCTGCTCGACGCTGGCCAGGTAGCCGCTGGCCTCGTCGGTCAGCACCTCGACCGGGACCCCGCCGGCCAGCTGGATCGACTCCGGGTAGGTGGTCCAGTACGGCGCCGGCAGCAGCACCTCGTCACCGGGGTCCAGCAGCGTGGCGAAGGCCTCGTAGACGGCCTGCTTGCCCCCGTTCGTGACCAGGACCTGGGAGGGGGACACCTCGTAGCCGGAGTCCCGGCGGGTCTTGGCGGCGATCGCCTCGCGCAGCTCCGGCAGGCCGCCGGCCGGGGTGTAGCGGTGCCAGCGCGGGTCGTGGCAGGCCGCGGCGGCCGCCTCGACGATGTAGTCGGGGGTCGGGAAGTCCGGCTCGCCGGCCCCGAAGCCGATCACCGGTCGACCCGCCGCCTTGAGCGCCTTGGCCTTGGCGTCCACGGCCAGGGTGGCCGACTCGCTGATCGCGCCGATCCGGTGGGAGACTCGGGAGGCCTGTCGTCATGGGCCCATGCTCCCACCTGTTCGGTTCGACCCCGGTGGCGGCCCTGTGCGTAGACTCGGCCCTTCGGAGGCTCGAGGCCCCTCGCGCCAGCGCGCCCGGAATCGGGTCCGTCGGGTGAGCGTGCGGGCAGCGTGCGCCCCCGAAGGGTCGTAGCTCAATTGGTAGAGTTCCGGTCTCCAAAACCGGCGGTTGGGGGTTCGAGTCCCTCCGGCCCTGCGAGAGATTTCACCGCCGAGACGATGACCGACAGGTGGACAGATGACCGACACGCGGGCCAACCCGAGCCCGGCACGGGACCGGGACGACAAGAAGCCGCTGCCCGCGCGCATCTCGCTGTTCTACCGCCAGGTCATCGCCGAGCTGCGCAAGGTCATCTGGCCGACCCGCAAGGAGCTGATCACCTACACCTCGGTGGTCATCGTGTTCGTGCTCTTCGTGATCGCCTACGTGACCGTGCTCGACTTCGGCTTCAGCAAGGCGATCCTCGGGATCTTCGGTTAGCACCCGCCCGACCGCCCCACCCATGCATGCGACTCCCCAGGAAGTGACCGTCACCGTGTCCGAGACCCCCAGCGCCACCGACGCGCCCGAGCTCGACGAGCAGGCCGCCGTGGCGCCCGCCGAGCCGGCAGTCCACGAGGCGCCGGTCGAGCAGCCCGTGACCGACGAGCAGCCCGTGACCGACGAGCAGCCCGCCGACGTGCAGCCCGCCGACGAGGCCGTGGCTGACGAGGCGGCTGTGGCTGACGAGGCTGTGGCCCCCACCGATGCCGCTGAGCCGGAGGCCGAGGCCGAGGTCGACCCGGTCGAGGAGATGCGCGCCGCGCTACGCCGGGCGCCCGGCGACTGGTACGTCGTGCACTCCTACGCCGGCTACGAGAACCGGGTGAAGACCAACCTCGAGACCCGCACCAGCTCGCTCAACATGGAGGACTACATCTTCCAGGTCGAGGTGCCGCAGCGCGAGGAGGTCGGTCGAGATCAAGAACGGCCAGCGCAAGATGGTCAAGCAGAACCTCCTGCCCGGCTACGTCCTGGTCCGGATGGAGCTCACCGACGAGTCCTGGGGCGCCGTGCGCAACACCCCGGGGGTCACCGGGTTCGTCGGTCACACGCACCGGCCGTCCCCGCTCTCGCTCGACGAGGTCATGCAGTTCCTGGCCCCCGAGCAGGAGAAGAAGGAGAAGGTCGTCGAGACCAAGGCCGCCGACTTCGAGGTCGGCGAGTCGGTCACCGTCATGGACGGCCCGTTCGTCACGCTGCCCGCGACGATCAGCGAGATCAACGCCGACTCGCAGAAGCTCAAGGTGCTCGTCTCGATCTTCGGCCGGGAGACCCCGGTCGAGCTGTCGTTCAGCCAGGTGCAGAAGATCTGACGCTCGCGAACGCTGTCACGTAGGCGCCAGCAGGCGCGAAACCCACAGAAAGCAGAAGGACTCATGCCCCCCAAGAAGAAGCTCGCGGCGATCATCAAGCTGCAGATCCAGGCCGGTGCCGCCACGCCGGCGCCGCCGGTCGGCCCCGCGCTGGGCCAGCACGGCGTCAACATCATGGAGTTCTGCAAGGCCTACAACGCCCAGACCGAGTCGCAGCGCGGCAAGGTCGTGCCGGTGGAGATCTCGGTCTACGAGGACCGCTCGTTCACCTTCATCACCAAGACCCCGCCTGCCGCCAGGCTCATCCTGAAGGCCGCCGGCATCGAGAAGGGCTCCGGCGAGCCGCACAAGACCAAGGTCGCGAACCTGACCCGCGCGCAGGTCCGGTAGATCGCCGAGACCAAGATGCCCGACCTGAACGCCAACGACCTCGACGCCGCCGAGAAGATCATCGCCGGCACCGCCCGCCGATGGGCATCACCGTCGAGGGTACGCTGACCAGCACCACCAGCACGACGTGGAGGGCCAGCGCGGCCCGTCGTACCACGACTCCACCCCGATCACAGGAGCAGCAATGAAGCGCAGCAAGTCCTACCGCGCCGCCGTCGAGAAGATCGACGCGGACGCCCTCTACGCACCCCTCGAGGCCGTCCGGCTGGCCAAGGAGACCTCGACCACGAAGTACGACGCGACCATCGAGGTCGCCATGCGCCTGGGCGTCGACCCGCGCAAGGCCGACCAGATGGTCCGCGGCACCGTCAACCTGCCGCACGGCACCGGCAAGACCGCCCGGGTCCTGGTCTTCGCCACCGGCGAGCGGGCCGAGCAGGCCACTGCGGCCGGCGCCGACATCGTCGGGTGACGACGCTTGATCGAGCGAGGTCAACAAGGGCCGGCTCGACTTCGACGCCGTCGTCGCGACGCCGGACATGATGGGCAAGGTCGGCCGCCTCGGCCGGGTCCTCGGCCCGCGCGGCCTGATGCCCAACCCGAAGACCGGCACGGTGACACCGGACGTCGCCAAGGCGGTGTCCGACATCAAGGGCGGCAAGATCGAGTTCCGGGTCGACCGCAACGCCAACCTGCACTTCATCATCGGCAAGACCTCCTTCGACGAGGCCCAGCTGGTCGAGAACTACGCCGCCGCCCTCGACGAGGTGCTCCGGCTCAAGCCGTCGGCGGCCAAGGGCCGCTACATCCGGAAGGCGACCATGAGCACGACGATGGGCCCTGGCATCCCGGTCGACCCGAGCAAGACGCGTGGCCTCCTGGAGGACACCGAGGCGGTTCCCGCCTGATCATGCGCAGGCGCCTTGCCCTCGTCCTCGCGTCGATGGTCACTGTCGTCGCGATGGCATGCGGCGGCTGGCTGCTCGACCCGGCCGGCTCACGCGAGCAGGTCGGCAGCCAGTCGCGCGCGCGGCCGACCACCACCGGCCCGCTGCTGTACGCGGCTGTCACCCGGCAGATGGCCGCCCGCGGACCGCGACCTACACCGGTCGGGCACCAGCGGCGGCGGCGCACGATGGCAGGCCCGGGTCGCTGCACTTCCTCGCCTCCGGCTCCCCCGGACACAGCTTCGACGCGGACGTGACGGTGACGTCGCCGAGACCGGCCGGATGCGAGCCGTGCTGCTGCCGACCGCGACGTTCCTCGCGCTCCCGCCTGCCAAGGGGCTGCCGCGCAACAAGCCCTGGCTGAAGGTGTCCGAGGCGACCCGGTCCACCCTCGGCCGCCAGCTCCAGCCGATGGGCGAGCAGCTGCGGGCCTCGATCGACCCCGCGCAGAACGTCGGCCTGCTGCTGGCCGCCGGCACGGTGACCGAGGTGGGCCGGGGGACCGTCGAGGGTGTCCCCGCCACCGAGCACCGGGCGGTCGTGGACCTGCGCCAGGCGGTCCAGCTGGCCGACGACCCCGGTGTCCGGGCGCAGTACCGCGCGATGCTGGCCGCGGGCGTCCGGACCCTGGAGTACGAGCTCTGGGTCGACGACGACTCGCTGCCGCTACGGGTGCACGCCGACGTCCCCCGGACCACCGGCGTCTTCTCGATGACCGGCGTGTTCCGTCGCTGGGGCGACCGGCTGCAGATCGTCGCACCGACGGCCAAGCAGGTCTTCGACGCCGACGCCCTCAAGAACTGACCGCCCGAGCTCCCCCCAAAAACTTTCCCCGTTGATCATGCAACTTTGGGGATCTTGAGCGTCCCTGCAGGCAGCGCACCGATAAATCCCAGTCGATCACGCACTTTTGGGGATCTTGGATGGACTCGTCGCGCGGCCGGTGGGCGAGCCTGAACAAGTTGCCAGGTCAGCGGCCGCAACCCGCTCGGCTGTGGCCCAGCTGCCGTCAAGCCGCAGCTGGACGGCCGTGACCATGATCCCCAAAGTTGCATGATCAACGGCTCGGGCGGCGCGCGTTCGCGCAGGTCAGAGGACCGGTACGAGCAAGATCCCCAAAGTTGCATGATCAACGGGGAAGTTGGGTGGGCGACCCAGGCGGTCTGAGGCTCTGATTTGCCGGGGGGTGTCCGGCCGACGTACCCTCGCCGTTGCCACAGACCGCCGGTCGCCGTGCCCGCAAGGGGATGGCCGAAGGTCCCGCAACAGCGGGCGGCCCGCGTAGGTGCAGCAAGGCCAGCCAGACGGCTCGTTCCGAGCCGACCGCCACGCCCCGTCGCGCCTGCGCCGGGGCGTTCGTGCTGTCAGCGGGACTCGGCGCACCGCGAGACGGAAGGAGGGCCAGCCACCATGGCGAGGCCGGACAAGGCAGCCGCGGTCGCCGAGCTCACCGAGGAGTTCCGCAGCTCGAACGCGGCGGTGCTGACCGAGTACCGCGGGCTCACCGTCGCCCAGCTCAAGGAGCTGCGCCGTTCGCTCGGCGCGGACACCACCTACGCCGTGGTGAAGAACACGCTGACCAAGATCGCGGCCAAGGACGCCGGGGTCGACGCTTTCGACGAGCTGCTCGCAGGGCCCGTCGGCGATCGCGTTCGTCAAGGGCGACCCGGTCGAGGCCGCCAAGGGTCTGCGTGACTTCGCCAAGGCCCACCCGCACCTGGTGATCAAGGGCGGCGTGCTCGACGGCAAGTCGCTCTCGCCCGCCGAGCTCACGAAGCTCGCCGACCTCGAGTCGCGCGAGGTGCTGCTCGCCAAGATGGCGGGCGCCCTGCAGGCGTCGTTGACCAACGCCGTCTCGCTGTTCGCTGCGCCGCTGGCGCAGACCGCACGCGTCATCGAGGCGCTGCGGCAGAAGGCCGAGCAGGACCCCAGTGTCCTGCGAGGGGGAGGCGGAGCCGACCAGAAGACAGAGTCGGTCGCAGCCGAGCCCGAGGCCGAGGCGGAGGAGCCCAGTGCTCCCGAAGCCGCGGCCGAGGAGGCCACCCCCGAGGTTGCCGCCGAGGAGAGCACCACCACCGAGGCAGCCGCCGAGGAGACCACCGAGGGCTGATCGGCCCACCGCCACCGCCTGACCACAGAAGGAAGGACCCGCCACCATGGCGAAGCTCAGCACCGACGAGCTCCTTGAGCTCGTTCAAGGAGATGACCCTCATCGAGCTCTCGGAGTTCGTGAAGCAGTTCGAGGACACGTTCGGCGTCACCGCGGCCGCCCCGGTTGCCGCCGCTGCCGCCCCCGCTGCCGGCGGCGCCGCCGGTGGCGCGGAGGAGGAGGCCGCTCAGGACGAGTTCGACGTCATCCTCGAGGCCGCCGGAGACAAGAAGATCCAGGTCATCAAGGAGGTGCGCTCGCTCACCAGCCTCGGACTCAAGGAGGCCAAGGACCTGGTGGACGGCGCCCCGAAGCCCGTCCTGGAGAAGGTGACCAAGGAGGCCGCCGACAAGGCCAAGGCAGCCCTCGAGGGCGCCGGCGCCACGGTGACCGTCAAGTAGTACCGCGCCACCACGCACGTCCCGCAGGGGCGGTGCGGCCGGGAGACCGGCCGTGCCGCCCCTGCGGCATGTCCGGCGGAAAGGTTTCGCCGCGGTGACGGCGGCGCACACTCCGGGCAGACGGCTGAGGCTCCGGACCCTCCGCCGGCCGTGTGAGGGCACCTCCACGTAACCCGGCGGCCACACGCTCGTTGAGCCCTCCGAGTAGCCGGTCTGCCGAACGGTGAGGTGTGTCCTGTGGGTGTCGAGATCACGGTCGAAGGGCTGACCAAGTCCTTCGGTCGCCAGGTCATCTGGCAGGACGTCTCGCTGACGCTGCCCGCGGGCGAGATCTCGGTCATGCTCGGCCCCTCGGGCACCGGCAAGTCGGTGTTCCTCAAGACGCTCGTCGGCCTGCTCAAGCCGGAGCGGGGCTCGATCATGATCCAGGGCCGGGACATCGCGACGCTGCGCGAGCGCGACCTCTACGAGGTCCGCAAGCTGTTCGGCGTGCTGTTCCAGGACGGCGCGCTGTTCGGCTCGATGAGCCTCTACGACAACATCGCCTTCCCGCTGCGCGAGCACACCCGGAAGACCGAGCGCGAGATCAGGCGGATCGTCAGCGAGAAGATGGACATGGTCGGGCCTGATCGGCGCCGAGGGGAAGCTGCCGGGCGAGATCTCCGGCGGCATGCGCAAGCGGGCCGGCCTGGCCCGGGCGCTGGTGCTCGACCCCGAGATCATCCTGTTCGACGAGCCCGACTCCGGCCTCGACCCGGTCCGCATGGCGTACCTCAACCAGCTGATCATCGACCTGAACGCGCAGATCCAGGCGACGTTCCTGATCGTCACCCACGACATCGAACACCGCCCGCACGGTGCCGGACAACATCGGGCTGCTGTATCCGCCGTCACCTGGCGATGTTCGGCCCGCGCGAGATGCTGCTGTCCAGCGAGGAGCCGGTCGTGCGCCAGTTCCTCAACGCCCAGCTGCAGGGCCCGATCGGCATGGCCGAGGAGAAGGACGCCGACGAGCTGGCGCAGGAAGAGGCCGAGGGCCACGAGATGCCGCCGCTGCCGCCGATCCCGCTCCAGCTTCCCACCAGCGAGGGCAACGCCCGCCGGACCCAGCGCGAGCCGGGTGCCTGGTGCCGGGAGAACGGGGTCACCCCGCCGCCCGGTTCGTTCGAGTCGCACAGCGCCGCGGCGCCGCGCTCCACGCCGGAGCTGGCTGCCATGATGTCGAACCCGGCGGTCGGCGCGCTCCGGCAGAGCGGCAGCCTGTTCGCGCTCGGCCTGGACGTCGTGCGCGACGATGCCGCGACGGCCGTTCCAGACCAAGGAGTTCATCCAGCAGAGCTGGTTCATCGCCAGCGTCACGATCCTGCCGACCGCTCTGGTCTCCATCCCGTTCGGCGCGGTCATCGCGCTGCAGATCGGCAGCCTCACCCGGCAGCTCGGGGCCCAGTCCTTCACCGGCTCGGCCTGCGTGCTGGCCGTGATGCGGGAGGCCAGCCCGATCGTCACCGCGCTGCTGATCGCCGGCGCCGGCGGCTCGGCGATCTGCGCCGACCTCGGGGCGCGCAAGATCCGCGAGGAGATCGACGCGATGCAGGTGCTGGGCATCGACCCGATCCAGCGTCTGGTCGTCCCGCGGGTGCTGGCCTCGATGCTGGTGGCGGTGCTGCTCAACGGCCTGGTCTCGGTGGTCGGCGTGGCCGGCGGCTACTTCTTCAACGTCGTCCTGCAGAGGCGGCACCCCGGGCGCCTACCTCGCCTCCTTCACCACCCTCGCCCAGCTGCCCGACCTGTACGCCGGGGAGCTCAAGGCCCTGGTCTTCGGTGCCATCGCGGCGATCGTCGCCTCGTACAAGGGCCTGAACGCGGGCGGCGGCCCCAAGGGCGTGGGCGACGCCGTGAACCAGTCGGTGGTCATCACCTTCATGTTGCTGTTCGTCGTCGAACTTCGTGATGACCGCCGTGTACTTCCAGGTCGTCCCGCAGAAGGGGCTGAGCGATGGCCTGCAGTCCACCCTGAAGAAGCCGGTCGCCGCACTGGACGATCTCGGCGCCCAGCTGTGCTTCTACGCCCGCTCGATCGGCCTGGAGCGGCGCGCACCGTGCGCCGCTACAAGAAGGAGGTCCTGCGGCTGCTGGCCGAGGTGAGCTTCGGCACCGGCGCGCTCGCGGTGTCGGGGGCACGGTCGGGGTGATCGCCTTCCTGGCGTTCTTCACCGGCACCGAGGTGGGCCTGCAGGGCTACGCGGCGCTCAACCAGCTCGGCTCCTCGGCGTTCACCGGCGTTCGTCTCCGCGTACTTCAACACCCGCGAGATCGCGCCGCTGGTCGCCGGGCTCGCGCTGGCCGCCGACGGTCGGGCTGCGGCTTCACCGCGCAGCTCGGCGCGATGCGGATCAGCGAGGAGATCGACGCCCTCGAGGTGATGGGCGTCCCTCAGCTGCCGTTCCTCGTCACCACCCGCATGATCGCCGGGTTCGTCGCCGTGATCCCGCTCTACGTGGTCGGCCTGCTGTCGTCGTACGCCGCGACCAGGCTGATCACGACCGGCTACTACGGCCAGTCCACGGGCACCTACGACCACTACTTCCAGCTGTTCCTGCCGCCCGGTCGACGTGCTCTGGTCGTTCGGCAAGGTGATGGTCTTCGCCGTCGTCGATCATCCTGATCCACTGCTACTACGGCTACACGCGAGCGGCGGCCCGGCGGGCGTCGGCGTGGCGGTGGGCCGCGCCGTGCGGACCTCGATCGTGGCCATCAACGTGGTCGACTTCTTCCTTAGCCTGGCCATCTGGGGCGCCACCACCACCGTCCGGATTGCGGGGTGAGCCGGATGCTGATGAAGGCGCGCTCGCGCAGCGGCATCGGCCAGAGGGTCGTGCTGCGGTTCTACGGCGTCGTCTTCCTGCTCGTCATCGCCCTGCTGGTGGCGTTCACGATCGCCGTCTACCACAAGACGTTCGTCGCACGTGGTTCACGTGACGCTGGAGGCCGACCGGGTCGGCAACCAGCTCGCGCCGCCGGCCGACGTCAAGCTGCGCGGGATGATCGTCGGCGAGGTGCGCTCGGTCGCCGCCGACGGACGCAAGGCGACCGTCGACATCGCGCTGAAGCCGAAGACGGCCGGCCTGATCCCGGCCGACGTGCACGCCCGGCTGCTGCCCAAGACGCTGTTCGGCGAGAAGTTCGTCGACCTCGTGCTGCCGGCCCGGCCCTCGCAGCGGCGGCTATCCGAGCCGGGGACGTGATCACCCAGGACCGCTCGACCACCGCCATCGAGCTCGAGCAGGTGCTCGACGACCTGCTGCCGCTGCTGCGCACCGTCCAGCCCGGCAAGCTCAACGCCACGCCTCGGCGCGCTGGCCACCGCGCTGGAGGGGCGGGGCGAGCGGCTCGGCGACAACCTCGAGCTGGTCGACGGCTACTTCACCCGGCTCAACCCCCAGCTGCCCGCCATCAAGAAGGACATCTCCGGCCTGGCCGACGTGTCGCGGATCTACGCCGACGCGGCACCCGACCTGGTGCGGATCCTGCGGAACTTCGCAGTGACCACCAACACCATCAAGGCAAAGTCGGACGCGTACGCAGGCTTCCTCGCCGGCACAGCCGGGTTCGCCAAGACCACCCGGCAGCTGCTCGAGGAGAACGACGACCGGATTATCGAGCTGGCCGCCGTCGGCCGACCGACCCTCGAGCTGCTGGCGCGGTACTCCCCGGAGTACCCCTGCCTGCTCCAGGGCCTCACCCAGTCCAACGACTTCATCGGCAAGACGTTCGCGAACGGCGAGCTGCACATCACCCTCGAGGTCACCCAGGCACGCAAGGGCTACGTCCCGGGGGAGGAGCCCGCCTGGGGGGAGCACCGGGGGCCCAACTGCTACGGGATTGCCGAGCCCGCCGCGTCCGTGGCCGGGCAACCACTTCCGGGACGGCACCCACGGTGCGGGCACCGCGAACAGCGTCGTCCCCGGCTTCCTCGTGGACCCGCAGAGCGGTCTCCCGGGGACCGCGGAAGAGCAGCACGTGGTCGACGCCCTGGTGGCACCGCAGATGGGTGTGCCGGCCGACGACGTGCCCGACCTCGCGACCCTGCTGTTCGGGCCGATGGCGCGCGGGACGGCGGTGGGGCAGTCGTGAAGACTCTTCCCTCGCTCATCAAGCTGATCGTGTTCATCGTCGTGACGGTGCTCGCCACCGGCCTGCTCGCCGCCACGATCGGCAACCTGCGCTTCGGCGGCACCACGTCCTACGACGCTCTGTTCACCGACGCGACCGGCCTGCTCAAGGGCGACGACGTGCGCATCGCCGGGGTGCGGGTCGGCGAGGTCGACGGGGTCGCCGTGGCGCACCGGGGCGACCGGTCGGTGGCCCAGGTGACCTTCAACGTCGACTCCGATCGCCCGGTGGCGGTCAGCACCCACGCGCAGATCCGCTACCGCAACCTGGTCGGGCAGCGCTACGTCGCCCTCTCCGAGGGGCCCGGCTCCGGGCGCGCTCTCACCGAGCACGGCACCATCCCGCTGCGGCAGACCCAGCCGGCCCTGGACCTCACGGTCCTGTTCAACGGCTTCAAGCCGCTGTTCGCGGCGCTGAACCCGCAGGACGTCAACGCCTTCGCGATGGAGATCATCAAGACGCTCCAGGGCGAGGCCGGCGACGTGAACTCGCTGCTCGGCCACACCGCGTCGCTGACATCGACCCTGGCCGACCGCGACGCAGTCATCGGGCGGACCATCGACAACCTCAACGCGGTGCTCGGCACCGTCGACGAGCGCGGCAAGCAGCTCTCCACCCTGATCTCCGAGCTGCAGCGGTTCGTCAGCGGCCTGGCGACGGATCGCGCCGCGATCGGTGCTTCGCTCACCAACATCGCCAACCTCGCGGACGCGACCGCGGGGCTGGTGAAGGAGGGTCGGCCGGCGATCCGGGCCGACGTCAAGGAGCTCGGCGCGGTGGCGGGGACCCTGGACGACAACAAGAAGGTCGTCGCCGGTGTCCTCCAGCGGCTGCCCGCCAAGCTCGACACCATCACCCGGACGGCCACCTACGGGTCCTGGTTCAACTTCTACCTCTGCGACTTCGAGGGCCGCGTGATCCTGTCCAACACGATCACGTACACCCCGAACTACCACTCGTCGGCTGCGAGGTGCAGCTGATGTTGCGCAAGCTGCCAGCCCGGCGCGGCAGGTCGACGCCGTTCCGCGAGCGGAACCCCGTCGTGATCGGCGCGGTCGGCCTGGTCGTGATCGCCGCCATGCTGCTGCTGGCGTTCAACATCGACAAGCTGCCGCTGCTGGCCGGCCGGTCTCACACGGCCGCCCTCTCCGAGGCCGGCGGGCTCAAAGCCGGCGACGACGTACGGATCGCCGGGGTCAAGGTCGGGAAGGTGACGGCGGTCGACCTGGAGGGGAGCCACGTCCGGGTCGACTTCCGGGTCGGCAGGTCCACCGAGCTCGGCTCGCGGACCTCGGCGACGGTCCGGATCAAGACCATCCTCGGACAGAAGTTCCTCGCCCTGGATCCGGCGGGCAAGGGCGACCTCACCGGCGAGATCCCGCTGTCCCGGACGACCCCGGCGTACGACGTCGTCGAGGCGTTCAGCGACCTCGCCACCACCACCGAGGACATCGACACCGGGCAGCTCGCGACCGCACTCGACACGGTGGCGAACACCTTCCGGGACTCGCCCGAGGACGTGCGCGCCGCGATCGACGGGCTGGGTCGCCTGTCCCGGACGGTCGCGTCCAGGGACGCGCAGCTGCGCGAGCTGCTGCAGCACGCGAACGGCGTGACCGGCGTGCTGGCCGACCGCAACAAGGAGCTGGTCAGCCTGCTCACCGACGGCGACCTGCTGCTGCAGGAGCTGCGCAAGCGGCGCGCGGACATCCACACCCTGCTGGTCAGCACGGTCACCCTCTCGCAGCAGCTGACCGGGCTGGTCCGGGAGAATCGCGCGGCGATCGGCCCTGCCCTGGCCAACCTGAAGAACGTGCTGGCGACGCTGGAGGCCAACCAGGCGAACCTCGACCGCAGCATCCGGCTGCTGGCGCCGTTCGTGCGGGTGTTCGCCAACACCACGGGCAACGGCCGGTGGTTCGACACCTACATCCAGAACCTCGTTCCCGTCCCGGGCGGACCGGGGAGCCCGACATGAGCCGCCGGTCGATCGTCGCGAGCGGTCTCGCCCTGCTCCTCGTGGTCGCGCTCGCCGTGGTCCTGTGGCCGGGAGGCGGGACCACCCACGCCCGGGCCGAGTTCGTCCGGGCCGTCGGCCTCTACCCGGGGTCGGACGTGCGGATCCTCGGCGTCAAGGTCGGCAAGGTCACCAAGATCACCCCGCACGGGGACCGGGTCGTCGTGGACCTGGAGTACGACGACCGCTACTCCGTGCCCGCGGACGCCAAGGCCGTGGTCGTGTCGCCGTCGGTCGTCAGCGACCGGTACGTCCAGCTCACACCGGTGTACACGAAGGGGCCGCGGCTCGCGGACGGCGCCCGGATCGGGCTGGCTGACACCGCGGTACCCGTGGAGCTGGACCGGATCTTCTCCAGCCTCAACGACCTGAACGTCGCGCTGGGCCCGGAGGGTGCGAACAAGACCGGCGCCCTGTCCCGGCTGCTCGCTGTCGGCGCCGACAACCTGGACGGGCAGGGCGGGAAGCTCAACCACACCCTCACCGACCTGTCCCAGGCGATCGGCACCCTGTCCGACGGCCGCGGCGACCTGTTCTCGACGGTGCGCAACCTTCAGGTCTTCACCACGGCCCTGGCGACCAGCGACTCCCAGGTGCGTTCGTTCAACACCGACCTGGCCAGCGTCGCCGACCAGCTGGCCGCCGAGCGCGGCGAGCTCGCGCTCGCCCTGAAGAACCTCGCAGTCGCCCTGGGCGAGGTGGCCTCCTTCGTGCGGTCCAACCGGGCGAACCTCACCACCGACATCTCCGGGCTGGCCGACATCACCGGGACACTGGCCAAGCAGAAGGACGCGCTGGCCGAGATCCTCGACGCCGGCCCGGTCGCGCTGTCCAACCTGCAGAACGCCTACAACCCGGCGTCCGGCACCCTCGACACCCGCGACAACGCGGAGCAGCTGGACGACCCGGGCCTGTTCCTGTGCTCGCTGCTGACCTCGCTCGGCCAGCCCAAGACGGTCTGCGACCAGATCGACAAGGTCCTGAAGAACAAGCAGTTCCCACCGGCCGGCGGCCTCCCGCAGCCGGGCGGCGGCGGCCCGGACCTCACCCTCGGCGGCATCCTCGGGAGCACCCAGTGACGGCCCGGAGGACGGCGACGACCGTGGCGGCGGTGCTCTGCGCCGGCAGCCTGACGGCGTGCCAGGGCGTGTACGACCTGCCGCTCCCGGGCGGCGCGGCGACCGGCAGCGATGCCTACCGGGTGACGGTCGACTTCGCCGACGTCCTCGACCTGGTGCCCCAGTCGTCGGTCAAGGTCAACGACGTCACGGTCGGGGCCGTCGACGACATCACGCTGGTCGGCTGGCACGCACGGGTCACGCTGCGGCTGAAGAAGTCGGTGCACCTGCCCGACAACGCCGTGGCCGAACTGCGCCAGACCAGTCTGCTGGGCGAGAAGTTCGTCTCGCTGTCGCCGCCCGCCACCGAACCGCCGGAGGGCCGCCTCGGCGACGGCGACACGATCCCGCTGCGGCGCTCCGGCCGGAACCCGGAGGTGGAGGAGGTCCTCTCCGCGCTGTCCCTGGTGCTCAACGGCGGCGGTGTCGCCCAGCTCAAGACGATCAACGTGGAGCTCACCCGGGCGATGGCGGGGCACGAGGAGGACATCCAGGGGGCGATCCGCCAGCTCGGCACCTTCGTCGGCGGCCTGGACGCGGACAAGAGCGAGGTCGTGCGGGCTCTGGACGGGCTGGACCGGCTCAGTGCCCGGCTGGCCGCCCAGAAGGGTGACATCGCGACGGCCGTCGACAACCTCGGTCCCGGCCTCAAGGTCCTCGCCGACCAGCGGGCCCAGCTGACCACGATGCTCACCGCGCTGTCCGACCTCGGCCGGGTCGGAACCCGGGTCGTCAACGCCAGCAAGGCAGACACCCTGGCCAACCTCCGCGCCCTCCAGCCCATCCTCACCAAGCTGGCCGAGGCCGGCGCCAACCTCCCCGGCGCCCTCGAGATGCTCGTCACCTACCCGTTCCCCCAGGCGGCGACCGGCGCGGTGCAGGGCGACTACACCAACCTGCGGATCACGGCCGACATCGACCTGCGGACCATCCTGACCAACTTGAACGGCGGCAAGGACCCGGGGCTGCCGTCGCTGCCGCCCGTCCCGAACCCGACCGGGCCGCTGCCGACCGTGACGGTCCCCACCGTCCCGCTGCCCTCGGTCTCGCTGCCCGTCCCGCTGCCGACGTCGACCACCGCCGTGCCGGTCCCGACCGACACCTGCGTGGCCGGCATCTGCATCGGCGCGCCGGCCGGCACCTCCTCGGGCGCCTACGACACCAACCTGGCCCGCCTGATGATGGGGGGCCTGACGTGATCCGCCGCGGCGTCAAGGTCCAGCTGGCCGCGTTCCTGCTCATCACGGTGGTCGGGATCAGCTTCGTCAGCGCCCGCTACATCGGGCTCGGCGACCTGTTCCTGGGGTCCGGCTACGTCGTGACCGTCGACCTGCCCGAGTCCGGCGGGATCTTCGAGAACGCCGAGGTGACCTACCGGGGGGTCGCCGTCGGCCGGGTCGACCGGCTCCGCCTCGCCGACAACGGCGTGCACGTCGACCTCCGGCTCGAGCGCGGCGTCACGGTGCCCCGCGACACCGATGCCGTGGTGGAGAACCGGTCCGCGGTCGGGGAGCAGTACGTCGACCTCCAGCCGAGGTCCCAGGGCGGGCCGTTCCTCGCCGACGGCGACCGGATCGCAAGCGATCGGACCCGCACGCCGCTGCACACCGAGACGCTGCTGCTCAACCTGGACCGGCTGGTCAACTCGGTGGACCGACGGGACCTGGTCGTGGTGATCGACGAGCTCGGCCGGGCGTTCTCGGGAACCGGTCCGGACCTGCAGCGGCTGCTGGACTCCGGTGACGCGCTGACCCGCTCCGCGGTCGACGCCCTGCCCGAGACGATCCGGCTGATCGAGGACGGTCAGACCGTGCTGGCCACCCAGCGGGAGTCCGGCTCGGCCATCGCGAGCTTCTCCAGCGACCTGGCGGACCTCAGCGACACCCTGCGCACCAGCGACGGCGACCTGCGCAAGGTCCTGGACAACGGCGTGGTCGCCTCCCGTGAGCTGCAGGCGCTGATCCGCACCAACCGGAGCGCGATCTCGGCCCTGCTGGCGAACCTGCTGGTCAGCGGGCAGGTCACGGTGGCCCGGCTGGACGGGGTCGAGCAGGTGCTGGTCACCTATCCGGACAACGTGGCCGGCGGCTACACCGTGGTCCCGGGCGACGGCACCTCGCACTTCGGCCTGGTCCTGAACGCGAGCGACCCGCCGGTGTGCACCCAGGGGTACGGCGGCACCGACAAGCGGACCCCGGAGGACACCTCCGACGTGCCCGCCAACACCGACGCCCGGTGCACGCTGCCGCGGGGCAGCGCCTCGTCGGTCCGCGGAGCCCAGAACGCGCCGGCACCCTCGGGGCGGTCCGCGCGCACCGCTCCCGGCGGGACGAACCCGGACGAGACGGGCAGGTCCGTTTCGCCGTCGTACCTGACCGGGTACGACCCGACCAGCGGGCTGGCCATGGGCGCGGGCAACACCCCCCTGGTGCTCGGGTCCGCCGGCGGCCAGCACGAGGCATTCGGAGAGGACTCATGGACATGGCTGCTGCTCGGACCGCTGAGCCGATGAGACGACGGGTGCTCCTCGTGCTGCTGGCCGCCGTCGGCGTCGCCGCCGTCGTGCTGGCCACGATGTCCTGGTCCCGGACCGCGGACGCGGCCGACCACGACGCCCGCCGCACCGCGATCCTGGCCGCCGCCCGCCAGCAGGCCGTCAACTTCACCACCCTCGACTACCGGCACCTGGACCGCGACCTGGGCCGGGTGCTGCACGGCTCGACGGGGGACTTCCGCAAGCAGTTCCGGGCCGGCACCGCCGACCTGACGTCCCTGGTCACCCAGAACGAGGCGACCTCGGCGGGCGAGGTGCTCGACGCCGGCATCGTCAACGACGACGCGGACTCGGCCCGGGTGCTCGTCGTGGCCGACAGCACGGTGACCAACTCGGCCGACGCCAAGCCGACCAAGCGGCACTACCGGATGCAGCTCGACCTGGTCCGCCACGGCAGCCGGTGGCTCGTCTCCGACCTGCAGTTCGTGGGCTGAGGAGGTCCTGGTGACACGTCAACGACCGATCGCGGGACAGCGCAACCGGCGTACGTCGGTGCTGGAACGCCCCGTCCTGGCCGAGCCGGTGTGGGACGAGAAGGACCGGCCGGCCCGCGAGGCCACCCGCCTGGACCCGGTGCTGCTGGTCGCCGGCCTGGTGGTCGTGATCCTGCTCGTCACGGCCGGGCTGCTCACCGTGCGGGCCCGGGGCGCCGACCGGGTCGAGCAGGCTCGCACCGAGGCCACCGCCGCGGCCGAGACGACAGCGGTCGACCTGCTCTCCTACGACTACCGGCACCTGGACCGGGACTTCGCCCGGGCCCGGGCCGGGCTCACCGGCGGCTTCGTCGACGACTACGCCAAGACCACCCAGACGGTGGTGCGCCCGACAGCCACCGAGGTCAAGGCCGTGGTGAAGGCCGACGTGGCGGCATCGTCGGTCGTGCGGGCCGAACAGAACCGGGTGGTGGTGCTGCTCTTCGTGAACCAGACCACGACATCGACCCGGCTGGACGCCCCGAAGGTCGACCTGAACCGGGTCCGGCTGACCATGGACCGGGTGGCCGGCCGCTGGCTGGTGAGCAAGGTCGTCGCCCTCTGACGCCCTCTGACGGCGTCGATCCAGCGGAGGTGCTTGACGGGGACGCCCAGGGGGGTCATCCTGCTCGCGCCGTGACAATTGCACTGACGGCCCTGCGCCCGCACGGGCGCCGGAGGGCCACTTGAGGTCGGCGTGCCCAGCGGGTATGCTGTCGCTTTGCGCTGCCATCTGACCTGACCCTGGGCAATTTGCCCCGGGTGGTCCGGCATGCGCGCTCGCAGAGAGTCCGGCAGCCCTCGGAAGGACCCCTCTTGGCCGCCTCGCGCACCGCCAGCAAGCCCACCAACAGCCCCGCCAAGAACGGCACCAGCAGCACCGCCCCCCGGCGCATCTCGTTCGCGAAGATCCGCGAGCCGCTCGAAGTCCCGAACCTCCTCGCCCTCCAGACCGACAGCTTCGACACGCTGCTCGGCAACGAGAAGTGGCGGGCCCGGGTCGAGCAGGCGCAGAAGGACGGCCGGGACGACGTCCCCACCTCCTCCGGCCTCGAGGAGATCTTCGAGGAGATCAGCCCGATCGAGGACTTCCAGGGCACCATGTCCCTGTCGTTCCGCGACCACCGGTTCGAGCCCCCGAAGTACTCGATCGAGGACTGCAAGGAGCGCGACATCACCTACTCGGCGCCCCTGTTCGTCACCGCCGAGTTCATGAACAACACCACTGGCGAGATCAAGAGCCAGACGGTCTTCATGGGCGACTTCCCCCTGATGACCGACAAGGGCACCTTCGTCATCAACGGCACCGAGCGGGTCGTCGTGTCCCAGCTCGTCCGCTCGCCGGGCGTCTACTTCGACAAGAGCGTCGACAAGACCTCCGACAAGGACGTGTTCGGGTCGAAGATCATCCCGTCCCGCGGTGCCTGGCTCGAGTTCGAGATCGACAAGCGCGACCAGGTCGGCGTCCGCGTCGACCGCAAGCGCAAGCAGTCGGTCACCGTTCTGCTCAAGGCCCTCGGCTGGGACGACGCCAAGATCCTCGAGGAGTTCGGCGACTACGAGTCGATCCGGGCCACCCTGGAGAAGGACCACACCACCGGCCAGGACGACGCGCTGCTCGACATCTACCGCAAGCTGCGGCCGGGCGAGCCGCCGACCCGCGAGGCCGCGCAGACGCTGCTGGACAACCTGTACTTCAACCCGAAGCGCTACGACCTCGCGAAGGTCGGCCGCTACAAGGTCAACAAGAAGCTCGGCCTGGACCTGCCGCTGCGCTCCAGCGTGCTCACCGTCGACGACATCGTCGAGACCATCCGGTTCCTCGTGAAGCTGCACGCCGGCGAGACCGAGATGCCCGCGGTCGGCGACTCCAGCCGAACCGTGCGGGTCGAGGTGGACGACATCGACCACTTCGGCAACCGTCGCCTGCGCACCGTGGGCGAGCTGATCCAGAACCAGGTCCGCACCGGCCTGTCCCGGATGGAGCGCGTCGTCCGCGAGCGGATGACGACCCAGGACGTCGAGGCGATCACGCCCCAGACGCTGATCAACATCCGGCCGGTCGTGGCGAGCATCAAGGAGTTCTTCGGGACCTCCCAGCTCAGCCAGTTCATGGACCAGACCAACCCGCTGGCGGGGCTGACCCACCGCCGTCGCCTCTCGGCGCTGGGCCCCGGTGGCCTGTCCCGCGAGCGCGCCGGCTTCGAGGTCCGCGACGTGCACACCAGCCACTACGGCCGGATGTGCCCGATCGAGACCCCTGAGGGCCCGAACATCGGCCTGATCGGCTCGCTGGCGACCTACGGCCGGATCAACGCGTTCGGCTTCGTCGAGACGCCCTACCGCAAGGTCAAGGGCGGCAAGGTCAGCGACGAGGTCGACTACCTGACCGCGGACGAGGAGGACGAGCACGTCATCGCCCAGGCCAACGCGCCGCTCAACGACGACGACACGTTCGCCGAGGCCCGCGTGCTGGTCCGCCGCAAGGGCGGCGAGGTCGAGTTCATCCCCGCTGGCGACGTCGACTACATGGACGTCTCGCCGCGACAGATGGTCTCGGTGCCCACGGCGATGATCCCGTTCCTCGAGCACGACGACGCCAACCGGGCGCTGATGGGCTCGAACATGCAGCGCCAGTCGGTGCCGCTGCTCCGCTCCGAGGCGCCGTTCGTCGGCACCGGCATGGAGTACCGCGCGGCGGTCGACTCCGGCGACGTCATCACCGCGGACAAGGCGGGCGTCGTGCAGGAGGTCTCGGCCGACCTGATCACGATCATGAACGACGACGGCACCTACTCGACGTACCGGCTGGCGAAGTTCCGCCGGTCCAACCAGGGCACGTCGTTCAACCAGAAGCCGATCGTCGACGAGGGTCAGCGGGTCGAGGTCGGCCAGGTCATGGCCGACGGCCCCTGCACCGACGACGGCGAGATGGCGCTCGGGCGCAACCTGCTCGTGGCGTTCATGTCCTGGGAGGGCCACAACTACGAGGACGCGATCATCCTCAGCCAGCGCCTGGTGCAGGACGACGTCCTCTCCTCGATCCACATCGAGGAGCACGAGGTCGACGCCCGCGACACCAAGCTCGGCGCCGAGGAGATCACCCGGGACATCCCGAACGTCTCCGAGGAGGTCCTCGCCGACCTCGACGAGCGCGGCATCATCCGGATCGGTGCCGACGTCGTGCCCGGCGACATCCTGGTCGGCAAGGTCACGCCCAAGGGCGAGACCGAGCTGACCCCGGAGGAGCGCCTGCTCCGCGCGATCTTCGGTGAGAAGGCGCGCGAGGTGCGCGACACCTCGCTGAAGGTGCCGCACGGCGAGTCCGGCAAGGTCATCGGCGTCAAGGTGTTCGACCGCGACGAGGGCTACGAGCTGCCGCCCGGCGTCAACCAGCTGGTGCGGGTCTACGTGGCCCAGAAGCGCAAGATCACCGACGGTGACAAGCTGGCCGGCCGGCACGGCAACAAGGGCGTCATCTCCAAGATCCTGCCGGTCGAGGACATGCCGTTCCTCGAGGACGGCACCCCGGTCGACATCGTGCTCAACCCGCTCGGCGTGCCCGGCCGGATGAACGTCGGCCAGGTGCTCGAGACCCACCTCGGGTGGGTCGCCAAGACGGGCTGGGACGCGACGGCCGGCGCCGAGGCCAAGAACGCCCCGAACTGGAAGAAGAGCCTGGCGCGGATCGGCGCGGACGTGGGGGAGCCCGGCACCAACGTGGCCACCCCGGTCTTCGACGGTGCCCGCGAGGAGGAGATCACCGGCCTGCTCGGCTCGACCCTGCCCAACCGGGACGGCGTCCAGCTGATCGGCGAGTCCGGCAAGGCCCAGCTGTTCGACGGGCGCTCCGGCGAGCCGTTCACCGCGCCGGTGGCGGTCGGCTACATCTACATCCTGAAGCTGCTGCACCTGGTCGACGACAAGATCCACGCCCGGTCGACCGGCCCGTACTCGATGATCACCCAGCAGCCGCTGGGCGGTAAGGCGCAGTTCGGTGGCCAGCGGTTCGGCGAGATGGAGGTCTGGGCCCTGGAGGCCTACGGCGCCTCCTACGCGCTGCAGGAGCTGCTGACCATCAAGTCCGACGACGTGCTGGGCCGGGTGAAGGTCTACGAGGCGATCGTCAAGGGCGAGAACATCCCCGAGCCCGGCATCCCGGAGTCGTTCAAGGTGCTGATCAAGGAGATGCAGTCGCTGTGCCTCAACGTCGAGGTGCTCTCCAGCGACGGCATGTCCATCGAGATGCGCGAGACCGACGAGGACGTCTTCCGTGCTGCCGAGGAGCTCGGCATCGACCTGTCCCGGCGTGAGCCGAGCAGCGTCGAAGAAGTCTGATCCCCGGACCGGGGCCGCCCGCTGGCGGTCCCCGGCGACCCGGACCCCTTAGGCAACAACAGAGTTCTTCTCTGAAAGAAGGAAAATCTTGCTCGACGTCAACTTCTTCGACGAGCTGCGCATCGGCCTCGCCACCGCTGACGACATCCGTCAGTGGTCGCACGGTGAGGTCAAGAAGCCGGAGACCATCAACTACCGCACCCTGAAGCCGGAGAAGGACGGGCTCTTCTGCGAGAAGATCTTCGGTCCGACCCGCGACTGGGAGTGCTACTGCGGCAAGTACAAGCGGGTCCGCTTCAAGGGCATCATCTGCGAGCGCTGCGGCGTCGAGGTCACTCGCGCCAAGGTGCGTCGTGAGCGGATGGGCCACATCGAGCTGGCCGCGCCGGTCACCCACATCTGGTACTTCAAGGGCGTGCCCTCGCGGCTCGGCTACCTGCTCGACCTGGCCCCGAAGGACCTCGAGAAGGTCATCTACTTCGCGGCCTACATGATCACGTCGGTCGACGAGGAGGAGCGCCACCGCGACCTGCCCGTCGCTCGAGGCGAAGATCGGCGTCGAGCGCAAGCAGGTCGAGTCCCGCCGCGACGCCGACGTCGAGGCCCGCCAGAAGGTCCTCGAGACCGACCTGGCCGCGCTCGAGGCCGAGGGCGCCAAGTCCGACGTCAAGCGCAAGGTCCGCGAGTCGGCCGAGCGCGAGATGAACCAGATCCGCAAGCGGGCCGACGCCGAGATCGAGCGCCTGGACCAGGTCTGGGACCGGTTCACGCAACCTCAAGGTCCAGGACCTCGAGGGCGACGAGATCCTCTACCGCGAGATGCGCGACCGCTTCGGGATGTACTTCCAGGGCGGGATGGGCGCCGCGGCGCTGCAGCGCGGCTGGAGACCTTCGACCTCGAGGCCGAGGCCGAGTCGCTGCGCGAGATCATCCGCACCGGCAAGGGCCAGAAGAAGACCCGCGCGCTCAAGCGCCTCAAGGTCGTCTCGGCGTTCCTGAACACCCGCAACTCGCCGATGGGCATGGTCCTCGACTGCGTCCCGGTCATCCCGCCGGACCTGCGCCCGATGGTGCAGCTCGACGGTGGCCGGTTCGCGACCTCGGACCTCAACGACCTGTACCGCCGGGTGATCAACCGGAACAACCGGCTCAAGCGGCTGCTGGACCTCGGCGCGCCCGAGATCATCGTCAACAACGAGAAGCGGATGCTGCAGGAGGCCGTCGACGCGCTGTTCGACAACGGCCGCCGCGGCCGGCCGGTCACCGGCCCGGGCAACCGCCCGCTCAAGTCGCTCTCGGACATGCTCAAGGGCAAGCAGGGCCGGTTCCGCCAGAACCTGCTCGGCAAGCGCGTCGACTACTCCGGCCGGTCGGTCATCGTCGTCGGCCCGCAGCTCAAGCTGCACCAGTGCGGCCTGCCCAAGCAGATGGCGCTGGAGCTGTTCAAGCCGTTCGTCATGAAGCGGCTGGTCGACCTCAACCACGCGCAGAACATCAAGAGCGCCAAGCGCATGGTCGAGCGGGCCGGCGGCAACAACGCCCGGTACGGCCACGTCTGGGACGTGCTCGAGGAGGTCATCGCCGAGCACCCGGTGCTGCTCAACCGGGCGCCGACCCTGCACCGCCTCGGCATCCAGGCCTTCGAGCCGCAGCTGGTCGAGGGCAAGGCCATCCAGATCCACCCGCTGGTCTGCACCGCGTTCAACGCCGACTTCGACGGCGACCAGATGGCGGTGCACCTGCCGCTGTCCGCGGAGGCGCAGGCCGAGGCCCGCATCCTGATGCTGTCCTCGAACAACATCCTGTCGCCGGCGCACGGCCGTCCGATCACCTCGCCCACCCAGGACATGGTGCTCGGCATCTACTTCCTGACGGCGTCGCGCGAGGGCATGGTCGGCGAGGGCCGGGCGTTCACGTCCGTCGCCGAGGCGATCATGGCCCACGACCAGCACCAGCTGGACCTGCAGGCAGCGATCAGCCTGCGGATCGACGACGTCGTGCCGCCGCGTGGCGCCCCGACGCCGGAGGGCTGGGAGCAGGGTCAGCCGCTGACCCTGAAGACCACGCTGGGCCGGGCGCTGCTCAACGAGGCGCTGCCGGAGGACTACCCCTACGTCGACGACCCCGTCGACAAGAAGGAGCTCTCGGCGATCGTCAACGACCTGGCCGAGCGCTACCCGAAGGTCGTCGTCGCGGCGACCCTGGACGCGCTGAAGGCGGCCGGGTTCCACTGGGCCACCCGGTCCGGCGTCACGATCTCGATCGAGGACGTCGTCACCCCGCAGGCCAAGGCCGGGATCCTGGAGCGTCACGAGGGCCGGGCCGAGAAGGTGCAGAGCCAGTACGAGCGCGGCCTGATCACCGACGACGAGCGCCGTCAGGAGCTCATCAACATCTGGACCGAGGCGACCAACGAGGTGGCCGACGCGATGCAGGAGGCCTTCCCGAAGACCAACCCGGTCTTCATGATGGTCAACTCCGGTGCCCGCGGTAACTGGATGCAGGTCCGCCAGATCGCCGGCATGCGCGGCCTGGTGGCCAACCCCAAGGGCGAGATCATCCCGCGGCCGATCAAGTCGAACTTCCGCGAGGGCCTGTCGGTGCTCGAGTACTTCATCTCGACCCACGGCGCCCGGAAGGGTCTGGCGGACACCGCGCTGCGGACCGCCGACTCCGGCTACCTCACCCGCCGGCTGGTCGACGTCTCGCAGGACGTCATCATCCGCGAGGAGGACTGCGGCACCGACCGTGGCCTGATGATGCCGATCGCCCGCGAGGCGAAGGCGAAGGACGGCAAGACCCACCTGGTCCGGCTGGACAACATCGACACCAGCGTCTACTCCCGCAACCTGGCCGAGGACGTCGTCGTCAGCAGGAAGACGATCGGCACCGCGGGCAGCGACATCGGCGACGTCCTCATCGACGCGCTGATCGCCGCCGGCGTCGCCGAGGTCCGGGTCCGCAGCGTGCTCACCTGCGAGAGCAAGGTCGGCACCTGCGCGGCCTGCTACGGCCGCTCGCTGGCCACCGGCAAGGTCGTCGACGTCGGCGAGGCGGTCGGCATCATCGCGGCCCAGTCGATCGGCGAGCCCGGCACGCAGCTCACGATGCGTACCTTCCACACCGGTGGTGTGGCCGGTGACGACATCACCCACGGCCTGCCGCGCGTGGTCGAGCTGTTCGAGGCCCGCCAGCCCAAGGGCGTCGCGCCGATCTCCGAGTCGGCCGGCCGGGTGCGCATCGACGACACCGACAAGAAGCGCGAGATCGTGGTCGTGCCGGACGACGGCTCGGAGGAGACGTCGTACCCGATCTCCAAGCGGTCCCGGCTGCTCGTCGCGGACGGCGACCACGTCGAGGTCGGCCAGCAGCTCATCGTCGGCGCGATCGACCCGAAGCAGGTCCTGCGCATCCTCGGCCCGCGCCGGGTGCAGCAGCACCTGGTCAGCGAGGTCCAGGAGGTCTACCGCTCGCAGGGCGTGTCGATCCACGACAAGCACATCGAGGTCATCGTCCGGCAGATGCTCAAGCGGGTCACGATCATCGAGTCCGGCGACGCCGAGCTGCTGCCCGGCGAGCTCGCCGAGCGCACCCGGTTCGAGGAGGAGAACCGCCGGGTGGTCGCCGAGGGCGGCACCCCGGCGTCGGGCCGGCCCGGAGCTGATGGGCATCACCAAGGCCTCGCTGGCGACCGAGTCGTGGCTGTCGGCGGCCTCCTTCCAGGAGACCACCCGGGTGCTCACGGACGCGGCGATCCACGCCAAGTCCGACCCGCTGCTGGGCCTGAAGGAGAACGTCATCATCGGCAAGCTCATCCCGGCCGGCACCGGGCTGCCCCGGTACCGCAACATCCGGGTGGAGCCGACCGAGGAGGCGAAGGCCGCGATGTACACCATGGGCGGGTACGACGCCGACGCGGGCGTTCGACTACAGCCCGTTCGGGTCCGGATCCGGCCAGGCCGTGCCGCTGGAGGACTTCGACTACGGGCCCTTCCGGACCTGAGCCGACGCCTGCGACAGCGCCGGCGCCGGGTGCGACGCGCAGGTGCACCGGCCGGCCGGAGCGCTCGGTCCGGCGGCCTGCCGCGCCGGGCGCCGGCCCGGTACCGCTTTGACCTGTGCCCAGGCGCTGGGTAATCTCTCCCTTCGTGCCTGGGGTTCCCTGGGCGCTCGCGCGTGCGCTCCATGCATCACCCCTTCCCGAACCGGAGCGCCGCGAGCAGGACGACCGACCCCGGTGCGGCCCAGGTGGCCGCAGCAGGTCGGGCCCGGGCGACACGCCCGACCGCGTGGGTCGGACAGCCGCCCACGTTGGCCCGGCCGGCAGCCAACCAGCACGACCCACGAGACCCGATCCACTAGACCCGAGACTTCACCCGCACGACACGCAGCAGAAGACGGAGAACGCGGCGAATGCCCACGATCCAGCAGCTGGTCCGCAAGGGCCGCCAGGACAAGGTCGAGAAGACCAAGACGCCGGCCCTCAAGGGCAGCCCGCAGCGCCGCGGCGTCTGCACCCGCGTCTACACGACCACGCCGAAGAAGCCGAACTCGGCGCTGCGCAAGGTCGCCCGCGTCCGGCTCACCTCGGGCATCGAGGTCACCGCCTACATCCCGGGCGTCGGGCACAACCTGCAGGAGCACTCGATCGTGCTCGTCCGCGGCGGCCGGGTGAAGGACCTGCCCGGCGTCCGCTACAAGATCATCCGCGGCTCGCTGGACACCCAGGGCGTCAAGAACCGCAAGCAGGCCCGCAGCCGCTACGGCGCGAAGAAGGAGAAGAGCTGATATGCCCCGCAAGGGTCCCGCTCCCGCACGGCCGGTCATCATCGACCCGGTCTACAACTCGCCGCTGGTCACCTCGCTGGTGAACAAGGTCCTCTCCGACGGCAAGCGCTCGGTCGCCGAGCGCATCGTCTACGGCGCCCTCGAGGGCTGCCGCGAGAAGACCGGCACCGACCCGGTGATCACGCTCAAGCGCGCCATGGACAACGTCAAGCCCGCCCTCGAGGTGCGCAGCCGCCGGGTCGGCGGCGCCACCTACCAGGTGCCGGTCGAGGTCCGCGGGTCGCGCTCGACCACGCTGGCGCTGCGCTGGCTGGTCAGCTACTCGCGGTCGCGCCGCGAGAAGACCATGACCGAGCGGCTGATGAACGAGCTGCTCGACGCCAGCAACGGCCTCGGCGCCAGCGTCAAGCGCCGCGAGGACACCCACAAGATGGCCGAGTCCAACAAGGCCTTCGCGCACTACCGCTGGTGATGGATCGGCGCGCTCCGCCCGCACCCACCTGCGTCTCGACGACGACACGAGAGAAAGACTGAGCTAGCAGTGGCACTCGACACCGCCATCATCGACCTGGCCAAGGTCCGCAACATCGGGATCATGGCCCACATCGACGCGGGCAAGACCACCACGACCGAGCGGATCCTGTACTACACCGGCATCAACTACAAGATCGGTGAGGTCCACGAGGGCGCGGCCACGATGGACTGGATGGAGCAGGAGCAGGAGCGCGGCATCACGATCACGTCCGCCGCGACCACCTGCGAGTGGGACGACCACACGATCAACATCATCGACACCCCCGGCCACGTCGACTTCACCGTCGAGGTGGAGCGCTCGCTGCGCGTCCTCGACGGCGCCGTCGCGGTGTTCGACGGCGTCGCCGGTGTCGAGCCGCAGTCCGAGACGGTCTGGCGCCAGGCCGACCGCTACCACGTCCCGCGGATCTGCTTCGTCAACAAGCTGGACCG
>CAVSKC010000017.1:0-85322 GCA_963728425.1 uncultured Actinomycetota bacterium
TCCGGAACGGCGCGGGCTGCCAGGTGAGGTACCGGACCACCTCGACCTGCAGCGCGGAGCCGACCTTGCTGACGTCGACCTCCGGCAGCAGCACATCGCCGAGCACGTCGGTGAGTGCCTGCAGCGCGGCGGTGAAGGTACTGGCAGCCGCGGCGGTCAGCGCAGAGACCGGGTCGGCCGCGAAGGTCGACAGCCGGTCGTAGGTGAAGTGGTCGGTGTCGTCGCGCAGCGCCAGCGCGTCGCCGACCGCGGCGGTGACGGCGCCGACCTTGCCGGGCAGGTCGTTGCCGGTCTGCTCGGCCACCTTGTCGAGCAGGAACGGCAGCGCCCGGCCGGCGGCGTCGACGGCCAGGTCGGCGGCGGCACCGAGCCCGGGGCCGGTCGGGTAGAGCCCGATGTCGGGGCCGCTGGGCGGGCGCAGGAAGACGGTGAGGGCAGGGTCAGCGCGACGTGCACGGCCGAGCGGCCAGGGCCGGCGCCGTCCAACCCGAGGGCCAGGTCGAAGCCGGCGGTCGGCGCGCCGGCCGGCGGCAATGGTGACGGTCGCGGTCAGCGCCGCGACCAGGTGCCCGAGCGGGGTGGCCGGCGGCGCACCAAGCGCGCTGGTGTCGACGGTGGCGCGGAGTTGCATCGCGCCGCCGGCATCGCGACACGACCGCGACCCCGGGGGTCACGGTAGCTGGCCTGGCCCGCCGGTCAGGCCGAGCAACGGCTTGACCGCGTCCACCAGGCGGACCAGACCGGGCCGGGTCGCCGGCCAGCGCACCGGCGTGCTGCAGCCAGCCGACGGGTCCTGCACCAGTCCGACCGGCAGCCGCACGTCACCGGCGGTGTCGAGCAGGCCGAACCCGTCGAGGGCGGCGTCGATGACCGGCTTGGCGGTGTCGTCGAGCCGGCGCAGCAGGTCGAGGGCGGTCTGCCCGAGCAGCGCGGGCGCCAGGCGGGTGACGAGCTCGCCGAGGCCGCTGGCGTCCAGCGCCGGCCAGAGCGGCGCGACGGTGACGCCGGCCGCCGGCGGGGCGCCAGTGCAGGGTGGCCGTGCCCGGCTCGAGCTGCAGCCACAGCGCGCCGGCCGGCGAGGCGGCGCTGTCGAAGGAGGACCACCAGCGGTCGTGGCTACCACTGGTGAACGACGCGTGCGCCGACCAGCCGAACCGGCCGACCGGCTGCAGGCGCGTCCAGGGTGAGCGACCTGAGTGGTCAGGTCGGCGACGACCGTGACCGTTGCGGTGCCGTCCGCACCGCGGCCGGGTCGTCGCCGGTGGCGGCGGCCGCCCGAGCAGAGTGCGGGCGCGGGCAACAGCAGTACGCCGGGTGGCGTCGGCCAGCGTCGCCGACGCCAGGGCCGCCGGGTCGTGCACCAGGGACTCGACAGCGTCCGCGATGCTGCCGTCGCCGGCGACCAGCTGCAGCCCCTCGAGCACCGAGCGAAGAGCGACTGCCGACGGGCGACGCGGTGCAGCGGTGGCCTCCGCGACGATGCGACCCACTGCCAGCGACAGCAGCAGCCGCACCTCGGCACCGACCGGCTCGCCGGTGGGCGTCATCCGAGCCGCTCGTGCGCGACCCCGAACACCTGCGCGTCCTGAGGCCACGACGCGGGCCGCCGCGGTCGCGGTGGACCCGGCGCCGCGCGGCACGGTGACGTCGACGGCCAGCGCGCGCAGGGCTGATCCCGCGACCGGCTGGGGCGCGCAGCGGGTCGGGGCCGCCGGCCAGCCAGCCGCCGCGGGCGCCGACCCGGGTCGCACCCGCACCGCCCGGTCGGTGGAGGTGCTGAGGCCGCCGGTGCCGAGGTCGACGCCGCCGAGGTCGACGTCACGTGGCCCTCGACGACCAGCGCGACGGTGGGGCCGGACGTCAGGTGGGTGCCGTAGCCCGGCTCGCCGGTGACCGCGCCGGTCACGTCACCGAGGGCGGCGCGACTGCGGGCCCGGGCGGCGAGGCCGGCCGCGACCGCGGCGGTCATCCCCGGCGTACGGCCGGCGTCGGAGACCACGCCGAAGACCGCGTGCACGGTGAGCCCGGCCCGGTCGGGGAAGGCGGTCGGCGGCCGCAGCTCGGCACCCGGGTCGCCGGCCGGGTCTACCCGGCCAGGGCGCGCACCAGGGCCCGGCCGAGCGCGAGGTCGTCGTCGTCGGCGTCCTGCTCGGGCGGCAGCAGGTCGGCGAGCAGCCGCCAGACGTCGCCCGCGCCCGCGTCGTCGAGGACGGTGAGCGACACCGGGCCCAGCGGTGTGCCGAGGGTGACGACGTCGGAGACCGGGGCTGGTGGCCGCGGCCAGCCGGGCGGCGTGGCCGGCGCCGCCCTCGCCGACGACGACCTGCCCGGCGCCGAGCCCGGCGAACGCGGTGAGCACCCGGGCCAGCCGCGCCGCCTGGCCGAGGGTGCCGTCGGGGTCGCCGGTCGGCAGCGCGGCCACCGCGCGCGGGGCGAGCGCGACGTACCACTCCCGGCCGCGGGGGCGGGCGGGTCGAAGGTCTCCGGCGCGCGGTTGGCGAGGGTGAGGTCGACGAGCCGGTCGGCGGGTACGTCGGGGAAGGCGGCGGCCGCGGGTGGCGATGCGCACCCGGATGACGGCGGGCGGCTCGTGATCGAGGAGCTGGTCGAGGTCGACGACGGCGGGGAGCTGGCCGGCCGCGGCCTCGGGCAGGTCGACGACGTCGACGCCGGTCGGGGCGGTGGCGGGCGGGACGACCCGGCCGTCGCCGCCGGCCCAGCGGGCCACCAGGCCCTCGAGGCCGCCGGCGAGGTCACGGTTCCAGACCAGGTCGGCGACATCGCGGGCGACCAGCGCCTCGTCGGCCAGGGCGCGGGCGAGCACCTCGGAGTCGAGACCGCTGTTGCCGGGCCGCCAGGTCACGGCTCGTCGCCGACCCGGACCAATGCTGGTCGGGGCCGGCGTCGTCGCGCACCTCGGGGCCGGCGGGGGGAACCACACGACCAGCTCGGGGGCGTTGGCACCGGCGGCGAGCGGAGGGCAAACGGCGGTCCGGCGTGCCGATCCCGTCGATCAGCCCGTGGGTGCCGGCGGTGCCGGTGAGAAGCTGGGACAGGAACGCCAGCACGTCGGGGCCGAGGTCGACCGCGACCGCGCCGAGCCAGGTCCGAAGCGCCGCGGCCGGGTCCGCGCCCGGGGCCGACGACGTCGGCGAGCCGGAGCCGGGCGGCCGGGTTGCGGGCGGCGGTGCCGCCGACCAGCCGAGCAGCCGCACCACGTCGGCCAGCCAGGACGGGCCGTGCGGGGCGAGCAGGCCGAGCAGGGTCTGCAGCGCGTCCGGCGAGGTCGTCCAGCGGCTCGCCGAGGGCGGGCAGCGGGAGCGGGACGGTGGTGCCGTCGGCCACCAGGCCGAGGTTCGGGGCGTCGAGGGCGAACCGCAGCCCGCCGACCGGCGCCCAGCGCACCGCGATGCCGACCCGGTCGGCCCCAGCCGGGCGGCGCCGAGGTCGAGCACGGCGCGCTCCGGGTCGACCGTGGTGCCGCGCAGCGCGAGGGCGCCGACCAGGCCGGTCAGCAGGCTGGCATGGCCCGCGCCGAGGTCGAGGGTGGCGAGCTCGACCGCGAGCGTGCCCTCGACCGACGTACAGCCCTGGCCGAGGGTGTCGACCCGGGTGGTGCCGGCGAGGGCGACGTGCACCCGGTGGTGGCCACCACGTGCACCTGCAGCCCGAGGCCGTCGGCGACCGGCACCCGCCGGGGTCGGCGGTGGTGCCGGTGCCGGTCACCGCGGCGCCGACGGCGCCGGCCGAGCCGAGGACGTCGCGCAGCACGCCGAGCAGCTCGGTGATCGCCTCGGGGTGCGCGGTGAGCAGGGTGCGCCAGTAGCCGCGGACCGCGCCCATCGGGTCGGCGGCCAGGTCCGGCAGCGAGATGGTGGGCACCGTCGGGTGCCCGGCCGGCGCGCCCAGGCCGAGCAGCAGCCGCACCGCGCCGCCGAGGTCACCGAGCCCGTCGAGCAGGTCGCCGACGACCTGGTCGACCGCCGCCCCGACGGCGTCCATCAGGGCGTCGGTCGAGGTGAGGTCGAGCGTCGGGTAGTCGTGGGTGCCGATCTTCACCCGGTCGGCGGCGAGGACGAACGACCGGCCGGCGCTGGTCGTCGAGCGCGACGCCGACCCGCACCGCCTCGACCCTGACCTTGGGTGTGGGCCCGACGGCATCGAGGTCCAGCGCCAGGTCCTCGGTGCCGCCGTCGCTGCGGCCGAGGTGCGCCCACAGGCCGAGCCGGGGCAGTGCGGTGGTGGCGCCGGTGCCGAGGTCGGTTCGGAGCAGGTCGGCCGTCAGCTGCACGACCGCGCCGGGGTCGCCGACCTCGACGTCGACGGACGGCACGACCCGCAGGTGCCCGCTCGGCCCCGGCTCGGTGCGCAGCCGGAACCGGCAGGTCGCGATGCCGATCGTCACCTCGATGGCGTTGCCGGTCACGGTCGCGCCGGCCGGCAGCAGGTCGGCGATCACACCGAGCCAGGTGTCGAGGTCCCCCGGGTCGCCGAGCACCTCGTCGAGCCAGTCGGTGAGGGCCGGAAGCCCGCGGCTGAGCAGCTGGTCGACCGGCAGCGGCGGCAGGTCGTGCGGTGAGGCCGAGCAGGGTGGCGACCGCTGCAGCGGCCCGGTGTCGGTGGCGGCCTGGGCCTGCACCAGGCCGAGCACCAGTTCGACCACGGTGTCCTCGAGATGCTCCGCCGAGTCGAGGCCGAGCTCGAAGTCCTTGGGCGTCCCGCCGGGTAGCTGCAGCTGCGCTGAGGGACAGGCCGATCAGCGGCGGGTCGTCACCGGCGGCCGCGGTGGGGACGTCGACGTGATGCCGATGGCGCCGAGGTGGAACTCGCCGGGCGCCGCAGGTGCGGGTCAAGCATGACGGTGCTCAGCGAGCCGGATCCGGCCGCCGGGCTGGCCGAGCAGGATCGGGTCGGTGACCGCCGGGCGGTGCCGCGGGCCGGGTACGGAAGAGCGCGACCTCCAGGCGGGTCTGCGTCGCCGGCCTGGCGCGGCCCGCCGCGGTCGCGGTCGTTGTCAACTCGATGCCGATGTCCCGGTCCGACGCTGGTTGGCGTCGGCTGGACGAAGCGGACGTGACGGTCGGGTCGTGGTCGTCGACGAGGGGGAGGAACGGAGCGGCCCGCGCGGATCGGTTCGACGGTCGCCGTCGTCGAGCACGGTCGTCGAGGAACGCGACGAGCGCGGTCCGCTGGTCGTCGTCGGCGAGCATCCGGCCTAGCCGGGCGCCCGGGTCGCCGAACCAGCCCGGGTCGGCTCAGCCCGTTGGGTCGAACGCCCGAACGCTGTGGCGAGGTCTCGAGGACCCCGAGGTCGCCGTCGGTCATCGTCACGCAGCAGCCGCCGAAGCCGATGCCGGGCGAGCGGGACCACCTCGAGGCCGTCGGCGTGGCGGCGATCTCACCGGGGATCAGACGGGCGCCGTGCACGGTCGCGGCCGGTGGCCCCGGCGACGCTGGTGAGCGAGTTCCGAGCAGCGACGCTCCAGGCGAATGCGATAAGCGCGTCGGCCCATCGGTCAACCCGGGCGGGGCGCGGACCCTCGGCGGCTCGCCGGCGGCCGCGAAGAGGCCGGCCGGACGGTCGTCGTGCACCGACGGCGAACGTGACCCGACCGTCACCGGCCGGCCTCGTCGCAGCGCGACCGGCACGGTGACCGCGATGGCGCCGGCCGTGGTCGCCACCTCGATCTTCGCCCGGGTCGACGCGAGCTCGTCGCCGCCGTCCGACCACACGACCTCGGTGTTGGTGCGTGCCTTGGCGGCGGCGCCGAGGCGCGGCGGGCGGCGCCGGTCGACAGCACCGCGACGGCGTCCCGGCTCAGCCGCACCGGCTCGAGCCGGTCACCGGCCAGCGGTGGCTTCTGGTCAGGCGGACCCGCTCGCCGGCGCGCATCAGTCGCGTCAGCTCGCGCACCACCTCGCTGGGGCCGTCGAACGCCAGGGCTCGCGCCATCAGGCCCTCGACAGCCGCCACTGGCGGCGGGCCGCGAGCCCGAAGCCGACCGTGCCGAGCGCGAACGCGCCGGCGATCAGCCACTCGAGCTCGCCGCTGCCGGCGTCCGGGTCGACGTGGAACGCGACCTCGATCCAGTCGGGCATCAGCGAGGGTGAGCATCAGGAGGAAGGCGTTCAGGATGGCCAGCACCACGTCGACTCGCAGCCGTGACCGGCGCACCGGACCTCCCCCAAGCTGTCGAGATGGTGCACCTGTTGATCTACTCCCCTGCCGGGGGATGTCAACGGGTGCACCGCGGCTCCCGTCCTATGTGTCCAGGTTCGCCCGACGGTCTTTGCCGACTGTTTGCGCGGGGCGGTGCCACGCGACAACGGTCGCATCAGGGCGTCAACGGTGAGCGAGCCCGGGCCACAGCCCGCACCGGGTAGCCGTCGGTCCACCGCGACGAGATCAGGTTGACGAACGGCAGCGGCACCGCGGCCCGCAGCGTCACGGTGACGGTCGCGCCGTCGGTGCTCCACGCCGACGACCTCGAAGCCGTCGAACCGGTCGGCCAGCTCGGCGTCGTCGGCGTACTGCTCGACGGCCGCATCGGTGCCGGCCCGGCTCAGCGGCAGCGTCGCGCCCGTCGCCGGTGTAGACCGCGGCGAGGTCGGGCTGGTTCGCCGCGGCGAGCGCGGCACCGTCGGCGGCCGCGACCAGCGACCGGCGGTAGAGGTAGACCTTCGACACGTCGACCACGACGGTGACCAGCAGGGCGGCGATCACGGCGTAGGCGAGCACGAGCAGGATCAGCTGCCCGTCGTCGCCGGACGACGTGGCGGCGCGGACCCGGCCGCGCACGGCCGCTCACCGGGCGGCCGGCCGGTAACCGGTCGACGACCTCGAGATGGCTGGCTCGTCACGTGGACCGAGCGCCGGTGCCCGGTCGGAGAGAACCGCGGCAGCAGCGGCAGCGCCACGTCGTAGTCGATGACGACGTCGACCGTGCGAACCCGGCTGGAGGCAGGGGTGCGTGGAGCAGGTGATCCGCAGCTCGACCGCGTCCAGCGGCAGGCCGCTGTCGGCCATCACGATCGAGCCGCGGCGAAGGCCCGACCGTCTGCGTCGTCGACGACTGGATGAGGTGGCGTAGACCCGGCCGGCCTCCCGGGCGGCGCTGGACACGGCGTACGACGCGCCCTGGACCCGGAAGACGGTGAGAGCACGTAGACGAGCGGCACCATCAGCAGGACCGCGAGGTAGACGAACTCGACGATGGCGTTGCCCGCCTCGGCGTCGCCGGCCACCGCCGCCGACGTACGGCGGCACGGTCGCCCGCACGACGTTCACTGGGCCTCCTCGAGAGCGTGGCCGCGGACCTGGATGCCGCGCGGCGGGCCGAGCAGGCCGACCAGCGGCAGCGGTCGCGTCCACCTGGACGAAGACGGTCGGAACCCCGTCGACGGTCTCGAGCCGCTCGTGACGCCGTCGGCGAAGGAGTCGGCCAGCGAGTCGCGGATGAGCTGCCGGGTGACCGCCGCGCCGTCGGCCGGGTCGCGGTCGGCGTTCGCGCCGTAGCGCGCTCCTTCGGCCGCGGACGCGGCCAGCGTGTTGCGCACGTGCAGCGCGAGGCCGAGCTGCAGCAGCGGCAAGGAACAGGAACGTCAGCAGGACGCCGACCAGGGTGAACTCGACGACGGCCGACCCCCGGTCGTCGCGCTAGCCGGCGCGGGCGCGAGCGCGGTCAGGGCGCGTTGCCGGCGACGCCGTCGAGCGCGTCGTTGAACAGCTGCTTGAGCTTGTCGTCGGCGACCAGCCACAGGGCGGTGACCAGCCCGGCCGTCATGATCGTGACGAGCACCCAGCCGGGCACGTCGCCGCGGTCGCGGCCGTCGCGCACCACCCGGTGCAAGCGCGCAGGCGGCCCGACAGGGCGGACAGGCGTCGCCGACGACTGCGCGGAGCTCGTGCATCTCGTGTCATCTCGTCTGCCGCTCTGCCGTGCTGTCCGGCCACGTGGCCAGTCGGCGCCCGGCTACGCCTGGGCTGGTATGCAGGCTCAGCTCGCGAAGCTGAAGCCGAAGAACCCGGGGAACAGCGCGAACAGCACGGTGACCGGCAGGACCAGGAAGACGACCGGGACCATCATCGCGATCTCCTTGCGACCGCCGGCCTCCAGCAGGGCCCGCTTGCCCGCTTCGCGCACGTCCACCGCCTGCGCGCGCAGGACCTCGGCCAGCGGCGTGCCGCGCTCGACGGCGATCGCCACGCCGTCGACGAACCGGGCGAGCGGCGGCAGGCTGGTGCGGTCCGCGATGCCCTGCAGCGCCTGGACCAGCGAGGCGCCGGCGCGGGCGTCGGCCAGGGCCCGGCCCAGCTCGCGGGCCAGCTCGCCGCGGCTGAGCCGGGTGACCCGCTCGAGCGCGCCCGACCGCGCCCTCGCCCGCCGCGACCGCCAGCGCGAGCAGCTCGGCGATGGTCGGGAACTCGGCCAGCATCCGCTCCTCGCGCCGGGCCACCTCGCGGCGTGAGCCAGCGGTCGCGGGCCGAGCACGCCGGAGACCGTCGCGAGCAGGCAGAGGATGAGCAGCGGGACCGGCCGGAAGCCGCCGTTCGCGGTGAAGAAGCAGGCTCAGCGCGAGCCCGCCGAGCAGGCCGACCGCCGCCCCAGAGCACCTGCTCGGCGCGGAACTCCTCGACGGTCATGCCGCGGCCGGCCTGCTCGAGCCGGCGCCGCGCGGACGCCGGCGCCGCCGAGGACCCGCTCGACCAGCCGGACGGCGTCGGCCACGAACGGGGCCGACGAGCCGCTCCAGGGTCGGGAACGGCGTCAGCGCTCGCTCGCGCGCGCAGCAGCCGCGACGGCCGGCGCTGCGTCGCGCAGGTACGGCGCGAGCCGGTCGTCCAGCCGTCGGCCGGCGCAGCACCGGCAGCCGCGCGCAGCGACGGCCAGCGCCAGCGCCGAGCCGCGACCAGCAGCCCGAGCGCCCGCCAGCGCGAGCTCACGCCGCGCTCACCGGAGCACCCGCTCTTCCTCGGGCAGCCGCCCGATGCGCACCATCACCCGGTAGGCGACCAGGCACAGCGCCGCCGCCGACGGCGAGCACGACCAGGCCCGCCGGCGGCTGTTGTAGGCGTCGACCGCCTCCGGCCGCAGCGACAGCAGGGCGAGCACGATCCACGGCGCGGCGACGGCGAGCCGGGCCGCGTTGACCGTCCAGCCCTGCCGGGTCTCGAGCTCGGCGCGGGTCCGGGCGTCCTCGCGCAGGAACGCCGACAGGGTGCGCAGCAGCCGGCCGAGGTCGGTGCCGCCGACCTCGCGGGCCATCCGCAGCGACTCGACGATCCGGTCGCCGACCGGGTCGGCCAGGCCGGCCTTGAGCCGGTCGAGGCACTCGTAGAACCGCCCGGTCGCGCGGTAGTCCTCGGCGAACCGCGGCGAACGCCGGCCGCAGCTCGGCCGGGCCCGCGCGACCCGAGCTGGGTGAGCGCCTCGGGCAGCGACAGCCCGGCGCGCACGCCGGAGGCGAGGTTGTCGACGACCTCGGGCCAGAGCTCGCGCAGCTCGGCGCCGGCGCTGCCGAGCCGGCACCGCACCAGCGCGACCGGCGCGCAGCGCCGCGAACACGCGCGAAGCGCGAGCGCGATCGCCGGCGACCGCGAGACGACGTACATCAGCGACCAGCACGACGGCGCCGACACCGACGCAGGACGCGAGCAGCGCGCCGGGCGTGACCGACTCGATGCCCGGCCTGCGCGAGCAGCGTCCGGCGACCGCGGTCGCCGCCGGCGTCGACGCGGCCCGGCCGGCGCGGTGCGGGCGGCCCGAACGACCGCCAGACCAGGAACAGCCCCGAGCCCGAGCAGCAGCCCGACGAGCGCGCCCATCAGGCCGTCGTCGCCGTACGGCGAGCAGCAGCCGGCCAGGTCGAAGCCCGCGCGCTCGAACCGCTCGGGGTGCGGCGGGTAGCCGTCGGCGCGGACCAGCTGGCCGCCGCGGGTGGCGAAGACGTCGGCGGTCTCGACGACGTCGCCCTCGACCCGGCCGGGGACCGCGACGATCTCGCGGACCGCGCGCCGGCCGTCGCGCGTCGGTCGCGAGGTGCACGACCAGGTCGATGCACGCCGGCGACGGTCGGCACGACGAACGCGTGGCCGACGTTCTCCCCGGCCAGCAGCGGCAGCGTGCACATCTTGGTCACCGCCTCGCGGGCCGAGTTGGCGTGGATGGTGCACATGCCGGGCAGCCCGGAGTTCAGCGCGATGAGCAGGTCGAGGCTCTCCTCCTGCCGCACCTCGCCGACGATGATCCGGGACGGGCCGCATCCGCAGCGCCTCCTTGACCAGCCGGCGCAGCGGGATCTCGCCGGTGCCCTCCAGGTTGGGCTGCCGGCACTGCATCGCCACCACGTCGGGCAGCGGGACTTGCAGCTCGAAGACCTCCTCGCAGGTGACCACCCGCTCGCGCGGCCGGGATCGCGCGCAGCGAGGCAGTTGAGCAGCGTCGTCTTGCCGGCCTGGGTGCCGCCGGAGACGAGGATGTTGAGCCCGGCGGCGACGGCCGCCTCGAGGAACCGCGCCGCCTGCGCGGTCAGCGTGCCGAGCGCGACCAGGTCGTCGAGGTGCGTCGCGCCGCACGACGAACTTGCGGATGTTCACCGACCAGTGCTGCGCGGGTGATGTCCGGGATCACGACGTGCAGCCGGCTGACCGTCGGGCAGCATCGCGTCGACGAACGGGGTGGAGAGGTCGACCCGGCGGCCGGAGGACTTCAGCATCCTCTCGACCAGGTCGCGCACCTCGTCGGCGGTGAGGATCGTGGTGGTCAGCTCGTGACCGCCGCGCCGGGCGACGAAGACCTTGGTCGGCTCGTTGATCCAGATCTCCTCGACCGTCGGGTCGTCGAGGTAGCGCTGCAGCGGACCGAACCCGGCGACCGCGTCGAACACGTGCCGGGCCGCCAGCCGCGGCGTCCGCCAGCGGCGGCAGCGTGCCGACGAGCGCTGCGCTCGTCGTAGTCGGCGATGACCTCGTCGACCAGGCGGCGGACCGCCGCCGGGTCGGCGACCGGGTCGAGCCCGCGGCGGCGGACGAGCTCGCGGACCTCGTCCTCGACGATCGCTGATGGCGTTCACGCGGGCTCCCCGATGGATCCGAACCGGCTCCGGGAGCGTAACCGACCCAGATCGGGCCGGCCAACCGCGGGGCCGGTCGACCCTGTGGACGACCGCGTCCTGTGGACAGACGCCGACCGCGCTGGATGCCCGTTCCGGCGAGGATGCCGGGATGCGCCTGGTGCTCACCGTCGTCGATCCCGCGGGGTCGGCGACGCCGGTCGAGGTCGCGGTCGACGGCCGCGCCCGGGCACGCCGCTCGGCGAGGTCCGGGACGGGCTGCTCGGCGCGGTCGGCCGGCACGACGGCCGGCTGTTCTGCGGCGACAGCGCCAGCTGTCCGACGACGCCGCGCTCGGCGAGCCGCCGCTGCTCGACGGCGCGGTCCTGACCGTCGACCGGGCCGACCTCGCGAGCCGCGCGGGCTGCTCGGAGCTGCACGTGGTCGCCGGGCCGGACAGCGGCGCCGTGCACCGGCTGGCGCCCGGCGAGCACGGGGTCGGCCGGGCGGCCGAGGCGAGCGTCCGGCTCGACGACCCGGACGTCTCCCGGCTGCACGCGGTGCTCCGGGTCGCCACCGACGGGTCCGGCGGCAGCGACGGTCCACGACCTCGGCTCCACCAACGGCACCGACCGTCGACGGCGAGCCCGTGGGCCGCGCGGGCCGGCCGCTCGCGCCCGGGCGACGTGCTCCGGGTCGGCGCCAGCCGGCTCGCCCTGGCGCTGCCCGAGCTGGTGCCGGTGTCCTGCCGGCCCGACGGCGCCGGCCACCTCGAGGTCAACCGGCCGCCGCGGCAGCCTGCCCTCGACGCGCCCGCTGCGCACCGCGCGTGCCGACCGAGCCCGCCGCGCGCGAGCGCGGCCAGGTTCCCCCTGTGGCGATCCTGCTGCCGCTGGTCGCCGGCGTCGCGCTGGTCGCCATCACGCCGCGCCCGACCTACCTGCTGTTCGTGCTGCTCTCGCCGCTGATGGCGCTCGGCACCTTCGTGAGCGACCGCACCGGCGGCAAGCGGTCGGCGCAGGCGCTGCGCGAGGCGACGCACGCCGAGGCGCTCGACCGAGTCGACGCGGCGGTCGACGCAGGCCGTCGCCGACGAGGCAGGCCGCCCGGCACCGCGCCCACCCCGGACGCCGCGGCCCTGCTGCTCACCGCGGCCGGCCCGCGGCCGCGGCTCTGGGAGCGGCGACGCGCCGACGACGACGCCCTGGAGCTGCGGCTCGGGCTGGGCACGATCGCCGTCCCGGCGTCGAGGTGCGGACCCGGCGGCACCGGGGCCGGCCGCGACGAGGTCGAGCACCCCGCGCTGACAGGCTGCCCGGTGACCGTGCCGCTGGCCGAGGCCGGCGTGCTCGGGCTCGGCCGGCGACCGCGCGCGGGTGCTGCCGCTGGCCCGCGCGCTGGTCGCGCAGCTGGCCGGCTGGCACAGCCCGCGGCACCTGACGCCTCGTCGTGCTGGCCGCCGAGCCGGCCCGCGACTGGGAGTGGACCCGCTGGCTCCCCCACCTGCGCACCGGCGACGGCGGCCCGCTGCTCGTCGGTGTCGGCGCCGCGCAGCTGCGGTCCCGTGTCGACGAGCTGGTCGCCCTGCTCGACGCCCGGCAGGCGGCGACCACGCTCCGGCCTCGAGCGCGCCATGGACCGGGCCGACGACGGTGGTCGTGCTCGACGGCGCCGGCGTGCTGCGCCGCCAGCCCGGCGTGGCCCGGCTGCTGGAGGAGGGCCCGGCCGTCGGCCTCCGGCTGCTGTGCCTCGAGCGCGACCTGGTCTCGCTCTGCCGGTCGAGTGCCGGGCCACCGCGGAGGTCACCGGCGCCGTCGGCACCCGGCTGCGCGTCGTCGGCCCCGGCGGCACGACGTACGACGACGTGGTGGCCGACGGCGTCAGCGACCGGTGGGCGCACCGGTTCGCCCGCGGCGCTGGCCCCGCTGCGCGACGCCACCCCGGACGACCAGGAGAGCAACCTGCCCGACGCGGCCCGGCTGCTCGACCTGCTGCCGTTCGACGCGACCGACCCGGCCGCGCTGGAGACGGCCTGGCGGGTCAGCCCGCGGGACGACCCGGGTCGTGCTCGGCGTCGGCTCCGACGGCGAGCCGTTCGTCGTCGACCTGGCCGCCGACGGGCCGCACGCCCTGGTCGCCGGCACCACCGGGTCGGGCAAGTCCGAGCTGCTGCAGACCCTGGTCGCCGGCCTGGCGGTGGCCAACCGGCCGGACGAGATGTCGTTCGTGCTCGTCGACTACAAGGGCGGCGCGGCCTTCAAGGACTGCGCCCGGCTGCCGCACACCGTCGGCACGGTCACCGACCTCGACGGCCACCTCACCGAGCGGGCGCTGCTCTCCCTCGGCGCCGAGCTGCGCCGCCGGGAGACGCTGCTGCGCGCGGCCGGGTGCAAGGACCTCGACGACTACCTCGCGCAGGCGCCGGCCGGCAGCGCCGCCGCTGCCGCGGCTGGTGCTGGTGGTCGACGAGTTCGCGACCCTCGTCGAGGAGCTGCCCGACTTCGTCGGCGGGCTGGTCGGCGATCGCCCAGCGCGGCCGCTCGCTCGGAGTGCACCTCGTGCTCGCGACCCAGCGGCCGGGCGGCGTGGTCAGCGCCGACATCCGCGCCAACACCAGCCTGCGCATCGCGCTGCGGGTCACCGACCGCGCCGAGTCCACCGACGTCGTCGACGTGCGCGACGCCGCCGAGATCAGCCGGGCCTATCCCGGCCGCGCCGTGGTGCGCGTCGGGGCCGGGCGCGGTCCGCGGGCTGCAGTCCGCGCGGGTCGGCGGGCACGGTGACCGGCAGCCACCGGTGCAGCTGCGGCCGGTGCCGTGGGAGCAGGCCGGCGACCGCCCCTGTGTCGAGGCGCGGTGCGGCGCGGCACCGACCGGCCCGACCCGGACCTCGCCCGCCTGGTCGACGCCGCCCGCGCCGCAGCGGCGCGCCTCGGCGCCGAGCCGGTGGACAGCCCGTGGCTGCCGCCGCTCCCCGAGGTCGTGACGGTCGACGACCTGGCCGGGCTGCCGGTCGCCGACGACCGGCTCACGATCGGGCTGCTCGACCTGCCCGTCCGAGCAGCGCCGGGCACCGGTGACCTTCGACCTCGACGGCGGTGACCACCTGCTGGTCGCGGGCAGTGCCCGCAGCGGCCGGTCGACGGTCCTGCGGACGCTGGCGGCCGCCCTCGCCGCCCGGTGTCGACGTCACCGACCTGCACCTCTTCGCGCTCGACGGCGGCGGGGGCGCGCTCGCGCCGCTGGCTGCCCTTCCGCACTGCGGCGCGGTCGTGGGGCGCGACGAGACGGCCCGCGGCGACCGGCTGCTCGCCCGGCTGGCGAGCGAGCTGGAGCGCCGGCAGCGGCTGCTGGCCGCCGGCGGTCTCGGCTCGCACGAGGAGCAGCGCCGCGCCGCGCGCACCGGCCGAGCGGCTGCCGTGGCTCGTCGCTGCTGGCCGACGGCTGGGAGGGGCTGGTGACGGCGTACGAGCGGTCGACCACGGCCGGCCGCTGGAGACCCTGCTGCGGCTGGTGCGCGAGGGGGCCGCGGTCGGGATCCGGGTCGTCCTGACCGGCGACCGCGCCGTGCTCAGCGGCCGCGCCGGCTCGGCGTTCCGCGACCGGCTGGTGCTGCGCTTCGCCGACCCGGCCGACTACGGGCTGGCGGGGATCTCGCCGCGCCTGGTGCCGGCCGAGATGCCGCCGGGCCGGGCGCTGGTGGGCGCCGACGTGCAGGAGGCGCAGCTCGCCGTGCTCGACGCGGAGACGACCGGGGCCGGGCAGGTCCGTGCGGTCGAGGCGGTGGGGTCGGCGGCCCGTGCTCGGCCGCCGGCGCCGCACGCGCACGCCGGCCTGCTGCCGATGCGGGTCGAGCCACTGCCGACCCGGGTCGAGGTCGGCGAGGTCGAGGCCGCGGCCAAGGCGGTCGCCACCGGACCGGGGTGGGCGCTCGTGGGCGTCGGCGGTGACGACCTCGTCCCGCTGGGCGTCGACCTGGCGCGCGACGGTCCGGCGTTCGTCGTCGCCGGGCCGGCCGGCAGCGGCCGCTCGACCACGCTCGCGACGATCGGCCGCTGGCTGCTCGGCCAGGGCCGCCGAGCCGTCGTGGTCGCCCACCGGCGTTCGCCGCTGCGGTCGCTGGGCGGCGAGCCCGGCGTGCTCGCCGTGCGTGGGCTCCGACGACACCTGCGCGCTCGACCGGCATCTCGCTCGCGCACCCGGACCTCGTCGTGCTCGCCGACGACGCCGAGACCCTGCACGACACCGCGGTGGAACGACCGCTGCTCGCGCTGCTGCGCGCCGACGCCGACGGCGGGGCGGCGCTGCTGCTCGCCGGCTCGGCCGCCGACATGGTCGGCCTGTTCCGCGGCCTCACGGTCGAGGCCCGGCGCGGCCGGACCGGGCTGCTGCTGGGGGCGCTGGCCCGGCCGACGGCGACCTGCTCGGCGTCCGGCTGCCCCGGTCCGACGGGCTCCGCCCGGACGCGGGGTGCTGGTCGTCCGCGGCCGGCAGACGCCCGTGCAGGTGGCCACGACGTCGCTCTGACCGGCGTACAGGGCGGGGCCGTGTCGGAGTCGAGTCGCCGAGGTCGTACTCGAGCAGGGGACGGACCTCCACCCTGCCGCACGTCGGTAGCCGGCGAGCCCAGTCATGGGCGTCGGCGACGTCGCGGCAGTCGAGCAGGTAGTAGGCCTCGATCTGGGCCGTGCCGCTGGCTGAACGGCCCGGCCGCGATCGCGTCGGGACCGCGACCACCGGCGATCTCGGGCGTCACCACGGCGGCCGCGGTCCTGGCCGGCTCGAGCGCCGCCCCATCAACCCGGACGCCTGCCGTCCCTGCGCGGCCTGGTCGAACTCCGCCCACGCGGCGATGTCCCCCGCCTCCCCGCCGGAGCGCGTCGTGCTCGGACCACATCAGCATGAGGAACTTCATGCCGAGCGACGGCTACGGGCGGGCTCCGTCAACCTGCTGCGACGGGCCGCCGGTGTTGGATGCGGTCATGTCTCCCACCGCGACGGTCCGGCCCGCCACCCCCGACGACGTGCCCGAGCTGGTGGCGATGATCCGCGAGCTCGCGGAGTACGAGCGGGCGCTGCACGAGGTCGAGGCCACCGAGGAGCACCTGCACGGGACGTTGTTCGCCGGAGCACCCGGCGGTCTTCGCCCACGTCGCTCGAGGTCGACGGGGAGGTGGCCGGGATGGCGATCTGGTTCCTCAACTACTCGACCTGGCTCGGCGCCCACAACCTCTACCTCGAGGACCTGTTCGTCCGGCCGGAGCACCGCGGCGGCGGCACCGGCCGGCTGCTGCTGCGGACGCTGGCCGAGATCTGCGTGGAGCGCGGCTACCGCCGGCTGGAGTGGTGGGTGCTGGACTGGAACCCGGCCCGCGGCTTCTACGAGACGCTCGGCGCCCGCGCGCTCACCGAGTGGATCCCCTACCGGGTCGCCGGCGAGGCCCTGGAGCGGCTCGCCGAGCCGCGCTGAGCCAGACCTTCCGGCGCGTGCTTTCATTGACCCGCGAGCCGATCAGGTCGCAGGACGGCTGCGCCGAGACTGGAGGGCACGCGGCGTGAGCGAAGGACTCGTCGCCGGGCGCGACGCCGGTCGGCAGTGAGCGCGGACGGGGTCGATCGAGGACGCCGTCGAGATCCGGCTGCCGGCCGACTCGGCGTACCTCTCCGTCCTCCGCACGGCCACCGCCGGGCTCGCCGCCCGCCTCGACTTCACCCTCGACGAGATCGAGGACCTGCGGATCGCCGTCGACGAGGCCTGCGCGATGCTGCTGCCGCACGCCATCGAGACGGCGCAGCTGACCTGCCGGTTCGAGCTCGACCCCGGAGACGCTCGAGGTCACCGTCACCATCCCCACCACCCGCGGCCAGCTGCCCGAGCGGGACACCTTCTCCTGGACCGTGCTCAGCGGCGCTCGCCGGCGAGGTCGACACCGGCCTCGACGACGAGCGGCAGGTCTGGATCCGGCTCCGCAAGCGCCGCGGCGCGGCCGGCCCTGCATGAGCCGGGCTGCGGATGAACAGCGCTGAGTCCGACACCGCCACCGGGGGCGACGTGCCGGAGGCCCGGCAGCACCCGAGCCGACGCGCCGGAGACTCCGCCGACGTCGAGGCCGGTGAGGCGATGGAGGTCGTCGAGGCCGTCGAGGTTGTCGAGGTCGACGTCGAGGCCGAGGCGGCGGCCGAGGAGCCGACGCCGCGCAGCTCGCGGCTGTCCGTCGACCGCGAGCGGACCCGCGAGCTGTTCCACCAGCTGCAGGGCGCCCCGGAGGGCGACGCCGCGACGCAGCCAGGCGCCCGCGACGCCCTCGTCGAGCAGCACCTGCCGCTCGTCGAGCACCTGGCCCGGCGGTTCCGCAACCGCGGCGAGCCCTACGACGACCTCGTCCAGGTCGCGACCATCGGCCTGATCAAGTCGGTCGACCGGTTCGACCTCGAGCGCGGCGTCGAGTTCTCGACCTACGCGACCCCGACGATCGTCGGCGAGATCAAGCGGCACTTCCGCGACAAGGGCTGGGCGGTGCGGGTGCCGCGCCGGCTGCAGGAGCTGCGGCTCTCGCTCGCCTCGGCGACCAGCGAGCTGTCCCAGAAGCAGGGCCGCGCGCCCACGGTGTCCGAGCTCGCCGCCCACCTCAAGATCACCGACGAGGAGGTGCTGGAGGGCCTGGAGTCGGCCAACGCCTACAGCACCCTGTCGCTGGACGCCGGCGACTCCGGCAGCGGCGACGAGCCGATGCCGGTCTCCGAGACGCTGGGCGTCGAGGACGAGGGCCTCGAGGGCGTGGAGTACCGCGAGTCGCTCAAGCCGATGCTCGAGCAGCTGCCGCCGCGGGAGAAGAAGATCCTGATGCTGCGGTTCTTCAAGAACATGACCCAGTCGGAGATCGCGGCCGAGATCGGCATCTCGCAGATGCACGTGTCCCGGCTGCTGGCCCGCACCCTCGCCCAGCTGCGCGAGGGCCTGCTCGTCGACGAGTGACCGGCCGGCTTCAGTCGTCGTCGAGGGCGGCAGCGGTCGGCGGGTGCGAACAGCAGTACCAGGACGGCCAGCGCCCACAGCAGCAGCGGGGCCCCGGCGTACCAGAGCCCGCCCTGGAGCAGCCCGATCGCGACCGGCACGCACGAGCAGGTTGGTCACCAGCGCCGGCGACCGGGCCCACCGGCGACCGCGCAGCAGGCCGCGGGCGACCAGCGCCAGGCCGACCGCCGCGGCCAGCGCCAGGCCGACCGCTGACCAGCGCGCGGACCGCGTCGTCCTCGGTCGCGACCACCAGCTCGACCAGGTAGAAGACGGCGGCCGCGAGCCAGCCCGAGGGCCTGCAGGCCGACCAGCGCGGCGCACAGCCGCAAGCGTGGACCGCACGGGCGAGACACGGCTCGGGACCCTACCGCGCCGGTAGCATCACGAGCTCATGAGGGCGCTGCTGGTGGTGAACCCGGCCGCCACCACCACCTCGGCCCGGACCCGCGAGGTGCTGGCCAGCGCGCTGGAGGCCGACCTCAAGCTCGAGGTGGCGCACACCCGCCACCGCGGCCACGCGGCCGAGCTCGCGGCCGAGGCGCGGGCCGACGGCCTCGACCTGGTCGTGGTGCTCGGCGGCGACGGCACCGTCAACGAGGTGGTCAACGGGCTGCTCGCCGGCGGCGACCCCGCCGACGTACCGGACGTTCCTGACCTGGCGGTCGTGCCCGGCGGCGGCACCAACGTCTTCAGCCGGGCGCTCGGGCTGCCCCGCGACCCGGTCGAGGCCACCGGCGCCGTGCTGGACGCGCTGCGCGAGCACCGCCGCCGCAGCATCGGGCTCGGCCTGGCCGGCGACCGCTGGTTCACCTTCAACGCCGGGATGGGCTGGGACGCCGAGGTGGTGGCCCGGGTCGACCGGCGCCGCCGGGCCCGGCCGACCGAGCAGCGACACACGACCCCGGCGACTACGTCCGGGCCGCTGTCGAGCCAGTACTTCCTGCACACCGACCGCCGGCACCCGGCGCTCACCCTGCACGCGCCCGGCGCCGAGCTCGAGCGGCTGCACATGGCGATCGTCGCCAACACGGCGCCGTGGACCTACCTCGGCGACCGGCCGCTGCTCGACCTCGCCCGAGGCGTCCTTCGACACCGGGCTGGACCTCTACGCCCTGACCCGGCTGCGGACCGTCGGCACCCTGGCCGAGGTCCGCCGGCTGCTGCTCGGCCGGCCGACCCCGGACCGGCGCGGGCCGCGGACCCTGGTGCACCGCGAGCACGACCTGGCCGAGCTCACCCTGCGGGCCAGCCGACCCGGTCGCGCCCAGGTCGACGGCGAGGCGCTGGGCGAGCTGCACGTCGCTGACGTTCCGCGTCCGTCCCGAACGCCCTGAACGTGGTGGTCTGACCCGTTACGTCCGGGCGCGCTGGTGGTCACAGGGCTGTGACGCATCCGACAGCGCCAGCTGGCGAAAAAGGTGCCTCCGGACCTTGTCTCCCACCTTTTCCTTTGCCAGGGTTGAGATCGCGTGTTCAGGAGTGCTGCAAGGTGGGTATGCGCTGCCGGACATCCCACGGGCGGAGACGGACCGGAAAGGTCCTTGACGTCTGTGGGTAGCCTCGTGAACAGTTTCACAAGCATCGGTTTCCCCCCATCCGACGCCGACCGATTGAGGAGTGACGCGCATGGACTGGCGCCACCGCGCTGCCTGCCGGGACGAAGACCCCGAGCTGTTCTTCCCGATCGGCAACACCGGGCCCGCCCTCCTGCAGATCGAGGAGGCCAAGGCGGTCTGCCGTCGCTGCGAGGTCGTCGACGACGTGCCTGCAGTGGGCACTCGAGTCCGGTCAGGACGCCGGCGTCTGGGGCGCCATGAGCGAGGACGAGCGCCGCGCGCTCAAGCGCCGCACGCGCGCGCAACCGGGCCCGCACCGCCTGAGCCCTACCGCGGCAGCACCTCCGACCCTGGACGGGGTCCCGCCGACACCGGCGGGGCCCCGTTCGTCGTGTCCGGGGGGTCCGCCGTCACCGCTCCGGCGGCCAGCCTCGGCAGGTCCAGGCGTGACCCGGGTCGCCGGGGGCGCCCGGGCTCGACCGTGAGCGTCCCGCCCAGCTCGCCCTCGACCAGGGTGCGGACGATCTGCAGGCCCAGCCCGCCGCCGGTCACCAGGTCGAAGCCCGCGGGCAGCCCGGCCCCGTCGTCGGCCACCGTGACGACCAGCCGGTCCGGCCCGCCCGCGGCCACCGACACCCGCACCTCGCCGTCCCGGCCGGCCAGGCCGTGCTCGACGGCGTTCTGCACCAGCTCGACCAGCACCAGGGCCAGCGGGGTCGCCACCTCCGGCGGCAGCTGGCCGAACGACCCTTCGCGCTCGACCCGCACATCGGTGTCCCCCGTGCCCAGCTCCCCGGTGAGGGCCACCACCCGGTCGGCCACCTCGTCGAAGTCGACCGCGTCCGAGCCGGTCTGCGACAGCGTCTCGTGCACGACGGCGATCGAGCCGATCCGGCGCTCGGCCTCCCGGAGCGCGTCCCGGGCGGTCGTCTCGTCGGCCGGCAGTCGGCGCGCCTGCAGCCGGAGCAGCGCCGCCACCGTCTGCAGGTTGTTCTTCACCCGGTGGTGGATCTCCCGGATGGTGGCGTCCTTGCCGACCAGGTCCCGCTCGCGCCGGCGCACCTCGGTGACGTCGCGGCAGAGCACTAGCGCGGCGGTGCGGACGCCGTCCGGCAGCAGCGGGATCACCCGCAGCCGCACCGTGGTGCCGCCGGCCTCCACCTCGGCCTCCCGGGCTGCCCAGCCGCTGACGACCATCGACAGCGCCTCGTCCACCGGGGCCGTACGCCGGCCGAGCGCGGCCGTGACGTCACCGAGGTGGGTGCCCACCAGGTCGCCGTCCAGGCCGAGCCGCCGGTAGGCCGACACCGCGTTGGGGCTGGCGAAGGTCACGACCCCGCGCTCGTCCAGCCGCAGCAGGCCGTCCCCCACCCGCGGCGCCAGCGCGACCTGGTGGTCGACGCCGGGCATCGGGAACCGACCCTGCGCCACCATCACGGCCAGGTCGTCGGCGGTGCGCAGGTAGGTGAGCTCGAGCCGGCTGGGGGTGCGGGCCGCCGCCAGGTTGGTGTGCCGGCTCGACGACGGCGACCACCCGGCCGGCCCGGACCACCGGGATCGTCTCCTCCCGGACGGGGACATCGCCGGGCCAGTCGGGGTCCCGCTCCCGGCAGATCCGCTGCTGGTCGTACGCCGTGTCGACCTGGGGCCGCCGGCCGCGGGGCACCTCTGTGCCGACCATGTCGTGGTGATGGGCGGTCGGGCCGGTGGACGGCCGGACGTGGGCAGCGGCCACGAAGCCGCCTCGGTCGCGCAGTGGCAGCCAGAGCACCAGGTCGGCGAACGACAGGTCGGCCAGCAGCTGCCAGTCGGCCAGCAGCAGGTGCAGCCAGTCGACGTCCTCGCCGGTGAGGTCGGTGCGCGTCGGCGCGAGGTCGTTCAGCGAAGGCACGACCGCGAGCGTAGGCGGGATCGACCGTCCGCCGCTGGGCGGCCAGTTGAGTGGTTGACTCTGCCCAGAAGGGAGCCGTCGTGGGCGAGGTCAATCTGGAGATGGCGCGGGCGTGGGACGGCCCGGAAGGTGAACGGTGGGCCGCTCACGCGACGGGGTACGAGCGAGCGAATGCTCGACAGTGGCGGCGGTTCCTCGAACTGGTACCAGTCCGGGAAGCAGATCGAGTCCTTGATGTCGGCTGCGGCAACGGCCGGTCGACGTGCGATCTGGCCCGCCTCGCACCAGCAGGTTCTGCGACCGGCGTGGACCTGTCGACTGCGATGTTGGCCGTCGCTCGCTCGCGCGCAGCGCAGCAGGGGTTGACGAACGTCCGGTTCGAGCGCGCGGACGCGCAGGTACACACGTTTGATTCAGCGGCTGTCGACCTGGTGGTCAGCGTCTTCGGCGCGATGTTCTTCGACGAACCCGTTGCGGCATTCGGAAACTTCCGCGGCGCGCTCGCGCCGGATGGCCGGCTGGCCATGCTCGTCTGGCGCGAGCTGGCTCGCAACGAGTGGGTGTTCGCGGTCCGCGAGGCACTTGCTGCCGGCCGTCAACTCCAGGAGCCACCCCGGGACGCGCCAGGACCGTTCTCCTTCGCGGATCGCGACCGGGTTCGTCAGATCCTCGAAGCGGCCGGCTTCCGGGACGTGTCGTTCCAGGCTGTCGACGAGCCGGTCGACCTCGGCCGCGATCTCGACGCGGCGTACGCGTTCGTCCGTGACCTCGGGGTCACTCATGGGCTCCTCCAGGACCTCGACGAGCAGACCGCGCTCACCGCCCTCGACGAACTGAAGGAAGCGCTCAGCCGGCGCGCGACCCCCGAGGGTGTTCTCCTCGGTGCGTCCTCGTGGCTGGTTACCGCCTCGGTTTAGCCGCGGTCGCGACGTGCGACATGAGGCGCGCCGGACGGGCGGCCTGTGGATGGCTGGATCCACTGTCCACAGACCGGTCTCGGGCGTGGGGATGTGTCCGAGGTGGTCGGCTAGTCTTTCGAACATGTATTCGACCGTCGAGCCGCCGCCGGTGGACCCGATGCCGCCGGTGCCCGCGGTGCCCCGCGGTGCAGCATCCGGTGCACGGGGCGGTCGACGCGGTGCACGACGCGTTGGACCTGCTCACCACCGCGGACCTGGACCTGCTGGCGTCGGAGGACCTGCGGCTGCTGACCGGCCGGCTGCTGCAGGTCGGGCACCGGGTCGAGGCGGCCACCCTGCGGCTGGTGCACGAGATCGACCGGCGCGGGGTCGCGGTGGAGCGGGGCCGGACCTCGACCGCCGCCTGGCTGCGGGCCGCGCACCGGCTGCACCCGGCCACCGCGACCCGGCTGGTCCGGACCGCCAAGGCCCTGCACGACGACCCGGCCGGCCCGCTGGTCGGCCACCCCGACGACGGGGTGACCCGGCCCCGGCAGGGGCTGCGGGACGCCTTCGCCGCCGGCCAGGTCTCCACCGAGCACGTCGCGGTGATCACCACCGCCGTCGCCGCGCTGCCCGACACCGTCGATCCCGTCGTTCGAACGGACGCCGAGACCGCACTGGTGCAGGCCGCCGCCGCGCACGACCCGAAGACCCTCGCGCACATCGGCACCCACCTGCGCCACACCCTGGACGACACCGGCGGGGAGGACCTGGCCGACAAGGAGGACCACCAGGTCGCCACCCGCGAGCTGCAGGTCCGGCTGCAGAACGACGGCTCCTCGGTGGTCCGCGGCCGCCTCGACCCCGAGCTCACCGCCGCCCTGTGCTCCCAACTCACCCCGCTGGCCGCACCCCGGCCCGCCACCGACGGCCACCGCGACCTGCGCACCCCGGCCCAACGCAACGCCGACGCCCTCGCCGAGCTGCTGCGCCGCTACGCCGCCGCCGACCTGTCCCCCACCAGCCACGGCGCCGCCGCCACCATCACCGTCACCATGACCCTGGACACCCTGCAACAACGCGCCGGGGCACCCGCCGCCAACCTGGACTGGTGCGGCCCGATCTCCGCCGGCACCGCCCGCCGGATCGCCTGCGACGCCCGGATCATCCCCGTCCTGCTCGGCAGCAACGGCGAACCCCTCGACGTCGGCCGCTCCTCCTACCCGGTCACCCAAGCCATCTGGCGGGCCCTGGTCGCCCGCGACGGCGGCTGCGCCTTCGCCGGCTGCGACCGGCCACCGGAATGGACCCAGGCCCATCACCGGATCCCCTGGGAAGACTTCGGCGAGACCTCCACCGAGAACTGCTGCCTGCTCTGCGACTTCCACCACCGCGTCGTCCACCACGACGGCTGGGACGTCGCCCTGATCGACGGCGCCATCCACGTCATCCCACCACCCTGGATCGACTCCACCCGACCACCCCGCCGCAACACCCAACGAGCCGCCCTCGCGACCCTGGCCGACCTGACCCTGCTCGGCCTCCCCGACCCGGACCCACCACCACCCGCGGCGCGGAACTGACGACCCGCGACGCGGTCCGCGACGACGGCTGGGACGACAGCCGACGGGGTGCCGTGCCGCGCGCCGTAGAGTGCTCGGCCGTGACGTCTCCTGCCGAGCCGACCCGGGCGACCGAGCTGCGCGCCGCGCGCACCGAGGACCTGGTGGCCCGTGACCTGCGCAGCCTCTGGCACCCGTTCACCCAGCACTCGGTCTGGCCCAGCGACGAGCCGCTGGTCGTCGACCGAGCCGCTGGCATGTACTTCTGGGACACCGACGGCAACCGCTACCTGGACGGCGTCTCGTCGCTGTGGGTCACGGTGCACGGGCACGGCGTGCCGGAGATCGACGCCGCGGTCCGGGCCCAGCTGGAGCGGCTGGACCACACGACCTTCCTCGGGCTGAGCCACGAGCCGGGCATCGAGCTGGCCGAGCGGCTGCTGGCGACCGCCCCGGCCGGGCTGACCCGGGTGTTCTACGCCGGCGACGGGTCGTCCGCAGTCGAGGCCGCCATCAAGATGGCCTTCCAGGCGCAGGCCCAGCGCGCCGGCGGCGGGCCGGCCAAGCCGCTCTACCTGCACGTCGCCGAGGGCTACCACGGCGACACCCTGGGCGCGGTCAGCGTCGGCGGCATCGAGCTGTTCCACGCGACCTACCGGCCGATCCTGCTCGACACTCGGGTCGTGTCGTCCCCGGGCGTGCTCGCCCCCGGGCAGGACCGCGCGGCGCGGGCCGCCGAGGTGCTCGCGGAGATGCGCCGCGCGCTCGAGGACGCGGCCGGCCAGGTCTGCGCGGTCGTGATCGAGCCGCTGGTCCAGGCCGCGGGCGGGATGCTCACGCACGACGTGTCGTTCGTGCGCGGGGTGCGCGCGCTCTGCGACGAGTTCGGCGCGCTGATGGTGGTCGACGAGGTGGCCACCGGGATCGGCCGGACCGGGCGGATGTGGGCGGTGGACCACGCCGGCGTCACCCCGGACCTGCTGACCTGCGGCAAGGGCCTCACCGGCGGCTACCTGCCGCTGTCGGCCGTGCTGGCCCGCGAGGAGGTCTACGCGGCCTTCCTCGGGGCGCCGGCGCAGGCGCGGACCTTCTTCCACGGCCACTCCTACACGGCCAACCCGCTGTGCTGCGCCGCGGCGATCGCCAACCTCGATCTGATGGCCGAGCGCGGCACGGTCGAGCACGCCGCGCGGGTCGGGGACCGGATCGGCGAGCTGACCAAGGGCATCGAGATGTACGACGGGGTGCGGGAGGTGCGCCGGGTCGGCACCATGACGGGCATCGAGGTCGCGTCGGTCGGCGAGCGCACCGGGTTCGAGGTGTGCCAGGAGGCGCGCCGCCGCGGCGTGTGGGTGCGACCGCTCGGCGACGTAGTGGTGCTGATGCCACCGCTCGCCATCGGCGACGACGACCTCGAGACGCTCTGCGGCGTCGTCGACGAGAGCATCCGCGCGGTGGTGCGATGACAGGCCCGCTGGAGCCGCTACGACAGGCGGCGGCCGCCCGGACGGCCGCCGGGCTGCGCCGCGAGCTGCGGCCCCGCGCCGCCGACGACGACCTGCTCGACCTCGCGTCCAACGACTACCTCGGCCTGGCCCGGGACCCGCGGGTCACCGGCGCGGCGGCCGAGGCGGCGCTGCGCTGGGGGGCCGGGTCGACCGGGTCCCGGCTGGTCACCGGGTCCACCGACCTGCACACCCGGCTCGAGGCGGACCTGGCCGACTTCGTGGGCGCCGCGGGCCGGGCTGGTGTTCTCCTCCGGCTACCTGGCGAACCTCGGCGCGGTGACCGCCCTGGCGGGCGCCGGCTCCTTGGTCGTGTCCGACGCCCAGAACCACGCCTCGCTGGTCGACGCCTGCCGGCTGGCCCGCGGCGACGGTCGTCGTGACGGCGCACCGGGACGTGGCGGCCGTGGACCGGGCGCTGGCCGACCGGCGTACCGAGCAGGCCGTGGTCGTGACCGATGCCGTGTTCTCCGTCGACGGCGACCTGGCCCCGTTGGCCGAGCTGCACCGGGCCGCCCGCAGCGCACGGCGCGCTGCTGGTGGTGGACGAGGCGCACGGGCTCGGCGTGGTCGGGCCGGAAGGCCGGGGCGCCGCGGCCGCCGCGGGGATCGCCAGTGAACCCGACGTCGTGCTGACGCTGACCCTCAGCAAGTCCCTCGGCGGCCCAGGGCGGAGCGGTGCTGGCGGACCCGGTGGTGATCGAGCACCTGGTCAACACCGCGCGTGCGTTCATCTTCGACACCGGGCTGGCCCCGTCCTCGGCAGCCGCGGCGTCGGCCGCGCTGGCGGTGCTGCGCTCCGAGCCGGGGCTGGCGGCCGCCGTGCGGGCCCGGGCCCGCGACCTGGCGGCCGCGCTGGCCGCCACAGGGCTGCGCGTCACCGAACCGACCGGCGCGGTGGTCTCGGTGCTCGTCGGCGACCCGGGCCGGGCCTTCGAGGCGGCCGCCCGGCTGCGCGGCCGACGGCATCCGGGTCGGCTGCTTCCGGCCGCCGTCAGTGCCCGACGGGGTGTCCCGGCTGCGGCTGACCGCCCGGGCCGACCTCACCGACGACCAGGTGGCGCTGGCCGTCGACGCCGTCCGCGCGGTGCTGGCGGACCGGGCACTGGTCTGAGGAGACGGCCATAGTCGAGAACAGCAGCAGCCACGTCCCCGTGACCTACGAGAAGCTGCGAGCACATCGAGGGACCCTTCTACCACGGGACGAAGTCCGCGCTCGAGGCCGGCGATGAGCTGGTTCCCGGCTACGGCTCCAACTTCCAGGAGGGCCGGGTGTCGAACAACATCTACTTCACCGCGCTCGTGGACACAGCCGCCTGGGGAGCGGAGCTGTCGACAGCGCTGGCCGGGAGCGGGGAGCGGGGACGCATCTACGTCGTCGAGCCCCTCGGCCCGTTCGAGGACGACCCGAACGTCACCAACAAGAGGTTCCCCGGCAACGTCACGCAGTCCTACCGCACCCGCCATCCGCTGCGCGTCGTCGGCGAGGTCGACAGCTGGGAGGGTCACGACCCGGAGGTTCTGAAGGAGATGCTGGATCACCTGGCGTTGCTGCGGGAGCAGGGACTGGACGTCATCGAGGACTAGCCGCGCAGCAGGGTGCGGATGGTCCGCAGCGCCACCGACAGGGTGGCGAGGTCGAAGGTGTCCAGGCTGACGATCTCCTCGAGGGTCGCCTCGGCCCGCGCGACACCTTCGGCGTTCTGCTGCTCCCAGGCGTCGATCCGCTCCTTGGGCGGTTCAGTGGACGACGTCGACGTGAGGACGTTCTGGGTGAGCCCGGCCAGCGCCGCGTACAGGTCGTAGCGCAGCGCCGAGCGCGCCAGCGCGCTCCAGCGGTCGTCCCGAGGCAGACCCGTGATCCGGGTCAGCATCCGGTCGACCTCGATCCGCTCGGAGATCGAGAAGTAGACGCCGGCCACCTCGGCGACCGGAACCTTCTCGGCGGCCGCGATCTCCACCACGTCGAGCAGCGAGAACGTGTCCAGCAGGGCCGCGGCCCGCTCGGCGAGGGCGTCGGGGACGCCGAGACCGGTGAACTCCGCGGTCCGAAGCAGCAGCCGCTCCCGCTCGGAGCCGACCAGGAACGTCGGTACCTGCGGCACCAGCTCGTCCAGGGCGGCGCGGAAGTGCTCGATCTCCGCGGCCACGTCGATGCTCGCCCGCCGCTGCTGCACCAGCCACCGGGTGCTGCGGTCGAGCAGCCGGCGGCCTTCGAGGTAGAGCATCGCCTGGACGCTGGTGGGGAGCTGGTTGTCCAGCGCTTCGATTGCGTCCCAGAAGTCGCCGAGGCGGAACACCTCGCGGACCACCGTGTAGGCCCTTACGGCCTCGACGTGGCTGGCGCCGGTCTCCTCCTGGAGCCGGAAGACGAAGCTCATGCCGCCGCGGTTGACCAGGTCGTTGCTCACCCACGTCGTGACGATCTCCCGGCGCAGCGGGTGGTTCGCGAGCCGGTCACCGAGCTTCTGCACGAGCAGGTCAGGGAAGTAGTTGCGCAGGGCGGCCGCGAACCAGGGGTCGTCCGGCAGGTCGGAGTCGAGCACGGTGGCGGTCAGGGTGATCTTGGAGTACGCCGCGAGCACCGCCAGCTCACTGGAGGTAAGGCCCTGACCGGCGGACTCCCGCTGCGCGATCTCGGCCTTCGTCGGCAGGAACTCCAGCTCGCGGTCCAGCTCGCGGCGCGTCTCCAGAAAGGCGATCAGCCGGCCGTGCACCGAGAGCATGGCCGGCGCCTGGACCCTGGCGTTGCCGAGCAGCACGTTCTGCTCGTAGTTGTCGCGCAGCACCAGGTGGGCGACCGCGTCGGTCATGCTGGCGAGCAGCGGGCTCCGGTCGTCGGCGGCGAGAGCGCCGTCCCGTACGGCCTGGTCCAGCAGGATCTTGATGTTCACCTCGTGGTCGGAGGTGTCGACGCCGGCGCTGTTGTCGATCGCGTCGGTGTTGATCAGACCGCCGGCCCGGGCGTACTCGATCCGGCCCAGCTGGGTGAGGCCGAGGTTGCCGCCCTCCCCGACCACCTTGGCACGCAGGTCCGCACCGTCGACCCGGATGGTGTCGTTGGCCTTGTCGCCGACGTCCGCGTGCGACTCGGTCCGCGACTTCACGTAGGTGCCGATGCCGCCGTTCCACAGCAGGTCGACCGGGGCGGTGAGCGCGGCCCGCATCAGCTCCGCGGGAGTGAGCGACCGGACGCCCGCCGAGAGCCCGAGCCGCTCCCGGACCTGGTCCGAGACGGGGATCGACTTGGCGGTGCGCGGGTAGACGCCGCCACCCACCGAGATCAGTGACCGGTCGTAGTCGGCCCAGGACGAGCGGGGCAGGTCGAACAGGCGGCGCCGCTCGGCGTACGACGTCGCGGCGTCGGGGTCCGGGTCCAGGAAAACGTGCCGGTGGTCGAACGCGACGAGAAGGCGGATGTGCTCCGACAGCAGCATCCCGTTGCCGAACACGTCCCCGGACATGTCGCCTATGCCGACCACGGTGAAGTCCTCGGACTGGGTGTCGATCCCGAGCTCGCGGAAGTGTCGCTTGACCGACTCCCAGGCACCTCGCGCGGTGATGCCCATCGCCTTGTGGTCGTAGCCGACCGACCCGCCGGACGCGAATGCGTCGCCGAGCCAGAACCCGTAGTCGAGCGAGACCTCGTTGGCGATGTCGGAGAACGTGGCGGTGCCCTTGTCCGCGGCCACCACCAGGTAGGTGTCGTCCCCGTCGAGCCGGACGACCTGCGGCGGCGGCACGACCTCCTGGACGCCACCGACGGTGACCAGGTTGTCGGTGACGTCGAGCAGGCCGCTGATGAACGTGCGGTAGCAGGCGATGCCCTCGGCGAGAACCGCTTCGCGGTCGGTGGGGTCGACCGGTGGGCGCTTCACGACGAAGCCGCCCTTGGCGCCCACGGGGACGATGACGGCGTTCTTCACCATCTGCGCCTTGACCAGGCCGAGCACCTCGGTGCGGAAGTCCTCCCGGCGGTCGGACCAGCGCAGTCCACCGCGGGCGACCGGGCCGAACCGCAGGTGCACGCCTTCGACCCGTGGGCTGTAGACCCAGATCTCGAACCGCGGCCGCGGGGCGGGCAGGTCGGGCACCTTCTGCGGGTCGAGCTTGAACGCCACGTACGACTTCGGCCGCGAGTTCGCCCCCACCTGGTAGTAGCTGGTCCGCAGCGTGGCCTGGATCGTGCCGAGGAACGACCGCAGGATGCGGTCCTGGTCCAGGCTCGCGACGGCGTCCAGCGCGCCCGCGATCTCCTCCTGCAGCCCGTCGACGAGCTCCTCGGAGCCGACCCCGCCGGGCGCGTTGCGGGACGGGTCGAACCGCGTCTCGAACAGCGCCACCAGCAGTCGTGCAAGGTGGGTGTTGGAGGTGAGGCACTCCTCGATGTAGCGCTGGCTGAAGGTGCTCCCGCCCTGGCGCAGGTACTTGGCGTAGGCCCGCAGCACCATCGCCTGCCGCCAGGTCAGCCCGGCCCGCAGCACCAGCGCGTTGAAGCCGTCGCTCTCGGCCTCGCCCGCCCAGACGGCGGCGAAGGCGTCCTCGAACAGGGTCCGGGCGTCGTCGACGGGCACCTCGCCGGAGGGCTCGTAACGCAGCCCGAAGTCGTAGACCCAGGCAGAGGGGCGGCCGGACCGGCCGATCTCGTAGGGCCGCTCGTCGACGACCTCGACACCCATGTCCTGCAGGGCCGGCAGCACCTGGGACAGCGAAACCGGCATGCCGACGTGGTACAGCTTGAGCCGGCGGTCGCCCGGCTCGGCATCCGCGGGCAGGTAGAGCTTCAGGTCGACGTCGCCCTCGGTGGTGAGCTTCTCCAGCCGGTGCAGGTCGGCGACGGCGTCCGCGGCCGGCAGGTCCTCCTTGTAGGCCTCGGGGAACGCGTCGGCGTAGATGCCGGCGAGCCGGGCCGCCTCCGCCGCGCCGCAGCTGTCCCGCAGCGCGTCGGCGAAGTCGTCGTCCCAGGACCGGGTCGCGAGCACCAGCTCGGCCTCGACCTGGGCCGGGTCGACGTCGGGCAGACCGCGGTCCAGGTCGACCCGGACCACGAAGTGCAGCCGGGCCAGCACCGACTCGGAGACCAGGGCGGTGTAGTCGATGCTCACACCGTCGAACGCCTCGAGGAGGATCTCCTCCATGGCGTGGCGCACCTGCGTCGTATAGCGGTCCCGCGGCAGGTAGACCATGCAGGACATGAACCGGCCATACGCATCGCGGCGCAGGAAGAGCCGCAGCTGCCGGCGTTCCTGGAGGTGCATCACGCTCATCGCGGTGGCGGCCAGGTCGTCGCTGCCGATCTGGAACAGCTCGTCGCGCGGGTAGGTCTCCAGGATCTGGAGCAGGTCCTTGCCCGAGTGGCTGCTGCTGCTGAACCCGCTCCTGGCCAGCACCTCCGCCGCCTTCCGGCGGAGCACGGGAATGCGCTGGATGCTCTGGTTGTACGCCGCCGAGGTGAACAGGCCGAGGAACCGGCGCTCTCCGACAACGTCGCCGGCCTCGTTGAACGTCTTCACCCCGACGTAGTCGAGGTAGGCCGGGCGGTGCACCGTGGAGCGGCTGTTGGCCTTGGTCACCACGACCAGCTGCCGCTGCCGGGCCAGCGACCTGACGCCGCGCGGCAGGCGGCCAGCGTCACCAGACTGCGCCTGGTCCGCGCGCAGGATGCCCAGTCCGCTTCCCGGGACGGCGAGCAGCCGATCGTCCGGGTCGCCCTCCTCGGTCAGGAGCACGTACTCGCGGTAGCCGAGGAAGGTGAAGTGCTGGTCGGCCAGCCAGCGCAGCAGCTCGGTCGTCTCGGCGACCTCCTGCCCCGGCAGGCCCCGCGGTGGCTCGGCTTCGATCTCGTCGGCGATCTGCAACGCCCGGAGCCGCATCTTCGGCCAGTCCTCGACTGCTTCCCGGACGTCGCGCAGGACCCGTTCGAGGTCGGCGGCGAGAGCACGCTCGCCGTCCTCGTCGGCAACCCGGTCCACCTCGATCCGCATCCAGGACTCGACGATGGCGTCGGGGCCCACCTCGGCGGCGGTCGCCGCGGGATGCACCTGGAGCAGTCGGCCGGTCACGTCGCGCTGGACCACGAGCAGCGGATGGATCACGTGGTGGATGGCCCGCCCGCCGCGGCTGAGCTCGGCAGTGACCGAGTCGACCAGGAACGGCATGTCGTCGCACACGACCTCGACGACCGAGTGCGCCAGCAGTCCGTTGTCGCCCTCGTCGGCGGTGGTGACCCGGACGATGACCGAGCCCTGCGGCCGGTGGGCCGCCAGCTCGCGGTGCGCGACGACCGCTGCGAGGAGCTCCGTCGGGTCCCGCTCGAGGATGTCCTCGGCCGCCACGTGCCGGTAGTAGCGCTGGACCAGGGCGCCCTGGTCCGGGTCGTCCCCAACGGCCTGCGCCAGGAGGTCCGCCTTGGCCCGCTCGAGGCCATCCAGGGCCTCCGTCATGTTCGCCGACATCGTCGTCGTCGCCCGCCCTTGCCGCCTGCTCGGTGCCGCTCGTACGCCGCTCGTACCTGTCTCGCCCACGTCATCGGGGGCGCCTCCCGACCCTAGCGCCGCCCCATCCCCCGGGTGGGAGGCAGGCTCTAGAGGTGCGAGCGCAGCTCCCACAGCATCGGGAAGTAGTGCAGCCCCAGCCGGCTCCGCAGGTAGGGCGAGCCGCTGGAGCCGCCGGTGCCCGACTTCGTGCCGATCTGGCGCTCCACCATCAGCACGTGCCTCGAGCGCCACATCGCGGCGTTCGCGTCGTGGTCGAGCAGCCGCTCGGCGAGCTCCCAGACCTGGCCGTAGGTCGACCGGTCGGCGGTCACCGTCAGCAACGACGCCAGCACCTCGTCGTCGCTGTCGGCCGGGAGCCCGGCCCGGCGTACGACGTGGAGGAACCCGTCCCACAGCGACGGCTCGGCGAGCCGACGCTCGAGCCGGGCCGTCTCCTCGTCCGTCAGACCGCGGAACCGGTCGAGGTAGCCCGGGTCCTTGGCGCCGGAGAGGAACTCCAGCTCGCGGAACTGCACGCTCTGGAACCCGCTGGCGGGCGCGAGCCGGTCCCGGAACACCAGGAAGTCCTGCGGGGTCATCGTCTCGAGCACGGCGATCTGGCGGATCAGCACGTCCTCGATGGCCACCACCCGGGCGAGCAGGTGCCTGGCCCGCCACAGGTCGCCGGAGAACATCTCCTCGCGGGCCGCGGTGAGCTCGTGCAGGAGCTGCTTGAACCACAGCTCGTAGACCTGGTGGATGGTGATGAAGAGCAGCTCGTCGTGGGCCGGCGGGTCCGACTCGAGGTGCTGCTGGTCGAGAAGCTGCGCAACCCGCAGGTAGGAGCCGTAGGTCAGCCGGGCTCCTTGCTCGCCGAAGTGCCGGTCGAGGTCGCCCTGCTGCTCGTCTGTGTCGGTCACGCAGGCAGGCTAGTCCGCCCGCTCTCCTAGGCTGGTCGGGTGGCACTCCGACCGGGCGACGCCGTGGCCGTGCGGTTCACCAAGTGGGGCGGCGGCGCGCACTGGGAGTTCCCTGTGACCTTTCTCGGTGACGACGACCTCGGCGCCTGGTGCGGCGCACCTGCGGGCACCTGGCTGGAGCGCCCCGGCGCTGCATTCGCCTCCGCGTTCGCCTGGGTGCTCCTGTTCCCTCGGGACCGGCCCTGGGCAGCCTCCTACTACGACTCCCCCGAGCAGCCGATCTCGGTCTACGTGGACGTCACGACGCCTGCCGTCTGGGACGGCTCGCACGTCACGATGGTCGACCTGGACCTCGACGTGATCAGGACCCGCGACGGCGACCTGCTGCTCGACGACGAGGACGAGTTCGACGAGCACCGAGTCACGCTGGAGTATCCGGCGGACGTGGTCGCCCTGGCCCGGCGTACGGCCGACGAGCTGATGACCGCGGCCACCGCGGGCCACGAGCCGTTCGGCGAAGCGGGCAGTCGGTGGCTGGCTCGCCTCGCGGGGTCGACGCCGTGACCTTGTACGACGTGTTAGCTGCAGCTGCCGCCGGCCGGCCGCCGGAGCCGGACGGGACAGTCGACGTGCTCGCCCGGCAGGGGCCGGCCGCCGCGGTGGTGGCGTTCTCGGCGCACTTCGTGGTGGCCGCAGACGTGGACCCCGATTGGGTGCGCGACCAGCTCCCGCCCGGTGACTGGTCCGCGCCGCATGGCGCCCGCTTCCTGGTTGCCCTCGCCGACCGGATCGGCGCCGACATCGGGGCGCTGGACGTCGTCCTGGCCAGGACCGCAGGACCGCCCGACGAGTCGCTGCAGCTCGAGGAGATCGAGGCCCGGGACCACCCGCGGGTGGTGCGGGCGCTCCGCTACCGCGAGGACGTGCGGGTGTGGCGGACCCCGCACGGCAACGGGCACCTGCTGGTCGGCCGGGGCCTGGCCGGCCGGTGGGAGATGGCCTTCGAGGTCGAGCCGGCCGCACGCGGCGTGGGGCTCGGGCGACGGCTCGCCGCAGCGGCCGCCGGGCTGGTGCCGGCCAGTGAGCTCACCTGGGCCCAGGTCTCCCCCGGGCACCCGGCGTCGTTGCGTTCCGTGCTGGCGGCCGGCTACCGCCCGGTCTGCGCCGAGGTGCTGCTGCCGCCCGCGCCGCTGACCGTCGTACGGGCCGATCTTCGCGATCGGATAGCGATCCGGTCACCACGGTGACCGAAGCCGCATCCGATCCTTGCGAAACTGGCGACGAAGCTCAGCCCATGTGGGGGTAGCGGTGGTCCGTGGGCGGGGCCAGCGTCTCCTTGATCGATCGGGTGCTGGTCCAGCGCATCAGGTTCTGCGGCGCACCGGCCTTGTCGTTGGTCCCGCTCGCCCTGGCACCGCCGAACGGCTGCTGCCCGACCACGGCACCGGTCGGCTTGTCGTTGACGTAGAAGTTGCCGGCCGCGAACCGCAGGAACTCCTGCGCTCTGGCGACGGCGCCTCGGTCCTGGGCGATGATCGAGCCGGTCAGCGCGTACGGCGCCACCGACTCCATCTGCGCGAGCATCGCGTCGTAGTCGCCGTCCTCGTAGACGTGCACGCCGAGGATCGGGCCGAAGTACTCGGTGGTGAAGATCTCGTTGTCGGGGTCGGTCGACTCGAGCACGGTCGGCCGCACGAACCAGCCCTGGCTGTCGTCGACGGTGCCCCCGGCGACCACCGTGATGGTGTCGTCCGAGGCGGCCCGCTCCAGGGCGGCCTTGTGCTTCGCGAACGCGCGGTCGTCGATCACCGCGCCCATGAAGTTGGACAGGTCGGTGACATCACCCATGGTGATCGAGTCGGTGAGGGACGCCAGGTCGTCACGCATCTTGGTCCAGATGCTGCGCGGCACGTAGGCGCGCGAGGCCGCGGAGCACTTCTGGCCCTGGTACTCGAAGGCACCGCGCACCATGGCGGTCCGCAGCACGTCCATGTCGGCGCTGGGGTGGGCGACGATGAAGTCCTTGCCGCCGGTCTCGCCGACGATCCGTGGGTAGGACTTGTAGGACGCGATGCTCTCGCCGATCTGCTTCCAGATGCCCTGGAACACCGGCGTCGAGCCGGTGAAGTGGATGCCCGCGAGGTCGGGGTCGGCCAGCGCCACGTCCGAGACGACCTTGCCGTGCCCGGTCACCATGTTGATGACGCCCGGCGGCAGCCCGGCCTCCTCGAGCAGCGCCATCAGCAGGTGCGCGGCGTACTGCTGGGTCGGTGCCGGCTTCCACACCACCGTGTTGCCCATCAGGGCCGGCGCGGTCGGCAGGTTGCCGGCGATCGCGGTGAAGTTGAACGGCGTGATCGCGTAGACGAAGCCCTCGAGCGGGCGGTGGTCGGTGCGGTTCCACACACCGGGCGAGGAGATCGGCTGCTCGGCATAGATCTGCCGGGCGAACGCCACGTTGAAGCGCCAGAAGTCGATCAGCTCGCAGGCCGAGTCGATCTCGGCCTGGATCGCGGTCTTGGACTGGCCGAGCATGGTGGCGGCGTTCAGGGTGGCGCGCCACGGGCCGGCCAGCAGGTCGGCGGCCTTGAGCAGCACGGCCGCCCGGTCGTCGAAGGACATCGCCCGCCACTCCGGCGCGGCAGCCTTGGCGGCGTCCACGGCGGCCCGGGCGTCCTCGTGGGTCGCCCCGCGCATCGTGCCGAGCACGTGGTGCCGGTTGTGCGGCTGGACCACCTCGAGCTCGTCCCCGGAGCCGAACCGGTGCTCGCCCCCGATCGCCATGGTCAGCTCGCGGGGCTCGCTGGCCATCCGCTTGAGGGTGCTCTCGAGCTCGGTGCGCTCGGCGCTGCCGGGGGCGTACTGCCGGACCGGCTCGTTGACGGGGGCGGGAACCTGGGTGACGGCGTCCATGCTCGTCATGGTGCCACGCTCCGGGCGTCGTGGCCGCACGGCCTCAGACGGGGCCGCCGAGCAGGTCGTCCAGCTCCTGCAGGGCGTACCAGCCGAGCTCGTGGTCCTCGACCGCGTCGACCAGAAAGGCGGCGTCGTCATCGCCGGCGTCGGCCGCTTGCAGGGCGTCCGCTCCCCGGCGTACGTCGGGAGCGGCGGAGCCGTCGTCGACCAGGGCCGACTCGACCACCCGCCACGGAACCGGGCCGGCCAGCCGCACCGCGGCGCGGTGCACCTCGGGGGCCGGGCGCGCGTCGTGGTCAGGCAGCTCGGCCGCCAGCACGACCCGGCGCCAGCCGTCGTTGCCGCCGGCGAGCAGCCGCAACGACGCCCGGGCCGCTGCGGTGGAGGCGGCGTACTCGAGCTCCTCCAGGTCGCCCTCGAGGTACCACTCGCGCAGCGCCGGGGTCACCGCGTAGCCCACGGTCGCCTCGACCTGGCCGGCATCGAGCGCCGCCAGAAGCCTGCTCCGGGTGCTCGGCAGGTAGACCCGCACTAGTGCGCCACCGGTGACTCGCCGCGCAGGCGGGACCGCAGCGACCGGCCCTGCGGGCTCTGGTCGAGCTCGTCGGGCTGCGGGTCGGCCAGCGCCACCCGGCTGGTGCGCAGCGAGGTCTCCAGCACGGCCAGCCGCTTGCGCGGATCCATCAGGTTGGCGCCGATCCCGGCCAGGTCCTCGGGGCCGGGGGTGAGCACCGTGACGGCCGCGCCGCCGCGGCTGACGGCCTGCGCCTCCTGCACCAGCTTGCGGGTCACCTGCCGGCGCAGCCGGCGCTCCAGCCGGGCGGCCACCTGCCGCGGCTGGTCGCTGACGAACGACGCCATCGGCGCCAGCACGTAGACCTCGTCGAGACCCTCGCGCGCCAGCAGGTCGGCGCTGGTCGCCGACAGGGTGCCGCCGTCGACGTACCGGCGACCGTCGACGGAGACCGGCGCGTACCAGCCGGGGATGGCGCAGGACGCGGTGACGGCCTCGTCCAGCCGGGCCTGCGGCGACCCGTCGCGGCCGAAGGCGACGCGGCGGCCGGAGTCGTAGTCCATCGCCACCACCCAGACGCCGTTCCGCGGCGCCCACCCGCTGTCGCCCGCGACGGAGCGCACCATGGCGCCGACCTCGGCCAGGGTGCCTGTCCCCGGCGGGGTGAGTGCCGCGAGCACGGCCAGCGGTGGCACCTGGCGCGGCCGCGCCAACGACCGGCGCAGCAGGGCCGGCGAGCCGACCGCGAGCCGCGGGCGGGTGGGGTGCGACCCGCCGGTCGACTCGTCGTAGCTCCACTCCAGCGCGATCTCGCGCGACAGCGGCATCCCCCGCTGGTGGTGCAGGAGGTCGGCCGCGGTGAAGCCCGAGCCGAGCAGGGCTGCGAGCACCGACCCGGCGGAGGTCCCGACGATGATGTCGGCCTCGTGCGGGGCGAACCCCTCGGTCTCGGCCAGGGCGTCGAGCGCGCCGATCGTCCAGGCAGCGCCGAGGACACCGCCCGCCCCCAGCACCAGCCCGCGTCGGGTGCGCTTCATCGGGTGGCTCTCACCGCACCGTCTCCAGCAGCTCGGCCAGCGCGTCGCTGAGGCACTGGGCGAGCACGTCGACGTCGGGCATCGCGTCCCGGTCGGCGTTCAGGCCGTAGAAGACCTGACCGTCGTACGACGTGAGGCCGATGGTGAGCGCCTGGCCCTTGGCCAGCGGGACGACCGGGTAGGCCGCGAGCATCCGCGCGTCCCCGGCGTAGAGCGGCTGCTGCGGGCCCGGCACGTTGGTGACCACGAGGTTGAACCACCGCTTCGACAGGCCGCTCGCGACCCGCGCGCCGAGCGAGTGCAGGGTCGGCGGGGCGAAGCCGGCCAGCCCGGCCAGCGCCGTGGCGCCGACCGCCTGGCCGGTCTCCTTGTGCGCCTGCATCCGGTAGGAGACCTGGTGCAGCCGCATGACGGCGCTGGGCTCGCCGACCGGGAGGTCGACCAGGTAGCTGGAGACGTGGTTGCCGGACGCCGCGCTCTCGCCCTCGGACCGGACGCTCACGGGCACCAGCGCACGCACGGTCGTGGCCGGTCCTACCCTCTGGCCGCGGGTGAGCAGCCAGGCGCGCAGGGCGCCGGCCACGGTCGCGAGCACGACGTCGTTGACCGTCGCGTCGTGCGCCTTGCGGATCCGGCGGTGGTCGTCGAGGTCCAGCGCGAGCATGGCGTAACGACGGTGCTCGCCGATCACGGTGTTGAGCGGGCTCTCGGGCGCCGCCCGGGCCGCGCTGGTGGCGGCCGCGAGCAGCCCGCCGGCGGCGTCCAGCACCCGGCCGGCCGCCGAGCCGCAGCTCGGACAGGCCGCCACGGAACGTGTCGACGGCCGCCTGCGGACGTCGCACGGTCTCGGCGACCGCGCCGGCCACCAGCTCGACCCAGGACGGCTCCGGAGTTGGCCGCCACGTGTCCTGCGGCCGCTCCCGGGGGTCCGGGCTGGTGTCGAGGATGACCTGGCCGATGTCGACCGCGCCCATCCCGTCGACCATGGCGTGGTGGGTCTTGCTGATGATGGCGAAGCGGTCGTCCGACAGTCCCTCGACGAGGTACATCTCCCACAGCGGCCGGGACCGGTCCAGCGGGCGGCTCTGCACGCGGGCGACGAGCTCGGCCAGCTGGGCGTCGGTGCCCGGACGAGGCAGCGCCGACCGGCGTACGTGGTAGGAGATGTCGAAGTCCTCGTCGTCCACCCAGACCGGGTTGGCCAGCCGGCCGGGCACCCAGCGGATCCGCTGCCGGTAGCGGGGCACGAACGCGATCCGATTGGAGATCAGGCGAACCAGCCGATCGTGGTCGAAGCCGACTGTCCGGTTCCTGGAAGACGGCCACGCTGCCGACGTGCATCGGCGTGGTCGGCTCCTCGAAGTAGAGGAACGAGACGTCCAGGGGGCTCAACCGGTCCGGCACCAGGCCATCGTGGCACGCCGTGACATCCTGGACACATGCACCGACGGACACTCTCGGCGCTGGGTGTCGCCGTGCTGCTGCTTCTCGCCGCCTGCGCGTCCGGCAGCGAATCGGCCTCGACGGCCGACAGCTCCACCATTACCGGCGGCTCAACGAGCGCCGGGATCGCCAGCGGGGAGCCCAACCCCGCGTCGCCCGTGGTCGAGGTCAACGTGTCGGTGCGGGACGGCAAGGTCGCACCGAAGCCGCACCGGGTCGACGTGACGCAGGGCGCCACCGTGCGCCTGCAGGTGACCAGCGACGTGGACGACGTGCTGCACGTGCACGGCTTCGACGTCGAGGAGCCGCTGGAGGCCGGCCACACCACCATGGTCGAGCTCACTGCGGACCAGCCGGGCGTGTTCGAGGTCGAGACGCACGAGACCGAGCTCGAGCTGCTGCAGCTCGAGGTCCGCTGACCGGCTGATGGCGTTGTCGGTCCTGTCAGACGGGTTCCGGCGCGGTCCTGGCGCACGGGCTGGGCAGCCGCGAGGACCTCCCGATCCCGTTGCACTACGCCGTGATCGGCGCGGTCGTCGCGCTGCTGGTGTCGTTCCTGGCGCTGGGCGTGCTGTGGCGCGAACCCCGACTGCGCCCGCGCGAGGCGGGCTGGCCGCTCCCCGCGGGGGTGCAGCGGGTGCTCGACGCACGGCGCCTGCGGACTGGGCTCCGGGTGCTCGGGCTGGTGATGGCGGCGTACGTCGTGATGGCCGCGACCCTGGGCCGCGACGACGCGCTGAACCCGACGGCGGGCACGGTGTACGTCCTGTTCTGGGTCGGGGTGCCGCTGCTGTCGGTGCTCCTCGGGCCGGTGTGGCGGCTGGTGAACCCGTTGCGCGGGGTGCACTGGGCCCTGTCGATGCTGCTGCGCACCAAGCCGGAGAATGGACTCGCGCGCTACCCGAGGCGGCTCGGCTACTACCCGGCCGCGCTGTCGCTGCTGGCCTTCGTCTGGCTCGGAGCTGGTGGCGCCGGAGAACACCTCGCTGCGGGTGCTGCGCACGTTCTTCGCCTTCTACCTCGCCGTGCACCTGCTCGGCGCGACGTACTACGGGTCGCGCTGGTTCGGCCGGGCCGACGGCTTCGAGGTGTTCTCCTCCCTGGCCGGCCGGCTCTCGCCGCTCGGGCGGCGACCATCCGACTCCCGGCTGGTGCTGCGCGACCCGCTCTCCGGTGTTGCGGGTACGCCGGTCGCCCCGGGCTTGTTCGCGGTCGTCGGGGTGCTGCTGGGCACTACCGCCTACGACTCGTTCTCCGGCTCACCCTGGTGGGTCGTGCGGGTGCAGGAGAGCTCGTGGAACCCGCGCTGGCTGGAGACGCTGGCGCTGCTGGTCTCCGTGAGCCTCGTGATCGCCTTGTTCGCGGGCGCTGCCTCGTTGAGCGGGCGCGGGGCGGGACTGCCGGCCCCCCGCGCGGTCGGGGAGTTCGCGCACACGCTGGTGCCGATCGTCATCGGCTACGTCCTTGCGCACTACTGGTCCCTGCTGGTGATCATCGGCCAGCAGACGGTCATCCAGCTCTCCGACCCGTTGGGCAACGGGTCGAACTGGCTGGGCACCGGCGGACGCGGCATCGACTCGCCGGCTGGCCGACCCGACGCTGGTGGCGACGCTGCAGGTCTGCTCCGTCGTGGCCGGCCACATCCTCGGCGTCGTGCTCGCCCACGACCGCGCGATCGCGCTCCTGCCGCGGCGCAACGCGGTGCTCGGGCAGCTGCCGATGCTGGTGGCGATGGTCGCGTACACCGTGGGCGGGCTCACCTTGCTGTTCGCGAGCTGACCTTCGCGGCTACGCCGGCTGGGCGGCCTCGAGGTCGCGCAGCCGGCGGACCGGGCTGGTCCAGAGGATGACCAGGGGCACGAACGTCGCGATGCTGGTGCACCAGAGCGCGGCCCGCACACCGAATGCCGACGCGGCCGCGCCGGCGGCCAGGGCACCGAACGGGATCGCGCCCCACGACACGAACCGCACGGTCGCCATCACCCGGGACAGCAGCTCCGGCGGCGTGACTGCCTGCCGCAGGGTGCGGGTCGTGATGCTCCCCACGACCACGCCCGCGGCGAACCCGGCGTTGCCGCAGGCGAAGGCGACCATGCCCGCCGCGCCGTGCCCGACCGGCAGCAGCAAGGCCGAGCACGCGCCGGCCAGGCCCGTCGCCAGCGTCGCCCGGGCGCTTCCCCACCGCCTAGTCAGCCGCGGTGCGAGCGCTGCCCCCGCCAACGAGCCGATCCCCTCGGTGGCGATCAGCACCCCGACCAGGCCAGGCGGCGCACCGAGGGCTCGGATCAGGTAGACCGGCGACAGCGCCATCAGCGCGCCGCAGGCGAAGTTGACCGCGGTGGCCTCCCACATGCACGGGCCCATCACGGGATGCCGGACCACGAAGTGCCAGCCGGCCCCGATCATCTCCCGCATCGGGGCCGGGGCCGCCGGGGCCGGCACCCGGCGCTCGGGCAGCCGGCGGGTCAGGACCGCCGAGACGAGATAGCTGACGGCGTCGACGAGCAGCGTGGGCAGGGCCCCGAGCAGCTGCACCAGGACACCTCCGACGGCCGGCCCGCCCAGCTGGACGGTCGCGTGAGTCCCTGACATCAGGCTGTTGCGGGCGGTGAGCTCCTCCTTCGACACGAGCCAGGGCAGGAACGTCATGTTCCCGACCTCGAAGAGCACCGAGGCGAAGCTCACGACCAGCGCCACGGCCACGAGGTGGGCCAGGGTCAGGTCATCCAGCCACCAGGCCACCGGCAGGCTGGCGACCGCCGCCGCCCGCGCCAGGTCCATCGCCAGCTGGGTCCCCCGCAGCGGCAGCCGCCCGACCAGCACCCCCGCCGGGAGGCCGATCACCAGCCAGGCGACGTAGGAGGCTGCTGTCAGCAGGCCGACCTCGATCGCGGACGCGTGCAGGACCACCACGGCGGTAAGCGGCAGGGCCACCGAGGTCACCGCCGAGCCGATGCTGCTGACGGTGCCGGCAGCCCAGTAGGTCCAGAACACGGTCGCCGTGCTCGCCGTGCTCGCCGTACGCCCCGTCGTGGTGCCCTGCCTCGCTATGTCAGTTCCCATAAGGAACGGACTATAGTGGCGGCACCCCGGCCACCGTCCAGTCCCCCTGTCGCGAGGTTCGATGAAGCGCACCGACTTGTCCGACGCGAGCTGCGCGATCGCGCAAGCGCTCGACGTCGTCGGCGACTGGTGGACCCTGCTCGTCGTCCGGGACGTCGCCGGCGGGCTGCACCGCTTCGACTCCCTCCAGCGCGAGACGGGGATCAGCCGCAAGGTGCTGACCGAGCGGCTCGGCCTCCTGGTCGTGCACGGCGTGCTGGAGCGGCGTCCCTACTCCGAACACCCGCCGCGGCACGAGTACCACCTGACCGCCAAGGGTCGCGGCCTGCTGCCGGTACTGGTCGCCCTGCAGGACTGGGGCACCCGGCACGTCCTGGGCGACGGCTCGCTGACCGCGACCAGCGCCGCGACGTCGCCGGAGGCCCGGCGCGTGCAGGACCTCGTGGGGCGCCGGCTGGACGTGGCGGCGCTGCCCGCCGTGGACGGCAGTCCGACCGACCCGGTCGGTGGCACCCCCTGGACCGTCGTCTACTGCTTCCCGGGGGCCGAGGCTCCGGGCGGGCACGGCTACCCGCCCGGCTGGGGCGACATCCCGGGTGCGCCCGGCTGCACCCTCGAATCGACCACTTACCGCGACCGGCACGCCGACTTCACCGCGGCCGGCGCCACCGTGCACGGCGTAAGCACCCAGCGGCCGGACCAGCTGGCAGCGTTCGCCGAGCACGCCGGCCTGCCCTTCGCCTTGCTCTCCGACACCGACCTGACACTGGCAACGGCGTTGCGGCTACCGACCTTCCGGGCCGCAGGAGTGGACCGGCTGAAGCGCCTCACCCTGGTGGTCGACCGGGCTCGCGAGGTGCGAGCCGTTCTCTTCCCTGTGACGGACCCCGCCGGGTCGGTGGACGACGCCCTGGCCGTGGTGAGCTCGCTGCGCCCGGCCTGACCTTCAGGTCGCCGGCGGCTGCTCGTCGTCCGTGCCGAGGTCGCGCTCGCGGCGGCGGAGGTCGTCCTCCCACTTCCGGAGCAGCTCCTCCTGCTCCGCGTTGCCCTTGCGCATCTGGGCCAGGAACTCCGGGTCGTCGTCCGGTGCGATCGACCGGCGCGGCCGCTCGTACTCCGGGAACCCGGCGGTCCGCGTCGACGGCCACGGGACCTGGCGGCGCGGCCCCCGCAGCGGCCGGCCCGCGACCAGCCAGGCGATGGCGCCGATCAGCGGGAAGAACAGGATGAGCAGCACCCACCAGACCTTGCCGAGGTTCCGGATCGAGCCCTCATCGCTCTGGATGCAGTCGATCAGGCAGAAGACGACCAGGAACAGCTCGATCGCGTACGGCAGGAAGCGAATCATGCGGTCCCCCAGGGCCGGTGTGCCAGGCGCAGCAGAGCGTAGGGGATCGGCGGCTCAGCCGCGTAGCGGAACGCCGAAGAGTCCCTCCAACGTCGTAGCGGTTTCGTCGTACGACGTGTGGTGCACCGTCACGATGCCCAGTGCTTCGGCGGCGCCGAGGTTCGGCTGCAGGTCGTCGACGAACACGGTCTCCTCCGCGCGCACGCCGAGCAGCTCCAGCACGTGCCGGTAGATCTCCGGCTCTGGCTTGCGCATGCCTACCTCGCCGGAGATGACGACGGCGTCGAACATCTGGTCCCAGCCCTCGCGCGGGTACTCGTTGCCCCACGAGTTCGACAGCAGCCCGGTGCGCAGCCCGGCCCGCTTGGCCCGCAGCACCAGCGCCGACATCGCGGGTGCGTGCTCGAACTTGTCGAACATCCGCTGCAGCAGCCCGACGGGATCGATCGGGTGGCCAGTGACCTCGGTCAGCCGCGCGGCCAGCTGCTCCTCGAAGTGGGGCACCTCGATCTCGCCGCGTTCCAGTGCTGCCACCGGGTTGTCGGCGGCCAGCTCGCCCTGCTGGACGCCCAGCCAGTCGCGCATCACCGCGATGTAGTCGTCGAAGTCCACGCCGTCGACCGTGGCCCAGGCACGGATCGCTCCCTCCAGCGGCTCGGTGAGGACCCCGCCCCAGTCGACGACCAGCGCGCGCAGCTCAGCCACGGCAGGTCTCCCGGGCATGCGCGAGCAGCGCCGGCACACCGTGCTCGAGGGTGGCGAAGAACGGGTCGTCGGTGGTGCCGGCGAGGTACCGGTGGTAGGACGCCTCGAGCAGCACCGCGAGCTTCCAGATCGCCAGCGTGACGAACCAGGTCAGGTCGCCGGCAGTCCGGCCGGTGCCTTGCTCCCAAGTGGCGACCAGCTCGTCCCGGGTCGGGAAGCCGGCACCTGCGGTGACCAGCTGGGCCAGCGGGTGGGCGGCGCTGCTGCCCTCGACGTCAGGCTCCGGCCAGAAGGACAGCAGGTACCCGAGGTCGGCGCGCGGGTCGCCGACGGTGGCCATCTCCCAGTCCAGCACCGCGGCGACAGCTGGCGTCTCGCCCGGGCCGACCACCACGTTGTCCAGCTTGGCGTCGCCGTGCACCACCGCGGGGTCGGCCTCGGCCGGCAGGTGCGCGACCAGCCAGTCGCGGACGGCGTCGTAGTCGGGCAGGTCCCGGGCGTGCCCACCCGCGGCCGCGACCGCGGCCTGGATCCCTTCGCGCTGCCCGGTCCAGCGGCGCAGCTGCCGGGCCAGGTAGCCGTCCGGGCGACCGAGACCGGCGGCCACGAACGGCTCGATGGCCACCCGGTGGAGCTCGGCGAACGCAGCCGCGAGGTCGAGCCCGAGCGCCCGACGGGCCGGCTCGTCCAGCCAGCCGGGCAGCGTGTCCCGCACGACGACACCTTCGACCTGCTCCATCAGGTAGAACGGCGCACCCAGCACGTCCGGGTCCTCGCAGACCGCGACCGGCCGCGGGACCCGCACCGGCTGCTCGGCCCGGGTCAGCAGGTCGAGCACGCGGTACTCGCGGACCACGTCGTGCGCCGTCGGCAGCAACGGGCCCGCCGGGGGGCGCCGCAGCACCCAGTGCTGCCGGCCGGCCTGCACGGCGTACGTGAGATTGCTGTGACCCTCCCCGACCCGCGCGACGGTGACGGTTTCGTCGGTCCCGAGCCAGGCGGCCAGTCGGCCGACGTCCACCAGCGCGCTGTCGACGGCGGGGCGGGAGGTCACCCGTGGATCGTACGGACGGCGAGAGCGACACAATCACCGGATGGACTTCGCCCCGAGCGCGCGTGCCACCGAGATGCTGGCCCGGCTGCAGTCGTTCCTCGACGAGCGGGTGCTGCCCGCCGAGCCGGTGTACGCCGAGCAGCGCCGGGCCGCCGCGGCCGAGGGCCGGCCGCACGACCTGCCGCAGGTCGTCGAGGAGCTCAAGGCCGAGGCGCGCGACCGCGGTCTGTGGAACCTGTTCCTGCCCGAGGTCGGCGGGCTCTCGTTGCTCGACTACGCACCGCTGGCCGAGCTCTCGGGCTGGTCGCCCGACCTCGCTCCTGAGGCGATGAACTGCGCCGCGCCGGACACCGGCAACATGGAGGTGCTGCACCTGGTCGGCACCGAGGCGCAGAAGGCGCAGTGGCTGGAACCGTTGCTGGCCGGGGAGATCCGGTCCGGCTTCGCGATGACGGAGCCGGACGTCGCGTCGTCGGACGCGCGCAACATCGCGACGTCGATCCGCCGTGACGGCGACGAGTACGTGGTGTCCGGTCGCAAGTGGTGGACGACGGGTGCGGCCGACCCGCGGTGCGCGGTGCTGGTGGTGATGGGCCGCACCGATCCCGGCGCCGAGGCGCACCGGCAGCAGTCGATGGTGCTGGTGCCGATGGACGCACCCGGCGTGACGCTGGTGCGGTCGCTGCCGGTGTTCGGCTACCACGACCAGCACGGGCACGGCGAGATCGTGCTCGACGACGTGCGGGTGCCTGCCGCGAACCTGCTGGGCGGCGAGGGCGACGGCTTCGCGATCGCGCAGGCCCGGCTCGGGCCCGGCCGGGTGCACCACTGCATGCGGCTGGTCGGGATGGCCGAGCGCGCGCTCCAGCTGATGGTCGAGCGGGCCCGGTCGCGGGAGGCGTTCGGCCGGCCGCTGGCCGACCACGGGGTGGTGGCCGCGCAGATCGCCGAGGCTCGGATGGCCATCGAGCAGGCCCGGCTGCTGGTGCTCAAGACCGCCTGGCTGATCGACACCCACGGGGTGAAGGCGGCCGCGTCGGAAGTAGCCGCCATCAAGGTGGTGGTGCCGCGGATGGCCTGCCGGGTCATCGACGACGCCATCCAGGTGCACGGCGGAGCCGGTGTCAGCGACGACACCCCGCTGGCCGCGATGTACGCCGGGGCGCGCACCTTGCGGATCGCGGACGGCCCGGACGAGGTGCACGTCCGCTCGGTTGCCCGCGCCGAGCTCAGCCGCCGCCCTCCCGCAAAATGATCACGGTTCCGTGATCGTTGGTGGTCAACCGCGCTGAATTCGGCACGGCAGGTGTGGGTTCACCGCGGGAGGGCCGAGAAGCCGCTGAGCGCGGGTCAGGCGCCGACGAGGCGCAGGACCGTGGTCACCACCTCGTCCAGTGGCGCCGTGGTGACGACTTCGTGGTCGGCGACGCCGCGGAGCAGCGGCTCGACGGTCGCGACGTCGTCGAGGACTCGCTGCCGCTCCTCCACAGACTTGCCGAACGGGTTTGTGGTCCGCGTCGCCAGCCGCTCGAGCACCGTCTCGATCGGCGCGCTCAGCAGGATGATCTGGTCGAACCGCGGGTGGAACCCGACTTGGTTCTCCTCGCATCCGGCGACGAACAGGACGTCGACGTCTTCGTTGTCCAGCAGGTCGCGGACCGCGTCCTCGCGCCACTGCTGCCGGCCGTCCGGCAGCGGCTCGCACCATCCGTCGTCGGTGTCGACCGCCTTGTAGCCGCGGGCGACGAGCTCGCGGACGATGCTGGACTTCCCGGTCCCCGACATCCCGGTCAGCAGCACTCGCTTCACCGGCGCAGCAGGCCACGCCGGCGGCCCGGCGTCGGGCGGCCGACCAGGCCGGCGGCGATGCCGGCCAGCGCGACGCGGGCCTTCGAGCCGGCGTCGACCTCGTGCAGGGCCCGGGCCTGCAGCAGCGCCGCGTCCAGGCTCTCGCGGTCCTCCGGCACGTACGCCGGGTCGCGAACGCCGGCGTAGCGCTCCAGTGCCTCGGCGAGCTGGCCCTCGGGCTCCGCGCCGACCGCCCCGCGCCGGACCCGGTTGAGCACCACCCGGGGCAGTGCTCCGGGAACGGTCTCGCGGAGCTGGGTGAGACCCCGGACCAGGCGTTGCATGCCGACCGGGTCGGCGGCGCCCACGGCGAGCACCGTGTCGGCCGCGTCCAGGGTGGCCAGGGTGGCGCCGTTGCGACGTGGAGCCGCTGTGTCGAACGAGAGCTCCTCGTCCTGCTCCAGGCAGAAGCCGAGGTCCACGACGGTGACGGCAGCCAGGCTGCGGCAGAGCAGCCACACCTGCTCGAGGGCCGACGGGCGCAGCTCTGGCCATCGGTCGGCGCGCGAGATGCCGGTCAGCACCCGCAGGTTCGGCGCGGCCTGCGGGGCGACCGCCGCCAGGGCGGCCAGGTCGAGCTGGCCGTTGTTCGCCAGCCGAGTGGCGGCAGCGAGCCCCGGCGCCTCGTCCAGGAAGCCCAGCATCTGCGCCACCACGCCGCCGTACACGTCGGCGTCGGCGAGCACGGTCGGGACCCCACGGGCCGCGAGCTCGGCCGCCACGTTGACGGCGACAGTGGTCCGCCCGGGCGCGCCGGTCGGCCCCCAGACCGCCACCAGCCGACCACTACCCGGTTCAACCGACGGCCCGGCGTCTGGCGGGACGTCGACTCCCGGCAACGCCTCCAGCGGCTGGCTCCAGCCAGCCGGCGCGAGGGCGTCGATGCCGGCCCCCTGCTCCCCGAGCGCCGCCGACACCGCCGCCGAGATGTCGGTGGGCGGCGAGTCGGCGGACAGCACGTGCACGACACCGAGCTGCCGCAGCCGGGTCTCGGCCTCCTCGTCGCCGGGCGAGAAGAGGCCGACGACCGCCACCCGGGCAGCCGCGAGCCGGGCCAGGGCGTCGCGGTCCAGCCGGCGCAGCTCGGCCGAGAGCAAGGCGGCCCGCGCCGTCCCCGTCGACGCCGCTGCCAGCAGGTCGGCGAGGTCCACGCACCGGCGTACGACCGTGATGCCGGTGGGCGTGCGTTCCAGACCTGCGACCAGCGCCGCTTCCCAGCTCGCGCCGGTGACGGCCGCGAGGACCGGGACGGTCACGAGCCGGCCGCCTCGCCGGCCGGAACCTGCACCAGGTAGACGTCGCCGTGGGCGACCGCGTCGATCAGGTCGGGCACGTCCGCGCTGTCGACGAGCAGACTGACGCCCGCCTTCGACCCGCTGCCGCCGAACGCGCTGCCGCCGGACTTCACGTCCTCGCCGATCGTGACCCCGTCGAGGACCAGCTCAGGCCGGGCGGGCGGCTCGCCACTGGGAGTCTCGGGCACGGCATAGACGTCGACCACCTGGCCCTTGTCCAGCCCGGCGACCCCGACCCGGTCGACCTCGATCACGATCCGCCGCCGCTCGGTCGGGTCTGCTCGACCGACCGCGGTGACAGGCAGCAGCTCGCCGCGCCCGACCGGTCGGGTCAGGACCAGCCCGTCGAGGTCCTCCGACGCCGCGAGGTAGTGCCCGGTGGCGTCGTCGAGGTTCACCGACGCGGCCTGCAGGTCGTCACCGGACAGGGGCGTGTCCGCGCCGAGGTCGTGAGTCACCGACCAGACCTGCACGCGCTGGTCGGCATCGGCGACGACCTTGGCGCCGACCACCACCGACAGCAGGACGAGCAGGAGACCGATCAGCAGGCGGGCGTCGAGCCAACGAGCCCGGGTGAGCCGGGTCGCGGTCGGCGCGGGCAGGTCAGCCACGGCTCCCCCTGGGGCGTGAGGTCGGACAAGCCGCCCATCCTGCCGTACGCCGGGTGTGCCGCCGCCGCGCGGTCCACAGCCCCGGGTGGTTGTGGACGGACGCGCGCAACCGGAGGCAACCGCAGGCATACTCGGGGGCCATGACCGTTCCCGGCTCCGGACCGCGCTTCCTCCAGCTGGCCGACGTCGCCGAGACGCTGAACATCTCGGCCGCCCAGGTCTACGCCCTGGTTCGCTCCGGCGAGCTCCCGGCGATCAAGATCGGCGGCCGGGGACAGTGGCGGGTGGAGGCCTCCGAGCTGGAGGCCTACATCGCCCGGATGTACGACCAGACCCGCGAGTTCGTGTCGACCCACCGGTTCGGGCGGTCCGACGACAACCCCGGCGATGACGACGCGCCGGCCGGAGCCGACGACGAGCAGTGAGGGTGGCGGCGCCCGAGTCAGGCTCCGCTGCGCAGCAGGGCGAGGGCCGCGAACGGGACCGTGCGGACGCCGGTGACCTCACCGCGCCGGCGTACCTCGCCGTGCTCGGTCAGCTCGACGAAGTCCGAACCCACCCGGTCCAGGGTGCCGGCCAGGACGCTGCCGTCCGTGAGCACGACCTGCACCGGCAGCCGGTCCCGGGCGATTCCCCGCAGGGCCGAGCCGAGCCCGAGCCGGGCGAACACCTCACCGCCCTGGCCGGGCGCTGACGTCCAGGCGCGCAGCCCGGCCAGCGACAGCACCGCGCTCAGCGGCACCAGCGCCTGACGGCCGGACGTCTCAGCCAGCAGCAGCCACTGGGCACCGACGTCCACCAGCAGGCCGTCGACCGGCCCAGCCCCCAGCACCCGCAGGGTGACCGGGTGACCCACGGCCGCCCGGGCCCGGTCCACGAGCGCCAGCTGGGCGGCCTCACGCCGAGTGCGGTCGGCGACCTCGGCGTCCAGCTCGGCCGCGGTCGCGGCCTCCAGCTGCGCCTCCAGGTCCCGGAACAGGTCGTCCCAGCGCATCCGCTCTCCCCGATCGCAGCCGGCGTTCGGCGCCGCATGGCCCCGCTGCTTTGCGCGTCGCCACTGGTCTCCGTGGGCTCTACACCCGGACGCCGTTCCTACCGCAGTCCCCGTCCCCGCGGCTAGTTTCAGCATCCACACTTGACCGAATGCAGATGGACGTGTAGAAACGCAAACGTAAGCAAACGGAGGTATTGAGAGGAGTGATCGATGGTCGAGCGCGCGGTTCGCCGGCGTCGGGTGATGCTCGCCGGCAGCGGCCTGCTGCTCGGGTACCTGCTGGTCGCCGCCGCGCTGCTATGGGGCACGAGCGGGGCGCTAAGCACGGTCGGCGCTCCCGGGCCGGCCGAGCCGGGGGCCGTGGTGGCACTCGCCGCCGCCCTGTCTGCCTGGGTCGTCCTCACCTGGCTGACCGTGGTGACCTCGGCGGCGCTGGCCACTGCGGCGGTGGCGGGGGTCGGCTCGCGGGCCCACGCCGCTGCACTCGCGCTTGCGCCGGACGCGGCCCGGCGGATCGTGTCCGCAGCACTCGGGCTGGCGATCGTGGGCGCACCGGTTGCCGCAGCCCTGCCCGCCGACGCTGGTGTGGCCAGTGTGTTCAGGGCTGCCGACCGGTCGGACCACGCCCGCCAACAGATCGACCTCCCGACGGCTCCGGTGCCCGACCGGCCGGCCGCCACGGTGCCGCAAGGCTGGACGCCGGACCGGCCGGTCTCGACCCATCGCCGCAGCGCGCGGGCAGAGGCCGCGGCACGGCTCGTCACCGGCATGTCCCGAGCCGAGCGGAGGGTCGCCGACGAGATCGTCGTCCGCCGTGGCGACTCGCTCTGGGACATCGCCGCCCGGCACCTGGGCCCGGAGGCGTCCGCTGCCGACGTGGCCGTCGAGTGGCCCCGCTGGCATCAGGCCAACCGCGACGTCATCGGCGCCGACCCGGACCTGCTGATCCCCGGTCAGCGGCTGGTGCCGCCGGCCGGCCACTGACCCATCCACCCACCCCGCGACAAGGAGCACCCGATGAGCGTCCTTCGCCACCTCCCGGCGCCGGCCAGCGAGCCGCCGTACGACGACGAGCACGCCGGCCGCGGCCCGGCCGGCCCACCCTCGGGCGCAGTGCAGGGAACGCTCGCCCTGGCGTTCGTCCTCCCCAGCGGGATTCCCGCGGCCCCGGCGCCCCCTCCCGACCTTCGGCTGGTCTCGACGCCGGCGGCCGAGGAGGACGCCGACGCCGTCGACTTCGGGCCACAGCCGACCCCCACGGCAGCGCTGCCGACCGCACGGGCCTGGTCGGCCCGGTTCGCCCAGGCAGTGGTCGAGGTCCTCGCCGGGGACCGACCGGTGTCCCAGCTCGTCCGGTGGACGACGACCTCGGTGTACGACGACCTGGCCGCCCTCGTGGTCGGGCCAGCCGTCGTCCGGGGGGCCGCCGCCCGCGGCGTCGTCCGGTCGATCCACGTCAGCGAGCCGGTCGACGGCGTCGCCGAGGTCGCGGCGCTGGTGCGGCGGGGCGCGCGGTCGACCGCCGTCGCGCTGCGGCTGGAGGGGCTGGACGGCCGGTGGCAGTGCACCGCGCTCGAGCTCGGCTGACCGGGCTCGGTCTCAGGACGGGTCAGGCCCGACGCCCGTCCAGCCGGATCGTCCAGGAGTCGATCGAGTCGACCTGCAGATGGCTGCCGCTCCACGGGTCAGCCGCGAGCCTGACCCGAACGGCCTCCTCGGACTCGGCCTCGACCACGTGCACGACCCGGTGGTCGTCCGCCAGCGGGCCACCGAGGACGAGGAAGCCCGTGGCCACCAACGCGTCCATGAACGCGGCGTGCGCATCCCACCCCGACTGCTGCTCCATCGGGCGGCCGGGGTCCCACTCGGGACCGGACCGCCGCAGCACTACCAGGAACATCGCCACCGTCGCGTTCTAGCACCGGGTGCCGACATTCCTTCAGTCGCTAGGGTGACCGGACATGGGCGCATCGGTGCAGCCGTCGGTGGACCAGCCGGTGGTGGTCGCGCCCGAGGACCCCACCAGCCCGGACGCGCAGCGCTGCCTGCAGGCCTACTTCGACGAGCTCGACCGCCGGTTCGACGGTGGCTTCGACGCCGGCCGGAGCATCCCCGCGACCGTCGACGACCTGGTCGAGCCGGCCGGTCTGCTGCTGCTGGCCCGGTTGGGTGGTGTGCCGGTCGGCGCCGGCGCGGTGAAGTTCCACGGGCGAGGACCGGCCGAGCTCAAGCGGATGTGGGTCTCCGCGGACGCCAGGGGGCTCTGCATCGGCCGGCGCCTCCTGGTCGAGCTGGAGGCCCAGGCCAGGGAGCACGGGGCCACCGTCGCCCGGCTGGAGACCAACCGCAGCCTCACCGAGGCGATCCGGCTCTACCGGTCAGCGGGCTACGTGGAGGTCCCCGCGTTCAACGACGAGCCCTACGCGCACCACTGGTTCGAGAAGGACCTGACCGACGCCTGAGCCGCGGTCAGGGTCGCTCGCGCCGCGGCAGCTTGGCGACCACCGTGTCGTAGGACGCGTCCACGGCCTCGAGCAGGTCCTCGTCGGGAATGCCGCCACCGATCCGCAGGGTGTTCCAGCCGGACCGCCCGATGTAGGGCATCACCGAGGCGTCGTCGGGGAACCGGGCCAGCCACTCGTCGGCCTCCTCGCGGGTCGCACCGCACTTGAGGCCGACCGAGTCCGACCCGAGGAAGGCAAAGATCTTGCTGCCGACCTTGGCGACGGTGTCACCCTCCCACGGCTCGTCCGGCCACGCGCCCGGCTTGCCCAGGCAGTGGTCGCGCAGCTGGTCCGGCCGCATCGTTCGCTCCGCCGCGGCTGCCCTGCTCAGCTGGCCTGCGAGCGCGGGTCGCCGTGGCAGCGCTTGTACTTCTTGCCTGAGCCGCACGGGCACAGGGCGTTGCGCGGGGTGCCGGCGTACTGGTCGTCGACCCGGTTGTCGTGCACCGGCGTGGGTGCCGCGTTGACGTCGCCGTCGACGGTGGGCGCGGTGTACTGCAGGTGGGCTGGCCGGCGCGGGGCCTCGAGGCCCTTGGCGACCAGCTCGTGGTGCTCGGCCTCGCCGGCGACCTCACCCTCGACTGCTGGTGCGTCCTCGACCTGCACCTCGAGGTTGAAGACGTAGCCGACCGACTCCTCCTTGATGGCGTCCATCATGGCCGCGAACATGTTGAAGCCCTCGCGCTGGTACTCCACGAGCGGGTCGCGCTGGGCCATCGCCCGCAGGCCGATGCCCTCCTGCAGGTAGTCCATCTCGTAGAGGTGCTCGCGCCACTTGCGGTCCAGGACCGACAGCACCACGCGGCGCTCGAGCTCGCGCATGGTCTCGGCCCCGAGCGTCTCCTCGCGGTGGTCGTAGGCCGACTGGGCGTCGGCCTTGAGCTCCTCGACCAGGAAGTCCGCGGTCAGCCCCGACCGGTCGCCGCCGGAGGCCTCCTCCAGCTCGTCGACCGACACCGACACCGGGTAGAGCGTGCCGAGCGCGGCCCACAGCTGGTCGAGGTCCCACTCCTCGGCGTAGCCCTCGCTGGTGGCCGCGACCACGTAGCTCTCGACCGTGTCGTCGACCATGTGGCGGATCTGCTCGTGCAGGTCAGCCCCTTCGAGGACCTGCCGGCGCTCCGCGTAGATGACCGTGCGCTGGCGGTTGAGCACCTCGTCGTACTTGAGGACGTTCTTGCGGATCTCGAAGTTCTGCGCCTCGACCTGGGTCTGGGCCGAGCGGATGGCATTAGTCACCATCTTCGACTCGATCGGCACGTCGTCCGGGATGTTGAACCGGGTGAGGAAGTTCTCGACCATGGCCGCGTTGAACAGTCGCATCAGGTCATCGCCGAGGGAGAGGTAGAACCGCGACTCCCCCGGGTCCCCCTGGCGACCGGACCGGCCGCGGAGCTGGTTGTCGATCCGGCGCGACTCGTGCCGCTCGGTGCCCAGCACGTAGAGTCCGCCGACCTCGCGCACTGCGTCGTGCTCAGCCGCGACCCGGGCCTTGACCTGCTCGACCGCCTCCGGCCAGGCCTTCTCGTAGTCCTCCGGCGTCTCGACCGGGTCCAGCCCGCGGCCACGCAGCTCGTGGTCGGCCAGGAACTCGACGTTCCCGCCGAGCATGATGTCGGTGCCGCGACCGGCCATGTTGGTGGCCACCGTGACCGCGCCCTTGCGGCCGGCCTCGGCGACGATCGTCGCCTCCCGCTCGTGCTGCTTGGCGTTGAGCACCTCGTGGCGGACCCCGCGCTTCTTCAGCAGCGTCGAGAGGAGCTCGGACTTCTCCACGCTCACGGTGCCGACCAGCACCGGCTGGCCCTTCTCGTGCCGCTCCGCGATGTCGTCGACGACCGCCTTGTACTTGGCGTCCTCGCTCTTGTAGACGAGGTCGGACTGGTCGGCGCGGATCATCGGCTTGTTGGTGGGGATCGGTACGACACCGAGCTTGTAGATCTGGGAGAACTCGGCGGCCTCGGTCATCGCCGTTCCGGTCATCCCGGAGAGCTTGTCGTAGAGGCGGAAGAAGTTCTGCAGGGTGATGGTCGCCAGCGTCTGGTTCTCCTGCTTGATCTCCACCCCCTCCTTGGCCTCGATGGCCTGGTGCATGCCCTCGTTGTAGCGGCGACCGGCCAGCATCCGGCCGGTGTGCTCGTCGACGATGAGGACCTCGCCGTTCATGACGACGTAGTCCTTGTCGTTCTTGAACAGCTCCTTGGCCTTGATGGCGTTGTTCAGGTAGCCGACGAGCGGGGTGTTGGCCGACTCGTAGAGGTTGTCGATGCCGAGGAAGTCCTCGACCCGCTCGACCCCGCGCTCGAGGATGCCGATGGTGCGCTTCTTCTCGTCCACCTCGTAGTCGACGTCCCGGCTCAGCCGGTTCACGATGCCGGCGAAGTCGGCGTACCACTTGGTCGGCTGGTCGGCGGGACCACTGATGATCAGCGGTGTCCGGGCCTCGTCGATGAGGATGGAGTCGACCTCGTCGACGATCGCGAAGCTGTGGCCACGCTGCACCAGCTCGTCGCGGGACCAGGCCATGTTGTCGCGCAGGTAGTCGAAGCCGAACTCGTTGTTGGTGCCGTAGGTGATGTCCGCGGCGTACTGGCGACGCCGCTCCTCGGGCTTCATCTTGGCGAGGATGACCCCCACCTCGAGGCCGAGGAACCGGTGCACGCGGCCCATCAGCTCGGACTGGTACTCGGCCAGGTAGTCGTTGACCGTCACCACGTGCACACCCTTGCCGGTGAGCGCGTTGAGGTAGGCGGGCGCCGTGGCGACCAGGGTCTTGCCCTCACCGGTCTTCATCTCGGCGATGTTGCCCAGGTGCAGCGCGGCGCCGCCCATCATCTGCACGTCGAAGTGGCGCTGCCCCAGGGTCCGGCGGGCCGCCTCACGCACCGTGGCGAACGCCTCGGGGAGGATGTCGTCGAGCGACTGGCCGTCCTCGAGCCGGGCGCGGAACTCGTCGGTCATGGCGCGCAGCTCGGCGTCCGTCATCGAGGTGAAGTCGTCCTCGATCGAGTTGACCTGCGCGGCGATGGCCGAAAGCTTGCGAAGGATCTTGCCCTCGCCGGCGCGGAGCATTCTGTCGAAGAAGGCGGGCACGCAGGGTCTCCTCGAACGGTCGGGACGGTCCCTCCCCCGGATCTCCGGGGCCGGACCTCGTCGGTTCATCGTAGGCGCAGGCCCAGGACCACTGCCCATAACGTCTCGACCCGCCCCGCGGGGCCCCGGTTGGATGGGGGCGTGACCGTACCCGCACCGCTGACCCTGACGGACGACCGACTGCTGCTCCGGCTGCCGCAGGACTCCGACGTGGCCGAGATCACCGCGGCCTGCCAGGACGCCACCTTGGCCCGCTGGGTGCCGGTCCCGGTGCCGTACGACACGGGGCACGCACAGGCCTTCGTCTCGAGCCGGGCCGCGGCCTGGGCCGACGAGGAGCACGGCGAGATGACCTTCGCGGTGACCGACGCCGCCAGCGGGCGACTGCTCGCGATGGTCGGACTCAAGGCGGCCGACCCCGGCATGCGCGAGATCGGCTACTGGACGGCCCCGTGGGCCCGCGGCCAGGGCGTGATGACCACGGCCGCGCGACTGACCTGCCGGTTCGGCTTCGACGTGCTCGGGCTGCAGCGGATCGAGTGGTGGGCAGCCGTCGGCAACGGCGCCTCCCGCCGGGTCGCGGAGAAGGTCGGCTTCACCATGGAGGGCACCTGCCGATCCCGCCTGCCGCACCGCGGCGAGCGGCTGGACGGCTGGGTCGGCGGCCTGCTCGCCGGCGAGCTCGCCTGATGGCCACCGACCCCGCACCTCGGGCGCCCGAGCTGCGCGGCGACGGCGTACTGCTCACGGCCTGGGAGCCCGGGGACCTGCCGGCGATCGTCGAACTGGCCGACGATGTGGGGCGGCACTGGTCGCGCTCGCTCGCCGACATGCACACGGTCGAGGACGCGGCGCGGTGGGTGGCCGATCGGTCCGGACCGGACCGGGTCGACTGGGCAGTCCGGGATCCGGCCACCCGGGTCCTCCTCGGGCGGACGTCGCTGCACCGGTTCACGACCGAGCCGGCCGCCGCCGAGATCGGCTACGGCGTGCACCCGGACCACCGCCGGCGAGGGGTCGCCGCGGCAGCCGTCGCCACCGCGGTCGGCTACGCCTTCGGCGACCTCGGGCTGCATCGAGTCGAGCTGGTGCACGACGTGGGCAACGTCGGGTCCTGTTCGGTGGCGACCCGCTGTGGCTTCGCGCTCGAAGGGGTGGAACGGCACGCCCTCGGCTACCCCGACGGGCGGGTCGCGGACCAGCACCGGCACGGGCGGCTGGCCACCGACCCGCCCGGCCCGGCCGACCCGCCGGCGCCGCCGCTCGAGGTTCCGGAGCTGTCCGGCGAAGGTGTGCGGCTGCGTGCCTGGTCCGGCGACGACGCCGCCGCCGTGCTGGCCGGGCTGTCCGACCCGGAGGCGGCCCGCTGGGACCCGCGGCTGCCGCTGCCCGACCTGGCCGCGGCCCGCGCCTGGATCGCCGGGCGGGCCGCCCGGGCCGCCGGCGGCAAGGCGGTGAGCTGGGCGGTCGAGGTGGACGGCGCCGTGGTCGGGTCGGTGGCGCTGCGCGAGGTCAACCTGGTCGACCGGTGGGCCACCGCGTCGTACTGGACGCTGCCGGCGGCGCGCGGGCACGGCCTCGCCGGGCGAGCGCTCGACCTCGTGACGTCGTACGCCGTGTCAGTGCTCGGTCTGCACCGGGTACAGCTGCAGCACGCCCTCGACAACACCGCGAGCTGCCGGGTCGCCGAGAAGGCGGGGTTCGCGCTTGAGGGCACCCAGCGAGGGTCGTGCCTGCTGGCCACGGGCTATGTCGACGAGCACCTGCACGCCCGGGTGGCCGGGGCATGACCGCGATCGAGCACGTCGATATCGCCGCCGGTGCCTGGCAGCTGCGGCCACCGTCGCCCGACGAGGCGGCCGACGCGCTGGCGATGCTGCAGGATCCGCTGACGGTGCTCTGGAACCCGGCGCCCAAGGTGGTGGACCTCGCGTCGGCGCGGGACTGGTGCGAGCGCGGGGCCGACTGGTCCGACGGAACGCACGCCACGTTCTCGGTGCTCGACGCCACCAGCGGTCGGCTGCTCGGCAACGTGTCGCTGTGGCAGGTCGACCTGGCCGAGGACCGGGGCGCGTCGATCGGCTACCGGACCGCGCCCTGGGCCCGCGGCCGTGGCGTGGCGACCGCAGGTGTCGGGGCGGTGACCCGGTGGGCGTTCGGCGCCCTCGGGGTCGAGCGGATCGCGCTGCCGCACGCCGTCGACAACCTCGCGTCCTGCCGGGTGGCGGAGAAGTGCGGGTACCCGGCCGAGGGCGTGCTGCGCGGGGCGTACCGGGCCGCCGACGGCAGCCGGCACGACGAGCACCTGCACGCCCGGCTCGCCACGGACTGACCTGTGCTGGTGCACCTTGACACCGACCTGGGCAGCAACCCGGACGACGTGGCGGCGCTGGCTTACCTGCTGGCGCGACCGGACGTCGAGCTCAGCGGCGTCACCACGGTCGACGACCCCGGCGGGCAGCGGGCGGGGCATGTCACGGAGGTGCTGCGGCTGGCGGACCGAACCGACGTGGCGGTCGCGGCCGGCGCCGAGCGGTCGCTGACCAGCGGGCGGCCGTCGGGCCGGCCGCCGTCCGGACCGCCGTACTGGCCGGCGGTGGTGCCGCCCGCTCCAGGTCCTGTCGACGTCGCGCTGGCCCTGCTCGCGACCTCGGTCACGGCCGGCGCCGTCGTGGTGGGCATCGGCCCGGCCACGACCCTGGCCCTGCTCGAGCGGCGGACCCCGGGGGCGCTGCGCACGGCACACGTGGTGCTGATGGGCGGCTGGGTCGACCGGCCGGGCCGTGGCCTTCCGCAGTGGGGGCCGGAGGACGACTGGAACGTCACCTGCGACGTCGTGGCCGCCACCGAGGTGCGTATCGCAGCCGGCCGCCTCACCGTCGTACCTCTTGCTGCCACGGCGCAGGTGCACCTACGGGACCGCGACCTGCCGCGGCTGCGCGCGTCCGGCCCGGTGGGAGACCTGATGGCCCGGCAGGCCGGGGCCTACCGGGACGACCAAGGGAAGCGCGCGCTCCGGCGCCGGTACGCCGGGCTGCCGGACGACCTGGCCAATTTCCACCACGACCCGCTCGCCGCGGCGGTGGCGGCCGGCTGGGACGGGGTGACGATCGAGGAGACGTACCTGCGAACCGCGGAGGGCGAGCACGGTCGGCTGGAGCGGGTCGGGCCGGACGACCCAGGTTCCCGGGCGGTCGAGCTCGTCGTCGACATCGACGGACCGGCCTTCGCCGAGCACTGGCTTCGCACCGTCGAGGTGAGGGGACCGATTCGTCCATGATCGGAGGGGACTCGACGCCGGGCGATGACCCGTTCCCCTTCCAATAACCGCGCCGCAGCTCCGCAGGCCACGGCCAGCCGACGCTCATCGGTCATGGGGCGGTTGTCACGCCCCGACCTCGCACTCCTGCGGGTCGATCGCCCCGAGGTTCTTGACCACCTTGAACGTGCCGTTCTGGGACCGCGCGATGTACATGTTCAACCGGAGGTGGTGCTGACCGGGCACCATCTCTGCGGGACCGCCGGGACCTTCCTCGATCCGAGCGTGGTCCAGTGCCCTGACGACAGCGTCCTGGTTCAGTGAGCCGGCTTCGGTGACGGCCCCTTCCCACAGCTTCAGACCGCGGTACATCCCCGAGCATGCGCTCCCGGCGGTGAACAGGGCGCTGCCGGGAAAGCGCTCGTCATACGCGGCGAGCAGCGATGCGCTGAACGGATCGCTGACGTCCCGGTAGTAGTCGAGGCAGCCGTAGAGCCCGTCGACATGTTCTGGGGGCACCAGGTTGAGGAAGTTCTCGTCGAAGTAGGTGCAGACGATGTGTCCGCCGTTCTTGGTGAAGCCGGCCTCGTACAGGCGCTCGAGGAACGGCGTCAGCCCAGGAGGCACGATGGTGTTGAACACCACGTCGGCACCACTCGCCATGATGTCGTCGACGGTCCGGTCGTAGTCGAGGTGATCCATCGGGAAGTACTCCTCGCCGACGACCGTCCCACCCTCGGAGGCGACTACCTTGTAAACCTTCTCGTTCATGATGCGCGGCCAGATGTAGTCGGCGGCCGGCATGTAGAACGTCCTGGCTCCCGTCTGTCGCATCAGCCAGGGAATGAATGGCTCGACCTGCTGCGCAGGCACTGGGCCGGTGCAGAAGATCAGGGGGTTGCACTCCTGGCCCTCGTACTGCTCCGGATAGATGTACAGGGTCCGTCCCTGGTCGACCGCTGGCCCCTTGATGGCCTGTCGGGTGGAGCTGTAGATGCCGCCGAGGAGGACGTCGACGTGGTCCTGCTCGACGAGCTTGGTGGCAGCGGCCGCCGCCGCCCTGTCGTCGGTCGCGCTGTCCTCGACGAGCAGCTCGATGGGCTGCCCGAGCAGGCCGCCCTTTGCGTTGATGTCGTCGACCACCATCGTGGCTACGTTCGCGTTGGCGATGCCCATGAAGGACAGCGCACCGGTCTGGTCGGTCACCACGCCGACTCGCGCCGGCCGGTCGGTTGCGGTTGTCATGATGAGTCCTCTCAGTGCAGGTCGAGGACGAGCGCGGCGCCTCTCGGAGCGGACCCGAGGTCGCCACCAGCGCTCGTCTCCCCTGACCCACGCGTTGTGTTGGCCGAGCCGGCCCGACCGGCCGGCTGGGAAGGGACCACCTAGGCGCGGTATGTGCCCACGAGCTCTGCCGCCTGGGGCTTCTGCTTGTGCCCGGCCTTGGCCAGGATCGGCGGGACCTCGGGGTCGGACACGAAGTGCTGCCACCCCTGCGCATCCCAGTCGAAGATCGCCCAGACCCGGTCCTTCTCGTTCGGGTCCCGGAAGACCGTCGAACCCTTGGACCCGTGCTCCTCGCGCTTCGCCGCGCCCATCTCGCCGAACACTTCCAGGAACTGGTCGAGGTCCTCGACCGTCGTCGTTGCCAGTAGCATCGCGCGTCCTCCATCCGTCTCGATGTCTCGGCCGTGACCAGCTCCGTACGCCGGCCCGTCCGCGTGCATCGTGAGCCTCGGCCTGGTCGCCGTCCCGCGCATCGGGAGACCTCCCCATTTCCGGTCCCGAGCGCAGGGTCACGACTGGAGTCGTCCTGGACGCGGAGCGTCAGCCGGTGGCGCTGCCGCCGACGACCGCGTGCTCCAGCGCCCAGCGGGTCGCCGTGGCCCGGTTGGACACCCCGATCTTGGTGTAGATGTGCTGGATGTGGTGATCCGCGGTCTTCGACGAGATGAACAGCCGCTCCGAGATCTCTCGTGTGGTCGCGCCGTCGGCGATGGCGCGCAGCACCTGCACCTCCCGTCGGGTCAGCCCCCACGGGCGCGCGCTGTCTGCCTCGGGAGCCATGTCGCGGCGTGCGAGCTCGATCTCCTGCAATGCATAGACCGCGGCATCGTTCAGGTCCATCGACGCGCCGCGAGACGTGAGCAACGCCGACTTCTCCCCGCCAAGTCTCTCGGTGAGGCGGCTACCGAGGTCGATGAGCTCGGGCACATGGTGCGCGCTTCCCGGCTCACGGGACATCGCACCCAGCAGCGTGGCGGCCGCTTCCAGACGGTCGAGACGCTCGAACAGCGCGGGCACGCTGGCGAGTGTGATGACAAGCTGCGCCACCGTGCCCGCCTTGGAGAAGGCCTCGACCGCCGAGGCGAACAGGTCGAGCGCAGCGTCGAGCTCTCCGTCAGAAGTGTGCAGGCGTGCAGCGTCGCGAGCCATGAAGCCCGAGAAGAAGCCTACGCCGTGCTCCCCGACGAACTCGACGCCTTCGTCCCAGGCCGCTAGCGCCCGCTGCGCATCCGCCTTTGAGAACGCCAGCCCCACGATCCACAGCGTGTATGCGATCCAGTAGGGATTGCCCACCTCGCGAGCTGCAGCGACCGCCTCCTCGGTGAGCAGCAGTGCTTCCTCGACCCGACCGGCCGACTGGAGGCCGTCGACATACGCGGCGATCCCGTATGCGCGCGACTGTCCGGGGAGCTTCGCCACAGAACTGGTGAGGTCCACATAGCGATCGAGGTTGCCGCAGTACACCTGCGCGAGTGCCTCGACAAAAGTCGCGTAGCCGGGCTCGCAAGGCTCATAGCCCCCTTGTGCCTCCAGCTCGGTCGCGCGTTGCGCGTTTGCCGCTGCCGCCTCCGCACGTCCGACGAAGCAGGCGTGGCCCGCCGCGGTGTACAGGCGCGGAAGGCGAGGGACGTCGGCCGCGGTCGCCGCGTCCAGCAGCTCCTCTGCCCAGCCGACGGTCTCGAACAGCTCGATCGAGAAGCCCATCAGCGTGGCGTGGGCGGCGATGTCGGTCGCCACCACCAGATCACCCTGGGCCGAACTCCAGCGAAAGGCAGCGCGAAGGTTGGCGAGCTCGATCTCGACCCAGTCGACGGTGTCGCGCCACCCGGGCCCGTTCCAGTGCTCCCATCGGGTCGCGGCTTCCCGCCCGAAGTGCGCAGCGTGCCGATCACGCATCAGCTCGAGCGCACCGGTCTCTGACAGGCGATTCTCGGCGAACTGCCGGATGGTCTCGAAGAGGCGGTATCTGGTGCGGGAGCCGGCATGGTCGGCGACGACGAGTGACTTGCGGACCAACGAGTCCAGCCGGGCCAGGATCTCCACGTCGTCGGTGGCCCCGGCAACCGCGCAGATGCCTTGCAGATCGAAGCCTCCGGCGAACAGCGACGCTGTGCGCAGCAGCTCGCGGTCGTCCTCGTGCAGCAAGTCGTAGGACCAGCCGACCGCGTGTCGCAGCGTCGACTGGCGCTCGGGCCCGTGTTCCGGCCCGGTCAGCAAGCGGAAACGGCTACCGAGCCTGTCCCTGACCTCCACGGCCGACATGGCGGCCATCCGGGCGGCAGCCAGCTCGATTCCCAACGGAAGCCCGTCGAGGGTCGCGCAGATCTCGATCACCGCGGCAGCCGTCTCGGGCTCCTGCACACCGAAGCCGGGGCGTACCCTGCGAGCCCGCTCGACGAACAGAGTGACGGCGTCGGAGGACGCCCCGCCATCGAGCGTCAGTGGTGACACCGCCAGCAGCGCCTCGCCAGCGGTCCAGAGGTACTCCCGCGACGTGGCAATGATCTTGGCGTTCCCGGCCCGGGCGAGGATCCCCGCGATGGCCGACGTTGCCGCGGCCTGCACGTGTTCGCAGTTGTCCACGACCAGCAGGAGGCGACGCCCGCCTACCGCCTCAGCGACGCCGTCGATCACGTTGGAATCCCCCTGTGGCGTCACGCCGAGCGCCGTGGCGATCGCAACCGGTACTGACGCGGGGTCACCGACGGGTGCGAGCTCGACGAGCCATACGCCGTCGGGGAACTCATCCGCCAGCTCGGCACCCACCGCCAGCGCCAGGCGGGTCTTGCCGACGCCGCCGACGCCGCTCAGGGTGACGAGGGGGTTGGCCCGGACCAGGTCCACGACCTCAGGGAGCAGGACCTCTCGTCCGACGAGGGGTGTCGCCGCGACCGGAAGGTTGCCGCGCCTCGGAGCCGCAGTCACAAGGCGACGTTCTTGCACGCCTTCGCCTCCTGGACTTCTCGCGGCGCCCGCCTCAGGGCCGGCGACCGCTAAAGGCCAGCATCTTGTCCTGGTCGCTGGCGTCCTCGGGCACGTGGACGGGGGCTCCCATCATGTTCAGGCCGAGCGGGTTCCGACCACGCAGGAACTCCGGTGGCGCATGCTGCAGCCCGGCCATCGTCGCCTCGACCGGGCCGGCGGGAAGGGTGTCGTCGACGCCGATGGACCGGGCCAGATCCCACGTGTGGATGAGCCGATCCCCGACCAGGAAGGCGGCCAGGTCGGGCTTGGGCATGCCGCCGAACTGCTCGACCGTTCCCTGCAGTCTCGACGGGTCGGACAGGACGGCGTCGAGAGTGGAGCGGATCTGTTCCCAGTCGTCGCCCGGAGTGGTGTCGGCGCCGAGCATGCTCAGGGCTGTCGCATGCCACTGCAGGTGGTCGACGAGGTCGCGGACCGTCCAGCCCTCGCAGGGGGTCTTGTCCTGCCATTGGTCGTCGCCGATCTGGGCATAGACCTCGGCCCACCTGTCGGCAACCTCTCGCCAGATGTCCACCGGGGCTGTCATAAGGGCTCCATCCGCTCAACGGGCCGCCGGTCTGCCCGCCCGGACATGAGCCTAGCCCCGCTGTTGCAGTTGCGGTCTGATCAGCAATGTCGCCTGGCGGGGCAGCATCGGCGCTTGCCTCGAACCAAGAGTCAGTCCGTCGCGGCTCCGTCGCTGGTGGGCGCGTCGATCGCGATCCTGAGGCTGCCGTCCGGTTGTCGCGCTGGACGACGACGTACTTGCAGGACGCCTGCATCGCAAGGAACGTGTCCCATGTCGCCCGACTCACTCGCTCGAGACGGTCGCAACAGGCAGGGTAGGCGGATGACGGGTCGAGCCGGCTATGACGCCCATGCCGACTGGTACGACGCGTACGTCACCGGCGACGCGCGCCGGCACACCGCACGCACTACGTCGGCGCTGTGCGCGACGGTGGGTCCGGGTGCTGGTGCCTGCCTGGACGTGGGCTGCGGCACCGGTGTGCACGCGGCCGGGCTGCGGTCGATCGGCTGGGACGTCGTCGGGGTGGACCTGTCGCTCGGCCAGCTGCGGCACGCGCGCAGACGGCTCCCGGTGGCCGTCGCCGACGTGGCGCGCCTGCCCGTGCTGACGTCCTCGGTCGATGTCGCCGTCGCCACGCTGGTCCACACCGACGTCCTCGATTGGGCCGCGACCGTCCGCGAGGTAGCCCGGGTCCTGCGGCCTGGCGGTCGGTTCGTGTCGGTGGGCGTGCACCCGTGCTTCGTGGGTCCGTTCGCCGAGGTCGTCGACGGCGAGGTCCACATCCACCCGGGGTACGACGACGGCAGCCTGACCTTCGACGGGCCGGGACTGGGCAGCGGCGTCCGGCCCCGGGTCGGTGTGCGCCACGTCCCGCTCGCCGCTCTCGTCAACGCGGTGCTACAGGCTGGGCTCACCCTCACCGGGATCGAGGAGCCGGCCGACGGGCCGACGCCGGACCTGCTGCTCCTCGACGCGGCCGCTCCGCTCAGCGGCAATTGACCTCGACCGCGAGTGCGGCGGCCAGGTCGCCGCGCGGCTCGACGGCCACCTCGTCCAGACCCAGCCAGCCGGCCATCGTCGACGAGCTCGGCCGCCAGCTCGGCCGCCGTCTCCGGCGGCGCGTGCTCCTCGGCGTACGCGGACCTGACCCGCAGCACACCGGCCCCCGCGCCGGCCTGCCGATCGGCCTTGAGGTCGACCCGGGCGACCAGCCGCTCGCCGAGCAGGAACGGCAGCACGTAGTAGCCGTGCACCCGCTTCTCGGCCGGCACGTAGATCTCGATCCGGTAGTGGAAGCCGAACAGGTGCTCGGCCCGCCAGCGGAACCAGACCAGCGGGTCGAACGGCACCAGCAGCGCGCGGGCGTCGACCCGGCGCGGCAGCCGGGCATCCCGGTGCAGGTAGGCGGGGCGGCCCCAGCCCTCGACCTCGACCGGCAGCAGCTCGCCCGCGTCGACCAGGGCCGCGACGGCGCCGCGGGAGTCCTCCGGCCGGAGCCGGAAGTAGTCGCGCAGGCACGGCTCGGTCGCGACGCCGTGCGCCCGGGCGGCGATCCTGGTCAGCTCGACGAAGGCCTCCTCGTCGGTGGGGTCGGGTGCCTCGACGACCGCGCGCGGCAGCACCCGCTCGGGCACGGCGTAGCGGCGCTCGAACGACGTAGTGCGCCCGGCCGAGCTGATCTCGCCGGCGTAGAAGAGGAACTCCAGCGCCCGCTTGACCTCCGACCAGTTCCAGCCCCAGTCGACCTTGGCGCGCGGCACGTCGTGCTCCAGCGCGGCCTCGACCTGACCGGCGGTCATCGGCACGGTGCGGTCGCGCAGCTCGTCGCGCACGGCCTGCACGAGGTCGGGGCGCTGGGCGGCGATGGAGCGGATCCCGCCCCACGCCTCCTCGCTGCGGCGCATCCGCCAGCGCGAGCAGCCGCAGCGTCTCCGGCGGGACCAGGCTCGCCTCGTGCGCCCAGTACTCGACCAGCCGGCGGGGCGCGCGGCCCGTCGCGCGGTCCAGCAACGCCCGGTCGTAGGCCCCGAGCCGCGAGAACAGCGGCAGGTAGTGGGCCCGCGACAGCACGTTGACGCTGTCGATCTGCAGCAGACCGATCCGCTCGACGGTGCTGGTGAGGTGCCGCATCGTGGGTGCGGCCGGGCGCGGCACAGCCAGGCCCTGCGCGGCGATGGCCACCCGCCGGGCCCGGGCGACGGTCAGGCGCACCGGCCGCGACGTGGTCACGGTGGGCGATGCTGCCACGCGGGCCCGACAGCGGCTGCGAGGATCACCCCGTGACCGGTCGAGGGGCTGCCGTGGCGGCGGTGGCGTGCGTCGCCCTGTCGCTGCCGTCTGCGCCGCCGTGCCCCGGCGACGGTGGCTTCCGTCGCTGCCGTTGGCGCACGAGGCGACGGTCGTCATCGGTACGTCGGTGCAGGGCCGGCCGATCCGCGCCGTGCACCGGTGGACCGACGGTGCGACCCGCAGCACCGTGGTCGTCGGCAGCATCCACGGCGACGAGCGGGCCGGCATGCGAGTCGTGCGCCGGCTGCGCGATGCCCCGCTGCCGGCCGGCGTCGACCTGTGGCTGGTCCGCACCATGAACCCCGACGGGACGGCTGCCGACCGGCGTACCAACGGACACGGCGTCGACCTCAACCGCAACTTCCCGACGTACTGGCAACGCGCTGGGGCGGGCACCGCGACCTGGTCGGGGCCGACGGCGGCCAGCGAGCCGGAGACCCGGGCCGCGATGTCGCTTCCTGCGCACGACCGCGCCGCGCACGACTCTGGTGTTCCACCAGCCGCTGTTCGGCGTCGACTCCTACCGCGCGAAGTCGATGACCCTGGTGCGCCGGCTGTCCCGCCTGCTCGACCTGCCGGTGCGGTCGTTCGACTGCACCGGCGGCTGCCACGGAACCCTGACCGACTGGCACAACCGGCACCTGCCGGGCCGGGCCGTGACCATCGAGCTCGGCCCGCACGTGTCGGCCGCCGCGGTCACCCGCTACGCCGACGCCCTCCTCCGCCTCGCCACCCCGTAACCGATCCCCAAACCCCAACCCCACCCCAACCCCAAGTCTGCGTTGATCATGCAACTTTGGGGATCTTGAGCATCGCGGCAGGTCACGCCCTCAAAACCTGTCGTTGATCATGCACTTGTGGGGATCTTGCTGAGCGGGCGCGGCTGGCCAGCGATCGACCGTGTGGCGCCGGCCTTTCCATGATCCCCAAAGTTGCATGATCGACGGGGACTCGGGGGCCGAGGACCTGCGGCGTTGTCCAAGATCCCCAAAGTTGCATGATCAACGCAGATTCTTTGGGTTGATTCTTTGGGGTGTTTGCGCCTGCGCGGACTCCGCGGGCCGTCAGAGGGGGCGGTCGAGGCGGCGGGCTAGGGCGCGGAGGGCGGCGGTGGCGGCCGTGCGTACCGACGGCTCGGGGTCGTCGAGGCAGTCGCGGACGGCGTCGGCGTGCTCGGCCTCGCCCACGACGGCCAGGGCGCGTACGGCGGCGGCGCGGACCCGTGGCACCTCGTCGGCACACCTCGGCGCCAGCTCGTCGGCCGCGGAGCCGAGCTCGTGGGCACGCACGACCTTGGCGCACATCTCGCGCACCCGCCACGACTCGTCGGACAGGCCCCGAACCACGGCCGGTTCGGCCTGCGGGCGGTAGGCGTGCAGCAGGGCGCGGGCGGCCCAGACCCGTGGCCAGTACACGAGGTCGAGGTTCTTCGCGACCATCGCCACCGAGCTGCGGCCGCCGATCCAATCGAGCTCCGGGGCGTCGACATCGGTCCAGTCGCCGCCGCCCAGCAGGCCGACGCACCAGTCGGCCACGGCATCGGCACCGGCCAGCTCGACCAGCGCGGAGACCCGCTCCACCGGCCGGGCGGCCAGCTCGGCCGCCGACGGCGCACGCACCGGCCTACCGGTCAGGTGATCTCGAGCAGCTTCTCGCGGACCGCGTAGACCACGGCCTCCATCCGGGAGTGCAGCTGCAGCTTCTCCAGGATGTTGCGGATGTGGTTCTTCACCGTGTTCTCGCTGATGAAGAGCTCCTTGGCGATGTCCCGGTTGTTGAGACCCTTCGCCACCAGCTTGAGCACCTCGAGCTCGCGGTCGGTCAGCCGCGGGGCGGGCACCTGCTGGCGCTCGTCGCCCTTCTTGATCATCGTGGCGAACTCGGTGAGCAGCTTGGAGGCCATCGACGGGCTGATCAGTGACTGGCCGCCGGCGACCGACCGGATCGCGGCCGCGACCTCGTCGATGGAGATCTCCTTGAGCAGGTAGCCGCTGGCACCGGCCTTGATGGCGTCGTAGAGGTCGGCCTCGTCGTCGGAGATCGTGAGCATCACGATCTTCGCGCTCGGCACGACGTCCTTGATGGCCGTGCAGGCCTCGATGCCGCTGCGCCGCGGCATCCGGACGTCCATCAGGACGATGTCGGGCAGCAGGGCCGAGGCCAGGTCGACGGCCTCGCTGCCGTCACCGGCCTCGCCAACGACCTCGATGTCCGTCTCCTGGCCGAGCACCATCTCCAGGCCGCGGCGGAACAGGGCGTGGTCGTCGACGACCAGGACCCGGATCGGCTCGGCGGCGCCGGGCACCGCGCGACCTGACCGGACCGACCCGGCAACGTGCTCGCTCACCCGCTACACCTCTCGGACAGCCTCGGCAGGGCGCGCCGGACCAAGCCCGGCATGCGTGCGCATCCTCGCACGTCAGCGCCCGATACGACGGCGATCCGGGCGAAACGTCCACGGTCGTCGCCGCTCGGCCGGGCCTCAGACGGCGAGCCGGATGACCCCGTAGTCGTAGGCCCGCCGGCGGTACACGACGCTCGGCTGCGCGGTGGTCGCGTCGATGAACAGGTAGAAGTCATGGCCCACCAGCTCCATCTCGTAGAGAGCCTGGTCGAGATGGATCGGTGCCGCCTGGTGGACCTTCTCGCGGACGAACATCGGGCCGTCGTCGTCAGCACCGGGGTAGGCGTCGGCGTCCTCGGTGGGTGCGGGTGTCCGGCCGGCGCCGTCGAGGGCGGCGGTGGCCGTGGCCACCGAGACCGGGGTCTTGGCGCCGTGGTGGACGCGGCGACGGTCCTTGGCCTTGCGCAGGCGGGCCTCGAGCTTGGTGACCGCCGCGTCCAGGGCGGCGTAGCAGTCCTGCGCGGCGGCCTCCGCGCGCATGACCGGGCCGCGGGACAGGATGGTGAGCTCGATCCGCTCGCGCTGGTCAGCGAGGCGCGGGTTGCGTTCCTGGGAGCACTCGACGTCGATGCTGATCACCTTCGGGTCGAGCTTCTCCAGCTTCGCGAGCTTCTCCGCGACGTGCGTGCGGAACCGCTCGGTGACCTCGGTGTGACGACCCTTGACGACGATGTCCACGAAGTGATTCCTCCTCTGTCAGGGAACACAAGACACCCACCCGGCCGACCTGGTCTTCGACCCCACATCCGCCTGCTGAGAGTCTCGCAGCGGTAGCCGCCACTACCCCCCTTCTCCCGGGTCGGAGGTCATCTGGGCCTCCGGCGGGGCAGGACTTACTTCTAAGCCGCACCGTGATCGGACGACAAGAAGTCGCCTTACGTGGACCGTTTCGCCTGCGACTGGCATCGGCTTGCCGGTCCGCCGCCCCGCGAGGGACGAGCGGTCCGGCGCAACCACGGACCCGGGCGGGTGCCATATCGGAACGCTAGTCCCTGTCTGATCGCAGGGACAGACCAGTCCCACGACGTGGGGTCGCCGCGACGACCGCAGCCCCGACGACGACTCCCCCGGCGGCCCGCAGCGCGCGGGTCGACTCGACCAGCGTCGCCCCGGTGGTGACCACGTCGTCCACCAGCACCACCGGACGGCTGGCGACGGCGCCCACGAGCCGGCGTGGCACCCGGGCCGCACCGGCCAGGTTGGCCGCCCGCTCCTGGGCACCGAGACCGGCCTGGTCGGCGGTCGACCGGGCCAGCCGCAGCGCGGGCACGACCGCTGCGGGCAGGCCGGCCCGGGTCAGCCGGCGCGCGGCGCACCGCGCCAGCCCGAGGGTGGGATCGTCTCCGCGGGACCGCACCGCAGTGCCGCGCGACGGTGCCGGCACCAGGACGACCCGCGGGTGCAGCAGGCCGCCGCTCCCGTCGGCGAGCGCGGCGGCCACGGAGACGGCCAGCGCCGCCGCGAGCGGCGCGCGGATGGCCCGGACACCCCGCTCCTTGTGCGCGACCGCCGCGGACCGGACCGGGCCGTCGTACGCGGCGACCGCCCAGGTGGCCGGGAACCCGGGCGGGCACGGGTCGGGGGTGGCCGCCCAGGCGTCGGCCGGCAAGAGTCGCGGCGCAAGCGGGGCACCAGCTGCTGCCGTCGGCGCCGCAGCCCACGCAGGCCGCCGGGAGCACCAGGTCCAGCAGCGCGTGCAGACAGGCGACGGGCACCAGCCCAGCGTCGCGCGCCGGCCGCACGCACAAGACGCGGCCGGGGACGGCGGTGGACGACGCCGGGCTGGGGACGACGCAGTTCTCAGCCCGGGTACGCCGGGTCCCTGCCCGGCCCGATCGGCTGCCAGCCGCTGCCCGAGGTGAACTGCAGCAGCCGTCCGTTGGCCGTCCCGTCGTCCGTCCCGACGATCAGCGGGTTCTCCTGCGCCTGCCGCGGCGGCGACGCCGCGGTGATGCTGACCGGATCCGGCACCGGCTCGCCCTCGATGACGTCGTACCCGTCGGTGTCGAGGTAGTAGGGGATCACCGGCGCACCGCCTCTGCTGCCGAGCACCGCGAGGGTGGTGGCGTCGGCCCACGACACGTCCCGGACCGAGCGCAGGTCGGGCAGCGGGTCGCGCGGCTCCGCCAACGACACCTCGACACCACCGGTCACGGTCGTGTCGGCGGTCTCCACCCGGCGTACGGCGAGCAACCGCAACCGCGCCTGCCGTCCGGTGCCGACCACCAGCGCGACCCGGGCCCCGTCCCGCGCGACGGACACGGCGACCGGCCGCCCGGCGGCGCCCAGCGGGACCACGCTGACCTCCCGGGGCCGGTTGGCCCCGTCGGCGAGGTACCAGAGCTGTCCGGTCGCCCGGTCGACGACCCACAGGTTGTTGCCCGGGTCCCACGAGGGCTGACTGAAGTCGGTCCCGGTGATGCGTGCTGTGAGCCCGCCGCCCCGAGCGAGCGGACCGACGTACACAGTGCGGCCGTCGGTGCTCACCGCCGCCAGCCGGGTCGCGTCCAGCGTCACCGCGGGGGTCCGCAGGTCGATCGGCCCGGTGCCGCCACCGCCGGGCACCGGCTCGAACGAGCTGTCCAGGTACCGCCCGACCCGACGGTCCTTCACGACGTACGCCGAGGGGCTGGCCGGCAGGTCGTCCGGGTCGTAGGTCGGCCAGGGGTCGTGGTTGACCTCCTCCGACACACCGGGCAGCAGCGGGCTGTCGCCGCCGGCGGTCACGCGCACCTGGCGCACCTCGGCCAGCTGCTTGAGCGTCCAGACGATCTGGGCGTACATCTGCTCGCGGGCGTCGTCGTCGGCCTGGAGCGCCGAGCTGTCCAGCTGCACGGTCGCGAGCCCGCCGCGCACCGCGACCGAGTTGACCTCCAGGCCGGTGCCTGGCGGGAAAGCGGTCGTCACCGCACCGCGCAGCGACGCGGTCGGCCCGCGCAGCAGCCGGGCGATCAGCTTGGTGGTCAGCCCCGGCACGCCGGGCAGCAGCACGGTGTCCGGCACCAGGGTGTGCCCGGACGGCCCCAGGAAGTACAGCGAGAGCTGCCGATAGGTCTCCCCGACCTCGGCGAGCGGCAGCAGCAGACCGTCGTCGAGCCGGTCGATCCGCCACTCGCCGTCGACCCGCTCCAGGCCGAAGTCACGGGTCACGGTCCGGTCCGGGGCGCTGCGCACGAAGCTGCCGTCCGCGTCGATCCGGCCGACCTCCGCACCGTCGACGGCGACGTCGGAGCCGTCGGTACGAGGGCCGCACGGCGAGTGGAGCGGCCACCTGGTCGTAGACCGCGGTGTCCGCCTGCGGCCGCCACCGTTGGCGGGCGGTGGGCGTGAGGTACTTGCGGGCGACCTCGTGGTCGTTGACGAAGTCGGCGTTGGACTGCAGGAAGCCCAGCACGATGTTCTCCGGGCTGGCCCCCTTGATCGGGGCCTGGCCGATGGGGGCGACCCGGTCCTCGGCTCGCTGCAGCCCGAGGTCGCCGCCGGCGCGCACGGGCCCGGACGTCGGGATCGTCGCGCAGCCCGCGAGGACCGCCGCGAGCAGCATCGGCAGCAGCCGCGACCCGAGCCGGCGGACGTCAGACATCGACCGACCCCGGTGTGCGGATCTGGCGGTAGGGCTGGCCGACGGTCAGCGGCCGCATCCGGCGGCTCGAGTCGAGCGGCTCCAGCGGGATCGGGGACCGCTCCAGGTCGGCACCGAGTCGGCGGGCGACGGTGAGCCGGAACTGGCAGCCGTCGCCGGGCTCGCCCCAGGCCTGCAGCCACCCGTCGTGCAGGTGGGCGTCCTCCAGCGCGATGGACAGGCCCAGCCCGGTGCCTCCGGTGCTGCGCGCGCGGGCCGGGTCGCCTCGCCAGAACCGGTTGAAGACCATGCCGACGGCCTCGGGCTCGAGCCCGACACCGTGGTCCCGGACGGCGACCGCGACCGCGTCGTCGTCGGCGGCCACCCGCACCTCGATCGGTCGCCCCTCGCCGTGCTCGACCGCGTTGGCGACCAGGTTGCGCAGCACCCGCTCGATCCGCCGGCTGTCGACCTCGGCCACGCAGGGAACCCCCGGCTCGACCAGGCGCAGGTCGCTGCCCTTGCGCTCGGCGAGAGTCTCCATCGCGTCGATGACGTGCCGCGCGAGTACCCGCAGGTCGGTGGGCTCGGCCTCCAGCACCGCGGCCCCGGCGTCGTACCTGCTGATCTCGAGCAGGTCGGCGAGCAGCGCCTCGAACCGGTCCAGCTGTGCCTGCAGGATCTCGGCACTGCGCTCGACCGCCGGGTCGAAGTCCCTGCGGGCCTCGTGCAGGACGTCGGCCGCCATCCGCACCGTGGTGAGTGGGGTGCGCAGCTCGTGCGAGACGTCGGAGACGAACCGCCGCTGCACCCGGGACAGGTCCTCGAGCTGGCGGATCTGGCGCTGCAGGCTGGTGGCCATCCGGTTGAACGAGGCCGCGAGCCGGGCCAGGTCGTCCTCACCGCGCACCCGCATCCGTTCCTCGAGCCGGCCGGCCGACAGCCGCTCGGCGATCCGCGCGGCCATCCGCACCGGCGTCACCACCTGGCGGGTGACCAGCCAGGCGATGCCGCCGACCAGGATCACCAGCCCGAGGGCAGCCAGCAGCAACGCGTTGCGCACCAGCGCCAGGGTGTCGACCTCCTTGTCCAGCGGGAACAGGAAGTAGAGCTCGTAGGTGCCCAGCTGCTGCGGCAGCACCACCGGTGAGCCGACGACCAGGACCGCGACCCGCCCGCCGGACGGCCGGGTGATCTGGCTGTAGGTCCACTGCTGGGTGCCCCGGGCCTGGACCTGCCTGCGCAGAGCGGTCGGGATGTCGGTGACGCCCACGCCGACCGAGCTGCGGCCGAGCGGCGCCCGCGGGTTGGTGACCAGTGGGCCGCGCAGCAGCACCACCTCGCGCAAGCCCGCGGTGCCACCGCCGCGGGACAGCTGGCGGACCAGGTCCGGCACCAGGGTGTCGTAGACGTCGGGCTGGCTGCGGTCGGCGGAGTCGAACGCCTCCTGGGCGGTCCGGGCGCCGTTCGCGGCCTCGTCCAGGGTCGCCTGCTTCTTGCTGTCCAGCAGCCCGTCCCGGACCCGGGTGATCAGGATGTTGCCCAGTACCAGGATGGCGATCAGCGAGAACACGGTCGTGGTGGTGACGACCCGCAGCTGCAGGGACCGCCGCCACAGCGCGATGGCCCGCCGCCAGCGGCGCCGCACCACGCGTCGGAACCAGCCCGCGACCCGGAGGCTTCGGTCGGGGCCGGCGGTCGCGCGCGAGGAGCTCAGGCCGGACCCGCCTTGTAGCCGACGCCGCGCACGGTGACGACGACCTCGGGGTTCTCGGGGTCGCGCTCCACCTTCGAGCGCAGCCGCTGGACGTGCACGTTGACCAGCCGGGTGTCGGCCGCGTGCCGGTAGCCCCATACCTGCTCGAGCAGGATCTCGCGGGTGAAGACCTGCCAGGGCTTGCGGGCCAGCGCCACCAGGAGGTCGAACTCCAGCGGCGTGAGCGCGATCGACGACCCGTCCCGCTTGACCGAGTGGCCGGCCACGTCGATGACCAGGTCACCGATCTCCAGCAGCTCGGGAGCGGGCTCCTCGGTCCGGCGCAGCCGGGCCCGGATCCGGGCCACCAGCTCCTTGGGCTTGAACGGCTTCATCACGTAGTCGTCGGCGCCGGACTCCAGCCCGACCACGACGTCCACGGTGTCGGTCTTCGCGGTGAGCATGACGATCGGGACGCCGGACTCGGCCCGGATCGCCCGGCACACGTCGATGCCGTCCATCCCGGGCAGCATCAGGTCCAGCAGCACCAGGTCGGGCTTGTGCTCGCGGAACATCGCCATGGCCTGGTCGCCGTCCGGGCACAGCGTGGGCTCGTAGCCCTCGCCGCGCAGGACGATGCCGAGCATCTCGGCCAGCGCCGTGTCGTCGTCGACGATCAGCACCCGGCCCTTCATCCGCGCACGCTCATGACGTCATCGTGGCACCCCGCTGCCGTCGATGCCCGCCACGGCGCGAGAACGATCTTCGGCGGCGCCGCTCCGGCGGCCGCAGCGGACGTGCGACGATGACCCCCGTGAGCGACGAGCAGCCGGGGGGCTGGGCCCGCCCCGGGGAGGAGCAGGCACCGCCTGCCTGGACGCCGCCGCAGGGCTGGGCGCCGCAGCAGCCGCCGCCGTACGTCCCGCCGGGGCAGCAGCCGTACGTCCCACCCGGACAGCCGATGCCGGGTCCGGCGATGCCGGGGCAGCCGCAGAGCGGCTGGGGCCCGCCGCCCGGCGCGTTCCGGCCGCCGCCCCCGCCGCCGAAGCCCGGCATCATCGCGCTGCGACCGCTCGGGGTCGGCGAGATCCTGGACGGCGCCATCTCCGCGATCCGGGGCTACCCGCGGATGATGCTCGGCCTCAGCGCGGTGGTGGCCGCGATCACCCAGGTCCTCATCGTCCCGGTCACCTGGCTGCTGCTGCGCGACTCCGGCGACCAGGCCTTCAGCTTCGACCAGCCGGCGACCTCGACACCCGAGGAGGACGTCACCTTCGCGGCCAGTGCGATCACCGCGACCGGCGTCCAGGTGATCGTCACCCTCGTCGCCTCCCTGGTGCTCACCGGAATCCTCACGGTGGCGGTCAGCCGCGCGGTCCTCGGGCAGTCGATCAGCGCCCGGGACGCGTGGACCCAGGCCAGGCCGCGGCTCCCGGCACTGCTCGGGGTGACCGGGCTGGTGCTGCTGATCATGCTCGGGCTCGCCGTGCTCGCCCTCGCGCCCGGCACCATCCTTGCCCTCGCCAGTGCACCCACGGCCGCCGTCGCGATCGCGTTCGTCCTGGGGGTGCCGGCCTTCCTCGTCGTGGCCGCCTACCTGTACACGGCATTCGCGCTCGCGCCGCCGGCGATCGTGCTGGAGCGCCAGGGCGTGGTGGCCTCGTTGCGGCGGTCGCGATCCCTGGTCCGCGGTGCCTGGTGGCGCACGTTCGGCATCCTGCTGCTCGTCAACCTGATCGCCCAGGTCCTCGCCGGCATCCTCGGGGTGCCGTTCACCGTCCTGACGCTGCTCGTGGCCTGGGCGACCGGCGACGGCCTCAACGTCTACGCGATCCTGCCGCTGCTGGTGACCGCACTCGGCACCATCGTCGCCTCCGCCGTCACCTGGCCGTTCACCGCCGTCTCGACCGCGCTCATCTACGTCGACCGGCGGATGCGTCGTGAGGCACTCGACCTCGAGCTGGCGCGGGCCGCCGGGGTGGCGCCGGCGCACCAGCCCGTCCCGCGCGGGTGATCGCGTCGGTCCCGGTCGACCTCGGCCGGGACGAGGCCGCCCAGCTGGCCCGTGAGGAGCTCGCCAAGCAGGTCTACCGCGACGCCGGCCCGGGGCTGGTCGAGCGGCTGGTGCGCTGGCTGCTCGAGCAGGCCGGACGGCTGCTCGACGGCGCGGCCGGCGTCTCGCCCGGCGGGTACTCCGGGCTGGTCGTGGTGCTGCTGCTGGTCGCGGCGGCGGTCGTCGCGGTCCGCCTGAAGGTCGGTCCGCTCGGCCGGCGCGCCGCCCGCGAGGAGGCGCTGTTCGTGGGCCGCACCCGCACCGCCGCGCAGCACCGTGCCGCCGCCGACGCGCACGCCGCCGCGGGTGCCTGGGCCGAGGCGGTGCGCGAACGGCTGCGCGCCGTCGTCCGGTCGCTGGAGGAGCGCGCCGTTCTCGACGAGCGGGCCGGGCGCACCGCCGACGAGGCCGCCGCCGAGGCGGGCCGAGCCCTCCCGAGCTGCGCCGTCGGGCTGCGGGCGGCGGCGGTGCTGTTCGACGAGATCTGGTACGGCGGTCGCCCCGCCGGTCCGGAGTCCTACGCCGCGCTGCGGGACCTGGACGCCCAGGTGCTGGCCGCCCGCCCCGACCTGGTGGGGCAGCGGTGACGGTGACGACGGCGCCTGACGTCGCGCTGGCCGGCGGGTCGTCGACCGGCTCGTCGACCGATCCCGGCGCCGGGCAGGTCTGGCAGGCCGTCAAAGGCCCGCTGACCGTGCTGGTCGTGGTGCTGCTGGCCGGGCTGGTCGTCGCCCTCGCCGCCGGCGGCCCATCCGGTGGGCGGCTGGACCCGCGCTCGCCGGCGCCGTCCGGCTCCCGGGCGCTGGCTCAGGTGCTCGGCGACCAGGGCGTGCAGGTCCGGCGCGGTGACCACGTCGGCAGCGATGGCCGCCACGACCGGACCCGACGACACCCTCCTGGTCGTCGACCCCGACCTCCTGGCCGACAGCCAGGTCGAGGCCGTGCGAGCGACGGGGGCCGACCTGGTGGTGGTCGGGGCCACGGCACCGGGCCGCTATCTGCCGGGCGTCTCCGCCGAGCCGGCCGACCCCGGCGTCCGCGCCCCCGGCTGTGATCTGCCGGTGGCCCAGCGGGCCGGGACGGTCGACGCCGGCGGCATCGCCTACGTCAGCGACGACGCCAAGCTGCGGGCCCCGCACCTCTGCTACGCCAGCGACGGCCGTCCGTCCCTCGTGCAGGTGACGGTGAACGGCAACCTGGTCACGCTGCTGGGCACATCGTCGCCGCTGACCAACTCCCGGCTGGACGACGAGGGTGACGCCGCGCTGGCCCTCGGGCTGCTCGGCGGGCACGACCGGTTGGTCTGGTACCTCCCCACGGCCGCGGACGTGCCGCCGTCGGCCCAGAAGTCGTTCTACGAGCTGGTGCCGGACGGCGTCTGGTGGGGCCTCCTGCAGGTGGGGGTGGCGGTGCTGCTGCTCGCGCTGTGGCGGGCCCGGCGGCTGGGCGCTGTCGTCGTCGAGCCGCTCCCGGTCGCGGTCAGGGCGGCCGAGACCGAGGAGGGCCGGGCCCGGCTCTACCGCCGCAACGGCGCTCGCGGGCAGGCAGCGGAGTCGTTGCGCGCCGGCGTCCGGTCCCGCCTCGGTGGCGCCCTCGGCCTGCCGCGCCGGGCCGACCCGCAGGCCCTGGTGACGGCGGTCGCCGCCCGGTCCGGCTGGAGCGGCGCCGACGTCACGGCCCTCCTGTACGGTGCCGCACCTGCCGACGACGCCGCGCTGGTGCAGCTCGCCGACCGCCTCGACGCGCTCGAGAAAGAGGTACGCCGACCGTGACCGCCCCCTTCCCCGACTCCGCCGACGACGCTGCCCGGGAGGCGCTGCGGGCGCTGCGGGCCGAGGTCGGCAAGGCCGTCGTCGGCCAGGACGCGGCCGTGACCGGCCTGGTGATCGCGCTGCTCTGCCGCGGCCACGTGCTGCTCGAGGGCGTGCCCGGGGTCGCGAAGACGCTGCTGGTCCGCACCCTGGCCGCCGCGCTTTCCCTGGACACCAAGCGGGTGCAGTTCACGCCCGACCTGATGCCGGGCGACGTGACCGGCTCGCTGGTCTACGACGCGCGCTCGGCGGAGTTCTCGTTCCGCGAGGGACCGGTGTTCACCAACCTGCTGCTCGCCGACGAGATCAACCGCACGCCGCCCAAGACGCAGGCCGCGCTGCTGGAGGCGATGGAGGAGCGGCAGGTGTCGGTCGAGGGCGACCCGCGACCGCTGCCCGACCCGTTCGTCGTCGTCGCCACCCAGAACCCGGTCGAGTACGAGGGCACCTACCCGCTGCCCGAGGCGCAGCTCGACCGGTTCCTGCTCAAGCTGACGATGCCGCTGCCGCCGCGCGAGGACGAGGTGCAGGTGCTCACCCGGCACGCCGAGGGGTTCGACCCGCGCGACCTGGCCGGCGCCGGGGTGCGGCGGTCGCGGGCACCGCCGAGCTCGCGGCCGGGCGCGCCGCCGTACGGACCGTGAGCATCGCCCCGGAGGTGGTCGGCTACGTCGTCGACCTGGCCCGGGCCACCCGCGCCTCGCCGTCGCTGCAGCTGGGCGTGTCGCCGCGCGGCGCCACCGCGCTGCTGGCCGCGGCCCGGGCCTGGGCCTGGCTCTCCGGCCGCGACTACGTGACGCCGGACGACGTGAAGGCGCTGGCCCGGCCGGCGCTGCGGCACCGGGTGGCGCTGCGGCCGGAGGCCGAGCTGGAGGGCGTGACCGCCGACGCCGTGCTCGACGGCGTCCTCGCCTCCGTCCCGGTCCCCCGCTGAGGCCCCGGTGAGCACGTGGCGCTGACCGGACGCGCCGGGCTGGTGGCCCTGGCCGGCGCTGCCGTCGTCGGGCTGCTCGTCCCGTCCGGGCTGGGGGTGCTGCTGGTGACCGGCGTCCTGGTCCTGCTGGTCGCCGTCGACCTCGCGCTGGCCGGCTCGGTCCGCCGGCTGCGGCTGCAGCGCGACGGCGACACCGCGGTCCGGCTCGGCGAGCCCGCCACCGTCCGGCTCACCGTGGCCAACACGCGGGACGCCGGGTCCGCGGCCGCCTGCGGGACGCCTGGCCGCCCAGCGCCGGGGCCGCCAGCCAGCGGCACCCGATCGACGTGCCGCCCGGCGAGCGCCGGCGAGTCACCACGCGCTGATGCGCCCGACCCGGCGGGGCGACCGGCTGGCCGCCCGGGTGACGGTGCGCTCGCTGGGCCCGCTCGGGCTGGCCGCCCGGCAGGGGTCGCACGAGGTGCCGTGGCGGCTGCGGGTGCTGCCGCCGTTCACGTCCCGCCGGCACCTGCCGTCGCGGCTGGCCCGGCTGCGCGAGCTGGACGGGCGGACCGCGGTGATGGTGCGCGGGCAGGGCACCGAGTTCGACTCGCTGCGCGAGTACGTCGTCGGCGACGACGTGCGCTCGATCGACTGGCGGGCCACCGCCCGGGCGGCCGACGTGATGGTGCGCACCTGGCGGCCGGAGCGCGACCGGCGGGTGCTGCTCGTGCTCGACACCGGGCGCACCGCCGCCGGCCGGGTCGGCGACGCGCCCCGGCTGGACGCCGCGATGGACGCCGCGCTGCTGCTCGCGGCGCTGGCCTCCCGGGCCGGCGACCGGGTCGACCTGCTGGCCTACGACCGGCGGTGCGGGCGCGGGTCGACGGCGCGGCCGCGACCGGCCTGCTGCCCGCGCTGGTGCAGGCGATGGCGCCGCTGGAGGCCAGCCTGGTCGAGACCGACTACGCGGGGATGGTCCGCGACCGTGCTGGCCGGCAGCCCGGCGCAGCCTGGTGGTGCTGCTCACCGCGCTGGACGCCGCACCGGTCGAGGAGGGCCTGCTGCCCGTGCTCGGCCCGCTCGTGCACCGCCACCAGGTGGTGCTCGCCTCGGTGGCCGACCCGCGGGTCGCGGCAGATGGCCGCGGGCCGCGGCGACGCCGAGGCGGTCTACGACGCCGCCGCGGCCGAGCGGGCCCGGGCCGAGCGGCGGCGGGTCGCCGCCGCTGCTCGGCCGGCGCGGCGTCGAGGTCGTCGACGCGCGCCCGGAGACCCTGGCGCCCGCCCTCGCCGACCGCTACCTGGCGCTCAAGGCCGCCGGCCGGCTCTGAGCGGCTGCTACCCCGCGGTCGGGGCCATGTCGGTGCCGCCGGCGCCCCGCAGGTCGCCCCGCTCGCCGGCCCGCACCGCGCGGCCGCCGAGCACGACGACGTAGGCGAGGAACGCCAGCCACAGGCTCGCGCCGATGCCGACCCGCGCCCAGGTCGGCAGCCCGGAGGGCGTCACGAAGGCCTCGATCACGCCGGAGACCATCAGGGTCGCCGCCAGGCCGAGCGCCAGCGCTCCCGCAGCCTGCCCCTCCTCGCGCAGCGCCTCGGCGCGGGTGCGGCGCCGGGGTCGATCCAGGACCAGCCGAGCCGCAGCCCGGCGCCGGCGGCGACGAAGACGCGGTGAGCTCGAGCAGGCCGTGCGGCAGGATCAGCCCGAAGAACAGGTCCAGCCGGTCGTTCGGCGGCCATCAGCCCGGCGGCGACGCCGACGTTGAGCGCGTTCTGCCAGAGCAGCCACACCACCGGCAGCAGGAGCACGCCCGAGCGCGAGGGCCAGCGCGGCCACCCAGGCGTTGTTGGTGGCCACCTGCGCCGCGAACGACCCGGCCGGGCGCCGAGGAGTAGTAGTCCTCGAAGTCGTGCTCGACGAGCTGGCGGATCTCCTCCGGCGCGGCGATGGTCGCCTGCACCTCCGGGTCGCCCGCCACCCACACGCCGACGACCAGGCCGACCAGGCCGAACGGCGACGCCGACGGCCGACCCACCACCGCGCGCTGCGGTAGAGCGCGGCCGGGAAGGTCACGACGAAGAAGCGGGCGAGGTCGCGCCAGGCCGGCGCCGCCGTGCCGGTCACCGCCGAGCGCGCCCGGGCCACCAGCGCGGACAGCCGGCCGACCAGCGCCGGGTCGGGCGAGGCGGAGCGGACCACGGACAGGTGGGTGGCGGCGCGCTGGTAGAGCGTCGACCAGCTCGTCGACCTCGGCGCCGTCCGAGGCGAGCCGCGGCCCGGCCGGCCGCGCAGCAGCTGCTCCAGCCGGTCCCACTCACCGCGGTGCGCGGCGACGTAGGCGTCGATGTCCACGCTCGACCGCCCACAGACTGCCTCGTCCGACGCAGCTGGCCGGCACTCCGAGCCGCTCCCGGCCGACGATGGGGGCGACGTGAACGACCTCGTCACCGGCGACGCGGTCGTCCTCGAGCTGCGGCTGGCCAAGCTGGCCAGCCGGGTCGCTCGCGCTCGCGCATCGACCTGCTCGTCCAGTGGGCCTGCTGCTGTCGTCGGGCGTCGTCGTGCTCGGCGGCACTGCGCGTTCGTCGACGACGCGCTCGCCGACGGCTCATCGGCCTGGTGTTCTCGTCGTCGGTGATCGTCGGCTACCCGGTGGCCGTGGAGACCGTCGACCCGCGGGCCGGACGCTCGGGCAAGATGGCGATGGGGCTGCGGGTGGTGCGCGAGGACGGCGGACCGGCCGGTTCCGGCAGGCGTTCGTGCGCGGGCTGCTGGGCGTGGTCGAGATCTGGCTCACCTTCGGCGCGGTCGGCGCTGATCGCGTCGCTGGCCTCGCCGCGAAGGGCAAGCGGCTCGGCGACTTCCTCGCCGGCACGGTCGTCGTGCGCGAACGGGTGCCCGGCCGCGCGTGCCCCGGTCGCCGCCATGCCGCCGCCGCTGGCCGGCTGGGCGCAGGGCCTCGACCTGTCCCGCGTGCCGGACGACCTGGCGCTGGCCGCCCGGCAGTACCTCGCCCGGGCCGGCGAGCTGTCACCCGCCGGTGCGCGACGAGATGGGCTCGTCGCTCGGCCGGCGCGCTGGCCGCGGTGACCGCGCCGCCGCCGCCCCCCGGCGCGCCGGCCTGGGCGTTCCTCGCCGCCGTCCTCGCCGAGCGGCGGCGCCGCGAGCTGGCCCGGCTCGGCACGCGCCGCAGCCCCGCCGTGCGGTGCGCGCCGCCCGGCCCGCCGTGGGCGCGTCACCGCCCGCCCCGCCGGCCGGCGGCTGGCGCACCGCGGCGCCACCCGCGGACCGACGCGCGCACTACCGCGCCGGACGACGCCGTTCGCGCCGCCCGGCTGACCGCTGGCGCTGCACAGTGTGCCGTAGCATCGCCGCGTCGGTCGAGCCACGGACGACGCACGAGAGTCGCCGAGTCGGTCCGACTGGAGGGTGGCCGCATGAGCGCAGCGGGCTCACGCCACAGGAACAGTTCGCCGATCCTCGCGCAGCGGCTGCGCGACGGGAAGACGGTCGACGAGGTCCAGCAGATCGTCGTGCAGTCGGCGGTCGACGCTGGTCGACGGCTGCGACCGGGCCGCCATCGGCGTGCTCGACGGCGACCGAGTTCCACAGCGCGGCCGCCACCGACGACGTCATGCGGCTCATCGACGAGCTGCAGAACGAGCTCGGCGAGGGACCGTGCCTGGAGGCGAGCACCGACGACGTCGTGCAGGTCGACAACGACATCACCGACGGGTCGCAGCTGGCCGCGCGCTGGCCGCCGCTGGTGCTGCGAGCGCACGCCGGTGCGCGCGATGCTCGCTGTCCCGCTCGTCGACGAGGGCACGGCGCCGCGGCGCCCTCAACGTGTTCGCTGACCGGCCGGACGCGTTCGACGACGAGTCGATCGGCCAGCGCCGCGATCCTCGCGTCGTTCGCCTCGGTCGCGTCGCCGGCGCCCGGCACTCCGAGCGGGCGGCCAGCTCGAGGAGGGCATGGCGACCAACCGCGAGATCGGGGCCGCCGATCGGCATCCTGATGGCCACGCACGGCATCACGCCGACGAGGCGTTCGCGCTGCTCAGCAAGGCCTCCCAGCGGCTCAACCGCAAGCTGCGCGACATCGCGACCGGCATCGTGCGCGGCGACGAGAAGAGCGGCTAGCTAGCGACCGACCCCGATCGGCGAACGGCGCCGGCCCCGCTCGGGGAGCCGGCGCCGCCGCTAGGAGCAGTCAGGGTCAGTAGCGGTAGTGGTCGGGCTTGTACGGGCCCTCGACGTCGACGCCGATGTACTCGGCCTGGTCCTTGGTGAGCTTGGTGAGCCGCACGCCGAGCGCGTCGAGGTGCATCCGGGCGACCTTCTCGTCCAGGTGCTTGGGCAGCACGTAGACCTGCTTGTCGTACTCGTCGGTCTTGGTGAACAGCTCGATCTGCGCGATCGTCTGGTTGGCGAACGAGTTCGACATCACGAAGCTCGGGTGACCGGTGGCGTTGCCGAGGTTCAGCAGCCGGCCCTCGGACAGCACGATGATCGAGTGGCCGTCGGCGAACGGCCACTCGTCGACCTGCGGCTTGATCGTGTTGCGCCGGACGCCCGTGCGTGCGGGCCAGGCCGGCCATGTCGATCTCGTTGTCGAAGTGGCCGATGTTGCCGACGATCGCCTGGTGCTTCATCCGGGCCATGTCGGCGGCGCGTGATGATGTCCTTGTTGCCGGTGGCGGTGATGAAGATGTCGGCCGTCTCGACGACGTCCTCGAGCGTGGTCACCTGGTAGCCGTCCATCGCCGCCTGCAGCGCGCAGATCGGGTCGATCTCGGTGATGATGACCCGCGCGCCCTGGCCGCGCAGCGACTCGGCGCAGCCCTTGCCGACGTCGCCGTAGCCGAGGACCACCGCGACCTTGCCGCCGATCAGCACGTCGGTGGCGCGGTTGATGCCGTCGATCAGCGAGTGCCGGGTGCCGTACTTGTTGTCGAACTTGCTCTTGGTCACCGAGTCGTTGACGTTGATCGCCGGGAACAGCAGCTCGCCGGCCTCGGCGAACTCGTAGAGCCGGTGGACGCCGGTCGTGGTCTCCTCGGTGACGCCCTTGATGCCCTCGCCCATCCGCGTGTACTTGGCGGGTCGGCGGCGATCGAGCGCGCGCAGCAGGTCGAGGATGACGGCGTACTCCTCGGAGTCGTCCTCGTCGGCGCTCGGGCACCGCGCCGGCCTTCTCGAACTGCGTGCCCTTGTGGATCAGCAGCGTGGCGTCGCCGCCGTCGTCGAGCAGCATGTTCGGGCCCTTGCCGTCCGGCCAGATCAGCATCTGCTCGGTGCACCACCAGTACTCCGGCAGCGTCTCGCCCTTCCAGGCGAAGACCGGCACGCCGGCCGGCGCGTCGACGGTGCCGTCCGGGCCGACGACGACCGCGGCGGCGGCGTGGTCCTGGGTGGAGAAGATGTTGCAGGAGACCCAGCGCACGTCGGCGCCGAGGCGACGAGGGTCTCGATGAGCACGGCGGTCTGCACCGTCATGTGCAGCGAGCCGGCGATGCGCGCGCCGGCCAGCGGCTGGCTCGGGCCGTACTCCTCGCGCAGCGCCATCAGGCCGGGCATCTCGTGCTCGGCGAGGCGGATCTCGTTGCGGCCGAACTCGGCCAGCGCGAGGTCGGCGACCTTGTAGTCGCCGGGCTGCAGCGTGTGGTCATGGTGTCGTCTCCCGGACTGGGCGGTGCATCGCGCATGGGTGGCGCAGGTGGAGCGCTGGCCCGGCGCGGCCCCTCAGGGCCTACCCGTCAGTGACGCCGAGACTCCGCCGGCCGAGTCTAGCCCGGCGCGGTCCGCTCCGGGCCATCCCATCAGTGACGCCGATGGCTGCCGGCACGCCAGTCGCGGCGGGCGCGGCCGGTGAGGCACCGCGCTGCGCCCGGTCGGCGCGTCGATGTCCGGCTCGAGGTAGATGACCCGCGCGATCGGCACGGCGTCGCGGATCCGCGCCTCGGCCGCGTCGATCGCGCGGGCGACCTCGGCCGCGGTGTCGTCGTGCCGCGACGGCGATCTTGGCGGCGACGAGCAGCTCGTCGGGCCCGAGGTGCAGCGTCTTCATGTGGATCACCCGCTCGACCGACGTCGTCGGCCAGCAGCGCCGCCTCGATCCGGCGCGACGGCCTCGGGCGTCGCGCCCTCGCCGAGCAGCAGGCTCTTGGTCTCGACCGCGAGCACCACCGCGATGACGACCAGCAGGACGCCGATGCAGATCGTGCCGACGCCGTCCCAGGTGCCGTCGTCGGTGGTCAGCGTCAGGCCGACACCGAACAGCGCGAGGACCAGGCCGACCAGCGCGCCGAGGTCCTCGAGCAGGACGACCGGCAGCTCGGGCGCCTTCGCCCGGCGGACGAACTGCACCCACGACGGTCGCCGCGCACGTGGTTGGACTCGACGATCGCGGTGCGGAACGAGAAGGACTCCAGGCCGATCGCGACCACCAGCACCACCACCGGCACCCACTGCCACGCGTCGATCGGCTCCGGGTGCTGCAGCTTGTGCCAGCCCTCGTAGAGCGCGAACAGGCCACCGACGCTGAACAGCACGATCGACGACGATGAACGCGTAGATGTAGCGCTCGCGGCCGTAGCCGAACGGGTGCTCCGGCGTCGCCTCGCGGCGGGCGCGGCGGCCGCCGACGAGCAGCAGCCCCTGGTTGCCCGAGTCGGCGACCGAGTGGATCGACTCGGCCAGCATCGACGACGAGCCGGTCAGCAGGAAGGCGACGAACTTCGTGACCGCGATGCCGAGGTTGGCCACCAGCGCCGCGACGATCGCCTTGGTGCCACCCGACGCGCTCATAGCGTCACCCTCCGCGCTGCCGCGCCTTCAGGACGACGATCGGCTCGATCGGGCGTCGGGTCGATGCCCTGCAGCAAGCGCCAGGTAGACGCTGGCGAAGTCCAGCGGCGCGACCAGGCTGGCCAGGCGGGCCAGCGGGTGCTCGCCCTCCGCGCGCAGCTCGCTGGTCGGGACGCCGTACTGCTCGGCCAGCCGCGAGCGTCGCGTCCGCGCGGGCGGGCCACCTCCGGCACCTCGTCGGTGTCGCGCAGCAGCAGCAGCCGCATCCGCGGCCGGCGCCGGACGCGTCCTCGACCCGGTCCCGGAAGATGTCGTCGTCGGCGCTCGTCGGCCAGGCGCGCCGAACGCGCCGGCCATGACGACGACCTGGTTGTGGTGCACCTCGGTGAGCTCGCCGTGCACGGCGGGGTACTTGGCGTTCTCCGCCAGCTGCGCTGC
>CAVSKC010000018.1:0-147857 GCA_963728425.1 uncultured Actinomycetota bacterium
GGTGATTGTCGCCGGTTGTCCGCGCGGACGGGGTGGTTCTCGCTAACGCGTCTCACCATGAATCCACCCCCACCCACGCTCCTTGCCGGTCTCTTCGGCGCCCTCCTGGCCGCGGAGTCCCCCGCCCAGGCCGTCGCCCGGATCAGCGTCTCCAGCTCCGGGGTCGAGGCCGACGGCACGAGCGTCTTCGCCGGCTTCTCGCGCGACGGACGTCACGTCGTCTTCCAGAGCTCCGCGACGAACCTCGTTCCCGGCGACGGCAACGGGCGCGACGACGTGTTCGTCCACGACCGCGACCCGGACGGCGACGGCGTCTTCGATGAAGGCAACGGCGTCACGACCCGCGTGAGCGTCAGCTCGGCCGGCGTCGAAGGGAACGGCCAGAGCTTCGACCCGCAGCTCTCGGGCTCGGCTCGCTTCGTCGTCTTCGTCAGCGAGGCGGACAATCTCGTCGCGGTGACACCGAACGGCTGGCGCGACGTCTTCGTGCACGATCGCGACCCCGACGTCGACGGCGTCTTCGACGAAGGGAACGGCACGATGGTGCGCGTCAACCTCGGCCTCGGCGGCGGCGAAGCCCGCGGCTCGAGCGACCTCGCGGCGATCAGCCCCGACGGCCGTCACGTCGCGTTCGACAGCTTCGCCCGCAACCTCGTCGGCGGTCGACACGAACGTGCCGCTCCGACGTATTCGTGCACGACCGCGATCCGGACCAGGAACGGGATCTTCGACGAGGGCAACGGCGTCACCGTGCGCGTCAGCGTCGAGGCAGCGCGGCCCGCCAGGGCCAACGGCGACAGCTTTCTGTCCGGCGCTGTCCGCCGACGCCCGCCACTGTCGCCTTCCACAGCTTCGTCGAGCAACCTCGTGGGCGGCGATTCGAACGGGCGACGTCGACGTCTTCGTGCACGATCGCGACCCGGACGGCAACGGCGTCTTCGACGAGGGCAACGGCACGACGCTCCGGCTCAACGAGAACGCCGGCGGCGTCGACGCGAACGACGCCACGGCGCACCCGGAGATCTCGGCCGACGGCCGCCACGTGGTCTTCGACAGCCTCGCGAGCAACCTGGTCCAGAACGACAGCAACGGCGTGGGCGACGTCTTCGTGCACGATCGCGATCCGGACGGGAACGGCATCTTCGACGAAGGGAACGGCGTCGTGCGCCGGCTGAGCGCCACGGTCGCGCGAGGGGAGGGCGACCTCGACTCCTTCAACCCGCGCATCAGCGCCGACGGGCTCGAAGTGGTTTTCTGGAGCCACGCGACCAACCTCGTCCCGCACGATGGCAACGGCGCGATCGACGTCTTCCTCGAGCGCCGCGATCCCGACGGCGACGGCGTGCTCGACGAAAAGCACGATCCGATCGCGCGGATGAGCGTCGACCGGCTCGGGCGCGAGGCGAACGGCACGAGCTGGGTGGCTTCGCTTTCGCCGGACGGCCGCTACGTCGGGCTCGCGAGCGACGCGGGCGACCTGATCGCCGGCGACGGCAACGCCGTGCAGGACGTCTTCGTGCGCGAGGCGGCGACGCTCGAGTTCCACGGGTCGGCGTCCTCCGGGAATACGATCCACTTCGAGGTCGACCACGCGCTCGCGTCGGCGGGCGGCGAGCTCTGGGTGCTCGTCTCGTGCAGCGGGAGCGACGGCTTCTCGTTCGCGCCGGGCCGCGAAGTAGAGCTCACGCTCGACGCCTGGACGATCGAAGGGCTGCGGATGCTCCCCTATCTCTCCGGAACGATCGACGGGAGCGGCTTCGCGCGCACGCTCGACCTGCCGGTCGGACCCGTGGCGCCGGGACTGCAGATCTGGGCGGCGCCCTTGCTCCTCGCGGTCGCCGGACTTCGCTCGCAGACGCGAGTGTCTGCGACCCCATCACGCTCGTGACGGAGTGACCGCGTAGCCCTTCGGGTGCGTGGAGAGGAAGTTCCAGGCGTGCTGCACCGTCTCGACGATGTCGGCGTGGCGCGGGTGCCAGCCGAGGAGGCGCTTGGCCTTGTCGCCTCCCGCGACCAGGGCGGGCGGATCGCCTTCGCGGCGCGGGAGCCCTCGAAGGGGATCGGCGCGGCCGGTGACGCGGCGCGCGGCGTCGATCACCTCGAGCACGCTGTTGCCCCGCCCGTGCCGAGGTTCACGCGCGCTGGAACTGCCCCTCGCTTCAATCCGTCAGCGCGAGCCGGTGCGCGTCGGCGAGGTCGGCGACGTGGATGTAGTCGCGGATGCAGGTGCCGTCGGGCGTCGGGTAGTCGGTCGCCGAAGACCTGGAGCTCGCGGCCGCTCGCCGAGCGGCCGCTGCGAGCACGAGCGGGATCAGGTGCGTCTCGGGGTCGTGGTCCTCGCCGAGCGTCGCCGTCGGGGTCGCGCGCCCGGCGGCGTTGAAGTAGCGCAGCGCGGCGCAGCGCAGGCCGTAGGCGCGCGCGTAGTCGCGCAGCATGCTGCTCGATCGGCAGCTTGGTGTCGCCGTACGGGTTGATCGGGCGCTGCGGGCGGTCCTCGGTGATCGGCACGCGCTCCGGCATCGCCGTAGACGGCGCAGGTGGACGAGAAGACGATCGCGCGCACGCCCGCCGCGCGCATCGCCTCGAGCAGGCTGAGCGTGCCGCGCGACGTTGTTGCGGTAGTACTTCGCGGGTTCGTCGACCGACTCGCCGACGTAGCAGCGCGGCGGCGAAGTGCATCACCGCGTCGATCGCGGTGCTCGCGCAGCGCGCTCGAGCAGCGCGCGGTCGTCGGCGAGGTCGCCCGCGACGAGCGGCGCGCCGAGCACGGCGTCGCGGTGGCCCGTCGACGAGGTCGTCGAAGACGACGACGTCGTGCCCGCGCGCCGCGCAGCTGCGCGCACGGCGTGGCTGCCGACGTAGCCGGCGCCGCCGGTCGACCAGGATCAGCATGGGCGAACGGTGCACCATGCCGACGCCCCACGGACAGCCTCGAGGCCGAGAGACACCCATGGCGACGCAGATCCGCCCGAGCGAGACCACTCTCGAAGGACATCTCGAGGGCCTGAACCGGATCCACCGGGGCAAGGTCCGCGACATCTTCGCGGTGGACGAACACACCTGCTGCTCGTCGCGACCGATCGCGTCTCGGCCTTCGACGTGATCCTGCCCCAGCGCATCCCCGACAAGGGCCGGGTGCTCACCAGCCTGTCGGCCTTCTGGTTCCGCGACGACGGGCCGCGACGTCCACAACCACATGATGGAGACGGACGTGCAGAAGATGCCCGAGCCGTCGCGCGCACGCCGGCTGCTCGGCCGGGCGCGCGATGCTCGTGCGCAAGCGCGTGCCGCTCAAGCGCCGAGTTCGTGGTGCGCGGCTACCTGGCCGGCTGCGGCTGGGTCGAGTACCAGAAGACGGGCGCCGTCTGCGGGCACAAGCTGCCCGCCGGGCCTGCAGGAGGCGAGCGCTGCCCGAGCCGATCTTCACGCCCGACGACCAAGGCGCCGCCGGCCAGCACGACGAGAACATCACCATCGAGCAGATGGCGCAGCATGCGTGGGCGCAGGCGACCGCGGCCGACTGCGCGACCGGACGCTCGACGTGTACCGCCGACGCGGCGGCGTTCGCCGAGGACCGCGGCATCATCCTGGCGGACACGAAGTTCGAGTTGCGGCCGTCTGCCGATCGGCGAAGCTGATCCTGATCGACGAGGTGCTTACGCCCGACAGCTCGCGCTTCTGGCCGAAGGAGCTGGCGGCCGGGCGAGGCGCCGCCGTCCTACGACAAGCAGATCGTGCGCGACTGCGCTGCTCGACGATGGGCTGGAACAAGCAGCCGCCGGCGCCGATCGCTGCCGCGCGACGTGCTCGCGCAAGACGCGCGGCGCTACCTCGAGATCTCGAGCGGCTCACGGGCCGAGCTGGCCGTGGCCGGTCTGACGGCGGAAAGCGCTGCGACGAGTGGCGTCGCGTCGGCGATCGCTGATGGGCTCGGCTCGGACCTGCCCGACATCGAGGACGGGCGTCGCGCGCTGCGCGAGCTCGACATCGCGCTTCGAGGTGCGCGTCCTCTCCGCGCACCGCACGCCGGACGCCGTCGCGCTGGCCCGCGGCGCCGCGCGCGCGGCGTGCGCGTGCTCATCGCGTGGCGCCGGCGGCGCGGCGCACCTGGCGGGCGTGGTCGCGGCGCGACGACGCTGCCCGTCATCGGCGTGCCGATCGCCGACCGAGCCCGTCGGCGGGCTCGACTCGCTGCTCTCGACCGTGCAGATGCCGGCCGGGCGTCCCGGTCGCGACCGTCGCCGCGGGCCCGGGCGGCGGAACGCGGCGCTGCTCGCGGCGCAGATCCTGGCGCTCGCCGATCCGGAGCTGCGCGCCCGTCTCGAGCTGGACCGGACGCGCGCCGAGAAGCCGGGCCGCGCCGCGACGCTGCGTCGGCGCAAGACATCGGCCGACGTCGCAGGCTACGCCGGAGCCGCGACCCGCGCAGAGGAGGGCGGTCCGAGCGCTCGTCCGCGGGGCTGTTCCGAGTTCGACGGCGACGCCGCGGATCAGACGGCTCCCCGACGCGGGGACATCCGCGACGGCCTGCGCTGTGACCGGAGACGATCGACTGGAGGGCGACCGGCTCGGCGGCCGCATGTCGACCAGACGCTGCTGCCCGACGCAGCTCGCGAGCTCGAGGTGCGCGACGGCGAGCGATGTGGGACGCGATCCGGCGCCTCGCGGTGCGCGGCGCGCCGGCGATCGGCGTCGCGGCGGCCTTCGGCGTCGTGCTCGGCGTGCAGCGGCTGCGCGGCGGCGACCGCGCCGAGTTCGCGCGCGAGCGTCCGCGCGCGTCGGCGAAGCGACCTGCGCGCTCGCGCGCGCCCACCGCCGTCAACCTCTTCTGGGCCTCGACCGCATGGAGCGCGCGCCGCGTCGAGGACCGACGTCGCGGTCGCCGACGCTCGAAGCCGGCGCTGCTCGCCGAGGCCGCGCGATCGCACGCCGAGGACGACGCGATCTGCCGCGCGATCGGGCGGCACGGCGCGGCCGCTCGCCGACGGACGGGGACGCTGCTCACCCACTGCAACGCCGGCGGCCTGGCCACCGCCGACTACGGCACCGCGCTGGCCGTCGTTCTACGCGGCCGCAGCGAGCAGGGCAAGCGCTTCCACGTCTTCGCCGACGAGACGCGGCCGCTGCTGCAGGGCGCGCGGCTGACGGCCTGGGAGCTGCAGCAGCGCGGCATCGACGTCACGCTGATCTGCGACAACATGGCCGCCCAGGTCATGAAGCGAGGGCAAGGTCCAGCTGGTCGTCGTCGGCGCCGACCGCATCGCCGCCAACGGCGACACCGCCAACAAGATCGGCACCTACGGCGTCGCCGTCCTGGCCCAGGCGCCACGGCATCCCGTTCTACGTCGCGGCGCCCTGTCGACCTTCGACCTCTCGATGCCGGAACGGCCCGAAGATCCCGATCGAGCAGCGCGCGCGCGCCGAGATCACCCACGGCTTCGGGCGGCGCACCGCGCCCGACGGCGTGAAGGTCTACAACCCGGCCTTCGACGTGACGCCGCACGAGCTGATCGCCGGGATCGTCACCGAATACGGCGTCATCGAGCGACCCGACGCACGACGGGTCGCCGACTTCATTGTAGTCAACGTATCGGGAAACGCAACGGGTAAGCGACACCATGAGCATGGATGCGGAGAACGTTGAACGGGGAGCTCAGCAGAAGAAGCGCCGCGCCGCAACGAGCGCAACGCGGCGATGTACGACGACGAGGTCTTCGAGCTCCTGCAGGCGATCGACGCCTGGCGCCGCAAGAGCGACCGCTCCTTCCCGGCCTGGAGCGAGGTGATCCAGATCATGGAGAAGCCTCGGCTGGAAGAGGGAACCGGCCGCCGCCGCGGCCATTGTGCCACGCCCGAACGCGGCCGCTCCGGTCGACCCGATGGAGCCGGTCGCGCCGAAACTGGACTGAATTCGCAGTCGACGTCGCGGGCGAAACGCCGCGAGGATTTCTCCCGTTTTTTTTTTCGTGCTCCATCGCGGACGCGAGTCAGTCGCGCGGGAGCACGTGCTCGAGGAACGACTTTACCGTGTTGAACGGGGCGATCGACGAGGAAGCCGCGCCGTCGTTGTGGCCGCTGCGCGCGTCGGCACGAGCTTGACCGTCGCGGGCGATCGTGGAGCCCGGCGCCGATCTTCGCGGCGTCGAACAGACGCCGCGAGTGGGCGAACGGTATGTACTCGTCGCGCGGAACTGGCAGCAGTAGTCGACGGCCGGGCGAGCCCGCCGATCCTTCGCGAGAATTGCTTCGTAATTCACGTGCGTGAGCCACGCACGGGCACCACCAGTAGTGGCTGAACTCCGACGTCGGGGATCGAGGTGAAGGCGCCTTCGGTCACGAGCGCCCGCAGCGGCCGGCGCCGCGCGAGCTCGATCGCCACGCGCCCCGCCGAGCGATTCGCCCATGCGACGATCCGTCCGCGCGAAGCCTGCTTCGGCGGTCGCGTGTCCTGACGTCTGCCTCCGCGTCGAGGTAGGTGCCTTCTCGGTCGGCATCCCGCTTTCGCTCCCGCCGTAGCCGCGCTGATAGTCGAACAGCAGCACGCTCATGCCGAGGTCGACGAGCGCGCGGGCCGCGTCCAATCGATGCTCGATGTATCCCGGCCGGCACCGCATCAGACACCGACACATTCAGCGCGTCCGACGGCCCGGCCGAGTCCACCGTGATCGTGTAGGTCAGCTCGTTGCCGGCCAACACCGGATCCGGCGAGTCCGACTTCGTGATAGACAAGTTCGCCGCCGTCTGGACCGTGGTGTCCTCGGTCGCCGAGTTGTTCCCCGGGGCCGGGTCCGTGGTCGAGGACGACACCGACGCCGTGTTCGACACGTCCGCGATCCGCCCCGGGTTCACCTTGACCACCAGGGTCAGCACCACAGCCGGGTCGTAGACTCCTGCACCGTGCCCAGGTTCCAGGTCACCACGCCAGCAGCCAGAGTGCCGCCACCGCCACCGGTGGCCGACACGAAGCTGGTCCCAGCCGGCACCGCATCAGACACCGACACATTCAGCGCGTCCGACGGCCCGGCCGAGTCCACCGTGATCGTGTAGGTCAGCTCGTTGCCGGCCAACACCGGATCCGGCGAGTCCGACTTCGTGATCGACAGATTCGCCGCCGTCTGGACCGTGGTGTCCTCGGTCGCCGAGTTGTTCCCCGGGGCCGGGTCCGTGGTCGAGGACGACACCGACGCCGTGTTCGACACGTCCGCGATCCGCCCCGGGTTCACCTTCATGACCAGGGTCAGCACCACAGCCTGGTCAGACTCCTGCACCGTGCCCAGGTTCCAGGTCACCACGCCGAGCAGCCAGAGTGCCGCCACCGCCACCGGTGGCCGACACGAAGCTGGTCCCAGCCGGCACCGCATCAGACACCGACACATTCAGCGCGTCCGACGGCCCGGCCGAGTCCACCGTGATCGTGTAGGTCAGCTCGTTGCCGGCCAACACCGGATCCGGCGAGTCCGACTTCGTGATCGACAGATCCGCCTCGGCCACCACATCGGTGTCCTCCAGGGCGGTGTTGTTCGCCGGGTTCGGGTCATCCTCGGTCGCGCTGACCACAGCCTTGTTGGTCAGCGTCGTGCCGTCGGCGACGTCCGCGTCAACGTCCACGGTCAGCTTGACCGTCCGGCTCGAGCCCGACTCCAGCGCCCCACCGACACCGCATCGCCCGAGGAGTAAGAGCTGAACTCCGACTCATCCGAGCACAGCACTACCGGGGCGAACACCACACACACCCGGGCATTGGACACCCCGGCCGGCAGCGTGTCCTTCAGCACGACGTCGGCCGCGTCCGAGGGACCGTTGTTGGACACCGTGATCGTGTAGTAGAGGCTCTCCCCCGCCCGGACCGGCTCCGGGGTGGCCACCTTCAGATCCGCCACATCCGCAGACCGATCCACATGGGTGGTCTCGGTCGCCGAGTTGTTCGCCGGGGTCGGGTCCGTGGTCGAGGACGACACCGACGCCGTGTTCGACAGGGTCGTGTCATCAGCCACGCTCGAGGCCACCTTGACCACCAGGGTCAGCACCACAGCCGGGTCAGACTCCTGCACCGTGCCCAGGTTCCAGGTCACCACGCCAGCAGCCAGAGTGCCGCCACCGCCACCGGTGGCCGACACGAAGCTGGTCCCAGCCGGCACCGCATCAGACACCGACACATTCAGCGCATCCGAGGGCCCGGCCGAGTCCACCGTGATCGTGTAGGTCAGCTCGTTGCCGGCCAACACCGGATCCGGCGAGTCCGACTTCGTGATCGACAAGTTCGCCGCCGTCTGGACCGTGGTGTCCTCGGTCGCCGAGTTGTTCCCCGGGGCCGGGTCCGTGGTCGAGGACGACACCGACGCCGTGTTCGACACGTCCGCGATCCGCCCCGGGTTCACCTTGACCACCAGGGTCAGCACCACAGCCGGGTCAGACTCCTGCACCGTGCCCAGGTTCCAGGTCACCACGCCAGCAGCCAGAGTGCCGCCACCGCCACCGGTGGCCGACACGAAGCTGGTCCAGCCGGCACCGCATCAGACACCGACACATTCAGCGCGTCCGACGGCCCGGCCGAGTCCACCGTGATCGTGTAGGTCAGCTCGTTGCCGGCCAACACCGGATCCGGCGAGTCCGACTTCGTGATCGACAAGTTCGCCGCCGTCTGGACCGTGGTGTCCTCGGTCGCCGAGTTGTTCCCCGGGGCCGGGTCCGTGGTCGAGGACGACACCGACGCCGTGTTCGACACGTCCGCGATCCGCCCCGGGTTCACCTTGACCACCAGGGTCAGCACCACAGCCGGGTCAGACTCCTGCACCGTGCCCAGGTTCCAGGTCACCACGCCAGCAGCCAGAGTGCCGCCACCGCCACCGGTGGCCGACACGAAGCTGGTCCCAGCCGGCACCGCATCAGACACCGACACATTCAGCGCGTCCGACGGCCCGGCCGAGTCCACCGTGATCGTGTAGGTCAGCTCGTTGCCGGCCAACACCGGATCCGGCGAGTCCGACTTCGTGATCGACAAGTTCGCCGCCGTCTGGACCGTGGTGTCCTCGGTCGCCGAGTTGTTCCCCGGGGCCGGGTCCGTGGTCGAGGACGACACCGACGCCGTGTTCGACACGTCCGCGATCCGCCCCGGGTTCACCTTGACCACCAGGGTCAGCACCACAGCCTGGTCAGACTCCTGCACCGTGCCCAGGTTCCAGGTCACCACGCCAGCAGCCAGAGTGCCGCCACCGCCACCGGTGGCCGACACGAAGCTGGTCCCAGCCGGCACCGCATCAGACACCGACACATTCAGCGCGTCCGACGGCCCGGCCGAGTCCACCGTGATCGTGTAGGTCAGCTCGTTGCCGGCCAACACCGGATCCGGCGAGTCCGACTTCGTGATCGACAGATTCGCCGCCGTCTGGACCGTGGTGTCCTCGGTCGCCGAGTTGTTCCCCGGGGCCGGGTCCGTGGTCGAGGACGACACCGACGCCGTGTTCGACACGTCCGCGATCCGCCCCGGGTTCACCTTGACCACCAGGGTCAGCACCACAGCCGGGTCAGACTCCTGCACCGTGCCCAGGTTCCAGGTCACCACGCCAGCAGCCAGAGTGCCGCCACCGCCACCGGTGGCCGACACGAAGCTGGTCCCAGCCGGCACCGCATCAGACACCGACACATTCAGCGCGTCCGACGGCCCGGCCGAGTCCACCGTGATCGTGTAGGTCAGCTCGTTGCCGGCCAACACCGGATCCGGCGAGTCCGACTTCGTGATCGACAGATCCGCCTCGGCCACCACATCGGTGTCCTCCAGGGCGGTGTTGTTCGCCGGGTTCGGGTCATCCTCGGTCGCGCTGACCACAGCCTTGTTGGTCAGCGTCGTGCCGTCGGCGACGTCCGCGTCAACGTCCACGGTCAGCTTGACCGTCCGGCTCGAGCCCGACTCCAGCGTCCCCACCGACACCGCATCGCCCAGGAGAAGAGCTGAACTCCGACTCATCCGAGCACAGCACTAGCGGGGCGAACACCACACACACCCGGGCATTGGACACCCCGGCCGGCAGCGTGTCCATCAGCACGACGTCGGCCGCGTCCGAGGGACCGTTGTTGGACACCGTGATCGTGTAGTAGAGGCTCTCCCCCGCCCGGACCGGCTCCGGCGTGGCCACCTTCAGATCCGCCAAATCCGCAGACCGATCCACATGGGTGGTCTCGGTCGCCGAGTTGTTCCCCGGGGTCGGGTCCGTGGTCGAGGACGACACCGACGCCGTGTTCGACAGGGTCGTGTCGATCCGCCACGCCGGGGCCACCTTGACCACCAGGGTCAGCACCACAGCCGGGTCAGACTCCTGCACCGTGCCCAGGTTCCAGGTCACCACGCCAGCAGCCAGAGCGCCGCCACCGCCACCGGTGGCCGACACGAAGCTGGTCCCAGCCGGCACCGCATCAGACACCGACACATTCAGCGCGTCCGACGGCCCGGCCGAGTCCACCGTGATCGTGTAGGTCAGCTCGTTGCCGGCCAACACCGGATCCGGCGAGTCCGACTTCGTGATCGACAAGTTCGCCGCCGTCTGGACCGTGGTGTCCTCGGTCGCCGAGTTGTTCCCCGGGGCCGGGTCCGTGGTCGAGGACGACACCGACGCCGTGTTCGACACGTCCGCGATCCGCCCCGGGTTCACCTTGACCACCAGGGTCAGCACCACAGCCGGGTCAGACTCCTGCACCGTGCCCAGGTTCCAGGTCACCACGCCAGCAGCCAGAGTGCCGCCACCGCCACCGGTGGCCGACACGAAGCTGGTCCCAGCCGGCACCGCATCAGACACCGACACATTCAGCGCGTCCGACGGCCCGGCCGAGTCCACCGTGATCGTGTAGGTCAGCTCGTTGCCGGCCAACACCGGATCCGGCGAGTCCGACTTCGTGATCGACAGATTCGCCGCCGTCTGGACCGTGGTGTCCTCGGTCGCCGAGTTGTTCCCCGGGGCCGGGTCCGTGGTCGAGGACGACACCGACGCCGTGTTCGACACGTCCGCGATCCGCCCCGGGTTCACCTTGACCACCAGGGTCAGCACCACAGCCGGGTCAGACTCCTGCACCGTGCCCAGGTTCCAGGTCACCACGCCAGCAGCCAGAGTGCCGCCACCGCCACCGGTGGCCGACACGAAGCTGGTCCCAGCCGGCACCGCATCAGACACCGACACATTCAGCGCGTCCGACGGCCCGGCCGAGTCCACCGTGATCGTGTAGGTCAGCTCGTTGCCGGCCAACACCGGATCCGGCGAGTCCGACTTCGTGATCGACAGATTCGCCGCCGTCTGGACCGTGGTGTCCTCGGTCGCCGAGTTGTTCCCCGGGGCCGGGTCCGTGGTCGAGGACGACACCGACGCCGTGTTCGACACGTCCGCGATCCGCCCCGGGTTCACCTTGACCACCAGGGTCAGCACCACAGCCGGGTCAGACTCCTGCACCGTGCCCAGGTTCCAGGTCACCACGCCAGCAGCCAGAGTGCCGCCACCGCCACCGGTGGCCGACACGAAGCTGGTCCCAGCCGGCACCGCATCAGACACCGACACATTCAGCGCGTCCGACGGCCCGGCCGAGTCCACCGTGATCGTGTAGGTCAGCTCGTTGCCGGCCAACACCGGATCCGGCGAGTCCGACTTCGTGATCGACAAGTTCGCCGCCGTCTGGACCGTGGTGTCCTCGGTCGCCGAGTTGTTCCCCGGGGCCGGGTCCGTGGTCGAGGACGACACCGACGCCGTGTTCGACACGTCCGCGATCCGCCCCGGGTTCACCTTGACCACCAGGGTCAGCACCACAGCCGGGTCAGACTCCTGCACCGTGCCCAGGTTCCAGGTCACCACGCCAGCAGCCAGAGTGCCGCCACCGCCACCGGTGGCCGACACGAAGCTGGTCCCAGCCGGCACCGCATCAGACACCGACACATTCAGCGCGTCCGACGGCCCGGCCGAGTCCACCGTGATCGTGTAGGTCAGCTCGTTGCCGGCCAACACCGGATCCGGCGAGTCCGACTTCGTGATCGACAGATCCGCCTCGGCCACCACATCGGTGTCCTCCAGGGCGGTGTTGTTCGCCGGGTTCGGGTCATCCTCGGTCGCGCTGACCACAGCCTTGTTGGTCAGCGTCGTGCCGTCGGCGACGTCCGCGTCAACGTCCACGGTCAGCTTGACCGTCCGGCTCGAGCCCGACTCCAGCGTCCCCACCGACACCGCATCGCCCGAGGAGTAAGAGCTGAACTCCGACTCATCCGAGCACAGCACTACCGGGGCGAACACCACACACACCCGGGCATTGGACACCCCGGCCGGCAGCGTGTCCTTCAGCACGACGTCGGCCGCGTCCGAGGGACCGTTGTTGGACACCGTGATCGTGTAGTAGAGGCTCTCCCCCGCCCGGACCGGCTCCGGGGTGGCCACCTTCAGATCCGCCACATCCGCAGACCGATCCACATGGGTGGTCTCGGTCGCCGTGTTGTTCGCCGGGGTCGGGTCCGTGGTCGAGGACGACACCGACGCCGTGTTCGACAGGGTCGTGTCATCAGCCACGCTCGAGGCCACCTTGACCACCAGGGTCAGCACCACAGCCGGGTCAGACTCCTGCACCGTGCCCAGGTTCCAGGTCACCGTGCCAGCAGCCAGAGTGCCGCCACCGCCACCGGTGGCCGACACGAAGCTGGTCCCAGCCGGCACCGCATCAGACACCGACACATTCAGCGCGTCCGACGGCCCGGCCGAGTCCACCGTGATCGTGTAGGTCAGCTCGTTGCCGGCCAACACCGGATCCGGCGAGTCCGACTTCGTGATCGACAGATTCGCCGCCGTCTGGACCGTGGTGTCCTCGGTCGCCGAGTTGTTCCCCGGGGCCGGGTCCGTGGTCGAGGACGACACCGACGCCGTGTTCGACACGTCCGCGATCCGCCCCGGGTTCACCTTGACCACCAGGGTCAGCACCACAGCCGGGTCAGACTCCTGCACCGTGCCCAGGTTCCAGGTCACCACGCCAGCAGCCAGAGTGCCGCCACCGCCACCGGTGGCCGACACGAAGCTGGTCCCAGCCGGCACCGCATCAGACACCGACACATTCAGCGCGTCCGACGGCCCGGCCGAGTCCACCGTGATCGTGTAGGTCAGCTCGTTGCCGGCCAACACCGGATCCGGCGAGTCCGACTTCGTGATCGACAGATTCGCCGCCGTCTGGACCGTGGTGTCCTCGGTCGCCGAGTTGTTCCCCGGGGCCGGGTCCGTGGTCGAGGACGACACCGACGCCGTGTTCGACACGTCCGCGATCCGCCCCGGGTTCACCTTGACCACCAGGGTCAGCACCACAGCCGGGTCAGACTCCTGCACCGTGCCCAGGTTCCAGGTCACCACGCCAGCAGCCAGAGTGCCGCCACCGCCACCGGTGGCCGACACGAAGCTGGTCCCAGCCGGCACCGCATCAGACACCGACACATTCAGCGCGTCCGACGGCCCGGCCGAGTCCACCGTGATCGTGTAGGTCAGCTCGTTGCCGGCCAACACCGGATCCGGCGAGTCCGACTTCGTGATCGACAGATTCGCCGCCGTCTGGACCGTGGTGTCCTCGGTCGCCGAGTTGTTCCCCGGGGCCGGGTCCGTGGTCGAGGACGACACCGACGCCGTGTTCGACACGTCCGCGATCCGCCCCGGGTTCACCTTGACCACCAGGGTCAGCACCACAGCCGGGTCAGACTCCTGCACCGTGCCCAGGTTCCAGGTCACCACGCCAGCAGCCAGAGTGCCGCCACCGCCACCGGTGGCCGACACGAAGCTGGTCCCAGCCGGCACCGCATCAGACACCGACACATTCAGCGCGTCCGACGGCCCGGCCGAGTCCACCGTGATCGTGTAGGTCAGCTCGTTGCCGGCCAACACCGGATCCGGCGAGTCCGACTTCGTGATCGACAAGTTCGGCCTCACGACCCACCGTCGTGGATATCGTCGAGGAGTCGTTGCCGGCCGCCGGGTCGGTCGGAGCCTGCCCCGACACCGACGCCGTGTTCGAGATACTGCTCACCGTCGACCCCGGCTTGATCTGCGCCCGGATCTTCACCACCGTCGTGGCACCAGCGTTGATCCCGCCCACCGCGAGGGACCCGGTCCAGGACGGGGCACCCACCGCCGACGGGTCACAGGCCAGACCCACGCAGTAGGTCGCGTTCTGCAGCTCGCCCGACAGCGTGTCGGTCAGCGTCGCAGCCGTGTTGTTCGACGGACCCAGGTTCTCCACCTGGACCGAGTACACGACGTACTCGCCGGCCTTCGCACTCGCCGGCCCTGACTTCGTCACCTTCAGGTCGGCCTCACGACCCACCGTCGTGGATATCGTCGAGGAGTCGTTGCCGGCCGCCGGGTCGGTCGGAGCCTGCCCCGACACCGACGCCGTGTTCGAGATACTGCTCACCGTCGACCCCGGCTTGATCTGCGCCCGGATCTTCACCACCGTCGTGGCACCAGCGTTGATCCCGCCCACCGCGAGGGACCCGGTCCAGGACGGGGCACCCACCGCCGACGGGTCACAGGCCAGACCCACGCAGTAGGTCGCGTTCTGCAGCTCGCCCGACAGCGTGTCGGTCAGCGTCGCAGCCGTGTTGTTCGACGGACCCAGGTTCTCCACCTGGACCGAGTACACGACGTACTCGCCGGCCTTCGCACTCGCCGGCCCTGACTTCGTCACCTTCAGGTCGGCCTCACGACCCACCGTCGTGGATATCGTCGAGGAGTCGTTGCCGGCCGCCGGGTCGGTCGGAGCCTGCCCCGACACCGACGCCGTGTTCGAGATACTGCTCACCGTCGACCCCGGCTTGATCTGCGCCCGGATCTTCACCACCGTCGTGGCACCAGCGTTGATCCCGCCCACCGCGAGGGACCCGGTCCAGGACGGGGCACCCACCGCCGACGGGTCACAGGCCAGACCCACGCAGTAGGTCGCGTTCTGCAGCTCGCCCGACAGCGTGTCGGTCAGCGTCGCAGCCGTGTTGTTCGACGGACCCAGGTTCTCCACCTGGACCGAGTACACGACGTACTCGCCGGCCTTCGCACTCGCCGGCCCTGACTTCGTCACCTTCAGGTCGGCCTCACGACCCACCGTCGTGGATATCGTCGAGGAGTCGTTGCCGGCCGCCGGGTCGGTCGGAGCCTGACCCGACACCGACGCCGTGTTCGAGATACTGCTCACCGTCGACCCCGGCTTGATCTGCGCCCGGATCTTCACCATCGTCGTGGCACCAGCGTTGATCCCGCCCACGCGAGGGACCCGGTCCAGGACGGGGCACCCACCGCCAACGGGTCACAGGCCAGACCCACGCAGTAGGTCGCGTTCTGCAGCTCGCCCGACAGCGTGTCGGTCAGCGTCGCAGCCGTGTTGTTCGACGGACCCAGGTTCTCCACCGGCACCGAGTACACGACGTACTCGCCGGCCTTCGCACTCGCCGGCCCCGACTTCGTCACCCTCAGATCCGCGGCGTTCCCGACCGACGTAACTGCGCTGGCGGTGTTATTTCCTGGCGTGTTGTCGTTCGGAGAACTCACCGTCGCGGAATTCGTGATTGACCCAGGGGTCGCCGGCGCCGTTACAACGATCGTGATGTTCGGTGCTGCGCCCGGCGCCAGGTTCCCGCCGGTGCGATTGCAGGTGACTGTGGTCGTGCCCGTGCAGGTCCAGTTCGTGCCAGTGGCGCTCACGAATGTGGTGCCCGCCGGAAGGGTGTCGACGACCTTGACGGCCGATGCGTCGTTGGGCCCTGCGTTGTTGACACCTATCGTGTAGGTGAGCATCCCGCTGGTAGTCACAGGATCCGGCGAGTCAGTCTTTGTGATGGATAGATCGGCGAGGCCAGCGGCAACGGTGATTGATCCACCGGTTGTCGACACCGACTGGTTGGTGCCCGAGGGCGGGTTGCTCGCGTTCGTGCTCGGGTCTGAGGAGACCAGGTACGAGCCGGATACGCAATTCGGCGTTGTAGTGAACTGACCGTCAGTGTGCCATTGACGTCAATATCACCACCGACATGCGGATGAAGCCATCGGTGACGACCGGCGCGTGTAGCCATTGCCGCCAGTGTTGGACAGTCGTCACGCCGGTCGGGGTGCTGAAACAAGTCGGCACGGCGACGTCGGTGTACTTGATTCCGCTGCCTGTCTGCGTGACCCGGACTCGAAGCGTCGCGGCGATTCCATTCTGCAGGACGGGGTTGGGATCGCAGTTCCGCCCGCGTCCACGAAGCTCGATCGTAGCTGACGGATTCGTGATGTTGCCGATCAGGACTGGCGGGTTGTCGTTCTGCTCACCCGCCGTACCCGCGGTGTTGGTGAATGTCTGCATGAGCCAATCGGCGGCATTGCCGCTTCTGGTTCGCCGGCGGCGTCGTGGCCGTCACGTCAATCCGCGCCCAGCCGACGTTGATTGGCGCAGCCCCGTTCCGGCGGTGAGCTGAGACGTCGACAGTCCTTCGCGCTGGGGACACCTAGGCTGGGTGACGACTGGCGTGCTCCACGTTCCGGAGGAGAATGCCGTCGCGGCCACGCTGATGCTCGAGTAGCCGACGCGGCAGCGTGATGCGGACGTGCTGGACGGTGCCGCCGGTGGTCTTGCGGTAGAGCGTGCTGAAGGTGGTCGTCGTGTTGGTCGGCGCCCAGCCGGGCGCGACGTGGGCGTCGTTGTTCGCGGCCACGACGTAGGGCCCGACGAAGGGGCCGCCGTCGCCGACGGGGGCGGCGCCGGCGGGCTTGACCGCGTCGGTGCGAGATGTCAGCGACGGCGCGGCCGAGGTTGAGGCGGCCGTTGCCGGTCTGCTCGGCCGTGCCGGCCGCGTCGGCGTTGCGCGCCAGGCGGCCGACGATGACGCCAGGGCCCGGCCGAGCGCGTCAGCAGCTGCCAGCAGCACCGGCGGCACCGGCGACGACGGCGGCGGAGGCCGACGTACCGGTGACTGAGGTGATGCCGCCACCGGCGGCGTCGGTGACGATCCCGACGCCAGGCGCGGCGAGGAAGGTGTCGGCGCCGTAGTTCGACGACGACGACAGCGCGTCCGACTCGTTGGTCGCCGAGACGCCGACGACCCCGGTCGAGCCGGCCGGGAAGGTCGGCGTCGAGACGCCGTCGTTGCCGGTCGCCGCGACGAGCACGGCGCCCTTGTCCCAGGCGTAGTCGAGAGCCGCCTGCAGGGCCGGCGAGTAGCCCGGGTTCGAGAACGACATCAGGATGACGTCGGCGCCGTGGTCGGCCGCCTAGACGACACCGGCGATGATGTCGCTGTCCTGGCCGGTGCCGTCCGCGCCGAGCACCGTGACCGGCATGACCTTGACGCCGTCGTAGCCGACGCCCGCGATCCCGACGACCGTTGTTGGTGTCGGCGGCGACGATGCCGGCCATGGCGGTGCCGTGACCGTTCGGGTCGGCGAGGCGGGTCGCGAGCCGTCGAGCACCGAGGTGCCGGCGACCAGCTGGCCGGCCAGGTCGGCGTGCGAGCCGTCGACACCGGTGTCGAGCACGGCGACGACGGAGGACCCGGCCGGGCGTCACCGCGTCACGCGCCGCGTCCCAGCCGATCTTCGGCAGGGCCCACTGGTCGGCGTACGACGGGTCGTCCGGGCGTGCCCTCGGCGACGCGCTCGCGGTCGAGGTTGACGTTCGTGACCGACGGCAGCGCGCGCAGCGAGTCAGCGACCGACGCACGCGTGTCGGCCGGGACGAGTGACACGCGTGCATCCGCAGCTGCGGGATGGCGTCGACGTCGGTCGCGCCGGCGTCGGCGAGCACGGCCGCCTGGTCGGCGGCCGAGGCGCCGGCGGCGAACGTGACCAGGTACGAGACCGGCGCCACGGCGGGGGCGTCGTCTCCTCGGCCGAGGCCTGCAGCATCGGCGTCGTCAGCCCCGCGACGACCACGGCGAACGCCGTGACCGCCGCCCGGAGCGGCGCGGACCCGCAGGATCCGCTCGCTGAACACCAGCTGTCGTCGGTGCCGACCCCCCGGCGTCCCGAAGAAGCTGCTGCGTCGCAGTGACTCAGCCATGTGCGTGTCCCGCCCCTTGGAAACCATCCCGTTGCGTGCGCGAAGGCACGGCTGGCGCAGGCCAGCACGAGGGAACCTAGGGGTGTCCGCTTTGCCGCACATGACCGAGACGGGTGGTCTATGCGTTCAGATCCCTGAACGCGCTTGCGTGGTCAACAACCTCGTCCGTTCGGCTGATGGCGGCATCATCGGCCGAGCAAACCGGACAAACCGGGCGATCACTCGCCCGCCGAGCACCCTGATGGCGGCGGCCCGATCGGGCACCCGCAGCTTCTTGAGCACCGACGAGACGTGCACGCGCACCGTGCCCGGGCGCGACGAACAGCCGCTCCGCGACCTCCTCGGTCGACAGGCCCTCGCGCAGCAGCTCCATCACCTCCCACTCCCGGGAGGTGAGCTGGGTGGGCCGCTGGGCCTGGACGAAGAGCTTGCGCCGCGACCGTCCCTGGAACTCCTCGAGCACCCGCGACACCAGCGACCGCGGCAGCGCCGCCTCCCCCGCCAGCACCCCGTGCAACGCCGGCCCGAGCCGGTCCGGGTCCATGTCCTTCAGCAGGTAGCCGCGGGCACCGGCCCGCAGCGAGTCGAACAGGTCGTCGTCGTCGCGGGAGTAGGTCAGCATCACGACTGCGCAGTCCGGCAGCTCGCGGCTGATCTCCTCGGCCGCCGCGATGCCACTACCGGGCATGTGGATGTCCAGCAGGCACGACGTCGGGCGTCAGCGTCGACGGCGAGCTCGACGACGGCCCGCGCGTTGGACGCCTCGCCGACGACCTCGAAGCCCTCCGCGTCCAGCGACGCGCGGACGCCGGCGCGCGTCGGCGCATGGTCGTCCGCGACGAGCACCCTGATCCCGGCGCGGTCACCACGTCACCTCCACACATCGTCCCGTGCCCCGGAGCGGACGTGATAGTCGGCGCCGCTCCGATGGCATCGGCACGTTCGCGCATGCTGGTGAGCCCGAAACCACCAGGGCGACCCGTACGCCGGGTCGAAGCCGCGCCCCGTCGTCACCGACCTGTGAGCCGCCGGTCGGAGAGCGTGACCCGACGGTCGGGCTGCCGCTGTGCCGGGCCGCGTTCGCCACCGCCTCGCGCGCGATCCGCACCAGCTCCTCGCGGACCGGCGGCGGCACCGTCGACCGACTCGTCCAGCGCCAGCTCGACCGGCACGTCGTAGCGGTCGCCCACCTCGATGCACTCGCCCGACGCAGGGCGATGGCCAACGGCTCGTCCGGACGGCGCGCGACTGGGTCGGATCGCCGCCGCGGCCTCGTCCAGCGCCCGGTCGGCGGCCGCACCGATCGCCTCCGCCGGATGCGGCCCGCGGGCGACAGGTCGGTCCGGATCCAGCCCAGCTCCTGCAACGACCCCGTCGTGCAGGTCGCGGGCCAGCCGGCGACGCTCGGACTCGACCGCGAACGACGGTCTGGGCCTCCCAGTAGTCCTGGATCTCGCGCACCGCGCCGACGAGGAGCAGCACGTAGAAGCCGAGCCGCAGCAGGTCGCCGGCGTACAGCCAGTCGGTGTAGAGCGACGGGAACAGCAGGTAGTCGACACCGCGCGCCCACGCCGCCGAGCGCGCACGCAGCGCCGAACCAGCCGAGCAGTCGTCGCCGGTCTCGGCTGCGCACGTCGGGTGAACACGACGGCCGCGACCGCGTAGCACGACAAGGTCGACCAGCTGCGAGGGCGAAGCACGACCGGGTGACCCTCGAACGACGGCCGTCCCGAGTCCTCGGCCGACACCGTAACGGCGACGGCGTCCGGCAGGACCGACGCCAGCGCCAGCACGCACGGTGGCCAGACCGCGACCAGCAGCGAACAACCACGCCGACGAGCTCGCGCCAGGGCCGCGCCACCTGGTGCACGCGCGTGCGCCGGCACCACCGCCGCGGCGAGCGATCAGCAGGGCCCAGCGACCAAGCGGACGACGAGGGCCGCCCAGCTGCTCGCCGCGCCGCCCCGACGTCCCCGCCGATCAGGTCGGGCAGGGTCACGAAGAACAGGGCGGTCAGGGAGAGCAGAGACATCGCGTAGACGAGCAGCAGCTCGCTGAGGGCGGAGCTGCGCCGGTAGCGGCCGTAGAGAGGAAGGCCACCAGCGCCGCGACCAGCGTCACGGCCGTCTCGAGAACCAGGTGCGCGCCGTGGCTGCGGTAGGCGAAGCGCAGCGAGGGCACGACGAGGACCAGCACGGTGACGAGCAGCCCGGCGCACGACGCGACGACGGTGCGCCGCACCGCGCTCACCCCGAGCTGCTCGATCACGTCCTGCCCAACTGTCGCGCGCGGCTCCGGTCACGCCGCTGTGGGAAGAACATCGCATTGCCCGGCGAAAACGTCACAGCAAGTAGCAGACCCTCACTCCGCGCACGCGGTCGCCGGTGCGAGGATCAAGCGCATGCGCCAGCTGCACCCGACGTACGACGAGAAAGTCGACCCGATCGTCGCGTACCGCTACCCGAACGACCGACCCTGGCTGCGCGCGAACATGGTGTCGTCGCTGGACGGCTCGGCGGTCCGCGACGGCCGCTCCGAAGGGCTCTCCAGCGCCGCCGACAAGGAGGTCTTCGGCGTCCTGCGCGGGCTCGCTGACGTCGTCCTCGTCGGCGCCGGCACGGCTCGCACCGAGGGCTACCGCGCACTCCGACCCAAGGAGGCGTACGCCGGGGTGCGCGCGTCACTGGGTCAGCGACCCGCTCCGGTGCTGGCCCTCGTCTCGGGACGGCTCGACCTCGACCCGGACTCGCAGTTGTTCCACGGCGGCGCCGAGCGCACCGTCGTCATCACCCACGCCGGTGCCGACCCTGCGGCGCGGGACCGGCTCGCTGCGGTCGCCGACGTCGTGGTCGCCGGCGAGCATGCTGTCGACCTGGCGGCTGCGCTCGACACACTGACCGAGCGAGGGTTGGGCCGGGTGCTCTGCGAGGGAGGTCCGTCGTTGCTTGCTGCGGTCGCCGCCGCCGGTCGGCTGGACGAGCTGTGCCTCACTCTCGCGCCACAGCTGGTGGGTGGTGACGGGCCGCGCGTGGTCAGCGGGCCGGACCTCGGCGTGTCACTGTCGCTGGCGCATCTCCTCGAGCAGGACAGCGTGCTGCTCACTCGCTACGTCGTCGGCTGACCCTCGCCACGGAGAGCGCGCTGCTACGCGACCCGCCACCCGTCGACCACGACCATGTTTCCGGTCGCAGCGGCCCGGTGCCGTCCCAGGACCTTGACCCGGATCGTGTGCACGGTGTCGGAAAGGCCAGTGAACGACCTGCCGACCTTGAACTTCGCCGTGGCCGACCAGCTGTCCACCCGACGCACCCGCTTGCCGTCGATGAAGACCGCAGCCTTGCCGAACGCGGGGCCGGTGGCGCTGATCCAGGTGACGCCGGTGCCCCGGAACCGGAAGGTGGTCGAGGCGCCGGCGAGGTCGTCCCGAACGAAGGCGCCGCCGGATGCCTTGGCGCTGGTGCCGCGTGGCCAGGTCAGCCGGAGCGACGGGCTGGCCGTCATCGTCGTACCGACCTTGAAGCCGTCCACGACGACCTGCGTGTCCGTCGCACTCTTCGCGCCCTTACGGCCGAGGACGACGATCTTGACGGTGTGCGTTCCCGCGGACAGGCCCGAGACGGTGCGGGCCACCTTCCAGTGCGCGCCGGCCGCGTAGTTGTTGACCGCGCGCTTCTTCACCCCGTCGACCCACACCTGCGCCCGGCCCGAGCGGGGCCCGGTCGCGGTGACCCAGGTAACTGCCGTTCCGGTGAAGGACCAGGACGCGGTCGCGCCAGCCCGGTGCTCGACGACGTACGAGCCGCCGAGCGCCTTCGTCGTCGCCACCCGCTTCCAGCGGTACGACGCCGCAGCGCTCCACTCCTGGTTCAGCAGCGCGCCACGGAACGCGGTGGTCTTGGTGGCGGCCGGGTTGCCCGCGATGTCGGTCAACGTGGCCGCGCCGGCGGGGTTCACCACCACCTCGTAGTGCTGTCCGGGCACCAGCGGCGCCGCCGGTGTCAGGGTGGCCGACCGGATGTTGGTGGCGTCACAGGCGACGGCGACCTTGGCAGCGTCGGCGCACGCGAGCGTCGACGGGATCGCGGCGCCACCCACCGGGCGGAGCAGCACGGAAGAGGTGGTGAGCCCGGTGACCGCCTCGTTCATCGCCAGCCGCACCGGGCCCGACAGGGTGGTCGAGCCGGTGACGGTCACGACAGGAGGTGTCGTGTCGACGGTCCAGCTGATCGAGGTGGCAGCAGTGTTGCCGGCCAGGTCGCTCTCGGTTGCGCGATAGGTGTGCGTGCCCTGGGCGAGCCCGGTCAGCGCTACCGGCGAGGTGCACGACGCGGCGGCACCGTCCAGGGTGCAGCTGAGGGCGTCACCGATGGCAGATGCCAGGACGGTCAGCGTCGCGCTGGTCGACGCCACCAGACCGGAGGGCCCGAGCACGACCGGTGCGCGCGGCGGGACCGTGTCGACCGTCCAGCCGTGGCGCAGGACGATCTGGTTGGGAAGACCTGCGTCTAGCGGTCACCGTGAAGTGTGTGCACCCGTTCGCGAGACCGACCACGGTCGGCGCACTAGTGGCGCCGCAGCCGGCGACCGGGGCCGAGTCCAGCGCGCAGGCGACGGTGGTCGCGCCGGTCGTGGCATAGGCGAAGGTGCCGGTCGTCGCGGAGGTGTTGGCCGCCGGCAGGGCGGCCGGGTTCGTCCAGTCGCAGGGTGACCGCCAGGCTCGGGCACCACGTGCCAGGTGTACGTCGCCGAGTCCGCCGTGTTGCCGTTGCTGTCCGTCGCCCGGACCTTGAACGTGTGGGTGCCGAGGCCGAGGCTGCTGTAGACCTTGCCGGTGGTGCACGCGGTGAACGGCGAACCGTCCAGCGAGCAGCCGAACGAGACGGCGCCCTCGCTGCTGGCAAAGGTGAACGTGGCACCAGTCGCTGTGGTCGGGTCCGAGGGCCCGTCGTTGACGACCGGGACCGGGGTGAGTGAGTCGCGGTACCAGAAGCCGGTGCCAGCGGTGCTGGTGTTGCCGGCGCGGTCGACGGCAGTTACTGCGTAGGTGTGCAGCCCCTCGGCCGAGGCAGTCACCGACTGAGGGCTCGAGCAGGTGGTGGCCGCTCCCCCGTCGAGGCTGCACAGGTAGTGGTCGACGTCGGTCGACGTGCTGTTGAAGCGCACTGTCACGGTCGCCGACGACGTCGGGCTCGACGGGGACGTCACCGTCGGCTGGGCCGGCGGCGTCGACGTCGACTGTCCAGGTGAGGCTGGCCTCGTTGCTCTGCCGGAGCGTCGGGCTCTTGGCGCGGACCCGGAAGGTGTGGCTGCCCTCGGCGAGGTTCTGGTAGGTCACCGGGCTGGTGCAGGCCCTCGCCGGCGCCCGCGTCCAGCCGGCAGGTAAACGTCGCGTCGGTGCGGCTGTCGGTGAAGCTGAGCGTCGCGGTCCGGGAGGCCACGAAGGCTGCCGGCCCGGTGATCTGGGGCGTCGGCGTGATCGGCTTCGGCTTGGCCGAGGACATCCCCGGCGCACTCAGCAGAACCGCCAAGACGATCCCCCCGGTCAGCACGCCACGTGCGGCCGACTTGATCCCTGCAGACATGACAACCCTCCGGATTGACCCACCCCGAGCCGTCGGAAGTGTCGCGTGTCCGGGTTCGTCTCGGCCGCAGGCGCGCCGGATGGTCGTTCCTGTGGACGGCTGGATCCACTGTCCACAATCAGTTCTCGAGGCCGGGTTGTGTCCGGGGTGGTCGGTAGTCTTTCGAACATGTATTCGACCGTCGAGCCGCCGCCGGTGGACCCGATGCCGCCGGTGCCCGCGGTGCCCGCGGTGCAGCATCCGGTGCACGGGGCGGTCGACGCGGTGCACGACGCGTTGGACCTGCTCACCACCGCGGACCTGGACGCTGCTGGCGTCGGAGGACCTGCGGCTGCTGACCGGCCGGCTGCTGCAGGTCGGGCACCGGGTCGAGGCGGCCACCCTGCGGCTGGTGCACGAGATCGACCGGCGCGGGGTCGCGGTGGAGCGGGGCCGGACCTCGACCGCCGCCTGGCTGCGGGCCGCGCACCGGCTGCACCCGGCCACCGCGACCCGGCTGGTCCGGACCGCCAAGGCGCTGCACGACGACCCGGCCGGCCCGCTGGTCGGCCATCCCGACGACGGGGTGACCCGGCCCCGGCAGGGGCTGCGGGACGCCTTCGCCGCCGGCCAGGTCTCCGCCGAGCACGTCGCGGTGATCACCACCGCGGTCGCCGCGCTGCCCGACACCGTCGATCCCGTCGTTCGAATGGACGCCGAGACCGCACTGGTGCAGGCCGCCGCCGCCCACGACCCGAAGACCCTCGCGCACATCGGCACCCACCTGCGCCACACCCTGGACGACACCGGCGGGCAGGACCTGGCCGAGACGGAAGCCCACCAGGTCGCCACCCGCGAGCTGCAGGTCCGGCTGCAGAACGACGGCTCCTCGGTGGTCCGCGGCCGCCTCGACCCCGAGCTCACCGCCGCCCTGTGCTCCCAGCTCACCCCGCTGGCCGCACCCCGCCCCGCCACCGACGGCCACCGCGACCTGCGCACCCCGGCCCAACGCAACGCCGACGCCCTGGCCGAGCTGCTGCGCCGCTACGCCGCCGCCGACCTGTCCCCCACCAGCCACGGCGCCGCCGCCACCATCACCGTCACCATGACCCTGGACACCCTGCAACAACGCGCCGGGGCACCCGCCGCCAACCTGGACTGGTGCGGCCCGATCTCCGCCGGCACCGCCCGCCGGATCGCCTGCGACGCCCGGATCATCCCCGTCCTGCTCGGCAGCAACGGCGAACCCCTCGACGTCGGCCGCTCCTCCTACCCGGTCACCCAGGCCATCTGGCGGGCCCTGGTCGCCCGCGACGGCGGCTGCGCCTTCGCCGGCTGCGACCGGCCACCGGAATGGACCCAGGCCCACCACCGGATCCCCTGGGAAGACTTCGGCGAGACCTCCACCGAGAACTGCTGCCTGCTCTGCGACTTCCACCACCGCGTCGTCCACCACGACGGCTGGGACGTCGCCCTGATCGACGGCGCCATCCACGTCATCCCACCACCCTGGATCGACTCCACCCGCACCCCCCGCCGCAACACCCAACGAGCCGCCCTCGCCACCCTGGCCGACCTGACCCTGCTCGGCCTCCCCGACCCGGACCCACCAGACCCGGATCCACCAGACCCGGATCCACCTGACGCCGATCCGGCCAGTCACGATCCGGCCGACCCTCATCTGTCGGACCCGGCATGATGGCTGGCGTGCGCCTGCCCGTGATGCCCCCCGTCGGCCCGATGCTCGCCAAGTCGGTCAAGGCGATCCCGACCGGTGACTACCTGTACGAGCCGAAGTGGGACGGCTTCCGGTGCATCGTGTTCCGCGACGGCGACGAGGTCGAGCTGACCAGCCGCGGCGAGAAGCCGCTCACCCGCTACTTCCCCGAGGTGGTCGAGGCGCTGCGCGCCAACCTGCCGCACCGCTGCGTGGTCGACGGGGAGGTGGTCATCGCCACCGGCGACCGGCTCGACTTCGAGGCGCTGCTGCAGCGCATCCACCCGGCCAAGTCGCGGGTCGACAAGCTCGCCGAGGAGACCCCGGCGTCGTTCGTCGCCTTCGACCTGCTGGCGGTCGACGACGAGTCGCTGCTGTCGACGCCGTTCGGGGAGCGCCGCGCCCGGCTCGAGCAGGTCATGTCGCTGGCCGACAGTCCCGGTGTACATGACCCCGTCGACCGACGACCCGGCTGTCGCGCAGCAGTGGTTCGAGGTGTTCGAGGGCGCCGGGCTCGACGGCGTGGTGGCCAAGCCGACCACCGGCACGCTACCAGCCCGACGTCCGCGCCATGGCCAAGGTCAAGCACGAGCGCACCGCCGACTGCGTCGTGGCGGGCTACCGCTGGCACAAGTCCGGCGGGGTGGTCGGGCTCGCTGCTGCTCGGCCTCTACGACGACGACGGGCACGCTGCAGCACGTCGGGGTCTCGGCGTCCTTCACCATGAAGCGCCGGGCCGAGCTGGTCGACGAGCTCGCGCCGTACGCCGTGGACGACGTGTCCGGCCACCCCTGGGCCGCCTGGGCCGAGGCCGAGGCGCACGAGAAGGGCCGGCTGCCGGGCGCCGTCAGCCGCTGGAACGCCAGCAAGGACCTGTCCTGGGTGCCGCTGCGACCCGACCTCGTCGTCGAGGTGAAGTTACGACCACATGGAGGGCACCCGGTTCCGGCACACCGCCCACTGGAAGCGCTGGCGGCCGGACCGCGACCCGCAGTCCTGCACCTACGAGCAGATCGACCGCCCCGTACGCTTCGACCTGGCCGAGATCCTGGGCGCCTAGCCTCCGCAGCGTCCGGCCAGGACCGCGCCGCCGACCGCCGTACGACCCGAAGGGCCCTCGTGTACACGATCCTGCTGCTCACCGAGACGACCTTGCGCGAGCACGACGTCCAACGCATCGCCCAGCTGCACGGCACGAGGAGGTCAGCGTCCACCTGCTCGTCCCGGCCGACGCCGAGCACAACCGGCTGATCGAGGCGCTCGACGAGATCGCGCTCGGCCGGCTCCGGGACGCCCTGGACGACGATGACGACCAGACGCCGCAGCAGGCGGAGCAGGACGCCATGCACGCGGTCAACGCCTCGGTCGACCTGCTCGCCGCCGCCGGGCTGTCGGCGCACGGCTCGGTGACCGGCTCCGACCCGGTCCCCGCCGCCGTCGAGGCGGCCGGGCTCGACGACTCCGACGAGATCATCGTGGTGACCCCGCCGCACCTGGTCGAGGAGGCCCTGCACCGCGACTGGGCCTCCCGGCTGCGCGACGAGCTGGCGCTGCCGGTGCTGCACGTCGTGTCCGGCACCGACCGCGTGATCAGCTGACCGCAGCGGTCGACCCGCCGGAGGTGGCCAAACCGGGCCAAAGCCGACCAGCCCCGGCCGACCGTGACGGATACTTGACCAGGCCTGATCTCGAATGCTCGCCGATCCGCCACCACTTGGGGACCTACATGCCCGCGACCGGACCCACCCGGGCCGCTGTCAGCACGCTGCTCGCCGCGCTGCTCGCGCTCGCGGTCATGCCCGCCACCGGCGGCACGGCCGCGGCCTCGGCCGCGCAACCGGGCCGGGCGACCGTGCGCCTGGTGGTCGGGACGTTGCCGGGCGCCGCCGCAGCCGTCACCCGCGCTGCGGAGGCGGCCGGCGCGACCAGGACCGGGCACGTCCGGGCCCTGCACTCGGTGTCCTTCGAGGTGCCCGCCGCCGACACGGCCGCCGGCTGCGCGACCGGCTGTCTGCCCGCGCGGACGTGACCTCGGTCGGCGTCGCCCACCGCCGGTGGTTCGACGACGAGCCCGCCGACCCCAAGTTCGGCGAGCAGCGCAACTACCTCGCGCGCCCTCGGCCTGCCGGCCACCTGGGACCGCGGCGCGACCGGCAGCGCGGACGGTCCGGATCGCCGATCGTCGACTCCGGCGTCGACGTGCGCCACCCCGACCTCGCGGGCAAGGTCGTCGGCACCTACAACGCCGTCAGCCGGCGGCACCGACGTCCACGACGTCGTCGGCCACGGCACCGGGACGGCGAGCGTGGCGGCGGCCGCGACCGGCAACGGCGTCGGCATCGCCGGCGCCGGGCGCGACACCAGCCTGCTCGCCGTCAAGGTCGCCGACGTGACCGGCCGGATCTTCACCGACGACCTGGCTGCCGGCATCGTCTGGGCGGTCGACCACGGCGCCGACGTCGTCAACCTCAGCCTCGGCGGCCCGACCTCCGACCGGCTGGAGAGGCCGCCGTCGCCTACGCCGAGGCGCACGACGTGCTGGTGGTCGCCGCCGCCGGCAACGAGGGCAGCGTCGGCCAAGCAGTTCCCGGCAGCTCTCCCCGGCGTCGTCGCGGTCGGCGCCACCTCCAGCAACGGCGCCGTCCGGGCGCCGTTCTCCAGCTTCGGCTCGTGGGTCGACCTGGCCGCTCCCGGTCGTTCGATCGTCGTGGCCACCCCCGGCGGGGGCTACGAGGTGGCCGACGGGACGTCGTACTCCGCTCCTCTGGTCTCCGGCGCCGCGGCGCTGCTGGCCGCCTACCGGCCCGGCCGCACCGCCGCCGACCTGCAGCAGGCGCTCGTCGGAGCGGCGCCGACACGGCCCGGATCGGCTTCGCCCACGGCCTGCTGCACGTCGACCGCGCGCTCGACTTCCTGCCGCCGGGAACGGCACCGGCGATCTCCGGCACCTGCGGACGGCGCGGTCGTCAGCGGCGCCATGACGGTCTCCGTCATCGAGCACCGCTCCCCGGGTGCGGCTCGGCCTCGGCGACCTGGCGCAGAACGTCGCCGTCTCGGGCGGTGTCGCGAGCGCGACCTTCCCGACGTACGGCCTCGGTGGCCGCCAGCCGGTCACCGCCGCCGACTGCAGCGTCGATCGACCAGTGCGAGGGACCCGGCGACCGTCGCGGTGACCGTCGACAACCCGGCACCCGCGCTCACCGCACCGGTGCCCGGCCAGGAGGTGCGCGGCGACACGCTTGCCGCGACGGCGGACGCACCCGCCGGCGCGACCGTCCGGTTCGCGGTCGACGGCGCAGCCAGCGGGCCCGGCGTCGCCACCGACACCACGGCGCCGTATGCGGTCACGTTGGACACCGAGGGTCTCGGGGACGGCCTCCACACCGTGCGCGCCTACCTCTGCCGCGACGCCGTCACCTGCGACGGGACCCGGGCCGGCGAGGCGGCTGTCACGGTCGCCCGCCTGCACCCGGGGATCGTGTCGGTGTCCCCGTCCGCCATCAGCCCGAACGGCGACGGCCGGCGCGACAGCACGAAGGTCACCTACCGCCTCGACCGCAGCCAGACACCGACACTGCAGGTGCGGAACCCGTTCGGCGAGGTCATCTATCGCAAGGCGCTCGGCCGCCAGGACGCCGGCCAGCATGTCGCGACCTGGACCGGCCGGCGCTCGGACGGGCACGTGGTGGCCGACGGCACGTTCGCCGTCCAGGTGTCGACCGTGGACGGTGACCTGCAGGGCCTGACCAGCCGGGCCGTGGTCGTCGACCGCACCTCCCCGGCATTGCGCGGGGTGCACGCCGCGTCGGCGCGCGTCCTTCCGGTCGACGACGGCTACCTCGACACCGTCGCCGTCTCGGGCACGACGCGCGAGCCTCTGGGCCGGCTGCAGCTCGAGATCGCCACCCGCAGCGGCACCCCGGTCCGCACCATCGGGAAACGCTCCCACCCGGCCGGACCGGTGGCGATCGGGTGGAACGGCCGGCGGGCCGGCGGCCAGCTCGTGCCCGGCACCTACCGGGTGCGGTTCGTGGCCGAGGACCTCGCGGGCAACCGGTCCAGGTCGAAGGCCCGCACGGTCACGGTGTCGTCGCAGCGCCTGGTGCGGCAGAAGGGCTCGACCACGGTGACCGCGCGCGGCTCGCTGCAGCAGACCTTCGAGGACCCCTGCTCGCAGGTCTTCCGGCGCACCACCGGCAAGCACGACGACTGGGTCGAGCTACGCCGCCTCCTCGATCTGCACGTCCGGCGACGCCTTCGCCGCGGCCGACCACCAGGTGCGCCTGCCCGAGGCGATCCGCTACGGCACGGTGCGCGTCTCGGCGTACGGCGGCCGCGGCGACCCGCGCTACCGCGACTCGGCGAAGATCGTCTACTACGACAGCCTGCAGAACCTGAGCGACCACACCGTCCGGCTCGGCCCCTCGATCGGCACCTACGGCGGCAAGGCCGTCAAGGCCACGCCGCTGCTCATCCGGTCGCGGGTGCTGCGCTGGATGACGCTCACCACCGGGGTCGCGTGGTACGACGTGCGGTCCTACCGGATCGACTTCACCTACTACGTCCTGCGCTGACGCACCGCACCCGCACGCATGGCGCCCCCGGCCGATGTGGCCGGGGGCGCCGTGGTTGTGCGCAGACTGCGGTCGTGCGGGTACGGTCGTCCTGGTTACGCCTGCAGGATGCCGAGGATGGCGTTGAGCAGGTTGGTGAGGATGCCGCTCAGGCCGCCGATGCCGGTGCCGTCGAGCAGGCCGACCACGGCGCAGAGCAGGTTGCCGAGCAGGGCGCCGGCGCCGGGGACGGCGGTGATGTCGAGCACGACCTTGTCCAGGTGCACCACCAGGCCGAGCAGGTCGAGGTCCAGCGGGCCGAGGACCAGGTGCAGGATGTCGCAGCTGACCGCCGAGGTGCCGGCGGTCGAGGACGTGGTCGGCAGCGCCGAGGTGGCGTTGGCGGCCCGGGTGGCCTGCATGTTCACCGGCATCCGGACCCGGCCGGCGAAGTCCTGGGTGGCGCCGCTCTTCTTGGTCAGGGTGCCGGAGAGCCGGCCGACCGCCTTCAGGTGACCGTTGCGGTCGACGAACTTGATCACCTTGTACTTGCCGGCGAAGGTCGCGCCCTTGTTCGGTGTGGCCGGTGACCTTGCTGGTCTTCAGCGTCCCGAACTCGTTGGTGATGCTCTGGGCCGAGGCGGCCTGGGCACCGCCACCGCCCACCAGGGCGACGACAGCGAGGCTGACCGAGGCGGCCAGCAGCTTGGTGGTACGTCCGAACATGGGGTTTCTCCCGTCGTGGAGCAGGATGGGGCAGGCCCGGTGGCGGCGGTGCTGGCGCTCGCCCGCGGGTGATCGGCCCCCTGTCTCCGGCCCTACCTGCCCCAAACGCCCCAGTTGGCCATCATCTGGCCACGTCGGGCGATGCTGGACGCAGACTGCGTAGACGCTCGACGGCCCGCAGCAATTCGTGTCGGCCGATGTCTTGCATGTCGGTGATGGCCTTCTTACCCTCGGGCCAGCGGTGAAGCAGCGGCCGCGCGGGCTGGGCTCGCGCCGCCACCTGCAGGGGGACAGGCACTGCAGGGGGGACGGCGGCGCGAGTCCCCACCCATCCCCCGCCAGGACCCCGCGGAGGGCGGTCTTCGGACCGCCCGTGCCGCCGTTGATCCCCTCCCTCGGTCCGGCGGCGCGGGCACCGGCCGCGCGGTACCGGCCGCGCGGTGGATTCGGTCCGCCCGATCGTCCGATGGCCCACCTGATGCCGGCTCGCCGAGAATTGGGTGCGCAGCAGCGGGCCGGGCCGGCGAGGCATGGGGGTGTCGCTCGGCCCGTTGTGCGTCGAGCCGACCACACGACAAGAGCTGGAGTGAGCACAAAGTGACCCCGTACGTCGTCAGTGAGCGGACGAGGAACATCTCGAGGGACGAGAGCTACTCGAGGTCTCCCGGGCCAGCCATCCCGGGCGGCATCATGCACGCCTTCGACGAGGTCGCGCACCGCACCCTGTGCGGGCTGATGGGACCCGACCTGCACCACTGGCCAGCACTGGACTTTCCGCGCGCCTACGGGACTCACTGCGGCGCCTGCTCAGACGCGCTGGCCAAGAGCCGTCAGGGCCGGGTCCCGCCGACTGATCCCTAGGGTGGCGAAATTTCCGGACCATTGGCACGCTGTTCCGGTGCGTCACCGCAAGCCCGGTAGCTTCGTCGACCAACCGGACGTCGAGATCTCACGCGACCCGGTGCCACTCGAGGTCCAGGGCAAGCCGTCCATGTTCGTCGTGGCTCAGGAGTCCAAGGCTCCGAGCGGCCTGTCACTCGCCGGCCACGACACTCTTGGCCAGTTCCTGGCGCTGCAGCGGACCGCTACCGAGGTCGAGTCCGAGTCCGCACGCGGAGCCGATCGCCTCCGTGCCGAGGCTGCGGGCATTCGTGCTGCGAATCGTGATCGCACTGGCACTGCTCGCCGCCGGAGCCTTTGCCGTGCTGGACGCGCATCCCGCCTGACCATGCTTGGGCTGGAAACGTGCGCACCGCGACGGCTCGCCGGGGGGCTTCCCTAGTGGCGGCGCCGCGCTTTCCCTGACCCCCCTCGGGAGCGGAGCGCGGCGCCTTCGTCGAGGATGCGCCGCTGGGCTCGGGGGTTGCATCAGCCGTTGTGGGGACAGCTCGTCGCTGTCCGGACCGGCTTCCTCACGTGGCGTTGCGATCGTGGCTGAACGACCGATGGCTGACCAGCGTGACCGATATCACCCTTGGCGCCAGCGGTCGGTCGGGAGTCTTCGGCTTGGGGGGTGTCCTCCCGGCCGATCCGCACCGGCCTCGGCGGGCAGGCGGCCCGCGTCCTCCCTTGGGGGGTCAGGAAGGGTGCGGGCCTAGGCGCTCGCCCGGGATGGAAGAGGCGACCGCCTGGCTTGAGATTCCGCCGCGCTCGAGGGTTAGTCAAGCCTTCCTGCGCGCACCCCCGAGTCGCGCTCATGATTGCGGCCTGCAGATGGCAGGGACGGGTACACAATGAGCCGTGCGGACGTCCCATCTCCCGGTGGCATGGTCGAGGCTGCTGCCCGGCTATACGGTTCCGGCCCGCTATCGCGCGGACTTCTTCGCGATGGTCGCGCAACCGAAAGGCTTCATGGACGAGCCGCCCACGTGGTGGCTCGTGGAGAAGATCTACTTCGGCGCGGACGCCGACCTCGACGACATTCTCGACTGGGCCGACTCTCGACACCGACCGCAACGGCACGTACGCGCTCTACGTCGAGTTCAAGCTCGGTGAAGGCGACGTGATGAGCGAGCTCGTCGCCGGCAAGGATCCGACCAGTCCGAGTTGATCTTGCGCAAGAGGTGAGCCGCCGCCGCCTCACGCCGACCTAGTCCGCCACGTCTCCGCTGGCAGGACGCTTAGGCACGGCTTGGCTGGACCCGCATCGGGTCCCCCGGCATCTTCGGGGTGCCTCCCCGGTAAGCGCTGCCCGCCGACGTCTTCGTCGGTGCCCGTCGCGGCGACGAGGCGCTCCATGTCGTCCTCGACCTCAGCGAGCACCCCGACTCGGGCACACCCGAGATCCGATTCACCGCCCAGCAGGCCGCGTCGCTGGTCTGGTACCTGGTCCTCGCGGTCGAGGACTGCGAGCTGGTGGGCGACGGCGTTCCGGCCGGCTCATGCGGAAGCGCGAGCGGGCCGTAATCGAGGCGTTCCGCCTGGGCGTGCGAGTGGGAGAGCGGACGGCGGAGAGCTGACCCCCCCACGACCCCGAGAGCGCCGCCGCGGTGGTGGGGGGAACCATCCACGGCGGCACCAAACATGAGGACTCTCTGAGGCAGCAGTGATGACGTGGGCCGATCGGGAAATGCAGGTGTGTCTGCGCGACGACATGGCCGCCATGGGACGCTGGAATCCTTGACGGCGACGGCCTCGGGCGAGGACCTCGGGCGGCACCCGCGGCCAGACCCCCCGATGGTGTGCGGTCAGGCCCACGCCCGCCATCCCCCTGCGGGCGGGCGTGGGCCGCCCAACGGCAGCGGAAGCGCGTCGGCCCGTAACGCAGACGCCAGACGCCGCGATGGTTCAGCGGGGCCGCGCTGTGACCTGGGGTTGGGGGGACGCAGCGCGGCTTTTCGGGGCGAGCGCCCCCGACCCTGCCGCTGGGGTCGATCGCGCTATCTCTGCTCAGGCACGAGCGTCGCCAGGTCGACGAGCTGGGCGACCTCCTGGACGGTGGCGCAGTCCTGGACGAAGTAGCTGCCGCCGGACCCGCAGATACGGCTTCGGCGGGCGGGACAGCGACCGCTGCCCGAGTACCTGCTCCACCCGGTGCCCGTCCGGGGAGATCATCTCCTCCACGAGGCGAGAGCCTACGCCGACGATTTGCAGTGCAACCACCCGTTTCGTATGGGTGCCCCGGAGCGGTCAAGCAGGCGCCGCGCGAGCAGGGCTCGCGCCGCGCCAGAGCGGGGAACGCTGGGGGGCGTGCGCGGCGCGAGTCCACCTCGCAGCTCGTGTCCCGCTCACTGTTGCTGTCGCCCGGCATCTCGTGTCGAGGGGTTGGCAGGGGCGCCCGCTCGGTGTGATGCTTGGCGCAAGAGCGCCCCGGACCCCGGCGCAGAAGACCGCCTCGGTCTCCGTCCGGAAGAGCCGACCCCCGCCCGTGCTCCTCGTCCAGCAGCGTGGCGCCCGACAGGCTGAGGCTGTGGCGGCAGCGCCCCGCGCAAACCCCCCGGCCGTGGGGCGCTGTCCGTCAAGTCTGACGGGCGGCGGTCTGCCCGGGAGCTCGACGGCCCGTCCGTCGTGTCAATCCCGGGCCAGCCAGAACTTGAACTGGTCGTACTCGATGTACCACTCCAGGGGATCGTCGCGAGACGCAGATACGGAAGGTCTCCGCAGCCCCCTAACGACGGTCGCGCCCTTGGCGCCGGCCGGGTTGCAGCGGGTCTCGCGGGTGACAACGGGCTCGTCCCTAGCGGCAGGACACGAGCCGCGGCTGGGGCTACGCCTACGACCAGGGCTGCCGGTGCGCCGAGTGCGTCCGGCGCACAACGACCACCACCGGGAGCTACGTGCCCGCCGCGCAAAGTGGCGACCCGAGAGACAACCGAACCTCAAGCACGGCACCCGCTCGACCTACAGCAACCACGGTTGCCGCTGCCCGGCATGCTTCCAAGCTCAGGCCGACTGGAACCGGCGCGACCCAGCCGGAAGCCGCGGTGATCCCCGCCACGAGCTATTCGTCCTGACGATCGGCCTGTTCATCTCGAGCCTGTGCGTGGTCGGGCTGATCATCCTGTGGCTTGGATAGCCGGCGGTAGCCGTCGGCGCGGGCGGTGCAGGAACTCAGGACCATCCCCCAGGCGGTCGAACCGGAGCCGGCACTGGAGAGGAGTCCCGGCGGCGCGCGCACCCGCGACCGGCGGCTGACTGAGCCTCACAGATCCTCGTCGGAATGGGGGTCTTGCCTGCGATGGCTGGCGGGCCGACTCTGCAAGCACTGGCAGCCGCTCGTGCGCCAGGAGAACGGGGAAGCATCATGCGCTCCCGATCCAGCATCCTTGCCTATGCAGGACGACGTCTCTGCACACGGCGCCGGGCCTCGCCGGCCTTCTCGCCCTCGCGGTCGCCGGCACGGCAGGCATTGCCTACGCCGCCATCCCTGCCAGTGACGGAAAAATATCCGCGTGCTACGCGAAGCAAGGCGGCGCTCTGCGCGTGATCGACAAGGCCAAGGGTCAGACCTGTAAGGCAGGTGAACGGCCGCTGGTGTGGAATCAGAAAGGGCTTCGCGGACTCACCGGCCCGGCCGGTCCGGCCGGCGGCCGACTGGCGCCGCCGGGGCGGCGGGGCCCGCAAGGCCCGAGGGTCCCGAGGGTGCCGAGGGACCGCAGGGCGTGGAAGGCCCGGAGGGCCCACCCGGGTTTGCTCTGGCGGTTGCCTACGTGTTCCCCGATGGTGGGGTACGTCCGCGGGCCTGATCAGAACCGAAGCTGGGGAGTAGCAAGTGTGCGCTCACCGTCGACGGGCGTCTTCTGCCTCACTCTCAAGGAGAACATTCCGATCGACGAACTCGCGCCGGTTGTCTCGGGGACTCAGGGCTTGGGTCCCCCATATCCCCTCGTGGTCCTCGCCCCCCTGATGACCTGCAACCAGCCACCCGCAGTGCCGGACGAAATTGGGGTCTACACCTACGGCGTTCCCGCCGATGGAGGTCCGCTTGCCTTTAGCAGCAACCTGGCCTTCACCCTGGCGGTTCCGTGAGGGAGCCGAACGCTCCGCAGTGGGCGCGGGCGGAGCCCGGGGAAGCCCGCCCGTCCCGGCAATGTCGATCTCTTTGGACATCGCTGTGGTTAAGCGCTGTGCCTACTCTCGACACGCTGTCTCAGTCGGCGTTTCCCCAGTTCAGCGGGTTTTTTCGGCTCGGTTGGACTCTCGGCGGCTCCCCGGGCATCTTCGGGTAGTCCGGCGGGTAGGGCATGTCGCCGAGCCCGTGGTCGCGCTCGTCCCGCTCGTACCACTCCAGCAGCGGCGTGAGGTCGTGCGCGACGTCGTCGATCTCGCGTGCAGGTCGCCGCGCTCGGCGAACCTGGCCGGCATCGTGCGCACCGTGAGGTCGCGCGGGTCCGCGTCGGGCAGCTCGTCCCACGCCAGCGGCGTCGAGACCGGGGCGTGCGGCAACGGCCGCACGGAGTAGGCGGACGCGATGGTGCGGTCGCGGGCGTTCTGGTTGTAGTCGACGAAGATCGTCTCGCCGCGCTCCTCCTTCCACCACTTCGTGGTGACCTGACCCGGCATCCGCCGCTCCAGCTCGCGGCCGAACGCGATGGCCGCATGCCGTACGTCGGTGAAGGTCCACCTCGGCTCGATGCGCACGTAGATGTGCACGCCGCGGTTGCCCGGACGTCTTGGGAAACCCGCGCCAGCCCAGCTCGTCGAGGACGTCGTGCGCCTCGTGCGCGACCCGCACCGCGTCGGGGAAGTCGGTGCCCGGCTGCGGGTCGAGGTCGATGCGCAGCTCGTCGGGGTGGTCCACGTCGTCCCGGCGCACCGGCCACGGGTGGAAGATGATGGTGTTCTGCTGCGCGCATCCAGGCCACGGTGGCCAGCTCGGTCGGCGCGACCTCGTCGGCCGTCCGGCCGGTGGGGAAGGCGATGTGCGCGGTCTCCATCCACTCCGGCGCGCCCTTGCTGACCCGTTTCTGGTAGAACGCGTCCGCGCCGCGCGCGTCGGCCCTGGTCGCCAGCCTGACGCCCTCGTGCACGCCGCTGGTCCAGCGCTCCATGGTCACCGGCCGGTTGCGACAGGGCCCGCAGGATGCCGTCGCCGACCGCCAGGTGGTAGTTGACTAGTCGATCTTGTGAACCCCGCGTCCGGGAAGATCAGCTTGTCGGGGTTGGTGACCTTGACCGTCCGCTCCCCGACCTCGATCTCCACGAAGGGTGACGCCATGCGAGCACGTTACCGGCTGGTGCTGCCCGACTTGCAGCCCCGACGTACTGTCGAAGCATGTTCAAGAAGTCGACGCCGGCCGGCAACAGCGCCGAGACCGCGTACCCCGTGCAGAAGTCCGAGGACGAGTGGCGCGCCGAGCTGAGCCCGGAGGAGTACCACGTGCTGCGCGAGGCGCGGCACCGAGCCGGCCTTCCGCGGCGAGTACACCGACACCAAGACAGGTCGGCGTCTACAGCTGCCGGGCCTGCGGGGCCGAGCTGTTCCGCAGCGAGGCGAAGTTCGAGAGCCACTGCGGCTGGCCGTCGTTCTACGCCGCGGCGAGGACGACGCGGTCGAGCTGCATCGAGGACCGGTCATTCGGCATGCGTCGAACGGAGGTCCGGTGCCGCCGCTGCGGCTCGCACCTCGGGCACGTCTTCGACGACGCTCCCCAGACGCCGACCGGGGACCGGTACTGCATCAACTCCGTCTCGATTCGTCTCGAGGAAGGGCAGTAGCGCCACCGTCCGCCGCCACCACCACGGCCGGCGTGTACCGCACGTCCGCTGTCGCGAGTCGAACAGGATCACCGACTGCAGCAGCAGGCCGCCGACGAGCGCGCCGCCGATCAGGTCGGTCAGCCAGTGGCTGCCGATGTAGAGGCTGGTCAGGATCGTCAGCGACGTGAGGACCGTCCAGAGGGCACCGATCCGCCGCAACGGCGGGTGCTCGGCGTACCGCAGGAACAGGTAGATGAGCACGCCGCCGGTGAGCACCATGTTCGACGAGTGGCCGGACGGGAAGATGATGCCGCCGTTGAGCACGGCGGGGTTGCCGGTCTCGGTCTCGGACCGGCCGATGAGGATCTTCATCGCGCCGACGACGACGTTGAGGACCAGGAACGACATGGCGGCGAGCACGACCGGGCGCCAGGTGCGGTGGCGCCGCGCGAAGGACCCCGGCGACGACCAGCAGGATCGGGACGAGCACCGAGCGCTGCCCGAACTTGTCGTAGGCCCAGGCCGCGGAGTCCAGCTGCGGGATGGCCGTCTGCCCGTCCCAGGCCTCGATCTTGACGTCGAGCTCGGTCAGCGGGCCGTGCACGAAGATGTCGACGATCACGTAGAGCAGCGAGACGCTGAGCACGACCGCGATCAGCCGCGACCGACGGCCGATCTGGTCCCGGATCCGCAGCCGGCTCGGGGCCGCGACGGCCTCGGGCGGCTGCGGCTGCTGCGGTACGTCGGTCTCCGGCCCGTGCCCGTCGTTGCCGTGCGGGGACGCGCTCATCGACGTCCTGCGTCAGGTGCGCGCTGATGGCTCCGTCACGGCAGGGCCGCCACGAGCTCGGCGACCGGCTTGCGGCGGCCGGTGTAGAACGGCACCTCCTCGCGGACGTGCAGCCGGGCCTGCGACGCCGCGCAGGTGGCGCATCAGGTCGACGATGCGGTGCAGCTCGTCGGCCTCGAAGGCGAGCATCCACTCGTAGTCGCCGAGCGCGAACGAGGCGACCGTGTTGGCCCGCACGTCGGGGTAGCCGCGCGCCATCTGGCCGTGCTCGGCGAGCATCGCGCGGCGCTCCTCGTCGGGCAGCAGGTACCAGTCGTAGGACCGCACGAAGGGGTAGACGCAGACGTAGCCGCGCGCCTCCTCGTCGGCCAGGAACGCCGGCACGTGGCACTTGTTGAACTCGGCCGGCCGGTGCAGCGCCATCACCGACCACACCGGCTCGCACGCGGCGCCGAGGGTCGGTGCGGCGGAACCGGTTGTAGGCCTCCTGCAGGTCCTCGGCAGTCGGCGCGTGCCACCAGATCATCAGGTCGGCGTCGGCGCGCAGCCCGGCCACGTCGTAGGTGCCGCGGGTGACGACGTCCTTGGCGGCCAGCTGGTCGAACAGCTCCTCGACCTCGGCGGCGACGCGCCGCGCGGTCGTCGGGCAGCCGGTCGCGCAGCCGGAAGACCGACCACATCGTGTAGCGGATGACCTGGTTGAGGTCGCGCGCCTTGGGCCTGCGGTCCCGCGCGATCCGTCGGTGCGGTCATGCCGCGCCATTGTCGCAGCACGTCGACCGGGCGGCCTGCTCCGCCGGAGGCCACGCAGGCCGGGATGCCGACGCCGTCGTACGCCGCGCCGCACACGGCGAGCCCGGGCTGCGCGGCCACCGCGGCCCGGATCCGCTCGACCCGCTCCAGGTGGCCGACCGCGTACTGCGGCAGGCCGCCGCCCCAGCGGGTGACCCGGGCGTCCAACGGGCGGGTCGGTCACCCCGAGCGCGTCGGTCAGGTCGGCCAGCGCCAGCTCGACCAGGTCGGCGTCGTCGCGCTGCAGCACGGCCTCCTCGCCGAGCCGGCCCACCGACGCGCGGACCACGACGCAGGCCAGGCGCCGCACCGGCGTACCAGCCCCACTTCGTCGAGGAGAAGGTGACCGCCTTGACCGACCGGCCGTCGACCGGCGGCACCAGGAAGCCGGAGCCGGTCGGCGAGCGACGGGAACGCCGTCGCCGGGAAGGCGAGCGTGACCACGGCCATCGACGCGTAGCGCGACGGCGGCCAGCTCGGCCGCCGCCGCCGGCACGCGTGCGGCGCAGCAGCCGGGCGGCGGCGCCGGCCGGGACGGCGAGCACCACCGCGTCGGCGTCGACCTCGCTCGGGCGCGCGGGTCGGGCCGACGACGAGCCGCCAGCCGTCGGGGTCCGGCGCAGCTCGCGGACCGTGGCGCCGGTGCGGACGTCGGCGCCGCGAGCGCCGCGCGACCGCGGCGGGCAGCCGCCCGACGCCGCCGCGCAGGCGCGCCGAACACCGCGCCGTCTCGCGCCGTCGCCGGTCGGCGCGCGCCCGGCTGGCCCGGGCGGCGGCCAGCAGCGAGCGCTCCCGGCGGGCGTGCGCCGCGAGCTGCGGCATCGTCGCCTCCAGCGAGAGCTCGTCGGCCCGGCCCGCGTAGACCCCGCCGAGCAGCGGCTCGACCAGCCGGTCGACGACCGCGCGGCCCATCCGGCGCGCGACGTAGCGGCCGACCGCGACGTCGTCACCGGTCGCTGGTCCGCGGCAGCCACGAGTCCGCCGGGCACGCGGGCCAGCTCCCGCGCGCGTGAGCAGCCCGCTGCGCGGCCAGCGCGCGCAGGTCGCGCGGGGACGCCCATGACCGTGCCCGGCGGCAGCGGGTGCATCGCGCCGCGGGTCCAGATCGCGGCGCTCGTCGTCGCGGCGTCCTCGAGGTCGGCGCCGAGGCCGACGGCACCGGGCGAGGTCGACCGCCTCGGGCCGGCGCAGCAGCAGCGACTCGGCGCCCTCGTCGACCGGGACGCCGGCGACGTCGCTGACCCGCAGCTTGCCGCCGACCTGGCCGGCGGCCTCCAGCACGGTCGACCGCAGCGTCCGGCCGGCGCCGTCGGCCGGCCTCGCAGGCACCAGGCCGCGGCCAGCCCGGCGATGCCGCCGCCGACGACGACGACGTGCCGCGGCACCGGCGCGCTCAGCGTCGGCACCGGGCGTCGGTCATGCGCGTCACCCTCCAGATCGTGACCGCTCCGCGACCTACGGGTCGGAACCGCTCCGGACGCGTGCGCGCGTCCCAGCCGCCGACGACCCGCTGGCGACCGACGCGGCCTCGCCCCGCTCGCCGCCCGATGCGCGCATGGCGGCCGCCGTCGGCGGCGCCTCGCTGCTCGCCTGCTCGCTGCGCGGCCTGCTGCGGGGCGGCACGGCGACGCGGCGAGCACCTCGGCTCGGCCGGCGCGGACACGCTGCGAGTCGAGGCCGGCGACAGCCGCGGATCCCGCGCCGCGCGGCGACGCCGCCGCAGCGGCGGGACGGCGGACAAGGGCACCGGCACGGGCACGTCGACCGCCGCCCGGGTCCTGCCGCATCGACCGGGCCGTCGTCTACCGCGGCGCGATCACCGTGCAGGTGCAGCGACGTCGCCGGCCGCGCCGCGCCGAGGCGCTGGCCACCGGCGTCGACGGCCTGGTCTTCGCCGAGCAGACCTCGACCGAGCCCGCGGCACCCGCCGCGTACGGCCGAGGCGACGCTGACGCTGCGGGTGCCGCCGACCGCGTTCCGGCCGACGCTGGACCAGCTGGCGCGCGCTCGGCAAGCAGCTCGACCGGAGCACAGCGCCGAGGACGTCACCGCGCAGGTCGATCGACGTCGACAGCCGGCTGCGCTCCCAGCAGCGCAGCGTCGACCGCGTCCGGGCCCTGCTCGACCAGGCCACGACCATCGGCGAGGTCGTGCAGGTCGAGGGCGAGCTGTCCCGCCGCGAGGCCGACCTCGAGTCGCTCGAGGCGCAGCAGAAGCCAGCTCGAGGACGTCGACCGACCTGGCCACCATCGAGGTCACCCTGGCCTCGCGCCCGACCGGAAGCCGGCGCCGCCGACGGACGACGGACCGGACCTCGGCTTCCTGCCGGCCTGCGCGGCGGCTGGGACGCCCTCGTGGCGGTCGTCGCTGCGTCGCGCTCACCGTGCTCGGTGCCCTGCTGCCGTTCGCTGCTCGTCGCCGCCCTGGTCGGCGTACCGCGCGTGCTCGTGCTGCGCGCCCGCCGCCGACGCCGGCCGCACCGCCGCCGGCCCCCGCCGACGCCTGACGCCGGACGGCGTCAGCGCGGCCGACGCCTCGTGCACCAGGTCGACGACGCGGGCGAGCACGTCGGGGTCGGTCTCGGGGATGACGCCGTGGCCGAGGTTGAAGACGTGGCCCGGGCGCGGCCCGCCCGGCGTCGAGCACCGCGCGGGTCCGCTCGGCCACCACGTCCCACGGCGCGAAGAGCGAGCGCCGGGTCGAGGTTGCCCTGCAGCGCGCGCGCCCGGGCCGACCCGGCGGGTCGGCCTCGTCCAGCGGCACCCGGAAGTCGACGCCGACCACGTCGGCGCCCGCCTCCCCCATCAGCGCCGAGCAGCTCGCCGGTGCCGACGCCGAAGTGGATGCGGGGCACGCCGAGCTCGCCGACCGCGGCGAGCACCGCGGCCGAGTGCGGCAGCACGTGCCGCGCGTAGTCGGCGGCGGGCAGCGCCCCGACCCACGAGTCGAACAGCTGGACCGCGCTGGCGCCGGCCTCGACCTGCACCCGCAGGAACGCGGCGGTGATGCCGGCCAGCCGGCCGCATCAGCGCGTCCCACAGGTCCGGGTCGCCGTACATCAGCGCCTTGGTGTGCTCGTGGTTGCGCGACGGCCCGCCCTCGACCAGGTAGGAGGCGAGGGTGAACGGCGCGCCCGCGAAGCCGATCAGCGGCGTCGCGCCGAGCTCGGCGACCAGCAGGCGCACGGCCTCGGCCACGTAGTCGACGTCGCCGTCCTCCAGCGGCCGCAGCTGCTCGAGGTCGGCAGCGGTGCGGATCGGCCGGGCGATGACCGGGCCGACGCCGGGCTTGATGTCGAGGTCGACCCCGATCGGCCTTCAGCGGCACCACGATGTCGCTGAAGAGGATGGCCGCGTCGATGCCGTGCCGGCGCACCGGCTGCAGGGTGATCTCGGCGACCAGGTCCGGCGTCGCGCAGGCCTCGAGCATCGGGATGCCCTCGCGGACCTTGCGGTACTCCGGCAGCGACCGGCCCGCCTGGCGCATGAACCACACCGGGGTGTGCGGCACCGGCTCGCGTCGGCAGGCCCGCAGGAAGGCGGAGTCGCGCAGCGCGTCGGCTGTCTCGGCGGCAGGGATCGTCACGGGTGCAGATGGTGTCACGGCGTACGCCGGGCGAGAGAGAGCCGGGGTGCGTCAGCCGGTGGCGATGAGCACCACGCCGGCCAGGGCACCCGCGACACCGGCCGACTGGAGCCGCCCGAGCCGCTCGCCGTGCAGCACCCGGGCCAGCAGCACAGTGACGACCGGGTAGAGCGAGCCGAGCACCGAGACGACGCTGATGTCGTCGCGCCGACTGGCCAGGCCGAAGCTGAGGTTGGCCGCCGACGTCGCCGAGGCCGACCAGTGCCACCAGCGCCACGTCGCGCGGGGAGAGGGCAAACTCGGACCGGGGCGTCCCGCGGCCCAGCGCCACCACCAGGGCGACCGCCAGCAGGGTCACCGACGTGACGCCGCATCGTCACCAGCGTCATCAGCGTGCTGTGCCGGCTGCCCTCGCGCGATCGCCAGCAGCGCCACGCCGAAGCCGACGGCCGCCACCGCGGCCAGCAGCACCGGCCGCGCGCCGGCCCGGCCGGACAGCTCCGGTCCGCTGGCCAGCACGACGCCGGCGACGGCGACGACGATGCCCACCAGCTGGAGGGCCGCCGGCCGCTCGCCCGCGGGCGAGCCCGACGAACACGGGGACGACGACGCCCAGCGCGGCGATCGGCGAGACCACGCCCATCGTGCCCGGCGGCCAGCGCCGCGTAGAAGCTGACCAGGCCCACCACCCCGGCGACGCCGGACAGCGACCGCCCAGGGCAGGTAGCCGGCGGTCGTCGTCCAGCGCGCCGGCCGCCACCGCCACCACAGCGATCGCCAGCAGCCCGGCGGCCTGGGAGGCCCCGACCACCACGGCGGCCTGGCGGCGGCGGGACATCGTGCCGCCGAGGAAGTCCGCGCTGCCCCAGAGCAGGCTCGAGAGCAGGGCGAGGAGGGCGGCCACTCGCGTGAGGGTACGGCACCCGACGCGCCCGGCCGACGGCGCGCGAGTCGCGCCTCCCCGGTCGGCGGCCCCGACCGACGTACGCTTCGGCCATGGTCGCCCGGCGTGAGGCCGACGAGGTGCCCGGAGGAGTTCTCCCGGGCACTCGCCGCGCTGCGCGCCGCCACCCCCCGGTCCGAGGTCGTGCTCGAGGAGACCCCGGCGCCGCAGCGGCTGGCCCCGTACGCCGTGGCGCTGACCGCCGACGTGGTCGTCCCCGCTCGACCCCGACGTCGAGCTCGGCACCGGCCGGCTGGTGCTGCTGCACGACCCCGCGGGCCACGAGGCCTGGCAGGGCACCTTCCGGCTGGTGACCTACGTGCGGGCCGAGCTCGAGCACGAGATGGCGGCCGACCCGCTGCTGCCCGGCGTCGGCTGGGCCTGGCTGACCGAGGCCCTGGACGGCCACAGGCCGGCGTTCACGCGCGGCCAGCGGCACCGTCACCCGGGTGGCGTCGGAGAGCTTCGGCGCGATCGCCGGCGAGGCCGCGTCGGCGCAGATCGAGATCCGGGCGTCCTGGACCCCGCTGGACGAGCGCCTTCGACGCGCCACCTGCTCGCCTGGTGCGACCTGCTCTGCACCACCGCCGGGCTGCCCCCCGTGGCTCCCGGGCGTGGTCACGCTGCCCGACGCAGGCGGCGGTCCCGGCTCGACGCTGAGACGTCGCGCTACAGATCCGGTCCCGGCAGGCCGATGAGTCAGGACAGCGCTGTCATCACCGCACCTGATCGGGAGACCCAGTGACCGCACTGGTCGAACGGCACGGCACACGGCCCCGGGCCGCAGTCCGTCCGGGCCGCCACGCTTCACCGCCATGGTGGTCGTGGCGAGCCCGTTCGTGCGCGAGACGCTGGCCCGCACCCTGCGCTCGCCTCGGGGCGGCCGAGGTCGTCGAGGCCGTCATCGCTCGCCGAGGCGCGCGCCCGCGGCGCTGGGCACCACCGCCCGTGACCTCGCCGTCGTCGACAGCTCGCTGCCGGACGGCTCCGGCATCGCGCTGGTGCGCGAGCTGCGCGGCCTCGGCTGGGTCCGCGGCCTGGTGCTCTCCTCCACCGAGGACCCCTACACCGTGCGCGCCGCCCTCGGCCGGCGGCGTCCGCGCCTTCCTGGTCACCGCCTCCTCCGGCGGACCGGCGGCCCGCGCCGGCGCGCTCCCTCACACGCTCGCAGGCCCGCCCCCGGGCCGCCCGGCTGACCGGCGCCGAGGCGCTGTCCGGCCGCGAGGTCGAGGTGCTCCAGCTCGTCGGCGACGGCCGCTCGAACAAGGAGATCGGCGAGGCGCTCGGCCTGTCCGCGCTCACCGTGAAGAGCCACCTGGCCCGGATCGCCCGCAAGCTCGGCACCGGCGACCGCGCCGAGATGGTCGTCGTCGCGATGCGCGCCGGCGTCGTCGTCTAGCCCGTCCCGACGCGCGGCCAGGGCATCCGGTACGCCGGTCCGGGGCCGCTACGACGTACCGTAACCCGCGTGACTCCGCCGCCCACGCCCGACGCCGCCGGGGTGGAGCCCACCTTCCGCGAGCCGCCGGCCGACGCTGCCGAGCCGCCGCGACCGCCGTCGACCGGCCCGACGAGCCCGCCGCGCCAGCCTCCGTCCCGCTCACCGAGCCCCGCGACGGCGTCCCCGCCCCGCTCGACGACCCCGGCCGAGCTGGCCCGCCGTGGTCGAGGCGCTGCGCCGCGGGCACCGGGCCGGTCGCGATCGACGCCGAGCGGGCCTCCGGCTACCGCTACGGCCAGCGCTGCCTACCTCGTGCAGCTGCGCCGGGCCGACGTCGGCACCGTGCTGATCGACCCGCGTCGACGCTGCCCGACCTCAGCTGCGCTCGGCGCGGCCATCGCCGACGACGAGTGGGTGCTGCACGCCGCGTCCCAGGACCTGCCCTGCCTGGCCGAGCTCGGCCTGCGCGCCGACGCGGGTCTTCGACACCGAGCTGGCCGGCCGGCTGCTCGGCTACGCCCGAAGGTCGGGCTCGGCTCGATCGTCGAGGAGGTCCTCGGGCTGCACGCCTGGAGAAGGGCCACTCGGCCGCCGACTGGTCGACCCGGCCGCTGCCCGAGCCCTGGCTGCGCTACGCGGCCCTCGACGTCGAGGTGCTGGTCGAGCTGCGCGACGTGCTGGCCGCCCAGCTCGACGAGCAGGGCAAGCGCGAGCTGGGCCGAGCAGGAGTTCGCGGCGATCGTCGCGGCGCCGCCGACGCCGCCGCGGGTCGACCCCTGGCGGCGCACGTCCGGGCTGCACCGGGTCCGCAAGCGCCGCCAGCTCGCCGTCGTGCGCGCGCTCTGGGAGCGCCGCGACGAGGTGGCCCGCCGGCGCGACATCGCCCCCGGCCGGGTGCTGCCGGACCGCGCCATCGTCGCGGCCGCGCTGGCGCCGGCCGAGCACCGAGGACGAGCTGGTCGCGCTGCCCGTCTGGGGCGGGCGCTCGCTGCGCCGGCAGACCGCGACCTGGCTGCCGGCCATCGCCGCGGCCCTGGCGCTGCCCGGACGCCGAGCTGCCCGAGCCCAAGACGCCGCACGACGGGCCGCCGCCGGCGCGCGTCTGGGCGCGACCGGGACCCCGCCGCAGCCGCCCGGCTGGCCGCCGCCCGGGCCGCGGTCGGCGCGATCGCCGAGCGAGCACGGCCTGCCGGTCGAGAACCTGCTCGCGCCCGGACGCCGTCCGCCGGCTGTGCCTGGGACGCCGCCCGCCGGACGCCGCCGACGCCGAGGTCGCTCGGCCGGCGTCCTGCGCGGCGCTACGGCGCCCGCGCCGTGGCAGGTCGAGCTCGACCGCCGACGCCGCCGCTGCGCCGCCGGCGCTGGTCCCGGCGCGTCCGCCGGCACCCGTCCTGACGCGGCCCGGCCGCCGCGCGTCGCGATTTGGCAACGGCGCGTGTTGCGTTGCTCGGCACGCGTCTGCTTAGGTAAGCATTGCCTTACCTGACGCAGTCGAAGGGACCCCCGCGTGCTCGCGAACTACCTGATCGGCCTGCGCGAGGGCCTCGAGGCCACGCTCGTCGTGAGCATCCTGGTCGCCTACCTGGTCAAGGCCGGGCACCGGGACCGGCTGCGGCCGATCTGGCTCGGCGTCGCCGCCGCCGTCGCGCTGTCAGCCTCGCGTTCGGCGCGCTGCTGACCTTCACCTCCAACAACCTCAGCTTCGAGGCGCAGGAGCGCTTCGGCGGCGCTGATGTCGATCATCGCGGTCGGCTTCGTCACCTGGATGATCTTCTGGATGCGCCGCACCGCGCGGTTCCTCAAGACCGAGCTGCAGGGCAAGCTCGACGCCGCCCTGCCGATGGGCACCTTCGCGCTCGACGCTGACCGCGTTCCTCGCGGTCGCCCGCGAGGGCCTCGAGACCTCGCTGTTCCTCTGGGCCGCCGCCCAGGCCGACCGGCAGCGGCGCGACCCCGATCGTCGGCGCCAGCCTCGGCATCGCCACCGCCGTCGTGCTCGGCTACCTGCTCTACCGGCGGGCGGTCACGCATCAACCTGGCCAAGTTCTTCACCTGGACCGGCGCCGGGCTGATCATCGTCGCCGGCGGCGTCCTCGCCTACGGCGTGCACGACCTGCAGGAGGCCGGCGACCTGCCCGGCCTGAACAACCTCGCCTTCGACGTCTCCGACGCGGTCCCGCCGGACAGCTGGTACGGCACGCTGCTCAAGGGCATCTTCAACTTCAGCCCCGCAGACGACGTGGCTCGAGGCGGTCGCCTGGCTGCTCTACGTCGTGCCCGTCATGGTACCTGTTCTTCCGCCCGGCCCGGAAGCCGGCCGACGCCGCACCGGCGCCACACCGGCATCCGCACCGAGCCCAGCACCGTCGCCGAGCCTCGGACCCGGCCTCCGACCCGCACGCCCCGCCCCGACCACCACTCGGAGCTCCCGCATGCCCTCGTCCGCCCTGCCACGCCGCCTCCTGCTCGCTGCGCCGCTGCTGCTCCGGCCGGGCTGACCGCCTGCGGCGGCTGCTCGGCTCGGCCGGCTCCGGCACCGAGGTCGAGGTCACGCGCCGGCGACGACGCCTGCAAGGTGTCGGAGACCGAGCTCCAGGCCGGCGGCACGACGTTCGCGGTGACCAACGACGGTGACAAGGTCACCGAGGTCTACGTCTACGGCGAGCAGGGCGGCGCGTTCACCAAGGTCGTCAGCGAGGTCGAGAACATCGGGCCCGGCACCAGCCGGGACATGGACGTCGACCTCGCCGCCGGCACCTACGAGATCGCCTGCAAGCCCGGCCAGAAGGGCGACGGCATCCGCCAGAAGATCACCGTCACCGGCGAGCGGCGGCGGTGACGCCGGCAGCTCGGACGAGGCCTACGACCGCGAGCTCGAGCTGTCCGTCGACGACAGCCGGCCTGTCCGGGCTCGACCCGGCGACCGCCGACCAGGGCGAGAAGATCGAGTTCAAGCTCGCAGAACGACACCGACGGCACCCGCACCTTCGAGCTCATCGACCCGGCCGGCAAGGTCGCCGCCGAGTTCGACGTCCCCGCCGGCAAGGAGGGCGAGGCCGTCGTCGAGCTCGCCGAGACCGGCGACTGGACCGTCAAGGTCGAGGGCGGCGCCACGGACATCGAGCAGACCCTCACCGTCGGCTGACCACCGTGACCCGAACCCAGTAGCCACGTGCCCGTCCGTACGGCCGTCCTCGCCGCCGCCGTCGTCGCCGCCGCCGGCCTCAGCGCCTGCACGGCCGGCGCAGGCCGCGGAGACGCCGTCGCGCTGACCGCCACCGACTCCACCTGCGAGGTGGCCAGCACCGAGCTGCCGGCCGGCCACCACACCTTCGCGATCACCAACAACGGCTCCAAGGTGACCGAGGTCTACGTCTACGCGAAGGCCGGCGACGCGTTCACCGGATCGTCACCGAGAAGGAGAACATCGGTCCCGGCACGTCCTACGAGCTGACCGTCGTCGCTGAAGCCCGGGCGCTACGAGGTCGCGTGCAAGCCGGGTCAGAAGGGCGACGGCATCCGGCACGCAGATCACGGTCACGCGGCCAGGCCGGTCGAGCGCGGCAACGGCCGACCCGGCCGCCGACGAAGGCCGTCGGCAGCCTACCGCGCCTACGTCCAGCAGCAGGCCGACGCGCTGCGTGCCGCTGGTCGACGCAGTTCGTCGCCGCGGTCAAGGCCGGCGACGTCGAGAAGGCCAAGACGCTGTACGCCGAGTCGCGGATGCCCTGGGAGGCCGTCGAGCCGGTGGCCGAGAGCTTCGGCGACCTCGACCCGAGGGTCGACCTGCGCGAGGCCGACCTCGAGGCCGGCCAGGAGTGGACCGGCTGGCACCGGATCGAGAAGGCGCTGTGGACCGACGGCGACCTGACCGGGCTGGCGCCGGTCGCCGACCAGCTCGCCGACCGACGTACGCGAGCTGCAGCAGCGGGTGCCCACCGCCGACATGACGGTCGCCTCGATCGGCAACGGCGCCAAGGAGCTGCTCGACGAGGTGGCCACCGGCAAGATCACCGGCGAGGAGGAGGCGTTCTCGCACACCGACCTGGTCGACTTCCAGGCCAACCTCGACGGCGCCAAGAAGGCCTACGACGTGCTCCGCCCGCTGGTGTCGGACGAGCGACCTGCTGGCCGAGCTGGACGCCGCCTTCGCCGCCGTGCAGGCGCAGCTCGACGAGCACCGCGACGGCGGCACCTTCGTGTCCTACGACACCGTGACCGAGGCGCAGCGGCGCGAGCTGGCCCGGGTCGTCGACGGCCTCGGCGAGCCGCTGTCGCAGCTCGACCGCGGCGGCCGTCTGACGTGGCCGAGCAGCTCGGGCCTCAGCCGCCGGCACCTGCATCGCGGGTGCCGGCGCGCTCGGTGCTGCCGGTCGTCGCCGGCGGCGCTCGCGGTCGACGCGACGCAGCGGCGACGACGGCGGCCCGGGACCGGCGCCTGGTCGACTTCCACGGCGCGCACCAGGCCGGCATCGCCACGCCCGTGCAGGGCCACCTGCACTTCGCGTCCTTCGACGTCACGACCACCGACCGCGCCGCGCTGGTCGCGCTGCTGCAGGACTGGACCGACGGCGGCCCGGGCGATGACCGCCGACCGCCGGGTCGGCGGGCGCACGGCTCGCAGAGCCGGCTCGCGCCGCCGTCGGACACCGGCGAGGCGGTCGGCCTCGACGCCGCCAACCTGACCCTCACCGTCGGCTTCGGGCCGTCGCCTGTTCGACGACCGGTTCGGCCTGGCCGCCAGCCGGCCGGCAGCGCTGGCCGACCTGCCCGCCTTCCCCGGCGACACGCTCGACCCGGCTCTGTGCGGCGGCGACCTCGCGGTGCAGGCCTGCTCCGACGACCCGCAGGTGGCCGTGCACGCGGTGCGCAACCTGACCCGGATCGCCGCCGGCCGGGCCGCGGTCCGGTGGGCCCAGCTCGGCTTCGGCAAGGCCTCGTCCACCGACGAGCGCCGGCCCGACGCCGCGCAACCTGTTCGGCTTCAAGGACGGCACCGCCAACATCCTCGGCGACGACGCCGACGCGCTCGACCGAGCACGTCTGGGCGCACCGCTCCGACGGCACGCGCCTGGATGGCCGGCGGCACGCTACCTCGTCGCCCGCCGGATCCGGATGACGATCGAGACCTGGGACCGCACCTCGCTGGACGAGCAGGAGACCCTGATCGGGCGCACCAAGGACGTGGGCGCGCCCGCTCGGCCGAGCCGCGGGAGCGCGCGACGGTCCGGCCGGCCGAGCTGCCCGCCACCTCGCACGTGCGGCTGGCCCACCCGTCGCTGCACGGCGGTGCCCGGCTGCTGCGCCGCGGCTACAACTTCGTCGACGGCTCCGACGGCCTGGGCCACCTGGACGCCGGGCTGTTCTTCCTCGCCTACCAGCGCGACCCGCGCCGGGGCTTCGTGCCGATCCAGACCGAGCTGGCCCGCCACGACGCGATGAACGAGTACGTCCGGCACACCGGCTCGTCGCTGTGGGCGGTGCCACCCGGCGTCGGGCCCGGCGGCTGGTGGGGCGAGACCCTGCTCGGTTAACGCCCTGCCGGGCTGACGGCCTGTCACTCTGAGCCGGTGCGCGTCCTGTTCTCCTCCACCTGGGGCTACGGCCACGTGCTGCCCATGGTGCCCCTGGCCCGCGCCTTCCTGGCCGCCGGCCACACCGTGCACTGGGCGGCCAGCGGCAACGCCGGCCTAGTGGTGGCGGCCGCCGGGATCGACGCGGTCCCGGCCGGTCTGGACGGGCCGGGAACCGCCGACACCAGGCGTCGGCTCAGGACAGTGCTGGCCACCGTGCCGCCGCAGGACAAGGCGTCCGTCGCCTTCCCCACCATGTTCGGCGAGTGGGCCACGCCGCCGATGGTCCGCGACCTGCTGCCGCTCGCCCGCGAGCTGCAGCCCGACCTGCTGGTGCACGAGGCCGCAGAGCACGCTGCTCCGCTGGTCGGAGCCCTGCTGGGCGTGCCGAGCATCACCCATGCGTTCGGCGGCGCCGTGCCCCCGGACTTCCTGGTCGAGGCCGGCGAGCGGATCGGCTGGCTGTGGTCGGAGCACGGCCTCACCCCACCGCCGTACGCCGGCGCGTTCACCGGCACCTACCTGGACATCTGCCCGCCCGCGGTGCAGACGGTGCCGGTCGATCACATCCCGGCCCGGCAGCCGCTGCGACCGGTGGCGTACACCGGCGAGCCGGCGCCGCTGCCCGCCGGGATGGGCGACGGCGACCCGCGCCCGCTCGTCTACCTGACGCTCGGCACCGTCTACAACGGCGCGTCCGCGCTGCAGGCAGCCGTCGAGGGGCTGGCCGACCTCGACGCCCGGGTGCTGGTCACGGTCGGGCCGGACGGCGACCCGGCCGCCCTCGGTCCGGTGCCCGCCCACGTCACGGTGTCGCGGTGGGTCAACCAGGCCGACGTCCTGCCGCACTGCGCGGCCGTCGTCTCCCACGGCGGGTCCGGCACCTTCCTCGGGGCGCTCGGGCTGGGACTGCCGCAGCTGTGCCTGCCACAGGCGGCCGACCAGTTCCGCAACGCGGCGGCAGCCGTCAGCACCGGCACCGGGCTGGCGATCGCTCCGGACGCCGCGACCTCCGACGCGGTGCGCGACGCGGTACGGCGCATCCTGCTCGAGGACGGCTTCCGCCGCGCCGCGGCCGGCCTGGCCGACACGATCCGGGCCATGCCCGGCCCCACGGAGGTCGTGACGGTGCTGGAGCGGCAGGTGCTCGACCGGCGCTAGCGGGCGACGCCCTCGGCATAGGCCGCCACCTCGTGCGACAGCTGGCTGGTCGACAGGCCGAGCACCTTCCTGGTCACCTTCTGGGTCTGCGCGTCGGTCTGGATCTCGCGTGGTGTCGTGGCCAGCTGGTCGTACCAGCGGCGCAGGGTGGCCTCGCCGTACCGGTCCGAGACGAAGGCGCAGGCGAGGAATCCCGCCAGGTAGTGGGCGGCGACGTCGTGCTGGTAGAAGTCGTACGTCGGCAGCTCGACCGCCCCGGCGTCGACCTGCGCTCGCAACGTCTTCGGCAGGGTGACCGCGAACGGCCGCAGGTCGCGGTAGGCCGTGTAGTCGGCGATGCCCTCCAGCAACCAGGCCGGCGCCCCCGGCCAGGTCCGGGCCTGGGTGGCCACGTGGGTCACCTCGTGGGTGAGCAGCTGGGCGTTGTCCTCGTTGGTCGGCTGGAAGTAGCGCGGGTTCAAGATCACCCGGCTGCGCACCTGCGCCTTGGTCTTCTGGTCGTACGTCGTGGCGTCGTCCGGCGTCCAGCCGGGCACCGTGTCGAAGGCCGGGACCGCGATCGCCGCGACCTTGTCCGAGCTCTGCAGCGCGGTCCGGAAGTAGGTCTCCACCAGCCGCTGGTCGCGCACGGCGACCACGACGACCTTGCGCCGCCACCCGGTGGGCCACATCCGGGCGACCTTCGTGACGGCAGCGTCCGAGACCCGCACCAGGGCGGCCAGCCGGCCCTTGTCCGCCGCGTCGGCCAGCACCAGCACGTGCTCGCCCTCGCGGGCGACCATCGCGCGCCGGTCCCACGGGTCGGCGTGGCCGGTCTCCGGGAGATCGGAGTCGGCGTCGCTGTCGCTGGCGAGCAGCCACCGGTGGCCCCGCAGCACGAACGTCAGGGCCTGCGGCCGCGCGACCGGACCCGGGTCGTAGCCCTTGATGGCGTAGTGCAGCAGGACCGCCGGCAGGTGATAGGGCACGTCGTAGGTGTCGGCCAGGTCCGGCCGGTCGTAGTCGCGGCCGACCAGCTCGTAGCGCCAGGACGCGAAGTCGACCTTGGCCAGGCTGGCGAACACGGTCCGCTGGGCGGTTAGGAACTCGTGCGCCCGCGGGTCGATGTCGGCCAGCCAGGCCTTCTCGTCGCTGTGCAGCACCGCGTGCGCCCGCCGGCTGAGCACCGCGCGGACCGCCTTGTCCCGGGCATCCGCTCTCACGTCGGCGGTCGCCGACCCGTCGCCGGGCGCTCCGCCGGTCGCGGCGATCACCGCGACCAGGCCAAGCCCGAGCGCCACGACCAGCACGGCCGCCGCGGCCACCAGACCCCTGCGCGCCGGCCCCGTCATGCCGCCACCCCTTCCCCGTCCGCCCCCGCGGCTACCCTCGGCGTCGTGCGGAATGGCGCTGCGGACCAGGCTCTCGTGACCGACGTCCGGTACCAGCTGCGGGAGGCCGGCGACGCCACGAAGGCGGCGCAGATGCAGGCCTACATGAAGTCGGCGCTGCCGTTCCACGGCGTCAGCAGCCCCGACTGTCGCGTGATCATGCGCGACCTGCTGGCCACCCACCCGTTGCCCGACAGGGCAACCTGGCTGGCGACCGTGCTGGCTCTCTGGGACGACGCCGGCCACCGCGAGGAGCGGTACGCGGCGCTGGCAGTCGCGAAGGACCGCAGGTACGCCGGGCACCGCGACCCGGACGTCCTGCCGCTGTACCGACACCTGGTGGTCACCGGAGCGTGGTGGGACCTCGTCGACGACGTCGCCACCCACCTGGTCGGGCCGCTGCTGCTGGCACACCCGGGCCCGGTTCGCCCCACCGTGGCCGGATGGGCGACCGACGAGGACCGGTGGCTTCGCCGCACCGCGGTGATCTGCCAGGTGGGAGCCAAGGACCGGACCGACGTTCCCCTGCTGACGACGGCGGTCGAGGCGAATCTCGACGACCGGGACTTCTTCCTGCGCAAGGCGATCGGCTGGGCGCTACGCCAGCACGCGCGCACCGACCCGGCCTGGGTGCGGGCCTTCGTCGCGGTCCATGACGACCAGCTCAGCGGCCTGTCCCGCCGCGAGGCGCTCAAGCACCTGAGCCCCGCGTGACCTCCCTCGCCTCGGTCCGCTGGGCCGACGAGCTCGCTGCCTGGGCGATCGACCCCGAGATCCTCGCCGCCGCGCCGGAGTCGCCCTACGGCTTCCCGCCGGAGGTGTTCGCGGTCGGCCAGTACCCGACCTCCACACCGATGGCCGAGCTGGCCGGGGCCGCGCTGCGGCCGGGCGGCACCGTGCTCGACGTGGGCGCCGGCGCGGGTGCGGCCAGCCTGGGGATCGTGCCGGCCGGCGGCCACCTGTACGCAGTGGACTCCCAGCCCTCGATGCTGCGGGCCCTGGAGGCCGCTGCCCGGGAAAGCGGGGTCAGCCTCACGACGTACGACGGGACCTGGCCCGACCTCGCCGACCAGGTCCCGGGGTGCGACGTCGTGGTCTGCGCGCACGTGCTCTACAACGTGCCGGACCTGGTGCCGTTCGCGACCGCGCTGACGACCAAGGCCCAAGACCTGGTGCTCGTCGAGCTGACCGGCACCCATCCACTGACCCGGCTGGCGCCGATGTGGGAGGCGGTGCACCACCAGCCGCGCCCGGACGGCCCGACCGCGGAGCTCGCCGTCGCTGTGCTCCGCGAGGCCGGCCTCGAGCCCGAGGTGCGCGAACGGGTCATCGAGCCGGTCGTGCGCACCGGCGCGCTGCTGAACACCTGGGTCGACTTCACCCGCCGCCAGCTCTGCCTGCCGCCGGAGCGCCGGCCCGAGGTCGAGGACCTGATGCAGCGATACCCGCCGCAGCCGAGGCGGTCGGTGGTGCTGTCCTGGCCGGGCGCCGCCTGACCGAGCGGCGGGAGCGGCACCTCACCAAGCCGGGTTGTGCGCACTAGGCGTTCCCGCGGAAACGTTCTTGCGACGAGAGGGAGCATCACTTCTGCGCGGAGGACCTTCTCGCGGTCCGTCATGCTGACTCTGACTCTCAGACACATCTGCGGCGGGTGTGGCCCTACACGCGTCGAGGTCATCTCATCAGACGCCCTGGCACTAGATGTGTCCGGGAGTCAGCGTGTGTGACGGGCCGGTGGAGCAGTACCGGATCGGTTCGCTCTGGAGGGGCACCTCTGCGTGACCTCGAGCTGGTTCGCTGCCACGTCAACCAAGATCGTCCCCTGACACCACAGTGCGTCGGCGGCAGTCGCGAACTGCGCGCCGGCCGCGCCGGATCTCTGTCGTATGTGCGCCAGGGGCAGGGCCACTGTGGGGCGGGGTAACGATCTTCAAGCGAGACCGACGGGCAGGTCACGGGGCACAGGGATGCCGGTTCCGGTCGGCGAACACTGCCTGGTCGCAGGGCAGCACCCGCGTGGAGCGGGCTGTCGCTGATCAGACAGGGGGCACAGGGGGCACCTGGGCCTGACCGCCCCACGGAACCACCTGCCGCCGGACCGGCCGCCAGGGCGTGACCCGGCCGGTTGGCGGTCGTTGTTACTGGCGAGTAGCATCAGCCTCACTCTCGAGCGAGTACCCCCGGAGGATCCTGTGCGTCAGACCCCGCCCCGCGCCGTCCGCGACGTCGTCTTCGTCGACGGGGTGCGCACGCCGTTCGGCAAGGCCGGCCCGAAGGGCATGTACGCCGAGACGCGCGCCGACGACATGGTCATCCGGTGCATCCGGGAGCTGGTCCGGCGCAACCCCTCGCTCCCCCCGGAGCGGGTGGACGACGTGGCTATCGCGGCCACCACCCAGATCGGCGACCAGGGGCTGACCATCGGCCGGACGGCGTCGCTGCTGGCCGGGCTGCCCAAGACGGTCCCCGGCTACGCGATCGACCGGATGTGCGCCGGCGCACTGACCGCAGTGACCACCACCGCGGGCGCGATCGCCTTCGGCGCCTACGACGTGGTCATCGCCGGCGGTGTCGAGCACATGGGCCACCACCCGATGGGCGAGGGAGTCGATCCCAACCCGCGGATCGTGGCCGAGAAGCTCGTCGACCCGTCCGCCCTGGTGATGGGCTCGACCGCCGAGAACCTGCACGACCGGTTCCCGCACCTGACCAAGGACCGGGCCGACGCGTTCTCGGTGGGCAGTCAGGACAAGCTGGCCAAGGCCTACGCGAACGGCAAGCTCCAGCCCGACCTGGTGCCGATGGCCACCCGGTCGGTGGACAAGGGCTGGGGGCTGGCGACCGTCGACGAGCCGCCCCGCCCGGGCACCACCCTCGAGGACCTGGCGTCGCTCAAGACGCCGTTCCGCCCGCACGGCCGGGTCACCGCCGGCAACGCGGCCGGCCTCAACGACGGCGCCACCGCGTGCCTGCTCGCGGCCGAGGACGTGGCCGAGGAGCTCGGCCTGCCGGTGCGGATGCGGCTGGTCCAGTTCGCGTTCGTCGGGGTCGAGCCCGAGGTGATGGGCGTCGGGCCGGTGCCGGCGACCGAGAAGGCACTGGCCAAGGCCGGCCTCTCCATCGACGACATCGGCCTGTTCGAGCTCAACGAGGCCTTCGCGGTGCAGGTGCTGGCGTTCCTCGATCACTTCGGCATCGCCGACGACGACCCCAGGGTCAACGAGTACGGCGGCGCGATCGCCGTGGGGCACCCGCTGGCCTCGTCCGGGGTCCGGCTGATGACGCAGCTCGCGCGGCAGTTCGAGGACCACCCTGAGGTGCGCTACGGCCTCACGGCCATGTGCATCGGCATCGGGATGGGTGGCGCGGTCATCTGGGAGAACCCGCACTTCGAGGGCGACGCCGTGGAGGCGACCAAGTGAGCGACATGATCGACTTCCCGGACGAGGTCGTCACCCACGCCCCGGTCCAGTACGTCGCGCTGCCGGAGGGCGGCGGGCACAGCCGCACTGATCACGATCGACAACGGCTTCGACCACACCAAGCCCACGACGCTGGGCCCGACCAGCCTCGCCAACATCGGCGCGGCCATCGACGAGGCGCTCGGCCGGGACGACGTCGTCGCGGTCGCCGTGACCGGCAAGCCGTTCATCTTCGCGGTCGGCGCCGACCTCAAGGTGATGCAGGCGGGCGGCACGCCGGCCCAGGCGCAGGCCTACTTCGCGCTCGGGCACGACACCTTCCGCAAGCTGCGCGACGCGCGGGTCCCGACCTTCGCCTTCGTCAACGGCGCGGTCATGGGCGGCGGCCTCGAGCTGGCCCTGCACGCGCACTACCGGACGATGTCCTCCGGCGTGCCGGCGGTCGCGTTCCCCGAGGTCTTCCTCGGCCTGATCCCGGGCTGGGGCGGCAGCCAGCTGCTGCCCAACCTGGTCGGGGCCGACAAGGCGGTCACCGTCATCGTCGAGAACGCCATGAACCAGAACCGGATGCTGCGGGCCAAGCAGGCCTTCGACCTGGGCATCGCCGACGCGATGTTCGAGCCCGCCGACTTCCTCGAGCAGTCGCTGGCCTGGGCCTCGGCGGTGGTCCGCGGCGAGATCGTCGTGGACCGGCCGGAGATCGACCGCGGCGCGGCCTGGGACGCGGCGCTGGCCCGCGGCAAGGGCATCGCGGACATGCGGGTGCACGGCGCCACGCCGGCGCCGTACCGGGCCCTCGAGCTGATCGAGCTGGCCAGGACCGCGTCGTACGACGACGGGATCGCAGCCGAGCGGAAAGCCCTGTTCGAGCTGGCGATGGGCGAAGAGCTGCGAGCCGGGCTCTACGCGTTCGACCTGACCCAGCGGCGGGCCAAGCGGCCGGCCGGCGCCCCGGACCGGTCCCTGGCCCGAGAGGTCACGAAGGTCGGCGTCGTCGGCGCGGGGCTGATGGCCTCCCAGCTCGCGATGCTGTTCGTGCAGCGGCTCGAGGTGCCGGTGGTGCTCACCGACATCGACCAGCAGCGCGTCGACAAGGGCGTGGGCTACGTCCACGGCGAGGTCGACAAGCTGCTCGGCAAGGGGCGGATCAACCAGGACAAGGCCAACCGGCTCAAGGCGCTGGTGACCGGCTCGACCGGCAAGGAGGCGTTCGCCGACGCCGACTTCGTCATCGAGGCCGTGTTCGAGGAGATGAAGGTCAAGCAGCAGGTATTCCGTGAAATTGAAGCAGTGGTCGAGTCGACTTGCGTGCTGGCGACGAACACGTCCTCGCTGTCGGTGACCGAGATGGCCGCTGGGCTGGCGCACCCCGAGCGGGTGGTGGGGTTCCACTTCTTCAACCCGGTGTCGGTGCTGCCGCTGCTGGAGATAGCCCGGGCGGACAAGACCGACGACGCCTCGGTGGCGACGGCGTTCGCCGTCGGCAAGGCGCTGAAGAAGTCCTGCGTGCTGGTGGCGGACCGGCCGGCGTTCGTCGTCAACCGGCTGCTCACCCGGTTCCTGGGCGAGGTGACCAAGGCCGTCGACGAGGGCACGCCGTTCGAGGTGGCCGACAAGGCGCTGGAGCCGCTCGGCCTGCCGCTGACGCCGTTCGTGCTGCTGCAGCTGGTCGGCCCCGCGGTGGCCCTGCACGTGGCCGAGACGATGCACGAGGCGTTTCCGGACCGCTTCTACGTGTCGGAGAACCTCGGCCGGCTGGTGGCGGCCGGCAAGACCAGCATCTACACCTGGGACACCGGCAGCCCGGTGGTCGACCCGGAGGTGGCCGAGCTGTTCACCGTCGGCGACGCACCGTCGTCCGAGCAGGAGGTGCGCCGCCGCGCGGTCGACGCGCTGGCCGAAGAGGTCGACCTGATGCTGCAGGAACGGGTCGTCGAAGACGTGCGCGACATCGACCTGGCCATGCTGCTCGGCGCCGGCTGGCCGTTCCACCTGGGCGGCGTCACGCCGTACCTCGACCGGGAGGGCGTCTCGGAGCGGGTGACCGGTCACCGGTTCCTGCCGGCCGGTGTGGCCAGCCTCCCGCGCGGCTGAGCCGGGAGTTCGGGGTGCCGGACCAGGGACAGGCGGGGCCGAGCTACGACCGGGTCGCCGAGCGGTACGCCGCCGAGATCGCCGGCGAGCTGACCCACAAGCCGTTCGACCGCGGCCTGCTGGACGCGGTGGCCGAGCTCGCCGGCGGCGGCCCGGTGGCCGACGTCGGGTGCGGCCCGGGACACGTGGCCGCCTACCTGGCCGGCCGCGGCGCCCGCACCGTCGGGCTGGACCTCTCCCCCGGCATGTGCGCGGTCGCCCGGGCTGCCGGGGTGCCGGCTGCCGCCGCGGACATGACCGCTCTGCCGCTCCGTACCGGCACATTGGCCGGGCTGGTGTGCATGTACGCCGTCATCCACCTCGACGTGTCGGCGCGGGCGGTCGCCTACCAGGAGTTCGCCCGGGTGCTCCAGCACGGCGGGCGGGCGCTGATCGCCTTCCACACCAGCCACCCGGAGCACCCGACCGGCACCCAGCAGGACGTCGCCGAGTGGTGGGGCAAACCGGTGGACCTGACCTTCCGGTACCTCGACGCCGACGAGGAGGTCGCAGCCCTGGGCAGCGCCGGGCTGGTGCTGGTCGCCCGGCTGGACCGCAGCCCGCACGACGGCTCCGAGCACCCGAGCCACCGCTCCTACCTCGTCGTCGGCCGCTGACGCACGACCAGGTCAACGCTCGGAGGGTGGCAACGCGACCGGGTTGGCGGCCTCGCCCTCGGTGGCGATGAGGAGCAGTGTCGTCTCAGGCATCCGGGTCGCCGCGAGTGTCCGGGCTGCGGCCAGCGGGGCCGCGCCGCAGGGCCCGACGGGGACGCCGTTCCCAGCGAGGTCCCAGCCGGCCGAGATCACCTGGTCGTCGGTGACAGTGGCGGTGGCATCGAGACCCTGGTGGATCGACGGCCAGGCGAGGCTGGAGACGGTGCCGCAGTTGAGGCCGGCCATGATCGTGTGGCCGGTGGCGACGCTGACGGGGTGTCCTGCGGCGATGCTGGCCTGCACGCACGCGGCGTCGACGGGTTCGACGGAGACCACGGCCGGGTCCGCACTCGCGCCGCGCACTCGGTAGTGAGTGAGACCGGCGTGCAGCAGGGAACCGACCCCAGTCGGCACGAGCACCATGTCCGGCTGCTCGATCCCGAGGTCGGCGAGCTGGTCGTCGAGCTCCCGGAAGAGCGTGGAGTACCCGGCCACGATCCAACCGGGCACCTCCTCGTACCCGTCCCAGGCCGTGTCCTGCACGAGGATCCCGCCGGTGTCGGCGGCGTAGCGGGCAGCGGTCGCGGACGGCCTCGTCGTAGTCGGCCGGCACCGGAGTGACGTCCGCTCCCTCGTCCCGGATCGCCTGGACGGCCGCCGGGTGCACGCCGTCCGGGATGAAGATCCGCGCGTGATGACCGAGCAGTCGCGCGAACCGTGCCACCGCGCGACCGTGGTTGCCGTCGGTCGCCGCCACCAGGGTCACCGGACTCGACTCCTCCGTATCACTACGGAGCCGAGCGCGGAGGGCGCAGTGGATCGCCCACGACGCGCCGAGACTCTTGAACGCCGGCAGGCCGAGCCGGTGCGACTCGTCCTTGACCAGCAGCCGGCCGACGCCCAGTTCTGCAGCGAGCGCCGGCAGGTCGACCAGCCTGGTCGGGGCGTACCCGGCCAGCCCGCGATGGAAGTCCAGGACGTCCCGCGGGACCGGCTGGGAGGTCCAGGTGCGGTCGCGGCCTGGGTTGGCAAGCCAGGTCATTGCGTCGCCCGGGTGGGAAGAGCCGTGCGGGCGAGGTTCACGTAGTAGGCCACGCCGGTTTCGAGAACCTCGTCGTTGAAGTCGTAGTCGTGGCTGTGCAGCGGGGTCCCGCCGGCGCCGACGTCGGCACCGTTGCCGAGCATGGCGAAGCACGACGGGACGACGCGGCCGAAGGCGCCGAAGTCTTCGCTGGCCATGAACGGCGGGCAGTCCGGGTCGACGTGGTCCTCGGGGACCGTCAGCCGGGCGGCAGCCAGCGCGAGCGCCGTGGCCCCGGCGTCGTTGACGGTCGGCTCGAACTCCTGGGTGTAGGAGACCGTGCAGGTCGCGCCGTGGGCCGCGCAGATGCCGTTGCACAGCTCCCGCATCCGACGCTCGAGCAGCGCCTGGACGTCGCTCGTGAAGCTGCGCGTGTCACCCCGGATGACGACCTCGGAGGGGATCGCGTTGCGGGCGCCGTCCGTGACGATCTCGGTGCAGGAGACGACCGCGGTGTCGGCCGGATGGACGTTGCGGGCGACGATGGTCTGCAGCCCGAGCACGATCTGGGCAGCGACCACGATGGGGTCGACGACCATTTGCGGCTGGGATGCGTGGCCGCCCCGACCGGCGATGCGGACCTCGAAGTTGTCCTCGCTGGACATCAGGCTTCCTACCCGGGTGCTGATCCGGCCGGCGGCCAGGCCCGGCATGTTGTGCAGCCCGAACATCGCGTCGACGGGGAACCGGTCGAAGAGACCGTCGGCGATCATCGCCTTCGCACCGAGCCCGTGCTCTTCGGCCGGCTGGAAGACGAGGTGGACCGCGCCGCCGAAGCCGCCCTCGCTGGCGAGCACCTGGCCGGCACCCAGCACCATGGCCATGTGCCCGTCGTGGCCGCACGCGTGCATCGTGCCGTCGTGCCGTGATCGGTACGGCAGCGCGCTGCGTTCGGGTAGCGGTAGCCCGTCCATGTCGGCGCGCAGCCCGATCGCCCGGCCCGCGCCGTCTGGCGCGATCCCCCGGACCGTGGCCACCAGGCCGGTGCCGCCGATGCCACGCGTGACCTCGAGGCCCATCGCCGACAGCTCGGCGGCCAGGTAGTCGCTCGTGCGGTGCTCGGCGAGGCCGGTCTCGGGGATCTGGTGCAGGTCGTGCCGCCAGCGGCGGAGCCGGTCCGGCAAGGTCTCGAGCGCCGCGTTCACCCGTCCAGGGTCCCAGAGCCAGGCGTCAGTCGGTCCCGGCGCCGACGTGGTCCCGGATCTCCTGGATGGCCCACGGGTTGCCGTCGGGGTCGGCGAGGAACAGGAACTTGCCGCCATCGCGTGGGTCGAGCACCTGCACGTCCCCGGTCTCCACCCCGCGCTCGACCAGCTCGGCGCGGGCCGCCTCGATGTCGGTGACGACGAGCTGGAGGCTGGCCCGGGGGCCGGGAGGGGTGGCCGGGTCGACGATGACCGGGCCGACGGTGACCGAGCAGGACGAGCCGGGCGGGGTCATCTGGACCACCCGCATCGACTCGGTCGGCCAGGTGTCGGCGTCCAGGTGGAAGCCGAGCTGGTCGACGTAGAACGCCTTGGCCCGGTCTACGTCGGTGACGGGGACGACGACGACTTCGAGCTTCCAGTCCATGGTGATCTCCTCTGCTCCGCGGCGCCCGTGGCGGCGCCGTCACCCCCTGGTCGGAGCTGGCCGGGCCGGCTCGACATCGGCGTACAAGATTCCTCGGATCTCACAGGACCAGCTGGGTCAGCGCGTGGATGCCGATCCCGGCCAGTGCGCCGACCAACGTGCCGTTGATCCTGATGAACTGCAGGTCCCTTCCGACCGCCAGCTCCACCTTGCGCGCGGTCTCCTCCCCGTCCCACCGGTCGACGGTGTCGGTGATCGTGGCCGTCAGCTCGTCCCGGTACGTCGTGACGAGGTACGCGGCCGCGTCCTCCAGCCAGCCGTCGACCTTGGCCCGCAGCCGGTCGTCGCTGGACAGCCGGCCGCCGAACGACGACCACCCCGGCGGTCGCCCGGCGGCGCAGCTCGCCGTCCGGGTTCGCGACCGCCTCCAGCAGGGCGGCCCGCACGCTGCCGGCCAGGTCACCGGCTGCCGCCCGTACGGCGGGGTGAGCCAGCAGACCGGCCTTGAGCTGCTCGGCCCGGTGGATCGTCTCCAGGTCGTCCTGGAGGTCGCGCCCGGTCTGGGCCAGGAACCGGTCCACCGACCGGCGCAGCGGATGCTCCGGATCGCGCTGCACCTCGCCCGCGACCCGGACCACCTCGCGGTAGACGCGCAGTGCCACCGCCTCGTCGACGAACCGCGGCGACCAGGCGGGCGCCTGCCGGGCCACCGCGTCGACGACGACGTCCTCGTTCTGTGCGAGCCATCGGTTCACCTGGTCGATGACCAGCTGGAGCACGCCCTCGTGCGCCCGGTCCTCGACCACCCGGGTCAGCAGCCGGCCCAGCGGCGGGCCGACCGGTGCCTCCAGCAGGCGCGGCAGCAGAGCCTGCTCGAGCACAGCGCGCACGTCGTCGTCACGGAGCACCTCGATCGCGCCGCGCAGCGCCGTGGCCGCCTCGTCGGTCACCCGCCGTGCGTGGTCCGGGTCGGTCAGCCAGCCGCCGAGCCGGGCTGCTACCGCGACCGAGCGCAGCCGGTCCCGCACCACCTGCTCGGACAGGAAGTGGGTCCCCACGAAGTCGCCCAGCCCGGCACCCAGCTGGTCCTTGCGGGTCGGGATGATCGCCGTGTGCGGGATCGGCAGCCCGAGCGGGCGCCGGAACAGGGCGGTGACCGCGAACCAGTCGGCGAGCGCTCCGACCATCGACGCCTCGGCCGCCGCCCGGACGTAGCCGACCCAGGCCGGGCCGCCGTCCTCAGCCCGGCTGGCGACCAGGTACACGACCGCGGCGGCGACCAACAGGGCGGTGGCGAACGACTTCATCCGGCGCAGGTCCCGCTGCTGGTCCGGTGCGGCGGGTGGGGTCAGCTGGTCGAGAGTCGTCACCCCATGATTCTGGTCAGCGGGCCAGGTCAGGGCAGCAGCAGGGCGCTGTCGCCGAGCTCGTGCCACAGGTAGCCGGCCGGCCCGCGCCGCGTCGTACGCCGCAGGCGACCAGCTCGGCACCCGCGACCGCCTCGAGCAGGCGCAGGTGTGACGCCCCGGGCTCGTGCCAGCCGGTGACCAGGCCGGTCGACGACCCGGGCCGGTCGGTCCGGGCCGAGCACGAGGTCGGTCCAGCCGGTGCCGGCCGACACGCTGCCGTCCGGACCGGCCACCGTCTCGAGGGCCCGGGTCACGGTGGTGCCCACCGCCACCACCCGGCCGCCGTGCCTGCGGGTGTGCTCGACCAGCCGCGCCGTGGCCGCGGGCACCGCGAACGGCTCGGGCAGCGGCGGCTCGCCGACCTCCAGCGAGGACACCCCCGTGTGCAGGGTGACCGGAGCCACCGCGACGCCGGCGGTGAGCAGGTCGGTGACCAACCCGTCGGTGAACGGCCGGCCGGCGCTGGGCATCTCGGCGCTGCCCGGGTCCCGGGCGAAGACCGTCTGGAAGTCGCGCAGCGGCCAGTCGCCGGGGACGTAGGAGTAGGTGATCGGGCGGCCGTGCCTGCCGAGGTACGCCGGGACCGAGCCGGGCACCAGCGGCCCGGACCCGCCACAGTCGGGACCAGGCCGCGTCGCGCTCCGGCCAGGGCTCCACGACGTGCAGCCGGCCCTCGACCAGCTGGACGACCTCGCCCGGCATGACGTCCTGGACCGGACCGTCGGCCCGCGGCCCCGGCCGCAGCTCGACCGCCCAGGTGCCGTCGTCCAAGCGCGGTCGAGACGTGCACGGTCACCGCGCGCCCGGCCCGGACGCCGTCGACCGCAGCGGGCAGGGTGCCCGAGGTGTTGACGACGACCAGGTCGCCGGGCTCGAGGAAGCCGGCCAGGTCGCGGAAGGAGGCGTGCTCCACCCCGCGGGGGCGGGCTACCAGCAGCCGCACCTCGTCCCGGGCCAGCCCACGTGCCTCCGGCGGCTCGGTGGCCGACCGGACCGGCAGCCGGCCGACGTCGGCCTCTGCCGTCACCGGGCCGCGCCCGCGGGCAGCAGCAGGTCGGTGGCGCGGTAGCGGCCGCTCGCGGGGCGGTGTTCGAGCAGCGCCCGCAGCGCGGGGACCGCCACCGTGCCGGGCTCCGGCCGGTCCGAGATGTCCTCGCCGGGGTAGGCCTGCTGGTGCATGTCGGTGCGCATGTCGCCCGGGTCGAGCGCGTAGACGCGCAGGTCGGGCTCCTCGACCGCGAGCACCGCCGACAGGTGGTCGAGCGCGGCCTTGGCCGAGCCGTACCCGCCCCAGCCCTCGTAGGCCTCGACAGCAGCGTCCGAGCTGACGTTGACGACGGTGCCGCCGGACCGGCGCAGCTGCGGCAGGACCTCCCGCAGCAGGGCGTGCGGCGCCAGCACGTCGACGTCGTACACGGTGGCGAGGTCGCGCGGCTCGTAGTCCGCGAGCCGTGGCTGCGGGCTCGGGCCGAGGTGGCTGGCGTTGTTCACCAGCAGGTCGAGGCCGCCGAGGTCCCAGGCGGCGGCGACCAGGTCCTCGCGGTGACGGCCGTCCCGCACATCGCCCGGAAGCAGCCTGGTCCGAGCCGGGACGAGGCCGGCTCCGGCGGCCGCCAGGTCGTCGGCTCCGCGGGCGTCGAGCACGAGGGACCAGCCCGCTGCGGCCAGGTCGTGCGCGAGGGCGCGGCCGAAGCCGCGCGAGGCGCCGGTGATGAGTGCGACAGGCATCGGGAGGGTTCTCCTTGTATCGGCGGGTTGTGCGGTTGTCCTGCTGAGTGCATCCTGGGACTTAAAGTTGACTTCAAGTCAAGCCTTGCGTCTCAGGGAGGAACTCGTGGACTCCGCCGACCTGCTCACCGTGGGTGAGGTGGCCGACCGGAGCGGTTTCGCCGCGTCGGCGCTGCGCTACTACGAGCGGGTGGGCCTGATCGCGGCAAGCCGCACCTCCGGCGGCCAGCGGCGCTACCGGCGCAGCGTGCTGCGGCGGCTCGCCTTCGTCCGGGCGGCTCGCAACATCGGACTTTCCCTGGACGAGGTAGCCGCGGCGCTGGCCACGCTGCCCGACGGGCGGACCCCGACCAAGGCCGACTGGGCCCGGCTGTCGCGGGCCTGGCGGTCGCGGCTGGACGAGCAGATCGACGGCTTGGTCGCGCTGCGCGACGGGCTGGACTCGTGCATCGGCTGCGGCTGCCTGTCGCTGCGCCGGTGCGCCTTCTCCAACCCCGCCGACCTGGCCGCCGGGGCCGGCCCCGGTGCCGCCTTTCTGCCGCGCTCCCTCGCGCCGCCGGGCGGAGGACGGGCCGGCGCCGAGGGGGGATCACTCTGCGTAACGCCACTCACCCTGCTGGGCGAGTGCCCGGCCGCTCCTCCTGGGTACGTCGATGTATGCGCGCCCCGGACTCGCTCGAGCTGCGCCGACTCGCTCTCGCGGTGTCGGTCCTGGACGACGTCGACATCGTCCCGCTGGAGGACGGCCTGCTGCTCACGGGCGAGACGGCCGTCGAGGTGAGCTGGCTGGAGCTGCGCCGGGCGCTGGCCGGTGCCGAGCTGGACGACACTTTGCGGGGAACGAGCTCGGCCGGGCCCGGGTGCTGGCCTGGCTGCGCGGCCGACGGATCGCGGCCGACCATCCACGAGGACCACCTGCGCGAGGTCGCGCGGCCGGTCGGGCTGCCCGTCGACCACCCGATGCACCCGGGCCTGGACTGGGTGCGGCACCGCGTGCTCGGCGACACCCTGGACCTCGGCCTCGGGTTCGTCGGCGTCGGCCCCGACCCCGACGAGGTCGTGGTCGTGCCGCAGGGCGCCCTGGACGCGGCCGGTGTCGACCCGTCGCCGTGGTGGCCGGAGGCGCTTGACTACCTCGAGCGGATGGGCACCATCGCCGCCCAGCGGCTGGGGGCGGGCCCGGTGCTGCGTCCGATCGGCGACTGCGACGTGGTCACCCTGCTCGGCTCGCACGAGTTCCGGGTCGCCCTGGGGGCGCAGGACGGCACCGGGATGCGCGCGGCCGCGGTGCCGATGCGCCGCCGCGGCTGGCTGGACCTGACCCGGATCGACCCGGCCTTCACCGCCGCCGCGGCCGCGGCGACTGCCCTCGCCGACCGTGGCTTCAGCCGGCCGGTGCTCGTCACCGCCGACGAGGTCACGGTGGCGACCGAGGGCGGCCGCCCGGCCGAGATCGTGCTGCGCGACCCCGCCGTGCAGGCGCCGCACCTGCGTCCGGTCCTGTTCCGTTAGGCGACCGGCGGCTGCGCGCCGTTCACGACACCGGTGTCATGAGCTCGTCGACCACCCGCTTCCCGCGGCGCCGGAGCAGCAACGTCACGACCACCCCGATCGAGAGGAGCGCGTAGACCGTGGCTGCGAACGGGCTCGAGACGAGTGCCGTCGCGTCGCCCTGGCTGATGGCCAGGGTGCGGCGCAGCTGCTCCTCCGCGATCGGTCCGAGGATGAGGCCGATTACCGCCGGTGCAATCGGGTAGCCGAACCGGCGCATGACGTAGCCCAGGATCCCGATGCCGAGCAGGACCCACAGATCGGTGCGGACACCGTTGAGGGCGTATCCGCCGAGGGCCGCGAACAGCAGGATGCCGGCATAGAGGTAGGCGCGCGGGATGCGGAGCAGTCGGACCCAGAGCCCGACCAGCGGCAGGTTGAGCACCAGCAGCAGGACGTTGCCGACGTACAGGCTCGCGATCAGGGCCCACACCAGGTTGCCCTCGTTCTGGAACAGCAGCGGGCCCGGTTGGATCCCGTAGCTCTGGAACGCCGCGATGAGCACGGCGGCCGTCGCCGAGGTCGGCAGCCCCAGGGTGAGCAACGGAACCAGCACGCCGGCGGCAGCCGCGTTGTTGGCGGCTTCCGGACCCGCGACGCCCTCGATCGCGCCGGAGGTGCCGAACTCGTGCTTGTGCTTCGACAGCTTCTTCTCCACGGCGTAGGAGAGGAAGGTCGGGATCTCGGCGCCACCCGCCGGCATCGCGCCGATCGGGAAGCCGAGCGCCGTGCCACGCAGCCAGGGACGCCATGACCGCCGGAAGTCCTGCCGGGTCATCCACGAGCCGCCCGCCGGGATGATCTCCAGCGGGCCGTGCCGGAGCCTTGAGGCCACCCACAGCGCCTCACCGACCGCGAACACGCCGACTGCGAAGGTCACGACGTCGATGCCGTCGGCGAGGACCGGTAGGCCGAAGGTGAAGCGCCGCTGCCCGGTCAGGGTGTCGGTGCCGACCAACCCGATCAGCAGGCCGATGGCCAATGATGCCAGCCCCCTGGACACCGACGACCCGAGCAGGGCGGACACGGTGAGCAGGGCGACGACGGTGAGGGCGACGTAGTCCGGCGAGCCGAGCTGGACCGCGAGGTCGGCCAGCGTCGGCGCGACCAGGGTCAGCCCGACGGTCGCGATCGTGCCCGCGACGAACGAGCCGATCGCCGCAGTAGCCAGCGCCGCCGCACCACGGCCGGACCGCGCCATCTTGTTGCCCTCGATGGCGGTGATGATCGAGGACGACTCCCCCGGCGTGTTGAGCAGGATGGAGGTCGTCGACCCGCCGTACATGCCGCCGTAGTAGATGCCGGCGAACATGATGAAGGCCGCCGTGGGCTCCACCTTGTAGGTCACCGGGAGCAGCAGAGCGACGGTCATGGCCGGGCCGATGCCGGGGAGGACCCCGACAGCCGTTCCAAGCGTGACGCCGATCAGCGCATAGAGGAGGTACGCCGGTTGCAGCGCGACCCCGAACCCATCCAGTAGCGAGCCGATGTCACCCACTGAGGAGACTCACCCCTCGAACAGCCCGGCCGGCAGCGTGACCCCGAGCCCGGACACGAACAACGCCTGCACGGTGAACCCGAGCACGACACCGACCGCGGCCGCCTTGACCGGATGGCCACCAAGAGCCCACGCCACCACGGTGAAAAGCAGTGCGCCGGCCAGTGCCCAGCCGAGCCGGTCGACGAGCACAACGTGCAGCGCGAAGCCGGCCACGATCTTGGCCAGGGTCGCCCAGTCCGTCGGCGCGTCGACGTCGACGTCCTCACCGGCCTCGGGCTCGGCCCGGCTGCCTCGAAGCGTTGCGACGAGGACCGCGGCCCCGGCGACCGTGAGGATGGCCCCGACCGCGTACGGGAAGACGCGCGGGCCCACCACGTTGGAGCTGAGCGGGACGGTGATCCGGTGCGCGTCCACCATCGTGAAGACACCGAGTGCCACGATGCCCAGCGCCACCACGACCTCCGGCACGGCGACGCGGGCCGCCGTACCGGAGGTCTCGCCGGTCTCGACTGTCATGACTAGCTGACCAGCCCGAGGTCCTTGAGGACCGTGGACGTGGTGGTCTCCTCGTCCTTGATGAAGCTTGCGAACTCGTCCCCGGTGAGGAAGGTGTCGCTCCAGCCGTTCGTGGTGAGCGCCTTCTTCCAGGAGGACGAGTCGTGCATCTGGGTCACGGCCTCGACCAACCGGTCGGTCGCCTCCTTGGAGAGGCCCTTGGGCGCCACGACTCCGCGCCAGTTGGTCAGCTCGACGTCGTAGCCGCCCTCCTTCAGGGTGGGCGCGTCGACGCCGTCGACCCGCTCCGGCCCAGCGACCGCGAGCGCCCGCAGCTTGCCGGCCTTGATCTGCTCGGCGTACTCGCTCACGCCGGAGATGCCGGCAGCCACCTTGTTGCCCAGCAGCGCGGCCAGCGACTCGCCGCCGCCGGAGAACGCCACGTAGTTCAGGTCCGCGGGCGACGCGCCGGCCGCCTTGGTGAGCAGCCCCGCGACGATGTGGTCGGTGCCGCCGGCGGAGCCACCGGCGATGGCGACCTTGCGCCCTCTCGCCTTGAGGTCGTCCCCGAGGTCCTTGATCGTCTTGTACGGGCTGTCCGCCGGCACCACGATGACCTCGTCCTCGGCGGTCAGACGGGCGATCGGCGTGACGTCGTCCAACGTCGATGGGTGACTGGCTGGTCTCGATGGCGCCGATCATCACCAGCCCCATCACCATCAGGTAGTCCTCGCTCTTCTCGTTCCCGAGCTGCGCGAGACCGATCGTGCCGCCGGCCCCGGGCACGTTCGTCACCGTGGTGGCCTTGGCGACCTTGGCGTCCTTGAGCGAGGTGGACATGGCCCGGGCGGTGAGGTCCCAGCCGCCGCCGGGGTCGGCCGGCGCCATGATCTGCAGACGGCTGACGGCCTGCTCGGAGGTCGGTGCCTGCCTTGTCGACAGTGCCCGAGCACGCCGACAGAGCGAGGACGGCCACGGCGAGGCGAGGGTGACACGAAGGGCGGGAGACCGCATCGGCTGGTCCTTTCGTTTCGCGGAGGTTTCGTCCTCCGGACACCGGCGGACGCTAGGTCGGGGGCAGGACGGCGGACCAGCCCTCTGGTCATACCGGTCGTATTGGTCGTAGTGGTCGCGGTGCTGCCGCTCGGGCACTGCGGCACGATGAGCGGATGAGACGCGGCTTCCCGCTCGCGGTCCAGCTGCTCGCGATGCAGGTGGCCATCGTCCTGGCGACCCTGGTCGCGGCCGGTTTCCTCGCGGCCCACGTCCAGGAGGACCAGATCCGCCAGACGTACGCGGGGCGGGTGATCACGATCGCCCGCAGCCTGGCGGACCTGCCGTCGGTCCGCGCGGCCTACCGCACGGACGATCCGTCGCGCACGCTGCAGCCGCTGGCCGAGCAGGTGCGGGTGTCCGCCGGGGCAGAGTTCGTGGTGTTCACCGACCGCCACGGCATCCGCTACTCGCACCCGGATCCCACCCAGATCGGCCACAAGGTGTCGACCGACCCCGGTGTCGCGCTCGCGGGCGGCGAGTTCGTGGGGACCGAGACCGGCACGCTCGGGTCGTCACTGCGGGCCAAGGTGCCGGTCCGCGACTCGGCCGGGCAGGTGGTCGGCGTCGTGTCGGTCGGGGTGCTCGAGAGCCGGCTCACTGCCGACCAGGCAGTCGTCGTCCCGCGACTCGTCGCCTGGCTGGCGGGCGCCGCCGCCATCGGCGTGCTGGGGGCCTCGGTGGTCACGCGGCTGGTCCGTCGACGGATCTTCGGCCTGGAGCCCGAGGAGATCGCCGAGCTGCTCCGGACCCGCGACGCCATGCTGCACAGCGTGCGCGAGGGTGTCGTCGCACTGGACTCGCGCGGACGACTGGCCCTGGTCAACGACGAGGCGATGCGGCTGCTGGACCTCACCGAGGACCCCAGCGGACGTCCGGCGGCCGAGGTACTCGGTGCCCACGACCTGCTGCCGCTGGCGGTGAGCCCGGAAAACCTCACCGACCAGCTGGTGCTCTCGGGCGAGCGTCTGCTCGTCGTCAACAGCAGCGCCGCCCGGGTCGGCGACCGCGAGGTTGGGCGGGTGATGACGCTGCGGGACCGCACCGAGCTCTTCGACGCGCTGCGCGCGCTCGACGGCCAGCGGGACATCACTGACGCCCTGCGCGCGCAGGCGCACGAGTTCTCGAACAACCTGCACGTCGTCTCCGGGCTGATCGATCTTGGTCGTCCCGACGAGGCGGTCGACTTCATCGAACGGGTCGGAGGAGGGAGCGGCACGACGTACGGTGCGTCACTGCGCGAGGTCGAGGACGCCGCGGTCGCCGCGGCACTGGTCACGCAGTCGGCCACCGCCCGGGAGCGCGGCGTCGCCTTCCGGCTGGACCCGGACTCCGAGGTCGGCGACGGAGCCGGTGACGACCTGGTGACGATAATCAACAACCTGGTGGACAACGCCGTCGACGCCACCGGCAACGGGGGCAGCGTCGACGTGTTGGTGCGCCACACGGAGCAGGACGGGGTCGAGGTGCGGGTCGCCGACGACGGCCCCGGGGTGCCGGCCGAGATGCGCGCGCGCATCTTCGACACCGGCGTCACCACCAAGGCTCCGACCACGGACCATCACGGCCGCGGCATCGGGCTCGCCCTGGTCTCCCGGATCGTGGCTCGCCGCCACGGGACGATCACGGTGTCCGAGCGGGCCGAAGGTGGCAGCGTCTTCTCCGTCACCCTGCCGCCGGGTCCGACGGCACCGCCGCGCGACGGGACCGTGCCGCGATGACGGTCGAGAAGCCCGGCCTCCTGCGAGTGCTCGTCGTCGACGACGACTTCTCCGTCGCCGCCCTGCACCGGGCTTACCTCGAGTCGATGCCCGGCTTCGCCGTCGTGGCCGAGGCGCACAGCGCCCGGCAGGCGCTCCGGGCGGTGGAGGAGCTGCAGCCGGATCTCGTGCTGCTCGACATCTACCTTCCCGACATGTCCGGTCTCGATGTCCTGCAGCGGTTGCGGGCCCGGCCGGGAGGTCAGGACCCCGACGTCATCGCGATCACGGCTGCCCGCGAGGTGGAGGTCGTCCGGGCGGCCATGGCGGGAGGCGTGGCTCACTACTTGATCAAGCCCTTCACCCTGCAGGTCTTCCGGGAACGCCTCGAGGGGTACGCGGCGCAACGGCGCGAGCTGGTCCGCCGGTCCGCGGAGCGGGGCCACGTGAGGGACCAGCGGGAGGTGGACCGCATGCTTTCGGCGCCGCGATCGGTGACGACGGCGGACGACCTGCCGAAGGGGCTGTCCCGCCACACCCTCTCGTTGGTTGCCGGGGTGCTGCGGGAGGCCGGCGGCGACCTCTCGGCCGGCGAGACCGCCGAACGCTGCGGGCTCTCCCGGGTCAGCGCGCGGCGCTACCTGGAACAGCTCAGTGCCATGGGTCTGGCCGAGGTCCGGCCGCGGTACGGCGGCGCCGGCCGGCCGGAGAACGGTTACGTCTGGGGAGACAGCTCGTCAGACCTGTGACCAGGGCGGCGTCGCGGCCTTCGCCCTAAGGTGGAGGCCGTGCCCGGCGCCCAGGACCCGCTGACCCACGTGCCGGCCGGCAGCCTGCAGGAGTCCGACCCGACGCCGGGCATGCTGCGCCGCCAGGCCGTCGGCACTGCCACGATGTGGGCCGGCGCCGTCGCCACCGAGCCGGGCGCGGTGTCCGGCTGGCACCACCACGGGGCGCACGAGTCCACCATCTACGTCGTGCGCGGGCGGCTCCGGATGGAGTTCGGCCCCGGGGGCACGGACACCTTCGACGCGGTGGCCGGCGACTTCGTGCACGTGCCGGCCGGCGCCGTGCACCGCGAGTCGAACCCCGAGGACGACACCTCGCACCTCGTCGTGGTCCGGTGCGGCGAGGGCGAGCCCACGGTCAACGTGGACGGCCCGGCATGACCCTCGACGTGGACCGGGTCCGGGCCGCTTTCCCCGCCATGGACCTCGGGGTCGCCCACTTCGACGGGCCCGGCGGCTCGCAGGTGCCGCGCGTGGTCGCCGACGCGGTCGCCCGGACGCTGGTCTCCGGCATCGGCAACCGAGGCGCGGTCACCGACGCGGAGCGGCGTGCAGACGACGCGGTGCTCGACGCCCGGGCCGCCGTCGCCGACCTGCTCGGCGCCGACCCGGGCGGGGTGGTCTTCGGCCGCTCGATGACCCAGATCACGTACGACGTGGCGCGCGCGCTCGCGACGACCTGGGCACCCGGCGACGAGGTGGTCGTGACCCGGCTGGACCACGACGCGAACATCCGGCCCTGGGTGCGAGCGGCCGAGCTCGCGGGCGCCACCGTGCGGTGGGCGCCGTTCGACCGGGCGACGGGTGAGCTCGACCCGCAGGAGGTCGCGGGCCTGGTCGGCGAGCGCACCCGGCTGGTGGCCGTGACCGGTGCCTCCAACCTGCTCGGCACCCGACCGGACGTGGCCGCCGTGTCGGAAGCCGCCCACGCCGCCGGCGCGCTGGTCTATGTCGACGGCGTGCACCTGACGCCGCATGCTCCGATCGACGTCGCCGCCCTCGGTGCCGACTTCTTCGCCTGCTCGCCGTACAAGTTCTTCGGCCCGCACCTCGGCGTGCTGGTCGCCCGACCCCGCTCTGCTGGAGGGCGTGCACCCGGACAAGCTGCTGCCGTCGACCGACGCGGTGCCCGAGCGGTTCGAGCTGGGCACCCTGCCCTACGAGCTGCTGGCCGGCGTCACCGCCACCGTCGACTTCATCGCCGACCTGGTCCCGGGCTCCGGCAGACCGCCGGGCTCGGGTCCTGGCCTCGATGGCGGCCGTCGAGGCAGCACGAGGACCGCGCTCTACGACCGGCTGGCTGCCGGGCTGCGCGGGATCGACCGGGGTCACGATGCACGGCAGCCCGGCCCGGCACACCCCCACTGTGCTGTTCTCGGTCGACGGCGTCGCATCGCCGAGAGGTCTACGAGCAGCTCGGCGCCGCCGGCGTCAACGCGCCGGCCGGCAGCTTCTACGCCCTCGAGGCGTCGCGGTGGATGGGACTCGGCGACAGCGGAGCGGTGCGCGCCGGGCTGGCGCCCTACACCGACTACGGCGACGTCGACCGGCTGCTCGCCGGTGTCGCACAGCTGTCCGGCTGACCGGCTCAGCCCTGGGTCTCGACCTGCTGGGCGAGGCCGACGATGTGTCCCTGCGGGTCGGCGATCAGGCCGAACAAGACCCCTGGGACGCTGACGGGCTTCTGCACCACCTGGCCGCCGAGGTCGACGGCCTTGGCGATCGCCGCCTCGATGTCCTCGACGCCGACGAAGAACGTGACCAGGTCTCCGTCGCCCTGCAACGGGCTGATGGCGGTGTAGAGCGCGTCGGGGACGCCGGTGTCGACGAAGGTGTAGCCGGGCACGGCGCCGTCGTTGTAGGTCCAGCCGAACAGCTGGCCGAAGAAGGCCCGGGTCGCGTCGGGATCGGCGGAACGGATCTCGGCGTGCACGATGGGGTGCGGCATGGTGGCTCCTCGTAGATCGGTGGCAGCGTCCGAATCGGCTGCCTCGATCACTCCGACGAACGCAGAGCCCCCACATCGACGCCACCCTGACGCCGAATGATCACCGTTCCGTGATCGTTGGTGGTCGACCGCGGTGAATTCGTCGCGGTAGGGCTGTGTTGATCACGGTTCCGTGATCATTTTCGAGTCGGTGAGGCGGCCGTCGATCTCGGAGACGGTCTCGACGATGTCGCGGGCGATGTCCTGGGCGGTGAGGCCGATCTCGGCGAGCACCTCGGCGCGCTTGGCGTGGTCCAGGAACCGCAGCGGCACGCCGAAGTCCCGCAGCGGCGTGGACACCCGGGCGTCACGCAAAGCCTGGGCCACCGCGCCGGACACACCACCGCGCAGGCCGTCCTCGACCACGACCACCGCCCGGACGCCGGCTGCCATCCGCACGATCTGCTCGGGCACCGGCTTGACCCACCGCGGGTCGACGACCGTGACGCCGATCCCCTGCTGGGCGCAGCGCTCGGCGACGTCCAAGCAGATGGCGACCATCGAGCCGACCGCGACGAGAAGGACGTCGTCGCCGTCCCGGCGCATGACGTCCACACCGTCGACGCGCTCGAGCGCCGGCAGGTCGGGCCCCACCGCGCCGGTCGGGTAGCGCACGACCGTAGGGGCGTCGTCGACGGCGACCGCCTCGCGCAGCTCCTCGCGCAGCGTCACCGCGTCGCGGGGCGCGGCCAGGCGCAGCCCGGGCACGACCTGGAGGAACGCCATGTCCCACATGCCGTGGTGGCTGGCGCCGTCCGGCCCGGTCACGCCGGAGCGGTCCAGGCAGAAGGTCACGCCGCAGCGGTGCAGGGCCACGTCCATGAGGACCTGGTCGAACGCGCGGTTGAGGAAGGTGGCATAGACGGCGACGACCGGGTGCAGCCCGCCCATCGCCAGCCCCGCCGCGGACGTCACGGCGTGCTGCTCGGCGATGCCGACGTCGAACACCCGGTCCGGGTAGGCGGCGGCGAACGCGTTCAGGCCGGTGGGGATCAGCATGGCAGCCGTGATGCCGACGACATCGGTGCGCTCCGCCGCGATCGCCACCAGCTCGTCGGAGAACACCTGGGTCCAGGCCGTGCCGGTCGCGGCCAGCGGCTGGCCGGTCTCGGGGTCGATGACGCCGATGCCGTGGAAGTGGTCGGCCGAGTCGTCCTCGGCGTGCTTGTAGCCGAGCCCCTTGCGGGTGATGCAGTGGACGAGCACGGGGCCGCCGAACCCTCGGGCCCGGCGTGAGCGCGTGCTCCATGGCCTCGATGTCGTGTCCGTCGACCGGCCCGATGTACTTCAGGCCCAGGTCCTCGAACATGCCCTGCGGCGCGACGACGTCCTTGAGCCCCTTCTTCACCCCGTGCAGCGCGTCGTACAACGGGGCGCCGACGACCGGCGTACGGCCGAGGACCTGCTTGCCCCACTCGAGGAACCGCTCGTAGCCCCGGGTGGTGCGCAGCGTGGCGAGGTGGTGGGCCAGCCCACCGACGGTCGGCGAGTAGGACCGCTCGTTGTCGTTGACGACGATGACCAGCCGGCGGGTGTGGTCGGCCGCGATGTTGTTCAGTGCCTCCCAGGCCATCCCGCCGGTCAGCGACCCGTCGCCGACCACCGCTACTACGTGCCGGTCGGTCTCGCCCCGCAGCTGGTAGGCCTTGGCCAGCCCGTCGGCGTAGGACAGCGCGGTCGAGGCGTGCGAGTTCTCGATCACGTCGTGCTCGGACTCGGCCCGGCTCGGGTAGCCGGACAGGCCGCCCTTCTGCCGCAGCCCGGCGAACCCGGCGGCGCGCCCGGTGACGATCTTGTGCACGTACGCCTGGTGGCCGGTGTCCCACAGGATCCGGTCGTGCGGCGAGTCGAAGACGCGGTGCAGCGCCAGGGTGAGCTCGACGGCACCCAGGTTGGGGCCGAGGTGGCCGCCGGTGCGCGAGACCGAGGTGATCAGGAAGTCCCGGATCTCCTCGGCGAGCACTGCGAGCTGCGCGCGGTCCAGCCGCCGCAGGTCCCGGGGTCCGTGGATCGAGGCCAGCACGCGGCCACTCTACGACGGCCCTACAGGCGGGCCCGGAACCGGCGTCCGCGCAGCGCCTCCTCCACCAGCCCCACCGCGCGCTGGGTCCGCACCAGCCGGGCGCCCTCCCGTTCGTAGGCCGCCAGCGCGGCCGCGATCGTCTCGGGATCGGCCACGTCCCGCAGGTCGTCGCGGGCGGTCGCCAGCCCGCGGCGGGCCGCCTCGATGCCGGCCTGGACGTGGTGCGCGGCGAACCGCGCCAGCACCGGCGGGTGGCGGCGCAGCACGTCGTGCAGCCGGTAGTCCGGCGGGCAGAGGTCGAACAGCCAGGCCGTGGCGGTCCGCTCCCAGTCCGGGGAGTCCGGAGGGCGCACCTCCTCCGGCCAGCCAGGAGGTACGGCGGGCGCGGTCACCCGAGTGCGAGCAGCAGGACCTGGCTGGCCTGGCCGGCCGTGAAGTTGTTGTCGCTCACGAGCAGCACCGACTGGCGACCGTCCGGCAGGGTCGGCCCGAGCGTCATCCCCTCGACGTTGTCCAGCGGCTGGCCGCCGATCGTCGACGGCAGCTGGAGCAGCAGCGACTTGCGCGCCGGCCGAAGCCCCGGGACGTCGTGGATGTCGGCGACTCCCGACACGTCGGTGGCGCCGGGGAGCGCCAGCCGGTAGATGCGGATGGTGTTGCCGGCGCCCACCGAGAAGGACCGCTCCATCGCCAGCAGGAACTCGTTGTTCAGCGGCAGCAGCTCGACCAGCCCGTTGACCGTGAAGATGGTCGAGGGGGCGGCCACCGGGTCGGTCGGGTAGACGTACTCACGGTCCGACCCGTCGTGGCCGAGGTGGTAGCGCAGGATCCGCGCCGGGCTGCCGTTTGCGGTGGTCGCCGCCAGCCCGTCCTGGACCAACGCGTTCTCGGTGCCGACGAACAGCTGCTGCCCGTTCGGCGCCACGGCGGCAGCCTCGAAGCCGAGGTTGAACCGCACGCCGGAGGTCGGCGTCGGCGCGAAGTAGCCCGGCACGGGCAGCTCGGCCAGCTGCTGGCCGGACAGGTCGAACTCGCGGACGAACGGCGCGATCGGGCGGGTCGAGATGCCCTCGGAGGTGAGCACGAGGGTGTCGTGCGGCGTCAGGGTCAGGCCCTCCGGGTCCAGGCTCAGCGCGGGGAAGGGCTGCCCGTCCGGGCCGAGGAACGTGGTGACCGCCAGCACCTGCACGTCACCGGGATCCAGCACGCCGTCGCTGACATCGATGCTGAGCGTGTAGAACCGCGCCGGCGAGCTGGTGGGGGTGAAGCCCGTGCCCTGGTCGTCGGACAGGGCGTAGTAGACGCCTCGCGCCGAGTCGTAGGTGAGCGACGAGAGGCCGCCGACCACGGTCTGCTCGAAGGTGGCCCCCGCCGCGATCGTCGTGCCGCTGAGGTACGTGAGGTCTGCCGACGGCCCGCGCGGCCCGGTCGCGGCAGCGGGACCGACGACCAGGCCGGAGGCGACGATGACGACGGCCGTGAGAAGAACGGTGCGGCGCAGCCGCGGTGACGGGAACATGCCGGTCACTCTGTCCGCATCCGCGAGGCTGACGCAACCACCTCCCGCGGTGTTCAGACCCGGTTCACCGTCAGGTCTCGAGCCTCGGCATACCGGGACCGTACGCCGGGGAGCGGGTCGGCTTCGTAGCGCTCGGTCGTGGCGGTGGCCCAGTCCGGCGGCCGGTCGGCTCCCGAGAGCACCCAGGCGGCCTGCCGGGCGGCGCCGTCGGCCACGTACTCCCCCGGCGCCGGCACCAGGACCGGGCAGCCCAGCACGGCGGGCGCCAACCGGCGTACGGCCTCCGACCGGGCGCCACCGCCGACCAGCAGCACCCGGCGCACCACCGCGCCCTGCTCGACGAGGGCGTCCAGCCCGTCGGCCAGCCCGCACAGCAGCCCCTCGACCGCCGCCCGGGCCAGGTGCGCGGGAGTCGTCGAGGTCAGGGTGAGCCCGTGCAGGGCGCCGGTCGCGTCCGGCCGGTCCGGCGTGCGCTCGCCCTCGAGGTAGGGCACGAGCACCAGCCCGTCGGCGCCTGCAGGCGCCGACAGCGCCAGCCGGGACAGGCCGTCGTGGTCGGTGCCGAGCAGGCGCGCGGTCGCGTCCAGCACCCGCGAGGCGTTGAGCGTGCAGACCAGCGGCAGGTGGCCGCCGGCCGCGTCGGCGAAGCCCGCCACGATGCCGGACGGGTCGCGGGCGGGGACGTCGGCCACCGCACTGACCACGCCGGAGGTGCCGATCGACACGACCACGTCACCGAGTTCGGCACCGACGCCGAGCGCGGCGGCGGCGTTGTCGCCCGCGCCCGGCCCGAGCACCGCGCGGCCGTGCCGTCCCGCCACGTCGTGCGGCCCCAGCACCTCGGGCACCTGCAGGCCGCGGCCGAACCCGCGCTCCAGCAGGTCCGGCCGGTAGGCCTCGGCCGCCGCCGACCAGTAGCCCGTGCCGCTCGCGTCACTGCGGTCGGTGCGCAGCGCGGCGAGGTCGGCCGCACCGCCGAGCCGCCAGGTGAGCCAGTCGTGCGGCAGGCAGACCGCGGCCGCGCGCGCGGCCAGGTCCGGCTCGTGCTCGGCGAACCAGCGCAGCTTGGCCACCGTGATCGACGCCACCGGCACCACGCCGACCGCGTCGGCCCAGCCCGCGCCGCCACCGAGCTCGGTCACCAGGTCGTGCGCTGCGGCCGCCGAGCGGGTGTCGTTCCAGAGCAGCGCCGGCCGGACCACCTGGCCGGCATCGTCGAGGCAGACCATGCCGTGCTGCTGGCCGCCCACCGAGACGGCAGCCACGTCGTCGAGCCCCCCGGCCGCGCTCGCCGCGTCCTGCAGGGCGCCCCACCACGCGGCCGGGTCGACCTCGGTGCCGTCCGGGTGCGGCGCGCGGCCCTCGCGGACCAGCGCTCCGGTGGCCGCGTCCCGGACGACGACCTTGCAGGCCTGGGTGGACGAGTCGACTCCGGCGACGAGCGGTGCCGCTGCCGCCATCCTCAGCGGGCGCCGAGGACGTGCTCGACAGCGAGCTGGTCGAGCCGGCCGAAGCCGTACCCCGCCCCGGCCACCGCGTCGGCGTCGAACGACTCGTAGGCCGAGGTGTCGGCCAGCAGCGCGTCGTAGGTCTCGCCGTCGGCGAGGGTCGGCAGGCCCAGCTCGGCCACCCGGGACGCGACCAGCGCCTCCTGCACCTCGGGGTCGGCCCGGAAGGCGGCGGCCCGCTCCCGGAGCAGCAGGTAGGTGCGCATGTTCGCGGCCGCGGAAGCCCAGACCCCGGTCATGTCCTCGGTCCGCATCGGCTTGTAGTCGAAGTGGCGCGGCCCGTCGTAGGCCGGTGCGCCACCGGGCCCGCCGTTCTCCAGCAGGTCGACGAGGAAGAACGCCGACAGCAGGTCGCCGTGCCCGAACACCAGGTCCTGGTCGAACTTGGGCCCGTGCTGGCCGTTCAGGTCGATGTGGAACAGCTTGCCGGCCCACAGGGCCTGCGCGATGGCATGGACGAAGTTGAGGTTGGACATCTGCTCGTGCCCGACCTCGGGGTTCACCCCGACCATCTCGTGATGCTCGAGCCCGGCGATGAAGGCCAGGGCATGCCCGACAGTCGGCAGCAGGATGTCGCCGCGCGGCTCGTTCGGCTTGGGCTCGATCGCGAACCGCAGGCCGTAGCCACGGTCGATCGAGTACTGCGCGAGCAGGTCGATGCCCTCGCGGTAGCGGTCCAGCGCGGCCCGGATGTCCTTCGCGGCATCGGTCTCCGAGCCCTCCCTGCCGCCCCAGAAGACGTAGGTCGAGGCGCCCAGCTCGGCGGCCAGGTCCATGTTGCGCATGACCTTGCGCAGCGCGTACCGCCGCACGTCCCGGTTGTTGCTGGTGAACGCGCCGTCCTTGAACACCGGGTGGGTGAACAGGTTCGTGGTCGCCATCGGCACGGTCAGCCCGGTCTCGTCCAGGGCGGCCCGGAACCGCTTGATGTGGTCGTCGCGACGACCGTCGTCGCTGCCGAACGGGATCAGGTCGTCGTCGTGGAACGTGACGCCGGCCGCGCCGAGCTCGGCCAGCCGGTGGACGGTCTCGACCGGGTCGACCGGCGCCCGGGTGGCGTCGCCGAACGGGTCGCGCGCCTGCCAGCCGACCGTCCACAGGCCGAAGGTGAAGTTGTCGGACTTGGTCGGGCTGAGATCAGTCATGGTAGATCCTTCGGGGTCGGGTTCACGAAGCCGTACGTCGGGAGAGCTCGAGCAGGGGGTCGGAGAGGAGGGCGTCGAACGCGAGCTCGGCGGCGCCGACCAGGGTCGAGTCCGGGCCGAGGTGCGGGGTCACGATGCGCACCTGCTCCAGCGGCGCTGCCAGCGCGGCGGTCGCGAAGGCGGCGCGCACCGTGTCGCCGGTGGCGGCCAGGACCTCCTCGAGGGCGCCGCCGAGGATGACGACCTCCGGGTTCAGCACGTTGACCACGTTGGCGGTCCCGCGGCCCAGCCAGCCAGCCACGTGCTCCAGCGCGGAGCGGGCGTCGGCGTCACCGGCCGCGGCGGCAGCCACCACCCCGCGTACGCCGGCGATACCGCCGCCGTGCGCACGCCCGGCCAGCTCGAACAGCCGCTCCTCGCCGCACTCGGTCTCCCAGCAGCCGCGCGACCCGCAGTGGCACGGCAGCCCGCCGGGGTTGACGACGATGTGGCCCACCTCGCCGGCGTAGCCGGCCCGGCCGCCGAGGGGCACCCCGCCCGCGATGATGCCGGCGCCGATGCCCGAGTGCCCGGACAGGTACACGGCGTCGTCGACGCCGGCCGCCGCGCCTCGGACGTGCTCGGCCCGCATGCCGAGGTCGGCGTCGTTGCCGACCGCCACCGGGAGCCCGAAGGCCTGGGCCAGCACCGCTCCGACCGGCGCGTCCTGCCACCCGAGGTTCGGGGCCTGGCGCACCTGCCCGTCGCGCCGCCGCACCATGCCCGGCACCGCGACCCCCGCCGCCGACGACCACGGCGCCCCGCTCGATCTCGGCGAGCAGCTCGGCGCCGACCTTCGCGATCGTGGCCGTCACGTCCCGCTGGCGGCGGGCCCCGCGGCGGTAGCTGCGGTCCCGCCGGGCCAGCACCACGCCGCCGAGGCCGATCCGGGCCAACGTCAGGTGCGTCACCCCGACGTCGGCGGCCAGCACCTGCACCCGGTGCGACTCGGGCAGCACGACGTGCGACGGCCGGCCGCCGCTGCTCGCCGTACGACGGTCGCCCTCGGCCCGGCCGGTCTCCTCGCGCAGCAGTCCGGCGGCCACCAGCTCGCCGGTGAGGTCGCCGATGGTGCTGCGGTTCAGGCCCAGGACGGTCGGTCAGCTCGGCTGCGCGGCGGTCGGTCCGTGCACGTGGACGTAGCGGAGCAGGGTGGACAGGTTTCCGCGGCGGACGTCCTCGGACCTCGCCCCGCGCGCGCCCCGTGCCAGGACCGTCATGGGCGGCCTGCTAGCCCGCCCGGAGGCCGCGGCGCGTCGCCGCGACAAGCGCATCGACGCCGGCGGCGAGCAGCAGGACCCCGCCGGTGACCATGTAGACGACGGCGGCCGACTGGTCGAGCAGGCCCATCCCGTTGGCCACCACGGCCACGACCAGGCCGCCGATGATCGGCGTCGACCGGACGGCCCTTGCCGCCGAACAGGCTGGTGCCGCCGATCACGGCCGCGCCGACGGCGTACAGCAGCGTCTCGCCGCCGCCGGTGGTCGGGGTCACCGAGTTGACCCGGCTGGCGAGCAGCACGCCCGCCGATCGCGGCGATCGTCGAGCAGAGGACGAAGCAGAGCAGCCTGATCCGGGGCACGTTGATGCCTGCCCGGCGGGCCGCCTCGGCGTTGCCGCCGACCGCGTAGACGTGCCGGCCGAAGACCGTGCGGTTGAGCAGCAGCGTGAACAGCACCAGCATCGCCAGCACGACCGGGATCACGATCGGGCACGCCCTTGATCGAGCTGACCGCCGGGTTCCGGCTGCGCTCCGGTGTTCAGGTAGTAGGTGCAGATGCCGAGCAGGACGGCCATCGTGACGATCTTGGCGAGCCACACGGAGGTCGAGGTCGTCACCAGCCCGCGGGCCCGGCGGGTCGCCAGGCTGACGGAACGTCACCGCGGCGTAGGCCAGCATCAGCACGACGAACATCGTCCAGCCGAGCCAGACCGGCAGGTTCTTGGACATGATCGCCAGCACGGTCTCGCTCTGGATCCGGATCGTGCCGCCCTCGCCGATGATCTTGAGCAGCAGACCCTGCAGGGCGAGGAACGCCGCCAGCGTGACGACGAAGGACGGGATGCCGACCCGGGAGACCAGCAGGCCGATCACCAGCCCGATCACGGCGCCGGTGGCGAGGCAGCACGAGCACGCCGAGGTACCACGGCATGTCGTGCCTGGTGGAGACGACGCCGAGCATCGGCTCCGGCGACGCCCGCGGTGAAGCCCGCGGACAGGTCGATCTCGCCGATGCAGCAGGACGAACACCAGGCCCATCGCGATGACGATGACCGGGGCGCTCTGGATCAGCAGGTTGGCGAAGTTGAACGAGTTGGTGAACGTGTCCGGCCGCAGGACGGAGAAGATGACGAGCAGCACGGCCAGGCCGAGGATGGCGGGCAGCGGGCCGACGTCGCCGCCGCGGACCCGCGCCACGTACTCGCGGAAGGCGTCGCCGAGGCCGGCTGGGGTGCGGGCGGGACGTCGACGGGCTCGTCGGTCACCGGGGTCTGCGTCATGACTGCGCTCCCGTCTGACCTGGCGTCGCGTCGGGTCCATCGGGATCGGGTCCCAGGTCGGTGTCGTGCGGGTCGGTCACCACGACCTGGCCGCCCTCCTCGACCAGCGTCACCACCGGTGATGAGCTGGACGACCTCGTTGTGCGTCACGTCCTTGGCCTCGACCTGCGCCGTGAGCTTGCCGAGGTAGAGCACCGCGATGTCGTCGGCGACCGCCAGCACGTCGTTCATGTTGTGGCTGATAAGGATCACCGCCAGGCCGCGGTCGGCGAGCCGGCGCACCAGGCGCAGCACCTGCTCGGTCTGCGCGACGCCCGAGGGCGGCGGTCGGCTCGTCCAGGATCACCAGCTTGGAGTTCCACAGCACGGCGCGAGCGATGGCCACGGTCTGCCGCTGGCCGCCGGAGAGGCTGGCGACCTTCTGCCGCACCGACTTCACGGTGCGCACGGACAGGCCGGCCAGGGTCTCGGCGGCCCGCTCCTCCATCGAGATCTCGTCCAGGAAGCCGGTCGAGAGCAGCTCCCGCCCGAGGTAGAGGTTCTGGACGATGTCGAGGTTGTCGCACAGCGCGAGGTCCTGGTAGACGACCTCGATGCCCAGCGCGTTGGCCTGCTTGGGGTTGTGCACGCTGACCGTCTGGCCCTCGAACACGTAGTCGCCGCTGTCGAACGCGTGGATGCCGGCAATGCCCTTGATCAGGGTGCTCTTGCCGGCACCGTTGTCACCGACCAGCGCCGTCACCCGGCCCAGCCGCACGGTGAGGTCCACGTCGTGCAGCACCTGGACGGCACCGAAGCTCTTGTTCACGCCCCGGAGCTCGAGGAGTGGCGTGCCTCCGGTCGCTGCTGCCGCTCCCGGCTTCCGTGGTCATGGTCGTCATGGCACCTCGCCTGCGTCGTGGTTCGCGATGGGACGAGCAGCACCCTAGGCCGCGGGTGCGCCGACGCACAGGGGCCCGGCCCGGCCGCTACCGGACCGGGCCCCTGCGTCCGGCTAGGACAGACCGAGCTTGGTGCAGTCGGCCGCGAAGTCCGCGGTGCACACCTTCTCGACCGTCGTGTAGCCGGCGTCGAACGGCGCCTTGATGTTGGCCTGCGTCACCCACACCGGGGTGGCGAAGACCGAGTCGCACGTCCTTGTTCGCCTGGGTGTCCTTGGCCGTGCCGTTCACCAGGGCGTCGGCCGAGCCGTCGTCCTTGAGGATCGCGATCGCCAGCGTCGGCGGCCGCCTTGGCCTCGAGCTTGACGTCCTTGAACACGGTGCCGCACTGGGTGCCGGCGATGACCCGCTGCAGACCCTCGTCGGAGGCGTCCTGGCCGGTGACCGGGACCTTGCCGGCGAGGTTGTTGTTCTTCAGGACGGTGACGATGCCGCCGGCCATGGTGTCGTTGGCCGAGATCACGCCGTCGACCTTGCCCTTGGCCTGCGTGAACAGCTGCTCGAAGGTCGTCTGGGCGACCGTGGCGTCCCACTTGCCGGTCTGGTCGCCGACCTTGGTGTAGTCGCCCGAGTCGTACTTCGGCTTCAGTGCACCGTCGTAGCCCTCCTTGAACAGGGCCGCGTTGTTGTCGGTCGGGTCGCCGTTGATCTCGACGATGTTGGCCTTGGTCTTGCCGGCGGCGTCGAGGCAGCGCGATCAGGCCGTCACCCATCAGCTTGCCGACCTGGATGTTGTCGAACGACACGTAGTACTTGGCCGACCCGCCCAGGGTGAGCCGGTCGTAGTCGATGCTCGGGATGCCGGCGTCCAGGGCCTTCTTCTCGCAGGCCGCGCCGCTGTCGGAGTCGAGGTTGACGATCATCAGGACGTTGACGCTCTGGTTGATCATCGAGTCGCACAGCGAGGCGAACTTGGTGACGTCCTTGGAGGCGTTCTGGATGATCGCCTCGTAGCCGGCCGCCGTGATGGCCTCGTTCAGCAGCGGGCGGTCGTTGTTCTCCCAGCGCGGCGAGCTGGCCGCGTCCGGCAGGATCACGCCGACCTTGCCGCCCGCGTCGGCGCTCTTGCTGCCGTCGCCGGAGCCGGTGCCCGAGGGCTCGCTGTCGCCGCCGCAGGCCGTGAGCAGGAGCGGCAGGACGACCAGCCCGGCCACCGCGATCTTTCGCATCCGCATGTCGGGGTGCCCTTCCGATGGGGAGCAGCGGCACCGCGTCCGGGCCGCCAGGAATGTTGTGGACCACAACGTACTCATCCCTGCCGACCCCGGGAAGTCACAAGTTCGTAACGGCGCCGAAACGTCCGGGTCGTCCCGTCGCAACCGCGCGTCTCAGCTGCGCAGCAGCGACCTCAGGACGTACTGCATGATGCCGCCGTGCCGGTAGTAGTCGGCCTCCCCCGGGGTGTCGATCCGCAGCCGCACGGAAAAGTCGACGGAGTCGCCTCCGCTGCGCTTTGCGGACACCGTCACCTCGCGCGGAGACGGGCCGTCGTTCAGCGCGGTGACGCCGGTGACGGCGAACTCCTCCTCGCCGGTCAGGCCGAGCGACTGCGCCGTCTCGCCGTCGCGGTACTGCAGCGGCAGCACACCCATGCCGATCAGGTTGGAGCGGTGGATCCGCTCGTACGACTCGGCGATGACGGCGCGCACGCCCAGCAGCGCGGTGCCCTTGGCGGCCCAGTCGCGTGACGACCCGGAGCCGTACTCCTTGCCCGCGAGGATGACCAGCGGGGTGCCCGCGGCCGCGTAGTGCTGCGCGGCGTCGTAGATGGAGGTGACCTCGCCGCCGGCGGTGAAGTCCCGGGTGAAGCCGCCCTCAGTGCCTGGCGCGAGCTGGTTGCGCAGCCGGATGTTGGCGAAGGTGCCGCGGATCATCACCTCGTGGTTGCCCCGCCGGGACCCGTAGGAGTTGAAGTCCCGCCGGTCGACGCCGTGCTCGCGCAGGTAGTCACCTGCAGGCGAGTCGGCCTTGATCGAGCCGGCCGGCGAGATGTGGTCGGTGGTCACCGAGTCGCCCAGGACGGCGAGCACCCGGGCGCCCGCGATGTCGGTGACCGGCTCCGGGTCGGCGGGCATCCCCTCGAAGTACGGCGGCTTGCGCACGTACGTCGAGTCGGGGTCCCACTCGAAGACGTCACCCTCGGGCGTGGGCAGCGACGTCCACCGCTCGTCGCCGGCGAACACGTCGGCGTAGCTGCGGCTGAACATCTCCGAGGCGACCGCCGAGTCGACGACCTCCTGGATCTCCTGGGCCGACGGCCAGACGTCCTTGAGGAAGACGTCGGCCCCGTCGGCGTCCTGCCCGAGCGGCTCGGTGGTGATGTCGATGTCCATCGACCCGGCGAGGGCATAGGCCACGACGAGCGGCGGCGACATCAGGTAGTTCATCTTCACGTCCGGGTTGATCCGGCCCTCGAAGTTGCGGTTGCCCGACAGCACCGAGACTGCCGCGAGGTCGTTGTCGTTGACCGCCTTGCTGATGGGCTCCTGCAGCGGGCCGGAGTTCCCGATGCAGGTGGTGCAGCCGTAGCCGACCAGGTTGAAGCCGATCTTGTCGAGGTACGGCGTGAGGCCGGCCCGGTCGTAGTAGTCCATGACCACCTTCGAGCCCGGCGCCAGGGTCGTCTTGACCCACGGCTTGCGGGTGAGGCCCCGCTCGACCGCCTTCTTGGCCACCAGGGCGGCCCCGATCATCACCGACGGGTTGGACGTGTTGGTGCACGAGGTGATGGCCGCGATGACCACGTGACCGTGGTCGACCTCGAACTCCTGCCCGTCCAGCGAGACCTTCGCGGGGTTGCTCGGCCGCTGCAGGTCGCCGTGGTCGGGCGCGCCGTGCGGTGCACCGGTGCCGTTGGTCCCGTGGTAGGCCGGGGAGTCGCTGGCCGGGAACGACTCGGCCGACGACTCGTCGACGCCCTCGGGCTCGTCCGCCGGCGCGCCGGTGTAGTCGGCCAGCGCGGTGCGGAAGCCGGCCTTCGCGTCCGACAGGGACACCCGGTCCTGCGGTCGCTTCGGCCCGGCGATGGACGGGACCACGGTCGAGAGGTCGAGCTCGATGGTCTCGGAGTACGCCGGTTCCGCTGAACTATCCCGTCCGGGGGCGTGCCACAGCCCCTGCGTCTTCGCGTACGCCTCGACCAGGGCGACCTGCTGCTCGTCGCGCCCGGTCATCCGCAGGTAGCGGACGGTCTCGTCGTCGATCGGGAAGATGGCCACGGTGGAGCCGTACTCCGGGCTCATGTTGCCGATGGTGGCGCGGTTGGCCAGCGGCACCGCCGCGACCCCCTCGCCGTAGAACTCGACGAACTTGCCGACGACGCCGTGCTTGCGCAGCATCTCGGTGATGGTGAGCACCAGGTCGGTGGCCGTGGCACCCTCCGGCAGCGCGCCGACCAGCTTGAAGCCGACGACCTTCGGGATGAGCATCGACACGGGCTGGCCGAGCATCGCGGCCTCCGCCTCGATGCCGCCGACGCCCCACCCGAGCACGCCGAGCCCGTTCACCATGGTGGTGTGCGAGTCGGTGCCGACCAGGGTGTCCGGGTAGGCCACCCCGTCCCGCTCGAACACGACGCTGGCGAGGTACTCGATGTTGACCTGGTGCACGATCCCGGTGCCGGGCGGCACGACCTTGAAGTCGTCGAAGGCGGTCTGGCCCCAGCGCAGGAACTGGTAGCGCTCGGCGTTGCGCTCGTACTCGAGCTCCACGTTGCGCTCGAAGGAGTCCGGAGCCCCGAACAGGTCGGCGATCACGGAGTGGTCGATCACCAGCTCGGCGGGAGCCAGCGGGTTGATCCGCGCGGGGTCGCCGCCGAGCTCCTGGACGGCCTCGCGCATGGTGGCCAGGTCGACCACGCAGGGGACGCCGGTGAAGTCCTGCATCACGACCCGGGCGGGGGTGAACTGGATCTCGGTGTCCGGCTCCGCCGTGGGGTCCCACGCGGCGAGCGCGCGCACGTGGTCGGCGGTGATGTTCGCGCCGTCCTCGGTCCGCAGCAGGTTCTCCAGCAGGATCTTCAGCGAGTAAGGGAGCTTCTGACTGCCGTCCACCTTGTCCAGGCGGTAGATCTGGTACGACGAGCCGCCCACCTCCAGCGTGTCCTTGCTGCCGAAGCTGTCCTGCACGACATCGCCCTGACTGCTGCTCGCCACGAGCGGCTCCTCTCGTCGTCCCAACTCACCTGATCCTGCCCGTTCCGCGGCGACCGTCCCACCCCGGCCTGGTCAAGGTATCTCGACATCAAGATACTTGTCCACCTGTGCGTGCGGTCACGGTGTCCGGCCCGGGAGAGGATGCAGCGATGAGCACCGACCCGCGGCAGGTCCGCGACAGCCTGCAGCGCCAGTCGTTCATGCGCCTGCTCGGTGCGCACGCGCCGATGGTCGAGCCGGGGCATGTGGTGATCGAGCTGCCGTTCCGCGAGGACCTGTGCCAGCAGAACGGCTACCTGCACGCGGGCGTGGTCACCTCGGTGGCCGACTCCGCCTGCGGCTACGCCGCCCTCACCATGATGCCGCCGGGCAGCGACGTGCTCAGCGTCGAGTTCAAGGTGAACCTGCTCGCGCCCGGCCGCGGCGAGGTGTTCCGGGCCGACGCCCGGGTGGTGCGGTCCGGTCGCACGCTGACGGTCTGCCAGGCACAGGTGACCGCGGTCACCGCCGGCCAAACCGATGTCAGCATCGCCCTGATGCAGGCCACGATGATCGTGCGGCCGCAGGTCAGCTGACCGGCCTGGCTGAGTGACTCCGCCCACGGCACAGGCGGGCCTCCGGCGGCCTGCGACACGAACTGGTCCAGGAACCAGCGCCGGTAGGTGACGAGCCTCGCCGGGGTCGCCAACGTGAGCAGCAGCTTGCCCCGCCGGCAGTAGTCGTCGGCCTCGTCCAGGATCTCGCCCAGCTGGGCAGCCGCCACGGCTGCCGACCTCGGCAGCCGGTAGGTCAGGTCGAGCCGTTCGGCTCCGGACTCGATCGCGGTCCGGAACTGCTGCTCCTGCTCGGCCGTGAAGATCGAGTACCGCGCGCTCAACGTGCCGACCAGCTCGACGAACCGGACCGGCAGCGCGGCCGAGTCACCCTCTTGCCGCAGCTGCTCGGCCACGAGCACGAACTCGCGGGTCAGCTCGTCGTTCTGCTGCTGGGCCGCGAGCTGCACGTCGACCGGGAGCCCGACGATCTGCACAGTGATCAGGTCCTCAGCGAGCGCGTCGTCGACCGAGCTCATGCCGCGAACGCCAGCGACAAACCAGCACGACCGCCGGTCGTAGCCGGCCGGGCACCGAGCGGCCGGCCCCTGCGGTGGACGCGCGGGCTGTGTTGCCGATGTCGTCGATCTCGTCGCCGTCGTCGAGGTCGAAGTCGGGGAGCCCGTCGTCGCGGCCGACCCGGCACCACACCGTCTTGCCGGTGGGACTGGACTCGACCCCCCACGCCTCGCTGAGCGCCTCGACGAGCGCGATGCCGCGACCGGTCGTGGCTCCGGTGCCGTAGTGCCGTTGCTGCGGCATCACCGGCGACGAGTCGGAGACCTCGACCAGCAGGTGCCCGTCGTCGAGCAGCAGGTGCACGGTGTAGGCGCTGCGCGCGTGCAGGGCGGCGTTGGTCGCGAGCTCGGTGAGCACCTGAGGTGCCGCGAGCTCGAACCCGTCAACCGACCAGTCGGCCAGCGCGTGCCGCAGGAAGTTCCGGGCCTGACTGACCGAGGAGAGGTCGGCCGGCAGCGTGAGCGAGGCTTCGGGCACACCCGCAGCCTAGATCCCTGGGCCGGCCCCGGCACCGGCGGCACGCCGGATCAGGTGGCGGCCGGCTCCAGCAGCGCCACGCACTCCACGTGGTGGGTCATCGGGAAGATGTCGAAGGCGCGCAGGCCGGTGAGGCGGTAGCCACGTTCGGCGAACCAGGTGAGGTCGCGGGCCAGCGCCGCCGGGTCGCACGCCACGTAGGCCACTCGTCGTGGCCGCACCTGGCGGGCGACCAGGTCGACGACGGCGCGCCCGGCCCCCGACCGGGGCGGGTCGAGGACCACGAGGTCGGCCCGCCCGGTGCGCAGCCGGCGCAGCACGTGGTCCACCCGGCCGCGCTCGACCCGGACGGCGGGGAACTCGGCCAGGTTGTGCCGGGCGTCGGCCACAGCGACCCGGTCCGACTCGACCAGGGTGACCCGGCCGGTGGGACCCACGACCTCGGCCAGCCGGGCGGCGAACAGGCCGACCCCGCCGTACAGGTCCAGTGCCGTGTCCCCCGGCTGCGGCCGCAGACCGTCCATGACCGCGGCCAGCAGCGTCGCGGCCGCGCCCGGATGGACCTGCCAGAAGCCGCCACCGGTCACCCGGAAGGCGCGGTCACCGACCACCTCGGTCAGGGCCCCGTCGCCACGGCCGTCCGGGAGCACCAGCCGGTCCCCCGTCGCCACCGAGGCCGACACCTCCACCGAGCCGACTCCCGGCCAGGTCCTGCCGGTGACCCCGGCCTCGTCGACGAGCGGGTGGGCGATCCGGCACGAGTCGACCGGCACGACCTCGTGCGAGCGGTGCCGGCGCAGGCCGGCCGACCCGTCCTCGGCCACCGCCCAGGTGACGCGGGTGCGCCAGCCGAGCCCGGCGACGTCCCCAGGCACCGGCTCGACGTCCACCGCGACGTCGAGGTGCGCGAGGTGGGACAGCTGCTCGCGCACGACCGCGGCCTTGAGCGCCCGCTGGGCGGGCACCGACACGTGCTGCCAGTCGCACCCGCCGCAGCGGCCCGGGCCGGACCACGGGCATGGCGGGGCCACCCGGTCCGGTGATGGCGCGAGCACCTCGACGGCGTCCGCCCGCCAGAACGACGACCCCTCGGCGCCGTCGGTGACGACCGCCCTCACGGTCTCGCCTGGCAGCGAGTGCCGCACGAACACGACCCGGCCCTCGTGCCGGGCGACGCAGTGGCCCCCGTGGGCCACCGGGCCGACCGCCACCGTCAGCGAGGTGCCCACCGCCGAGCGACCCTGTCGGGCGCTGCTCAGGACAGCCCTCCGCCCCTGCCCAGGTCCCCCCTGCGGGCCGCACCGGGCGCGATGGCCTCGGCCCGGTCTTCGAGCCCCTGCGAGCTCTTCAGCTGCCACGGCACGCTGGTGACCATCACGCCGGGGGTGAACAGCAGCCGGCCTTTCAGCCGCAGCGCGCTCTGGTTGTGCAGGAGGTGCTCCCACCAGTGGCCGACGACGTACTCCGGGATCAGGACCGTGACCAGGTCCCGCGGGCTGCCCCGGCGGACGCTGCGCACGTAGTCGATGATCGGGTCGGTGATCTCTCGGAACGGCGAGTCCAGCACCTTGAGCGGCACCGGGATCCGTCGGCGATCCCACTCCGCCTGCAGGGCCCGGGTCTCCTCCGCGTCGACGCTGACGGTCACGGCCTCCAACGTGGTCGGGCGCATCGCCCGGGCGTAGGCGACGGCGCGCATGGTCGGCTTGTGGATCTTCGAGACCAGGACGATCGCGTGGGTCCGCGAGGGCAGGACGGTGTCCTCACCCTCGTCGACGACCAGCTCGCGGCTGACCCCGTCGTAGTGCCGGTGGATGCCCTTCATCAGCGCGAACAGCGCGACCATCGCGGCGATCGCGATCCAGGCGCCGAGCAGGAACTTGGTGATGAGCACCACGACGAGCACCACCCCGGTCACCGACAGCCCGACGCCGTTGATGACCCGGCTGCGCTGCATCCTGGCCCGCTTCGCCGGGTCGTGCTCGGTGCGCAGCAGGCGGGTCCAGTGCCGGACCATGCCGGTCTGGCTCAGGGTGAACGAGACGAACACGCCCACGATGTAGAGCTGGATCAGCCGGGTCACCTCGGCGTCGAAGCTGACGATCAGCAGGATGGCGAACGCGGCCAGGATGATGATGCCGTTGCTGTAGGCCAGGCGGTCACCTCGGGTGTGCAGCTGTCGGGGCAGGTAGCGGTCCTGGGCCAGGATCGAGCCGAGCACCGGGAAGCCGTTGAAGGCGGTGTTGGCGGCGAGGACCAGGATCAGCCCGGTGACCGTGGTCACGACCCCGGCCATCAGCGGCACGTTGTCGAAGATCGACTTGGCCAGCTGGCCGATCACCGGGTCCTGCGCGTAGTGGACGTTGTGCTCGGGGAAGAACACTCCGCCGCGCGAGGCCCGCCCCTGCTCGCCGCCCAGCCGCAGCTGGTCGACGAGGTCCTCGGCGTACCGCAGCCCGCTGACCTTGGCGAGCACGATGATGCTGGTCAGCATCGTGACGGCGATGGTGCCGAGCAGCAGCAGCGTGGTCGCCGCGTTCTTCGACTTGGGCTTCCTGAACGCGGGGACCCCGTTGCTGATGGCCTCGACGCCGGTCAGCGCGGCGCAGCCGGAGGAGAAGGCCCGTAGCAGCAGGAAGCCGCCGGCCAGGCCGTTGATGCCCTTCGAGTACTGGTCCTCGGCCGCCAGGGTGAAGATGTGGCTCTCGACCGGCGGCAGCTCCCCGAACGCCAGCCGGAAGAAGCCGAAGGCCGCCATCCCCAGGACCGAGGCCATGAACGCGTACGTCGGCACCGCGAACGCCGTCCCCGACTCGCGGACCCCGCGCAGGTTGGCCGACATCAGCAGCACGGTGGCCACGACCGCGACCGTCACCTCGTGGCCCTGCAGCGAGTCGACGGTGGACGCCGCGTACTGGGCGGCCGAGGAGATCGAGACGGCGACGGTGAGGACGTAGTCGACGAGCAGCGCGCTGGCCACGGTCAGCCCCGGCGTGGGGCCCAGGTTGACGGTGGCGACCTCGTAGTCGCCGCCCCCGCTGGGGTAGGCGTGCACGTTCTGGCGGTAGGAGGCAACCACCACGAGCATGACCAGGCCGACCGCGATGCCCACCTTCCAGGAGAACGAGTAGGCCGAGAAGCCGGCGATGCCGAGGGTCAGGAACACCTCGTCCGGGGCGTAGGCCACCGAGGACAGGGCGTCGCTGGCGAACACGGGGAGCGCCACCCGCTTGGGCAGCAGCGTCTCGTGCAGCCGGTCGCTGCGCATGGCGCGACCGAGCAGGAGACGCTTGAACGCGTCCGTGATCTGGGGCACGTCGCCCGATGCTAGGGCCTGCCCGGCCGCGCCGGGACGGTCGCGCCCGCTCCGGCGTACTGCGCTAGCGTCAGCCCGGACTGCCAGTGACCGGAGAGGACCGAGGGTGCACTTCGTCATCATGGGCTGCGGCCGGGTGGGGTCGACGCTGGCACTGATCCTGGAGGGCCAGGGGCACACGGTGGCGGTGATCGACTCGAACGAGTCCGCCTTCCGGCGGCTGGGTGCCGGGTTCGCCGGTCGCCGGGTCACCGGCATCGGCTTCGACCGGGACACCCTGCGGGAGGCCGGGATCGAGGAGGCGCAGGCGTTCGCCGCCGTCAGCAGCGGCGACAACTCCAACATCGTCGCGGCCCGGGTGGCCCGCGAGACCTTCGGCGTCGACAACGTGGTGGCCCGGATCTACGACCCGGGCCGGGCCGAGGTCTACCAGCGGCTGGGCATCCCCACCGTGGCCACGGTCCGGTGGACGGCCGACCAGATGCTGCGCCGGCTGCTGCCGCACGGTGCTGAGCCGGAGTGGCGCGACCCGAGCGGCACGGTGCGGCTGGCCGAGGTGCACGTGGACAACGCCTGGATCGGTGAGCGGGTCAGCCGGCTGGAGGAGACCTCCGGGGCCAGGGTCGCGTTCCTCACCCGCTTCGGCGAGGGCCTGCTGCCCGGCGAGGACACCGTGCTCCAGGACGGTGACCTCGTGCACGTCGTGATGAGGGACAGCGACGCGGACGCCGTCGAGGCGGCGCTGCGCCACCGGTCCAGCGAGGAGCACTGAGATGCGGGTCGCCATCGCCGGAGCGGGCAGCGTGGGGCGCTCGGTCGCGCGCGAGCTGCTGGAGAACGGGCACGAGGTCTTGCTCATCGACAAGGACCCGGCCGCCATCAAGCGCAGCTCGGTGGCGAACGCGCAGTGGCTGCTCGCCGACGCCTGCGAGGTCACCTCGCTCGAGGAGGCCGGCTTGCACGAGTGCCAGGTCGTCGTGGCCGCCACGGGCGACGACAAGGTCAACCTGGTCGTGTCCCTGCTGGCCAAGACCGAGTACGGCGTGCCGCGTACCGTCGCGCGGGTCAGCAACCCCAAGAACGAGTGGATGTTCGACGAGGCCTGGGGGGTCGACGTCGCGGTCTCGATGCCGCGCCTGATGACCGCGCTGGTCGAGGAGGCGGTCAGCGTCGGCGACCTGGTGCGGATCTTCACCTTCCAGCAGTCGAACACCGACATGCTCGAGCTCACCCTGCCCGCCGACTCCCCCGTGGTCGCCAGTCGGGTCGGCGACGTCGCGTGGCCGCAGGACACGGCCCTGGTCGCGATCATCCGGGAGGGCCGGCCGATCCCGCCGACCCCGGATGACCCGCTGGAGGCGGGCGACGAGCTGCTGTTCGTGGCCAGCCCCGAGATGGGCCCCCAGCTCGAGGAGCTGCTCGCTCCGCACGCCCGCTAGGCGGGGTCGGGCTCGGACGCCTCGGGAGGTAGGGCGAGCGGGGTGCGGCCGCGGGCGAGCAGCCAGGCCATCGCGGCCAGGGCGGCGACCTGAAGCGGCCAGCCGAGGGCGATCTTCGTGACACCCAGCCAGCCGACCTCCCCGGCCAGGTACAGCGGGTACTGCACGGCGACCCTCAGCAGGCATGGCACCGCGAGGATGAGCGTCAGCTTGGTGCAGAGGCGCACGATCGCCGGGTCGTGCCGCCAGGCGGTGAGGTCACCGGTGACCGACGCGATCATCAGCCCGACCAACGGCCACCGCACGACCACCGAGAGCACCATCGCGGCGGCATAGCCGGCGTTGTAGAGGATCCCGGGCAGGAAGACGTCCTCGGCCTTCCCCGTGCGGGACGCGAAGATCGCGGCGATCGCGATGCCCACCAGGCTGTTGACCACGAACTGCACGGACTGCCGCTGCACCAGCCGGACTGCCAGCAACGCCACCGCCAGGCCGATGCCCACGGTGAGTCCGAGCCGGAGGTTGTGGCCGATCAGGTAGGTGATGGTGAAGCCGAGGGTGGGGACGGCGCCCTCGACCATGCCGCGCCGGCCGCCGAGCGCGACCGAGAGCCGGTGCCGGACGAGCTCTTCCACCGTGGCGAAGTCGACGGGAGCGGTCGCCGCGGTGGCACCGGGCTGGGCCGCGAGAGGGGACTCGGGCTGAGGGGGTCCGCTCACTCCGCCCCGACCGGCCGGAGCTCGTAGCGCGGGTTGAAGATGACGGGCTGCTCGTGGTCGCGGGTCACCCGGCCGGAGGCGATGACGGCCCGGCCGGGCTCGATGCCGGGGATCTGCCTGCGCCCGAGCCACACCAGGTTGATGGTCCCGCTGCCGTCGTAGAGCTCGGCGACCAGAGCCGGTACGCCGGCCCGTGGCCGCAGCGTCACGGTGCGCAGGGTGCCGGCCACCCGGACCATCTCGCGGTCCGGCAGCTCGATCACCGGCACCGCGCCGAGCTCGACGCAGCCCTTCTGCAGCTCGTGGGCCTCGTGCTCCTTGGCCGAGGTGGCCAGGCGGTTGACGGTGCGACGCAGCATGCCGGGGTTGTTGCCCATACCTCTCAGCGTAGGCCTTGACGAAGCGTGCGGTCCCCTGGACCTGAAGTGGACCGGCTGAGTGGCACCACAGGTCCCCTAGACCCGGTCCGCTTGCGCAAAACACGGGTCCACGGACCGAAGTGGACCGGCTGCCGGCTGATGCCGCAGGCCGCTCGCCGGTCCGCTCGCGCAGACCGTCGGTCCCAAAGCCCTGAAGTGGACCGGCTGTCGGCTGATGCCGCAGGCCGCTCGCCGGTCCGCTTGCGACGGCTCCTCGGCACCGGTGCCGGAGTGGACCGGCCTGCGTCATGGACTGCGTTTCTCGCTCGCCGGTCCGCTCGCGCACGCCTGGACCTGAAGTGGACCGGCTGAGTGGCACAACAGGTCCCCTAGACCCGGTCCGCTTGCTCAAGAACGGGTCCACGGACCGAAGTGGACCGGCTGCCGGCTGATGCCGCAGGCCGCTCGCCGGTCCGCTTGCGACGGCTCCTCGGCACCGGTGCCGGAGTGGACCGGCCTGCGTCATGGACTGCGTTTCTCGCTCGCCGGTCCGCTCGCGCGAACCCGAAGTGGACCGGCTGTCGGCTGATGCCGCAGGCCGCCTTCCGGTCCGCTTGCGCAGACCGGCGGTCCGGTCGCCGTGACGTCAATGGATCTCGGTGATCTCCGGCCCGCGCTCGAACGGCTTCAGCTCGTGATCGTGGTCGTCCTCGTCCGTGCCCGCCTCGGCAGGGGACACCGTCGGGGCGACCGGCAGCCGGAGCGGGATCGGGTCGCGCGGCGCCATCGCCGCGTCGCCGCGCACCACGACGATCTCCCGGAACACGGCGAACAGCTCGGCGTCCGTGTCCGGGCCCGGCTGGACCGCCGGCTTGCCCGTGAGCACGCCCCGCAGGAACCAGCGCGGCCCGTCGACCCCGAGGAACCGGGCCGGCTGCACGGTCTGGGTGCCGTCGGCAGCACGGACCGGCACCCGGGTGCGCAGCTCGGTGCCCAGCGGCCCGTCCACCTCGTCGGCCGTGCCGCCCTGCTTGGTGATGCCGGCCCGGATCTCGGCCCGCACGTCGTCCCAGATCCCCTCGCTGCGCGGCGCGGCGAACGGCTGCACCTGCAGCGCACCCTCGCCCAGCACGAGGGTCACCGCAACCACCTCGGAGGTCTCCTGGTCGGCCTCGATCCGCACCTCCAGGCCTTGCCGGCCCGGCAGCCAGAGGCCACCGAGGTCCACCCGGCCGCCGGCCGCGGGGTCGTCGACATCGGCCAGGTCGAACGGACCCTCGCCTCGGTCGGGCTGGTCGGGCCCGTCGGCCTCCTCGCCGTCGACATCCCCGAAGTCCTGGGCGTCCTGGCTGTCCTCGACATCCTCGAGCGGGTCGTCCCCGTCGCCCTGCTGGCGCTTCTTGCGGAACACGCTCACACCTCTGTCTTGGTCGTCTGATCGGTACGCGGGGCCGGCCCCGCGAAGCCTCCGGTGGACCCGTGCCCACCCTCGCCCCGGGCCGAGCCCGGCAGCAGCTCCACCTCGTGGAACCGGGCCCGCTCGACCCGCTGGACCACCAGCTGGGCGATCCGGTCGCCACGGCGGAGCCGCACGGTGTCGGTGCGGTCGTGGTTGACGAGCAGCACCTTGATCTCGCCGCGGTAGCCGGCGTCGACCGTGCCGGGCGCGTTGACCACCCCGACCCCGAACCGGTGCGCCAGCCCCGAGCGCGGGTGCACGAACGCCGCGTACCCCGCCGGCAACGCGATCGCCACCCCAGTCGGCACCATTGCCCGCTGCCCCGGCTCCAGCACCACGTCCTGGGTGGTCACCAGGTCGGCGCCGGCGTCGCCGGGATGGGCGTACGCCGGCAGCGGCAGGTCGGGGTCGAGCCGGCGCACGAGCACCTCGACCGGCCCGCCCGCGCCTGCCGGGTCCTCCCACGTGGTCACGGCGGACGACCCTACGCCAGCCGCCAGGGGCGGGCCGCCGGCCGCCTCGGCTCAGCCAGCAAACAGCGTGCGCTCGACCAGCCCGATCGGCAGCCGGCCGGACCCCGCCGCCTGGTCGTGGAAGTCCCGCAGTGAGCCGCGCGCCTCGTCCAGCCAGCGCTGCCGCATCCGGGCGATCTCCAGGGCGCCGGTCAGGTACGACGACGCCTGGGTGGGCCAGGCGCAGTAGCGCAGCACCTCGGCCTGCGCGGTCTCCCGGGACAGCGACGCCTTGGTCGACATGAAGTCGACGGCCTCCTCGACCGTCATCTCGCCGAGGTGCAGCGAGGTGTCGACGATGATCCGGGCGGCGCGGAACAGCCGGTAGTCCCGCTGGCACAGCTCCTGCTCCGGCGTCCGGAAGAAGCCCTGCTCGCGCAGCAGGTCCTCGGTGTAGAGGCCCCAACCCTCGGTGAAGTAGGTCGAGCCGAGCACGAACCGCAGCGGACGCGAGCCGCCACCGCCGGCGCGCGAGGACAGCCAGGCAAGGTGCCAGTGGTGCCCGGGGTACGCCTCGTGCACCGCGATCGACCAGGCCCCGTGGTTGTTGTTGGTGGCCAGCCGCGCGTCGACCTGCTCCGGGGTAGCACCGTCCGGCGGGTAGGGCACGAAGAAGTGCCCGACCCCGGTGGTCGTCCCCGGCGGCGCGAACGGCGGCGGTTGCATGTAGTGGGCGACGGCCAGCATGGCCCGGCTGAACGGCGCCGACGGCACGACCTCGCAGTGCTCCCCCTCGGGCATGGTGACCAGCTCATGCTCGACGCAGAACGCCCGCGCCTCGTCGGTCGCCTCGCGGTAGAGCGCGAGCATCGCCTCGGGCGTGGCCGGGTGGTCGTCGTTGAAGCCCTTGACCACGGCGATGAAGTCGTCGGTGCCACTCAGCGCCTGCGCCCTGGCCCGCATGTCGGCAGCCAGCTCGTCGTAGGCGGCCTGGCCCTTGTCCCGCAGCGCGCGGGTGCCGTAGGCCAGGCCCTCGGCCTCGGTGAGCAGGGCGTCGTAGAGCTCCTCGCCGATCGCCCAGTCGCCGCTGGCCTTGTCGACCAGGGACTCGACGTGCGCCCCGAACCGCTCGTAGGCCACGGCCGCCTCCTCGCCGGCCGCCCGCACCAGCGCCGCCGACTCCTCGTCGGAGAACTCGTCGGCCACCGACCGGGCGTAGACCGCACCCGCGCCGATCTGGCCCAGCGCCCGGCGCAGCAGCGCGGGGTGGGCGAGAGCGGGGTCCAGGTTGTCGATGCCCTGCTCCAGCAGCGCGGGGGTGGCCCGCAGCCGGGCGGCGACAGCGCGGGCCAGCTCCGGCTCCGGCCGCAGCCGATGGGTCAGGAGCACGAACACCGCGGACAGTGCGGTGCCCGCGTAGTGGTCCGGGCTGCGCCGCCAGTCAGCCCAGCCGCGCATGACCTCGCGGCCGCGCAGGACCATCAGCGATAGGTCGCGGTCGACGAGCTCGTCGTCGGTGAGGTCGGCCGGGTCGAGGTCGCGCAGCCGGGCGACCCAGGCGTCCTCGGCGCGCTCGCGTGCCGCTATGCCGTCGGCCGACAGGTCCGGCAGCGACTCGTCGTACTCCGTCAGCCCGAGGACGCTGCCCAGGGTCGGGCTGGCGGTGCACTGGTCGGCGACCAGCTCGGCGACGAGCCGGTCGAAGGGACGGTCTCCCGTGGGTATCGGCATGTCGGCACCCTAACTACCCCCGAACTACATGGTGCGAGGCTGAGCCCATGCAGACGTACGCCGAGAGGCTGACCCCGCCGGTCGCGCTGTGGGTCGCCGTGTGGGTCGGTGCGGCCGTGCTCGGCATCTCGTTCTACGCGGCCCTCGGACCGGCGGCCGGGCTGCCCGCGATGCTCGTGCCGGGAGGGCTGCTCTCGGTGGTCCTGATCCGCTCCGCCGCCCTCGTCCGGGTGGTCGACGGCGACCTGCTGGCCGGGCCGGCCCGCATCCCGGTGCGGTTCCTCGGCCCGGTGGAGGTGCTCGACCCGGCCCAGGCCCGCGAGGTACGGGGGCCCGCGTCGGACCCGGCTGCCTACCACCTGATCCGCGGCTGGGTCCCGGCCGGCGTGCGGGCCCCCGTGCGCGACCCGGCGGACCCCACGCCGTACTGGTTCGTGGCCAGCCGGCGGCCGGCCGAGCTCGCGGCGGCCATCGACGACGCCCGGGCGACCCGGGTCAGCGGCTGACGGTCTCGCCGCGGATCGTGCGGCCGCGGCGGCGGAGGTCGTCGCGGACCTGCTCCCCCAGCCGTCGGGTCTCCCGGTGGTTGACCACGCTGCCGGCGACCGCACCGCTCATCAGCGGGCCCAGCGTGGTGAGGTTGCGTCCGGCCCGGCGGATCAGCCGGTTCCGCAGGGCCCGCTTGGCCGAGGCGCCCAGGGAGAACGTGAGCAGCGACGGCGACAGCGGGTCGATGCCGCGGCGTTCCGACCACGCCAGGACGTAGGCCACCGCGCGGCCGCGTAGCGGGCCGGTCGCCGGCACGCCGTACACCTCGTGCAGCTCGGCGATCAGCTTGATCTCCACGGCCGCGACGAGCAGGGTCTCGGCCGCAAGCTGGACCGGTGCGGTCAGCAGTGTCGGCGGCGCGGTGAACTCCACCGCGGCCAGTGCCCCGCCGGCGGCGCCGACCGTCGCGGACGACTTGGCTGCGCCGGAGATGATCACCTGGGCCAGGTCGTCGTCGGAGAGCCCCGGGTGCTGCGCTCGCAGGGTCGGGCCGTCCCGGAACGGGATGCGCGGCGCGACGTCGAGGACCAGGTCGGCCAGCCAGGTGCCGCCGAGTACCGAGGCTCTTCCTGCGGTGCGGGCGGACGCCGCCAGCGCCCTCGTGAGGCGGCCGAGGTCGCGGGCCCGCTCGCGCTTGGTCTGGGCAGAGCCGTCAAGGTCGCCGGAGGCGGTGACCCGGGCAACGAGATCGCCGACGGTGCTCCGCTCCTGCTCGGAGGCGGAGACGCCGTCGGCGTCAGGTCGTTCGGTCATGCTGGTGGCCTGCCCGGTTTTCGGGAGTCGAACTCTCAGGCCGCGCACTCCTTGCAGATCAGCTGGCCCTTGACTTCCTTGGCCAGCTGGCTGCGGTGGTGCACGAGGAAGCAGCGCGAGCAGGTGAACTCGTCTGCCTGGCGCGGGAGGACCCGCACCGAGAGCTCTTCGTTGGACAGGTCAGCGCCGGGAAGCTCGAGGGACTCGGCCAGGTCGGCCTCGTCGACGTCGACCGCGCCGGCGGACTTGTCCTGCCGGCGGGCCTTCAGCTCCTCGAGACTGTCCTCGGACATCTCGTCGTCGGTCTTGCGGGGCGAGTCGTAGTCAGTCGCCATGGTTGGAGAGGTCACCCCTTCGCCCGAAGGTGGCGGGTGCCACATCGTCGGTGCCACGTTCATCGTCGGTGCTGTGCTCGGGTCGTGCGGGCCGTGTAACGCTCGACCCGGCCGATTTGTGCCCGGTCCGGTCTCGCCGTCCCACGAGTGTGCTCCCGGCGTCGGCCGGAGCGCGAGCGCGGAGACTAGCGGACGGCGGGGAGTTGTGCTGCATCCTGTCCAACGCCTGACCCCTCGGCCCGGGCGCCGGGGTGACTTCTGCCACCTTCGGGGGGTTTCGGCGCTTGTTGGCGGCGGGTAGACATCGTGCGTTCACACCGGTGTCGTCCGGCGATGAGAGGGTTGCCGTCATGAGCGAGTTCCAGCAGGAGATCCAGATCCGTCTGGACACGGCGACCCGGTCGCTCGAAGAGGCCCAGCGCGACGGCGACGACTACCTGGCCCAGGTCCGGCTCGGCGAGATCGAGTCGCTGCACCGCCTCGCCGAGGAGCACGGCGCGGTCGCGTAGCCCCCCTGCCCGGTGAGCCTGCACCGCGAGACGAGGTTCAGCTCGATCCACGGTGTCTCGCCGGGGAAGATCGTGCCAGGGCCCCACAGTGCGAACCCGTTGGCGACCATTGCGAGCGGTGCGCACGCTGCGTCAAGCACTGGCCTCGGCCCAGCCCGGCGCCACTGTGGGGCGGGGGCACGATCTTCGGGAGCTGTGGCCACCTCGGCTGGTGAGTGACAGGTCCCCAAGGTTCAACGGTCCGTTGGTCAGGCCAGCGGGTCGGCGTCCGCGTCCAGCCCCTCGAGCACGGCGACCAGGTCGCCGACCAGCGGCGGCCGGGCCGCCACCACCAGCGCCTCGCCCGCCGGGCGGCCGTGCAGCCCGGTGACCACCGCGCCGGCCTCGGCGGCGACCAGCCCACCGGCCGCCAGGTCCCACGGCTTGAGCCCCTGCTCGTAGTAGCCGTCCACCCGGCCGGTGGCGAGCGCACAGAGGTCCAGCGACGCGGCGCCGGCCCGGCGCACGTCGCGCACCTGCGGCAGCACCACCTGCAGCACCTCGGCCTGCCTGGCCCGGCTGCGCGGGTCGTAGCCGAAGCCGGTCGCGACCAGTGCCATGGCCAGCTCCGGCGGCTCACCCAGCACGAGGCGGCGGCCGTCCAGCCAGGCGCCCTCGCCGCGCAGCGCAGTCCAGACCTCGCCGCTGACCGGGTTGACGACGGCACCGGCCACGACGTCGGCACCGACCCGGGCGGCCACGCTCACGGCGTACGACGGGAACTGGTAGAGGTAGTTGACGGTGCCGTCGATGGGGTCGACGACCCACGTGACGCCGCTGGTGCCCGCGCGGGCGGCGCCCTCCTCGCCGAGGATGCCGTCGTCCGGGCGGGCGGTGGTGATCCGGTCGACCAGCAACTGCTCGGCCCGCTGGTCCATCTCGGTGACGATGTCGGTGACCGAGGACTTGGTGGTCGCGACCCCGAGGTCCCGGGGGCGCTCCTCGACGATCAGCCGGCCCGCCTCCCGGGCCATCTGCTCGGCCAGCGCGAGCAGCTCGCGCGGGTCGACGGTCACGCGACGCCGCACAGGGCCGGCCGCCGCGGGTCGCGGACGTTGGGACAGCAGCCGGCGGGGCACACGTCGTGGCTCGCACCCAGCTCGCCGAGCGACCGGCGTACCGGCTCCTCGCCCCGGACGGCGGCGGCCCGCTCGAGCACCAGCTCGCGCACCGCAGCGACGAACCGCGGGTCGGTGCCCACCGTGGCGGCCCGGGTGACCGGCAGCCCGACCCGCCGGGCCGTCGCGAGCGCCTCGGTGTCCAGGTCGTACCTGACCTCCATGTGGTCGGACACGAAGCCGATGGGCACCAGCACCGCCGCCGGGACACCGTCGGCGACCAGCCGTTCGAGGTGGTCGCTGACGTCCGGCTCGAGCCACGGCTGGGTCGGCGGCCCGCTGCGGCTGCAGTAGACGAGGTCCAGCTCGCGGTCGGCGCCCGTCGCCGCGGCGACCCCGGCCGTGACCAGCCTGGCCACGTCCCGGTGCTGGGCCGTGTAGGCGTGGCCGTCCGGGCCGCTGCTCTCGTCCATCGGCGATCGGCACCGAGTGGGTGACGAAGACCAGCCGGGCGCCGTCGCGCACCTCCGCGGGCAGCGCGGCCAGTGCGGCCAGGGTGCTGGCCACCATCGCCTCGACGAAGCCCGGGTGGTTGAAGTAGTGCCGGACCCGGTCGACCTGGGGCGCCCGCTCGCCGAGCGGCTCGACGGCCGCCGCGAGGTCCTCCCGGTACTGGCGGCAGCCGGAGTACGACGAGTAGGCCGACGTGAGCAGGGCCAGCACCCGGCCGTGCCCGTCGGCCGCGATCCGGGCCATCTCCTGTGTCAGGTAGGGCGCCCAGTTGCGGTTGCCCCAGTAGACCGGCAGGTCCAGCCCGTGGGCCGCGAAGTCCGCCTCGATCGCCGCGACCAGCGCCCGGTTCTGCGCGTTGATCGGGCTCACGCCGCCGAAGCCGAGGTAGTGCTCGCCCACCTCGAGCAGCCGCTCGCGCGGGATCCCGCGGCCCCGGGTGACGTTCTCCAGGAACGGCAGCACGTCGTCCGGCCCCTCCGGGCCGCCGAAGGACACCAGCAGGAACGCGTCGTACGGCGAGGTGCTCACCGGCAGATCCTTGCAAGTCCGTCCGGGCGCACCGCCGTCGGCCCGGTCCCGTACCGTGCGGGCGTGCTGAGGCCCTACCGCGAGCTGCTCGCCACCCCGGGGGGCCTGCGGTTCTCCTCGGCGGCGTTCGTGGCCCGGATGCCGATCGCGATGATCGGGCTCGGTGTGGTGCTGCTCGTGGTCGCCGAGACCGGGCGCTACGGCCGGGCCGGCGCGCTGTCCGCGACCTTCGCCCTGGTCAACGCCGGCGCGGCGCCGGCGATCGCCCGGCTGGTCGACCGGCTCGGGCAGCGCCGGGTCCTGCTCCGCGCGGTGCCGCTGCACCTGGTGGCGCTGGTCGGCTTCATCGTGGTCGCCAGCCGCGACGCACCGACCTGGACGCAGGTGGTGACGATCGTGGTGGCCGCGCTCGCAGCGCCGTCGATCGGCTCGCTGGTGCGGGCCCGGTGGGGCTACGTGCTCGGGGACGACCCGCGGCTCGGCACGGCCTACGCACTCGAGTCGGTGCTCGACGAGCTGATCTTCGTGGTCGGGCCGCTGATCGTGACGCTGCTCGCGACCCTGGTGGCGCCGCAGCTGGGGCTCCTCACGGCGGGTGTCCTGCTCGCAACCGGGACCGGGTTGCTGGTCAGCCACCGGGCCAGCGAGCCCCCGCCGTCGCCGCATGCCGACGACCACCCGTCGGCGCTGCGCAGCGCGGGCCTGCCGCCGTTGATGGCCGTGATGGTGTTCATCGGCGGCGTCTTCGGGGCGGTGGAGATCAGCGCGGTGGCCTTCGCCGACCACGCGGGCCACCGGGGCCTGGCCGGCCCGCTGCTGGCCTGCTACGCCGGCGGCAGCATGCTGTCGGGGATCGCGTTCGGGTCGCTGCGCGGGATGATGCCGCCGCGCCGGTCGCTGCTGCTCGGCGCGGCGGTGATGACCGCGACGGTGGTGGCGCTGCCGTTCGTGTCGCACACCTGGCTGCTCGCCGCGCTGCTGGTGCTGGCCGGCGTGGGCATCGCGCCGACGCTGATCTCGGCGTTCTCGCTGTCCGAGCGGGTAGTCCCGGCCGCAGCCCTGACCGAGGGCCTCACCTGGATGACCACGGCCCTGGTGATCGGGTTCTCGGGCGCCACCTGGCTGTCCGGCCGGCTGGTCGACTCGGCGGGGGTGCCGTGGGCGTTCGCGGTCGCCACCGGGTCCGGGGCGGTGGCGCTGCTGTTGTGCTGGGCGACCTACCGGCGACTGCCGGCTGCCTGACCGGCGGTGCGGCGAGAGCCGGCCCATCAACTGCGGCGCCGCCTTGCGCTTGCGGCGAGATATCGACAATTGCTCGCGACAGGCCGGGCGCGCCTGCGCGTCCGGCCCGCACCGGCCACCTAGGCTCGCCGGAGTCGGACCGATCCGACGACCGGGAGGCTGCGAGCGATGTGTGACGCGGTGACGCCAGAGGCCACGATGACCGACCTGCGTCTCGTCGCGGTCACGCCGGAGCGCAGCCACCTGGTCCTCGAGGACTCCGACAGCAAGCAGTTCCGGGTGCCCGTTGACGAGCGCCTCGCCGCTGCCTTGCGCACCCCCGAACGCTCCCGGCCAGGCCAGGTGGAGATCGCCTTGGAGAGTCAGCTCAGTCCCCGCGAGATCCAGGCCCGCGTCCGCGCGGGGCACAGCGTCGACGAGGTTGCCGTCGCCGCGGGCGTCTCGACCGATCGGGTCGAGCGGTACGCCGCGCCGGTGCTGGCCGAGCGCGCCCACGTGGTGGAGCAGGCGCAGAAGGCGCCGGCCCGGCGGGCGACCGCCGGCAGCGCCCCGGCGCTCGCCGAGCTCGTCGACGCGCGGCTGGCCGAGCAGAAGGTCGCGCCGGACTCGGTGTCCTGGGACGCCTGGCGCGGCGACGACGACCGATGGACCGTGCAGCTCGGCTACCTCGGGGCCGGCCGGGCCCGCGAGGCTACTTGGACCTTCGACCCGCGCGGCCGGGTGCTCGCCGCCGCCGACGACGAGGCCCGCTGGCTGGTCGACGGTAGCGGCGCCGACCGGGTCGACGAGGACGCTCCCGCCGCGGTGCGCCGGCTCGCCGCCGTGCCGCGGGCGGCCGACGAGCCGAGCGGGCCCCGGTCCCCCGCCGACGAGGTCTACGACCGCGAGGCGGACGAGGCCCGCGCGGCCATGCCGCCGATGCCACCGGCGCCGGCCATGCCTGCGGAGCCGGTCGAGCCGGTCCGGCACGCGGCCTCGGCCACCCGGGGACGCCGCCAGCCGGTGCCGTCCTGGGACGACATCATGTTCGGCCCCCGCAAGCGCGACTGAACGGGACAGTGGGCAGGGCCGGAGTGGTGAGTTACGGGGCTCCCTGAACCGTTGAGACCCCCGGAAGCCACCAGTCCGCGGCCCGCGCCCTTGCGGGAGGCCGGAGTGGTGAGTCAGCGGGGTGGGAGCGCGCAGGCGGCCAGGTCGAACGGCAGCGCGTCGGCCTCCCGGGCCGCGGCGGCCCGCACCATCGCGTCCGAGACCGCGGTCATCCGGCGCATGTGGTGCCGGCGGCAGAGCACCTCGTAGCCGACCGTGCCGCCGGCGTCGGTGTCGCCGACCACCACCTGCTCGCCCTCGACGACCATCACCCCGTCGACGGTGCGGGCGTTGTGGGTGGCCCGGGCGCCGCACCAGCACAGGGCCTCGACCTGCAGGACCTGGACCCGGTCGGCCAGCTCGATCAGCCGCTGCGAGCCCGGGAACAGCCGGGTCCGGAAGTCGGCCGTGATGCCGAACGCGAACACGTCGACGCCGAGCTCGTCGACCACCCGGGCCAGCTGCTCGGCGTGCACCGGTGAGTAGAACTGCACCTCGTCGCAGATCAGGTAGTCGACCCGGCCGCCGCACATGCGCTCGTCGGCCACCACGTCCCAGAAGTCCAGCTCGTCGGTCACCTCGATGGCCGCCGTGGACAGGCCGAGGCGGCTGGACAGGGTGGACGACCCGGCCCGGTCCAGCCGGGTGAAGATCAGCCCCTGCCGGCCGCGCTGGCGGTGGTTGTGGTCCATCTGCAGCGCCAGGGTCGACTTGCCGCAGTCCATGGTCCCGGAGAAGAAGACGAGCTCGGCCACGGCGCACATCGTGCCATCCGGCCAGACGCGGCTCTACGTGCGGTGCACAACCAGAGGTACGTCGATCTCGGCGCGGCTCAGGCCACCGTGCATCCCGATCATGCTCACCACGACGGGCGGCAGCACTCGCGAGTCGACGACGACGTGGTCGGTGCGGGCCAGCGCCAGCAGGTCGCCCAGCCGCTCCCGCACGAACGGCTCGACCACCGGACCGTAGAAGCCGGCTGCCACCGCGTCCTCCTGACGCAGCACCCAGAACGCGCCGCCGAGCGTCTCCTGCCAGGCGGCCCGCACCGCGTCGACCGCGCCGGGGCGGCAGTGCACCTGCACGCCGCGCAGGTCGCCGGACACCGCCTCGACACCGTCGGACAGCGCCGGCGTGGTGGCGACGTCCCAGCGGTCGGCGGGCCGGACGTCGACCATGCCGTGGTCGGAGGTCACGACCAGCGTGGTGCCGGCCGGCAGCGCGTCGACCAGCTCGTCGACGGTGCGGTCGACCACCTTCAGCTCGGCCCGCCAGGCCGCCGACCGCGAGCCCCTGCGGTGCCCGGTGTGGTCGAGGGCGCCGTAGTAGCAGTAGACGAGGGCACGTTCTCCCCGGCGTACGGCGGTGGCGGTGGCCCGGACCCTGGCGGCGGGGAGCTCGGCCGCCGCGTACTCGCCGCCCCGCAGCGCCGCCGCGGTCAGCCCCTCGGTCGCGAACGGCGCCGGGCCGACCCGCGTCACCGCTACTCCGGCGGCCGCCGCCAGCTCGAAGGCGGTCGGCCGCGGCTGGAGGGCCGCGAGGTCGACCTGGGCCGGCATCGCGAGGGTGTTGACCACCCGGCCGTCGGCGAGGCGCAGCAGCAGCCCGGTGATGCCGTGCTCCCCCGGCGTCAGGCCGGTGCCCAGCGACGTGAGGGCGATCGGCGTGGTGCTGGGGAACACGGTGGTGATCGAGCGGCTGGCGGGCGCGTCCATCAGGGCGGTGAGGACGGGGGCTTCGCCGGCGTGCGCCCGCAGGGCGTGGCTGCCGAGCCCGTCGACCAGGAGCACGACCAGCCGCGAGGTGGGTTCGAGCCCGAGGCCGGGGCGGCCGCCGTCGACGCCCAGCGCGTGCAGCGCCGCGGGCATGACGTCGGCCAGCGAGCCCCCGCCGTACGCCGGGGAGTCGGGCAGCGACGTCGCCGCGACCGACCCGAGGCTCACCGACCGGTCGCGCGCGACAGAGCAGCCGCGAAGCCGAGGACCCGGTCGACGGCGTCCGCGCCCTCGGCCGCCTCGCTGACGCGCAGCGCGATGTCGTCGGCGGACGCGGTCCCGGTGTAGCCGTGGTCCGCGTCGCAGTCGGGGTCGGAGCAGCCGGCCGGCTCGAGGTCGAGGCGGCTCACGGCACCCCACCCGATGGTGACGGTGACCTCCTGCGGGGGGACCCCACCGCGGTAGCGCATCGGGTCGGTCACCACCCGGTTGACCACGACAGAGCGGACCGACGACAGCGGCACGGCCTCGGTGGCGGCGGTGACGAACGGCATCGGGGTCACCTCGTCGGCCGGGTGGTCGTCGGCGTGGCCGAGCACCAGCCGCCCGGTCGTGAGGACCAGGACGGTGATGTGCCGGCGTACCTCCTCGGAGTCGAAGGTCGTCTCCTGGTGCACGACGAAGGCCTCGACGTCCTCGCCCGCGACCGCCGCGTCGACGGCGTCCGCCACGAGCTCGGGGTAGTAGCCCGCGCGCTCGATGGCGGAACGCAGGCCGGCCAGTGCGGTGTCGGTCATGCGGTCCATCCTTGCACCGGTCAGGCGCCCAGCGCGCGGGCGCCGCGCTCGGCCCGGGCTGCCGGCCGGGCCAGGCGGCCGGTGGCCGCGAGCACCGCGGCACCGGACGGGGAGGCGACCACCGGGTTGAGCTCGAGCGCGGCCACCTCGGGCACGTCGTCGGCCAGCCGGGCCAGCCGGGCCAGCAGGTCCTCGAGCGCGGGCACGTCCACGGGGGTGCTGCCCCCGTGCCCGAGCAGCAGCGGCGCGGCCCGCACGCCGCGGACCAGGGCGTCGAGGTCGGCGTCGGTGAGCGGCGGCACGCCGTAGGACCGGTCCCCGAGCAGGTCGGTGGCCACGCCCCCGAGGCCGAAGGACACGACCGGGCCGAACAGCGGGTCCTCGACCGTGGCCAGCCGGGTCGCCACCCCGGTGGGCGCCATGGCCTGCACGACGTAGCCCTCGGCCTGGTCGCCCAGCCGGGCGGCCATCGCCTCGAAGGCGCCCCGCATCTCCTCGGGGCCGTCGATGTCGAGCCGGACGCCGCCGAGCTCGCGGTGGTGGCGCAGGTGCGGCGCGGTGGCCTTCAGGGCGACCGGGTAGCCGAGCTCGCCGGCCGCCGCAAGGGCCTCGTCCGCGGTCGCCGCCGGCCGCACGTCCCACAGGTCGATGCCGTAGCAGCGCAGCAGGCGCTGGAGGTCGGCGTGACCGAGGACGATGTCATCGGGGGCATCGGGACCGGCGAGCAGCTCGGCCACCAGCGCGCGGGCTGCGCGGACGTCCAGGCCGGAGGGGGACACCGTGTGGCCGGCCGGGGTGGCTCGCCAGGTCGCGTAGGCCGTCACGGCGGCCAGGGCGCGGACCGCATCCTCGGGGGTGGAGTACGACGGCACCGACCCCCGGCCGCCACCGGGGGCCTGCAGGGCGTCCGGCACGCCGGGCATGCCGAGGAACGTGGAGACCACGGTCTTGCTGACCCGCCGCGAGGCCGCGGCCAGCACCTCGGCCACCTCGGTGTCGCGGGTCCGCAGCGGCGGGATGAACAGGGCGACCACCGAGTCGACGCCCTCGTCGGCGAAGACCGCGTCCAGGGCGGTGGCGAACTCGGCCGCGTCGGCATCCGGCCCGAGGGCGTGGGCGCCGACCACCTCCAGCCCGGCCTCCTCGCACGCGTCGACCGCGAGCAGCGCGAGCGCGTCGGAGTTGCCCAGCAGCGCCACCCGCGGTCCGGCCGGCAGCGGCTGGGTCGCGACCAGCGCGGCGACGTCGAACATCTGGTGGATCGACTCGGCCCGGATCACCCCGGCCCGGCGGAACAAGGCATCCACCGCGGCTGCGGGGGCGCGCGACCCTCGCACCAGGTGGCCGGGCGGCGCATCGCCGCGGAACCGCCCGGACTTCACGACGACCACCGGCTTCTGCCGCGCGAGACGCCGGGCGATCCGGCTGAACTTGCGCGGGTTGCCCAGCGACTCGAGGTAGAGCATCACGGCCTCGGTGCCCTCGTCCTCCTCCCAGAACTGCATCAGGTCGTTGCCGCTGACGTCGACCCGGTTGCCCGCCGAGACGAACGTCGACAGGCCGAGCCCCCGGCGTACGGCGTTGTCGAGCAGGGCGACCCCGAGCGCGCCGGACTGGGAGAAGAAGCCCAGCGCCCCGCGCGGCGGGACCAGCGGGGAGAGGGAGGCGTTCAGCGAGACGTCGGGGTCGGTGTTGATGACGCCGAAGGAGCTGGGGCCGAGGACCCGCATGCCGCTCCCCCGGGCCAGCGCGACCAGCTGGCGCTGGCGCTCGACGCCCTCCGGGCCGGTCTCGGCGAACCCGGTCGACATCACGACCAGCCCGCGCACACCCTTGGCGGCGCAGTCCGCCACCACCTCCTCGACGGCATCGGCCGGCACCGCGACGATCGCCAGGTCGACCGGCCCCGGCACGTCCCGGACGCTCCGGTACGACGGCAGCCCGGCAACCTCGTCGGCGCGGTGGTTGACCACGTGCACCGGACCGGTGAAGCCGGCGTCGAGCAGGTGGCGCAGCACCACGTGACCCACCGAGTGCTCGGTCCGACCGGCGCCGACGACCGCCACCGAGCCCGGCTGCAACAGCTGCTGGACCGAGCTGGCCTCGGAGCGGTGTTCTCGGGCGTAGGTGACGGCCAGCGAGTCCTCGGTCGGCTCGAGGTCGAACGACAGCCGCACGACACCGTCGTCGAATGCCTGGTCGACGACGTAGCCGGCGTCGGAGAAGACGCGCAGCATCGCCCGGTTGGTCGGCAGGACGTCGGCGACGAACCGGGAGATGCCGCGCTCCCGGGCCGCAGCCGCGATGTGTTCGAGGAAGACCGAGCCCAGTCCCCTGCCCTGGTGCGCGTCCTCGATGTTGAACGCGACCTCCGCCTCGTCCGGGCCGGTGCGCTCGTAACGCACCACCCCGATCATCTCGGTGCCGATCGTCGCGATCAGCGCCGCCCGGTCGTGGTGGTCGACCACGGTGAAGCGCGCGACGTCCCGGTCGGAGATGTTGCGGTAGAGCGAGAAGAACCGGTTGTAGATCGTCTCGTCGGACAGGCGGTCGTAGAAGCGCCGCAGCCGGTCCGCGTCGGTCGACAGGATCGGCCGCAGGTGCGCCGTGCCGCCGTCGCGGAGGACGACGTCGGCCTCCCAGTGAGCCGGGTACCCCTGCTCGCCGTCGTCCACCCGCCGAGGCTATCCGGGCCACCCCCAGCCCTCGCTGATTCGAGGGCAGTCGGTGGGGACGCCCGAGGTGGCTAGAGCTGGGCGCGGATGGCGCCGTTGGGGAAGGCGGCGGTGTGCACATTGACGTAGAACCTGCGTGGGTGGTCGCGCAACGCGGTGGCCAGCGCGGACGAGATGGTCTTGCACCCGGCCGACGCACGGTTGGGCGCAGTCAGCTCGACCCGGACCGGTCCGGCGACACCGACCGCGCCGCGGTGGATGTGCGCTGCCGCGGCGGTGCCGATCTTCTTGGCCGAGAGCAGGTAGCAGAGCCTGGTCCCGTCCAGCGACCAGGAGAACTCACCGCTACCGTTGGCGTCACCGGTCGTCGGCGCCTCCTTGGCGCCGGTCAGCGTGACGTGGTTCTGCGGGACCTGGGCGACGGCGACACCTCCCGAGAGCCCGACTGCGGTGACGACGACGGCGACTGCAGCGATCGAGGACAACTTGTGCATGGCTACACCTCCGAGTGGCGCAACGCGCTCGGCGCCGGTCCGGTTCACCGCGACGGGGAATAATTTCTGTCCGGGTGTCCGACCCACCGGGTAGGACGGCTGCATGAGATGGGACGACCTGCACGAGCGACAGCCGCGGCTGGCGGCCATCGCCACCGACCGGCTGGTGTCGCCGGGCGTGCTGCTCGTGGTCACGATCCGGTCCGACGGGACGCCTCGGCTCAGCCCGGTGGAGCCGTTCGTCCTCGACGGCGAGCTGTGGCTGTCGATGATGCTCGGCTCGCGCAAGGCGGCTGACCTGGTGCGCGACCCCCGCATCCTGGTGCACAGCATCGTGACCAACCGCGACGGTGAGGAGGGCGAGGTCAAGCTCCGCGGGATGGCTCGCCAGCACCTGGACGAGACCGTGCAGCGGCGGTATGCGGTCGCCGTCAGCGAGGCACTGCCCTGGTCGCCCGAGGTGGGGAGGTTCCACCTGTTCAGCGTCGACATCGAGCAGGTGACTCTCCTCCGCTACGACAGCGCCACCGGCGACCAGCACCTCGTGCTCTGGCCCCCGGGCCGCGAGACGGTCCGCCGCAGCACCTCGGCCACGAGCGTGGGCGACCCCGAGGACGTCCACGACCTGCTGGATCGGACCCGGTAGCGTGCGAGCGTGCTCTCCGTCCTGCCCGAGGTGGCTGACGCGCTCGCGTCCGGTGCCCCCGTCGTGGCTCTCGAGTCGACGATCATCAGCCACGGCCTGCCCCGGCCGGAGAACCTGCGGGTCGCCCGCGAGATCGAGCAGGCCGTACGCCGGGGAGGAGCCGTGCCGGCGACGATCGCCCTGGTCGACGGGCACCCCTGCATCGGGCTGGACGACGCGGCGCTGGAGCAGGTGGCCACCCGGGACGACGTGGTCAAGGTCAGCACCCGTGACCTCGCGACACTGGTGGCCCGCAAGGGCATGGGCGCCACCACGGTCGCCGCGACCTCCCACCTCGCGGCGCTGGCCGGCATCGGCGTCTTCGCCACCGGCGGCCTCGGCGGGGTGCACCGCGACGCCCGCAACACCTGGGACGAGTCGGCCGACCTGCAGGGTCTGGCGACCACCGACATCACGATCGTGTGCGCCGGCGTCAAGTCGATCCTGGACGTGCCGGCCACCCTCGAGCGGCTGGAGACGCTGGGGGTGACCGTCCTCGGCTACGGCACCGACGCGTTCCCCGGCTTCTATCTCAGCGACTCCGGCCACCGGGTCGACTGGCGGGTCGACTCCCCCGCGGAGGTCGCCGCGGTGATGGCGGCCCGCCAGGAGATCGGCACCGACGGCCGCGGCATCGTCGTCGCGAACCCGCTGCCGGTCGACGAGCAGGTCGACCCGGCCCTGCACGAGCGCCTGCTGCACGACGGGCTGGCCGCCGCCGAGCGGGCAGCGGTGCGCGGCAAGGACGTGACGCCGTTCCTGCTCGAGTTCTTCCACCGCGAGAGCAAGGGCGTGACCCTGGAGGCCAACATCCGCATCGTCCTGCACAACGCCGAGCTGGCCGCGCGGATCGCCACCGCGGCAGCCGACGCCGAGTGGCCGCGCTGACGTGAGCGTCCCACTGGGGACCGAGACCCTCGACGTCGTCGTGGTGGGCGACGTCATGGTCGACGTGCTGGCCGCGATGTCCGGACCGCTCGCCCGCGGCAGCGACACCCCGTCGGCGGTCACCACCGCCGGTGGCGGGTCGGCCGCCAACGTGGCGGTCTGGCTGGCCGCACAGGGCGTGCCCACGTCGTACGTCGGCCGGGTCGGCGACGACGCCCTGGGTCGCGAGTCGGTGGCCGCGCTCACCGACTGCGGGGTGACTTCCTGGGTCAGCACCGAGCCCGATCTCACCACCGGCACCTGCATCGTGCTGGTCGAGCCGGGCGGCGAGCGCTCGATGCTGCCCGACGCGGGAGCCAACGCCACCCTGACCCCCGCCGACCTGCCGCAGCGCGCCTTCCGCCCGGGCGGCCACCTGCACCTGTCGGGTTACACCCTGCTGAACCCGGGCTCGCGCGACGCCGGCCTGGCCGCCCTGTCCATGGCCGCCGCGGCAGACATGACGGTGTCGGTCGACCCGTCCTCGGCAGCCCCGCTCGCCGAGCTCGGCGCCGCCCGGTTCCTGTCGATGACGCGCGGCGTCGACCTGCTGCTCGCCAACCGCGACGAGGCCGCGGTGCTGGCCGGGACCAGCGACCCGCACCTGGCGGCGCAGCAGCTGGGCGACACCTACCGCGAGGTCGTCGTCAAGCTCGGGGCCGACGGGGCGATGTGGCAGCAGGGCTTCATCGGCGCCAGCGCACCGGCCGAGCGCGGCGTCGAGGTCGTCGACACGACCGGGGCCGGTGACGCCTTCGCCGCCGGCTTCCTGGCCAGCTGGCTGCTGCACCCGGAGCCGGAGACCGCCCTGGCTGCGGGCTGCCGGCTGGCCGCGCGCGCGGTGAGCAGGGTCGGTGCCCGGCCGTGACCGAGCAGCGTGCGCTGGCCGCCGTCGAGGCCGCCGGGCTGGCTCACCGGGTGCTGCGCCACGGGCCGGTCCGCAGCCTGGCCGAGGCGGCGACCGCGCGCGGCGTCGAGCCGGTCGACGTGGTCAAGACGCTCGTCGTACGCCGGGGAGAGGGCGACTTCCTGTTCGTCCTGGTGCCGGGCGACCGGACGATCTCGTGGCCCCGGCTGCGTGAGCTGCTCGGCGTCAGCCGGATGTCGATGCCGGACGCCGCGACCGCACTGGACGCGACCGGCTACGAGCGCGGCACCATCACACCGTTCGGGTCCACCACTGCCTGGCCGGTGGTCGCCGACGAGCGGCTGCTGGGCCGCGAGATCACCCTCGGTGCCGGGGCGCACGGGGTCGCGGTCGCGCTGGACGCCGACGCGGCGCTGGCTGCCCTGCACGCGACGGTCGCGGACGTCACCGACCCGGAGTAACTGTTCGGCGGCCGCCGAACAGTCATCGGGATAGCGTCGGGGACGTGACGACGACCGAGCTGCCGGCCAGCCCCACGACCACCTCGCCTCCCGCGCTCGCCCTCGGGGCGGCCGGCGTGACGGTGGTGCTGTGGGCCTCGGCCTTCGTGGCCATCCGGCACGTCGGGCCCGAGGTGTCGCCGGGGGCCCTCACGCTGGGCCGGCTGCTCGTCGGCAGCCTTGTCCTCGGCGCGGTCCTCGCGGTGCGCGGCTTCCGCCGGCCTTCCCGCCGTGACTGGCCGCTGCTTCTGGTCTGCGGGCTGCTGTGGTTCGGCGTCTACAACATCGCGCTCAACGCCGCTGAGCAACGGGTCGACGCCGGCACCACCGCGATGCTGGTCAACGTCGGGCCGCTGGTGCTCGCGCTGCTCGCCGGCGTGCTGCTCGGCGAGGGCTTCCCGCGGCACCTGGTCACAGGCAGCCTGGTCGCATTCGCCGGGGTCGTCGTGATCGGCGCCGCCACCTCCGGGCGCGACGCCGGGACGGCCGGCGTGCTGCTGTGCCTCGTCGCCGCGGTCGGCTACGCCGTCGGCGTGGTCGCCCAGAAGCCGCTGCTCTCCCGGCTGCCGGCGCTCGAGGTCACCTGGCTGGCCTGCACGATCGGGGCGGTCGCCTGCCTGCCGTTCACGCCGCAGCTGGTCGAGGAGGCGGGCGACGCACGGCTCTCGACCCTCGGCTGGGTCGTCTACCTCGGCGCCTTCCCCACCGCGATCGCGTTCACGACCTGGGCCTACGCCCTGTCGCACACGACCGCCGGCCGGATGGGGGCGACCACCTACCTGGTGCCGCCGGTCACGATCGCGCTGGCCTGGCTGCTGCTGGGCGAGACGCCGGTCGCGCTGGCCTTCGTCGGCGGCGCCCTGTGCCTCGCCGGGGTCGCCCTGTCCCGGCGTACGGGGCGGAGGTCGCCGCGGTGAGGACCCCGTCGGACGGCGCGTCGATCGCCCGGCTGGCCGGCCTGCTGGCCGACCCCACCCGGGCCGGGATGTGCCTGGCGCTGCTGGACGGCCGGGCCTGGACGGCCGGCGAGCTCGCGACGGCGACCGGCGTGGCCAGGTCCACGGCGAGCGAGCACCTCGACCAGCTGGTGGCCGGTGGCCTGCTCGCGCAGGAGCGGCAGGGCCGGCACCGGTACCTGCGGCTCGCCACCCCGGCGACCGCCCAGCTGGTCGAGTCCCTCGCCGTCCAGGCCGGTCCCGGCACCGCGCCCCGGTCCCTGCGCGCCGTCACGGCCGGCGAGGCGCTGGCGCGCGGCCGCACCTGCTACGACCACCTGGCCGGCCGTCTCGGCGTCGCGGTCATGGACGCGCTGGCCGACCGCGACCTGGTCTCGATACGCCGGGGGGTCGCCCTCACCGACGCCGGCGAGCGGTGGCTGCACGACCTCGGCGTCGACGTCGGTGGGCTGCGCGCCGGCAGTCGACCGCTCGTGCGCACCTGCCTGGACTGGACCGAGCGGCGCCCCCACCTGGCGGGTGCGGCCGGGGCCGCCCTCTGCACGCGGCTGACGGACAACGGCTGGGTCGAGCGCACGGTCGGCCGCGCGGTGCGGGTGACCGAGCCCGGCCACCGGGCCCTGCACCGGCTGCTCGGCCTGACCCGGGCCGACCTGGACGTCGTCGACCGTTGACCCTCGACAGCACCGGTGCGAGGGTCGCCAGATGGCAACGAACGAGACAGCCACCGAGACGTTCCGGGCCGCGCGTGACCTCCTGCAGACCCACCGCGACGACTACGAGCGGGCAGTCACCGAGTTCCGCTGGCCGGACCTGACGCACTTCAACTTCGGCTTCGACTGGTTCGACGTGCTGGCCGCCGAGCAACCCGACGTCCCGGCGCTGTGGATCGTGCACGGCGACGGCTCCGAGGACCAGCTGACCTACGCCGAGCTGTCCGCCCGCTCGTCCCAGCTCGCGTCCTGGCTGCGCGCCGAGGGCGTCGACCGCGGCGACCGGCTGCTGCTGGTGCTGGGCAACGTCGCACCGCTGTGGGAGGTGATGCTGGCCTGCATCAAGCTCGGTGTCGTGGTGATCCCCGCGACCACGCTGCTGGGCCCGCGGGACCTGGCCGACCGGGTCGAGCGCGGCAAGGTCCGGCACGTCGTGACCGCCTCGGCCGACACCGACAAGTTCGCCGACGTCCCCGGCGACTGGACCCGGATCGCGGTCGGTGCCCCCGTCGCCGGGTGGCTGCGCTACGACGACTCCTTCGAGCACCTCGACACGTTCACCGCCGAGGTCGAGACGAAGGCCGACGAGACCCTGCTGCTCTACTTCACCAGCGGCACGACAGCCCGGCCGAAGCTCGTCGAGCACACCCACACGTCCTACCCGGTCGGGCACCTCTCCACGGCGTACTGGATCGGCCTGCAGCCCGGCGACGTGCACCTCAACGTCTCGTCGTCCGGCTGGGCGAAGCACGCCTGGAGCAACGTTTTCGCGCCGTGGATCGCTGGCGCCACCGCGTTCGTCGTCAACCAGCAGCGGTTCGACGCGGCCGCGCTGCTCCACACGATGGCCCGCTGCGGTGTCACCACGTTCTGCGCCCCGCCGACGGTGTGGCGGATGCTCGTGCAAGAGGACCTCCGGGGCCACCCGGTGCCGTCACTGCGCGAGGTGGTCGGCGCCGGCGAGCCGCTGAACCCCGAGGTGATCGAGCAGGTGCAGAAGGCCTGGGGCAAGACGGTCCGGGACGGCTACGGCCAGACCGAGACCACCGCGCAGATCGGCAACCCGCCGGGTGCTCCGCTCAAGCCCGGCTCGATGGGCCGGCCGCTGCCCGGGTACACCGTCGCCCTGCTCGACCCGGTCACCTCCGAAGCCGGCACCGAAGGCGAGATCTGCCTCGACCTCGCCGCCCGGCCGACCGCGCTGATGGTCGGCTACCGCGACGACCAGACCCTCACCGACGAGGTGATGCGGGGCGGCTACTACCACACCGGCGACGTGGCCAGCCGGGACGAGGACGGCTACATCACCTACGTCGGGCGCAGCGACGACGTGTTCAAGGCCAGCGACTACCGGATCTCCCCGTTCGAGCTGGAGAGCGTGCTGATCGAGCACCCGGCAGTGGCCGAGGCGGCGGTCGTGCCGGCGCCGGACCCGGTGCGGCTGGCGGTCCCCAAGGCGTATGTCGTGCTGGCCGCGGGCCATGCCCCCGACGCCGCGACCGCCGAGTCGATCCTGCGCTACGTCCGGGAGCACCTCGCGCCGTACAAGCGGGTCCGCCGGCTGGAGTTCGGCGAGCTGCCGAAGACGATCAGCGGCAAGATCCGCCGGGTCGAGCTGCGCACCGCCGAGCACGAGCGGGACGGGCGGTCCGAGAACGAGTTCCGGGAGGAGGACTTCCCCGACCTCAAGGGCTGAGCCGCCGCCGGCCACCCAAGATCGTTCGCGACCTTTGGCCGCAAGACACGCGCGGAATGCGGCGTGTCGTGCTCGCGAACGTCGCGAACGATCTTGTACGGCCGGTCTGGCAGGCTGGCAGGCATGTACCTGGCGCTGCAGTACGACCTGGTGGACGACTACCTGGACCGCCGCGGCGAGTTCCGCGACGAGCACCTCGGCCTGGCCCGGGCCGCGCACGCGCGCGGCGAGCTCGCGCTGGCGGGTGCCTTCACCGAGCCGGCCGACGAGGCGTTGCTGGTGTGGTCGACCGAGGACCGCGCGGTGGTCGAAGCCTTCGCCGCCTCCGACCCATACGTGCTCAACGGATTGGTGCGGTCGTGGCGGGTGCGCGAGTGGAACGTGGTCGTCGGCGGCTCGTGAGCCGGCGACACAGAACAGCTAGCGCACGTACAGGCAGCCGTCCCGCTCGACGACCGTGCCGCGGCCCAGCGGCAGCACCCGGGTGAGCCCGCGGAAGACCGCGCCCAGACCCGGGATCTTGGCGAAGACGCCCTGCGGCCCGCGCACCATCCGGCCGGTGCGCACGTCGTATGCCGACTGGTGCCAGGGGCAGACCAGCCGACCCTGCTCGTCGATGCTGCCCCCGGCCAGGTCGGCACCGAAGTGACGGCACCGCCTCGTCACGGCGAACAGCTCGCCGCCGCTGTTCCCCACCGCGTAGGCACCCGCCCCCTTGACGGTCCCTGGGATCAGCGTCTCGGCCGGCCCGACCTCGTGCTCTTTGCTCATGCCCCCAGGGTGCACCTGTCGAGGGCCGGAGGACAGCTCAGCCCGCGGGCGGCAGCTCGCCGGAGCCGCGCGGCAGCAGGGTCGTCGGCACGACGTGCACCTGCGGCGGCGACATGTCCCCCTCGATCCGGGCCATCAGCCGCTCCGCCGCGATCCGGCCGATCTCGTCCGGGTCCTGGGCGACCACCGTCACCGGCGGCTCCAGCAGGTCCGAGAGCAGGAAGTCGTCGAAGCCCAGCAGCGCCACCTCGTGCTGCAGCCCGCGGGCCCGCAGCGTCCGCACGGCGCCGACCGTGAGCATGTTCTGGGCGGTGAACAGCGCCGTCGGCGGGTCCGCGAGGTCGAGCAACCGCCCGACCGCCTCGGTTGCGGCGTCACCGCCGTGGACGTCGCGCGCCTGCAGCGTCGGGTCCAGCGACACCCCGTGGGCCGCGTGCGCCTCCACGTAGCCGTGGTAGCGCTCCTCGGCGGTGTGGATGGTGTGCGTGTCACCCACCATCGCGATCCGGCGGTGCCCACCGGCGAGGAGGTGCTCGACGCCGGCCCGGGCGCCGGCCCGGTTGTCCGAGACGACGGCGTCGGCGTCCAGCCGGCCGGGCACCCGGTCGATGTAGACGACGACGACGCCGTTGCGGCGCTCCAGCGCCAGCGTCTCCACCAGGTCGTCGTTCGGCGACACCACGAGCCCGTCCACCCGGCGGGCCGAGAACGTCTCGACCAGCTCGCGCTCCCGGGTCGTCGAGTCGAGCACGCTGCCGGTGAGGACGCTGTAGCCGCCGCGCATCGCTGCGGCCTCGAGCCCGCGGTGGATGGCCGCGAAGAACGGGTTCACCACGTCCTCGACGATCAAGCCGATGGACATCGACCGGCCGTCCCGCTTGCGCAGCACGCTGGCAGTGTGGTTCGGCCGGTAGTTCAGCTGCCGGGCCGCCTCGCGCACCCGTTCGGCCAGCTCGTCGGAGACCCCCGGCTCGCCGTTGACCACTCGCGAGACGGTCTTGAAGCTGACGCCGGCCAGCGCTCCGACGTCGCGCAGGGTGGCCCGCCGGGTCCGCGGCCCGACGCCGTCCCGCTGCTCAACCATCGTGCTCCTTCGACTGACAACGTTGTCGAAACTTTGGCCCGGCGCCGGTCAGATGTCAATCAAACACACGGGAAACGTTCTCGGATCGAGATCCGACACCGTTGTCGCAAAACCGACACGTCCACCGCGCCGGCGGCACCTTCCGGCCGGGCTCCCCCGCACCGGCCAGAATGGGCGGGCACCTCAGCCGTCCCCAGCACCGTAGGAGCAAGAGCCGCGTGGCACGCAGGACCCGAACCCCCGCCCCGCCCGACGACGACTTCACCGAGAACATCGTCGACATCGACGTCTCCGACGAGATGCAGGGCTCGTACCTCGAGTACGCCTACTCGGTCATCTACTCCCGGGCCCTGCCGGACGCCCGGGACGGGCTCAAGCCGGTGCACCGGCGGATCCTCTACCGGATGGCCGAGATGGGGCTGCGGCCGGACCGCGGCCACGTGAAGTGCGCCCGGGTCGTCGGCGACGTGATGGCGACCCTGCACCCGCACGGCGACACCGCGATCTACGACACCCTGGTCCGGATGGCCCAGCCGTGGTCGCTGCGGCTCCCGCTGGTCGACGGGCACGGCAACTTCGGCAGCCTCGGCAACGACGACCCGCCCGCGGCCTACCGCTACACCGAGTGCCGGCTCACCGCTGCCGCCATGGCGGTCACCGACGGCATCGACGAGGGCGTCGTCGACCTGCGCCCCAACTACGACGACCGGGAGACCGAGCCGGAGGTCCTCCCGGCCGCCTTCCCCAACCTGCTCGTGAACGGCGCGTCCGGCATCGCCGTCGGCATGGCCACCAACATGGCCCCGCACAACCTGGTGGAGGTCATCTCGGCCGCCCGGCACCTGATCGCGCACCCGGACGCCGGCCTGGACGACCTGATGCGGTTCGTGCCCGGCCCCGACCTGCCGACCGGCGGGAAGATCGTCGGCCTGGACGGCATCCGGGAGGCGTACGAGACCGGTCGGGGCACCTTCCGCACCCGCGCCGCCGCGCGAGTCGAGAACGTCACCCCCCGGCGCAAGGGCATCGTCGTCACCGAGCTGCCCTGGGGAGTCGGCCCGGAGCGGGTCAAGGAGAAGATCGCCGACCTGGTCCGGAGCAAGAAGCTGCAGGGCATCACCGCGGTCGACGACTACACCGACCGCAGCCAGGGCCTGCGACTGGTGATCGAGATCAAGAACGGCTTCAACCCGGAGGCGATCCTCGAGCAGCTCTACCGGCTCACCCCGCTCGAGGACACGTTCGGCATCAACAACGTGGCGCTGGTCGACGGCCAGCCGCGCACGCTCGGGCTCAAGGAGCTGCTCGAGGTCTACGTCGCCCACCGTCTCGACGTCGTACGGCGGCGCAGCCTGCACCGGCGCGGCAAGGCGGAAGACCGGCTTCACCTGGTCGACGGCCTGCTCGTCGCGATCCTCGACATCGACGAGGTCATCGCGGTCATCCGCAGCAGCGACGACACCGCGGCCGCCCGCGAGCGGCTGATGACGGTCTTCGACCTGACCGAGACCCAGACGAACTACATCCTGGAGATGCCGCTGCGCCGGCTGACGAAGTTCTCCCGGATCGAGCTCGAGGCCGAGCAGGAGTCGCTGCGCGCCACCATCGCTGCGCTCACCGAGATCATCGAGTCCGAGGCCCTGCTGCGGAAGACGGTGTCCGACGAGCTGGCCGAGGTCGCCAAGCAGTTCGGCACCCCGCGCCGCACCGTGCTGCTGGAGTCGGCCGGGCAGCCCAGCACCACCGCGGTGCCGCTCGAGGTCACCGACGACCCGTGCTGGGTGCTGCTCTCGTCCACCGGGCTGCTCGCCCGCACCCTGACCGACGACCCGCTGCCCGGCGACGGAGCGCGGGCCAAGCACGACGTGCTGGTCTCCGCGGTGCGGGCCACGGCGCGCGGAGACGTCGCTGCGGTCACCAGTGCCGGCCGGCTGGTGCGGCTCGGCGTGCTCGACGTGCCGGCCGTCCCGGCCACCAGCACGGCACCGAACCTGTCCGGCGGCGCCCCCGTCTCGGAGTTCCTGTCGCTGGACCGGGACGAGCAGGTGCTCGCCCTGACCAGCGTCGACGCGGACCAGCCGGCCGGCCGCAGCCTCGCGCTCGGCACCGAGCAAGGCGTGGTCAAGCGGGTCGCTCCCGACCACCCGCAGAACAAGGACTCGTGGGAGGTCGTGTCCCTCAAGCCCGGCGACCGAGTGGTCGGTGCGGTCGAGCTGGCCGGCGAGGACCGAGACCTTGTCTTCGTCACCTCGGACGCCCAGCTGCTGCACTTCGACGCGGCCGCTGTCCGGCCGCAGGGCCGGGCGGCCGGCGGCATGGCGGGTGTCCGGCTCGCGGCCGGCGCCCGCGCGGTCTGGTTCGGGGCCGTCGACCCGGCCCGCGACGAGTCGTCGTGGTCACCGTGTCCGGTTCCTCGGCCGCGCTACCGGGCACCGATGCCGGCTCGGTCAAGGTCACGCCGTACTCCGAGTACCCGGGCAAGGGCCGCGGGACCGGGGGCGTGCGCTGCCACCGGTTCCTGCGCGGCGAGGACGTGCTGATGCTGGCGTGGGCGGGGCCGGCGCCGGCCCGCGCGGCGGCCGCGACGGGTGTGGCCGTGGACCTGCCCGACGCCACCGGCCGGCGGGACGGGTCGGGGACCCCGGCCGGGCAGCCGATCGCGGCGGTCAGCGGACCGGCGCCGGGCTGAGCAAAGCGACCAGCCAGGTTCAGGTGGCGAAGCCCTCGGCCAGGTAGGCGTCCAGCGCCTGGAAGCCCTGGTCCACGTAGGCGGTGAACTGGCTACCGCCGGGGGGCCAGCCGACGGCCGAGCTCGGTGGCTGGTCCTCGGCGGGCAGCTCAACCAGCTGCACGACCGCGACCGCAGCGGCGGCCGCCCGCTGCTTCGTCCCGCGGCGCACCCAGAGCACCGCGGCGAAGTAGCTCACCGTCAGCAGGGTCAGCAGGATCAGCATCTGGTAGTCATCGACCGCTCTGGCCCGGACCTTCAGCCCCCGTCCCGCGATCCGGACGATCTCTCTCAGACCGACCAGGGTGCGTCGGGCAGGCCCTCGTCCAGCGGCCCGCCGGGGCGGCAGTCGGGCGACAGGTAGTCGTCGGACAGGCGCGGGTAGACGTCCCGCCAGTAGGTCTGGGCCAGCCGAAGCGCCTGGTCCGGGTCCGCCCCGAGCAGCTCGGCAGTCTGCGCGTCCCGCTGCATGGCCTCGCACTCGGCCACCCCCTCGGAGGTCTCGCCGGCCATGTGCCGGGCCTCGTGGCTGAGGATGTGCACCGCGATCACCTGGTCGAGGGTCGGCGCCGTCTTGTCCGAGCCGAAGTACGCCGAGAGGTCGCCGCACTGCGCCCGCTTGATCAAGGTCGCGTGTTCGGGCACCCCGTCCGGCCCGTAGGCCACCCAGCCGAGCTCGGCGCCGGCGTCGACGAACTCCTGACCCGCGGTCTGACAGTGCACCCGGACCGGGGCCCCGACGAGCTCGGAGGCGGCGACGGCCAGCCGCTGCTCCAGCCGGTGGTGCCGGACGACCGGCACCAGCAGGCCGGCGCCGACCAGCACCAGCGCCACGACGGAGACGACCGGGAACCGGATCCGGCGGCCGAGCCCGTCGCGCCGGTGCAGCAGCCAGCGGCCTGCGAGCAGCGCGGCAGCGCCCAACAGGCCGATCGCGGTCCAGGTCAGCACCCTGAGGTTGTCGGCACGCAACCGCCCGACGTTGACGCGTCATTCTCGGTACTTGAGCACTTGACGTGCGGCCCGAGAGCTCGGTCAGCAGCCCGATGACACCGCACCAGTCTTCGCTGATGCGGTTGCGCCTGACGTCGAGCCCGCAACCCCCGTCAGGTGACCGCGATACAAGAGCAGCCCGGCATCGACCTCGTCCTTGAAATCGACTCGACCGGACACGCCCGCGAAGCCCTCGGTGCCACTTCCGGAATCGATCGGGTGCTGGCAACGTCCGAAGATCTCCGACCCGTCGGGCGCGAACTTGCCCTCGAACTGATAAGTCGTGCCAAAAGTTCCACACGTCGTTCCGTCGGCGAGACAGCCGACGAACGTCTCCGTGCCGGTCTCCTGATACGTGCCGCTGGGGTGTGACTCGCCGGTGAAGGAGTCCACGTACCAGCATCCGTTCAGATCGCCGGTCATCACGGTCGGAGGAAAGACCTCCGCGACTCCGCGGTCGCAGATCTCCCCTTCGATGTCGAGAGTACCTATGCCGCCGATCTGGACAACGCCCGAGCTGGCGGATACCGCGACAGCGTTCGTCCCGACGAGCGCGAATGCGATCGCCGCTCCCAACAGGACCTGCGTGCCGACCGTGGCGCCCACACCTTTCCTTGTGACGCGACGTCGAGTCATGACCCCTCCAAGACTGTTCATGATGTGTCCCTTCGGATGTGTGGGGCTGGTGCCCCGGTCTGGGTCTCCGTTGTGACAGCGGCGGGTATCGCAGCGGTTGCGGAACCGGTATCGCCGCGGTATCGACTCCGTTGACGGCGCCAGCCAGCGGGAGGACTTTGAGCGGGTGGGCATCAGGGTGCTCGGCCCGCTGACGGTGGACGGCTCGGGAGAGCTGGGTCGGCGGGACCGGGTGGTTCTTGCATCGCTGGCGACAAGCCCCGGGCATCCGGTGAGTGCCGACCAGCTCTCCGACGCGCTCTGGGGCGAGCGCCCCCCGGCGTCGGCGGGCAAGATCCTGCAGGGGTGCGTGGTCCGGATCCGCAAGGTGCTGGGGCGGGAGGCGGTCCAGACGTCACCGCACGGCTATGCGTTGAACCTGCCGGCCGAGGACGTGGACTCGCTGCGGTTCGAGGACCAGGTCGGCCGGGCCCGCGAGCTGCTCACCCTCGGCGAGGCCGATCGGGCGGCGTACCTGCTGACTGACGCACTGGCCCTGTGGCACGGGGAACCCTTTGCCGACCTGGAGAGCTGGGAGCCGGCCGTTGCGGCCGGCACGCGGCTGTCCGAGCTGCGCCTGGAGGCCGAGGAGCTCCGGGTCGACGCTCTGCTGCGGGCCGGGCGGTACCGCGAGATCCTCTCCGAGGCGCAGGTCCTGGTCCGCGCCGCGCCGCTGCGTGAGCACCGCTGGGTGCTGCTGGCCCGCGCGCAGTACCAGTCCGGGCAGCAGGGCGAGGCGCTGCGCACGATCCACCAGCTCAAGGGGGTCCTGGCAGCGCACCTGGGCATCGATCCAGGCCCTGACGTGGTCGCGCTGGAGACGTCGATCCTCCGGCAGGACACCTCATTGCTGGTGGCTGATGCCCGTGAGCCGTCCGCCACCTGTCCGTGGCTGGGCCTCAGGCCGTACGGCGTCGAGGACGCCGACTGGTTCTTCGGGCGGGACGACGACGTGGCCGCCTGCCTGGAGATCCTGTCGCGGACCTCGGTGCTCGCCCTGGTAGGGCCCTCGGGCTCGGGCAAGTCCTCGCTGCTCCGGGCAGGCGTGGCGGCAGCCCTGCGACGTCGCGGGCAACCCAGTGTGACGATCACGCCCGGCGCCCACCCCATCCAGTCGTTGACCGCTCTCGCTGACGCCGCGCGCGGGGCGGCCCTGCTGATCGATCAGTGCGAGGAGCTGTTCGCGCTGTGCGAGGACCCCGAGGTGCAGCGGGAGTTCCTCCGCGCCCTGACCGCCGAAGCCGCGAACCGGACCGTGGTCGTCGCCCTGCGCGGCGACCACCTGGCCGACCTCGCGACCCACACGGGCTTCAGCCGGATCGTCGAGCGCGGGATGTACCTGGTGGGTGGGCTGGACGAGGAGGGTCTGCACACCGCGGTGGAGGCGCCCGCCCGTCAAGCGGGGTTGCTGATCGAGCCGGGTCTGGTCGACCTCCTCGTCCGCGAAGTCAGGAACGACCCCGGGGCGCTCCCCCTGATGTCGCACGCGCTGCAGGAGACCTGGAAGCGACGCGAGGGCAGCACGCTCACCGTGGCCGGGTACCGCGCGAGCGGCGGGATCAACGGAGCGGTGGCACAGTCGGCCGAAGGTCTCTACTCACGAGTCGATGCGGAACGTCGCCACCTGCTGCGCGACCTCGTCCTGCGCCTGGTCTCTCCAGGCCCCGAGGGCGAACCGGTCCGAACCCGGGTGCCGCGGCGCCTGGTCGGCACCGACCCCGACCACGAGCAGCTCATCGAGATGCTGGTCAGCGCCAGGTTGGTCACCAGCGACGACGGTGCCCTCGAGATCACCCACGAAGCCCTCACCCGAGCCTGGCCCCGGCTCCGCGGCTGGCTCGACGACGACGTCGAGGGCCAGCGGATCCGTCACCACCTCTCGGCCGCCGCTGATGCCTGGGAGGCGCTCGGTCGTCCTCACAGCGAGCTCTACCGCGGCGTCCGCCTGGCCAGGGCGCTCGACTGGCGGGCCGACAAGGGCACCGCACTCACCGAGGTCGAGCAACAGTTCCTCGAGGAGTCCTCCCACCACGCCGAGGCCGAGCAGCAGAGCATCGCCGAGCGAGCACGCGCGCAGGCCCGGCTGATCCGCCGGCTCCGGATCGTGCTTAGCGGCGGCGCCATAATCCTCGTCCTCGCCCTCGTCGCCGGGGTCCTGGCCTCCGTCCAGTCCGACCGAGCCAACGAGAACGCCGCGCAGGCAGAGCAGAACGCCGCACAGGCGGAGCAGCTGGCCGTCTCCGCAGACGCGCGTCGGGTCGGTGTCCGGTCCCAGCTCACCGACGACATCAGCCTCTCGCTGCTGCTCGCGGCCGCGGGTGCCCGGCTCGATGACTCGCCGGAGACCCGGGCGAACCTGTTGACCGCGCTGGCGGAACGTCCCACGCTGGTCCGGTCGGCGCCGCCCGCAGGCGGCTACCTGGAGACCTTTGACGTGAGCCGCGACGGCCGCTGGATCGCTGCCTCAGACGATCAGAACCGGATGCACCTCTACGACGCCTCCACCAACCGGCTGTCGCGCAGTTACGACTTCGGTCGGCCGTCCGGGGACGAGCCGGGGTCCCTCGTGCCGGCGTTCAGCCCCGACAGCAGGCAGCTCGCCGTCATCCCGTACTTCGGGCGCTCCACCGATCCGGTACGCCTGCTGGACCCGAACACCATGCAGCCGACGACCAAGCTCGACTTCCCCGGTGGCAAGCCGGTGTGGGGGTCAGATGTTGAGTTCAGCGCTGATGGGCGCTATCTGGCCGCCACCGTGCATACGGTCAACTGGCTGGAAGAGTCTCCCACCGACGAACCGGGCTACGCGGTGGTCTGGGACCTCGGTTCCCCGTCCGCGCCCCCCATCCGGGTGCCTACCGGAACCGACCCCCAGCTAGTGGCTCTCAGCCCGGACGGTCGGATCCTGTACACGGAGTACCCGCCGACGGCGTACGAGGTGGCGACGGGCAAGAAGATCTGGCGGCGCGGGGACGTCAGGTCGTCCTTGTTCTTCGACGTGAGCGCCGAGGGGACCCTGCTGGCACTCACGGACGGTGACAAGGCGCTCCTGGTGAGTGCCGCCACAGGGGCGACGGTCCACACGCTGCGCGGGCACCAGGCCTTCGTCCGCGACATCCGGTTCTCGCCCGACGGCTCGTTGGTGGGATCGGTCTCCAACGACGGTGAGCTCATCGTCTGGGACACCGCCACCGGCAAGCCGCTGGAACGGTGGGACACCTCCGATCCGTGGGGCGTCGGCTTCAGCCCGGACGGTGACCTGGTCTACGGGGGCGGCAGCGACTCGATGCTGCGCACCTGGGACCCATCGGTGGAGGACACGTATCTGCAGCAGACGACCAAGGTCGGCGACGCCGACGAGTTCGCGCACGCCGACTTCTCCCCGGACGGACAGCAGGTGGCCTACAGCTGGCTCGACGGGGACACGGGATGGGTCAGGTTCGTCGACACCGTCACCGGCGAAGCGACGCCGGCCGCGCGTGTGCCGGTATCAGGGGGCCGCTGGGCCAGCGGCACCTGGCATCCCCGCGGTCAGCAGTACGTCGCGTACACATACTGTGACGGACTCGAGTGCGGCGCGGGGGGACCCGCCGCCGTGGTCCTCGACCCGGCCACCGGCAGGATCCTCGAGAAACGGCGGCTCGTCGACGGCCACGTCTCCTCGATCGCGTACGTCGACGGGAACCGCCGCTTGCTAGTGGGCGACGGACACCGCCGGACCCACCTCCTGGACGCCGAGTCCCTTCTTCCCGAGGGCGATGACTTCGATTTTGCCGCGAGCCTTTCCACCACCCCAATCGGGGACGGGAGCACGGCGATGGTCCACGCGTTCTCCGGCGACGGCGTCTCCGTCCACTGGCGGGTGATCGACGTCAGCACCGGCGACGTCCTGTCCGAGGGGGACTTAGACCTGCGTCCGCACGCCTCGGTTGCATCTCCGGACGGGTCGACAGTCGCCGTGGCCGGGCAGACCGGCGAGATCGTCGAGATCAACGTCCAGACAGGGGACCAGCGGCGGGGAACGACCGGTCTCGGTGCCGAGGTGCTCTGGCTCAGCTACTCCGACGACGGCCGACGGCTGGTCTCCGGCGCAGCCGACGGTGGGGTCAGCCTGTGGGATGCCACGACGCTGGACCTGCTGGGCACCGTTTACCCACCCCATCGCGGGGAGCCGGTCCCAGCTGGCGCACAGTTCATCGGCGACAGCCACGACGTGGCCATCGCGTCGTACGACGGCCGCGTCTACCGGTGGGAGACCGACCTCGAACGGGCCATCGACTTCGCGTGCCAGATGGCCGGCCGGAACCTGACCGACGAGGAGTGGGAAGAGTTCCTGCCGGCCCAGCCCTACCAGTCCGTCTGCCCGGACGAGTGAGAGGCGGTCCCGTCCCGGCATCGACGTTGCCGCGTCAGGCGTCGATGCTGGCCCGGTCGACCCGTGACGCCCCGGCGACGATGAAGTCGCGCCGCGGGGCGACCTCGTTGCCCATCAGCAGCTCGAAGGCCTGCTCGGCCGCCTCGACGTCGCCCAGGGTGACCCGGCGCAGCATCCGGCGCCGTGGCTCCATCGTCGTCTCGGCCAGCTGGTCGGCGTCCATCTCGCCGAGCCCCTTGTAGCGCTGGATCGGCTCCTTGTAGCGCTTGCCCTTGCGCTGCAGGTCGGCGAGCACCTTGCGCAGCTGCGCCTCGGTGTAGGTGTAGACCACGTCGTTGCGCTTGCTGCCCGCGTTGACGACCTCGATGCGGTGCAGCGGCGGGACCGCCGCGAACACCCGGCCCTCCTCGACCATCGGCCGCATGTACCGGTAGAAGAGGGTCAGCAGCAGGCACCGGATGTGGGCGCCGTCCACGTCGGCGTCGGCCATCAGGATGACCCGGCCGTAGCGCGCCGAGGACAGGTCGAAGGTGCGCCCCGAGCCGGCGCCGATCACCTGGATGATCGCGGCGCACTCGGCGTTCCGCAGCATGTCCGTGGCCGAGGCCTTCTGCACGTTGAGGATCTTCCCGCGGATCGGCAGCAGCGCCTGGTGCTCGGAGTTGCGCGCCAGCTTGGCGGTGCCCAGGGCCGAGTCGCCCTCGACGATGAACAGCTCGCTGCGCTCCACGTCGTCGCTGCGGCAGTCGGCCAGCTTGGCCGGCAGCGACGAGGTCTCCAGCGCGTTCTTGCGCCGCTGCAGCTCCTTGTGCGCCCGCGCTGCGACCCGGGTCCGGGCGGCGGAGGCCACCTTGTCCAGGATCGCCTTGGCCTGCATCTTGCCGGCCTTCTTCGTGGTGGTGAGAGCAGCCTTCAGCTCCTTGCTGACCACCGACGCCACGATCCGGGTGGCCGCCGAGGTGCCGAGCACCTCCTTGGTCTGGCCCTCGAACTGCGGCTCGGCGAGCCGGACCGTCACGATCGCCGTCATGCCCTCGAGGACGTCGTCCTTGACCACGTCGTCCTCGGCCGCCCGCAGCACCCGCTGAGCCCGCAGCGCCTCGTTGAGCGTCTTGGTCAGCGACCGCTCGAAACCCTGCACATGGGTGCCGCCCTTGGGCGTCGCGATGATGTTGACGAACGACCGCACGGTCGTGTCGTAGCCCGTCCCCCACCGCAGGGCCACGTCCACGGTGAGCTCGCGCTCGACCTCCTCCGGGGTCATGTGCCCCTTGTCGTCGAGCACCGGCACGGTCTCGCGGAAGTTCCCGACCCCTTGCAGCCGGAGGACGTCGCTGACGGCCTGGTCGGGAGCCAGGAACTCGCAGAACTCGCTGATGCCGCCGTCGTACCGGAACGTGTCGACCGCCTCGTCGGGGCCGCGGGCGTCGCGGACGACGAGGGTGAGGCCCGGCACCAGGAACGCGGTCTGCCGGGCCCGGTTGTGCAGCTCGTCGATCGAGATCGTGGCGTCCTTGAGGAACGTCTGCCGGTCGGGCCAGTAGCGGACCCGGGTGCCGGTCGTCTTCTTGGTGACCTTGCCCACGACCCGCAGCCCGGAGCCCTCGATGAACGGTGAGTCCGGGGTGCCGTTGCCGAACCGCCCCGGTGCCCCGCGACGGAAGCTCATGGCGTGCGTCTTGCCGCCGCGGTCGACCTCGACGTCGAGCCGGGCGGCCAGAGCGTTGACCACCGACGCCCCGACGCCGTGCAGGCCGCCGGTGGCCGCGTAGGACCCGCCGCCGAACTTGCCCCCGGCGTGCAGGCGGGTCATGACGACCTCGACCCCGGCAAGCCCGGTCCGCGGCTCGACGTCCACCGGGATGCCCCGGCCGTCGTCCCGGACCTCGATCGAGCCGTCCGCACGCAGATCGACCTCGATCCGGGTGCAGTGGCCGCCCAGCGCCTCGTCCACGGCGTTGTCGATGATCTCCCACAGGCAGTGCATCAGCCCCCGGGAGTCGGTGGACCCGATGTACATGCCCGGCCGCTTGCGGACCGCCTCGAGGCCCTCCAGGACCAGGAGGTTCCGGGCGGAATAGGCGTCCGGCTCGAACTCGCCGTCGCTGCGGGCGTGCAGGGTCTGGGTCACCGGTCGAGGCTACCGGCGGGCGGCGACACGCCCGGGCCCGCAGGCTCCCGCGACACGCCGTGATGCAGATGTGACGTGCGGGGAGTTCGTCCGTGCTGTGAGATGGGCAACAGCAAGGATGTATGCGGTGGTCTGTACGCGCAGGGCGAACCAATACTCTGTAGTTCGGGGAACGAACACCCGATGGATAGGTGTTGGACCCGGTACCAACCGCACCACCGAGAGAGAGGGCGACGTGACCTCAGCACTTGCCTCGCACCCTCAGCTGACCGCTGATGACCGATGCGACCGTTGCGGAGCCCAGGCCTACATCCGCGTGACCCTCGCCGGCGGCGGTGAGCTGCTGTTCTGCGCCCACCACGGCCACGCACACGAGGACAAGCTGCGCGAGATGTCCCTCGAGTTCCAGGACGACAGCTCCCGGCTCGCGGCCACCCCGGCCACGGCGCCCGACACCGAGATCTAACAGCACAACCTCGACCGAGGCCCCGGACCCTGGTCCGGGGCCTTTGTCGTGCCGGCGGCGTGGCACGCTGGCCCCCGTGACAGCCGCCCTGCTCGCTGCTCGCCTCGAGCGTCGGGTGGAGCGCCGGCTCGCGAGGCTGCTCTGGCACCGCCGGGGCTGGCGGGTGCGAGTGCTCGCGTTCACGTCGTACGGCGTGGGGGGTGGGCCGCCCGGCACCGGGTGGGTCCGCGTGATCGGCCGGGCACTGCTCACGGACGCGCCCGGGCCGGAGGCCGAGCTGGTGCGCGGCTGGCGACGGTTCATGACCCTGCCGCTGGACGGGGTGGCCGTCGAGATCGCCGTCGGCGGGTACAGCGGCACCGTGCGGACCGGCAACGGCGGCTACGTCGACACGACGGTGCGGGTCGACCTCTCCCCCGGCTGGCACGACATGCTGATGTCCAGCCCGCACGGACAGCCGTCCCGGACCACCGTCCGGGTGGTCGGTCCGGACGAGCGGGTCGGTGTCGTGAGCGACATCGACGACACCGTGCTGGTCACTGCGCTGCCCCGGCCGCTGCGGGCGTTCTGGAACACCTTCGCCCGGCACGAGTCGACCCGTCGCCCGGTGGCCGGCATGCCGGACCTCTTCCGGCACCTGCGCGGCGACGGCCCCGAGCCGTTCACGGCGTACGTGTCGACCGGCCCGTGGAACCTGGCCCCGTCGCTGGAGCGGTTCCTGGCCCGGCACGACTACCCGCCCGGCCCGCTGCTGATGACCGACTGGGGGCCGACCGACGACCGGTGGTTCCGGTCCGGCCGGCAGCACAAGCACGACAGCCTGCGCCGGCTGCTCAGTACCCTGCCCGGGCTCACCTGGACCCTCGTCGGTGACGACGGTCAGCACGACCCGGCCCTGTACGACGACCTGGTGGCGGAGTACCCGCACCGGGTGCGGCTGGTGCTGATCCGCGAGCTCACACCGACCGAGCAGGTGCTCACGCACGGCACCCCGACCACCCGACCGGGCGAGGGCGCGCACGACCGGCCCCCGCCGCCGGGCGTGCCGGTGCTCCGCGGCCCGGACGGCGCGGCGCTGGTGCGAGCGCTCAAGGCTCGTCGGGCCTGACCACGTCGACCCGCACGACGCGGCTCTCGGCCGGTGGCGTCCCCGGCTGCTCCCACGGCCGCACCAGGTCCAGCTGCACGTCGTACGCGCCGGGCAGCTCGCCGCGCAGCCGGAACGACCGGCGCGCGCCCACGACGTCCTCGGCATCGAGCGTGATCCCGTCCGGCACCGGACCGAGGACCCAGCGGTACCCACCGCTCACCAGGTCGGTCAGCACGACATCGGTCGTGGCGCCGACCTCGACCACCAGGTTTTGCGCGGGCTCGACCGGATCTTGTCCGGGCGGCCGTTGACCGCTCACCCGGGCGCTCCTACGGTCGAGGCGTCGAGAGGGGGCGCGAGATGGCGACGACGCGGACACCGAGAACGACGAAGACCACCGGCACGACCCGGATCCTGAACTGCGTGCCGTCGGAGAAGACGGACACCGACTGGCAGCTGCACAACGCGCAGGATGCCGGTCTGATGGCTGCCGGTGCAAGGGCGGCACCGGCATCGAAGGACCTGCGCGACGACACCTGGTGGAAGATCGGCGACCAGGGTGCGACCGGCGCCTGCGTCGGGTGGGCGACGGCCGACTCGGTCCTGCGCTGGCACCTGGTGCAGGCCGGTCGGCTGGCGAAGACCGAGCCGCTGTCACCGCGGTTCCCCTGGATGGCCGCGAAGGAGACCGACCAGTTCGTGGCCCAGCCGACCACGTTCATCGAGTCCGACGGCACCTCGCTCAAGGCGTCGCTGGACGTCTGCCGCAAGTGGGGCGCCGTCCGCGACACGGTGCTGCCGTTCAAGACCGGCAAGCTGTACGTCGGTGAGGTGGCCACCTTCTACGCGATCGCGACCCAGCTGAAGATCGCCGCCTACTTCAACCTGGGCAGCGACCCGGCCGGGTGGCGGCGGTGGCTGGCCGGCAACGGGCCGATCCTCACCCGCCTCGACGTCGACTCGACCTGGGACAACGCGACGGCCACCAAGGGCAAGCTCACGACGTACAAGCCAACCACGGCGCGCGGCGGTCACGCGGTCGCGTTCGTCGGCTACACCGCCACCGGCGTTCATCGTGCGCAACAGCTGGGGCACCGGCTGGGGCGACGGCGGCTACGCCTACGCGAGCAACGCCTACGCGAAGAAGGCGTTCACCGAGGCCTACGGGATGGCGCTCTAGACGTCCCCACAACCGTGATCGTGAGGGGATTCGGTCGCCCTGGACTGCCGATTCCCCTCACGATCACGGCAAACCCCTGGTAAAGAAACCTGTCACCAACTTGCCACTCTCCGTGATCGGGCGCACGTTGCGAAGGTCAGGGGAGGAAGAGTGGGGGCTCGACGTCGTCGGCCCGGGGGGCAGCACGCGGTAGCGGACGAGCACGCGGACGTCGTGGTCGTCGGCTCCGGGCTTCGGCGGCTCCGTGGCCGCCTACCGGCTGGCCGAGGCCGGCCGCTCGGTCGTGCTGCTCGAGCGCGGCAAGGCCTACCCGCCGGGCAGCTTCGCCCGGACGCCGGCCGCGATGGGCCGCGCCTTCTGGGACCCGAGCGAGGGCCTGCAGGGCCTGTTCGACGTCTGGACCTTCCGCGGCCTCGAGGGCGTGGTCTCCAGCGGCCTCGGCGGCGGCTCGCTGATCTACGCCAACGTCCTGCTGCGCAAGGACGAGAAGTGGTTCGTGCACGAGGCGCCGGTGCCCGGCGGCGGGTACGAGTCCTGGCCGCTGAGCCGCGCCGACCTCGACCCGCACTACGACCGGGTCGAGCAGATGCTCGGCGCCACGCCGCTACCCCTACCCGGACACCACGCCGAAGACCGCCGCGATGCGGGACAGCGCCGGCCGGCTCGGGCTCGACTGGCAGCTGCCGCCGCTCGCCGTGACCTTCGCCGGGCGGCCCGTGCGACCCGGCCGGTGCCCGGCGCGCCGATCCCGACCGCCGCCGTACGGCAACCTGCACGGCCGGCCGCGCAGCACCTGCCGGCTGTGCGGCGAGTGCGACATCGGCTGCAACGACGGCGCGAAGAACACCCTCGACCACACCTACCTGTCGGCCGCCGCCCACCACGGCGCGGACCTGCGCACCCGGTGCGAGGTGCGCGGCGTCGGCACCGCTGCCCGGCGGCGGCTACGAGGTGCGCTACGTCGTGCACGACCCGGCCGACGAGGGCCGCAAGACCGCGACCAGCGCCAAGCCGCTGCACCGGATCACCTGCGACCGGCTGGTGCTCGGCGCCGGCACCTTCGGCTCGACGCTACCTGCTGCTGCGCAACCGGGTCGCCTTCCCCGGGCCTGAGCCGGACCCTGGGCACGCGGTTCTGCGGCAACGGCGACCTGCTCGTCGTTCCTGCTCGACGCGACCGACCCGGCGGCCGACGGCGGCCGCCGGCGCATCGAGGGCAGCCGCGGACCGGTCATCACCAGCGCCATCCGGGTCGGGGACGCGGTCGACGGGGACGGGTCGACCGGCCGCGGCTACTACGTCGAGGACGCCGGCTACCCGGTGTTCGCCGACTGGCTGGTGGAGAGCGAGCCAGCTGCCCGGGCCAGGCCCGGCGGCTCGCGCGGTTCGCCCGCGCCCGGCTGGCGCCGGCGGCTCGGCGGGTCACCGAAGACCGGCATCTCGGCGGACATCAGCGCGCTGATCGGCCCGGGCCGGCTGTCCGACGGGTCGCTGCCGCTGCTGGGCATGGGCCGCGACGTCCCCGACGGGGTGATGCAGCCTGCGCAAGGGCCACCTCGAGGTGGACTGGACGACGACGACGTCGGAGGCCTACTTCGACCGGGTGCGCGCCACGATGCGCGACCTCGCCGACGACCTCGGCGCCCGGTTCCAGGACAACCCGCTGTGGTGGACCCGCCGGGTGATCACGGTGCACCCGCTCGGGGGCGCGCCGATGGGACGGCACGTCGCCGAGGGCGTCTGCGACGCAGAACGGCGAGGTGTTCGGCTTCCCCGGCCTGCACGTCCTCGACGGGTCGCTGATGCCGGGACCGGTCGGCGCCAACCCGTCGCTGACCATCGCCGCCGTCGCCGACCGGGCCTGCGACCGGATCCTCGCGGACCGCCGCCGCGGTCCGCGCACCGGCCGGCAGTCGAGGTCATCACGCTGCCCGAGCAGGGTGACGTGGCAGAGCCGCGCACCGTCGGGCGACCGGTCGGCTGCGACCGAGCCTGTCGTTCACCGAGGAGATGAAGGGCTTCGTCGCTCTCGACGAGACGACCCGGTGACGCGGCGCGGCGCTCGGCCGCCAGCTCGGCCAGCGGCTGATGTTCCACCTCACGATCACCGCCGACGACGTCGACCGGTTCGTCGTCGACCCGCGCGCACCTGGGCACGCGCCACCGGGTACGTCGAGTGCGACCTGCTCGGCGGGCAGGCTGCCGGTGCAGCGGGGCTGGTTCAACCTGTTCACCCGCGAGGACGGCGACCGGGCACGCCGGCGGATGCTCTACCGGCTGCACTTCGCCGACGCCGGCGGCAACCCGCTGACCCTGGTCGGGCACAAGGACGTGCACGACGACCCCGGGCGTCGACGTCTGGCGCGGACACCTCGACGCTCTACGTCACGCCTGCACGCCGGGCACGTGCCGCCCGGCGACGGACCGACGGAGGACGGCCGGGTCGTCGCCGCCGGCGTCATCACGATCCACCTGCCCGACTTCCTGCGGCAGCTCACGACGTTCCGCACCGAGGGCACCGCACCCGGCGCACGCGATGGAGGAGTTCGGCCGGCTGTTCCTCGGCCAGCTGTGGGAGGTCTACGGACCGGCGCTGTCGCGGGAGCCGGCGATGACCGGACGGCCGCCCGAGCCGGTCCGCGGCGGCGGCCGGACAGCCTGGCGGACCTGCCGTTCCCGCGGCACCAGGCGGTCCGGTGGTTCGACCCGCGCATGCTGGTGCAGACCGCGAAGTTCGTCGCGCTCTCGTCGGTGTTCGGCACGTACGCCGACAAGCGCGAGGTCCAGGCCACCGCGGCCCGACCGAGCCGTTCCACGACCACTCGACCGCGCGACGAGACCTGGGTCGACTACGTCAGCGACGTCGGCGACGGCTTCGACGCGACCTACTCGATGGCCTACCTGCTCGCCCAGCCGAAGCTGGACGTGACCAGCGACGGACCGGCGAGGAGTCCGTGCCGACGACCCGCGGCGGCCGTGCTCGTGATGGGCGGCGACGAGGTCTACCCGACGGCGTCGGCCCAGCGCGTACGAGGAGCGGACGAAGGGCCCCTACAACGCGGCCCTGCCGCACTCGGACGACCCGCCCGCGCTGTTCGCCGTGCCGGGCAACCACGACTGGTACGACGGGCTCACGGCGTTCCTCCGGTTCTTCTGCCAGGGCGGCTGGGTCGGCGGCTGGCAGACCGAGCAGCGGCGCAGCTACTTCGCGGTGAAGCTGCCGCAGCGCTGGTGGCTGCTGGGCATCGACATCCAGTTCGACACCTACATCGACGCGCCGCAGATCGACTACTTCCGGACCGTCGCCGCGCAGATCGAGGACGGCGACGGCATCATCCTGTGCACGCCAAGCCGAGCTGGGTCGAGGGCGGCGAGCCGAGGCTCGAAGGCCTACGCCACCCTCGACTACTTCATCTCCGTGGTGCTCGGCAAGCGACCCGGACCAGGTGCGGCTGATGCTGGCCGGCGACCGCACCACTACGCCCGCTACGCCGAGGTGGACGGCGAGCGCGCGCTGGTCACCTGCGGCGGTGGTGGTGCCTACCTGTCGGCGACCACCCGGCTGGACAAGGACGGCCTGACGCTGCCGCCCGCGACCCTGCAGCGCCGACCGGGTGGACAAGCCGCCGCCCGCGACGTTCGCCTGGCGGGCGGCCTACCCGACCCCCGCCGAGTCCCGGCGGCTGGCGCTGCGGGTGCTCGACCGGCTGCCGGGCCGCAACCCGTGGTTCGTGGCGCTGATGGCCGGCGATCCAGGCGCTGCCGCGCTACGTCGTCGTGTCCAGCCTGCCGCGGCAGCGGCCGGCGCGGGAATCGCTCGCCCAGGACGTGGGACCGGCTGGACGCCGCGCTGGTCGGCTGGCCGACGCCTTCCGGGAGCCCGCGGACTGGTGCTGGCCGCCCTGCTGCTGGTCGGGCTCGATGGTGCTGTTCTCCCGCCGGGGCAAGGCCTGCGCGGCGTGGTCGGCGGCGCGCTGCACGGCCTCGGCGCACGTCGGGCCGTCGCTGGTGGCGGTGTGGGTCGCCGCGCTGCGCTGCCGGTGCCGCCGGCTCGTGGCCGACGTGGCCGAGGTTCTGGGCGGCTCGGCCGTGGCCGGGCTGGTCGGCGGCGCGGCTGGCGACCGTCGTCGTCGGCCGGCTACCTGTATCTCGCCGGCCGGCGCCGGACCTCCATCTCAACGAGCTGTTCAGCGCGCAGTCCGATCGAGGACCACAAGTCGTTCCTGCGCATGCACATCCGGGCCGACGGGGACCTGGTCGTGCATCCGCTCGCGGTGCCGTCCGGGTGGCCACCAGCTGGCACGTGTCGCCGGCAGCGACCGCGGACGGCGACCCGTGGATCGAGCCGGACCGCAGCCGATCGACGTGCACGCTTGATCGAGCCGCCGCGTGACGATCCGGACGGGAGGTGCCGGCATGACCCTCACGACACCGACCCGCCCGACGACCCGGGCCGACCACCGCACCGAGGTGGTGCCCGCTCACCGCCCTCGACGGCCGGCCGCTGACCCTCGTGCACGTCCAGGGCCGGCACGCGCCGACCCGCGGGCCGGTCCTCGTCGTCCACGGCGCCGGGCGTGCGGGCCGAGCTGTTCCGGCCGCCGCTGCCGCGGACCTTCGTCGACGCGCTGATCGACGAGGGCTGGGACGTCTGGCTGCTCAACTGGCGGGCGTCGATCGACCTCGACCCGGTGCCGTGGACGCTCGACGAGGCCGCGGCCTACGACCACCCGGCCGCCGTGCGGCACGTCCTCGCCGCGACCGGCGCGGAGACGCTGCAAGGCCGTCGTGCACTGCCAGGGGTCGACGTCGTTCACGATGGCCGCGATCGCCGGGCCTGCTGCCGGAGGTGCGACACCGTGGTGACCAACGCGGTGTCGCTGCACCCGGTCGTGCCGCGGTTCTCGACGTTCAAGATCGGCCGCGTCTCGCCGCTCGTCGGCCGGTGCTGCCGCACGTCTCGCCGGCCTGGGGCGACAAGCCGGAGGGCGTGCTGTCCCGGGCGCTCGTCCTGGTCGTGCGCGCCACCCACCACGAGTGCGACAACACCGTCTGCCGGATGGTGAGCTTCACCTACGGCACCGGCTGGCCCGCGCTGTGGTCGCACGCCAACCTCGACGACGGCCACCCACGACTGGATCCGCGGCGAGTTCGCCGAGGTGCCGTTCACGTTCTTCCACCAGATGGACCGCAGCATCCGGGCCGGCCACCTGGTGCCGGTGCAGCGACCTCGCCGGGCTGCCCGCGTCGTACGTCGCCGCGCCGCCGCAGACCGACGCGCGGTTCGTCTTCCTCGCCGGCGAGGACAACAAGTGCTTCCTGCCCGAGAGCCAGCAGCGCTCGTTCGACTTCTTCGCGCGGCCACCGCCCCGGGCGCGACGCGCTGCACCGGTTCCGCGGCTACGGCCACCTCGACGTCTTCCTCGGCCGGAACGCCGCGACCGACACCTACCCCGTGATCCTCGAGGAGCTGGCCCGATGAGCGTCCGGTCCGCTGCTGCCGCTCGCCCGCGCCGTTGATGTCCGCTCGCGCCGTCGGCGGTGCCGCGCCGGCAGCGCCGGCTGGCCGGTCGGCACGCCGCTGGTCGACGGCATCCCGTTCACCATGCCGGTCAACTCGGAGCAGACGCCGGCGCTGATGGCGGCGTTCCCGGTCGACGGCGACGCGGCGCGCGCGGCTGCTGCCCGGCGGCGAGCTGCACCCGGTGCGGCTGCCCGGCGGCCGCGGCCTGCTCGTGGTCACCGTCGTCAACTACGAGATCACCGACATCGGCAAGTACGTCGAGTACTCCCTCGCCATCGCCTGCACCTTCGGGCCGCGAGCCGGCGCCGCCGCTGCTGCCCGGCCTGCTGCGCGGCCACTACGGCACCGGGCAGTTCGTGCGTCGACCTGCCGGTGAGCAGCGAGGTCTCGGTGAAGGGCGGCAAGGGCATCTGGGGCATGCCCAAGCACCAGGCCAACCTCGACTTCACCATCACGCCGACGACGGTGTCCAGCCAGTACGACGTCGACGGCCAGCTCGGTGCGCGCGATCGAGATCGACCGGCCGCCCGCGACGCGCGCTGCCGCTCGACGTCGGGGCCGCGAACTACTGCGTGTTCCGCGGCATGGTGATGCGGTCGTCCATCTACTTCCAGGGCGCGGCCGACATCGCCCTGGGCCGGCGGGCCCGGGCCCGGCTGCACCTCGGCGACGCACCGCAGGTCGCGCCGCTGCGCGACCTCGGACATCGCGCCGGACCCGGTCTTCACGGCGTTCCTGCCCACGACCCGAGGCGTCCTCGACGACCACTTCGAGTGCTGGTTCCTGACCTCCGCCGACGGCCGGCGGCCGAGCCCGGCGAGGGCCTCGAGTCGGTCGTCGGCCTCGGCCGGTCCGAGGAGTGGCTGGACCCGCCCAAGGTCCGGGTGGGGTGAGCCGCGGTGAAGGCAGCTGGCTGCTCCTCGTGAACGCCGCTGTACTTCCTGTTCGGCGCGAGCGATGTACATGGGCACGATGTGGGTGCTGCGCTTCTTCCTCTACCCGACCTGGCGAGTCGCTGACGCCGGACAACGTCGGCGCAGCACTTCGGGATCCCGACCATCCTCGCGACGAAGTTCTTCACCGTCGTCGTGCCGCCGATGTTCCTGTCCGGCATCGTGCTCGTGGTCACCGAGTGGGGTGACTGGTCGCACCCGCTGGTCTGGCTGGCCGCGGTCTGCCTGGTCGGCATCGTGGTGCTCACCTACGTCGGGCCAGCAGATCATCATCCCGGTCAACAAGAAGATCCGCGGCGGCGAGTTCGACGGCCCGGCCGGGCTGACCCCGCTGCTGCATGCGCTGGATGCAGCTGAACAACATCCGGTTCGTCGCCTCGACCATCACCTGGGCCGCGATCGTCTGGTACCTCGTGGCCAAGCCGGACCTGCTGGAGGCGCTGCGATGATCCCGCTGGAGCGACTCCTGGCCGACCGGCTGCGTGCGGTGGTCGCCGCGATCGCCGCGCTCACCGTGCTGTCCGGCCTCGGCCAGCTCGCTGCTGCCCGGCGCGGTCCTCGACCTGCTCGGCGCCGAGTCGACGCCGACCACCCGGCACTTCTTCGCGATCGTCGGCATGTTCATGGCGGTGGTGGGCGGGGTCACGCTGCAGGCCCTGCTGGCCGAGCCCACCCCGGCGTACGTCGTGCTCTGGTGCGCGGTGCAGAAGCTCGGCGCCTTCGTCGCCGTGACCGTCGGGCGTGCTGCGGGACCTGTTCGCCTGGGTGCGCTGGCGGTGGCCGCTGTTCGACCTGCTGACGGCGGTGCTCGCCGCGATGCTCTGGCAGCGGCTGCGAGCGCCGGCCGGCCGTCCCGGCGAGCGGGTGACGGCATGAGGCGGTCCCTGGTCCTGGCCGGCGGCGGGATGCGGGTCGCCTGGCAGACCGGCGTGGTCCGGGCGCTGACCGAGCACGGCCTGGACGTTCGACCACGTCGACGGCACCTCCGGCGGGATCATGACGACCGGGATGCTGCTGTCCGGGCCTGGAGCCGGCCGGAGATGGGCCGCGCGGTGGTCCGACCTCGACGTCCAGGACTTCAGCTCGCCGCTGCCGTTGCGCGACTACCTGCGCGGGCCGTGGACGCTGCCCGGGCTGGGCGACGCGGACGGGGTCATGCACAAGGTGTTCCCGCACCTCGGCATCGACTGCGCGACGATCCGCGCAGTCGACGCGTCGAGGGCACCTTCAACGTCGTCGACTTCGTGACCAAGACCTGCGTGGCGGTGCCGCACACCGACGTCGACGAGCGAGCTGCTGGCCGCCGGGATGTCGCTGCCGCTGGTGATGCCCGGTGCTGTAGCCTCGGTCTGCTCGTCCTGCAGCACCGCCGTACCGCCGTTGTTGGACTGTGTGCTCGACGAGGAAACCAGCTTGATGTTCGAGTACACGCCCGCCTCGTCGCTCGCCGTCACCGCGAGCTCGCCGGCCACCGTCGCGCCGACGTCGGAGACCGACGCGGTCGCGCTGCTCGCGACCTTGTTCTGCGCGATCACGATCCCGACCGATTCGCCGGTCGCATTGAAGAGCGCCGCAGCCGTCGAGTCGGCCGCGTTCGAGACGGTCGCGTTGAGGCCCGCCGCGCCGTCGGCGGAGACACGGACGTCGCCGCCTGCGGCGATCGTCGAGTTGCTGATCGAGGCCGAGACCGCCGACGGCTCCTCACCGTCGAGCGCGACCGCGATCAGAGGATCGCCGAGCAGGGTGTCGATCAGGTTGAAGAGGAAGTTCTGCGGCTTCCAGCCGAGCGAGTTGAACGCCAGCGTGACCGCGACCGCAGTCTCGCCCGAGCTCGTCCCGACCATCAGCGTCGCGTCGATTCCTGAGTTGTTGGTGGCCTCGACGGCGATATCGCTGCCGGCCGTGACGTCGCTATCCGTGATCGACGCCGTCGCCGAGGAAAGACGAGGTTGGTGACGATCTGCCCGTTGACGCCGAGGACCGAGCCGCCGCCGTAGAACGACCCGCCGGAGGCCGTGACGGTGCTCGTCGCCTCGGAGAGGATCTGGGCCGTCTCGGCCGCGCTCACTGTCACCGCGCCGCCCGCATCCACGATCGTGTTGTCGACAAATGCCTCGACGGTCGAGCGGACGTCGTTGAGCACGATCAGGATCCCCACCGCCCTGGCGTTCGACTTCGTCAGGTTGCCGATGCCGGGGTAGAAGTCGGCGAGCACGGGCTCCAGCGTCAGGTCCGTCCACAGCGCGGTGTTGAGGTAGTCCGCGGCCGCGGAGCCGAGGTCGATGGTCGCCGTCGTCCCCTCGTACTCGTAGACGTGGCCCACGACACCGAGTCCACCGTCGTCCGCGGCGATCCGCACCCTCGAGCCCGGCGTGATCTCCCAGGTGCCCGACTTGGTGGTGAAGTCGTTGTCGGTCGGGAGCAGCCCGGAGAGGTAGTCCGCGATCCCGGCGGCCGTGTTCTCGACGATCGCGCTCTGGACGACCGTGCTGTGCGACTCGATCGCGGCCGTGTCCGACGCGGACACCGTGACGTCGCCGTCGGCCTCGATCGTGCCCTGGAGACCGGTGAACTCGACGAACGCCTGCGCGAGCGTGTTGACCTTGTTCGAGGCGAGCAACCCTCCGCCCGAAACGCCGTCGGTCGCGGAGCCCTTCGTCAGCACGCCGTCGAGCTGCGCGTCCGCCCGGCCCTCGGTCCCGACCGTGGCCGTGAGCTGCGAGGCCTGCTAGCGGTCACGCTCACGTCGCCGGTCGCATCGACCGGGGTGTCGCGGATCCAGGCGCGGGCTGCCGAGGGATCAGGCCCGTTGAACGCCGTGGAGATCAGCGGATCGCCGAGCAGCGCATCGACGGCGTTGAAGAGAATGTTCGACGGCAGCCAGCCGATCGTGTTGAACGCGAGCACGAAGCTGAAGCTCTCGTCGAAGGCCTCGAGCTTCGAATCCGCGGTCGCGGTCAGCGTCGCGTTGGTCTCCGCCTGGACGGTGACGTTCGCGCCGGAGATCGTGCTGTCCTCGAGCCAGGCCTGCGCGTCCGCGAGCACCACGTTGGTCACGATCACGGCGCCCTTCCCCGTCCACGGCACGACGTGGCTCGCGTCGGAAGCGGTGATCGACGCCGACTCGAGAGCCGAAACGGTGACGTCGCCGCCCGCGCTCACCACGGTCCGCTCGATCCAGGCCTCGACCGCGCTGCGGACGTCGTTGTGGTCGATGAGCCCGAAGTAGGCGTCGGCGGTCCCACGGCCTCGACGCCGAGTACGGTGCCGAGCGCCGACAGCGCCGCGTAGGTGACGGCGTCGTTGAGGAGGCTCGTCTCGCTCAGCGGCTTCCAGAACCCGTAGACGGAGTAGTCCTCTGCGCCCTCGTCGAGGTCGATCGTGGCATCCTCGCCCATGTACTCGTAGACCGTGCCGTCGTCGGTGCGCACCTTGTCGCCGAACGCGACGAACTGCATGCCCGAATGGCTGGTGAACTCGTAGTCGTCCAGGAATGCTCCGACAAGGCCGTTCAGGATCCCGGCGCCGAGGTCGTTCGTCGGCGAGACCTCCGACTCGAGCGAAGTCGTGGCGTCGATGCTTGCGGCGTCGGAGGCGGTCACCTCGACGCCGCCGTCCGCGACCAGGGCGCCCCCGATCGTGAAGTCGATCCACGCCTGGGCGCCGCTCGAGACCATGTTCGAGGCGAGCACGATCGCGGCCGCCATGCCGCCGGCGCCCATGATCGCGCCGGGCGCTGAGCTGGCGTTGTTCGAGATCTCGGCCGTGATCGGCCGCGTTCGCCGCGCCGACGTGGATGTCTCCGCCCACGTCGACCAGCGCGTCGCGGATGTATGCGATCGTCATCGACGGCTGCTCGCCGTCGAAGGCATCCGAGATCAACGGATCGCCGAGCAGCGCGTCGACCGCTGCGAAGAGCACGTTCGACGGCCCCCAGCCGATCGTGTTGAAGGCGAGGAGACGCCGACGGACTCGGCGCCGGAGGACATCGCGCTCAGGTTCGTGGCCGTGATCGTGGCCGTGTTCGCGCCGTCGATGGTCAGATCGCCGCCGACGACCGTTACCGTCCCGCCCTCGACGAACGCGGACGCGCCGCTCAGCACGCGGTTCGTGGCGAGCACCCCGCCGGCCGCGAGCGCGGCCCCCTGGCCGGTAAGCGTGCTGCCGCCGGCGGCCTCGGCGGTGACGTCTGCGGTCGGCCTCGATCGCCGCGCCCTCGACCGCGCTCACGCTGACGCCCGAGGTGAGCACGGTGGCATCGACGATCGAGGCCTCGACGAAGCCGCGCGCATCGTTGAGCACGATCGCGCCCGAGATCGCGCGTGAGTCGGACGTGTCGAAGTTGATGTTCTGGGGCACGGACTGCGTTTCGGCAAGCGGCTTCCAGAAGCGCAGATCGCTGTAGTCGTTCTGCCCGAGGTCGATCGAGTCCGGTGTCGCGTCGGTGCCGGCGCCCATGTACTGGTAGACGAGCGTCGTCGGTGCCGGCGACCGGCACCCAGTTCAGGGCATCGGAGTAGTCCTGCGCGGCCGGAGAGAGCGTGGCGAGCGGGCCAATGTAGAGGTAGACCGCCCCTTCGTCGCCGCCCAGGGCGTAACCGGGCCGGACCTTGACCTTCGTCACGACGGCGTGAACAGCACCGCGATCGTGTTGTCGGTCGTGTACTGCTCCTTCGCGTAGTTGTGCAGGATCCGGACGGTGTCGCCGAAGGCGATGTCCTGCACCCCGTCGCCCGTGTCGAAGTCGGACGGGACGTCGCCGTTCAGATACTTGCCGAGGAAGTGGACGCCGCTGTCGGTTGTTGTGACCGCGGTCGACACGATCTTCACGTTCGAGTAGATGCCGGCTGCGTCGTCCGCGCTCACGCTCAGCTCGCCGTCGGCCAGCACGGAGCCGTCGGCGACGAGCGCGGTCGCCGTCGTGGAGACCTTGTTGGTCGCGAGCACTGCTCCCGCCGCCGACGACTTCGCGCCGAACAGGCCGTGGTTCTCGGCCGTCGCCGCGTTGGAGACGGTGGCGTTGATCTGCGCCGCCGAGGTCGCGTCGACCGTGACGTCGCCGGTGGCGCTGACTGTCCCGCCTACGATCGACGCCTCGGTCGCGAGCGGCGTCTCCGTCGAGCCGAACTCGGTGCCGAGTGCCGCGTTCACCGACTCGAGCGCGAGGTTGCCGATCTCCCAGCCGATGACGTTGATTGCGATCGCGGCCCGAGGGCGAGGTCGCCGTTCTCGAGGATGAACTTGAACGAGACGGCGTCGGTGTCGGAGGTGCCGATCGCGCTCACCTCGCTGGTCGCGTCGATGAACGCGCTGTTCGCCGCAGTGACCGTCACGTCGTTGGCCGTCACGTCGCTGTCGCTGACGAGCGCCTTCACGCTGCCGAGAACGACGTTCGCGGCGAACGTCGCCGCCGCGCCCTTCGCGCTCTGCGTCGGGATGATGCCCGTCTTGTGCTTGATCGCCAGCGCCTGGGTGTGCGCGAGGAGCCGTCCCTCGCCGGTCGCCTCGACGAGCAGGTTCCCGCGCGGGTCCGACGCGACCAACCCCGTGAGGTCGATGCGCGCCGCGCCGACCACCGAAGGCCTCGACCGTCCGGTCGAGCTCGTTGCGCGACTCGGTGCTCGCGAGAGAGATCAGGCGAGTGGTGGGCTCATAGAGAAGGTGCCCTGCCTCCGCCGTGAGCGCGGTGGCGTCGTGGGCGGTGAGCGTGACGTCGCCGCCGTCGGTGCTGACGATCGTTCCGGCGATGGTGGCCTGCGTGGTTCCCGTCAGGTGGTTGCGGGCGATCTTGCCCGCTGCCGCCAGCTCGGAATCGGTGAGCGACTCGACGAGCAGGTCGGCGGCCGAGACGCGGGTGGCCGTGACCGATGCGAGCGCGTCGTCCTTCGTGACGGTGTTGACGACCTTGCCGACGATGGTGGAGTCGATGGAGGCATCGACGGTGCCGGTGTTGTGCGCTGAGACGCGCGCGCCTGCGTCGGCGGCCAGGGCGTCTCCGCTGAGGGGCGCTGCGCTGACGTATGCCTGCGTGTCGCGCGAGATGTTCGTCGCCGCGAGCAGGCGCCCGAACTCGAGGAAGATGGCGATCACGTTCGGGTTGATGGCGCCGTAGTCGGTCGTGTCCTCGATCGCGACGTGGATGTCGACCGTGTCGGTGGCCGCGATCGCGACGCTGCGGCCCAGTTCGCCAGGCACGTCGGTCGCGCCGATCGTCCGGCCGCGGTACCGCCGATGCCGGCCAGCGTCGAGTTCATCACGTTCACGCGGACGGCACCGTCGACCCCGTCGGGGTCGGTCGGCAGCCCCCCATCGACGTCGTTTGCCACCCCGTCCCACGAGAACTGCACGACCGTGTCGGCCGTGAGGAGCAGCGAGCCGCCCGCGACCTCCGCAGCGCCGCGGATCTCGGCGAGGGCGGTCGCGCCGACCGTGTACGAGGTGTCGGTGGTCAGTGTCTGCGCCGCAAGCGTCCACGAATCGGACGCGACCGCGGTGATGCTGACGGCGCCGGTTGCCGAGATGTTGCCCTCGACGATCGCCTGCGCGGACGGAGGCGTCCGGTCCCGCTACAGGTCGGGACAGGTCCGCGACGCGGAGGCAACGAGGGTCACGTCGCCGGTCGTCGTGATCGACGCGCCGGCTGCGACGTCGATCCGCTCCGCGTTGACGGAGAGGCTCGCCGCGCCCAGCGAGATCGCGCCGGTGAACGTCACGGTGTCGTACCCGCCGCCGCCCGTGATCGTCAGTGACGCGGGCGGGGCGATAAGACGTCGTCTCGAAGGTGCCGCCGCTCACGACGATGTTGCCGCCCCCGCCAGGGGCGACAGTGATCGCGTCGTCGCCAGCCGTGCCGGTGATCGTCACGACTGCGCCGGCACCGAGCGTGATCGGCTCGAGGCCGGCGTAATAGAGCCGCGTGCCGTCGATGACCAGCGTTCCGGAATGCGGGTCGGTCGGAGTCGAGACGATCGAGTTCCGCTTGCCATCGACAACGAGGCTGTCGAAGCCGCCGTCGCCGCCGTCCACCCCGCCCGCGAGCACGCCGTTCGCCTGAATCACGAAGGTGTCCTCGTTGTTCGGTGCGCCGCGGAGCCACTCGACGTTCGAGAACGCGAGCTTGCCGACGGTGCCTGCGCCCGGATCTGTGATCGACCACACGGTGTCGGCCGGCGGACCGCGGATCGTGTCGTTGCCCTTGCCGGCGTCAAAGACGATCGGCACGACGTCGATGACGGTGGAGTTGAGGTCGAGCGTGTCGTCGCCGTCGCCGCCCGTAAGGGTCACCCATGGAACGTCGAGCAGCGGGCGCGTGTTGACGACGCCGTCGATGGTGAGGAAGAGGAAGCCGCCGTTCAACGTGAGCGAGAAGGTATGTCCCCCGGTTCCCGGGAGGGCGACAGCCCACGTCGGAAGCGCGGCGGGCGGGCTCGCAGCCAGATCCGTGCTCGCGATGCCGATGATCTCCGGCTCGGCCGTCGCGGCCACAGGGGCCGCGGTCTCGACAGCGGCGCTCAGGTCAACCGGCGCCGGCAGGGTCTCGACCGCATTCGCAAGCGAGCGCCGAAACCTCCGCCTCGAAGGTGTCCGGGACGACAGGCGCGGCAACCGCCACCGGAGCCTGGACGACCGGCTCCACGAGCGCCGGCTCCACGACCACGGGCTCCTCGACCGCGTAGACGTCGGCCGGGGTCGAGGTCGCGGGCTCGTCGACGGCGGACACGACGGCCGGTGTCGGAGCTGCGCCGGGGGCCGCCCCTGTCGACCAGGTCCGGCACGAACTCTGCATTCGGCACCGGGTCGCGGGCCGGCGGTGTGCCGGAGATGAACTGCGGTGCAGCCGCGTCGTCGCCCGACACGGCGGCGACGCCCAGGTCTGCGGGAATCGCAGCGTCCTGCACCGGGTCCACAACGGGCGGCACCGGGGTCGCCGTCGCTGCGGGTGCGGCGGCCGGGGCCGGCTCCACGGCAGTCAGGCAGCGGAGCAGGCGGTGCGCCGACCGAGTCGACGACGAACTCGTCGGCCGCCGGGCCGTCTACCGGTGCCAATGCCGGTGTCGCCCCGACGGTGTCGATGACGAACTCGTCGTCAGCCGGCGGCTCCGCGATCGGTGCCGCCATGCCGACGACATCGGTGACGACGGGCACGCTCGCAAAGGGATCCGCCGCAACTGCTGCGCTCGAAGCAGCCGGAGTCGGCGTGTTCGGAGCAGTCGGGGTGGTCGGCGCTGCTTCCGGCTCGGCGACCGAGTAGCTGCTCGGCAACAGCCGGGATCGTCCGGGTGACGGACTCCGGCTGCGCGGGCGACACGACCCGGCGTAGCAGCGGCCGCTCACCCGGCTCCCCTTCCCGTCACCGGGAAAGGGAGAGCAGCAGCCGCGGCGGCGGGCGCAGGGCGGGCGGC
>CAVSKC010000019.1:0-58694 GCA_963728425.1 uncultured Actinomycetota bacterium
GGCCGGCTGCCACACGAGGGCCGCCACCACCAGGGCGGCCGCCAGGACGGCGACGGCTCGGCGCCGGGCGGCTGCGAGTGGGTGTGCGGGCTCGACCATAGGGTTGCATCATGCCCGCCGAGCCCTCGACTTCGTCGGACGTCGACGCCAACCCGCTGTGGGGCGACGACTGGCCCGAGGTCCGAGCCCTCTGGCCGCTCGAGCCGACCGTGGCGCACCTCAACCACGGGTCGTACGGCGCGGTGCCGACCCCCGTCCTCGAGGAGCAGCAGTCGTGGCGCGACCGGATGGAGACCAACCCGCTGCGGTTCCTCCGCCGCGAGCTGCCGGCCGCGCTGGTCGCGGCCCGGGCCGAGGTCGCCGGGTTCCTCGGTGCGGGCCCGACCTCGCTTGCGTTCGTGCACAACGCCACCAGCGGTGCGAGCACGGTGCTGGCCGCTTCCCGCTCGAGCCGGGCGACGCGGTCCTGCTCACCGACCATGCCTACGGCGCCGTCCGGATTGCCGCCGAGCGGTTCGCGCCCGACCGGGGCGCGCGGGTCGACTCGGTGCACCTGCCGCTGACTGCCGAGGACGACGAGGTGGTCGACACCGTGCTCGGCGCCCTGCACGAACGGACCCGCCTGGTCGTGCTGGACCAGGTGACCTCGCCCACCGCTCGCCGGCTCCCGCTCGTCCGGCTGGTGCCGGCCCTGCAGGAGCGCGGCGTGGCGGTGCTCGTCGACGGCGCGCACGCCCCGGGATGCTCGCGGTCGACCTCGATCGGCTGGGCGCCGACTTCTTCGTCGGCACCCTCCACAAGTGGTGCTGCGCGCCGCGCGGCACCGGCGTGCTGCACGCGCAGAGCGTTGGCGGCCGGCGCTGCGCCCGCTGGTGGCGTCCTGGGGGGAGGACGAGGGCTTTCCGCTGGCCTTCGACGACACCGGCACCGAGGACCCCAGCGCATGGCTGTCGGCGCCGCGGGCCCTCCGGGTGCTGGAGGGTCTCGGGCTGGACCGGCTGCGCCGGCACAACGTCGAGCTCGCGGTGGCCGGCCAGCTCGAGGTCGCCGCGGCCCTGCAGTTCCGGCGGCCGACCTGCCCCGTGACTCGGGCGTGAGCATGCAGCTGGTGCCGCTCCCGGAGGGCGTCGCCGACACGCCGGCCGCAGCCGGCGCGCTGCAGGACCGGATCGGCGAGCAGGCGGCCGTCGAGGTCGCGATCAGCAGCTTCGACGGCCGTGGCTACGTCCGGCTCTCGGCCCACGCCTACAACGCCCCGGCCGACTACCGCCGGCTGGCCACCGACCTGCCCGGCCTCCTCTAGGGCGGGGCTCGCCGCCGGCCGAGCAGCACACCTGCCGTGCCGACGGCGGCGGCAGCGGCGCCGACCGCCAGCCGCGCCGTCGCGTGCCGCTGTCACCACCTGTCCCGGGCGCCGCTCGTCGGTCATCCGGCCGCTCGGCCGCCCCGGCCGGCACCCCGGCCGGCAAGGCCGGCCCGGCGGAGCCCCAGACCGGCAGCAACCGGACCCGGGTCGCACCGAGCATCGACCGCGGGTCGAGATACGTCCCGCCCCGCCGCAGCCCCCAGTGCAGGCAGGCCGCCGGAGGGCAGTGGCTCGCCACCAGCTCGAGCCGGCCCAGGACGGCACCGGCGCCCACCTGGTCGCCGCGCGCGACCGTGGCCGTGACCGGCTCGTACGACGTGCGCAGCCCGCCAGGGTGGTCGACCGACACCACCCCGCGGCCGGCCACCACCCCGGCGAAGGCCACCACCCGGCCGCCGCGGCGCGCACCGGGTCGCCGACCCGGCCACCGAGGTCGACGCCGCGGTGCCCGGCGCAAACGGCCCCGCCGGGGCAATGAACTCCGCGACCACCACCACTGGCGGGTCGAGCGGCCAGCGCCAGCCGGCCGCGCCCGCGGCCGGCCCCGCGGCCAGGAGGGGCCCGGCCGTCAGCCAGGCAGGGCGCCGAGCAGCCAGAGCGCACGGCGGCGGAGGTCCATGGCTCGAGCCTGCCGCCGCCCGGCCGCCGGTGCGGCCCCGCTGGCAGGCTGTGGACGGCCGGCGCGAGACGGCCCGGCTGGGGACGACGGCGGCGATTTCGGGCTGGCCCGCGCCCCGGCGTACACTCTGACGCAGCGATCCGTCTCGAACGGGTCGACTTCGCACGCCCGCACACCGCCCATCCGGGCGGGGGCTCGCTCACGGTCCGCCTCACGGCGGCGAGCGCGCTCGCGGGGGTCAGGACGTGGACGGCCACCCGGCCGACCGCGACGAACCGACAGGCGCAGGCCGCCCGCACGCGGGCCGCGGCGCGAGAAGGGCAAGCCTGATGGCAAGCACTGCCACCAACCAGGTCGTCTCGATGAAGCAGCTGCTCGAGAGCGGCGTGCACTTCGGCCACCAGACCCGGCGCTGGAACCCGAAGATGAAGCGGTTCATCTTCACCGAGCGCAACGGCATCTACATCATCGACCTCCAGCAGTCGCTGTCGTACATCGACCGCGCGTACGAGTTCGTCAAGGAGACCGTCGCCCACGGCGGCTCGGTGATGTTCATCGGCACCAAGAAGCAGGCCCAGGAGGCCATCGCCGAGCAGGCGACCCGGGTCGGGATGCCCTACGTCAACCAGCGCTGGCTGGGCGGCATGCTCACCAACTTCCAGACCGTCCACGGCCGGCTGCAGCGCCTCAAGGAGCTCGAGCAGCTCGACTTCGACGACGTGCCCGGCTCGGGCATGACGAAGAAGGAGCTGCTCGTCCTGCGCCGCGAGAAGGACAAGCTCACCAAGACCCTGGGCGGCATCCGCGACATGTCGCGGGTCCCCAGCGCGGTGTGGATCATCGACACCAAGAAGGAGCACATCGCCGTCGGCGAGGCGCACAAGCTGCACATCCCGGTCGTCGCGATCCTGGACACCAACTGCGACCCGGACGAGGTCGACTACAAGATCCCGGGCAACGACGACGCGATCCGCTCCGTCACCCTGCTCACCCGGGTGATCGCGGACGCCGTGGCCGAGGGCCTGATGGCTCGGGTGCGCACCCAGGTCGGACGGCGACGAGAAGCCGACCGAGCTGGCCACCGACGAGCCGCTGGCCGCCTGGGAGCGGGAGATCCTGCAGGGCCAGGCCGCAGCGGAGGCACCGGCCACCGAGGCTCCGGTAGCGGAGGCTCCCGCTGCGAGGCTCCCGCTGCGGAGGCACCTGCGGCCGACGCGCCGGCAGTGGCACCCGAGGCTCCGGCCGCGGAGGCAGCCGAGGCTCCCGCCGCGGAGGCTCCTGAGGCTCCGGCCGCGGAGGCGCCCGACGCCGCCCCGGCCACCGACCCCGACAGCACCCCCCAGGCCTAGTCGAGCCCGCCGGCCGGCCCCATGCGGGCCGGCTCGGCGGCGTGACCGCCCGACCACCACGGACAAGAGAGCGAGACGCGAGAAGTCATGGCGAACATCACCGCCGCTGAGGTCAAGCAGCTTCGCGACGCCACCGGCGCCGGGATGATGGCTGCCAAGCGGGCGCTGGAGGAGGCTGCCGGCGACCAGGACAAGGCCGCCGAGCTGCTCCGCATCAAGGGCGAGACGAAGGTCAAGGAGCGCGGCGCCGAGCGCAGCGCGACCAACGGTCTCGTGGCGGCCGCCGAGGGCGCCATGATCCAGCTGAACTGCGAGACCGACTTCGTGGCGAAGAACGAGCAGTTCCAGCAGCTGGCCGCCGACATCGTGGCGCACGCCGCAAAGACCGGCACCGGCGACGTCACCGCGTTGCTGGCCGAGACGCTGGCCGACGGGCGCACCGTAGCCGAGAACATCGACTCGGTGGCTGCGGTCATCGGGGAGAAGATCGAGCTCACCGCGGTGGTCGTGCTCGGCGCCGAGGGCCGTCAGGTGGCCTCGTACATGCACCGCCGGTCCTCCGACCTGCCCGCCCAGGTGGGCGTGCTGGTGGAGTTCGAGGGCCAGGACCTCGAGGCGGCCCGGGCCGCGGCCATGCAGGTCGCGGCCATGCGCCCGCAGTACGTCTCCCGGGACGAGGTCCCGGCCGACGTGGTCGAGAACGAGCGTCGGATCGCCGAGGCCACCGCCCGCGAGGAGGGCAAGCCGGAGCAGGCGCTGCCCAAGATCGTGGAGGGCCGGGTCAACGGCTTCTTCAAGGACGTGGCGCTGCTCGAGCAGCCGTCGGTGCTGGACAGCAAGAAGTCCGTCAAGGCAGTGCTCGACGCGGCCGGCGTGACCGTGAAGGGCTTCTCCCGGTTCGAGGTCGGCGGCAGCTGACCGGCGGCTGGCAGACTGCCGGGGAGAAGACCAGACGTCCATCGACGAGGAGGCCGTGATCGTGCAGGGATCCAGTGCGGAGACCGGCGAGGTCGCGGCCTCCGGCGTCCAGGGCGACGGACCCTACCGACGCGTCGTCCTCAAGCTGTCCGGCGAGGTGTTCGGCGGCGGCAAGCTCGGGCGTCGACCCGGACGTCGTGGCGACCATCGCCCGACAGATCGCCGACGTGGTGCGCACAGGTGTCCAGGTCGCGATCGTCGTCGGCGGCGGCAACTTCTTCCGCGGCGCCGAGCTCTCGCAACGGGGCATGGACCGGGCCCGGGCCGACTACATGGGCATGCTGGGCACGGTCATGAACTGCCTGGCCCTGCAGGACTTCCTCGAGAAGCAGGGCGTCGAGACGCGGGTCCAGACCGCGATCGCGATGGGACAGGTCGCCGAGCCCTACATCCCGCGCAAGGCGATGCGGCACCTGGAGAAGGGCCGGGTCGTCATCTTCGGCGCCGGCGCGGGCATGCCCTACTTCTCCACCGACACCGTGGCCGCCCAGCGGGCCCTCGAGATCGGCGCCCAGGTCATCCTCATGGGCAAGAAGGGCGTGGACGGCGTCTACGACGCGGACCCGGCCAAGCACCCGGACGCCGTGCGATACGACCGCCTGTCCTACGACGAGTTCCTCAGCCGCGGGCTGAAGGTCGCCGATGCCACGGCCATCAGCCTGTGCCGGGACAACCGGCTGCCGATCGTCGTCTTCAACATGACGGCCGAGGGAAACATCGCCCGCGCGGTTCACGGCGAGAAGATCGGTACCGTCATCGGGCCGGACGCGTGACGTCCGCCCGCCGCACGCCAACGACAACACCGCAGGAGACGACGTGATCGACGAGACGCTCTTCGAGGCCGAGGAGAAGATGGAGAAGGCCGTCTCCGTCGCGCGGGAGGACTTCACCTCCATCCGCACCGGCCGGGCCAACCCCTCGATGTTCAACAAGATCCTGGTCGACTACTACGGCGCACCGACGCCGGTGAACCAGGTCGCGTCGTTCCACGTCGTCGACGCCCGGATGCTCACCCTGACGCCGTTCGACAAGACCGCGATGCCGGCGATCGAGAAGGCCATCCGGGACTCCGACCTCGGCGTGAACCCGACCAACGACGGCGTGCTCATCCGGGTGTCGTTCCCGCAGCTCACCGAGGAGCGGCGCAAGGACTTCATCAGGATCGCCCACCGGAAGGCCGAGGACGCCCGGATCTCGATCCGCGCCGTCCGCCGGCACGCCAAGGACGAGCTCGACCGGCTGGCCAAGGACGGCGAGGTCGGCGAGGACGACGTGACCCGGGCAGAGAAGGAGCTCGAGAAGGTCACCCAGAAGAACGTCGCGGCCATCGACGAGCTGCTCAAGCACAAGGAGGCCGAGCTCCTCGAGGTCTGAGGCTCGGCTCCCGGATCACCCCATGACCACCGACCAGGAGGACGGCAGCTCCCCGCTCGAGCCCGTCCCGATGCAGGCGGTGCCGCCGCCGGAGGCGCGCACCCGCGCGGGCCGCAACCTGCCCGCGGCGATCGGCGTCGGGCTGGCACTCGGCGCGGTGGTCCTGCTGTCGCTCTACCTGTGGAAGCCGGCGTTCGTCGGCGTCGTGGTCGTGGCCATCGTCCTGGCTGCCTGGGAGCTGACCAACGCCTTCGGCTCCGGCCGGATCCGGGTGCCCGTCGTCCCACTCGCGGTCGGGGCGGCGGCCATCATCGTCTCCGCGTACGCCGGTGGCAGCGAGGCCATGGTCGTCGCGCTGGCGCTGACCGTGTTCGCGATGATGCTGTGGCGGTCACCGGAGAACCCCAAGGGCTACGTCCGGGACGTCACCGCGGCCACCTTCGCGGCGCTCTACCTGCCGTTCCTCGCCGGCTTCGCGGTGCTCCTGCTGCGGCCGGACGACGGCCCGAACCGGGTTGTGGTGTTCATCGTGCTCACCGTGCTCAGCGACGTCGGCGGCTACGTCGCCGGGGTGCTGTTCGGCAAGCACCCGATGGCGCCGACCGTCAGCCCGAAGAAGTCCTGGGAGGGCTTCGCCGGGTCAGCGCTGTTCTGCGCGGCCGGCGGCGCGGTGCTGCTGCCGACGCTGCTGGACGGCGAGGCCTGGCAGGGCGTCGTCTGCGGGCTGGCCGTGATGGTGACCGCCACCCTCGGCGACCTCGGCGAGTCGATGATCAAGCGCGACCTGGGCATCAAGGACATGGGCAGCCTGCTGCCCGGCCACGGCGGCATCATGGACCGGCTCGACTCGCTGCTGCCCGCCGCCCCGGTCACGTTCCTCCTGCTGAGCTGGCTCGTGCCGGCCGTGTCGGCCTGAGGAGGGGCCGTGACAACCCGGGTGCCAGTCCCCGTCCCCGGCGAGCTGACCTTCACCGCCCCCCGCCGCGCCAAGCCGCCGCGGCACCTGGCCGACCTCGCCCCCGCGGACCGTCGTGCGCTTGCCGGCGAGCTCGGTGAGAAGCCGTTCCGGGCCGCCCAGCTCGCGACGCACTACTTCGAGCACCTAGCCGACGACCAGGAGCAGATGACCGACCTGCCCAAGGCCACCCGCGGCCGGCTGGTCGAGGCCATGCTGCCGCAGCTGCTCACCGCGGTCCGGCACCTCGACTGCGACGACGGCGCGACCCGCAAGACCGTCTGGCGGCTCTTCGACGGCGCCACGGTCGAGAGCGTCCTGATGCGCTACCCGGGCCGGGTGACGATGTGCGTCTCCTCGCAGGCGGGGTGCGGCATGAACTGCCCGTTCTGCGCGACCGGGCAGGCCGGTCTCACCCGCAACATGTCGGCCGGCGAGATCGTCGACCAGGTCGTCGCCGGCGCCCGGATGCTGCGCCGCGGCGAGTTCAGCGGCGGCCCGGACCACCAGCAGCGGATCTCCAACGTGGTGTTCATGGGCATGGGCGAGGCGCTGGCGAACTACCGGTCGGCGGTGCAGGCCGTGCGCACGCTGGTGGCACCGCAGCCCGACGGCCTCGGGCTGTCCGCGCGCAACCTCACGATGAGCACCGTCGGCCTGGTCCCGGCGATGCGCAAGTTCGCGGCCGAGGGCCTCCCGGTCACCCTCGCCGTGTCGCTGCACGCACCCGACGACGAGCTGCGGGACACGCTGGTGCCGATCAACACCAGGTGGCAGGTGGCCGAGGTGCTGGACGAGGCGCGGCACTACTTCGAGGTCACCGGGCGCCGGGTGAGCATCGAGTACGCGTTGATCCGCGACATCAACGACCAGGCCTGGCGCGCCGACATGCTGGGCACCGAGCTCAACCGGCGGGGCCGCGGCTGGGTGCACGTCAACCCGATCCCGCTCAACCCCACCCCGGGGTCGAAGTGGACGGCCAGTGACCCGCGGGTCGAGCGCACCTTCGTCGAGCGGCTGCGGGCGCACGGTGTCCCCACCACCGTGCGCGACACTCGCGGCCGGGAGATCGACGGGGCCTGCGGTCAGTTGGCTGCGGTGACCGCATGAGCCACCGCCGGTTCACCCGGGTGGGTCGCCTGCACAAGGGCTACCACTGCCGGCAGGTCGACGCGTTCCTCGACCACGTCGAGGTCTCCCTGGGTGGTGTGTTCCCGCCACCGACAGCGTCGGAGGTGCGGCAGGCCGGGTTCGAGCTGGTCCGCGGCGGCTACGCCGTGGTCGAGGTGGACGAGTACCTCGACGCGCTCGAGGAGCGGGTCCTCGTCGCGCAGGGTCGGCTGGCAGGGCGTCGCGGCCGGGCCGACCCCGCGGGGGAGGCGGACTTCCTCAAGGCCGAGCTGACCGGTCCGTACATGAAGCGCTTCCCGCGCGCGTCCACCCTGCGCCGCGGCTACCAGGTCGACGACGTCGACGACTTCGTCGACCGGGTCGTCGGCGCGCTCGACGGCACCGACGCGGTGTCGGTCGAGGACGTCCGGCACGTGCCGTTCCGCCCTCGCCGCGGCGGCTACCGGGAGGACGCCGTGGACGACGCCATGGACCGGGTCGTGGAGTACCTCCTGCTGGTACGCCGGGAGGGCACCGCCCCGGAGCAGCAGGAAGTGCGACCCGCGGACTGAGCGACCCTGGCGTGTCCGCCCCGGGGCGGACGAAGATGCCCGGATGGGCGACTACCAGGCGACGTTCACGCGCAGCATCGAGGACCCCGAGGCCTTCTGGGCTGACGCCGCGACCGCGGTCCTCTGGCGCCGCACGCCGACCCAGGTGCTCGACGACTCGCGTCCGCCGTTCTACCGGTGGTTCCCCGACGGCGAGCTGAACACCTGCGAGAACGCCCTCGACCGCCATGTGGCGGCGGGCCACGGCGACCGGACCGCGCTGGTCTACGACAGCCCGGTCACGGGCAGCAAGCGCACCTACACCTACGCCGAGCTGCTCGCCGAGGTGGCGACGTTCGCCGGCGCGCTGTCGTCCCTCGGCGTCGGCAAGGGCGACCGGGTCGTCATCTACCTGCCGATGGTGCCGGAAGCCGTGGTGGCGATGCTGGCCTGCGCCCGGCTCGGCGCGGTGCACTCGGTGGTGTTCGGCGGCTTCGCCGCCAGCGAGCTCGCGGCCCGGGTCGAGGACGCTCGGCCCCGGGTGCTGGTGACCGCGTCGTGCGGTATCGAGGTCGCACGGGTGGTCGAGTACAAGCCGCTGGTCGACCGGGCGCTGGGACTGTCGTCGCACCAGCCGGACCACGTCGTGGTCCTGCAACGCCCACAGGCGGTCGCGGCGATGACGGCTCCGCGCGACCTCGACTGGCATGAGCTCACCGCCGTTGCCGAGCCGGCGGAGTGCGTCACCGTGGCGGCGACCGACCCGCTGTACATCCTGTACACGTCGGGGACGACCGCCAAGCCCAAGGGCGTGGTGCGCGACAACGGCGGCCACGCGGTCGCGCTCACCTGGTCGATGGCCAACATCTACGACGTCGGCCCGGGCGACGTCTGGTGGACCGCGTCCGACGTCGGCTGGGTCGTCGGTCACTCCTACATCGTCTACGCGCCGCTGCTCGTCGGGGCGACCACGGTGCTCTACGAGGGGAAGCCGGTCGGCACCCCGGACGCGGGTGCGTTCTGGCGGGTCATCTCCGAGTACGCCGTGCAGGCGATGTTCACCGCACCGACCGCCTTCCGGGCGGTCAAGAAGGAGGACCCGACCGGCCGGCTCCTCTCGGCGTACGACGTCTCGAGCGTGCGGACCCTGTTCCTCGCCGGCGAGCGGCTCGACCCGGACACCTGGGAGTGGGCCACCGACCGCCTCGGGGTCCCTGTCATCGACCACTGGTGGCAGACCGAGACCGGCTGGCCGATCGCGGCCAATCTGCGCGGGCTCGAGCCGATGGCGATCAAGCCGGGCTCGCCAACGGTTCCGGTGCCGGGGTACGACGTGCGGGTGCTCGACCCGTCCGGTGCCGAGGTGCCGCGGGGCACCGAGGGGGCGATCTGCATCCGGCTGCCGCTGCCCCCGGGGACCCTGCCGACCCTGTGGGGGGACGACGACCGCTTCGTCGCGTCCTACCTGGCGGCCTTCGACGGCTACTACCTGACCGGGGACGGTGGGTACGTCGACGAGGACGGCTACCTGTTCGTCATGGGTCGCACCGACGACGTCATCAACGTGGCCGGGCACCGGCTCTCGACCGGGTCGATGGAGGCGGTGATCGCCGGCCATCCCGCGGTGGCCGAGTGCGCCGTGATCGGCGTGCACGACGAGCTCAAGGGCCAGGTGCCGCGCGGCCTCGTGGTGCTGAAGGCGGGAGTCGACGTCGACCCGGACGCGCTCCGGGCCGAGCTGGTCCAACGGGTGCGCGACGAGATCGGGGCGGTCGCGTCGTTCCGGCAGGTCGATGTCGTCGCCGGGCTGCCGAAGACCCGCTCCGGGAAGATTCTCCGGCGCTCGCTGCGCGCCATCGCGGACGGCGTCGACGAGCCGGTGCCGTCGACCATCGAGGACCCGGCCGTGCTGGACGCACTGCGCCCCGTGCTGCAGACCTGAAGTCAGGCGCGTCAGTCGGGGTGGGGGTCGGCGGGGGGTGGTCTGGGGGTGGGTCGGTTGTGGCCGGGTGGGTGTTCTTCGGGGCCGATGGTTCGGCCGGTGTGGGGGTGGTGGATGAGGTAGCGGCCGTCGGGGAGGCGGTGCAGCTGCCAGTGGCCTTCGTGGAGCAGGGTGTGGTGGCCGTCGCAGGGGATGGCCCCGTTGGCCACGGTGGTCGGGCCGTTGCGGCCGACCGGGATCAGGTGGTGGGCGTCGGCCCAGCTGATCGGCCGGTCGCAGTAGGGGACCGGGCAGCGGTCGCCGTCGCGGGCGATGATGGCCCGGCGTTGGGCCTGGCTGAAGAACCGGCGGGAAGTGCCGGCTTCCACAATCTCCCCGTCCGGGCCGAGGGTGACGATGGTGTGCTGGGCGTCGCAGCCGGCCCGGCGGGCGGTGGATCCGGCGATCCGGCCGATCCAGGACAGCGTCCCGCCCGGCGACCCGCCCCACCCGCCGGGAGCCCGCTCGCCGGTCTGCTCGCCGGTCTGCTCGCCGGTCTGCTCGGCGGTCGGCTCGGGGACCTCGTCGGCCAGGGCACCAGTCTCGTCGGTGAGCTCGTCGTCGCCGAGCTCGCGGCGCCGAGTTGACCGTCGTCGCCGGTGCTCGCGCCGGGATCCGTCCGGCCGCTGACGCGTGGCGACGTCGTGGTGGTCGGTGGTGTGGGTGTTGTGGTCGAGGGTGATCAGCAGGTGCGGGTGGCCGCCGCCGCCGCGGCGGGGGGTGTCGGGGTCGGCCAGGTAGGCGCGGCAGATGTCGGCCAGGGCGTCCAGCCGGCGCCGGGCGGCGGTGCGTTTGTCGCCGGTGACCGGGGGTCCGGCGGTGTCGATGGCGGTGGCCAGCAGGGCGCCGGTGACCTCGTCGGCGGTGCCGTGGATGGCCAGCGGCCCGTCCAGGGTCGGGGTCAGGGTGATCCCGGCCCGCTCGTAGCGGGCCAGGGCGGCGGCGTCGGCGGCGTCGGGGTCGAGGGCGTGCCGGAACGCCCGCAGCACCCCGGCGGTGGCGCGCAGGTCGGCCCGGGTGGCGGCGTGCACGGCTTCGGGTTCGATCAGCGCGACCGCCCCGGCCGGGGCGCCGGCGACGCCGGTGGCGATCACCCGGGCGTGCTCACCGGAGAGATCACCGGCGGCCAGCGCCGCCTTCGTGGCGGGCAGCAGCCCGGACCGCAGCACCCGGGCGGTGGTGGCCAGCCCGGCCGCGGCGGCCGGGGTCAGCCGGGTCCGCGCCCGCAGCCAGGACCCGAGGGTGACCGCCCCGTCCAGGGTGAAGGTGCCGCGGGCGCCGACCTCGCCGACCGCCTCGGCGGTCACCGCGTCCAGCCGGGCCTGCACGGTCCGGGCCGCGGCGACCAGCCCGCCGAGCTCGTCGTGCGTGAGGTCCGCGATCGCCCCGCCGCCGAGGGAGTCGACCAGGGCGCCGGCCGCGTCGCCGACCGCGGCCATCGCGGCCACCGGCGACACCTGACCAGTCGAGCACATGTTCGAACACTAGCCAACGCCCCGGACACAACCCACCCACCCAAACCCCTGTGTGGACAACGCTTTCACCGTCCACAGGGCACCGTCAGGCGGTCGGCTACGACAGCGCGATCAGCGCGCCGAGGGCGAAGCCGACGGCGACCAGCCAGACCAGGGTGGGGAGCGAGTGCCAGCGCATCGCGTCAGCCCCCCGCCGTACGGAAGACCGCGCCGTCGCGGACCTCGACACCGACGATCGGCAGCGGCCGGGTGGCGGGGCCGGTCACCACTGCGCCGGTGGTCGCGTCGAAGGCGCTGCCGTGGCAGGGGCAGTGGATCTCGCCGTCCGTCACGTCCGAGACGATGCAGCCCTGGTGCGTGCAGGTCGCCGAGAACGCGTGCACAGTGTCGCCCGTCGCGGGTGATGACCACGTCGCCCACGACCAGACCACCTCCGGACGGTACGTCGGTCAGCTGGGCCACCGGGTCGTCCGCGGCTGCTGGTGCGGCCGCCCCGTAGGCGTTCGCGGCGGCGCCGGCGGCGAGCTCCTTCGCGGCGTCGCTGTTGCGCGCCACGACGAAGCCCGCCACGCCGCCGACGGCGACTGACCGCGGCTCCGCGAAGCACGGAGCGACGATCCGGTGCCGACACGAGTGCCTCCTTCAGGTCAGGGGGATGCCGGAACGGGTGAAGAACCACAGCGCGGACGTGAGCCAGATCAGCACCAGCGACGCGAGGACAGTGCCGCCGAGCAAGGGCAGCCCCCAGCCCGGCAGGCCGCGCACCCGCAGGCCCAGCATCTTCGCCGCGTAGGCGCCGTAGAACAGGCAGCCGGCCAGCCCGTGCACGCAGCACCCGGGTGCTGTCCGTGCCGAAGCCCAGGGACCAGATGCAGTGGAACGCGACCGGGAGGGTGAGCACGAACGCGGCGGTGCCGGACCAGCGGTGCAGCAGGCTGGCCCAGCGCCGGCGCCCGGACCGGCGCCCGGCAGCCGTCCCCACATCCACAGCGCGGTCGTGAGCTGCACCAGCAGCAGCACGGCAGCGGCCGAGGTGAGCCACGCCTTCATCTGCAGCACGCCGGAGAAGCCGAAGGTCGTCAGCGGCCGGCCGGCGGGCTCGTGCAGGCCGGCGTACGCACCGGTGGCCGCCGCGACCGCGGCGCCGAGCAGGAGCACCCACAGCCCGGCCGGGCGCGCCACGGCGACCCTGCTCCCCGCCGCGCCAGCAGCCACCGTCCGCCCCTTTCCGACGACCACTGTCGAGCCGGTGCCGCGGCTCGCGCAACCCCCTGAGATCAACTGGCGTCACCGTAGGCGGCCGCCGCCGACACCGCCTGCCGGCCGTAGCCGCCACCGAACAGGGCGGCGTGCACCAGCAGCGGGTGCAGCTGGTGCAGGGCCACCCGGTCGCGCCACCCGTCGTCCAGCGGCCAGGCCTCGTCGTAGGCCGCGAGCACCCGGTCCAGGTGCGGCAGGCCGAACAGCGCCAGCATCGCCAGGTCGGTCTCCCGGTGGCCGCCGTGCGCGGCCGGGTCGACCAGCACCGGGCCGCTCGCCGACCACAGCACGTTGCCCGCCCACAGGTCGCCGTGCAGCCGGGCCGGCTCGGCCGGCGGCACCGGCAGCGCGCCGGCCGTGAGCCGGGCGCAGACCCGCTCCACCGTGGCCGCCGCCGTCGGCGTCGACCGCGCCACGGTCGCGGGCCAGCCGGAGGAACGGCGCGACCCGGTGCGCGGCGTAGAACTCCGGCCAGCCGAGGCCGTGGTCCTCGACCTGGTGGGGCAGCGGCAGGGTCGCGATGAAGCCGTCCGCGGACCAGCCGGCCGGGGGTGCGCCGTGGTGGGGGGCGCCGGCGCGGTGCATCCGGGCCAGGCCCCGGCCCAGCTCCTCGGCCGCGCGCGCCGTCGGGGCCACCTCGGTGACCCGGGACAGCACGATGCGGTCCCGGTCCACCTCGACGACGTCGGGGACCCGCAGGGCCACCCGCGGCGCGCAGCCAGGCCAGTCCGGCGGCCTCGACCGCGAAGAACCCCGCCGGCGCGCCGGACCGGGACTTGGTGAACGGCGACGTCACGACCGGGGCACGGTGCTGTCGTCGAGCACCCGGGCGACCTCGTCGAGCAGCCCGCGGCAGGCGCGCTCGACCTGCTCGAGCACCGTCGGCGAAGTCGCGCGGCGCCGCCGTAGTACGGGTCGGCCACGTCGAGCGTCCGGCGGTGCGTCCGGGTCGAACGACCGCAGCAGCCGCACCTTGCCCCGCTCCGCTTCGTCCCGCGCGGCCGCTCGGAGCGAGCGCAGGTGGCCGCGGTCGAGGGCGACCACGAGGTCGCGGTCGGCGAACCAGTCCGCCGCAAAGGCGCGCGCCCGGTGCGCTGACCCGTCGTACCCGCCGCCGCGGAGCACCGTCCACGGCCCGCGGATCGGCACCGTCACCGAGGTGCCAGGCACCAGTGCCCGCCGAGTCGACCTCGACCGAGCCCGCCAGTCCGGCGTCCTCGACCAGGCGCCGCAGCACGACCTCGGCGATCGGGGACCGGCAGATGTTGCCGGTGCAGACGAAGCAGATCCGGTAGACCGGTCCGGACGGTGCGGGTAGCGAGCTCACCCCCGCATCGTCGCAGGGTCGGAGGTCAGGCCTGCGCGAGCCGGTCGAACTCCGCGCGGAGCCGAAGGTCGGCAGCGGCGGGCAGCGCCGGGAACTGGAAGCTGCGGTCCAGCATCGCCGCGTCCGGGAAGATCAGCGGGCTCAGCGCGAGGTCTGGGTCGATCTTCATCATCTGCTCCTGCGCCCCGGCGACCGGGCAGATGTAGTTGACCCAGGCGGCCACCTGGGCTGCGACGTCGGGCCGGTAGAACCAGTCGATGAGCTGCGCGGCCTGGGTACCGTGCACGGAGCCGGCTCGGCACCAGGAAGTCGTCGGACCAGATGAGCAGCCCTTCCTCGGGTGCCACGAACTTGATGTTCGGGTTGGTCCAGCTGCGCCTGCAGGACGTCGCCCGACCAGGCCAGGCAGGCGGCGACGGTGCCCGACTTGAGTGCCTTGATGAACTCGTTGCCGTAGAAGTGGCGCACCTGCCCGGATTGTTGGACCTCAGCGATCGGTGTCGAGGGCCTTCGTCGACGTCGGCGACCGCGAGGTCGGTCAGGTCTGCCCCGTCGGCGAGGGCGGCCGGCTCCGACGCGTGTCGTTGAACTCGGTGAGCAGGCTGACCCGCCCGGTGAGGTCCTTGCGGGTGAGCAGCTCGCCGAAGCTGCCGATCGCGCCGGTCGACCTTGGTGGCGTCGTAGGCGATGCCGGTCAGCCCGGCCTGCCACGGCATCGAGTAGCTGGCGACCCGGGTCCCAGGACGGGTTGCGCGAGCGCGCCGATCAGGTTGCTGGCGTTGCCGTCGGCATGCGGGACCGGTCGAGCTGTCTGGACCTCGCCGTCGCGCACCAGCCGGGCCGACATCCAGGAGGTCAGGACACATGAGGTCGGTGCCGACCGGCCGGTGCGTCGTGCAGGTCGTCGGCGATCGTGTCGACGTACTGCGGCGTTGTCCTCGATGACCTCGCGGTAGTCGACCTGCGACGCCGGTCTTGTGCGGTGAAGGCCGGCCAGAGTCGGGTGCCGGGGTGCCTTGCTTGCGCACGTCGATGTAGTTCGGCCAGTTGGACCAGACCAGCGATGTCGTCACGCGGTGGCCGTGGGCGGGGACGTCTGCGGGCTGACGGCGACGCCGGTGCGCCGGCCCGCGGCTGCCGTCGCTGCCGCCCGTGCATCCCGCGAGCGCCGCGGCTCCGAGCAGCCGCAGCAGCGCGCGACGGCTGAGCCCGCGCGCTGTGGCAACGCGGCGTCGGTCGACGCCAGTGCATCGACAGCTGCACCTTTCTCCTTCGCCGGGGCCATACCTCCGGAGACTGGCGTCGCGGAGTCTGGCATCGGTGTCAACGTTGACAATGGATTCGACAACTCGTGGCGAACGAAATACGGACGGTGCCGAGCCGGCGGACAAGCCGGGAGGAAAAGGCTCCGGCATTGACAGCGCTCGAGGGTGGACACGCTGCGGTCCGTGGCGGAGGGGACGCGACGCGGCGGACGGACGGCTGCCACCGCCGGCAGAGCGCACGATCGGCCGCCCCGCTCCACCGAGGCCGGCGCGCCCGCCGCAGCGGGTCCGGCCGCGTCGGCACCGTCGCGAGGTGCGCCTCGCCCGCCGCCGGTGGTGGCTGCGTGGTGGCTGCCCTGCCTGGCCCTCGTCGGTGGCGGTGCCGGTGGTGGGCGCGGTCACCGGTCCGACCGACAGCGCAGAGTCAGCCGACCCTGCGTGCACTCACGCCGCAGGTCGACGCTCGCTGTCGATCCGTCGCTCGCCGATGCCGTGTGCCGGCACGGTCAAGCGAACGGTCCAGCCCGGCGCTCCGCGTGCGTGCGGATCGTCGGTGTCCGTCGCGGCCGTCGGCCGAGGTCGCCGCCGAGATCTCCCGCCGGTCCGGGTCAAGGCCTGGGCGGCAGCCCTGCCCGACCTGTGGCTCCCGGCCAGCCGGATGTGGCTGGCCCTGGCGCCGGCGTACCGACGACGGTGAGCCCAAGCGACTGCACGGGTCAGTTCCCGACGGTGGCCCGCAGCCCGGTGGTGGTCGCGTTGATGGCCGACCGAGCCGCTGCCGTGAAGTGGCCGGCGACGATGCCCGCCGATCACGGCGCTGCTCGGTGCGCCCCGATCGGCGTCGGTGGCGCTGCAGCGACCCGAGCCAGCGACACGGCCGGCGCTCGCGACGCTGCTGCAGGTCGGCGCCGCCGCGCCGAAGCCGGCGCCGCGGCCGCGGCGATGGTCGACTTCGCCCGGCGGGTGCGGGTGCCCGGCGCCGGACAACGCCCTGGACGCAGGTCGCGGCGGGGCGGCTGCGGCGCGGTGCCGACGACCGAGCGCGACGTCATCGCGCACAACGCAGAGCGTCGGCCTGCCGACGACCGGGCAGCTCGCAGCGTACGGCGGGGCGGCGTCCGCCCGTACGCGGACGTACCGCTCGTCGATGGTTCGACGCCGCACGGCCGGGAGACCGCGGCCGTCGGCACGCGCGTGCGCACGGCCGCCGACAGCCTTGCGTGACGCGCTGCTCAGCCCGGTCCGGTCAGGCGCGTGCTGCGAGGCGGCGGGCTTCCGGGACCTGGACGGACGGCCTGGACGCCGCGCTACACGCCCGGCCCGGCCACTTGTCCGCGACCCGGCTGCCGAGCCTGGACGAGCCCGGACGACAAGGCAGGTCCGCGCCGTGATCAACGCCGTGGAGCGCCCTGGGGCGGCGCGGCCGGGTGCTGGTCGCCGTGGACTCGTCCGGCTCGATGGCGGGCACCCTGCCCGGCAGCAGCGAGGACCAAGAGCTAGCTGGCGCAGCAGCGCGCTGTCCAGAGGTCGGTCTCGACGATCGCTCCGGACAGCGACATGGGTCTGTGGACGTTCACCGCCTCGCGCGGCCGCGACTACCGCGTGCTCGTGCCGCTCGGTCCGGCCGACGGCCGGGTCGGCGACGTCGACCCGCCGGCAGGCGCTGCTCGCCGCGATCCCGCTGGTGCGGCCGGTGCCCAACGGCGGCACCGGGCTCTACGACACGACCCTCGCGGCGTTCCGGCCGGCCTCGCAGAACTACGCCTACGGGCGGCTCAACGCCGTCATGGTGATCACCGACGGCCGCAACGAGGATCCCGGCAGCGTGAGCCTCGAACGAGTCTGCTGGCCGACCTTGCGGCGCGAGTTCGACGGCATCAAGCCGGTGCGCATCATCACGGTCGCCTACGGCGCCGACGCGGACCTCGGCGTGCTCAAGCGGATCGCCGACGTCACAGGCGGCGCGACCTACCAGGCGCCCACAGCCGCGGAGGTCTCGCCGCTGCTCGCCAAGGCTCTCGCCGACCTGTAGGCGCCCGGTGCCGCCGCTGACGGCGGCGTCAGTGACCCAGGACCCGGGTCAGCACGCGGCCCGGCGGGACTGCCGCCCGGTGCGCTCCTCCTCGGCGTCGGCCCCCGTCATGACCGCCAGCGAGGCGGTGACGCCGAGCCAGCGCAGCGGCTCGGGCTCCCAGCGCGGTGACCGGTGGTCGACCCAGGGCAGGCGGGTCAGGTCGGTGTCCCGCTCGAGCACGAGGTCGGCGAGGGTGCGGCCGGCGAGGTTGGTCGTCGAGACGCCGTCGCCGACGTAGCCGCCGGCCCAGGCCAGCCCGGTGCCGCGGTCCAGCCCGACCGACGCGCACCAGTCGCGCGCGATGCCGAGCGGCCCGCCCCACGCGTGGGTGAACGCCGCGCCGCCGACGGCGGGCAGCAGGTCGACGAGCATCCGCCGCAGCGCGGCGAACACCGTCGGGTCGCGGTCCTGCTCGGGCCGGATCCGCGAGCCGAAGTGGTAGGGCGCCCCACGGCCGCCGAACGCCAGCCGGCCGTCGCTGGTCCGTTGCCCGTAGATGACGAGGTGCCGGTGGTCGGCGAAGGTCTCGCGAGCCGCAGCCCGATCCGCTCCCAGACGTCCTCGGGCAGCGGCTCGGTCGCCACCATCAGCGAGTAGACCGGGGCGAGGTCCCGGCGCAGCCCCGGCAGCTCGGCGGTGTAGCCCTCGGTCGCGCGCACGACGACCTCGGCGCGCACCCGGCCGGTCGGTCGTGGTCACGACGCCGGGCTCGATGCCGGTCACCGGCGTGCGCTCGTGCACGGCACCCCGAGCCGCTCGACCGCACGGGCCAGCCCGCGCACCAGCCGGGCCGGGTGCATGGCGGCGCAGTGCGGGGTGTACGTCGCCCCCAGCGCACCGGCTGCGGCCGAGCCGGCTCGCTGGCCTCGTCGGCGCCGAGCAGCGCAGGTCGTCCTCGCCGAAGCCCCAGCGCCGGGCCTCGGCCACCTCGTCCCGGGCCCGGTCGAGCTGCTGCGGGCGTGCGGGCGACGACGACGGTGCCGCCCTTGGTGAACCCGCAGTCGATGCCCTCGGCGGCCACCACCTGCGCCGATCTCGTCGATGGTCGCCTGCATCGCGCGGTGCTGGGCGACGGCCCGCTCCTCGCCGTACCTCGCCGCGAGCCAGGCCACCGACGCGGGGAACAGCGCCGAGCACCAGCCACCGTTGCGCCCGCTCGCGCCGAAGCCGGCGACCTCGCGCTCGAGCACGACGATGCGCAGGGTCGGGTCGGCCCGCTTCAGGTAGTAGGCGGTCCACAGCCCGGTGTAGCCGGCGCCGACGACCGCGACGTCGACGTCCAGGTCGCCGGGCAGCGCCGGGCGTGGCACCCAGTCGTCGTCGGCGGTGTCGTGCCAGAGGGACAGGGCGCGGTAGGCCTAGCGGGTCGTCACGGACCGGCCCACTCCCGGACGTACGCCGGGAGCGGTGGAGCGCCGCGCAGGTCCGGTGCCGGCACCGGCTGCGCCCGCGACCTCGCGTAGCGGCAGCACGCCGGCCCAGACCGGCAGGTCGAGGTCCTCGGCCGGCGTCGTCCGGGGGCCAGTCGCTGACCTTCACCGACCACTCGTCCAGCGGCAGCGACGAGCACCAGCGTCGCGGCCAGCTCCTTGCGGTTGGGCTGCCGGGCGTCGGCCCAGCGGCCCGGCATCAGGTGCTCCTGACACCGCTGCAGGGCGCGAGCTTGGCGTCGCCGTCGAGCACGGCGGCCGACCCGAGCACCATCGCGGAGCGGTAGTGCATCGACGACTCGAACACCGAGCGCGCGGCACCAGGCCGTCGAGCAGCGTGACCGTGAGGCAGGTCGGTGCCCCGTCGGCGAGGCGACGGAACAGCCGGCTCGCGGTCGAGCCGTGGAAGAGCACGGCGTCGCCGTCGCGGGCGTAGGCGACCGGCACGACGTAGGGCTGGCCGTCCTCGTCGTGGACCGCGACGTGCGCGACCCGCCCCGCGTCGAGCACCGCGTCGAGGGAGGCTCGGTCGCGGAGCCTGCTTCTCGGGCAGCCGCCGGACCGCGGTCGCGGCTCGCCTGCTCAGAGCCGGGTCCATGCCTCGGTCAGGACGGAGCGCAGGATCTGCTCCATCTCGTCGAAGTGCGACTGGTCGCAGATCAGCGGCGGCGCGAGCTGGATGACCGGGTCGCCGCGGTCGTCGGCGCGGCAGTAGAGCCCGGCGTCGAACAGCGCCTTGGACAGGAAGCCGCGCAGCAGCCGCTCGGACTCGTCGTCGTCGAACGTCTCCCGGGTGGCCTTGTCCTTGACCATCTCGATGCCGTAGAAGAAGCCGTCGCCGCGCACGTCGCCGACGATCGGCAGGTCGTTCAGCTTCTCCAGCGTCCGGCGGAAGGCGCCGGTGTTGCTGCCAGCACGTGCTCGTTGAGCCCCTCGCGCTCGAAGATGTCGAGGTTGGCCAGCGCCACCGCCGCCGACACCGGGTGCCCGCCGAACGTGTAGCCGTGGGCGAACGTCGTCGTCGCCCTGCAGGAACGGCTCCATGATCCGGTCGCTGGCGATCATCGCGCCGATGGGGGAGTAGCCCGAGGTCATGCCCTTGGCGCAGGTGATGATGTCGGGCTGGTAGCCGAAGCGGTCGCGAGCCGAAGTAGTGGCCGAGCCGGCCGAACGCGCAGATCACCTCGTCGGAGACGAGCAGCACGTCGTGCTTGTCGCAGATCTCGCGGACCCGCTGGAAGTAGCCGGGCGGCGGCGGGAAGCAGCCGCCGGAGTTCTGCACCGGCTCGAGGAACACGGCGGCGACGGTCTCGGGGCCTTCGAACTCGATGGCCTCCTCGATCCGGTTCGGCGGCCCAGAGCCCGAACGCCTCGAGGTCGTCGCCGTGCTCGGGAGCCCGGTAGAAGTTGGTGTTCGGCACCTTGTGCGCGCCGGGCACGAGCGGCTCGAACATCGCCTTCGCCGCGGGGATGCCGGTGATCGACAGCGCGCCCTGCGGCGTGCCGTGGTAGGCGATCGTCGCGGCTGATCACCTTGTGCTTCATCGGCTTGCCGGTGAGCTTGAAGTACTGCTTGGCGACCTTCCACGCGCTCTCGACGGCCTCGCCGCCGCCGGTGGTGAAGAAGACCCGGTTGAGGTCGCCGGGCGCGAGGTGGGCGAGCCGCTCGGCCAGCTCGATCGCCTTGGGGTGGGCGTAGGACCACAGCGGGAAGAACGCGAGCTCCGCGGCCTGCTTGGCGGCCGCCTCGGCGAGCTCCTCGCGGCCGTGGCCGGCCTGCACGACGAACAGCCCGGCGAGCCCGTCGAGGTAGCGCTTGCCCTTGTCGTCCCAGATGTAGGGGCCCTCGCCGCGCACGATGACGGGCACGTCGGCTGTTCGCGTAGGTCGACATCCGGGTGAAGTGCATCCACAGGTGGTCGCGCGCGCTGACGGCGAGCGAGGGCGTCGGTGCGTCGGCTGCCAGCGGGCGGACGTCTTGGGTGGACAAGGTCATCGGGTTCCCCAGTTGTAGAGCTGCTTGCGCAGCTTGAGGTAGACGAAGGACTCGGTGGTGCGCACCGAGGGGACGGCGCGGATCCGCTTGCTGACCAGGTCGAGCAGGTGGTCGTCGTCCTCGCAGACGACCTCGACCAGCAGGTCGAAGCCGCCGGCGGTGATGACGACGTAGTCGACCTCGGCCATGTCGGCGATCTTCTCGGCGACCGCCTCGACGTCCCCCTCGCAGCGGATGCCGATCATCGCCTGACGCGGGAAGCCGACCTGCAGCGGATCGGTGACCGCGACGATCTGCATCACGCCGGCGTCGAGCAGCCGCTGCACGCGCTGGCGGACGGCCGCCTCGGAGAGGCCGACGGCCTTGCCGATCGCGGCGTAGGGCCGCCGGCCGTCCTCCTGCAGCTGCTCGATGATCGCCTTCGAGACGTCGTCGAGCACGACGCCGCTGCTGCGGTCCCTGGTCCCCATGGGCCCGATCCTCGCCGGCTCGATGTCGCATTGGCAAGTGAATCCGTGGTCAGAGGGCCTCAATTTTGCTGAATCTGTCGTCTGGCGTGCTCGCGACTGTTGATACCGGCCTCCTGGCGGCTACGCTCGCCGTCGTACCGGCCGCCAGCGCCTCGAGGAGAGCACCATGACGCTCAGCCCCGCACCCTGCGCAACTTCGTCAACGGCGCAGCACGTCGACGCGGCCGACGGCCGGACGGCGGACCTGGTCGATCCGACCACCGGCCAGGTCTTCGCCGAGGCCCCGGTGTCCTCGGCCGCCGACGTCGACGCGGCCATGGTCGCGGCCGCGACGGCGTTCGAGGGCTGGCGGGACAGCACGCCCAGCGACCGGCAGAAGGCGCTGATCCGGATCGCCGACGCGTTCGAGGCGCGGGCCGACGAGCTGGTCGCCGCGGAGGTCGAGAACACCGGCAAGCCGCTGCGGCCTCACCCGCTCGGAGGAGATCCCGCCGATGGTCGACCAGATCCGGTTCTTCGCCGGGGCGGCCCGGGTGCTCGAGGGCCGGTCCGCGGGGGAGTACATGGCCGGCCACACGTCGTTCGTCCGGCGCGAGCCGATCGGCGTCTGCGCGCAGGTGACGCCGTGGAACTACCCGATGATGATGGCGGTCTGGAAGTGGGCGCCGGCCATCGCCGCCGGCAACACGGTCGTGCTCAAGCCGTCGGACACCACGCCGGCCTCGACCCTGCTGATGGCCGAGATCATGGCCGAGTTCCTGCCCCCGGGCGTCTTCAACGTCGTGTGCGGGCGACCGCGACACCGGCCGCGCCCTGGTCGAGCACCCGATCCCGCAGATGGTCTCGATCACCGGCTCGGTGCGGGCCGGCATGGAGGTCGCCGGCTCGCGCCGCGACGCGACCTCAAGAAGGTGCACCTCGAGCTCGGCGGCAAGGCGCCGGTGGTCGTCTTCGACGACGCCGACCTCGAGGCGGCGGCCGAGGCGATCGCGGTCGCCGGCTACTTCAACGCCGGGCAGGACTGCACCGCCGCGACCCGGGTGCTCGCCGTCGCCGGGCATCCACGACGACTTCGTCGCGGCGCTGGCCGAGCAGGCGAAGAACAGCGCCAAGACCGGGCTGCCCGACGACGAGGACGTGCTGTTCGGCCCGCTGAACAACGCCAACCAGCTCGACCGGGTGATGGGCATGCTGTCGCGCGACGCCGGAGCACGCGTCGGTCGCGGCCGGTGGCCACCGGGTCGGCGGCGACCTGGCCGACGGCTTCTTCCACGAGGCCACCGTCGTGTCCGGCCTGCACCAGGACGACGAGATGGTGCAGGACGAGATCTTCGGCCCGGTCATCACCGTGCAGCGGTTCACCGACGAGGACGAGGCGGTCCGCTGGGCCAACGGCGTCCGCTACGGCCTGGCGTCCTCGGTGTGGACCAGCAACCACGGCCGGGCGATGCGGATGGCCAAGCGGCTCGACTTCGGCTGCGTGTGGATCAACACCCACATCCCGCTGGTCGCCGAGATGCCGCACGGCGGCTTCAAGCACTCCGGCTACGGCAAGGACCTCTCGATGTACGGCTTCGAGGACTACACGCGGATCAAGCACGTGATGTCCAACATCGAGGTCTGACCGACGGCGACGCGGCTCGGGGAGTCGATGGCGGCGTCGACCTGGTCCTGCGCGGCAGCGTCCGCACGGGTGACGCGCGTGCCGGTCGCGCGCGCGGGCCAGTGGCGGTGCGACGGACGGGTACGTCGTGGCGCTGGACACGGACGCACTGGCCCTGGCGCGAACGCCGCGGGCACGCGTCGACCTCGAGGGCGGCGCGCTGCTGGCGTCCTTCGGCGACGGTCACGTCCATCCGCTGTGGGGCGGGGTCGAGCTGGCCGGGCCGGCGGTCCGGGAGGCGACCACGGTGGCCGAGGTCGCCGACGCGGTCGGTCGATGGGCGGCCGAGCACCCGGAGGTCGAGTGGGTGCAGGGCGGCCCCTACGACCCGAGCCTGGCGCCCGGTGGCCGGTTCGACGCGACCTGGCTGGACGCCGCCGTGCCGGACCGGCCGGTCGTGCTGCAGTCGACCGACCACCACTGCGTCTGGGTGAACAGCGAGGCGCTGCGCCGGGCGGGCATCGACGAGCACACGCCGGACCCGCCGGCCGGCGAGGTCGCGCGGCGCTCCGACGGCACCCCGATGGGGACGCTGGTCGAGTGGACCGCAATGGACCTGGTGCTGCGCCACGCGCCGCGGGCGACCGCGACCGAGAAGCAGGACGGGCTGGCCGCGGCCGGCGCCCTGCTCGCCGCTGCGGGGATCACCTGGGTGCAGGAGGCGGCCCTGTCGCCGGCCGACGTCGAGGCCTACCTGCGACCGCTGCCGCGGCCGGCTCTCGGTCCGGGCCAACGTCGCCCTGCGCGCCGAGCCCGGCCGGTGGCCGCGCCAGCGCGCCGAGTTCGTCGCCGCCCGCGAGGCGGCCGCCGCCTCGCCAGTGGCCGACCAGGTGTCGGTGCGGACCGTGAAGTTGTTCGCCGACGGCGTGGTCGAGGCGGGCACGGCGGCGATGCTCGCGCCGTACGACGACCGGCCGGCGTCGTCGCCGCACTCCTGCGGCCTGCCGGTGTGGACACCGGCCGAGCTGGCGGCAGCCGCACTCGCCTTCGACGCCGACGGTTTCCAGCTGCACATCCACGCCATCGGTGACGCGGGGGTCCGGGCCGCCCTGGACGCGTTCGAGCAGGTGGCCCGGGTCAACGGGCCGCGGGACCGCCGACCGGTGCTGGCCCACACCCAGGTGGTCGACCCCGCCGACCTGCCGCGGTTCGCCGCGCTGGGCGTGATCGCCAACCTGGAGCCGCTGTGGGCGCAGCTCGACCCGCTCCAGGTCGACCTGACGCTGCCGCGGATCGGGCCGGAGCGCGGGGCGTGGCAGTACCCGATGGCCTCGCTGCTGGCCACCGGCGCCGTGCTCTCGATGGGCAGCGACTGGCCGGTCAGCTCCTACCGCCCGCTGGAGGGGCTCGCGGTGGCGGTCACCCGCCAGACGCCGGACGGGGTGCCGGCGGAAGGCTGGGTGCCGCACGAGCGGCTGCCGCTCGGGAGCGCGCTGTCGGCGTACACCCAGGGTGTCGCGTACCAGGCGTTCGAGGAGGACGCCTGGGGATCGGTGACGGTCGGCCGCCGGGCCGACCTGGTCTGGCTGGACCGGGACCCCACGACCACCGAGCCGGCGCGGTGGCCGGAGATCGTGGTGCGCGGCACCTGGCTGGCCGGCCGGCGGACCTGGGTCGGTCCGGGCTAGTTCCGGACCAGCAGGACAGCAGCGTGATCATCACGATGCCCAGCGCCAGCAGGCCGCCCGCGACGAGGAAGAAGATCCGGACCGTGGCTTGGAGCGAGCCCGCGCCCGGCGGGCCGGGGACCTCGAGGCCTGCGGTCGCCGCCGCGAGGTCGCCTCGAGTGCGTCCGGTCAGGGCCAGCGTGCTCCGCCGCTCGAGCTCGTCGAGGCTGATCGCCCCCTGCGCGTACTGGTCGTTGAGCCGGGCGACGACGGCGTCGCGATCGGCGTCGGCGGCGAGCAGGTGGGCCTCGCTGCGCGCCAGCTCGGCGGCCCGGCCCTCCTGCGCCGCCTGCCAGGTCTCACCGACCTGGCGGCCGAGGGTGGCGAGGTCGATCTCCCCGTCCGGCCCCACGGCCGAGGCGAGCCGTCGTTGCACGGCCACGGCAGTCAGCCCCTGCTCCGTCAGGGCCAGGTGCTCGCCCTGGGTCAGGGCCATCCGGGTCGCCAGCCCCTCGCGCTCCGCCCAGGTGACCGCGGCGGCCACCTCCGGCGCCGGGACGCCGAGAACCTGGGCCAGCTCCGGCACCGTGTCCACGCCGCGCGCCAGGGCGTCCAGGACGCTCATCTCCACCGGCGGCCGCTCCGCCTCGTCCCGCGAATCGTCCCCCGATGTCACCCGCACCGCTCCAGTGTGCCGAGCGGGTGCGCCGACCGGCGTCGGACGGCGGTCAGTCGCGTGATTTCGTGGTAACGATCCTGAATCGCGACGGAATCCCTTGTCGGAGACGACCTGCTCTGTCAGGATCGTCCCCGCACGACCACTCAAGACGCGTGTCCCCGACGGAGGAGATCAACCGCGTGCACCAGATCATCGCCGGGCGACGCCTGCAGGGCGGCTCGGGCGAGGTCTTCGACGTCACCGACCCCGCGACCGGTGAGGTCCTCGAGCAGGTGGTGCTCGCTGACGCGGGCGACGTGGACGCGGCGGTGGCCGCCGCCCGCGCGGCGTTCCCCGCCTGGTCCAGCGCGCCGCCCGTGGAGCGGTCGGCCGCGCTCACCCGGCTGGCGGCCGTGCTGGCCGACCAGGCCGACGAGCTGGCCCGCACCGAGAGCCGCCAGACCGGCAAGCCGATCCGGCTCGCCACCGGCTTCGACGTGCCCGGCACCATCGACAACGTCGCCTTCTTCGCCGGAGCGGCCCGCAACCTCGAGGGCAAGGCCGCCGGGGAGTACTCCGGCGACCACACGTCGTACGTGCGGCGGGAAGCCATCGGCGTGGTCGGCTCGGTGGCCCCCTGGAACTACCCGCTGCAGATGGCCGCCTGGAAGGTGCTGCCCGCGATCGCCGCCGGCAACACGATCGTCCTCAAGCCCGCCGAGCTGACGCCGCTGACCTCGCTGATGCTGGCCGAGGCCGCCGCCGAGGCGGGCATCCCCGACGGGGTGGTCAACGTGGTGACCGGCGCCGGACGGGTGGCGGGGGAGGCCCTGATGAGCCACCCGGACGTCGACATGGTGTCGTTCACCGGCTCGTCCGCGGTGGGCCGGCGGGTGATGGAGCTGGCCGCCGGGTCGGCCAACGGCCCCAAGCGGGTGCACCTCGAGCTCGGGGGCAAGGCACCGTTCCTGGTCTTCGACGACGCCGACCTCGACGCGGCCGTGCAGGGCGCGGTGGCTGGCGCGCTGATCAACACCGGGCAGGACTGCACGGCGGCCACCCGGGCCTACGTCCAGCGGCCCCTCTACGACGCGTTCGTGGCCGGCGTGGCTGACCTGATGGGCACCGTGGTGCTCGGCGATCCGTTGGACGGTCGGACCGACCAGGGCCCGCTGGTCTCCCGGGCGCAGCAGGAGCGGGTGGCCGGATTCGTCGACCGCGCCCGCAGCGACGGGGCCAAGGTCGTGAGAGGAGGCGTGGTGCCGGGTGGGTCGCTGGCCCGAGGGGCTTACTACGAGCCCACCCTGGTGGTCGACGCGGCGCAGGCATCAGAGATCGTCCAGCACGAGGTGTTCGGCCCGGTGCTCGTGGTGCTCCCCTTCGACGGCGACGACGAGGGGCTGGCGCTGGCCAACGACACGCCCTACGGCCTGGCGGCCTCGGCCTGGACCCGCGACGTGTTCCGGTCCCTGCGCGCCAGCCGCGAGATCAGGGCAGGATGTGTCTGGATCAACGACCACATCCCGATCATCAGCGAGATGCCGCACGGCGGCTACAAGTCCTCGGGGACCGGCAAGGACATGTCCATGTACTCGCTCGAGGAGTACACGAACATCAAGCACGTGATGTACGACGGCACGGCAGCGGTCCGCAAGGACTGGCACCGGACCGTGTTCACGGGCACCACCCCGAACCCTGCGCACACCAGCCGAGGAGAGCAGAAGCCCCATGAGTGACCGCAGCCGCAGAGACATTCACCAGGACCCGATGTTCCGCGAGATCGTGCGCGCCCAGCTCTCCCGGCGCTCGGTGCTCCGCGGCGCCGGCGGTGTCGGGGTGGCCGCGGCGCTGGCGGCCTGCGGCACCGGTGACACGACCGGCACGACCGACAAGCCGGCGGCCGCCGTGAAGGACAAGTCGGCCACCGAGAAGATCGTCCGCTGGGCGAACTGGCCCGCCTACCTCGACTACGACGAGAAGACCAAGAAGTACCCGACCCTGGAGAAGTTCCAGGCGGAGACGGGGATCAAGGCCACCTACGCCGAGGACATCGACGACAACGACTCCTACTACGGCAAGGTCCAGGGCCAGCTCAAGAACGGCGACGACATCGGCAAGGACGTCATCACGATGACGGACTGGATGGCCGGCCGGCTGATCCGCCAGGGCTACGTCCAGAAGCTCGACAAGGCCAACATCCCGAACGACGAAGAACCTCAACCCCAAGCTGCAGGACGTCGACTTCGACCCGGGCCGGGCGCACTCGCTCACCTGGCAGAGCGGCTACGCCGGCATCGGCTACCGCAAGGACAAGGTCGGCCGCGAGCTCAAGACCCTGGACGACCTCTGGGCGCCGGACCTCAAGGGCAAGATCGTGGTGCTCTCGCGAGATGCGCGACACGGTCGGGCTGATCATGCTGGCGCAGGGCGTCGACATCTCCAAGCACGTTCACCGAGGACCAATTCAACGCCGCCCTGGACGTGCTGCAGAAGCAGGTGGACTCCGGCCAGATCCGTCAGGTGAAGGGCAACTCCTACCTGGAGGACCTGCGCAGCGGCAACGCGATCGCCGCGATCGCCTGGTCCGGGGACATCCTGCTGGCCCAGTTCGAGGAGGAGGACCCCAACTACACCTTCACCCTCCCGGACACCGGCGGCACCCTGTGGTCGGACAACCTGATGGTCCCCATCGGGTCGCCGCACAAGACCAACGCCGAGAAGCTCTTCAACTTCTACTACGAGCCGGCCATCGCGGCCGAGGTCGCGGCCTACGTGAACTACATCTGCCCGGTGGAGGGCGCCAAGGCCGAGATGGAGAAGATCGACCCGTCCCTGGTGGACAGCCCGCTGATCTTCCCGACCGAGGCGGACCTGGCAAACGTCAAGGTGTTCCACAGCCTGACCCCGGACGAGGAGACGACCTACTCCGAGGCGTTCCAGAAGGTGATCGGCAACTGATGGCGGCGCCGGCTGAGACGGGCGGGCGTGACCTGCGCCTGGAACGGGTGACCAAGCGCTTCGGCACCTTCGTCGCTGTCGACGACCTGTCCCTGACCATCCCGTCCGGCTCGTTCTTCGCCCTGCTCGGACCGTCCGGCTGCGGCAAGACGACCACCCTGCGGATGGTCGCGGGCCTCGAAGAGCCGACGGCCGGCACGATCCTGATCGGTGACGACGACGTCACCAACGCCAAGCCGTACAAGCGGCCGGTCAACACCGTGTTCCAGAGCTACGCGCTGTTCCCGCACCTGGACATCTTCGAGAACGTGGCGTTCGGACTGCGCCGCCGGGGCGGCAAGCAGATCAAGGCGCAGGTGGACGAGGCGCTCGAGCTGGTCGAGCTCGGGGGCATGGCCCGGCGCAAGCCGGCCCAGCTCTCCGGCGGTCAGCAGCAGCGGGTCGCCCTCGCCCGGGCCATCGTGAACCGTCCCGCCGTCCTGCTCCTCGACGAGCCGCTGGGTGCCCTGGACCTCAAGCTGCGGCGGCAGATGCAGATCGAGCTCAAGCGGATCCAGACCGAGGTCGGCCTCACCTTCGTGCACGTGACCCACGACCAGGAGGAGGCCATGACGATGGCCGACACCATCGCGGTCATGAACGGCGGGCACATCGAGCAGATGGGTGGGCCGGCCGACCTCTACGAGTCGCCGACCACCACCTTCGTCGCCAACTTCCTCGGGCAGTCCAACCTGATCCGGGCCGCGGTGTCGGGCAAGAGCGGCGACGACCTGGTGCTCGAGGTGCACGGCCAGAAGGTGGCCATGCCGGCCGCCCGCCGCGCCAGCGGCACGGACGACCTGCTCATCGGCGTGCGGCCGGAGAAGATCCAGCTCGCCGAGCCCGGGGAGAGCACCGAGGGGTTCGGCAGCAACGCCCTGCCCGGCGGGGTGGTCACCGACGCCAGCTTCACCGGTGTCAGCACCCAGTACCTGGTCCGGATGCCGTGGGGGCAGGAGCTCATGGTCTTCGCGCAGAACCTGGGTGCCGCGGGCCTGCTCCGCCCGGGCAGCAAGGTCGACCTGCACTGGGACCCCGCGCACACGTTCGCCCTGGACGGCAGCCTGGACGCCAACGCGGGCGTCGACGCGACGAGGGTGCGACGCCGGTGCCGGTGGGCTGAGCAGATGAGCGCGGCACAGGGCATCGGCGTCGGCGAGCAGCAGCAGCTCGAGGACGACCAGCACGAGCAGGGCTCGTCCGCGCCGACCCAGCCCGGCCGCCGACGGGCCACGCCCTACCTCCTGTTGCTCCCCGGCATGGCCTGGCTGGCGATCTTCTTCATCGTCCCGATCCTCACGCTGCTCTCGACGTCCACCCAGACCCGGCCCGAGGGCGCCGAGATCGGGGTCTACACCCAGACCTTCCGGCTCGCGAACTACACCGACACGCTCAGCGAGTACGCCACCGTCTTCGGCCGGTCGTTCCTCTACGCGCTGATCGCCACCGGCCTCGCGCTGGCGATCTCCTACCCGCTGGCCTACGCGATCGCGTTCAAGGCCGGCCGGTGGCGCAACCTGCTGCTCGTGCTGGTGGTCGCCCCGTTCTTCGTGAGCTTCCTGCTGCGGACCATCGCCTGGAAGCAGATTCTCGCCGACCAGGGCTGGGTGGCCGACGCCCTGCGCATCCTGCACGTGCTGGGCCCGGACGGCCGGATCATCAACACGGCGCCCGGCCGTGGTCATCGGCATCACCTACAACTTCCTGCCGTTCATGATCCTGCCGATCTACGCCTCGCTGGAGCGGGTCGACCCGCGCCTGATGGAGGCCGCCGGCGACCTGTACGCCAACGCGCTCACCACGATGCGCAAGGTGACCTTCCCGCTGTCGCTGCCGGGTGTCGTCGCGGGCACGCTGCTGACCTTCATCCCGGCAGCCGGCGACTACATGAACTCGGCGCTGCTCGGCGACCCCGTGCACACCACCATGGTCGGCAACGTCATCGACAGCCGGTTCCTGAAAGTCGTCGACTACCCGACTGCGGCCGTCCTCTCGGTGTCGCTGATGGTCTCGATCCTCGTCCTGGTGGGGCTCTACATCCGCCGGGCCGGCACGGAGGAGCTGGTATGAGCACCAGGCCCCGCCCGATGTCGGCTGGCTGGGGCGCAACGCCATCCGGATCTACGCCGTGGTCGCGTTCACCTACCTGTTCGTCCCGGTGGCCTACACGCTCGTCTTCTCGTTCAACGACTCCGGCAAGTCCAACATCGCCTGGCGCGGGTTCACCCTGGACAAGTGGAAGAACCCGTGCGGCGGCCCGGACGTCTGCCCCGCTCTCGGCAACAGCCTGAAGATCGGCGTGCTCGCCACCCTGATCGCCACGGTGCTCGGCACGATGATCGCCTTCGCGCTGGCCCGGCACCGGTTCCGCGGGCGCACCGCCACCAACCTCACGATCTTCCTGCCGATGGCCACCCCCGAGGTCGTCCTCGGCGCCTCGCTGCTCGCGCTGTTCCTCAACCTGAAGATCAACCTCGGCTTCAACACGATCGTCATCGCGCACGTCATGTTCTGCATCTCGTTCGTGGTGGTCACCGTGAAGGCCCGGATCGCCGGGCTGGATCCGCGCCTCGAGCAGGCGGCGATGGACCTCTACGCCGACGAGTGGCAGACCTTCCGCCGGATCACCCTGCCGCTGGTCGCGCCGGGCATCGCGGCCGGCGCGCTGCTCGCGTTCTCGCTCTCCTTCGACGACTTCATCATCACCAACTTCAACTCCGGGGTCGGTGAACACCTTCCCGAAGTTCATCTGGGTGTCGTCCCTGCGCGGCATCCCAGCGCAGGCCAACGTGATCGCGTCGGCGATGTTCTTCCTCGCGCTAATCGCTGTGCTGATCGGCCAGGCCGTCACCGCCGGCCGGAAGAAGCAGAAGGCCTGATCGTGACGTCCTTCCGCCGTCGCAGCCGCGGCGGCCGCCCTCGTCGACGTGCGGCACACGCCGTACTGGCTGGACGGGCCGGCGGCGGAGGTGTCACCGGCCCTTGCCGGCGCCGTGACCGCCGACCTGGCGGTCGTCGGCGGCGGCTACACCGGGCTCTGGACCGCGTTGCTGGCCAAGGAGCGCGAGCCGGACCGGGACGTGCTGCTCGTCGAGGGACGCAGCATCGGCTGGGCGGCGTCCGGGCGCAACGGCGGGTTCTGCGCGGCCAGCCTGACCCACGGGCTGCGCAACGGACTGGACCGGTTCCCCGACGAGCTGGCGACCCTCGAGCGGCTGGGCCGGGAGAACCTGGACGGCATCGAGAAGGCCGTGGTCGAGCACGGCATCGACTGCTCCTTCGAGCGGACCGGCGAGCTCACCGTCGCGACCGCGCCCTGGCAGGCCGACGACCTGCGCGAGCTGCCCGCCCTCGGCGCACGCGTCGGCAGCCGGCTGGAGTGGCTGGACGCCGACGAGGTGCGGGCCAAGGTCGACTCGCCCACCTACCACGGTGGGGTGCTGGACCGGGACGGCGTGGCCATGGTGGACCCGGCGCGGCTCGCCCGCGGCCTGCGCGCTGCCTGCCTGCGGCTCGGCGTCCGGGTCCACGAGAACACCCCGGTCACCGGGCTGGAGCGCTCCGCTGCCGGCGTGGTGCTGCGGACGGCGTACGGGCGGGTGACGGCGCGCCGGGTGGCCCTCGGCACCAACGCCTTCCGGCCGCTGCTGCGCCGGATGTCGTCCTACCTGGTGCCGGTCTGGGACTACGCGCTGATGTCCGAGCCGCTGTCGGCTGACCAGCGCGCCGCCGTCGGCTGGGCCGACCGGCACGGGATGGCCGACGCCGGCAACCTGTTCCACTACTACCGGGTCACCGACGACTTCCGGATCCTCTGGGGTGGCTACGACGCGATCTACCACTTCGGCGGTCGCACCGACGACCGGCTGGAGCGCAACCCGGCGACGTTCCTGCGGCTGGCCGAGCACTTCCAGGCGACCTTCCCCCAGCTGGAGGGACTCCGGTTCACCCATGCCTGGGGCGGCATCATCGACACCTGCTCGCGGTTCTCCGCCTTCTGGGGCACCGCGCACGGCGGCGCGATCGCCTACGCCGCGGGCTACACCGGGCTCGGCGTCGGCGCCACCCGGTTCGGCGGGCAGGTGCTGCTCGACCTGCTCGAGGGCGCCGACACCGAGCGGACCGCGCTGGAGATGGTCCGCCGCAAGCCGGTGCCGTTCCCGCCGGAGCCGCTGCGCTGGGCCGGGGTCGAGCTGACCCGCCGCGGGGTCGCCAAGGCCGACGCGAACGGTGGCCGGCGGGGGCCGTGGCTGCGCACGCTGGACGCGGTCGGCCTCGGGTTCGACTCGTGAACGGAGTCTCATGACCAGGTACGGCGGCATGTTCGGCCCGGACATCACCTTCCTCGGGGTCGACCGGTGCGACCTCGCGGACCCGGCGTCGTTCGCCGACGCCGACGTGGTGGTCGTCGGGGCGCCGTTCGACGGCGGCACCTCGCACCGGCCCGGCACCCGGTTCGGGCCACAGGCGATCCGGTCGACGGACTACCTCGGCCATGACGGGTCGCGACCGCACCTCGCGCTGCGGGTCGACCCGTTGCGCGACCTGCGGGTGCTCGACGCGGGTGACGTCGAGATGCCGCCCGGGCACATCGAGCGGTCACTGGCCGCGCTGACCGAGGCGGTCGCGACCGTCGCCACCAGCGGCGCCATCCCGGTCGTGCTGGGCGGGGACCACTCCATCACCCTCGCGGACGTGACCGGGGTCGCCCGCCGGCACGGCGACGGGCGGGTCTCGGTCGTGCACTTCGACGCCCACGCCGACACCGGAGACATCGAGTTCGGCTCGCTCTACGGCCACGGGCAGCCGATGCGCCGGCTGATCGAGTCCGGCGCCGCCCGCGGCGACCGGTTCCTCCAGATCGGGCTGCGCGGCTACTGGCCCGGCCCCGAGACGCTGGACTGGATGGCCGGGCAGGGGATGCGGTCCTTCGAGATGAGCGAGATCGGTCGCGCGCGGCCTGGACACCTGCCTGGACGACGCGTTCGCGATCGCCGTCGACGACTGCGACGGCGTGTTCCTCTCGGTGGACATCGACGTCGCCGACCCCGGGCACGCGCCCGGCACCGGGACTCCCGAGCCCGGCGGCCTGACCGCGCGCGAGCTGCTGGACGCCGTGCGCCGGGTCTGCCTCGAGCTCCCGGTGGTGGGTGTCGACGTGGTCGAGGTCTCGCCGCCGTACGACCATGCCGACATCACCGCGGCGCTCGCCAACCGGGTCGTGCTCGAGGCACTGTCCGGCATCGCGGCCCGCCGTCAGGGCATCGACTTCGACCCGCGGCGCCCGCTGCTGGCCGACCGTCCCGAACGCGAGGAGTAGACGCATGCGGATCCTGCTGGTCGGTGCCGGCGGGGTGGGGTCGGCTGCTGTCGGCATCGCCGCGCGGCGCGACTTCTTCGAGACCATGGTGGTCGCGGACTACGACGTACGCCGGGCCGAACGCGCCCTCGAGCGGCACGCCGATGACAAACGGTTCGTCGCGGCCAAGGTCGACGCGTCCTCGGCCGACGCCGTGGCGGCGCTGGCCCGCGAGCACGGCGCCACCCACGTGTTCAACGCGGTCGACCCTCGGTTCGTGATGCCCATCTTCGACGGAGCTTTCGCAGCCGGTGCCGACTACCTGGACATGGCCATGTCGCTGTCGCGGCCGCACCCGGACTCGCCGTACGAGAAGACCGGGGTGATGCTCGGCGACGAGCAGTTCGCCAAGGCCGAGGAGTGGGAGGCCGCCGGCCGGCTCGCACTGGCCGGCATCGGGATCGAGCCGGGGCTGTCGGACGTGTTCGCGCGCTACGCGGCCGACCACCTGTTCGACGAGATCGACGAGGTCGGCGTGCGGGACGGCGCGAACCTCGAGGTCACGGGGTACAGCTTTGCGCCGTCGTTCTCCATCTGGACGACGATCGAGGAGTGCCTGAACCCGCCGGTGGTGTGGGAGAAGGACCGGGGCTGGTTCACCACCGCGCCGTTCAGCGAGCCGGAGGTCTTCGACTTCCCGGAGGGCATCGGCCCGGTCGAGTGCGTGAACGTCGAGCACGAGGAGGTGCTGCTCATCCCGCGCTGGGTGGACGCGAAGCGGGTCACCTTCAAGTACGGGCTGGGCGACGAGTTCATCACGGTGCTGTCGGTGCTGCACAAGATCGGTCTGGACAGCACCGAGAAGGTGCGCGTCGGCGGGGTCGAGGTGTCGCCGCGGGACGTGGTCGCCGCCTGCCTGCCGGACCCGGCCACCCTCGGCGACAAGATGACCGGCAAGACCTGCGCGGGTACCTGGGTGAGCGGCCGCAAGGACGGTGCCGACCGGCAGGTGTACCTCTATCACGTCGTCGACAACGAGTGGTCGATGGCGGAGTACGGCTCCCAGGCCGTCGTCTGGCAGACCGCGGTCAACCCGGTGGTCGCGCTCGAGCTGCTCGCGGCCGGCACCTGGTCGGGTGCCGGGGTGCTCGGCCCGGAGGCGTTCGACCCGATGCCGTTCCTGGACCTGCTCACCGCCTACGGCTCACCGTGGGCGATGCGCGAGGGCGGCTGACCGGCGGCTGACCGCCTACAGCGCCGGCGGGTCGGCGCGGAGCAGGTTCTCGAGCACCGGGCCGGCGACCGCGGCGACGTGCCGGGCGGCCCGGATCTGGCTGCGCCGCCACGGCGTGCGGGACCACTGGTGGCACTCGAACAGGCCGACCACCCTCGACCGTGACCGGACGGGGACCATCAGCAGCGAGCCGACGCCGTCCTCGGCCATCCAGGCCGACTCTTGCGGGTCGGCGCCGGGGGCGTCGAGAACGACCTGCGCCGCAACGTCGTCGGCGAGCACGCGGCGGGTCAGGGGCAGGTCGTCGACGTAGTACCGGACCCCCTTGAACCTGGCCGAGGTGTCGTGCACCGCCTCCACATAGCGCCCCTCGGCGTCCAGGTAGGACAGCTCGACGGCGTCCGCGCCGATGGCCGGCGCGATCCGGGTGAGGACCCGGGCCAGGGCAGGCAGGTCGTCCGCGGCCGCGACGGCGAGCAGCGCGGCCACCAGGTCACCGGTGCCCCGCTGGTCGCCGAGAGACACCGCCTCGGACAGCGCCGCGGTGCAGCGCGACGCGGCGAGCGCGGACACCGGCTCGAAGCCCGGCGCCGGCCGCCCGATGAACCAGCCCTGGCCGCACGCCACATCGAGATCGGCCAGCAGCGCCAGCTCCTCCTCCGTCTCGACCCCCTCGGCGCAGACCTGTGCCCCCACCCGGCCCGCGAACCGCACGACGGCCTCCAGGAGCGCCGCCAGGTCCGGCCGGGAGTCGACCCCGCTCACCAGCGACCGGTCCAGCTTGAGGACGTCCGGCCGGATGGACATCACCCGCTGCAGCCCGGCGTACCCCTCGCCCACGTCGTCCACCGCGATCTGGGCGCCCCGGTCGCGCAGCTCCTCGAGCGCAGCCCGGAACCGCCCCGCGTCCGCGACCAGCTCGTTCTCGGTGATCTCGACCTGGAAGCCGCCCAGGTCCTCGGGCAGGTGCCGCAGCAGCGCGAGGTGGCAGAGGGTCGAGGGGCTCAGGTTGACCGACAGGGTCGTGCCCTCAGGCCTGAGGTGGGCGAGCGCCAGGGCCCGGGAGACCGCCAGCACCTCGACCTCGAAGCCGCGGCCGGTGCGATGGGCCAGGTCGAACACCTCGTCGACCGGCACCCCGGGCAGGTGCGGGAAGCGGGAGAGCGCCTCGTAGCCCGTGATCAGCCCGGTCGCCAGGTCGATGATCGGCTGGAAGACGGGCACCGGGTCGCCCAGGGCCAGAGCCGCGTCCAGGCGCGGGCCGACCGTCCCGGTGCCGGCGTTCGGCGTCACCGGGACGGCGTGAAGACTGAGCCCGGACACCCTTGCATGATCGGCTGCTCGCCGGGCCGACAGTATGGTCCCGACGCACCATCCGGAGTCGCACCCGACAACCAGCCGAGGAGCCGCAGATGCCGCACGAGGTGCACGGAGTGGTGGCGCGGAGCAAGGGCGCGCCGGTCACCCTCGAGACGGTGCTGGTCCCCGACCCGGGCCCGGGTGAGGCACTCGTGCAGGTGCAGGCCTGCGGCGTCTGCCACACCGACCTGCACTACCGCGAAGGCGGCATCAGCGACGACTTCCCGTTCCTGCTCGGGCACGAGGCGGCGGGGGTCGTCGAGGCGGTGGGGCCGGACGTCACCGATGTCGCGCCCGGCGACTTCGTGGTGCTGAACTGGCGGGCCGTGTGCGGCCGGTGCCGCGCCTGCCTGAAGGGCAAGCCCTGGTACTGCTTCGACACCCACAACGCCACCCAGCGGATGACCCTCGCGGACGGCACCGAGCTCTCACCAGCCCTCGGCATCGGGGCCTTCCTCGAGAAGACCCTGGTCGCGGCCGGGCAGTGCACCAAGGTCGACCCGGCCGCGCCGGCCACCGCCGCCGGCCTGATCGGGTGCGGGGTGATGGCGGGCTTCGGTGCGGCCGTCAACACCGGCAACGTCGGTCGTGGCGACAGCGTCGCGGTCATCGGCTGCGGCGGCGTGGGCAACGCCGCGATCGCGGGGTCCCGGATCGCAGGGGCCACCACGATCATCGCCGTCGACGTCGACGCCAGGAAGCTGCAGTGGGCCCGCGGCCTGGGCGCCACCCACACGGTCGACGGTGGGACCGAGGACGTGGTGGCCCGGATCCGGGAGCTGACCGGCGGCTTCGGCGCCGACGTGGTCGTCGACGCCGTGGGCCGGCCCGAGACCTACCAGCAGGCCTTCTACGCCCGCGACCTGGCCGGCACCGTCGTGCTGGTCGGCGTGCCGGCACCGGACGTCACTCTGGAGCTCCCGATGATCGAGGTCTTCGGCCGGGGCGGCGCGCTGAAGTCGAGCTGGTACGGCGACTGCCTGCCCAGCCGCGACTTCCCGACCCTGATCGACCTGTACCGCCAGGGTCGGTTCGACCTCGACGCGTTCGTGTCCGAGACGATCGGCATCGGCGACGTCGAGGCCGCGTTCGAGCGGATGCGCCGTGGTGAGGTCCTGCGCTCGGTGGTGGTGCTCTGATGCCCGCCCGGGTCGAGAGGGTCGTCACCTCGGGGACGTTCGCGCTCGACGGCGGCGAGTGGCAGGTCGACAACAACGTCTGGCTGGTCGGTGACGACCACGAGGTCCTGGTGGTCGACGCGGCGCACGACGCCGAGGCGATCCTGGCCGCGGTGGGGGACCGGCGTGTGGTCGCTGTGGTCTGCACCCACGGGCACAACGACCACGTCAACGCGGCGGTCGAGGTGGCCGCCGACGCTGACACCGAGATCGCCCTGCATCCGGCCGACCAGATGCTCTGGGCCCAGGAGTACGACGACCTGGTGCCCGACCTCGAGCTCGCCGAGGGCGGCTCGTTCGAGGTGGCGGGCACCCGACTGTCGGTGCTGCACACACCCGGGCACTCGCCGGGGTCGGTGAGCCTGTACGCCGAGTCGCTGGGCGCCGTGTTCTCCGGCGACACGCTGTTCGCCGGCGGCCCGGGCGCCACCGGCCGGTCCTACAGCGACTTCGGCCAGATCATCGCCTCGATCCGGGACCGGCTGCTCACCCTGCCTCCGGACACCGTCGTGCACACCGGCCACGGCGAGGACACGGTCACCGGCCGGGAGGCACCGCACCTGCCCGAGTGGGTGGCCCGTGGCCACTGAGCGCCTGTTCCACCTGGCCCTGCGCCGCGACTGGGAGGAGGCCAGGCAATCCGAGGCGGGCGAGTACCGGGTCTCGACCCGGGGCCGGACCCTGGCGGAGGAGGGCTTCCTGCACGCGTCGTTCGAACACCAGTGGCAGGGGGTGCGGGATGCCTACTACGCGGACGTGACCGAGCCGCTGGTGCTGCTCGAGGTCGACCCCGACCTGCTCGACGTGCCGCTGGTGGTCGAGACGCCCGAGGGAGCCGACGAGGCGTTCCCGCATATCTACGGCCCGCTGCCGGTCGCGGCCGTGGTCGCGGTGCGCGAGCTGTCCGGCTGAACCGGTCCGGTCAGACCAGGGCGCGCAGCCCGCGCCGGGCGAGCTGCTGGGCGATGATCACCCGCTGCACCTCGCTGGCTCCCTCCCAGATGCGCTCCACCCGCAGCTCGCGGAAGAACCGCTCGGCCACGTTCTCGCGCATGTAGCCCCGGCCGCCGAACACCTGGACCGCCCGGTCCGCAACCCGGCCGGCCATCTCCGAGGCGTAGAGCTTGACCATCGAGCAGGCGGTGTGGGCAGCCTTGCGGTCCAGCCCCTCGTCGATTGCCCGGGCGGTGGCGTAGAGCATGGACCGCGCGGCGAACAGCTCGGTGACGCTGTCGGCGAGCATCGCCTGCACCATCTGGTAGTCGGCCAGCGGCTGACCGCCGACCTGCCGGTCCAGGGCGAAGGTGCTGGCCTCCTCGACCAGGCGGTCCGCGGCGCCGACGCACCGGGCCGCCACCATCAGCCGCTCGAACCGGAACCACTCGTGGGCGAAGGTCATGCCGTCGCCCTCGGCGCCGACCAGGTGGGTGGCCGGAACCCGCACGTCCTCGAAGGCGACGATCGGGTGGTGGTGCCCGATCGAGTGCGAGTACGCCGGGGTGCGCACGACCCGCACGCCCGGGGTCGGCAGGTCCACGAAGAACATCGCGTGCTCGCCGGCGTGGTCGCCGTCGACGAGGCGGGCTTGGAAGAACGCGTAGGTCGCCTCGTTGAACGACGTCACGTGCCACTTCTCGCCGTCCAGCAGGTACCCGTCGTGGTCCCGCCTGGCCGTGGCCGCCAGGTCCGCCACGTCCGAGCCGGCGTGCTCCTCGGTGATGGCGTAGCACTCGACCGCGTCGCCGCGGACCGTGGGGCCGAGCCACCGGTCGCGCTGGAACGGCGTCGCGACCGCGGGCAGCCAGCCGGGGGGAGTGGTCATCACCCAGGCCAGGGCGTTGGTGACCCGGCCGCCCTGCTCCTGCACGAGCACCTGCTGCAGGGTCGTGCAGCCGCGACCGCCGTGCTCGACGGGGATGTTGGTGGCGGTCAGCCCGAGCGCGCGGGCCCGCTCGGCATGGCTCTCCCGTACGCCGGTGGGGAGCTCGCCCCCGGCCAGCTCGGCCTCGACCTCGAGGGGGATGAGCTCGTCGGCGAACCCGCGGGCGGCAGCCTGCAGGGCCAGGTCGGCGGCGGACAGACCGTGCATCGGCGTGCTCCCACAGTGTCGACCGGCCGAGACGTTGACTGACCGTTCAGTCTATGCCAGCGTCGGGTCCTGTGACCAGCAACGCGCTCCCGGGCAGCGCCGACGCCGTGGTCGTCGGCGGCGGCACCATCGGGGCGTGGTGCGCGTGGTTCCTGCGCCGGGCCGGGCTGGAGCGGGTGGTGCTGGTCGAGGCGGGCACCCTCGGCAAGGGCGCCAGCAGCAGGGCCGCCGGGATGGTGCGTGCCCAGGGCGGCACCGAGGCGGCCGTAAAGCTCGGGCTGTGGACCCGCGACTTCTACCGCGGCCAGCGCGAGGAGCTCGTCATCGACTCCGGGTTCGTCGAGCAGGGCTACTGCATGCCGTGCTTCACCGCGGCCGAGGTCAGCGCCGCGCACGAGCGGATCGCCATGCAGCAGAGGCTGGGGCTGGACGTGCGGTGGCTCGAGCCGGCCGGGTTCGACGAGCTGAACCCCTCGGTCGCGCCGGGCCTCACCCTCGGCTCGTCGTACGCACCGGGTGACGGCTGGATCGACCCGCCGCGCAACGTCCTCGCCTACACCGCGGCCCTCGTCACGAGCGGCGTCGAGGTGCACGAGAACGTGGCCTTCACCGGCTTCGGGACGGCGGCTGGCGCGGTGACGACCGTGCACACGTCCGCGGGTGACATCGATACGGGGCTGGTCGTCCTCACCGGCGGACCCCAGCTCGCGGAGGTGGGCCGCCGGGTGGGCGCCCGGTTCCCGGCCGGCGGCACCCGGCACCAGGTCGTGGTCACCGAGCCGCACCCGGACCTGGCGCCGGAGCGGGTGCCGATGGTCTTCGACGTGCTCGCGGGCATCTACTGGCGGCCCGAGGAGGGCGGCCTGCTCTGGGGCATGAGCAACCCGGAGGAACCGGTGGGCGAGGCCCGCGAGTTCGACCAGGACTACTTCGCCCGGATGCGGGCCCGGGTGGCCGAGCTGGTGCCGGTCACCGGCAAGCTCGGGGTGCGGCGCAGCTGGGCCGCCACCATCGACTTCACGCCCGACCACCTGCCGATCCTCGGCCGGGTGCTCGGCACCGACGGCCCGGTCGGCGGCACGGTCGTGGCCGCCGCCGGCGGCCACGGGATGATGTGGGGCCCGGCGGTCTCGAGGGCCGCCGCGGACCTCCTGCTCACCGGCACGACCGACGTCGTCGACGTCACCGACCTCGGTCTGGACCGGTTCGACGACGAAGGGCGCAGCCGGCTCGCCCCCGACCCCATCGCCCTGCCGTTCCCCGAGAGGACCTAGCCAGCGACGACCAGCACGTCGGCCGCGACGGCGCCCCGAGGGGTGGCGACGAGCGGGTTGACGTCCAGCGCGAGCAGGGCGCTGCCGAGCTCGGTCGCGATGGCGCTCGTCCCGCGCACCGCGGCCGTCAGGGCCACCAGGTCGGCGCCCTCCCGGCCGCGGACGCCGTCCAGTGCCGGCCGCAGCCGGAGCCGGTCCAGGAGCAGGGCTGCCCGCCGGTCGTCCAGCGGCGGCAGGCCGACGGCGCGGTCGGCCAGCACCTCGACCAGCAGGCCGCCCGCCCCGACGACGACGAGTACGCCCACCAGCGGGTCGCGGGTCAGGCCCAGCGACAGCTCGATGCCGGGGTCCGCGGTGGAGCACAGCACCACCCGCGGGCCGAGCCGGTCGCACGTCTCCTGGTACGCCGATGCCACCGCCGCCCGGTCCCGGAGACCGAGTACGACCCCGCCGACGTCGGACTTGTGCGCCACCCGCTCGTCGGTCTTGAGGACCGCCGGGTAGCCGACCTGGTCGGCGGCTACCACGGCCTCCGCCTCGGTGCTCGCGGCCCGCACCTCGACCGTGGCGAGGCCGTAGTCGTGCAGCAGGGCGAACGACTCCACCTGGTCCAGCGGGCCGGTGCCGAGCCGGGCCAGCCAGCGGTCCCGGCGCCGTTCGTCGACGCCGGTCGACACCGGCGGCAGCCGCGGGCCGGCCAGGGCCAGCAGGTGTCCGAGTGCGCGCAGCCCGCTGCTGGTGCCCTCGAGCACCGGCGCGCCCGCGTCGCGCAGCCGGGTGGCCCAGGCCTGGTCCACTGCGCTGACCAGGTTCGCCAGCACCACGACGGGCTTGTCGGTGGCGTCCAGGGCGTCGAGCACGGCCCGCGGGTAGGAGTCGTCGCCGTCGAACTCCTCGACCAGGTCGACGGCCAGCGCGACCGCCGCTACCGCCGGGTCGTCGGCCAGGGCGCGCAGTGCACTCGCGAACAGCGCGCGGGTGTCGGCGCCGGTGCCCCAGACGTCCAGCGGGTTGCCGACTTCGAGGCCGGGGTCGAGCAGCGACTCCAGCCGGGTCGTGGTGGCCGCGGACAGTGGCGCGAACGGCACCCCCGCGCGGTGCGCGATGTCGGCGGCGAGCACCCGCTCGGCACCGGAATCGTGCACGGTGGCCAGGCCGGTGCCCGGCCCGTGCCCGACCGCCCGGCGGCCGGCGGTGAGCAGCTCGAGCAGGTCGGCCATCTCGTCGAGGTCGGCGACCCGGAGCAGACCGTGCGCGTCGGTCAGCGCCTCCCAGACCGCGTCCGGGCCGGCGAGCGCGCCGGAGTGCGCTGTCACCAGTGCCGAGGCGGCCGGCGTGCCGCCGACGGCGAGCAGCACGACGGGTACGTCCATGGCTGCCGCCCGGTCCAGCGCCCCCCGCAGCCGGTTGGTGGCGCGCAGCGTCTCGAGCACCAGCGCGACCACCCGGGTGCCGGGCTGGTCCAGCGCGTGCTCGAGGTAGTCGGCCGTCGTGGTGACCAGCTCCTGGCCGGAGGAGACCGCCGAGGTCCAGCCGATCCGGCGCCGGGCGCGAAGCAACGCCGAGAACGCCGACCCGGAGTGCGAGACCAGCGCGACCGGCCCGGCCGGCAGGTCCTCGCGCTCGAGGTAGCCGAGGGCGCGCAGCCCGCCGGCGACCTGCACGAAGCCCATGCAGCCACCGCCGCAGAGCGCCATGCCCGCGCCCTCCGCCATGACCGTCAGCCGCTGCCGCAGTGATGGCCCCGGCGCCGGTGGCGACCACACCGAGCCGAACACCACCGCCGACCGGTCGCCCCGTTCCGCCGCGAGACTCAGCTGCTCCTCGACAGCGCTGTCGTTGACCGCGAGCAGCACGAGGTCGACCGGGTCGGCGAGGTCTCGCAGCGACGGGACGCAGGGGCGGCCGGCCACGACGTCGTACCGCGGGTTGACCAGCGTCACCGAGGGCGCCGAGGGACTGCGGAGCACCTCGGTGACCAGCCGCTCGCCGAAGCTGCCCGGCCGGGCGCTGGCCCCGACCACCGCCACCGACCGCGCGCCGAGCATGGCCCGCACGGCGTCCGGTGACGTCATGGGCGGGGCTCCTCGCCGTCGCGGGCTCGGGCATGGGAGATGAGCATTGACTGACTGTTCAGTCTAGGTAGTGCTAACCTGCGCGACAAGAGGCCGGCGGGCTGCTGCCGGGGGTTTCGAGGAGGAGGCCGTGGCCGCCGGGACGTCCGCGTCTGCACCACTGGACCTGCGTCGCGAGCAGATGCTGCGCGCCGCGGCCGAGCTGATCGGCGAGCGCGGGTTCTCCGAGACCCGGATCGCCGACGTCGCCCGGCGAGCCGGCGCCAGCCCGGCCCTGGTCATCTACTACTTCAGCACCAAGGACCGGCTGCTGACCGAGGCGCTGCGGTTCTCCGAGGCGGCGTTCTACGGCACCGTGACGGCCGAGCTCGAGACGCTGCGCACCGCGCGGGAGCGGCTGGAGCTGCTCGTCCGCACCACCTGCGTCCCGCAGGCCGAGGGGGAGATCCCCGGGGCCTGGGGGCTGTGGTTCGACCTGTGGGCCCAGGCGCTCCGGCACCCCGAGATCGCCAAGGACCGGATCGAGCTGGACCAGCGGTGGCGGGACACGATCGCCCAGGTCGTGCGCGACGGCCAGGCCAGCGGGGAGATCGGCGGCGTCGACGCCGACGCGTTCGCGATCACCTTCTCGGCCCTGATCGACGGGCTGTCGATCCAGGTCGCGCTGCGGGACCCGGTCGTCGACCCGGACCGCGCGTTCGCGATCGCGATGGCCTTCGCCGCGCGCGAGCTGGACGTCCCGTGGCGGCCCCGGCGCGCGCCGAGGTCCGCGCCCTCAGGACGGTCCCGCGGCCGCTGACGACCGCGACGGGGGCACTGGCTCCACGTCGGCGTCGTCGTCGGCGGCCGGCCGGCCGACGTCCTCGTCGGCGAGCAGCCGGGCCGCCTCGGGCGGGAACGTGGCGTGCACCGGGCAGCCCGGGACGAACGGCGACGACATCGGCTCACCGACGTTGGGGACCGCGACCAGCAGGGTCTGCCCGTCCGCCAGGCGGACGACGACGTGAGTGGTGGGCCCGAGGTAGACGACCCTGTCCACCACCCCGTGGAAGGCGTTGTGCCCCGGCGGTGCCGCCGCCGGCCGGTCGGTCGCGGTCAGCGTGATGCGCTCCGGCCGCACGATCACCTTGCCCGGGCCGCGCGGGGCGGCCCCCACCGCGGCCAGCGGGAGCGCGCCGAGCCGGCAGGACACCGGGCCGTCGTCGGCTGCGTCGAGCACCGCGACGTCCAGCACGTTGGCCGACCCGAGGAAACCGGCCACGTAGGCGGTGCTCGGTGCGCTGTACACCGCTTCGGGTGCGCCCACCTGCTGGACCAGACCGTCGCGCATCACCGCGAGCCGGTCCGACATGGTGAGCGCCTCCTCCTGGTCGTGGGTCACGTAGACGAACGTCACGCCGACCGACTGCTGGATGGCCTTGAGCTCGAGCTGCAGGTGCTTGCGCAGCTTGGCGTCCAGCGCCCCCAGCGGCTCGTCGAGCAGCAGCACCCGCGGCCGCAGCACCAGCGCGCGGGCCAGCGCCACCCGCTGCTGCTGGCCACCGGACAGCTGGCCGGGCCGGCGACCGGCGTACGCCGACATCTCGACCAGCTCGAGCATCTCGCCGACCCGGCGCCGGGTCTCGCCCTTGCCGACCTTCTGGTAGCGCAGCCCGAACGCGACGTTGTCGCGCACGTCGAGGAACGGGAACAGCGCGTACGACTGGAAGACGGTGTTCACCGGGCGCCGGTGGGCGGGTACGGACACGAGGTCGGCGCCGTCCAGCAGGATCTCGCCCGAGGTGGGCGTCTCGAAGCCGGCGATCATCCGCAGGGTGGTGGTCTTCCCGCACCCGGACGGCCCCAGCAGCGAGAAGAACTCGCCTGCGTGGATGTCCAGGTCGATGCCCCGGACTGCGTGCGCGTCGTCGAACTGCTTCGCCAGCCGCACCAGCCGGACCGCCCCGCCGCGAGCTGTCCCAGGTGCCACGCGTCAGCCTCTCACCAGTGCGGCGAACGTCGCCACGTTGGCGACGAACCGGTCGGCGTCCTCCTCGTCGTGCTGCACCGAGAGCAGCCACTGCTCCACCTTGCCCCACGGGGGCAGGAAGACGCCGCCGTTGTGCTGCACCAGCCAGTGCAGGTGGCCCAGCCGCTCGTCGATGTCGTGGAAGTCTCGCAGGTGGCGCACCGGCCGGTCGAGGAAGCTGATGCATCCCTTGGCGCCGACGGTCACGACGTGCCAGGGGAGGTCGTTGGCCCGCAGCACCTCGGTCACCTGCTCGTGCAGCCGGGCCCGCAGCCGCTCAAGCCGGGCGTAGGCCTCGGGCGTCAGGGCCTCGAGCAGGGTGGCGCGGGCGGCCGCCATCGACAGGGGGTTCCCGTTGAACGTCCCCACCTGCTCGTAGGTCCCGTCGCTGATCAGCCCCATCACGGCCTCGGTGCCGCCGATGGCCGCTACCGGCAGGCCGCCGCCCAGGGCCTTGGCGAGACAGATGATGTCGGGGGTGACGCCGTAGGCCGCGGTGGCGCCGCCGGGGGAGACGGTGAGCCCGGTCTTCACCTCGTCGAAGGCGAGCAGGGCGCCGTGGGCGTGCAGCAGGTCGCGCACGGCGTCGAGGTAGCCGGGGTCCGGCGGGATGATGCCGGCGTTCATCATCACCGGCTCGACGATCATCCCCGCGACCCGGCGGGGGTTCTCGTCGAGCACCCGGGCGACCGCCGAGACGTCGTTGAAGCCGACCACCGCGACCAGGTCGACGAACGCCTGCGGGATGCCGGTGTTGCCGGGCACGCCTACCGGACGCTCGGGCGGACCGGCCTCGTCGGCCTCGGGGAGGACCGACACCTCCACCGAGTCGTGGTGGCCGTGGTAGCAGCCCTCCACCTTGATCACGAGGTCCCGCCCGGTCGCGGCACGCATCAGGTGCACCGCGTCCATCGTGGCCTCGGTGCCGGAGTTCCCGAACCGCCACAGCGGCAGGCCGAACCGGCGGGCCAGCTCGGTGGCCACGACCAGTGCGTCCTCGGTGGGCTGCGCGAAGTGGGTGCCGCGCGCGACCCGTTCGGTGACGGCGCGCACGATCGCGGGGTGCGCGTGGCCCACCAGCGACACGCCGTACCCGCCGTGCAGGTCGACGTACTCCGTGCCGTCGACGTCGTAGATCTTCGACCCGAGCCCGTGGCTGAGCCACACCGCCTGCGGCTGGGCGATCTGCCAGCTCGAGGTGGCGCCACCGGCGAGCACCGCCCGGGCCCGCGCGCCGATGGCGGCCGACTGCGGCTGCCGCCGCAGGAACAGGTCCTCCTGCTCGGCGATGATCGGATCGAGGGCCGGCGTCGTCGGGCCCGTCGACGTCGTCCCGGGGACGGCTGCCAGGCCCATGGCCTACCTCACTGTCGGTGCTGTCGGACTCACTGTCCGGATGTTGACTGAGCGTTCAGTCTATGCAAGCGTGCTGCCACCGAGTCAAGGTCGGCGCGAGGGAGGCGGTCCCGTTGCCCGAAGAGCTCGCCCGACGCCGTCCCCGGCCGATCGACCGGCGCTCCTTCCTCGGCCGGATGAGTCTCGCGGCCCTCGGCGGACCAGCCCTGCTCGAGGCGCTCGCGGCCTGCTCCTCGGACACCCCGGGCGGCGTGTCGGCGCCCGGGTCGACGTCCACGCCGGCCTTCAAGATCGCGTCGCCGTCGACGCCGGTGACCTGGCCGGTCGACGAGGCAGCCCTGATCGCCGACGCCCTCGAGCCGGAGAAGGGCGCCACCCTCAAGCTCTACAACTACGCCGACTACATCGGGCCGGGCGTGGTCAAGGCGTTCGAGCGCAAGTACGCCGCGTACGACGTCAAGGTGCGGGTCTCCACGTTCAACGACACCGACGAGGGGCTGACCAAGATCCGCGCCGGCAAGTCCGGGTTCGACATCTACTTCCCCAGCTACGACCAGATCGCGAAGATGGTGACGGCCAAGCTGATCCGGCCGCTCAACCACAGCTACATCCCGAACATCGCCAACGTCTGGCCGGAGTTCACCGACCCCTGGTACGACGGCAAGTGGAACTACACCGTGCCCTACACGGTGTACACGACCGGCATCGGCTGGCGCGCGGACAAGGTGAGCCTCGACGTGGGGTCGATGCCGAACCCCTACGACGTCTTCTGGGACACCGACCTGGCCCGCAAGATCGCGGTGATCGACGACTGGCACACCGCCATGGCGATGGTCGCGCTGCGCGGCGGCATCACGAACATCAACACGACGTCGGCGAAGGACATCGCCAAGATCCAGACCTTGATGCTGGACATGCAGCAGAAGACCAACCCCAAGGTGACCATCACGATGTACAACGACCTGCCGGCCGGCCAGCTGCAGCTGGCTCAGATGTGGTCGGGCGACATCGTGAACGCGCAGTACTACCTGCCCAAGGGCGTCAAGCCGGACGTGCTGGCCTACTGGTTCCCGCCCGACGGCAAGGGAATGGTCGACAACGACCTGATGGTGATCCTGAGCCAGGGCCAGAACCCGGTGCTCGCGCACCTGTTCCTGAACTTCATGCTCGACACCAAGAACGCGCTGAAGAACTTCGGGTACGTCGGGTACCAGCCTCCGCAGACGTCGCTGTCCCCGGACCAGTCGGTCTCGGACGGCTACGTCCCGGCCAACCTCGCGACCGCGGTGGTCCGGCGGGAGTGGTTCGGGGCGGCCTACCGGCTGCTCGAGCTCCCGCCCGACGCGGACGCGGCGTGGCACCAGGTCTGGCAACGGTTCAAGGCCGGCGCCTGACGATGTCGGTGGACGCGGGGACGACCCGGAAGGGTCGTCGCAGCCTCCTGTGGCCGGCCCTGGCCCTGCCAGGGGCCTTGTGGCTCGCCCTGCTGTTCGTGGCGCCGCTCTACGTGGTGCTGGCGATCGTCTTCGGCGGCGTCGACCCGATCTTCCGCACGCCGCTGCCCGTCTGGAACCCGGCCAAGTGGAACTCCGCGCAGTTCCTCGACGTGTTCGACCACATCGTCGGGGCCGACGGCTACTTCGGGCCGGCCCTCCTGCGCACTGCGGTCTACGTTCTGCTTGCGAGCAGCCTGTGCCTGCTGGTCGCCTACCCGGTCGCCTACTACACGGCCCGGCTGTCGGGGCGGCACCGCAAGGTGCTGCTCGCGCTGCTCGTCGCGCCGTTCTGGATCAGCTACATGATGCGGATGCTCGCCTGGGTGAACCTGCTGCAGAACGACGGTCTGGTCAACCGGGCCCTCAGCCTCGGGGGTCTGGCCGACGTGCACGTCGACTGGCTCAACGGGCGGTCCGTCGTCGTGGTGCTCGGCCTGGTCTACGGATACATCCCCTACATGATCCTGCCGCTGTACGCCGGGCTGGACCGCCTGCAGGGAAGCGTCCTGGAGGCCGCCCGCGACCTGGGCGCCGGCCGGTTCGAGACCTTCCGCCGGGTCACCCTGCCGCTGAGCCGGCCGGCGATCATCGCCAGCGTCCTGCTCACCTGCCTGCCGATGCTCGGCGACTACTTCACCTCCGACCTGCTGTCCGGCTCGCCCAGCACGGCGATGGTCGGCAACCTCATCAACAACACCGTGCTGACCCCGGGCCAGACCGGCCAGGCCGGGGCGTTCGTGCTGCTGGTGCTGGTCGTCGCACTGGTCCCGATGCTGCTCTACGTCCGGACCGCCCGGGCCGAGGGGCTGGACTCGTGACCGCGCTGCGCCGGTGGCTGGCCGACCCGCAGCGGCCGCCCCGCATCCTGCAGGCGGTCACCGCGGCGTACCTGCTGTGGTCACTGCTGCCCGTGGTGATCGCCGTCATGTTCTCGTTCAACTCCGGGCGGTCCCGGACCCAGTGGCAGGGCTTCTCGTTCCGGTGGTACTGGGGCGACCCGATCCGCTCGGTGTGGCACGACGACACACTTCGTACCGCCCTGACCCACACGCTGGTGCTCGGGGTGCTCGCCACGGCCGTGACAGTGCCGCTCGGCGTCGCCTTCGCGCTCGGCGTCGACCGCTGGCGCGGCCGGCTGCCGGAGGGCGCCAACTTCGTGATGCTGGTGTCGTTCGTGATCCCCGAGACGCTGCTGGCGGTCGCGCTGCTGTTCCTCGTGAACGAGGTGCGCACCCCGCTCCAGCTCGGCACCTCGGCGCAGGTGGCCGGGCTGGTGACCTTCCAGCTGTCCTACCCGGTGGTCATCGTGCGGGCCCGGCTGCTCACGATCGGCAAGCAGTACGAGCAGGCGGCCATCGACCTCGGCGCGTCCCCGATGGGTGCCGTACGCCGGGTGCTGCTGCCCATGCTGACGCCGGCCATCTTCGTGAGCGCCGTGCTGGTCTTCGCCGACGTCATCGACGACTTCGTCATCGTCCGCTACCTGTCGGGTGACGCGTCCACCGAGCCCACGTCGGTCAAGATCTACAACACCGCTCGGGCCGCACCGACGCCCGCGCTGAACGCGCTGGCGACCCTGATGCTGCTGGCAGCGATGGTCGCCGTGGTCGTCGGTCTGCTCGTCTACCGGCGGCTCAGCCGCGGCGAGAAGGAATCGGCGAGTCTCGAGAGCTTCGCAGGAGGGCTGTAGGCGATGACCCCGTTCTTCGGCAACGTGATCGGCGGCACCACCCGCCCCGCGGCCGACGGTGCCCGGCTCACCTCGGTCGACCCGGTGACCGGCGAGCCGTGGGCCGAGGCCGCCGACTCCAGCCCGGCCGACGTCGACGACGCCTGCGCGGCCGCCGCCGAGGCGTTCCGCGGCTGGCGGCGGACCACGCCACGGGAGCGGATGGACGCGCTGCTCGCGGCCGCGGACCTGCTGGCGGCGCACGCGGAGGAGCTCGGCGCCCTCGAGGTACGCGACACCGGGAAGCCGCAGCGGGTGGTCGACACCGACGAGATCCCGCCGACGCTGGACCACGTGCGGTTCTTCGCCGGCGCGGCCCGGCTGCTCGAGGGCCGGGCCGTAGGGGAGTACGAGGAGGGGCTGACGTCCGGCGTGCGCCGCGAGCCGGTGGGCGTGTGCGGCGCCATCACGCCCTGGAACTACCCCTTCATGATGGCCGCCTGGAAGTGGGCGCCGGCGATCGCGGCGGGCAACACCATGGTGCTAAAGCCCTCGGAGCTGACGCCCGCGTCGACCGTGCGGACCGCCGAGCTGCTCGCCGGCGTGCTGCCACCCGGCGTGCTCAACGTCGTCTGCGGCGGTCCGAAGGCGGGCGCTGCTCTCGCAGCTCACCCCTCGGTCGCGCAGGTCTCGCTGACCGGCAGCGTCCGGGCCGGTCGCGCGGTCGCGGCCGCCGCAGCCGACCGGCTGGCCCGCACCCACCTCGAGCTCGGCGGCAACGCACCCGCCGTGGTCTTCGCCGACGCCGACCTGGTGGCTGCCGCCGAGGGCATCGCGGCCGGTGCCTACCTCAACGCCGGCCAGGACTGCACCGCGGCGGCCCGGGTGCTGGTCCACCGGGACGTGGCCTCGGCGTTCGTGGCCGCGCTGGTCGCGGCCGCCGAGCAGACCGTCGCCGGCGGTCCCGAGCTGCCCGACGCCGGGCACGGCCCGCTCATCAGTGCCGAGCACCTGGCCCGGGTCGAGGGCCTGCTCGACCGGCTGCCGGCGCGCGCGGCGGTCGTCACTGGCGGCAAGCGGCTGCCGCGCCCCGGCTGGTTCCTCCCGGCCACCGTCGTGGTGGGCGTCGAGCAGCAGGACGAGATCGTGCAGACCGAGATCTTCGGGCCAGTGGTGACGGTCCAGGTGGTCGAGGACGAGGAGGAGGCGCTGACGCTCGCCAATGGCGTCGACCACGGCCTGACCGCGAGCGTGTGGACGACCGACCACGCCCGGGCGATGCGGTTCCTGCGCGACCTCGACTTCGGAGCGGTCTCGGTGAACACCCACGCGCCGATGGCCGCCGAGATGCCGCACGGTGGCTTCGGGTCGTCGGGCTACGGCAAGGACCTCGGCTCCTACGGGCTGGAGGACTACACCCGGCTCAAGCACGTGGCGCAGGCGTTCTGACCCGGCTATCCTGACTGTGTGTTCAGTCAGGACGCTGCCAGCTCACCTATCGACCCCGCGCGGCTGGCTTCGGCCCTCGCGCCGCACGGCCGCAGCACCCTGCTGCCGCGGGAGGCCTACGTCGACCCGGCGGTGTTCGCCTGGGAGCGGGCCCACTTCTTCACCGGATGGGTCTGCCTGGGCCGGGGCACCGACCTGGCCGAGCCGGGCAGCCAGCGGGCCTACTCGCTCGGTGCCGCCGGGGTGCTGCTGACCCGGGCCGAGGACGGCGTGCTCCGGGCGTTCGCCAACGTCTGCCGCCACCGGGGGCACGAGCTGCTGCCCTGCGGGTCGGGCGCGCGCAAGAAGGGCATCGTCTGCCCGTACCACGCCTGGTCCTACCGGCTGGACGGCTCACTGCTCGGTGCGCCGGGGTTCCGGGACGTCGAGGACTTCGACCCCGGGCCGCTCGGCCTGATCGAGCTGCCCAGCCAGGAGTGGCACGGGTGGGTCTTCGTCGACGGCTCCGGCCGGGCCCGACCGTTCGCCGACCACATCGGTGAGCTGGAGGGCATCGTGGCGCCGTACCGGCCGGCGACGCTGCAGGTGCTCGCGTCGCACGAGTACGAGATCGCGGCCAACTGGAAGACCGTGGTGGAGAACTACCAGGAGTGCTACCACTGCTCGATGATCCACCCTGAGCTGTGCGCAGTCAGCCCGCCCGACAGCGGCTCCAACCTCGATATGGACGGCGACTGGGTCGGCGGCTGGATGTCGCTGCGCGACGAGGCGGACACGATGTCGCTGGACGGCCGAGGCGCGGGCGCGGTGATCGAGGGCCTCTCCGAGACCGAGCGCCGGACGGTGATGTACGTCGCGCTGTTCCCCAACCTGCTCGTCAGCCTGCACCCGGACTACGTCATGACGCACAGGCTGACACCGCTGGCGGCCGACCGCACCGCGATCGAGTGCGCCTGGCTGTTCCCCGAGGAGGCCAAGCAGCAGGCCGGCTTCGACCCGGCGTACGCGGTGGACTTCTGGGACCTGACCAACCGGCAGGACTGGGCGGCCTGCGAGTCGGTCCAGCGCGGCCTCAGCAGCGAGCACGCCCGACCCGGGCCGCTCGCGCCGGAGGAGGACGGGGTGCAGCAGTTCGTGGCGATGGTGGCCAACGGCTACCTCGGTCAGGACGCGCGGAAGACCGTCTCGCCCGCGAGGTAGGTCGTCACCACCACGGCGGCTCCGATCTCGTCCGGCGGGTGGGCGAACGGGTCGCGGTCGAGCACGGCCAGGTCGGCGAGCAGCCCGGGCGCCAGGCGGCCGGTGCGGTCGTCCAGCCCGTTCACCCAGGCGCTGCCCGCTGTGTAGGCGGTCAATGCCGTGCCGAGGTCGAGCCGGTTGCGGGGTGACAGCGGCTCCGCCTCGGCGCCGCGCGCTTCGGGGAGGACGCGGTTGACCGCGACGTGCACGCCCTGGACCGGGTCGGGGCTGCTGACCGGCCAGTCGCTGCCGCCGGCCAGGTGCGCGCCCGCGGCGGCCAGGTCGGCGAACGGGTACTGCAGGTCCGACCTCCGCTGGCCGAGGAATGGGATGGTCAGCTCGTCCATCTGCGGCTCGTGCGCCGCCCACAGCGGCTGGATCGTCGCGGCCGCCCCGAGCTCGGCGAACCGCGCGAGGTCGGCCGGGTCGACCACCTGCAGGTGGGCCACGTGGTGCCGTGGCCCGTCCCGGCCGTTCGCGCGGCGTGCGGCCGCGATGGCGTCCAGGCACTCGCGGACGGCCCGGTCGCCGAGCGCGTGAAAGTGCACCTGGAAGCCGAGCCGGTCCAGCTCGGTGACGTGCGCGGCGAGCGCGGCCGGGTCGACGAAGCTCAGGCCGCGGTTGCCGGTCTCGGCCCCGCAGCCGTCCAGGTACGGGCCGAGCAGACCGGCGGTGAAGTTCTCCACCACGCCGTCCTGCATCACCTTGACCGTGCCGGCCGCGAAGCCCTGCGTGGCGGCGGAGTCCCGGCGCTCGACCAGCTCGGCCACCTGCTCGGCACCGCGGTCGCGGTGCCACCACTGCGCCGCGACGACCCGCGCTCGGAGCTCGCCGCTCGCGTGCGCACGCAGGTAGACGGGCAGCGAGTCGGGCTGGCCGAACAGCGCGCCCACCGCGGCGTCCTGCCAGGCGGTGATGCCGTAGGAGAACATCACCTGCTGTGCCGCCAGCAGGCCGGCCAGCTGCTCGGCCGGTGTCGGCAGCGGGGCCAGCCGCTCGACCAGGGCGACGGCACCCTCGTGCAGGGTGCCGGACGGTGCGCCGGTCGGGTCCCGTTCGATCCGGCCGTCCGGCGGGTCCGGGGTCTCGGCGTTGAGGCCGGCAAGTTCCAGCGCCCGGCTGTTGGCCCAGGCGCCATGGCCGTCGCGGTTGCTCAGCAGCGCCGGCCGATCGCGGACCACCGCGTCCAGGGCATCCCGGGTGGGGGTGCCGCCGGGGAAGTGCGCCATCGACCAGCCCGACCCGAGGACCCACGGTAGGCCGGGTCGGTGACCGGCGTACGCCGCGATCCGCGCCACCGTGTCCTCCGCCGACGTCGCCGCGGTGAGGTCGCAGCGCAGCATGTCGACGCCTGCAGCGAGCGGGTGCGCGTGCGCGTCCTGGAAGGCGGGCAGCACCAAGCCGCCGCGCACATCGACGACGTCGGTGTGCGGGCCGATGGTCTCGTGGACCTCGTCGTCGCTGCCGACCAGCGCAATCCGTCCGCCCGCGATGGCGACCGCGCCGGGTCGGGACGCGCCGTCGAGGAACAGCGAGCCGCCGACCAGGACGGTCTCTGCCGCGCCCACCCGGTCAGGCCAGCCCGGCGAAGGCCTTCTCCAGCACGCCGAGGCCCTCGTCGAGCAGGTGCTCGGGCATCACCAGCGGCGGGAGCAGCCGCAGCACGTTGCCGTAGGTGCCGCAGGTGAGCACCACCAGTCCGTCGGCGTGGCAGGCCTTGGCGACGGCCGTCGTGGCCGCGGCGTCGGGCTCCAGGGTGCCGGGGCGGGTCAGCTCGACCGCGACCATCGCGCCGCGGCCGCGCACGTCCCCGATCACGTCGTACGTCGAGGAAAGCTCGACCAGTCGCGCCGTCATCACCTCGCCGATCCGGCGCGCGCGGCCGCAGAGGTCGAGGGTCTCCATCGTCTCGATCGCGCCGAGCGCCGCGGCGCACGCGACCGGGTTGCCGCCATAGGTCCCGCCGAGGCCGCCGACGTGCGGCGCGTCCATGATCTCGGCCCGACCGGTCACCGCGGCCAGCGGCAGCCCGCCGGCGATGCCCTTGGCGGTGGTGACCAGGTCCGGTACGACACCCTCGTGGTCGCAGGCGAACCAGTCACCGGTGCGTGCAAAGCCGGACTGGATCTCGTCGGCGACGAAGACGGCTCCGTTGTCGGTGCACCACTGCGACAGGGCCGCGAGGAATCCGGGGGCCGGCACGACGAAGCCGCCCTCGCCCTGGATCGGCTCGATCACCACGCAGGCCACGTTGTCCGCACCGACCTGCTTCTCGACCAGGTCCAGGGCGCGGGCCGCGGCCTGCTCGCCGGTCATGCCCGTCGGGTCGCGGAACGGGTAGGACATCGGCACCCGGTAGACCTCCGGAGCGAACGGCCCGAACGAGTGCTTGTAAGGCATGTTCTTGGCGGTCAGCGCCATCGTGAGGTTGGTCCGGCCGTGGTAGCCGTGGTCGAACACGACGACGGCCTGCCGCTTGGTGTGCGCGCGGGCGATCTTCACCGCGTTCTCGACGGCCTCGGCACCCGAGTTGAACAGGGCCGACCGCTTCTCGTGGTCGCCCGGCGTCAGCCGGTCCAGCGCCTCGCACACCTCGATGTACCCGTCGTACGGAGTGACCATGAAGCAGGTGTGGGTGAAGCGCGCCACCTGCTCTTGGACCCGGGTCACCACCGCGTCGGCGGCGTTGCCGACGCTGGCCACCGCGATGCCGGAGCCGAAGTCGATCAGCGAGTTGCCGTCGACGTCGACCAGCACGCCGCCGCCGGCCCGCTCGACGAACACCGGCAGGGTGGTGCCGATGCCGCGGGCCACCACCGCGTTCCGGCGCTCCATCAGCGCGGCCGAGCGGGGGCCGGGGACGGCGGTCACCAGGCGGCGTTCTTGGGGCAGGGACGGTCCACCGAGATCAGTCATGGCGAGCACGATACTGCGACGGAATCCGGCGTGACAGTGGTTGGTCACGACGAAATCCGCAGAACGGCGGGGTCGGGTCGGGCCTTGTTAGCCTCGCAGCGTGCGACTCACGAAGTACGGCCACGCCTGCGTCCGGCTCGACCTGGACGGCGGCTCGGTGGTCCTGGACCCGGGCACGTACACCCCGGACGTCGACCTGGCCGGGGTCACGGACGTGCTGGTCACCCACGAGCACGCCGACCACCTCGACGTCGACCTCCTGGTGCCGCTCGTCCGGGACGGCCTGCGGCTGCACACCAACGCCGGCGTCGCCGCGTCCCTGGCCAACGACCATGGCGTCGAGGTGCACGATGTCGGGCCGGGGGAGATCTTCACGGTCGCTGGGGTCGACGTACAGGTGGTCGGCGGCGCGCACGCCGAGATCTACGACGGGCTGCCGGGTTGCGCCAACATCGGCTTCGTCCTCGCCGGCGTCTACCACCCGGGCGACGCGCTGCACGTGCCCGATGGCGAGGTGGAGACGCTGCTCGTGCCGGTGAGCGCACCGTGGCTCAAGTTGCGCGAGGCGCTCGACTTCGTGCGCGCGGTCGGACCGGTCCGGGCCTTCCCCGTCCACGACGCGATGTTCAGCGACATCGGCAACGCCGGCGTGGACCGGTGGATGGTGCAGGAGGGCGGCACCGACTATCGCCGGCTGGCCCCGGGAGAGTCGACCGACCTCGGCTAGTCACCGTCGCGGTACTCAAGCAGACCAGCGCGCTCGGCGAGAGCCGCAGCTTGAACGCGGCCGCTCACGCCCAGCTTCTGCAGGATGTGGGTGACGTGCACGGAGGCCGTCTTCGGGCTCATGAACAAGGTGGCGCCGATCTGGGCATTGGTCAGCCCCTGCACGACCAGGCGAAGGACCTCCCGCTCTCGTGGGGTCAAGTCGTACGGGTCCTGATCGCGTTCCGCGTCCCCGTCATCCTGCTGGTCGGCCGGGCGAAGATCGATGCGAGCCCGCCGGCCCAGTGCGGCGATGCCCTCTCGGAGCGGAACCATGGTCGCGGCGAGTGCCGATCCCTCCTGGAGTACGGGCGCCGCGTGGCCACGCTCACCGGCCGCGAGCAGCGCTTCAGCTTGTCGCCAGAGTGCATACGACGTCCGGTGGGGGCGCTCGAGCGATTCCCAGAGCCGTGCCGCCTGCCCCCAAAGGTCGACCTGGTCCGCTCCGGCCGCTCGCGCGAGCTCGGCCTGCCAGGTGGCGAGCTCGGCGCCGGCGGTGACCACGGCCGGGTGGTCAGCGAACGGGTCATGTCGGAGGTCGGCGTGCTGCGCTTGGAGCTGTTCCGTCTGCGTCAACGCCGCCCGCACCCCCTGGTCGTCTGCGCGTGCGCGGGCTCGTTCTGCGTGATCGGCGCAGGCGCGCATGGCCGTGCTCAGCAGTCGTCCGGTCTCGCGTCCGTCCGGGTGGTCCCTCATCCGGGCCAGGATCGTCATCCCGGGTTCGACGGCGGCTTCCGCGTTCTGACGCCACACCGCGATTTCCAACGCCTGCTGCTCGAGGGCCAGGACGATGCTCGGGTTGTCCGGCACCACCCCCCGCAGCGAGGCGAGTCGGGTCGATGCTGCATCCAGGTCGCCGCGGACGACGTCGAGCTGGATGCGGACCTGATGCACGGCCCGATCAAGCTGCGTCGGTTCGACCGAGACCAGCGGGTCGACGACCATCGCGGCATCGATGACCCGGCCCAGCTCGAGCAGCGCATACGCGACGTTGGCACGCACGTGTGACGCTTGGGGAAAGGATCCGCCGCCCTGCGAGTCGACAGCCTGCAACGCCCTCTCGCCCACGTCGACGGCCGTTGACAGTTGCCCCGTCTGCAGCAACACATGGGTCCGGTAGATCGCGACCAGCAACCGCGACTCGACGTCCCGCGACCCGCGCACCAGCTCCTCTGCCTGGGCGAGATGGGCCAGCCCGCGCTGCCAGTCGCCGTCGACCAGCTCGTGGTGGGTGAGATCCGTCAGGGCTGCTGCTTGGTCGTCGCGCGACCCGCGTGCCCGGGCGTCCGCGAGCCCGTCGGACATCGCACGCAGGGCGTCGTCGGGGCGCCCCGCGACGTCGAGCAGCTTGCCGTGCGCACCCAGCGACGACGCACGTTCGTGGCTCGGCGGGAGCGTAGAGAACAACCGCACCGACTCCTCGCTCGCGCGCAACGCGGCGTGCAACGAGTCGACCCGACGAAAGGTCGCGGCATAGGACAGCAGCACGGCCCGCTCGTAGCGATCAGCGTCGTCGACACCCTCTCCCACGTGGGCAAGCCCTACGTCAGTGAGCTCGCTGGCGCGGCGCCTCTCGCTGCAGTAGAACAAGTCCCCGAGTGCGTGCAAGTAGGCCATCCCCAGTCGTAGTCCCGGTGGCGTGGTCGAGGCGGCGTCCCACAGCTGGATCACCCGCTCCCAGTGCCGGGCTGCCTCGGCGTACGCGTACATTCCCTCAGCCGCGCTGCCGGCGGTGGCGCTCCAGGCCAGCTCCTGGTCCGTGTCTCCGGCTGCCGACCAGTGCGCGGCGATCTCGGCGGCGTTGTCTGCGCCGCTGCGGGCAGCGAGACTCAGCGCGAACCTTGCGTGCATTGCCCGCCTGCGGGCCGCAAGGAGCTCTGCGGAGACGACGTCGGCGAGCAGTTGATGGCGAGGCAGGTAGGCATCGTCGCCCTGCGTGGTCACCAACCTTGCCTCGAGGAGCTCGATGAGCGCATCTTCGACGTCGATGACGTCGAGCTCGCTCACCGTCGCCAGGGTCTGTTCGTCGATCGGCCGCCCCGCGACTGCCAGTGCCGCCAGGACCTGTCGGGCGGGCTGCGAGGCGCGCCGGACCCGGGCAGCCAGCAGGGCGGTGAGTCCCGGCGGCGTCGCCATGGTGCTCCGACCTTCCTCCCCGAGTCCCGCGGCGATGAGCTGCTCGGTGAAGAACGGGTTGCCGCCTGTTCGCCGGTAGAGGGCTGCGAGCGTCGGGCCGTCGGGCGCCCGTCCGAGCAGTGCGGTTGCCTGCAGTCCCGCATCGCTTGCAGTGAACGGTTCAAGAGTGATCTCGGCTACACCCGGAGCTGTCCGCGCCACCGCCAGCCACTCGGGAAACGCCGAGTCGGACAGCGGCTCGTCGGCGCGGCAGCTCAAGGCCATCGGTACTGCGCTCGGACGGCCGCCGCTAATCAGGAACCGCAGCAGGTCCAAGGTGCTGCGATCGGCCCAGTGCAGGTCCTCGATCACCAGGGTGACTGAGCTGCGAGCCGCCGCTGCTGCGAGGAACTCTCGAACCGCCGCGAAGAGCCGCTCACGCCGCCAACCCTCGCCGTCGCCCTCGTCCGCCTCCTGCCAGCCTGCCGGCGTGACGTCGTACTCGGGCAGGAGCCGGACGAGCTCGTCCCGCACGTATCGCGGCTGTACGTTGAGGATCGCCTGCGCGCTGCGGCCGTTGTCGCTTTGCGCGTAGCTGCGAAGGGCTTCCACCACCGGCAACAACGGCAGTGCCTCCGTCAGGGGCAGGCAGCTTCCTCTCAGCGCCT